>NZ_QUHB01000002.1 GCF_003479405.1 Eubacterium sp. AF16-48 | reverse complement strand
CCAAAATTAAAATTTTAAATTCCACTCTCCCATCTCACAGTGGAATTTACTTTTACATAAATGGAATTTAACCTTTCACACCATTTTCTCCCATTCATTTGCATATTTATCTCTTTCCCTGTATGCTTTTTCCATGCTCTCTGATGGCGGTAGAAGGAGGTACACATGTCTAACCTTATACCGGGAAACCAGAAACACTTAACTTTAGATGACCGTAAATTTATTGAAGACTCTCTAAATGAAGGACTTTCCTTCAAGGAGATTGCCAAATATCTTTGCAAGGATCCAACTACCATTTCAAAAGAGATTCGTCTTCACCGGGTTGATGACATTCAACCAAAACGGATATTTAATAATCCGCACAACTTTTGCACCAGAAGATTTAGGTGTAAACGGACAAATGTATGTGAAAAGATTATCCTCTGTGACATTAAGTGTTCATCATGTAACAAATGTAATCAGGTATGCAAGTCTTTCGTAAAGGAATCCTGTTTGCGACTGGACCGGGCTCCTTACGTTTGCAATGGTTGTGATAAACCACTCCATCGCTGTAGCATTCCGCATAAATACCGCTATGATGCTGTTTTTGCACAACGAAAATATGAAGAACTCCGTACTTCTTCAAGAATCGGTGTAAATCTCACAAAACATCAGGCTCTTCAAATGAATGCCGTGGTTGCACCTCTGATAGAACAGGGACAGTCTCCATATGTAATTGTCACCAACCATCCGGAACTGGGCATCAGTGTGAAAACACTTTACAACTACATTGAACAGGGTGTCCTTCTTACCAGAAACATTGATTTAAAACGTAAGGTAAAGTTTAGGTTACGAAAAGACGATTCCAAACCTTCAATCAGAAACAGGGAAGTTTTCATTGGAAGAACTTATGCTGATTTTAAGTTGCTGAATCCTGATTATTTCTGTGAAATGGATACTGTCATTTCGGCTAAGGGTTCCAATAAATGTATTCTGACTTTTTACATCCCTGAAACACAACTGTTTATTGCCAGACTTCTAAACCGTTGTACTGAAGGAGCTGTTAAGGCTGCCGTTAATGAATTGGAGAGGGCTCTTGGCACATATGACTTTCTATCCGTTTTCAATACCTGTCTGACTGACCGTGGCAGTGAATTCGGCGACCCGATATCACTTGAAACGGGTATTAACGGCATTGAACGTATGAGTATTTATTACTGTGATCCCATGAGAAGTAATCAGAAGGGTGGCATTGAGGAGGCACATACCCTGTTGAGAATGATTATTCCCAAAGGAACTGTTTTCACGCATCTTACACAATGGGACATTAAAAAATGTGTTGATCACATCAATTCTTATGTGAGGGAAGGATTGAATGGTAAAACACCATATCAGGCATCACTGGAAAAATTTGGCCCGGAGATTCTCCGGGCCCTGCAGCTTAAATACATCCCACCTGATGATGTAATCCTCACACCAAAGCTGCTAAAATAACATTTTTATAAATCCGTCATCAGAGCCACAAATTTCACATTTCTCACACCGACCTGTGGAATTTAATCTTTCACACAAGAATTCCAGAGGTCTGTTTTCTATGCCCTGATTTTCAGATTTAAAGAAAAATGTACTTAAATTTTAACACTTATTCCCCTTTATTCAACCAAAAACTTTTAAATTTAGGTCAATTTTTAACAGGGTGTGGAATTTAGTCTTTCACACGGAATTTACTTTTACAAGTCAGCCTATAGGTTTAATCTTACAATTCCTATTGCACATACCAATGTTATGCATATTATGTTTTTTATAATTGTCTCTCTGCTACTTTTCACAAACCTTCCTCTTCCTGAATCCATAATAACATTATCCTATCATAATTTGTTTTCCCTGTACATATTTGCCATCCTGTGAAAAAATGTTATACTAATGCATATACTTTATATAAACGGAGATTAAGATGAAAAAAATTATGAATTTTGCCCTGAATATATATGGATTTTTTTATAGAATGGGAAAAGACAGAGTTGGAATATATACCGCCCAGGCATCATTTTTCATTACCTTGTCACTATTTCCTTTTTTACTTTTGTTTTTAAACGTAGTTGGTATGACAAGTTTAGACAAAAATGCCCTTATAAGGATTATCAACAGTTATTCACCGGATGTTATTAAGCCCCTTCTCATTCAGATTATTGGTGAGCTGTATACCCATGTATCAGGAACGTTGCTTTCCATTGTGGCTATTGCCGCAGTTTGGTCTGCCTCTAAGGGGGTTCTTTCAGTAATGTTTGGTTTATATGAAATCAGTAAAATTCACCGTGATAGGAACTATTTAATATCACGTTTTGTTTCTATGCTCTATACTATTTTATTTTTACTGGCAATTATTGTAACCATGGTTCTTTTGGTATTTGGTAACAGGATATTTAATCTTCTTTTGTCCTTTATTCCAATACTGGAGAATGTTACAATACTTACTCTTATATTAAGATATCTTATTTCTTTTGTTATTTTATCGGGATTTTTCATTATACTGTATAAAATAGCTAACTTCAGGCTTACAACAATAAAAAAATGTATACCGGGAGCTCTTTTTTCTGCCCTTGGATGGATGATTTTTTCATATGTATTTTCTATTTACATTGATAATTTTTCGAATATGTCCTATATGTACGGAAGTCTTACGGCATTTATTATTATAATGCTTTGGATATATTTCTGTATCTATATTTTATTTATCGGTGCAGAAATAAATAAGCTTCTTCATCCTGAAACAGAGGCATTTTACTATGAAAAAGTTCAAAAGTAATCCTAATTAGCATTCTTTATTTCAATGCCATGATAATAGCTTTTTAGGATGTCTTTATAATTTTTCCCTGACTTTGCCATTTCCATGGCTCCATTCTGACTCATTCCACTGCCATGACCAAAGCCACCACCATATATGGTATAGCCTCCCTTTTCCTTTTCCAACAGAATAAATGCGCTAGGCAACATAGTCATTCCAGCTCTTGTGGTATCATCACATAATTTGATTTTTCCGTAACATGAGCATAACGCCTTTCTTATTTCATTTTGATTTTGCATAACAATCTGTCTTTTGTCACCGTATACGGTAATCTGGGAAGCAATTCCCCCGGCACCTCTCTCATTTACTTCAATACGGCTTATATTTCCCACATTTACCCCTGTAGTGTTATAAATGGAATTTTCTAACTGCTCATTGGTATAATAAACCCTCCACCTGTAAAATGGATATTTGCTTTCAATTCCTTTTACATTCTTTTTAATAAATTTTTTAAACTCCCACTGATTTTTTACATTTCTTTTGGAATTTTCCGTAAAGTTTTCCCCCTTTAAATAATTCATCTTCTCCTTACCCCATATTTTGTAGTCGGTGGTATATCCACAGGATGTGGAAAAATAATAAGCCTTTATTAACTTGTTTTTGTAAGTCATTACTACTCCCTTAGTTTCTTCTGCCGCCCTTTTGCTGTTTTTTCCCGGCTTTATTCTGTTGTACACCTGAAAATCAGTACTGTCATCAGCATTTGCCTTATACTTTTCATATTTTAAAGCATTAGATTTCATAATAAAATTTCTTGCACACACAGCCTGTGCCTTTAATGCCTCTAATGAAGATTCCTCTCCTATCTCACTGGATATAACTGCCGCAATATAATTTTCCATATCCACCTGATTTACCACAACCATTCCGCTTTGTTCCCTATATAAATATAATTCCCCCATATACACCGGAGAACCGTTTTCAGTATTATGCCCCTGTATTGTGATGCCGGTTTTCCCATAAATTTTTACCACATCACTGTTTTTAAAATAACTGCTATCTCCATCTAAACTAACTTTTTTGCAGCCTTTTTGTTTTGCAAAATTTTTACCGTAATAAACCTTTAGATTGTCTCCTTTTAGTGTTAGGCTTGAATGATAAATTGATGTATAATTGTTACTCATTATTACAATCCTTACCTTTTGAAGCTGTTTTATACCTGTTTTCTTTTTGTCTTCCGTTGTTGCTTCTTTAATCAGAATATTTGTGGTATTTTCAGTGGAAATTGTATCTATTTTTTGTATTACTTCCCGGCATTTTTTTCCTGTTATAATGGCTGTTATAAGAAAAAATACCGAAAAAAACACTATTATCTTTTTCATGCTCCCCCCTATTTATGTTGTCCCTATGTTTCATACTATTAATACTCTCAGAAAATTATTCAGCATAAAAGTAAGCCGGAGAAGTTTTATACTTTTCCGGCTTACTTTTAAAAATCGGGCAGTAAAAACTGCCCGACTGCTTTTCCTATGTTTGTTATGTATACCCGAAATGCCCTTCCTGCGTTTTGAGTCCTAGCAACTGCCAGGTGGGCAACCGCATCTAAAGTTCTGAAGTCCACTAAATAACGAGGCATGTCATCCCCTTAGAGATATAGGAATCCCTTTAATCAAACTGTAGGTTCAAAATATACAGGACCTACGAGCATCTCAGGTAACTATATTATAAGTTATGAAACCTTTTTTTGCAATATGTTTTCATTTCCAAATTATGTGTAAATTCGCAAAATTCCGTGACTATTTTTTAGATACTATTTCATCCTTATTTTTGAAAATGCTATTTTCAGGTATAACTCCTCTTACACATGACAACGGATAAACATTTGTATGTCTTCCTATCATTGTTCCCGGATTAAGTACGGAATTGCATCCTACTTCAACATAATCTCCCAGCATGGCACCAAACTTTTTAAGTCCGGTTTCAATTCTTTCATCACCGTCTTTTACTACCACAAGAGTTTTATCAGACTTTACATTAGATGTAATGGAGCCTGCTCCCATATGAGAGTGAGTACCTAAAATACTGTCACCTACATAATTATAATGTGGCACCTGAACAGTATTAAATAATACAACATTCTTAAGCTCTGTAGAATTACCTACTACGCAATTCTTTCCAACAATAGCCTTTCCTCTGATAAAGGCTCCCGGTCTTACCTCTGTTCCCTCATCAATTATCAACGGTCCATTAAGAGTTGCCGTAGGTGCTATGGTAACTGACTTGTGAATCCAGATATTGTCACCTTTTTTGGTAAATTCATCCTTTGGTAATTTATCACCCAGTTTTAAAATAAAATCACCAATATCAGCTAACACTTCCCATGGATATTCCTTTCCTTCAAAAAGTTCTGCTGCTATAGTTTCATTTAAATCATATAAATCCTTTATTTTATACATATTATCCTTCTCTCCAAACTGCTTACAGCTGCAGTTTATTCTATGATGTTATAACACCGGTAATTACTCAACTGTAACTGATTTTGCAAGGTTTCTTGGTTTGTCAACATTAAGTCCCTTTAATACTGTAGTGTAATAAGCCACTAACTGAAGAGGAATAACCGTAATAAGAGGCATTAATATGTCCTCTAAGACAGGAACTTCTATAACCTCATCCATAACCCCTTCACTAAATTCTGTACCTTCCTTGCATACTGTTATGGTAAAGGCGCCTCTTGATTTAACTTCCATAATATTGCTTACAGTCTTTTCCAGTAAGTCTGACTGGGTTGCCACACCAATAACCGGCATTCCATCTGTAACTAAGGAAATAGTTCCATGCTTTAATTCTCCCGCTGCATAGCTTTCTGAATGAATGTATGATATTTCCTTTAATTTAAGTGAACCTTCCATACTAAGAGTATAGTCAAGTCCTCTTCCGATATAAAGAAGGCTGGTTGCTGTTATAAGCTTGCTGGCAACATACTTGCACCTGTCTTCACATTCCATTGTTTTCTCAATCATTTCAGGAATTTTCTGTAATTCTGCTGTGAGTCTTCTGCATTCCTCTTCTGTTATTGTTCCCTTAGCATATGCCATTTCATATGCTAACAGATACATTACTGCCATCTGAACTGAAAATGCCTTAGTTGATGCAACAGAAATCTCCGGTCCTGCATGAGTATATAAAACCATGTCTGCCTCTCTTGCTATGGATGAACCTTTAACATTTACCACAGCTAACACCTTTGCACCTTTTTCATGGGCTAAATGAAGGGCTGCCTTGGTATCTGCAGTCTCTCCTGACTGGGAAATAACAATAACTAAGTCTTCACTTGTCACAATAGGATCTCTGTATCTGAACTCTGATGCAATATCAACTGTAACTTCCGTTCTTGCCAACTTCTCAATTACATATTTTCCTACCATTCCTGCATGCATTGCTGTTCCACATGCCACAATAAAGAATTTTCTGTAATTCTTAAGCATTTCCGGTGTAAGACCACATTCTGATAAATCAGGCATTCCGTTGTTAATTCTTGGGGAAATTGTAGTTTTTACCGCTGTTGGCTGTTCATGTATTTCCTTAAGCATAAAATGCTCATATCCGCCTTTTTCAGCTGCATCCATATCCAGATTTGAAACCTGCACTTCCTTAGTAATAGGTTCTCTGTGAATATTACAAAATTCAATTCTGTCTGACTTAATGGTTGCTATTTCATTTTCTTCTAAAAGATAGTATTTTCTTGTGTATTTTAAAATTGCAGGAACGTCAGAAGCTATAAAATTCTCTTCTTCGCCTACACCTATAATAAGAGGGCTATCCTTTCTTACTGCAAAAATTCTGTCCGGGAAATCCTTAAAAAGTATTCCAAGAGCATAAGCCCCTCTAATATCATTTAATGTCTTAATAATAGCTTCCACCGGATCACCTTCATAATAGTAATCTAATAATTTTGCAACTGTTTCAGTGTCTGTTTCACTTATAAATGTATAACCCTTTCCAATCAGGAAATTCTTTATATCTTTATAATTTTCAATAATTCCATTGTGAACTATTGATACTCTCTTACTTCCATGAGGATGAGAGTTAATATCTGACGGTTCACCGTGAGTTGCCCATCTTGTATGACCAATTCCGCAATGACCATCCGGTTTATGTTCTTTATTTATTTTTTCTCTAAGATTCTTTAATTCACCTTTTGATTTTTCAACCATTATACGGTCCTTTTCAAAAACCGCAATTCCTGCTGAATCATATCCACGGTACTCAAGCTTTGATAATGCATCTAAAAGCACTTCAGTACAATCTCTTTCCCCTACATATCCAACAATACCACACATTATTTCTTCCTCCTATAAAACTGCGCTACGTAGTTGTAATAACCTGTCATTTGTCCTGAGTTGTTTAAATTTATTACATTGTTAAATCTGCCTCTTATAAATTCATTTAACTTATGCATATACTCATCTGAGGTTATTTTGCCTTCTGCCACCTGAGTAAGTCCTAATTCCCAACTGGCGGTTAATTCCGGGTTTAGTAATGACTTAATGGAGCCATGTACCACACCAAATATCATTTCACCTAACTGGGTAGGTGTAATAACCTGTGTTTTTTTGTTTAGAGATAAATATTTGATATTTACCAGTTTCTTAATAATTTCAGCCCTTGTGGCACTGGTTCCAATTCCCGACCCTTTAATTTGCGCTCTCAGGTCTTCGTCCTCAATAAGCTGTCCGGCATTTTCCATTGCCAGAATAAGTGAACCTGACGTATATCTTTTAGGAGGTGAAGTTTCACCCTCCTTTATCTCTGTTCCCGATACTGGGATTTTATCACCTTTTTTTATATTATGCAAAAGATTAAAGAAATCTTCATCCAAACTTAATTCGGAATTTTCACTGTTTTCTTCATTTGTACCTTCCACATCTTCCTGTTTTGCACTTTTTTTCTTTTCCTTCGGCACACCTGCTATTTCCAGATATCCCTTATTTACAAGGATTTTAAAATTAGAGCTAAACTGTTCCGTTGTTGTAGTTTCATCCCTGTAGGTTGCCGGCATTATACCTATAAGAGATGCCTTTTTGTAAATGGCAGGGGGATAAAATATGCTAAGGAATCTCCTTACAATAACCATATAAACCTTTTGATTTATAGGCTTTTGCTTCTGCAAACCATTAAGTCCCTGTCCCGTTGGTATTATGGCATAATGGTCTGTAATTTTTCTGTCATCCACATATTTTGTCTTTTCAATGCCCTTATAAGATGATGCCTTTAATATATTAACGGCAAAGTGTCCACATGGAGAATAATTCTGCAATCCTCCTATATTTTTATGTATCTCCTTTGCCACTGCCGTAGATAACACTCTGGCATCGGTTCTTGGATAAGTTACCAGCTTATTTTCATATAATTCCTGAACCACGTTAAGAGTTTCATCAGGGCTTATTTTAAACATTTTTGAGCAGTCATTCTGCAACTCAGCCAGATTGTAAAGTAACGGTGCCTGCTTTTTTTCCTCCTTCATGGTAATGGATTTTACAGTCATTTCCAAAGGATAAGCATTGCTTTCATTATTAGTGCTGTTTCTTTCTAAAGCATTAATTAAAGCCTCTGCTACCGGCTTTTCCTTAAACCCGTTTTCCTTATACAAATAAGGTGTTTCAAAAAATTTTGAGCCCTCTACCGCCTTCCATTCAGTGTCAATTTTTCTTCCACCTATATCAGTAGCTGCTAAAACACGGTAAAAAGGGGTTTTTACAAAGCTTCTTATTTCTCTTTCCCTGTTGCAAATCATTCCAAGGACACAGGTCATAACCCGTCCTACATTTATGGACTTCCATCCGTCTTTTAAATAATTTTGAATGGAATTTCCATATTTAAGGGTTAAAAGCCTTGAAAAATTAATTCCCATAAGATAATCTTCCTTTGCTCTTAAATATGCTGCATCTGAAAGATTATTATATTCACTTAAATCCTTTGCTTCCCTTATTCCTCTGAGAATTTCCTCCTCTGTCTGGGAATCTATCCACACACGCTTTTCCTTTTTATTTTTTACCCCTGCTTCCTGAGCAACTAATCTGTATATGTACTCCCCCTCACGTCCCGAGTCGGTACACACATAAATAGTTTCCACATCATCTCTATTTAAAATATCCTTTACAATTTTAAACTGCTTTTTTACTGACGGTATAACTTCGTATTTCCATTCACCCTCAGGAATGAATGGCAAATCCTTTAAATTCCATTTTTTATATTTTTCATCATACACTTCCGGATAGCTCATAGTCACTAAATGACCGACGCACCATGTTACAATGGCATTTTCACTTTCCATATATCCGTCCCGCCTTGAAGTGTTAAGCTTTAATGCCTTTGCGAATTCCGCCGCAACACTTGGCTTTTCCGCAATAAATACTGATTTTCCCATTTAATTCCTCTATCTAGTTAATCTCATCTAATGTCCTGTTATATGAGGGAAGAAATTCCTTCATAAATTTATTCACTTCCTCCATATTCATATCCTCTAAATACTTTTTAATGGTTTCCTCTGCCTTTTGGAAATCGCTGTTTCCCATATTTTTTTCTTCTAAACACTTAATATATGCTGACAGCTTATCTGCCGCCTTAACAATTTTCCAATCATCATTTTCTTCTTCAATTAATATGTTCTTATATGCCCCTCTCATTTTTTCCGGTAATTCTGACAAAAGCTGGTTTGCTGCAATATGTTCCACTTCCTTGTAGGCATCCCGTATTTCCGGTGCATAATATTTTATGGGAGTTGGCAAATCTCCTGTTATGATTTCTGTTGTATCATGCATAATTCCCAACATTGCAATATGTTCAGCATTGTAATTCTTATTGTAATAAGTATTTCCTATAACTGCCAGTGAATGAGCAATAATTGCCACTTCCAGGCTATGCTCTGCAATATTTTCGTTTATTGTATTTCTCATAAGTCCCCAGCGGTTTATATATTTCATTCTGGCCAACATACCAAAAAAATTATTCATAATACATTTCCTCTTCCATTGCAAATTTGCGCACTTAACGTTTAGTATAACAAATAAATAAAGAAAAGTATATACCATACAAAACGTAAAAAAGTGCTTAATCAGGCATAACGTATATGTCTGACTAAACACTTTTATTATTAGTTAAATTCTAATTAGTCTAAAAATTTCTTAACTATATCCTTCATTCCGTCTACTTCAACTAAATTGTTATGACGAACTTCTGCATTTCTTATTTCTTCAATGGCATTAGGAACTTTTACATTTCCTATTTTACTTAATTCATCCACTAATTCAAAATCGCCCATGCTATCATACTTAGGATCAATGGCAACCATAACACTTCTTGTAAACTTAAAAGGACTTGCTGTTGAAGCAATAACGGTTACTGTGTCATCATTTGTTTCTGCCTTGTATTTTTTGTATACACTTGCAGCTACTGATGTATGAGTATCCATTATATAACCTGTTTTATCATATGTGTCTCTGATTGTTTCTGCTGTTTCCTCTTCTGACGCATAATTTCCATAGAAATCATCTAACTGCTTTTTCATGTCATCAGTAATGTCATATTTTCCGTTTACCTTAAGACTGTTCATTAATTCATTATTCTTATCAGCATCATTTCCTGCAATCTTATAAATTAATCTTTCAAGGTTGCTGGAAATAAGAATGTCCATTGAAGGTGATGTTGTAAGAATAAATTCTCTGTTTTTATCGTATTCTCCTGTTTTAAAGAAATCAAACAATACTTTATTTTCATTTGAAGCACAAATAAGTTTTGCTATTGGAAGTCCCATATTCTTTGCATAATATGCAGCTAAAATATTTCCAAAGTTACCTGTAGGAACCACAACATTCATTTTCTGGTCTTTAGCTAACTTTCCTTCAGCATATAACTTAGCATATGCATATACATAATATGCAACCTGTGGCACAAGTCTTCCAATATTAATTGAATTAGCTGATGAGAACTGATATCCTCTCTTATCCATTTCTGCTGCAAGTTCCTTGTCTCCAAAGATTGCCTTAACACCGCTTTGTGCCTGATCAAAGTTACCTTTTATGGCAACAACGTAAGTATTGTCACCCTTTTGTGTAACCATCTGTTTTTCCTGAATAGGGCTGACTCCGCCATCAGGATAAAATACTATAATTCTTGTTCCCGGCACATCTGCAAATCCTGCCATGGCAGCTTTTCCCGTGTCACCTGATGTAGCTGTAAGAATAACTATTTCATTTTTTACATTATTCTTCTTTGCTGATGTTGTAAGCAGATATGGGAGAATAGACAATGCCATATCCTTAAATGCAATTGTTTTTCCATGGAATAATTCCAGATAATATGTTCCCTGAACTTCTGCTAAAGGTGCAATTTCTTCTGTATCAAACTTTGAGTCATATGCATTGTTGATGCAATACTTAAGTTCCCCTTCAGTAAAGTCAGTGAAGTATAACTTCATAACTTCATATGCTACCTGCTGATATGTCATTTTGGATAATTCTTCCACTGAAACATCTAACTTCGGTATTTCCAATGGAACAAATAATCCGCCGTCATCTGCTAAACCCTTTAATATAGCCTCTGATGCCTTAAGTGTTCCTTCTTTACTTCTTGTGCTCTTGTAAAGTATCTCTTTCATTAAAACAATCCTCTCTCTCTTATCTGTTATTTATGTAATTGATTAATCCGCCACTGCTGATTATCTTTTGCATAAATTCAGGGAATGCCTGTCCCTGATATTCTTCACCTTTTGTTTTATTATATATTTTTCCGCTGTCAAAATCTACCTCTACTTCATCTCCATCGGCAATTCCTTTTGCTGCCTCAGGACACTCAATAATAGGAAGTCCGATATTAATTGCATTTCTGTAAAAAATCCTTGCAAAGGTTTCTGCAATAACACAGCTTACACCGGCAGCCTTAATAGCTATTGGTGCATGCTCTCTTGAGGAACCGCAGCCAAAGTTTTTGTCTGCTACAATAATATCACCTTTATTTACTTTATTTACAAATTCCCTGTCTATATCTTCCATGCAATGTTTTGCCAGTTCTTCCGGGTCCGGAACGTTAAGATATCTTGCCGGAATAATAACATCTGTATCAACATTACTTCCAAATTTAAATACTCTTCCTTCTGCTTTCATGTGCTACCTCCTATAATCCTAACTCTTCAGGTCCTGAAATTTTACCTGTTACGGCACTTGCTGCTGCTACGGCAGGACTTGCAAGATAAACCTCTGATTCAGGATCACCCATACGGCCTACAAAGTTTCTGTTTGTTGTAGCAATGGCTCTTTCACCCTTTGCAAGGATACCCATATGTCCACCAAGACAAGGTCCACATGTAGGAGTGCTAAGGGCACAGCCTGCCTTTATAAATATTGAAGCAAGACCTTCTTCTATACACTGTAAATAAACAGCCTGAGTTGCCGGGAATATAATACATCTTACACCCTTTTTAACTTCTCTGCCATCAAGAATCTTTGCTGCAATTCTCATATCTTCAATTCTACCGTTGGTACATGAACCGATAACAACCTGATCCACCTTAACTTCTCCCACGTTGTCAATTGTTCTTGTATTTTCAGGAAGATGAGGAAATGCTACTGTTGGCTTTAATTCACTTAAATCAATAGTATATTCTTCATCATATACTGCATCTTCATCAGGAGTATATTCAGTAAATTCCTTTGTAGAATGTTTCTTCATATATTCACGGGTTAAATCATCTACAATAAATATTCCGTTTTTTCCACCTGCTTCAATAGCCATGTTAGTCATGGCGAATCTGTCATCCATCGAAAGGTATTTAACCCCTTCTCCCATAAATTCCATTGAACGGTATAATGCTCCGTCTACACCTATCATACCGATAATGTGAAGAATAACATCCTTTCCACTAACCCATTTTCCAGGCTTTCCAACTAAGTTAAATTTAATGGCTGAAGGTACCTTAAACCATGCCTTTCCTGTTGCCATTCCGGCTGCCATATCCGTACTTCCAACACCAGTTGAAAAAGCTCCAAGAGCTCCATATGTACAGGTATGTGAATCAGCACCGATTACCACATCTCCTGCTACTACTAATCCTTTTTCAGGAAGTAAGGCATGTTCTATTCCCACACGACCTGTTTCAAAGTAATTTGTTATATCATTTTCTTCTGCAAAATCCTTTACACATTTGTAAAGCTCTGCTGATTTTATATCCTTATTTGGAGTGAAATGGTCAGGTACTAATGCAATTTTATCCTTGCAAAATACGCAATCCACATCCATTTTTTTCATTTCACCAATAGCTACAGGTGCAGTTACATCATTACCTAAAACCAAATCCAAATCGGCTTCAATTAACTGTCCTGCTTTAACTTCATCAAGTCCTGCATGCTTTGCAAGAATCTTCTGAGTCATAGTCATTCCCATGTTGATTTCCTCCTTATATCTATACCCACATCCTGAGATGTATTTATATACACAATCTTTATTATATTAAAACAATTTTCAATCATAGTCAATAACCGTGATACATTAAAGCCTTAGAATATCTCCTATTTTTACTTTTTTCTTCTTTTAACTTCTTATTTTCCTTGAAAGGATGTCAAAAATGTGTTATAAACTTTATGACACGGAGACGTACCGAAGTGGCCGTAACGGGGCTGACTCGAAATCAGTTTATCAGTTTACTCTGGTACAAGGGTTCGAATCCCTTCGTCTCCGCTTTTTTTATGTCTGGAGATTACAAATTATGCACTATTATTCCCTTAATTCATATTTAAAAAATAAATACGGATGTAAAGTATATAAACTTTCCCTTTCCTCAGGGCTTTCCTGCCCTAACAGAGACGGAAAAATCAGTTATGGCGGTTGTATCTTCTGTAGTAACGGAGGTTCAGGTGAATTTGCCTCCTCCTGCCATGAAACTATCACTAATCAAATTGAAGATGCTAAAAAAAGGGTATCTGACAAAATTAAGAACGGCAAATTTATTGCCTATTTTCAGTCTTTTACCAACACTTACGGTGAAGTTTCCTACTTAAGAAAAATCTTTACTGAAGCCATAAATCACCCTGATATTGTAGCATTGTCCATTGGCACAAGACCTGACTGCCTTCCTAATGAGGTTTTGGAATTATTAGACGAATTAAATAAAATCAAACCAGTGTGGATAGAATTAGGGTTTCAAACCAGTAATGAAGAAACTGCCCGCTATATTAACCGAGGATACACCCTGGATGTTTTTGATAGTGCAGTAGACAAGCTTAACCGAATCAGTGTAGATGTTATTGTTCATATAATCTTAGGGCTTCCTAATGAAACAGAAAAAGATATGATAAATACCGTAAAATATGCCTGTTCTAAAAATATTTCCGGTATAAAATTACAGCTTTTACATGTATTAAAAGATACTGCATTGGCTAATGATTATTACTTAAATAAGTTTTCTGTATTATCTCTTGAAGAATATACAGATATTTTAGCCAAGTGTATCACGTATATCCCACCTAATGTGGTTATTCACAGAATAACCGGAGACGGACCTAAATCACTTCTTATTGCCCCTGAATGGAGTGGTAACAAGAAGATGGTTCTTAACTATATTAATCGTAAATTTGACCGGATTGATTTGAAACAGGGAAGTAATGTTACTTTGTAAACTTTTCATACTCATTTTTAAAATGGAGTTATCTTAAAGATAACTCCATTTTTTATTTCCATATTATTAATTATTTGTTCTGTAAAAATTCAGGAATCTTAATTGGCTTTTCTTCAACTGTTCCCTGTGCATGTGAAACAGGTGATTTTCTTGTAAAGTCATTCTTTGGTGCTGCTGATGAAGGTGTAGCATTGTAGCTAAATGACTTCTTAGCTGCTCCCATACCAAATGGTGATGCCTTTGCTGCAGCCGGCTCTCCAATACCTGTAGCCATAACTGTAATAGAGCATTCATCCGGATATGTATCTTCATATCTTACACCAAATATAATATTAGCATCTTCTCCTGCTAATTCCTGTACATAACTTGCAGCTTCATTTGCTTCAAAAAGACTAACGTCACCGGTAATGTTAATAATAACATTCTTAGCTCCGTTAATTGATGTTTCAAGTAATGGAGATGTAACAGCCTGCTGTACAGCTTCTGATGCCTTCTCATCACCACTTGCCTCACCAATACCGATATGTGCAATTCCTGCATCTCTCATAACTGTCTGTACATCGGCAAAGTCTAAGTTAATTAATGCGGGAACATTAATTAAATCTGTAATACCCTGTACTGACTGCTGTAATACTTCATCTGCCTTCTTTAATGCTTCAGGCATTGTAGTTCTCTTATCAACAATTTCTAATAATTTATCATTTGGAATAACGATAAGTGTATCAACGTTTTCCTTTAATCTTTCGATTCCTGCAAGAGCATTGTTCATACGTGTCTTAGCCTCAAATCTGAAAGGCTTTGTAACTACACCTACTGTAAGAGCTCCCTGCTCCTTAGCGACACGTGCAACAACAGGAGCTGCTCCTGTTCCTGTTCCGCCTCCCATACCACATGTTACAAATACCATGTCGGCACCTTTAAGTAACTGTGCAAGTTCTTCTACGTTTTCTTCTGCAGCTGCTTCACCAACTTCAGGTTTAGCTCCTGCTCCAAGACCTTTTGTAATTTTTTCACCAATCTGTAGTGTAGTAGGTGCCTTGCTTCTCTTAAGCACCTGTGCATCTGAGTTAACAGATATGAACTCAACACCACCGATGTTTTCATCTATCATTCTGTTTACGGCGTTGTTTCCTGCTCCACCAACACCTACAACTATAATTTTTGCAACTGCTTCACTTTCGTTTGTAGTAATTTCTAACAAGAGTTTATCCTCCTTCGTTTCATCTAAATTTCACTTATTTTAATATCACAACAATATGTACTAACATTTTTCAGTAAATATATAATGATGTGAGTGTCAAAAATTAATTTTGCCATTCACTGATGTATCCGGACTGCTTAATTGCCATGCAATTTTTGCACTTCTGAAACATCATATGATTAGTCATAATTGCATATATACTATATAATATAATTCTTTGCAGAAAATATCAACAGTAAATTTCTAATTTGTTAAAAAAAAATCATTCTTTTTTTATTACAGTTTTATTTTTTTGATTTCTTTTCTGCACTATTATCGTTCTTTTTGATGGTGTACATTCCCTCTTCATTGGCAATTTTCATATTTAAAACACCATCATAACCCTTTACTTCATCATACATATCATTTAAATCTTTTAACTTCTTGTCTAAGTTCGTTGTTTTGCCCAAATCCACCTGTAGCTTGTCCATAACAAGTGATGTTTCAGATGAATCATTTACAATAACCTTTTTTATGGTGTAATTATACTGCTCTATGGAATTAATAACAGTAAGAAGTGAGTTTAAAACCTTTTCCTTTTTCATGTCAATTTTCTGATATAGAGTTATTTTGTTATATCTTAGTCCCTCAACCTTTGGAATGGATTTTAATTTATCACTGCTTATTTTTAGCACCTTTCCATTTCTGTCAAAATAACAATTCACATTATTTTCAACTACATATCCCTTTAATTTGTTTTCATATCCGATGATTTTCACTTTAGACGGAGATAACATTTTAACGGAATATTTACTTAAAAGTTCTATGTCATCACTTTTTCCTATTTTATTTTTTATCCAGAAAAGAAGAGTATTGTCAATTTTCTTATTATCTAAATATGCTTTTACTTCCTCTGTTGTATATTGATTTAAATCAAGAGATGTTTCTATACTCTTTAAACTAAATCCGTAAACAACAATAAGCACAAGGGCAACTATAATGGGAGTTGCAATAAAAAGTACCTTAAACCCTTTTCTAAGCCTTCTCCTTCTTCTTCTTTTCATTTTTCTGGTTTGTTTCATATAATTTACCTGTACATCCTGTTATCTTATTCTTTTAATCCTTCTTGATACTGAAAGCACCATACCCATTTCTATTATTAAAAACATAAGAGAGGTGCCACCATAGCTTATAAAAGGCAACGATACACCTGTATTTGGTATTAATGTAGTTACAACGGCAATATTTAAAACAACCTGAATGGAAATATGTGCCAAAACACCAACTACAATCATGGAGCCAAACATATCCGGTGCATTGCTGGCTATAACTCTCATTCTTCTAATCATAAATACAAACAGAAGTATAATACAAATTGCTCCGAAAATTCCCAGTTCCTCACATATTATGGAAAATATCATATCATTGTTAGCCTCCGGCACAAAACCTAATTTCTGTGCGCTGTTACCAAGACCTTTTCCAAAAATTCCTCCGGAGCCTATGGCATATAATCCCTGAAGAGGCTGAAATCCCTTACCTCTTCCCTGAAGGAAATTCTCAGGATTTTTCCACACTGCTATTCTTTCAAATCTAAAACTTAATGACGCCAATTGCGGCATATTTCTTAAAATATACAGACCTATAATTCCGCCTACAAGTCCTACGGAAATAGTTCCCGTAAACCACTTTCCGGCTCCTGCCACTATAATCATTACAGCCCCGATACCTGCTATTATAATTGCGGAGCTTAAGTTAGAAGTCAGCACATACACCAGTCCTGCCCCTAATAATGTAATTGAATATATCTGCCAGCATAATTTTCCTTTTTTTATTGCCTGCTGACCACATTTAGATAAAATTGCCGCTGTCATTATTATAACGCCGATTTTTACTATTTCCGCCGGCTGGAACTGGACAAGCTTAAGATTTATCCATCTTTTAGCACCATTTGCCTCTTTTCCTAAAGGTGTAAGAATTAACAGAACCGTAAATAAAGAAAAACAATATATAAATGTTTTATACTTTTTAAGCAGTCTGTAATCTAATAATATAACCGGTATCATTACTGCAACACCAAAAGCTGTTGCCTGTATCTGTTTTTTCAGAAAATAGGCTGAATCGTTATATTTATTCAGAGCTGTATAGGAACTTGCACTGTAAAGTAAAACATAACCTAATAACATTATAAAAATCCATACGAAAAGAAGGCTATAATCAAAATAGCCATCCCTTTTATTTCTTTTTCTTTTTACGGTTACCTCTTCACCTGTTGCAGGTTCGTATTCCTTTTGCTCCATAAATCTTTCCCTTTTACTTTTTCATATCATAAACTAACTCTTTAAACATGTCACCACGCTGCTCATAGTTATCAAACATACCCCAGCTTGCACATGCCGGTGAAAGTAAAACTGCATCTCCCGGATTTGCTGCCTTTCTGCATTCCTCTACTGCTTCTTCAAGAGACTGTGTAAAAATAATATTATCAAAACCATATTTTTTTACGGTGTCTGCTATCTGCTGTGCAGTCTGACCCAGTAAAACAAGGCATTTAACCTTTCCCTTTAATTCCTTTGCAAAATCATCAAAGGATACTTTTTTATCATATCCTCCGGCTATAAGAACCGTAGGACGGCTCATTGCCTGAATTGCCTTTATTGAAGCATCTGTATTAGTTCCCTTTGAATCATTATAATAAATAACATCATCCACTGTATCCACATATTCTATTCTGTGGGGAACAGCCTTAAACTTTCTAACAGCTTCTTTAATAATGTCTGCAGGAACTCCCATATTAATGGAAATGCCGATTGCAGCCATAATGTTTTCTATATTGTGAATGCCTACTAAATTGGTATCTTCCGTAGTTGTAATTATTTTTTCCCCATTGTCATCTTTATAGATAATATTCTTACCATCTAAAAATATGCCTTTATCAAGCTTTCTTTTACTGCTAAACCACACAATTCTATTATTAAGCTTTGGTGCATATTCTCTTAAAATCTCATCTTCATAGTTAAGAATAACAGGCTGGTTACTATCCTGATTTTTTGTAATGCTCATTTTTACGTTAGTATAGCACTCCATTGTATGATGTCTGTTAAGATGATCCGGTGTAATGTTTAATACTGCACTTACATCCGGTTTAAATGTATGTATGGTCTCTAACTGAAAACTGCTGATTTCCGCCACGGTAACTGAATCCACGTCTGTGTCAAAGGCTGTAGTTGTATAGGGATTTCCAATATTTCCTACCACATCAACATGGGAATAATATGCAGCTAATATCTCCCCTGTAAGGGCTGTTGTTGTTGTTTTACCATTAGTACCTGTAATGGCTGCAAGTTTTCCCTTTGCCACAACATATGCCAGTTCAATTTCTCCCCAGATAGGAACACCTTTTTCCCTTACCTTATTAACAAAAGGTGCATCTATTGCTATTCCGGGACTTAATATCATTAAATCAATATTATCAATAACGCTATCTTCAAGTTCCCCAAGAATCACTTTCACATCCTCCCGGTCACTAAGCTTTGCTAAAACATCCTCTTTATTTAATTTTTCATTTCCATCATAAATAATAACAGTTGACCCAAGTTTTTTTAATAAATCAGCTGCCCCGATTCCACTTTTTCCCGAACCGGCAACCATTACCTTCTTTTTATTCCATTCCATTATTCTATAACTCCATTCATCTATAAATATATGCAATTATTACATTGCAATATAAGCCACAAGACACAATATGGCAGTAACTACTGCAAAGGCAGCCACAACCTGTGTTTCTGCGTAACCGCTTTCCTGAAAATGATGGTGAAGAGGTGCCATTTTAAACACTCTTCTGCCTTTTCCATATTTCTTTTTGGTATATTTAAACCATGTTACCTGAATAATATCAGATAGCGCCTCTATTAAGTATATAAATGCCACAATTACTATAAAAATAGGCATTTTAAGCATAAATGCCATGGCTGAAACAAAGCCTCCTAACGCCAGGGAACCTGTATCTCCCATAAATACTCTTGCCGGATATACATTGTATAAGAAAAATCCCAGCAATGCTCCCACAAAAGCTGCACTTATAGGTTCAAGTCCCGTTCCAATGGCTACCGTTGTAAAAAATACTGCTATTATTATAGTAACACTTGTTGCAAGACCATCAAGACCGTCTGTTAAATTAGCACCATTTACTGTACCTAATACTACAATAAACAAAAAGGGAACAAAAAGCCATATAGGCATTGTTACTTCCATTCCGTTAGTAAAAGGAATAATGGTTGCCGTTCCCAGCCCTGAAACCTTTACTATATAAAAACAAAATACTGCCGTAACAACAAATTGTGCCACTAATTTCTGGATTTCAGTTAATCCCAGATTTCTTTTTTTCACTACTTTAATGTAATCATCAGTAAAACCAATAATACCAAATCCTATTACCATAAAAAGCACTGGCACTATTTTGGTATTTTTTTCAACAAACATAAATACCAGTGACGTTACAATAACACTGGCTAATATTATCATTCCACCCATAGTTGGAGTTCCGGCTTTACTTTGATGGGATTTCGGACCTACTTCTCTTATATACTGACCAAACTTCATCTTTTTTAACAGTGGAATTACTATTGGACATAAAATAACGCTAACTGCAAAAGACATAATAATTGCCACAATAATTGTTGTACTTGTACTCATCTTATTCTCCTTGTTCTTTTTCCTCCAGTAAATACGGAAGAATATTCCGGTATAATTCACTTATGACAGGTGCTGCTACCTGACCTCCATAATAAATACCTTCCGGCTCATCTATAATGGCCATGGCTATGACCTTGGGATTATCTGCCGGTGCAAATCCCATAAAAGATGCTATGTATCTTCCTGAACCTCTGGGCAGCTTTTGGGATGTAGCGGTTTTTCCACCTACCTTATATCCTTCCACCTGTCCTTTACTTCCGGTTCCCTCAGAAATTACTTTTTCTAATACATATTTCATTGTATCAGATGTTTCCTTTGATACAACACCTTTCTTTTCTTTATAACCAAATTTTTCAACTAAATCTCCCTCTACATTTTCTGCCTTAAGGGCAAAATGTGGTGTTACAAGTTTCCCGCCGTTTACTACCGCACTTGCAGCTACAAGATACTGTACCGGTGTTATCTGGAAAGACTGTCCAAAAGACATAGTGGCAAGTTCCACATTTCCCACATTTTTTATCTGGTGGATTATGGTTCCTGCCTCACCGGGTATATCAATACCTGTTTTTTGTAAAAGGCCTAACTTATCCAGCTCCTTATAAAATTTTTTAACTCCTACCTTAAGTCCTACATCTATAAAAACCGGGTTACAGGAGTTCATTGTTCCCTGAAGGAATGTTTCTGCCCCATGCCCTGTGGTTTTATGGCATCTTATTTTTCTGTCATCTACAATTCTAAAACCCGGGCAGCTGAATCTGCTGTCTAATGTAACAACATTGTTTTCCAACGCTGCTGTAGCTGTCACTACTTTAAAAGTGGAACCTGGTTCATAAGTATCATTTATGCACTGGTTCCTCCACATTTTATTTAACAAATCCTGCTTTTTTTTCTTTTTATCCTCACCGGATATTTCATAATTAAGCTTATAAGGCTCATTTAAATTAAATTCCGGTGCATTTACCATAGCTAATACTTCCCCATTATTAGGATTCATAACTATTATGGAAACGTAATTTGCTCCCTTCGCTTCAAGAGTATTATATGCAATCTGCTCGGCATATTGCTGAATATTAACATCTATGGTAGTGGTAAGATTGTTTCCCGGTACCGGCTCTTCCCTCTGTTCTAATGCATTCTCCATTTCAATACCTCTTGTATCTGTTGGAGTAAGTATCAGACCATCCATTCCTTTCAAATACTTTTCGTATTTTACTTCAAGACCGATTATACCTTGATTATCTGCCCCTGTAAATCCCAGAACTTTTGAAGCAAGACTCTCATAAGGATAATACCTTTTGTAATCTTCGTCAACCTTTACCCCCGATAGATTATACTCTCTTATTTTATCACCGGTTTTCTTATCCACATTTGACTTGATTTTTTCCCGAGAGCTTATCTTCTCCACCTTCTTTCTTACATCCTTTTCTTCCATTTGAAGTTCCGATGCAAGCATTTTTATCACTTTTTCAGGCTCTTTTACCTGATTATATATAACAGATATGGTACATACAGTTTTGTTAGAAGCAATAACTTTTCCATTTCTGTCAAGAATTTTTCCTCTGGGAGCCTTGATTTTACGTTGTCTTTCCTGAACATCTAATGCTTTTTCAGTGTAATATTCAGACTTAAATATCATTATATATGCCAGTTTTCCAGTTGCCACTATACACACTAAAATAATTCCCATAACGTAAATCAGAAGCATTTTACGATTAATTGTTAATACATTATTCAATTTTATTCCCTATACAGCTTTTTATTATAATTTATTCATTTTTTCATATCACATTCAATAAATTTATTATTCTGTATATGTTTTATCCTTTAACACTAAAGACCCGTCATCTCCTTCAATGATTCCGTCAGAATAAAATTCTGTTTCTAAGGACTGCTTCTTTGCTTTTTGCTCAATCTTTTCTGTCTTTTTAATTCCAAGATAAGGTAAAACCTGCTTCATAATATCAGTCCAAAGTTCTGTGTTAAAAGCCGTTGCCTGAGGATTTTCTTTTGGAGTATCCATAAGGGTGTAACATACCACCTGTGGATTTTCACATGGAGCACATCCTAAAAATGATAAAATATACTGATTTTTAAGACGTCCGATTCCTGTTCCTGACGTATTAACTTTTTCCGCCGTTCCCGTTTTTCCTCCAATGGTGTACCCGTCAATTGCTGCAGTAGAGCCGGTTCCTTCTGTTACGACGGCTCTTAAGCACTGCTTAATATAATCAGAAGTGCTTTTTGTTACTGTCTGTTTTACCAGAGTTTTTGAATAATTTTTTACCAGTCTGTCATCTTCCGTCACTATTTGTTTTACCACATGAGGTTCATAATAATAGCCTCCGTTTATAAGAGATGAAAAGCCTGCCACCATTTGTATCATATTTACCGTGAAATTCTGTCCAAAGGAGTTAGTTGCCAAAGTGGCAGCTCCCATTCCTCTTGACTCATCATAAACAAGACCTCTTGTTTCATTAGGCAAATCTATTCCTGTTTTCATTCCAAATCCAAATCTGCTTTGATACTGAATGAATTTCTTTGCTCCTAAAAGCTTTCCTATATGCATCATGTAATCATTACATGACTGAGCTACAGCCTGTTTTACGTTAATGGTGCCGTGTCCGTCTACCTTGTGACATTTAATGGTAAACTTATCTACCTTTTCAAATCCATCGCAGTAAAATGTTGATTTTTCATCAACTACTCCCTCTTCATAGGCAGCTGCCACTGTAAAAGGTTTAGCCGTGGATCCCGGTTCAAAGGAATCTGTTATACAAAAATTGTTCCATATTCCATTAAGAAATGCCGACTGCTTTTCATCTGACATTTTTTTCTGCCGTGCCTTTGTAAAATAAGCATCCAGATTTGTAGGATCATTTAAATCAAAGGTTTTATCATCAGACATGGCAAGTATTTCCCCGGTATTTGGGTCCGCAATTACTACTGCTATTCTCTGAGGATTGTACTTATTCATATATTTTTTTATGGATTTTTGAACAATACGTTGTATATTCATATCTATTGAAGATACAACATTATCGCCGTTTTTAGCTTCCTTTATAACTGTCTCTATATTATTGTCAGCATCCATATATCCATATTCCCTGCCTTCGGTTCCCTTTAAATAACTGTTATAGCTGCTTTCAATACCTATGTTTGCCTCGTTATTTTTATTAGCAAAGCCTAAGACACTACATGCCAATGTGTCGTATGGATAAACTCTTTTATACTCCCTCTCAAAGTAAATAAATTTCACTGCTGCTGCCTGTTTTTTTTCTAAATCCGTTTTAGCATAATCCCCATTACAATAACTTTTAAATTCTTTTACCTTGTCATATGATATATCTTTTTGGGCAATCCAGTAACTTGTAGTACCATGCTCCTTAATACTTGTTTTAAGGTCATCTGTATTTAGTCCAAAATATTTTACCACTGCGTCAATTGTCGGCTGTAAATACTCCTGATTTTCCTCTTTTGATAACATCTTTGCATCTACTACCATATTATAAACTACAGTGCTTGTGGCAAGAATATTTCCGTTTCTGTCCTTTATGTCGCCTCTTTTATATGGCACAATATTGTTAGTAAAGCTTTGCTGTTTAAGAACCGCTATAGAATACTCATCTCCATAAGCTACATTTATGTAAATAATTCTTATGCACAATATAAATAGAAATCCAATAATCACCCAACTGGTGATTTTCAGATTTCTATTTGCTACTTTACCAAATCTTAACTTTTTTCTTTTTCTTCTAACTCTTCTTACTTCACTCATAATTATTTGTTTGGTATATCTCCGTACTGCAATGTGTAGCCGCTGTCACTAGACTTATATGTAATAATCTGGTTGTCAGAAGCTTGTTTCATTCCCAGCTTACTTTTTGCCACCTTGCAAATGTGGTTTACGTCAACATAGCTGTTTATAGCATAGCTTAACGCATTATTTTCAGTTTGTACAGTGGAAATATTTGTTCTAAGCTGTGAAATATTGTCCCTTGTAGCTCTTATGTTTGACTGAATGTTAAGGTATGTTACACACATTACTATACAAATACATGTAACTGCAATTAAAAAGAACACATATGGTGCACTCATTGGCAGGGCATTTTCCCTTGTTGCAACCTGTTCTCTCTTTTCTGTCTTTACCCTTTTTTCAGTTTTTATACGTTCTTTTCTTTGTGGCTCCAAAGCCCTTACAGCGTTTCCGTCTATATATCCTGTATTTCTTAAATTTGTATTATATAATCTGTCTTTATTCATACTTAATGCCTTTCAAATATTCTTAATTTTGAACTTTTTGCTCTCTTATTCTCTGTGATTTCCTTATCACCCGGTACTATAGGTTTTCTTGTTATCACTTTACCCTTAGATACCTTTCCACATACACAAACCGGGAAATCCGGTGGACATGTACATGGATTTTCATTTTCCCTGAATTTCGTCTTTACAATTCTGTCCTCAAGGGAATGGAAAGTAATAATGCAAATCCGTCCGTTTTCATTTAACAATTCAATCATCTTATCAATTGAGTCCCTAAGCACCGTAAGTTCCTTATTAACTTCAATTCTTATTGCCTGAAAAGTTTTCTTTGCCGGATGTCCTCCCTTGTTTTGAAACTTCATTGGTATTGAGTGTTTTATAACCTCACTTAACTGCGCTGTTGTTTCAAAAGGCTTTTTCTGTCTTTCCATAACAATGTGCTTTGCTATGTTCTTTGCAAATTTATCTTCACCGTAATCTCTTATTATTCTAAATAGTTCATTTTCGCTGTATGTGTTTACCACATCCGCTGCTGTTTTCACCTGTCTTTGGTCCATTCTCATATCAAGAGGTGCATCTGACTTATAGGAAAAACCTCTTTCTAAATTGTCTAGCTGATATGATGAAACTCCCAGGTCTAAAACAATTCCGTCAACCTTGTCTATATCTAAATCTTTTAAAATTGTATCTATTTCACAATAATTACTTCTAACCAATGTAATTTTATCTTCAAATTCCTTTAAGTGTTCCCTTGCGGCTTCTAATGCTTCTCCGTCCTGGTCTATTCCAATAAGTCTGCCCTTGTCTGACAAACGTTTGCACACCTCGTATGCATGTCCGCCTCCACCTAAGGTTCCGTCAACGTATATACCATCCGGATTTATATTTAAGCCATCAATGGTTTCATTTAACAACACTGATACATGTTTGAAATCCATATTGACCTCTTTTCATTTTTATATTTTTGTTTCCCGTTTCTATATTAAACTCCAAGTCCTGCCATATATTCTGCCAGTTCTTCAAGTTTCTGTTCTGCATCTTCGCTCTCAATATATTCATTGAGCTGTTCATTCCATTTATCTACATTCCAGATTTCAATTCTGTCACCAATTCCAACCCATACAACTTCCTTTTCTAAAGATGCATATCCCCTCAAGTTAGATGGGATTAATACTCTTCCTTGCTTGTCCGCATCGAGGGGTTCTGCACCACCGAGGAAAAATCGATTGAAACTTCTTACATTCTTATCTGTAAAAGCGAGACTGCTAAGCTTCTTTTCTAGGGCTTCCCAAGTGGATTCAGGGTATGCAAACAAGCACTTGTCCACACCTCTTGTGACAACAAGTCTTTCGGCAAGAGCATCCCTCATTTTTGACGGGATGACTGTTCTGCCCTTTGTATCCATTTTTTGTGTCTGCTCTCCTGAAAACATAAACATCACCTATCTTTTTGGTATTTTTAATGAAATTTCACCACTTTTCACCACAAATACGCTCTCAATCACCACATATATGAATAATAAACCATTTTAGGTATCTTTTCAACCCTAAAATAAATAAAAAAAACGTTATCCGATATTTTTTTAACACCTGATAACGTTTTCTTTTATTTTACGTTTTATATTCTGTTTTATTCTGCTTTTGCAATTTTTCTTCTTTTTACTATTACCACAATAACAGACACTGTTGCCACTACTATAGATAATGTCTGGGATACCGGCCATCCGGTAACCGGCATAATAAGCTGGTCTGTTCTCATTCCTTCAATAACGGCTCTTCCTATGCCATATCCAATTAAGTACCAAAGGATAACCTCCCCATCAAACTTTTTCTTTCTTCTGAAAATAAGCATTAATACAAGTACAAACAAATTCCATAGGGATTCATATAAAAATGTGGGTTGCACCTGAATATATCCTATTTCACTTAATGCTTTTCCTCTTAAGGCTTCCATTCCGTTTTTTACCACATCCGGTACCTGGGAAATATCATAGTTTTCGTCAAAATAAATTCGCATTGCCCATGGATTTTTGTCTCTGGCAACTCCTCCAAATGCTTCTCTGTTAAAAAAGTTTCCCCATCTTCCAATTATCTGACCAAGTATTAATCCTAAAATTGCTGTATCGCATACCTTAGGGAAAGACATTTTCTTTATTTTGGTGTAAATAAAGCAGGTAAGAATTGCCACAATTACACCACCGTATATTGCAAGTCCCCCTTCACGGATGTTAATTATTTCAGTGGGATGGGCACTGTAATAGCTCCACCTGAATATTACATAATAGACTCTGGCACCAATAACACTAAACACAATGGCATAAAGGGCGAAATCAATATACTGGTTATAATCCTGCCCTGTTCTTTTTGCCTCATAACATACTATGGCAATTCCTGCTAACATTCCCAAAGCTATAATACAGCCGTAAAATGCTATATCAAAGCCAAAAACCGAAAAGGATTTGGGCAGATGCTCTATATTTATATGTAAATTAGGAAATTGTATTGTTGTAGATAATATCATTTTATATTGCCTCCGGATTTTCCATTATTTTCTCTCATTATAATTTAGCAATATTTTTGATTTTATTCAACCCTATCATTGCCCCTGTGCCTAAAATATGTTAAACTATCTTTTGGTATTACCAAAGATTGGAGGATTATAATATGAAATTAGGTATAGTTGGCCTTCCTAATGTAGGCAAAAGTACTTTATTTAATTCATTAACTAAAGCGGGGGCTGAATCAGCCAATTACCCGTTTTGTACAATAGACCCTAACGTAGGCGTAGTTGCAGTTCCTGATGAGAGACTTGACAAACTTACTGAATTATATAATTCAGCTAAAACTACTCCTGCCGTTATTGAGTTTGTAGACATAGCCGGATTGGTTAAAGGTGCGTCAAAGGGTGAAGGACTTGGTAACCAGTTTCTTGCTAACATCAGGGAAGTTGATGCCATTGTACATGTAGTAAGATGTTTTGAGGATACCAATGTTATTCATGTTGACGGAAGCGTTGACCCTTTAAGAGACATTGAAACTATTAATCTTGAGCTTATCTTTTCAGATGTGGAAATTTTAGAAAGACGTATTGCCAAAACAACCCGTGGTGCAAGAAATGATAAAATGCTTGCTAAGGAACTTGATTTCCAGCAACGTATGAAGGCATTTCTTGAAGATGGAAATTTAGCCATTAAATATGAAATCGATGATGAAGATGAGCAAGCATGGATGGCTGAATACAATCTTCTTACAGCAAAGCCGGTTATTTTTGCAGCTAATGTTTCTGAAGAGGATTTAGCAGATGACGGTGCTTCTAATCCTCACGTTGCAGCAGTTAGAAAATATGCAGCTGAAAACAATTCTGAGGTTTTTGTTATTAGTGCTGAAATTGAACAGGAAATTGCAGAATTAGATGATGATGAAAAACAGATGTTTTTAGAGGATTTGGGAATTAAGGAATCCGGCCTTGATAAATTAATTAAAGCCAGCTATTCACTTCTTGGTTTAATTAGTTATCTTACAGCAGGAGAAACTGAAACAAGAGCCTGGACTATTACCAAGGGTACTAAGGCACCTCAGGCAGCAGGAAAAATCCACAGCGATTTTGAGCGTGGCTTTATCTGTGCAGAAGTTGTAAGCTACGATGACTTAATGGCATGCGGTAGCTATAAAGACGCTAAGGAAAAAGGTCTTGTAGGACTTCAGGGAAAAGATTATGTAGTTAAAGACGGAGATGTAATTCTCTTTAGATTTAACGTTTAAAATATTTTTGCGTTATAAAAGATGCTGTTACCTTTAAATTTTAATTAAGGGTAACAGCATCTTTTTTATTATGTTTTTTTGTTTTTTATTCAAAGCTAATAAACTTATTTTTAAATACTTCTATATTCTTTTCCACATCTCCCTTATATACAGCAGAGCCTGCTACAATTACATTTGCTCCTGCATCAAGAGGTATACATACATTTTCCGTATTTACTCCACCATCTACCTGAATCAAGGTATCTAACCTGTATTCATTTACTATGGCATTTACTATTTCAACCTTTTCCGTACATTCATCTATATAAGACTGACCTCCAAAGCCCGGATGAACAGTCATAATAAGTATCATATCCACCTTATTAATGTAAGGAACAATGTCATCAACGGGAGTTTCCGGATTACATGCCAGTCCTGCCTTGATTCCTAACTTATGAATTTCATCAATGGTTTTTTCCACATCCTCACATGCCTCCACATGAACAGTAACCATGTCTGCTCCTGCCTCTTTAAACTGCTGTAAGTAACGTATTGGTTCCTCAATCATAAGATGTACGTCAAAAAATTTATTAGTTAGACCTCTTATGGCTTTGATTACAGGCATTCCAAAGGAAATGTTTGGCACAAACATACCATCCATTACATCTATGTGAATCCAGTCACAGCCTGCCTTGTCTATTCTTACTACATCTTCTCCTAACTTTGCAAAATCCGCTGATAAAATTGACGGTGCTAATTTAATCATAACGCCTCTCCTTTTCCTTTAATTCATTGTACATTAATTTATAGTTTTCATATCTGCTTTCATCTATATGTCCACCGGCTAAAGCCTCCTTTACGGCACAATCCGGTTCGCTAATATGGGCACATCCCACAAACCTGCATTTATCCTTATACTTTTCAAATTCACCATAACAGTCCTCAAGACTTTCCTTAGTCATTCCCGGAACATATAATGAGCTAAATCCCGGTGTATCAAAAATATAAGTATCGTCACCTACATAGAATATTTCAGAATGTCTTGTGGTATGCTTTCCACGTCCTATTTTTCTGCTTACACTACCTGTTTCCATTTTGTAATCCTTCGTTAAGGCATTAAGCATAGATGACTTTCCAACTCCTGAAGGGCCGGCAAAAACAGTACTTTTATTTTTTAAAAGCTCCATTATGCTTTCCACACCTTTTTCTTCCGTGGCACTGGCAAACATCACCTTATACCCTGCTTTTGAATATATACTGTCTAGCTCATTCATGAAATCTTCGTCTGATATATCCATCTTATTAAAGCAAATTATGGTGTCTATATTCTGATATTCCATCATAACAAGAAATTTATCTAACAGATTAAGGTTAGGATCCGGCTTTTTTAATGCAAAAATAATCATTGCCTGGTCAATATTTGCCACGGCCGGTCTTATAAGCTCGTTTTTTCTGTCACATATTTCAATTATATTGCCCTTTTTCTCTTCCTGATTAATAATGTCCATAACAACATTATCACCTACTAAAGGCTTTATATTTTTATTTCTAAATGCACCTTTTGCCTTGCACTCATAAACATCACCGTTTTCAATGCAAACATAATAAAATCCGGCTATTCCTTTTACAATTTTTCCTGACACCTGATGTCTATTGTTTTGATTTTCCAACTTATACTTCCTTTAACCATCAAAAGAGCTGTAGCTACTGCTTCAGCTCTTTTATATTCTTTATATTATTTTAACTTAACTGTTCCGGTATGAATAACCTGACCGTTTACCATAAGTTCAATGGTAGCCTTGCCCTTCTTATCTCCTGTAAGCTCTATTGTGTAATCTCCAGGCCACGTTGAAACATCTGCATACTTAGGATCAACCTTTTGTAATACACCGTCAAGTGCCACATTAACAACACCTTCAGTTATAGGATTTCCGTCTGCATCATGTAAATCCTCCAGGGCGAAAGTATAGCTTCCTGTATATTTCGGTGCATCTTCCGAGCCTTTACTTACCACAAGACCTATGGTTCCACCAAGAGGCATCTGATGACCTGACTTAACAGTCTGCCTTATTACATAACCTTTCTTTACAGTGTCGCTATATTCTTCACTTACATTTCCAATTTCAAATCCACTAGATGATATTTTCTGCTGTGCTTTTGCCAGTTTCATATTAACAAGACTTGGAACTGTTGCCGTTTTTTCTTCACTTTCCTGACTTCCACGGCTAACTACCAACTTAACAATATCTTTCTTATTAACAGATGCATTTTCTGTTGGTGAACAGGAAATAACAGTACCAATGGTATTTCCACTAAATTCGTATGTTATTTCATATTTTAATCCTACACTGTCTAATTTAGAAATGGCACTGTCTAAATCAGATCTACTTATACCTGCAGGAACCTGTATTCTTTCAGGACCTTTGCTGACAATAAGCTTAACAGTTATATTTTTATTAACTACACTGCCCGGTGCCTCAGACTGATTAACAATCTGGTCTGCCGCATAAACATCACTATATACATAATTTGAGTCATACTCAAATCCAAGACTCTTTTCATTAAGAGCTTTTTCAGCTTCATCAGAAGACATACCAAGAACCTTTGGCACAACCGTCTTTCTTGGGTCAATAGTCTGGATTTCATCTCCTGACATATCCTTTGGAAGCTTTATGCTGTTATCACTTAATACCACCGTCAAAATAACAGCCACTACCATTAATGCCGCAATACCTGCTATTACACCACCTATAGTTACGGCTTTGTCCATTTTAGGCGACATGGCATCAATATCATCCACGTCCTCTTCCGGTTTCTCCGGGCTTGTTTTTCCGGCTCCTTTTCTTATCTGATTAATCTCCTCATCAGTAATCATAACTGTGGTTCCTATAGGTCTTGTAGCATCAATCTGTACAAAATCCACATCCGGTTCCGTAAGAGCCCTCTTTAAATCTGCTATAAGAAGAGAAATTTTCGGATATCTCTTGTCTGATTTATTTTGTGTACATTTTAAAATAATTTTTTCAATGCTTACCGGTGCCTGAGGAATATATTCCCTGATACTTGGCACTGAATTCTGAATGTGTTTTAAGGCAATGGTAACAGTAGATTCTCCATCAAAAGGAACCTTGCCTGTAATCATTTCAAACATTGTTATTCCAAGAGAATAAATATCGCTTTTTTCGTCAACGTACTTTCCTCCTGCCTGTTCCGGTGAAATGTAATGAACTGAACCCATTGCATTTCCGTTAATGGTATTGGAACTTGCAGCCCTTGCAATACCAAAATCCGTAACCTTAACCTTTCCCTCTCTTGAAATCATTATATTCTGAGGTTTAATATCCCTGTGAACAATCTGATTATTGTGGGCACACTCTATTCCATTGGCAATCTGAATGGCAATGCTTATGGTTTCCCTTGCAGAAAGTCTGCCTTTCTTCTGTATATAACTTTTAAGGGTAATTCCCTCTATTAATTCCATAACTATGTAATATAGTCCGTTGTCTTCACCTACATCATATACATTTACAATATTTGGGTGAATAAGACTTGCCGCAGACTGGGCCTCTACCCTGAATTTTGATACAAAATTCTTATCTTTGCTGTATTCCTTTTTTAATACTTTTATAGCTACATTTCTATTTAATTTATGATCCTTGGCTTTGTAAACATCAGACATACCGCCTGCACCTACTCTGCCTATAATTTCATAACGGTTATTAATAAAATTACCTTTTTCTAACATGCTCTACTCCTCGCCAATTTCAGGTTCTATCAGAATCGCTGATATATTATCTTTTCCGCCGTTCTCATTTGCCTGTTTAATCAGTTCACGGACTGCATCCTCAATGCTGTCATTATCTTTTACAATTTTCTTTATGTCATAGTCCTCCACCATATTTGTAAGTCCGTCTGAACATAAAAGCAACTTGTCACCATTTTCCACTTCTATTTCAAAAATGTCCGGAGTGGATGTTTTGTCATCTGCCACTCCTATAGCTTTGGTAATAACATTTTTCTTGTAATGAGTTCTTGCTTCTTCTCTTTCTAAAACACCCATTCTAACCATATCTTCCACCAGTGAATGGTCTCTTGTAATCTGCCTTATGTCTCTTCCTATCAAATAGAGCCTGCTGTCTCCAACATTTGCAATATAAACATGATTCTCAACTAATGAGGCTGCAACAAAGGTGGTTCCCATACCACTGTAATCTCTGTTGGAATTTGCCATATCAAATATATCTTTATTTACTGAAATAATTCCCGCATCTAATATGTTGGCAGGATCTGACATATGGGTAGTGCAGGCATATTTTACAAATCTTTCAATGGCTTCCCTTGAAGCCACGTCTCCTGCCTTATGCCCCCCCATACCATCTGCAACAATAAAAAGGTTAGGGAGCTTTCCTATTGGTTGTGTAGATACAAAAATACTATCCTGATTAATAGTTCTCATTAAACCTACATCAGTTTTTCCAAATGCATTAATTTTAATATCTGCCAATGATTTTCCTCCCTTCTAATCCTTTAATATTTTTCCGGACATAACCTCATTTCTAAGCTGTCCGCACGCTCCGTTAATGTCTCTGCCCATTTCTCTTCTTATAGTAACATTTATCTTATTTTTTTCAAGTATTGATTTAAAATGTTGTACCGCAGCTTTATCCGGCTGGGTCATTTTCCTTTCTTTAATGGGATTTACAGGAATAAGATTAACGTGGCAGTTTATTCCCTTAACAAGACCTACCAGTTTAAGGGCTTCCTCCGTATTGTCATTTACTCCTGCAACTAAACTATACTCAAAAGTAATTCTTCTTTTAGTTTTGTTAAAGTAATAAACGCAGGCATCTAAAATTTCATTTATTGAATATTTGTATGCTATAGGCATTAACTTCTTTCTTGTTTCATCATCTGATGCATGAAGGGAAAGTGCCAATGTAATCTGCGGATGCATATCTGCTAAACGTTTTATGTTAGGCACTATTCCACAGGTTGAAAGAGTTATGTTTCTCTGACTTAAATTCTTTCCGTTTTCGTCTGTAATCATTTCAATAAATTTTGTTACATTATCAAAATTATCCAAAGGCTCACCACTGCCCATTAAAACAATGTTAGATACCTTTTCATTTATGTCTCTTTCAATGGAATAAATTTCATCAAGCATCTCTGACGGAGTCAGGTTTCTGTCTAATCCCTTAAGGGTTGAAGCACAAAACTTACATCCCATACGGCATCCTTACTGGGTAGATATACATACTGAATTGCCATGATGATAACGCATCAGAACACTTTCAATAACAGAACCGCCTTTTATTTCTGATATGTATTTTCTTGTGCCGTCAATTTTTGAAACTAAAACCTGTATCTGATTTACATTTCTTATTTCATATTCCCTGCTTAACTTCTCCCTTAAGCTTTTGGAAATATTAGTCATTTCATCAAAGCTTCTTACGGTTTCCACGTGAAGCCATCTGTATATCTGACCTGCCCGAAAGGGCTTTTCACCCATTTTCGTTAATTCTTCTTTTAATTCTTTTAAATTATATGACTTAATATCTTTTAATTCACTCATATTTTCTTAAATGCTGATACGAAAAAACCATCCATACCATATTCTCCCGGATAAATTTGTACATAACCCTTATCTCCGCCCAGTTGCTTTGGTAAAATGCCTGCAAGAGAAACCGGGGTAAGGGGGAGATTTTCCGTTATCCACCTTACATTTTCATCATTTTCATATTTATTAACGGTACAGGTCGAAAAAACCAGTGTCCCGCCTTTTTTTAAATATTTACATGACACCTGCAAAATCTGTCTCTGTAATTTAACAAGTTCCTTTATTTGTGCTAATGACACATTGTATTTTATGTCATTTTTCTTTCCCATAACTCCAAGACCTGAGCAGGGCAAATCCGCCATTACCACATCAGCAGCTTCTATGGATTTTTCATCTAAGACTGTTGCATCCATCACGGTTGTTTTAATATTTTTATAACCCATCCGTGATATATTTTCATTTATCAGGCTAATTTTATATGGTGTTAAATCCCTTGAGTCAACCATTCCTGTCTGCCCCATAATATCAGCCATATGCATGGTTTTTCCACCGGGAGCTGCACATACATCTATAATGTAATCACCTTTTTTAGGATTGGCACTAAGTCCCGCCATCATGGAGCTTAAATCCTGAACTGTAATCATTCCCTTTGAAAAAGCCTCTAAGCTGTTTAAATTATCGTAACCCCAAATTAATAATGCCTTGTCATATAGTGGGCTTTTTTCCACCTTAACACCACCGTTTTCTAAGATGCTTATTACTTCTTCCACTGTAGCCCTGCCGGTGTTTACCCTTACTGTGGTTCTTCTGTCAGAATATATGGAGGTAAGCATTTCCTTTGTTTTATTAATGCCATATTCCTGTATCCATAATTTAATTATCCATTCCGGCATGGAATAATTCACTGAAAGTTTTTTTTCCTCATTAACAGGATATTTAATATCCTCTATATTTCTTGCAATATTTCTAAGAACTCCGTTTACAAAGCCCTTAAGTCCCGAAAATTTTCTTTTTGCCACTAACTTTACCGCTTCATTACACACTGCCGAAACCGGAACTGATTTCATATACTTTAACTGATAAACAGAAAGTCTAAGTATATTTCTTATAACCGGCTTCATTTTTTTAACAGGTGTTTTTGAATAAATGTTTATAATATAATCAAGTTCAATTTGTCTCTCTAATGTTCCCTGAAATAATCTGGTAATAAATGCTCTTGTCTGTTTATCAATGTCCTGATACCCGTCTAGTGTATTTTTAAGCACTATATGACTTTTTTCACCATTTTCAGTTTTTTCAAGCATTGTTAATACCACATTTCTTGAATTAACATTACATGAGACATTTTTAGTCATCTTTTCTTCCTCCAAACAGTATTATAAGTCTTAAGAGCTGTAAAATTGATGATGCTACCGCTGCCACATAAGTAAGGGCTGCCGCACCTAATACTTTCCTTGTATATTTAAGCTCCTGACTTCCAAATATGCCTGTACTTTCTAATACTTTTATGGCTCTTCCTGATGCATTAAACTCTACAGGAAGAGTTACTATCTGAAATATTACTGCCAATGAAAAGGCAAAAATACCGATATTTATTATTGTCTGTCCTGTTCCCTGTCCAAAGAATATTAATCCTGCAATTATAAGTACCCAGGACAATCTTGCTCCCCAGTTTGCAAAAGGAACCAATGCATTTCTCACTGCAATAGGTGTATATCCCTTCTGATGCTGCATTGCATGACCACATTCATGAGCTGCAACACCTATGGCTGCCACACTGGTGCTGTTATAAGTAGCATCTGACAGACTAAGTACCTTATTTGAAGGATTATAGTTATCTGTTAAATCCCCTGAAACATGTCTTATCTGTACATCATATATTCCCTGAGATTCCAATATTTTAGCTGCTGCCTGTGCCCCCGTAAGTCCTGAATTACTTCTGTATCTTGAATACTTTTTAAAGGTTGAGTTTACATGTGCTGAAGCTGCCATGCAAATCACCATACCTATAATAATCAAAATATATGTTGGGTCAAAATAAAATCCATATAGCATAAAAACACCTCCTAGTATATTAATCTCCCAAATGGTGTGCATTTATTTCATATCCGTTTAAAAATGCAGAAACTTCCATTCTCTTCTTTCCTTCCAGCTGTATTTCCTGTAAAATCAGAAAATTTTCTCCTGTTGCCACCTTAATGCCCCTTTTTGAAACTTCCATTATTTCTCCCGGAGCTTTATCTGTAGAACCTTCCTCTACCTTTGCCTTCCAGATTTTAAGAGTTTTTCCATTAAGGGTTGTATACGCACTTGGCCATGGATTTAATCCTCTTATTAAACGTTCAATTTCCACTGCAGGCTTTGAAAAATCAATATTTCCCAGTTCTTTTGTTATTTTTCCCGCATAGGTGGATAAGGAATCATCCTGCTTAGTTCTTTCTGCTGTGCCTTGTTCTAACTTGTCAAGAGTTTCTATTATAAGCTTTGCCCCCTCTTGAGACAAGGCATCAAACAGGCTCCCTCCTGTTTCGTCATCTCTTAATTTAACTACACTTTTATCTATAATGTCACCTGTATCAAGACCTTCTGCCATATACATTGTGGTAACTCCTGAATACTCTTCACCATCAATAACTGCCCACTGTATAGGTGCAGCTCCACGGTACTTAGGTAAAAGCGATGCATGCACATTAACGCATCCGTATTTTGGCAAATCGAGAATTTCTTTCGACAAAATCTGTCCAAACGCAATCACCACAATTACATCAGGCTTTAGATTTCTTAAAATTTCCACAAACTCCTTATCTTTTACCTTTCGTGGCTGATATACCGGAATATTAAGCTCCACTGCCGTTTCCTTTACAGGAGTAAACTGCATTTTGTGACCTCTTCCCTTTGGTCTGTCCTGCTGGGTAACAACTGCCGTTACATCATGCTTACCGGCTATAGCCTTTAATGCAGGTACGGAAAAATCCGGTGTTCCCATAAATACTACTTTCATGTATTCACCCCCTGACTATTCTTCATTATTTTCGTACAACTCTTCGTTGTCGTATAATTTTCCTTCCACCTTATCTACATACATAACTCCATCTAAGTGATCATTTTCATGAAGTATGCATCTGGCTAACAATCCTTCTGCCTCTAATTCAAATTCTTCCATGTTTTCGTCTAAGGCTTTTACCTTTACATTATTAGCTCTTGTAACCATTCCTGATTTTCCAGGAACGCTCAAGCATCCTTCATATCCTGCCTGAATGCCATCTCTGTCTATTATTTCAGGATTAATAAAAACATATGGAACGCTGTTTCCCTCCTCATCTCCACAGTCCACAACAAATATTCTCTTTAAAATTCCCACCTGTGGTGCCGCTAAGCCTACACCATTTGCCTCATACATGGTATCAAACATATCTTCAATTAATATCTTAGTACGGGAATTCATTTCCTTAACCGGCTTGCATACCTTTCTAAGACATGGTTCTCCTAATTCTCTTATATTTCGTATTGCCATTTTCTTCTCCTTAAATAAATTGTCAGTTTATACTTTAAAATCAAATTGTACATTAATATTTTTGAAATTTTGTGAACAGTTTATTACATCTTCTAAACTATCTTTTAAATCTATTAATTCTTTTCTTGTTATTCCCTTTAAATATATTATTCTTCTATGAACATCATTAACCTTTGAAACCGGTGGTTTTGCCGGGCCTATAATCATAAGCTTATTATAATGTTCATCTCTTTTCTTCTTTATGATTTCAGTAATATATTCCGTGGCAATGTTTAATTCCTTTTGGTCTTTTCCCTGTAAAAATACGGAAATCATATTTGCCACCGGAGGATATGACATAAGCTTGCGGTAGGCTATTTCCTCCTGATAAAACTCCTCATAGTCCTGATGACTTGCAGCTTTTATACTATAATTATCCGGGGAATATGTCTGAATAACCACATCTCCTAAGCTTACTCCTCTTCCGGCTCTTCCTGCCGCCTGACATAAAAGCTGGAAGGTTCTCTCTGCTGCCCTGTAATCAGATGCATATAAAGACATATCTGCTGCTAAAACTCCCACTAAGGTTACGTTAGGGAAATCATGCCCCTTAACAATCATCTGGGTTCCCACTAGTATATCTGCTTCGTGATTGGCAAAAGCTGAAAGTATTCTGTCATGGCTTCCTTTTTTAGATGTGGTATCTGCATCCATTCTAAGAACTTTTGCTGTGGGGAACATTTTCTTGACTGCCAGTTCTATCTGCTGGGTTCCTATTCCAAAGCCACCAATATTTTTAGAGCCACATCCCGGACACAATCCCGGCATCATTTCCGTGTGTCCACAATAATGACATACTAATTTTCTATTGGTGTGAAGTTTTAAGGTAACATCACAGTGGGGACATTTAATTGCCTCACCACAATCCCTGCAGGATACAAATCCCGCATATCCTCTTCTGTTAATAAACAGCATTGTCTGCTGTTTTTTCTGTAATCTGTCTTTAATTAATTCACTTAATTTTACACTAAATATAGACTTATTATCATTTTTTAACTCTTCCCTTAAATCCACAATTGAAACTGTGGGAAGATTTCCTTTTTCCCTTGATGTAAGTTTATGAAACTTATATATGCCTTTTTTTGCCCGGTAATATGACTCAAGAGACGGTGTGGCTGAACCCAAAACAATGGCAGCTCCCGTATCCACACCTCTTTTTTGTGCTACTTCTATGGCATGATACTTAGGCACCGACTCGCTTTTATATGCACTTTCATGCTCTTCATCTATTACAATAAGTCCCAAATTTTTAAAAGGTGTAAAAAGTGCTGACCTGGGGCCAATCATTATGCTGATTTCACCCTTCTTAGCCCTTTCAAACTGGTCGTACTTCTCTCCTGCAGACATTCTGGAATTTACAATGGACACCTTTTCCTTAAAACGCCTTGTAAATCTCATAACTGTCTGATAGGTAAGGGCAATTTCCGGAATAAGTACAATGGCAGACTTTCCATTTTTAATGGTATAGTCAATTAAATCCATATATACTTCCGTCTTTCCGCTTCCTGTAATTCCATGAATCAGATGAACATTAGGGAACTTAGACGGTTTAAAATTCATGGTTTTTTTTATTTCTTCCGCAACACATCTTTGTTCATTATTAAGAACAATGTCATACTCCGGCTGACTGGTAACAGTAACGGGATTTCTATAATCAATATCCGCATTAACAACAATATCTCCCTGGATTTCCATGGATTTTATCGTACTGTCAGATATATTTAATTTATCTGTTACAAGCCTCCTAGAAATATTATCATTGTCAATTAATTCCTTAAGAAGTCTTATTCTTGCTGTAGCATGTTTTTTGGTGTATTGTTCAATCTTCTCTAATGCTTCATCTTTAGTCATATTAAGAACAATGGTTTTATTTTCCTTTGCCCTGACTTTGTTTTTTACAGGTATTACGGTTTTTAATGCCTGATTCATGGTTGAACCGTAGTTTTCTTTTATCCACCATGCCAGTTTAATAAGCATGCTTTCCACTTCCACTGCACCTTCAATAACAGAGGATATTTTTTTCATTTTGCTTACATCAAAGGATGGTTTATCAGTTACCTCAATAACATATCCCTTTATCTGTCTGTTTCCCCTGCCAAAGGGTATCATTACCCCTGTGCCTGCAAAAATGCGGTTCTCCAATTCTTCAGGTATTATATATCCAAAAGGATGGTCTAACTTTTCGTGAGAAATATCAATTATAATATTTGCAAACTTCATTTTGACCTCCTTTTAATCTCCGCTGCATTTTGGACATTAGCTTTTATAGATTAATTTATTTTTTATTTAGCTCTACACTTCTTAAACAGTTTACCAACAACATAGTAACTGTCATTGGGCCTACACCTCCCGGAACAGGTGTTATGGCTGATACCTTTGGCTCCACTGACTCAAAATCCACATCACCACAAAGCTTACCGTTTTCATCTCTATCCATTCCTACGTCAATTACCACGGCACCTTCTTTAACATAATCAGCTGTTACAAATTTTGGTTTTCCAATAGCAGCAACTAAAATATCTGCCCGCTTTGTAACTTCCTTTAAATCCTTAGTTCTTGAATGAGCAATTGTAACTGTGGCATTTTCCTTAAGCATTAAAAGTGACATAGGTTTTCCTACAATATTGCTTCTTCCAATTACTACACACTCTTTTCCTTCAATATCTATGTCACTGCGTTTTAACATTTCAATAATTCCTGCAGGAGTACATGGTAAAAATGTATCTTCTCCAATTACCATTTTTCCTACATTTACAGGATGAAATCCATCAACATCCTTTGTGCTGTTAATTGCAAGAAGTACCTCACTTTCATCTATATGCTTTGGAAGGGGAAGCTGAACTAAAATGCCGTTTACGGTATCATCTTCATTTAATTCCCTGACAATATTAAGTAACTCTTCCTGAGTAGTTTCCTCCGGCAAAGCTAAGGTTCTTGAATTAATACCTACATATTCACAGGCTTTTTCCTTATTTCTTACATAAACTGCAGATGCCGGGTCGTTTCCCACCTTTACAACTGCTAATGTAATGTCAATTCCTTTATTCTTATATTCAGCTACCTTTTCCTTTAATTCATCCTTTATTGCTAATGAAATAGCCTTTCCATCTATTATTTTTGCCATTTCCTTTTCCCTCTTTTCCGGTAAATTTTATGTTTTAGAATAATCCTTCTATTTTGCCATCATCAGTCAAATCAATTCCATATGCTGCCGGCTTCTTTGATAATCCAGGCATGGTCATAATGCTTCCGGTAATTGCAACTACAAATCCTGCTCCGGCAGAAATATATACTTCACGGATATTTATTGTAAATCCTGTAGGACGTCCTAACTTAGTTTTGTCATCTGACAGTGAATACTGTGTTTTTGCCATACATACAGGATAATCTCCATATCCTAACTTTTCAATATTGGCAATGGCCTTTTCAGCCTCAGGAGAATATGTTACTCCCTCTGCTCCATATATCTTTGTGGCAACAGTTTCAATTTTTTCTTTAATGGACATATTATCAGGATATAAAGGCTTGTAATTTGACGGCTTATTTTCAATAGTATCAATTACTTTCTGTGCTAAAGCAACTCCGCCTTCGCCACCTTTTGCCCAAACTTCTGCTAATGCGAACTCACATCCACGTTCTTCACAGAAATTCTTTATAAATTCATATTCAGCTTCCGTATCTGTTACAAACCGATTTAATGTAACTACTACAGGAACTCCAAACTGCTGTAAATTTTCAATATGTTTTTCAAGGTTTACAATACCCTTTGCTAAAGCTTCAACATTTTCGTTGGATAATTCATCCTTTGATACGCCACCATTATATTTTAAAGCCCTTACCGTAGCAACTAATACTACACAATCCGGCTTAAGGCCTGCCTTCCTACATTTAATGTCAAGAAATTTCTCTGCTCCTAAATCAGCGCCGAAGCCTGCTTCCGTTATTACATAATCTGCCATTTTAAGAGCTGTTTTTGTAGCCTTTACCGAGTTACATCCATGAGCAATATTGGCAAAAGGTCCACCATGTACTAATGCCGGTGTATGCTCTAATGTCTGAATAAGGTTTGGCTTCATGGCATCCTTTAAAAGAACTGCCATTGAACCTACTGCCTTAATATCCTTTGCAGTTACAGGCTCTCCGTCATATGTGTATGCAACAATTATCTTTCCAAGTCTTTCCTTTAAATCTGCGTAATCGTTGGCAAGACAAAGAATTGCCATGATTTCTGATGCCACGGTAATAACGAAATGATCTTCTCTTACAACACCATCTACTTTTCTTCCAAGACCTACTACTATATTTCTTAAAACTCTGTCATTTATGTCAACACATCTCTTCCATACAACCTGATTTGGGTCAATATTTAATTCATTTCCCTGCTGGATGGAGTTGTCAAGCATTGCAGCAAGTAAATTGTTAGCTGAAGTTATTGCATGGAAGTCTCCTGTAAAATGAAGGTTTAAATCTTCCATTGGAACAACCTGAGCATATCCGCCACCTGCAGCACCACCTTTAATACCAAAGCATGGTCCTAATGACGGCTCTCTTAAAGCTATCATTGCTTTTTTATTTAATCTTCCAAATGCCTCTCCTAAACCAACAGTTACTGTTGTTTTTCCTTCTCCTGCAGGAGTCGGATTTATGGCTGTAACAAGAATAAGTTTACCATCTTCATTACCTTTGATTTTTTCATAGTATTCATTGGATATTTTTGCCTTATACTTTCCATATAACTCAATATCATCCTCTGTTAAACCTATATTCTGTGCTACCTCTTTAATCGGAAGCATGACTGCCTCCTGTGCAATTTCAATGTCTGATTTCATAATTTTAATATCTCCTTCTTATTGATTATCGTTTTGTAAACTAGCTTCAAATTCATCTAAACTCATAATAACCTTTCTAGGTTTATTCTGTTCCTCCTGACCTACAACCCCTGCATCATAAAGCTGTTCCATAATACGTGCCGCTCTGTTAAAGCCCACTCTGAACTGCCTTTGAATCATACTAGTTGAGCCCTTTTGCTTTTCTATGCAAAGCCTTCCTGCTTCAGCAAATAACGGGTCTTTATCCCCTTCTGCTCCACCGGAAGCCTCCATATCCGTAGTTAATTTTACACCAATGGTTTCGTCATATTCAGCTTCTCCACTGTTGTTTTTAATATATTCAACAGTATCAAAAATTTCCTTATCCGATACATATGCTCCCTGTACTCTCACAGGTTTAACATATCCGGCAGGATAAAACAACATGTCACCATTGCCTAAGAGCTTTTCAGCTCCGTTCATATCTATAATTGTTCTTGAATCCGTTCCTGATGCCACAGTAAGGGCAACTCGTGAAGGAATATTTGCCTTAATAAGTCCCGTAATAACATCTACTGAAGGACGCTGAGTTGCAATAACCATATGAATGCCTGCTGCTCTGGCAAGCTGTGCTAAACGGCATATTGCCTCTTCCACTTCCTTAGCTGCCACCATCATAAGGTCAGCTAACTCGTCAATTACAATAAGTATCTGTGGCATTTTTTCCGGTGGATTATCTCCTGAAAAATCACCGCTTTCCACCTTTGCATTGTAACTTCCAATATCTCTTGCCCCTACATTGGCAAACTTCTTATATCTGGTGGTCATTTCTGCCACCGCCCAGTTAAGAATGCCTGCCGCTTTTTTAGGGTCTGTAACTACATCATATAATAAATGAGGTATTTTATTGTATACCTGAAATTCCACAACCTTAGGATCAATAACAATAAGCCTTACGTCTTCCGGTGTTGTCCTGTAAAGAATACTCATTAATATTGAGTTTGTAAATACTGACTTTCCTGAACCTGTAGTGCCTGCAATAAGCATATGAGGCATTTTGGCAATATCAGCCACAACTACTCTTCCTGCAATATCCTTACCTGCCGGAAATGCCAGCTTCGACTTATGCTCCCTTAATTCCTTTGAATTTAAAAGTTCCTTTAAATATACAGGATCCCTTCCCTCATTTGGAATTTCAATTCCTACGGCAGCTTTTCCCGGTATAGGTGCTTCAATTCGTATGTCCGCCGCTGCCATATTTAACTTTATGTCATCTGCAAGACCTGTTATACGGCTAACCTTAGTTCCCATTTCAGGTTGCAATTCATATCTTGTAACTGACGGTCCCTTACTTACATTTGTCACTTCTACCTTAACTCCAAAGTTTGCCAAAACCTGTTTTAGTTTATTGGCTGTCTGCATAAGGGATGCTTTTGTTATACCGCTTTTGCTCCCGGGATTATCCTTAAGAAGACTGTATGGTGGTTTCTTATATTTCATTTTCTTTTTAGACGGTGCTATTATTTTTCCTTCTGAAGATGCCTTAGGCTGTTGTGAGCTGACTTCTTCTGCCGCCGGTGTTTCAGTGGCTACTGCCTCCCCTACTCCAAAAGGCTTTCTCTTCATAGTCTTTTTAGCCTCTTCACTTACTATCACTCTTTCCTTTGGTGTAAATTCACCGTCTGTAGCATGTTTATCAGCTTTTGGTGGTTCAGGTTTGTCAAGGCCATCTATTTTAACCTGCTTATTGCCCTGATTTTCTTCATAGGTATATACAATTTCACGGTCAAGGGGCATTTCATCTATGTCACTTGGGGTATCATCCACTCCGTCAATATGTATTTCGTGAACCTCCTGTTTATTATCCTCTAACTTCTCCCCTGGTAAACTATCTCCACCAACAGTAGTTTCATTAAAGTCCACACCGATTTTTTTCTGTCTGGCAATACTTCTTTCTTTTTCCTTTTCAATCCGCTTCTGCTCTCTTCGTACTGCCGTGGCTTCTTTTCTGGCTTTTGTATCTTCCACTGCACTTTCATAGGCACTTTTTCCCTTTTTCTTAAGAAAAGACATAATAGACTTTTCCGTTAAAATTACTATGCATATAATAAGTACAACAAAAGTTACAATGTAGGCTCCTGTAAGTCCTAACAGGGAATCCATAAGATTTCCTAATGCTCCCCCTACAAGACCTCCGCCAAATTCGCCTTTAGAGCCATATTTATAATATTTTAAAACATCTATTCTATTGTCACTGTAACTTAACAAATCAAACAGCAGACACATATTAATGTATAATAGCACCACTGCCACTATCTTAGAGATAACCTTGGTGTTCATATTATTATATGCCACAAGTCCTATTGTTACTGCCAGAAATACAGGAAAAACATATCCCATCCATCCGAAGCATCCAAGCATTGCATCCCTTAATGTGTTTCCCACTATGCCACAAATGCCAAAATTGCTTAAGAATAAAAACAGTGCCACAGCTAAGGATATCCACAAATAAACCTCCTTTACGATTATTTTGCGTTTCTTAGCCATCTGGGCGTTTTTCCTTCTTGTTTCCGCAGCCTTACTGCCACCGGTTTTACTGCCACTGGTTTTGTTTCCACCAGTCTTACCTTTACTGCTATTTGTTTTTTTGCCATTACTTTTTTTCTTCGTATCGGCCAATATATTTTCACCCCTGTTAATTTATTTTACGAAAAATGATGCCACTATGGCTATCAGTCCAACTAATCCGCAATAAGCTGAAAAATATTTAAACTGCTTATTTCTTACAACTACAAGCATTGTTTTAATACATATGTAACCTACCACGGCAGACACTAAAGCTCCTGCCACGTAGCACTCAACACCTGTTTTTGCAATGTCTGTGTGCATATCAGGAATGTTTAACACACAGGCACCCATTATAGCCGGAATTGACATAATAAAGGAATATTTTACAACAAAATCTCTTCTAAGTCCACATAAAAGACCTGCTGTAATGGTTGTTCCTGAACGTGATAATCCCGGAAGAGTTGCTATCCCCTGACAAATTCCTATAAAAACTGCGTTTAAATATGTAGTTTTCTTTGGTGTTTTATTTCCGTTTGGTATATTATCTGAAATTACAAGTAATATGGCTGTTATTAAAAGACAAATTCCCGGAACAATAAGAGTATGGGATGCATTATCTACTAAATTCTTACCTACAATACCTATTATTCCCGTAGGTATGGTTGAAACAATAATTAATAACGCAAATTTTCTATATGATGTTCTGATTATTTTTCTGTATTCCGGATTCTTTTTGGTTGTCTTCCATCTTATGTAATAAAATACATTAGCAACGAAATCCACCACTATTCCGATTCCATCATATATTAATCTTCCAATATCCCGCCAGTATATAACAAATACTGCAATTAATGTTCCCAAATGTAAAAATACATCAAAAGATGTACCTACATCTTCAAGTCCGAAAATCTGCTGGAATATAGCAAGATGTCCCGAACTGCTCACAGGAAGAAATTCCGTCACTCCCTGTATTATTCCAAGAAAAATTGACTCTAATAAACTCATTTGTAACTCCTTATTTCTTTAGTTAACCATAATCTATAATATTTTACTATTTTTCACCACTATATTCAAGTTATTTAGTTTTTGTATTGTAATGCCCCGGTGTCCAATGTAATTTATCAGGATTTTTTGTCAATAAGTTCATACAACTTTTTTATGGCATCTTTTAGGCTTCCTATTTCATTTATTATTCCTTCATTCACTGCTTCCTTACCTACAAGAATGCTTCCCACATCCTTTGTCATAACTTCTGTTTCCATCATTAATTCCATAAGCTTTTGTTCTTTTATGTCACAATGGTCTAATATAAAAGAATTAATTCTCTCCTGAATTTTTTTAAAATAATCATAGGTCTGGGGAACTCCTATAAACAGTCCATTCATTCTCACAGGATGAATAACCATGGTACCTGTTTTAACAATAAAGGAATAGTCTGTTGATACTGCAAGAGGAACACCAATGGAGTGGCTGCCTCCTAAAACTAATGACACTGTAGGCTTACTAAGTCCCGATATCATTTCTGCAATTGCAAGACCACATTCAACATCCCCACCTACTGTATTTAATATTACCAGAAGCCCATCTGTTTCTGCATCATCTTCTACCTGTGCTAACTGAGGAAGCACGTGTTCATATTTAGTTGCCTTGGTTCCTGATGCCACATTTTCGTGTCCTTCAATTTCCCCGATTATATTTAAAAGATGTATTTTTTTGTGTCTGCTGTTGTTATTTAAGTCTGTCTGACCGTATTCTTTTATTTCGTCCATAAAAAATCCCCCATATTGATGATATACAATGTACGGATTTTCAAATTAACTTTCCGTACAATATAATACTCTCCAATATAGGGGATTTTTATACTATTATATAATTTTAAAACTGTTCTTTTACTTTATCATATGGTAACTTTCCACCAAACAAATCCAGCGCACTTCCAATGGTAAAATCCATTTTACCATTAGAAATCTCCCTGAACCTTTCTATTTGTTCCATAGTGGATATCCCACCTGCATAGGTTATGGGAATATCAGTAAATTCAGATAGCATAGCTACCAAATCTTCTTCCATTCCACCTGATTTTCCTTCAACATCCACACCGTGTATAAGAAATTCATCACAATATTCCGACAGTTTTTTCAATGTTTCAATATTAACTACTTCATCAGTGAATTTTTGCCATCTGTCTGTTACTATGTAATACTGTCCGTCTTTCTTTCTACAGCTTAAATCCAAAACAATACACTCTTTTCCCACAGCTTCCACAAGACTTTTAAGATTTCCGTAATTAACTCTTCCATCTTTAAATACATAAGATGTGACAATTACATGGGATGCCCCTGCCTTTATATAATCCTGTGCATTTACAGCTGTAACGCCGCCGCCTATCTGCATCCCTTTAGGATATGCAGACAACGCCTCTATTGCCTGTTTCTTTGATTCCTTAAAAAATTCCGAACCGCCGGCATTTAATATTATTATATGTCCGCCTTTTAGCCCGTCTTTTTTATAAAGATTAGCATAGTAGACTGCATTTTTTTCAGATACAAAATTTTCTTCTGCCTGATTTCCCTTGTCTTTAAGGCTGCTACCTACTAACTGTTTCACTTTTCCGTTGTGTATGTCTATGCATGGTCTGAATTTCATTTTTATTACCTTATTTCGTAAGTTTTATGTTATGCATTTAATGCCTGCTCTAAATCTGCAATAATGTCCTCAGCATCTTCAATTCCTACAGAGAATCTGATTAAATCCGGCTGAACTCCTGCCTCAATTAACTGTTCATCTGTCATCTGTCTATGAGTGTGACTTGCAGGATGTAGCACACATGAACGGGCATCAGCCACATGAGTCACTATTGCCACAAACTTAAGATTATCCATAAATTTAATGGATGCATCACGACCACCTTTTATACCAAATGTTAAAACGCCACATGTTCCATTAGGCATATACTTCTGCGCCAAATCATAATATTTGTCACCCTCTAATCCAGGATAATTAACCCAGGCTACCTTGTCATTTGCCTTAAGCCATTTAGCCACTTTTAATGCATTTTCACAGTGTCTTGGAACTCTTAAATGTAATGTTTCAAGGCCTACATTTAGCAAAAATGAATTTGTAGGTGAAGGAATTGATCCTAAATCCCTCATAACCTGTGCTGTTGCCTTTGTAATATATCCGCTTTTTCCAAATTTTTCTGCATAAACTAACCCATGATATGATTCATCCGGCTCTGTCATTCCCGGGAATTTATCAGCATGAGCCATCCAGTCAAAGTTTCCACTGTCAACAATTGCTCCACCTACTGCCATGGCATGACCATCCATATATTTAGTTGTGGAGTGAGTTACTATATCAACTCCAAATTCAAAAGGTCTGCAATTAATAGGTGTCGGGAATGTGTTATCCACAATAAGAGGAACACCATGACTGTGAGCTGCCTTTGCAAATTTTTCAAAATCAAACACTACAAGAGACGGATTTGACACCGATTCACCAAATACACACTTTGTATTTGTTTTAAATTCTTTTTCTAAATCTTCCGGTGAAATATCCGGATCTACAAATGTAACATCTATTCCCATTTTCTTCATGGTTACACCAAATAAATTAAAGGTTCCTCCATATACATTTGATGAACAGATAAAGTGGTCTCCTGCTTCACAAATATTAAAAACTGCGTAAAAATTAGCTGCCTGACCTGATGATGTAAGCATAGCTGCCACTCCACCTTCTAACTCACATATTTTTGAAGCTACTGCATCATTAGTAGGGTTCTGAAGTCTTGTATAAAAATATCCGCTATCCTCTAAATCAAACAGTCTTCCCATTTGCTCTGATGTATCATATTTAAATGTGGTGCTTTGATAAATAGGCAAAACTCTCGGTTCTCCCTTTGTAGGCTTCCATCCGCCCTGTACGCATATTGTTCCTTTGTTGTTATTCACTTTCTAACCTCCTGTGCTTTCATTATTCCGGTTTATAATCCTTAAGACATATGTGTCCCACAATACAACTAATGGCAAATAAAACTACAATAACTGCCACTGAAATCAAAAAGAATTCCATTTGCATAATTGGTATTACACATACATCAATAAAGAATAATACAAATAAAACAGTTGATATTTTATTACATATCTGTCCTATTTTTATTTTCTTATCTTCCTTTGTTTCCTGCATATTAGCTCCTTATTCATCAAACAACGGCGTTGAAAAATATCTTTCTGCCGTATCTGGCAATACAGTTACCACTGTTTTTCCTTTTCCTAACTTTTTTGCCAGCTTTATGGCTGCTGCAACATTTGTTCCACTGGAAATTCCGCACATAAGCCCCTCTTTTTTGGCTAAGTCCTTGGCTGTACTTATTGCCTCTTCGTCAGTAACTATATAAATGTTATCATATATATTCTGGTCTAAAATATCAGGTATAACTCCGTCTCCTATTCCCATTTGCAAATGGGTTCCGATATTTCCACCTGCTAAAATGGCTGCATTTTCCGGTTCCACTGCCCATATTTCAATGTCAGGATTTTGTGCCTTTAAAACCTTACCTATTCCTGTAATGGTGCCACCGGTTCCTATACCTGAGCAGAATCCGTCTATGTTTCCCTCTACCTGCTCCATGATTTCCAATCCGGTATGATGTTTATGAGCCTTAACATTGTTAGGATTGGCAAACTGCTGTGGTACATACACCTTTGGATTGTCCTCTGCCATTTTAAGTGCTGTTTTAAGACATTCATCTATACACTTTCCAATGTCTCCGTCATCATGGATAAGAATAACCTCTGCTCCATAATGTTTAACTAGCTTTCTTCTTTCCTCACTAACAGAGTCAGGCATTATAATAATAGTTTTATATCCTTTTACCGCTCCTACTAATGCCAGTCCGATTCCCTGATTTCCACTGGTAGGTTCAACTATTATTGTATCCTTGTTTATTTTGCCTTCTGCTTCTGCCGCCTTAATCATTTCATAAGCCGTTCTTGTTTTTATTGAGCCACCTACATTTAATCCCTCAAACTTCACAAGAACCTGAGCTGAATCTTCATCAACCATATGGTTAAGACGCACCATAGGTGTATGTCCGATAAATTCTAATACATTGTTATAAATCATTTCTAATATCCTTAACGTTCCTTTATTACATTATATAATTTTGTCAACTTGTATTATTATAACTTTAACCAATCTATTAAGCAAGTTTAATTTAAACTAAACACATATGCTAACTATTCATTCTATATCCAACACCTAATTCATTTATTATGTACTTTGCTTCTCCCGGCTTTATTCCCAGTTTTCTTCTTATATTTGCCATGTTCACCTGAAGCTTTTTAACGCTTCCCTCATCAGGATAGCCCCATATTGCCTTAATTATGGCTGTATACGTCATCATTTTTCCGGCATGTTCCGATAAAAACGCCACAATATTGTACTCTGTCTGGGTTAATTTTACTTCTTTTTCATCAACAAAAACCTGTCTTCCATCATAATCTATAACAAGTCCCTCTAATGTGAACTTTCCTCCCGGCAGTTTTCCCTCCTCAGAGCTGTGTCTTGTATTTCTAAGAGCTGCTCTTACCCTTGCTAACAGTTCCGCCGAGCTAAAGGGCTTTGTTACATAATCGTTTGCCCCTGCATCAAGAGCAACTACCTTATCCCTTTCATTAGAACGAGCTGACAATATAATAATAGGAGTCAGTGAGTCATCCCTTACTTCCTTTAAGAAATACATTCCATCCCTGTCAGGAAGACCTAAGTCCAAAATAATAATGTCAGGGAGATGAGATGTGTACATTCCCAGGGCTCTCTCACATGTTTCAGCTACAACAACCTGATAACCTGCCGATTTAAGTATGGTTGTTACCAGATTTCTAATATTATTTTCATCTTCTACTAATAAAACCTTATATTTATTATTGGGCATCTATTTCTTCCTCCGTATCTAATGTAAATCTGAAAACAGCACCGCCACCTTTAATATTTTCCGCACTAATGTCCCCTCCATGTGCCTTTATGATGGTTTTACATACGGACAATCCTATTCCCGTATTGCGTTTTTGTCCGTCTGAAGGTTCTTCCTTATTCTCATAATATCCGGAAAATATGTATGGCAATTTTTCTTTACTGATTCCACAGCCATTGTCCTTTATTTCAAATATAGCCTGCTTCCCCAATACAAACACCCGAAGTATTAATTCTGTCATTCCCTCTGCGTGCTGTATGGCATTTTCCAATATATTTACTATAACCTGTTCAATAAGCATTGCATCCATTGGTATAACAACAATATCCTCCGGCAAGTCCAATGTTATATCAAAGTCAGGGTATCTTTTTCTAAATTTCACAATTACTGAATCTATCAGTTCCTCTAAAACTATTGGTGTTTTTATTATTTTCACATTTCCACTGTCAATTCTTGTAATGGATAAAAGATTTTCCACCATTCTTACAAGCCATTCCGAATCCTCTTTTATTCCCTGTAATATTTTGATTTGTTGTTCTTCCTCTAGTGTATCCCTGTTTTCTAACAGTGTAGCTGCTGAACCATAAATAGTGGTAAGGGGAGTTCTTAAGTCATGGGAAACCGCCCTTAAAAGATTGGCTCTCATTCTTTCCTTCTCTCCTTCAGCTTTCATTGCCTCATGCCTTTTTATCTGGGTGGTTAATGTACTTGTTAATATGGCTATAACTATCATTATAATTGCAGAAATCATATTAACAGGTATCATAAAATTAATTGAAAAGAACGGAAATGTAAAAGCATAGTTAACGGCAATCATGGAAATAAAAGCTGCCACTATTCCATATACATATCCGTTTGTTAAAAGGGATATCAAAAATACAGCAAATATAAACACTGCTGTTATATGTTCATGTACCTTAAACACATGTTGCAACAACAAGCTTATTACAAAAGAAATTAATAATATTCCCGCTGTCACTAATATATTTTTTAAATATGATTTATCTTTTACCATAGCCACTCTCCTTCGTATCTGATTAATGATACCACATAGCCAATTAAGATATAGTAAAATATCTCCAAAGCTTTATTATATATCATAATATTCGCCCTGGAGATATTCCATATTTGTACAAAATTTAAGATTTTGTGCAACGTTTCTATTTAATTTGTTTACTGTGCATCTTTAATTGAAAAGCTGATTCTTCCCATCTTATCTTTTCCAAGACACTTACATTTAACCTTATCACCTAATGTAAGGAAGTCTTCAACATGTTCAACTCTTTCTTTTGCAATCTTAGAAATGTGAACCATGCCTTCTTTTCCAGGTGCAAATTCGATAAATGCACCAAATTCCTTAATACTTACAACAGTACCTTCTAAAATCATGCCTTCTTCAAAGTCTGTTACTATTGTCTTAATGTATTTTATAGCCTTAGCTATCATGTCCTTATCTACGCCACAAACTGATACCATTCCTTCATCAGAAATGTCAATCTTAACGCCTGTTTCTTCGATAATTGCATTAATAACCTTTCCGCTCTTTCCTACAACATCACCAATCTTGTCCGGATCAATCTGAATCATTTCAATCTTAGGAGCGTATGCATTTACTTCTTTTCTAGGTTCAGAAATTGCCGGCTTCATGCAATTATCCATAATGAATAATCTTGCTTCTCTTGTTCTTGCAATAGCACCCTCCACGATTTCTCTTGTAAGACCATGAATCTTAATATCCATCTGAATAGCTGTGATACCTTCTGTTGTACCTGTTACCTTAAAGTCCATGTCTCCGAAGAAATCTTCAAGTCCCTGGATATCTGTAAGCAATACATAATCATCATCTGTATCACCTGTAACAAGACCACATGAAATACCTGCTACCATAGCCTTAATTGGAACACCTGCTGCCATTAATGACATACATGATGAACATGTAGAAGCCATTGATGTAGAACCGTTTGACTCAAATGTTTCTGAAACTGTTCTAATAGCATATGGGAACTCTGCTTCGCTAGGAAGTACAGGTACCAGTGCCTTTTCTGCTAAAGCACCATGTCCGATTTCACGTCTTCCCGGTCCTCTTGATGGCTTTGTCTCACCAACTGAGTATGAAGGGAAGTTGTAGTGATGCATATATCTCTTTGTTGTTTCATTTTCATCAAGTCCGTCTATTTTCTGTGCTTCTGATAATGGTGCTAAAGTACATACGTTGCAAATCTGTGTCTGTCCTCTTGTGAACATTGCAGAGCCATGCACTCTAGGAATAATATCAACTTCTGCTGCTAACGGTCTGATCTGATCAATTGCTCTTCCGTCAGGACGCTTGTGATCTTTCAATATCATCTTACGAACTGTCTTCTTCTGATACTGATAAATAGCTTCTCCTAAAACAGCAAGCCATTCTTCATTATCAGCAAAAGCTTCTTCTAACTTTTCTGTAATCTGTCTTATGTTTTCTTCTCTTGTCTGCTTGTCATCTGTAAATACGGCTACTTCCATATCTGCAGGTGGAACAATTTCCTTAATTGCAGCAAATAATTCTTCAGGAATAGCACAGCTTTCATATGAGTGCTTTTCTTTTCCTACTTCTGCCACAATTTTATCAATAAATTCAATGATAGTCTGGTTTACATCATGTGCCATATAAATAGCTTCTATCATCTTTGCTTCCGGGATAATATTAGCACCTGCTTCAATCATGATAACCTTTTCTCTTGTTGAAGCTACTGTAAGCTGTAAATCTCCCTCTTTCCACTGCTTCTGGCTTGGGTTAATAACAAATTCCCCATCAACTAAACCTACCTGTGTCATGGCACATGGTCCGTCAAATGGAATATCTGATATACATGTTGCAATAGCTGCACCAAGCATAGCTACGATTTCAGGTCTGCATTCAGGATCTACTGACATAACAAGGTTGTTAAGTGTAACATCATTTCTGTAATCCTTTGGGAATAAAGGTCTCATAGGTCTGTCTATAACTCTTGATGTAAGCACTGAATTCTCTGATGCTTTTCCTTCTCTCTTATTAAATCCTCCAGGGATTTTTCCTACAGAATACATTTTTTCTTCAAATTCAACTGAAAGTGGGAAGAAATCAATTCCATCCCTAGGCTTGTCTGATGCTGTAGCTGTTGACAATACCGTAGTGTCTCCATAGTGCATAAATGCTGCACCGTTAGCCTGCTTTGCAACTCTTCCAACATCAACTGTTAAAGTTCTTCCTGCAAGCTCCATACTAAAACTCTTGTACATAATCTTCTTTCGTTACTTTGTTAGTAACTTCTCCTTACTTTTTATTTTATAGCAGAAGAATCCGAAACTACTGTAAAAACCGGTAACAATGCTACTGCCCTTTACAGTGGTCTCGGCATGGTTCTTCTGCCTTTTGTGTAAATTTACACACAATCTATGTTATTATAAATTATTTATATGAAAAATGCAATACAGGGATGAGAGTAAACTCTCATCCCTGTGTATAAATCCGAATGTAATATTACCACCCGGTAAGAAATTATTTACGAATTCCTAATTTTTCAATTAACTGACGATATTCGTCAAGGTCATTTTCCTTAATGTAGTCAAGTAAGCCTCTTCTCTTACCTACCATCTTAAGAAGACCTCTTCTTGAATGATGATCCTTCTGGTTAATCTTTAAATGTTCTGTTAACTCCTTAATTCTGTATGTTAAGATTGCTACCTGAACTGCAGGTGAACCTGTGTCAGTAGGTGTCTTACCATATTCTGCTGCTAACTGAGCTTTTGTCTCTTTTGATATCATTTCTTATTCCTCCTAAAATCTTAATATCCCCTTACACTTAGGCACCGGTTGGAGTATCCAAATGCTTAGTGTAGGTTAAACATACTTTGATAGTATACACCATGATATCTGAAATGTCTATAGGAAAATTGAGAAATATGGTGTATCAGCTATTTCGAGTTTTTGATCTTGATATGTTTTCTCAGCTAACTTATTACAATTTTAATATTTGTTCTAAAAAAATCAATTATCCTCTTTAATATGCTTGTTCTTTTCTTCCTACAAGCTCTATACGTCTACATCAAGTAGACATTAGTTAACTAAGAACACTTATATCAATCAATAATAACTCCAAATAACCGTATTGCTATAACACACATTTCTTATTAAATCAAATATTTTTTATAAATGCTTTATCTCTATCTCAATTCCACGTATTCTCTCTTGTAACCACTCTGCCAGCAGTTTTCTTGAACACCTACCCGGTGTTTTTCCCAGACAAATTATCATTATCCTTTCATATTCCATACAGTCAATCAGAAATCTCCCTGCAATTCCCCTTTCCGAAAGTGTTTCTTTATATTTTGCCACATATTCATCCCACGAAATTGCCCTCTCCGTGTAGGCTTCATAATAACCACACATTGGTGCAAGCATAGAATTATATAAGTAGTCACAATTACATTTTTCCTTCAAACATTTTTTCAGTTCTCCTTCGTTGCAAAATCCCAACATCGGAAATCTGTTTCTTTCTCTCATGTCAACTACAAGCTCAATTTTTTTCTTATTTATTGTTTTAATAAATTCTTCCTGACTTTTCCCCTTAAATCCCATCGTGTATATCTTCATGTATCTTCTCCCATTTTTTAGAATTTCAAGACATTTTCCCCCATCGCCCGACACTATTATTCTAATTCATAAACCGGTTAAGAATCAGTTAAGGACAGGTATTTTGTGACAAAAAAATAAAGGGTATAGCCATTAAGCACGTCATTCCCTTTAACATCAATTAAATTTATTAATTTATATTTCTTTGTATAGCACCCCTATACATTTATCTTTATTAAATAGTACCGATATAAACGACCGTTTAATTTAATACTCTGATTTTATCAAAATATGGGGTGAAAAACAAGTATAAAAAGATATAAATTAGACGTTACCTCTAAATTAATACTAAAATACATCTGAAATCAATAGTGAGTAATTCTTTTGTTCTATTTCCATGTAAATCTCTTGCAGCATCCTAATCGTCATGCTCTAATTCAAATATTACGTTTCCATCATTGTCTTCCAGTCTGTAATCAAGTCCCAGCCAGTCATCTTCCCACAGTTTCCACACCCGGGCTTTGGCTTCCTCTAATGTTACGCCCTCTTTCAGTTTTCTTGTTTGTGTTTCAACTCCGTTATCTGCCACTATTATCATTTTTTCTTCCTTTCCTTAATTCTAAAAAACAAAGGGAACAGCTACTAAGTATGCCATTCCCTTTTCTGTCTGTTATTTCTTTATTCTTACCTTCTTAGCTCTACTCCACTTACCCCAACCGCTTTTATTATAGGCTCGAATGTACACTTTATAGGTTTTACCTTTTTTAAGTCTCTTGAACGCACATGAAGTCGTTTTTCCTTTAAAGCTCTTGGTTTTCGTCTTTGCTTTTTTCCCTCTTCCAAGTACCCATTTTATCTGATACTTTGTTGCTCCATTAACTTTCTTCCACTTAAGGCTTATCCGTTTCTTCTTGTCATTCTTTGCACTCTTAAATTTCATTTGTTTGGGCTTTGCCGGTTTTTTGGTCTGCGGTTTCTTTGTTGTAACCTGTGGCTTACGTGTGGTAGGTGTCTGTGGTTTCTCTGTCGTAGGATTTACCTTTACTGTTGTTGCAGACTGTGTCGGTTTTACGGTTTCCGTTTCTTCCGTGGCAGGTGAAGTTGTTGTAACTTCCTCTTCCGGTGCCGTGGTTGTAGCCTGCGGTTCCTCTGTGTAATACTTCATGTATATCTTCCATGTACGGCTATCCACGTCAAAGTAACAGTCAACACTGTCTCCGGCATTAACCCACTTGCCCGCCTGCTTGTCGTAAAGTCTTCCCTTGTCAAGCGTTCCGCATTCCACCCACAAACCATCGGTGTATGCCCCGTTTCCACTTATTTCCCTTTTCATTGACATTTCAAATTGGCCCTGTTTACAGAACCAGTCTTCCTTCTCTGCGTCATACCATGTGATTATTCCGTAGCCCCTGTCTTTTTTTTCAAGGTCACTTTCCTGATATGCAGGTGTCGTTACCGATTCCTCAGTGGTTGTGGTTTCAGTTTCAGACTGCGTTGGTCTCTCCAGCTTATCCCTGTATTCCTCGTAGTAGACCTTTCCACAGGTATTACATACAATCTTGAACCAACCTTCGGTGTCATAATCACTGTCAGCAGTGTCAATCTTATAGTCATGCGGTTTTATGGCAACTTTTTCCGTTTTCTCATTGCCACACTCACTGCATACTTTCTTTATCTCGCCTTCTTCCGTACAGGTTGGTAGCTTGTTTTCTACCGTTTTGTAGGTATGTGTTGCAGGAAGGGTAAATGAATGGATTTTACCACAGTAATCACAGTGCTCATCAACCTTTCCTTCCTTTAAGAATGTCCCGTCGGTTGTACAGGTTGGTTCTGTTATTTCTGCCAACGGACCCATGACACAATTATCAACTGAGCCATGCTCAAATTCAGTATCGTAGTGCGTTATGGCACTGTACTCAAAAAGTTCGCTTGAAATCTTCTTGGTTGTTCCGACAAGTGCCCTGTTCAGTTCCCACAGTAGCTTGCCATTCTTATTGTACTGTTCATAACCCTCATAGCAATCCACTGTTCCCACCTGGCAGTCCGTCTTGTAATGTTTTCCGTCAAGTCTTACAAAGTTAAATGCATGGGAAACGTTTGAAAGATAGTAGCTCTTAATTCCACAGTCATGCATGAAACGGTTGAACACACGTGTATAACCTCCACATACGGCATAGCCATAAAGTATCGCTTCTATTGGCTCCTGTCCTCCGGATACATGCTGCCCGGACACATCACTTGCATAACCGTACTTTACGTTCTGTTTTATCCATGTGTACGCTAGCTGTATCTTCTGATAATCACACAGGTCAGCATTCAGTATTCCGATTCTGTTTTCAACATCCCTTATCACGTCCATGTATTCATCCCACCGGTCTATCGTGCTGGTGGCATAATCAAACGGAGATATTGATACCCTTGAACCCATTCTTACGGTGTAGTAATGATAATCCCCGGTCACTGCAACACATTTATCCACGCTCCAGTTAAGAGAAACCCTGAAGTCTCCCTGTGAATACACGTACTGACGCCAGTATGTCGTGTCAATATCTTCGCCCTCGTTTTTTATGATGTATGTTTTATTCCTGAAGTCATTCTCATATGACCTTTTTATCACGTCATCAAGCATGGCCTTGTCAGTTACCGAAACCTCATCAAGTACCTTTATGGCAGCTTCCGACAGTTCACTGGCAGTACGCATTCCGCCCTTTTCGGTTATGGTGTATGCCTCTGCCTTACTTCCGCCCGGTAAGACAGTGACAATAACGGTGCAGAAAATAATTATCCATGCCATTATCCTTTTCATTCCAGCTCATCTCCTCTCTTTATTTCTCTCGAACATTTGTTCTGTTAATCCTATTATATCTGATTAAACCTATGTTTGCAATACATTTTTTACTTATTAATAAAAAGTCAGCATTACGGATACTTTTGTCTTTTTTCTTCCTTATATATATTATAATTATATAAGAAGTTTCTCTTTATCCGTAACGTTACCGGTTACTTCCACATAACATCCTACTGTCCGGAAATACCTTTCATGTCTGTTTATACTTTTCTGTCTCTGGGGTTGTTTTTGTTTTCCGTATGGTTATGGTTAATGCAGAACAAGGGGGAAAACTCCCCCTCATCTGCTTTTAGTTTATGAAATTCTGTATCTTCTCTTCTTACCTTTAATGAACAGATAAAGAAGTGTGAGCACAATCATTATCACAGCTCCCGCAATGCCGTAAATCATGCCCTGTGCTCCCGTTGCCGGAAGTTTAAGTGTTGCGTCATTCTTTACCTCATATGTAAGGTCAAAGAACCTGTACACTTCGTTTTCCTCATCCCACTTTGCCTTTGAGGTGTCTGCTCCCATTGCATCCGCCTCAGCCTTTGTGAGTTTAAGTGGAAGTGTTATCTCAACAGGGTCCTTTAACAGGCTGTGTCCGTTTACCGTCTTTGTTTCGGTTAAGGTGTACTTCTGTGGTGGAAGTGTCTTTTCACCGTTTTTAACTCCGAATACAAGTTCACCGTTCTTGTCGGTTTTTCCGGTAATGGTGAGTCCGTTTTCACCCTTTAAGGTAAACTCTGCACCCTCAAGCGGTTTTCCGGTGCCACCATCTGTTTTTAATACCTTAATGGATCCTCCGGTATACTCATCAGTCATCACGTATTCAACTTCCGTGGTATCGTCTGTTACCTCAAACTCTATGTCCTTTGCAAGCTCATAGTTTTCAGGTGCATACTCTTCATGTATCCTGTACTTTCCGTTTCCAAGTCTGAACACACTTGACGTGTCTGCTCCCGTTGTCCATGAATACAGGACATTTCCGCTTTCATCAAGTAACTGCAGTCTTGCTCCCGGAAGAAGGTCTCCGCTTCCCGTTTTCTTTATGATTGAAACAAGTTTCGGCTTGTCAAGCATTGTGATTGTGACTGTTTCCGCAGCTGACGCATCATAAGCATCACCCGTTTCACCGTTCCTGTCAACCTCGTCAACAACTCCGTCCCCGTCATCAGGATTTGTGATGTCATCATCACTTCCGGTTTCCGGTTCAAGGTCGTCTGCAGGTTCATTCGTTGGCAGCTTTCCATCGTCCCAGTTCACTTTGTTTCCTCCCTGGTCCGTAAACTGTGTGCCATCCATTCTGTTGTAGTCATCTTCTGTCACGCCGTTTCCGTCATTCCACTGTCTTCCTGCAACAAACTCTATGTCTTCTGCCTTCTGGTAATCATCCGGTGCCGACACCTCATGAAGATAGTATGTCTCACCTTCTACGAGATAATCTATCTCGTGTTCGCTTCCGTCGGTTGTCCACTGTTCAACAACGTTTCTGTTTTTGTCAAGCACCTGCAGTACACATCCTGAAAGCGGTTCACCTGTATCCGTTGCAAGTTTTATGAATCTTGTCTTTGTGTAATCATCATTCATCACGACCTGCTGTACCTCGTTGCTCTCGCCAACCTCAAAGGTTATGCTTTCAGCAACCACGTATCCCTTTGGTGCCCTTTTCTCAACAAGTCTGTAGGTACCCGTCTTTATTCTGTCTATTCTGTGAGGTGTCTTTTCTGAAATCCAGCTGTCAACAAGGTTGTTCTCGCTGTCATAAAGTTCCATTTCAGCACCTTCTATTTCCTCGCCTGTGGTGATGTCACACTTTCTAAGCTCTAACTTATTGTAATCATCCTTCATTTCCACCTTTGTCACACTTCCGTCTTCATTCACAGTAAATTCAATCGGTGTGGCAATGGTGTATCCGTCAGGTGCCACCTCTTCCGTGAGTGTGTACTTTTCACCTGCCTTTAGTCCGTAAATCTTGTGTGTCTTTCCGTCACTGGTCCAGTGGTCAACAGTGTTTCCGCTTATGTCTGTCACGGTGTACTCACCGCCTGTAAGCTCCTCACCTGTTGTGATGTCCGTCTTGTCAATCCATGTCTCGGTCTTTTTGTTCTCAAAGGTTACTTTAAAGTACGGTATGCCGTCTTCATCAACACCGTCTTCCTTTCCCTTTTCAAGATTCACTGTCCTTGGTGTGTCATCCCTCACGTATCCGTCAGGTGCCTCAACTTCTTCAATTCTGTATGTTCCATATGTCAGCTCTTCCGTCTTGATCAGTCCGTTTTCATCTGTAACAAACAGTCTTTCTTCCTGACTGATTATTTCGTTTCCTTCATCATCGGTGCCTGAAACATCCTGCATGATGTAGCTGTTGTTATTTACGTCAAATATCTTAAAGACTGCACCCTCAATTCTTCCATTGTCCGTGCTGTCTTCCTTGTACAGCTTTATTCTTGCCTTTTCTTCCTCGTTCACTACCGTTATGGTTTTTGCAGTCACGTCACTGTTTCCGCCGTTTTCCGTTGTAAGCTCCACCATCTGGTTTGGTGCCTTTTTGTATCCGTCGGGAACCTTTGTTTCAACAAGGACGTACTTTCCAAAAGGAATGTCTTCAAATGCTGCGTAGCCGTTTACAACCTTTTCTGTTCCACGGCTCTTTACATTGCTGTAATCGTAATCATCAATGTTTTTGTCTGTCACGTCTGCCGGGCACTCATACAGGGTAAACTCTGCACCGTTTAGGTCATTTCCCCTGTCGTCCACCTTGTGTACGTTTAACCTTGCGCTGTCCTCGTCTTCCTCGAAGGTAACGGTGGCATTAAAGGTTGTTGTGCCGCTTCCGGTTGCAATGTCTTCTGCCCTTATCTGTTTTACCTCGTCTGAAAACAGGAACTTTCCACTCTTTGGTGCCTTTGTTTCCTTAATCCAGTAGTCCTTAAGCGGAAGGTTTTCTGCAGCTCCCTTTCCGTTTCTTCCTATTATAATGGTTGTTACCGGAAGGGAAAGTGCGCTGTCCTCATACACGGTGTATTCCGCACCCTCAAGGTCAGCAACGCTGTAGTTCTGTTTCTTTGACTGCTTTGTGACACTTATGTTAAGTCTGTATGACTCGTCAATTAATTCCTCTGCATCTACTGTTCCACCGTTTTCAATGGTGACTGTCTTTCCGTCTGAAAATGTAACCGTGAGATTATCTGCCTTCCATTTGGCTTCAATGTCACTGTAAACCACATGTGCGTCAACCCTGAAGTCCTCAATCTTTCCGTAGTTGTCGGGAACCCTGTCTTCCCTTACAACGAGTTTCAGTGTCTTTGTTCCGTCAGCGTTAAGGGTTGCATGAGACTGGTCATCATTTACTGAAATCTCTGGATATTCAAGCGGCTTTCCCTTAGCATCAATATCCGTTGAGTAAACACCCTTTATGTTTAAACGTTTATTCATCGCCCTGCACAGGCTGTTATCGTCTGCATAGTAAACGTTGAATCCGGCTCCCGTAAGCAGTGTGCCACGCTCATCCTTCTTTCTTAACGAAAAGATTATTCCATTCTTTGCTCCTTCGGATGCATTCCCAATCTTAACACCAAAGGTCTTTGCGTATGCATTTGCGGCATTCCATTCGCCGGCACCCTTTATCAGTCTCTTGTACTTACTGTAATTGTTTTCATCAAGTCTTAACCAGTAATCGCCGTCTGTCGGTCTCTTTCCAACGTTTGCGACCCTTGCCTGATAGTAGGTTGCATTCTTTGTGTCTGCACTGTCTCTTACAATGTCACCTTTCGCATATCCTGCACCCATGACAAAGACACCCTTGTCCTCTTCAACCATGGTGTTTTCATAAAATGGCATGTCAAGTCCGTCCTTTAGACTTATTTCTGCCTCGTCACCATTGTTGATGTACGGTGCCTCAACATCCGTTTCCTTTATCTTGAACTTTCCAAGGTTGTCTGCAGTATAGTTAAAGATGTTTTCCTCGTTTGACTTAATGGAAAATGACGGGGTGTTTTTGTATGCTCCGTATCCGTTGTTCAGGTCCTTTGACCACTCATAAACGTCAAATGTTGCATCAAGTGTCTTTTTATCATCCGTTTCATCAGTCTTTACAACGTTTACCTTCATTATCTTCTTTATGTTCTTTAGGATGTTTGCATTGTTAAGGGCTGATGAATTCTTTACCCACACTGCATAAAGTGTAACCTTTCCGTCTGCATCCGTTGTCAGGTTCTTAACGCTTTCACCGTTTAGGAACTCCGGCTCTGCGGCATCCCTGTTTCTGCTCCATCCAAGGAAGGTGTGCCCCGTTCTTATGTATGCATTCTGTGTAAGGTTAAGGGCTGCGTCATACGTGTGTTCCTGATTTGCCATCGTTCCGGCTGTTGCACCGTTTCCGTCATATATGACGGTGTATCTGTTCACGTCAAACAGTGCGTTGAATGTGACGGTGCCGGAGGTTGCCCTAAGGTTCATGTATGATGTCGGGATGTAGCTGCTCTTCATGGCATCCGCATTTGTTGTTGTGTTAAGTGCTGTTCCCGTTGTGGTCTTTGCACCACCGCTTGTGTAAAAGTAATGGGTGTCATTATCCATTCCCGTTATGTTCCAGCCCTTAAAGGTGTATCCTGCCTTTGTTGGTTTTTCCACGTAAAAGTAGGAATTGCTGTAGTCTGATGTCTTTTCCCCTCCGTCAAGTGCGGTTGTCGGGTTCTGTTTCTGTGTTCTTCCGTTTGACGGGTTTGTGTAAGTGGTGTTGTAACCCTTTGCAAACTTTCCGCCGTCAAGATTGTAGGCTATGCCGTATGAGTTTCTTCCTATATGAAGTGTGATTGTGCTGTGTACACTTGCATTGCCCTGTCTCAATCCGCACTCATAAAGGTTTAATGCCATTATCATGCTCTTTGTGTATGAACTGCTGTTATGTGCCACCGTCACGTCCGTGTATGAGTTCTTGGTTATCGGTGTTTTTACCTTGTCCGCAAGTCTGAATGTGTGATTGTTTCTGTTGTTCTTTTCAACCTTAACGTATGAGGTGTGTGCCGGTACACTAAACTGCAGGTCACACATTAAAAGCGAAACGGTGCCATCCTGTGATGTCACGATGTTCTTATGGGACTGTGTGGCATTGAGCTTAAGCCCCAGCTTCGGACTTGTCACACTTCCCGAATACGTTACGGTGTTGCTTGTTGCCGTTTCATCACCTGCGGATAACTTCTTTCCTGATGCCTTTTTTGCCGTCACGTTTACCCTTAAGGTATCCGTGTCCCCTGTTGTGTCATTTACAACCTTTATGTAAAAGTATCCCGTTGATCCTGAAACCAGTATGGCATCCGCTGCCTTTACGGGCATTGTCATGCCCTCTGCCATGCCAAGGGTAAGGACAAACATCATCACAATGGCTGAAATTCTCTTTATTTTTCTTTTTATTCCATTCATCTGTTGTTCTCCTCCTTACCATATGGTGTTATCCCATGTCCTGTTGTCATAGGATAATCCCTTTTCTCCGTTTAAGTATGTTGTCTTTCCCGGATATATTGTCACTTCCATTGAAAGTCCCGGTCTGTTTGCAAATATTTCTGAATTAAGGGTATTCTCCCTTAAGTAGTATGTTCCCGGAACCAGTGGACCGCTCTTAAAGTGTCCGTCCCTGTCAAGGACAATGTTGTCAAGTCCGGATACCGGTCTTGTGCAGTTTTTGTCCGTGTATAATCCGTAGGTTATTCCAAGAAGTTTACTTGAAAAGTCAAGGGTTGTGTCCCTGTTTCCGAGTCCGTCTTCTATTATCTTTGTTATGTCAAGATAACCCATCCCGGTGTCAGTAAATGACGTGAACTCTGCCATGCTGTTTCTGTTCTGTTCATTTATCACAAGATACTTCATTGTGGTGTCGTCAATGGTGTAACCGTCCGGTGCCTTTGTCTCTGCCACCGCAAACATTCCCCTGTTTGTCTTAGTCCACCTTACAAGGTGTTCCTCAATTTCTATCCTTGCATATCCGTCACTTCCGGTTTTTCTTGTTTTAATCGGCATGTATCTTCTGCCGTTCCATTCATAGAACGTGAACTCTGCACCCTGCAGTGGTTTCCCCGTTACTGCATCGAGTTTTCTTGCCGCAAGTCCCGCATACCACGGAATCTGGTTTCCCACTTTTCTTGCATTAACTCCCGGCTTTGCCTCAATGGCAGTTGTGGCATTCTTTGTTACATTTACCGTTTTTACTGCGTTTTTGTCTGCAGGCTCATAACCGGCATTCCATGATGTTTCCTTTACATAGTAGGTTCCCGTTGGAATTGCACTGCTCTTTCCGTAGCCTGTTGTTCCCTTTGTTGTGATTGTTGTAACCTTTTTCTTTAGGTTGCTGTCCGAATAAACCGTAAAGGTTGCGGTCATGTCATAGTCAGCTGACACGTCGTTTCCGTCTGCGTCACTTACAACCTTTTGAACGCTTATGTATCCGTATTCCGTTGTGAGTGGATTGTCAACAGTCCATTCAAGTGGTGCTTCCTCACTGTCCTTGGCATTATCCTTGTTTATCTGTATGTCCTTTCTTGCGTGGTTGTTCTTATGGCCCTTTGGTGCCTCTGTTTCCTCTATTCTCCACTTGCCCTGGTTCTTTTTGGTGTAATAAAGCCATCCGGTTGCAGCTTTTCCCTTACTGTCTGTTGTTATCACGCCATTGTTTCCTACGGATGTTGCCGTGACGTACTTGCTGCCGTTCCACCGGGAAACAGTGAACCTTGCACCGGATAAGTCCTTGTCAGTGCCTGTTTCCTTCTTGTGCACACTTATTCTTGTTCTCCACGGTTTGTTTACCGTTGAAAGTCTTACTGCCTTGTTCTTTGATGTTCCATCCTTTGTTGTCTTTACGGTGTAAACCTTTTTGTTTAAGTATGTTCCCTTCGGGTTTACAAGCTCCCTTATGTAATACTTTGTGTCTGTCTTAAGTTTCAGTGCCTGTGTCTCGCTTGTTGTTGCCTTTCCGTCTTTATCAAGTGTCATCTTAAACAACGGGCTCTTTCCACTTTTTGCTCCTGATTCCGTCTTGAACACTCCGTATACGGCTCCCGCAACAACTCCGGGACTTCCGCCTGCATCCGTCTTCTTTACTATCTGTATGTATGCCGGTTTCTTTTCAACCTGTATCTTTATGGCTCCCGCCAGTTTCTGTCTTCCCGCTGCATGGTATTCCCCGACAATCTCAACATAATATGTGTTGTTGTCATTCCTTAGGTATGCATTTGCATATGAAAGCATTGACTTTGTAAGCTGTGACATGTAGTATCCGGCATCCCCGTGGTCAACACAGTTTAAGTACATTGATGTTGGTACGTCACCGGTGCTTACTATTCCAAGTCCCTCAGATGATACAATGTCGTCTATGAGACTTACCAGCTTATTCTTTGAGAACTTGACCTGTACACCGTCAAAAACCGAAACGCCTGTCGGTGCACCGTTATGGTATTCCTCACAGGTATGGCTTACCGCCATTCCCGATACCGCTTTAAGCACCGTACCCTGCTTTATGTTTGATGCGGCATTTACAGTTTTGATGCCAAAGGTGTCACTTATTAAGTCAGAAATGTTTGATGCCATTGTCTTGACAGTGGTGTCACTCTTTTTGTCAGTTATTATTCCTGTGTTTGCGTGGCTTTCCCATCCGCCGTTGACCGCATTGTCAGGTCTGCTTAACAGCTCATCCTGAAGTTTGCCGTTACCAAGTGTTATCTCCACTCCCCGGTAATCATAGTCATTTCTTAAGGCAATGATTAAGTCATCGCCCTTTCTTTCAGTGTCCCTTATCACTTCACTGTTTTCTATGGTCCTGCCGTTTCTTTTTACCGTGATGTCTGCCTCTGCAGCGTGCTCTCTTCTGTTCTGGACCGTTATTGTCTTAACGCCTGCGTTTAAGTTATAATCACAGCCCTTGAACACTTCCGTGTCATTTCCGTTTTCATCCGTTACGGTGGCATGAATGATGTTGTCATCTGCCGCAACCTTCATTCCCATGCTTTCTGCCGGCTTTTCGGTTACCTTTACGGTGTACTTCTCATGCCAGTACATTCTTGCGTCACTTACAGGGCTTACGCTGTATGTTATCTCATAAGTTCCGGGTTTGCTTGTGTCTACCTCTCCGTCACTTATCGACACAACGAACTCATCAGAGTCATAGTTCTGAAATGACAGCTGTGGATAATACTCATCACCTCTTGTGATGCTTAACTTCCTTTCATTTTCATGGCTTATTCCGCTGTCCGTGTAGTCTGCCGGAACCTGACCGCCAAATGAAGGCGACTTCTTAAGTCCATATATGACCTCATCCTGTTTTCCTGAACGAACCGTTGACGATGACTTGTCTGATACTGCGGTGAAGGTGTAAAGCCTGAGTCTGCTCTCTCCCTTTTCATCCGTTATCCTGTATATCACGTCTGATGTTGCACCCGGTGTTAAGTCAAGCTGTCCTTCCTCGTATGTGACGCTTTCGTTTTCACCAAGGTTTCCGTCGGGATGATAGTTCTTTTGGTCAAATGCCTTGTCACCGGACCACACGTAAAGGTTTGTTCCATAGGTTATGTTTCCTGAGTATTCCTTCAGGTATTCACCCGGAATGACGGAAGCCGTGTTGTCTGCATTGCTTTTCTTAAGAACAATGCCGCCGCACACGGTTATCACAACCAGTGCCGATGATAAGAGCATTGTGGTTATTTTCCTTGCTCGTCCTCTCATCTCGTCCTCCTTGTCTGTTAATTGAGTATGGGATAAATCCCACCTCATCTGTTTGTCTGTTGCCTTATTTCTTAATGTCCCCGTTAATCCGTGCCTTTTCACTCTTAACGGGGCTTTTATGCTTAATTCTTACTATTATTACTTATTACTTATTATTTATTGTTTACCATGCCTTAATCATCTGTTTTACTTTCCACACAGAAAACAACTATCTTCTCACTGTTGTCATGGGTTGTGTCGCATGTTGAAAGGGTGAGGGCTCTTTTGCACCTGCTCATTTCCCTTTCGCTTAAACTTGCACACGGATAAAGTGACTTGTTAATCTGTTCCTTAATCCACTTTCCGTAATCACCCTTTATGTCCGTTTCATACACATCTGATGAAATGTCTGCGTGCATTACGGAAGTCACGGTGTAGTGAAGGGTTGCATCCCTTGTATAAAGTGTCACCCTTTCATGCCCCTTAAGGTATGAACTGTTAAGATATTCCTTGAGTTCTCCAAACATTACACCGGTCCAGCTTCCCATGTTGTGTCCGTAAATGATGTTGTTTCTGTTTTTTATTATCTCAGTGTCATGCAGCCTTTCGTCAAGAAATATTGAACCGTAAATGCTGTAATTGCCCTCAATGTCCCTGTACAGGTATTCATCATTGTTTTTGGCCCTTACAACGGGATATGAAATGCCCGTGTTTTCTATCTCTATCCATGCCACAATGTCCGGATTTATCTTCCACAACCTTTCAAAGTCCACGGTTTTCGTCTTTTCATCCTGTATGTCATTTTTTATTCTTGTGTACTTAAGTTTTACGCTGTATAAGTCCCTTATGTCATTTCCAAGATAAAACAGTGACACAATCAGTGTAATGATGAAAAGCAGTAATGCCACTCTTCTAAGCACTGTCCCTGCCTTTTTTCTTTTTCCTGCCATTTTTATTCCTTATAATCCTGTCGGTTACCACCAGCAGCAATGAAAGGAACAGTCCGATGATTATGCATGTCTCATATTCCCTCATCCACTGTGATGTCCGCCTTTTTTTCGTGGTTGTTTCACTTACTGCGTTGTCACTGCATCTTTTTCCGGTTACAAGAAGTCTGTGGTCGTTCACTCCATAAGGCGTGCAGGTCACAAGGGTACACAGGTCTTCTCCATCCCTGATGGAGAGTTTTCCCGTGTCCCCGGGCAGTACGACGTTTATTTCGCACACACGGTAACACAGCCTTTCTCCCAGAACCCTTATGTAGAAGACATCACCCACACTTAACAGTTCAAGGTCCGTGAACAGCTTCTTGTTTCTAAGCCCCGTGTGTCCCGTTATGACACTGTTGGTGCTTTTTCCTCCCACGGGAAGTGAGGTGCCCTCTAAGTGGCCACACCCTGCCTCTAACACCGTCTGTGACGTTCCGTGGTATATGGGAAGTTTCACGTCTATCTGTGGTATCACTATTTCTCCCATTACGGGACTCCCGTTCACTGACAGCTGGCTTTCATAGCCCTTTGGTGCCTTTTTTATTACATCAGTGTCAAATGGGTCATGAAGCACTCCAACCCTGTTTACCAGTTCACTGTTATACTTGTCCGCCTGCCTTCTTATTTCATCAAGTTTTTTTTGTGATGTACTGCTTATGCTTTTTTCACTTGATGTTATCACTGATGATGCACGGTTTTTATCAATCTCATTACTTATATAGGGGTATGCCGCAATTAACCCCCCAACAGCAATGATTAATGCGGGTATCATTTTCCTTAAGAGAAATTTTCTAAATTTCATCCTTTTCCTTTTTACGTGTGAGAACTATTCCTGCTCCCGCAATTAAGAGTCCCAGTACCGGGAGAAGTCTTATTGCCTGTCCCCCTGTCTGTGGAAGACTCCATTTCTTTGAGTTTACGACGCTTATTCCTGCAATCGCATTGGCTGAAGTGCCGTCTGCTGACAGTGTGGCGTTCTTTCCGCCCACTTTTGCCGTTGCACTTACCACGTCTCCTCTTGCCATGTCAACCTTTCCTGCAGGTCTTCCCTTTCCTGATGTCGGATTCTTTCTGTCTGCCTCATTGATTTCCATTCCGTTATGTCCTGCCAGTGCAGACTGAATGTCCTGTGTTGCAGGTGTTACTTCAATTTCAACCGGGTCCTTAAGCAGTGTGTAGCCGTCATCCGTTTTTGTTTCCGTAAGCTCGTAGCTGTCACCCTCAAGTCCGTATACAAGCAACTTGCCTTTTTTTGATGGAACAAGTGATGTTGCCTTGTTCCTGTCTGTTGTCTTTCCTGTCACATAATATGTTTTGTTGTCACCAACTGTTTCGCTGTTGTCTGCAACAACGTAGTATCCGTCTGTTACGTTGTAAAGAATGAAGCTTACGTTCTCCGCATTTCCGCCGTTGTCTGAAAATGTCTTTGTGATGTCAAGTCCATAAATGAATACTGTTGCCTCATCCTCTAATGTATCATAGTATCCTTCTGATGTTCTGCTCCATGCAAGTGATACGTCATTCGGGTTTCCGCTGTCACCAAGCACTGCGGTTGCGTCGGAATTTACCCTTGCCTGATAATACACAACCATGTAGTAATCTGAATACTTCTCATTGATTTCCTTAAGTCCCTTGTCTGTCACGTCAACCGTGAGTGTTGATGCGTCATCCTTTCCACTGCCTGTTGTAATTTTTGCAAGTTTGTTGTCTGATGCAACATTCCATACTGCAGTAGCCTTTGTAAGGTCATTTACTGATGCATTCTTTCCGTCTTCTCCGTTTACGTCAGGATCATATGTCTTTACGTCACCTGCCTGGCTTCCCCTGTCATGAGCCTTTATGTCAGCCGCCCATGTTTCAGGATTTGATTCATAAAATGCTATCTGCACGCTGTCCTTTTCGTATTCTATTCCCTTTGATAATGTGTCAACAAATCTGTACTGTGTAAGGTATGTTGCCTTAGTTGTGATGTGTGGGAGTTTTGATACTATGATGTAATCTAAAATGTCACCTTCTGATGCGGTGGTTGAGGAGTCATATGAATACTCACTTCTTTTTCCCGCAAAGTCTGTCTTATCCTTATCCGTTACGATGTATGAGTCATCCTGCTTTGTTTTTGAGCCGTCTGTTGCATTTTTCCCTTCTGCATTTCTTACGAGCTTTTCTATTGTGGGATTTCCCGTCTGGTTCTTAGGGTAAAGGTTTAAGTCATAAAACCATCCGTTCCCCTCGGAATTTGTCATTGGAATGGAAACAAAGAACGGGTCTGTTGTTGATACCACTTCCTCAGGAACCTTTGTCTCAACAATTAAGTAAAGTCCAAGGTCAAGATTGTCCTTTGATGTTACGCCCATGTCTGATGTAAGGTCCATTGCTGTTCCGCCCTTTGCATACTCCTCCAATTTGTTCTTTGCTTCAATGCCCTTTTTTAATGTGTCTGATAATGCACTGTTGATTTTGTCTGATGTAAAATAGCTTTTTCCATTTATTACTTTTTTGTCACTGTCTGATAAACCAAGAATTGTCTGAAGTTCTTCCGGTATTTCATACTTAATGCTTACCACACCGTTGTCCTCATCCTGAGCGATGTCTCCGACCTTTATGTATGTAAACTCAACGCCCTTTATGGCATATTTCTTAAGTGCATCTTCCGCTGCACTGTTCTTCTTTCCGTCTGACACAAAGCTGTCGGTGTCAACACTGTCATTACCTGCTGCGGTCATGTCATACTTGTGTATAGTAATGCTTCCCTTTTTGGTACTGTCAATGGTTGTATCATCTGCAAAAACCACTGAACCCATGCACAGCGACATGATAAGCGCCATGCTCATTAATGCTGAAATAAGTTTCTTAACTACTACCACGTAATATTCCTCCATAATTTAACTATCATATTCAAAATATTTACTAATAGTTGTAAATCTAAACCAGTGCTATATAGTAGATGCAAACAAAGAACTGAACAATCTACGAAGTTAAGCTGTCCTTAAAATTAAGCTACCGTCTAACATGGCTGTCCGGTTCTCCGACTAAGCCCACTACACCTGGTCTAAATTTTTCCTATTATGAAATGTCACTTCCGGCATGCGTCGGAAATTTTCTGATTTAAATCCAATAAACTTTTAATATTTACATGTAATTTTTTAATGTACATACTTTACATTCACATATTCATTATATGTTTGTACCTTTTTATGTGATTGTGTTATTTGATATTACGCGTATTTATATATCATATGATACTCGGTACATTTTTAATACTACATCATTTCTTATAGTAAATCAATCACTTTTTGTTATTTTTTATAAATATTTTGTAACTTTCTATTAGATTGTGGGTTTTGATAAGTATAAATTGCGTAGTGATAAAAAAATTGGGATGTATTAGCAGACATCATACTCTTCATAATAAATATTTTCTATTTTAGGCAAAAAAAACACATGTAAGGCTGACATTACATTACAACCACTACATGTGTTCTGATTTTACTGTATTTAATTTTTTCTTCCTGCAAGAGTTCTGCACTTTTCTGTATCTCGCTGTATCTGCTGCTTCAACTCTTCCATGTTACTAAAGGTTCTCTCCGGTCTTATGAAATCAAAAAATAACACCTGTATTATTTCACCGTATACGTCTCCTTCATAATCCAAAATATTAGTTTCAACCTTTATCTTCTTTCCACTTTCCACTGTAGGATTTACCCCTACATTGGTTATGGAGTCAAATTTTTCGCCATTTATAACCACCTTGGTTCTATAAACACCGTTAGGCGGCAACAACTTTACTGCCTCGGGAATAATATTAGCCGTAGGGAAATTTATTGTTCTTCCCAGCTGTTTGCCATGCTCAACCCTTCCAATAACACTATAAGGGTGGTCCAGCATCTCATTAACCTCTGCCATATCACCTTTTGATATTTTCTCCCTAATGGATGTACTGCTAATATCTTTGTTGTGATACTGCTCTTTTTCCACCACAATCAGATTATATCCATATTTTTTCTGGTTACTGCGAAGGAACTCCACATCCCCCTTAGCCATTGCTCCAAAGTGAAAATCCGTTCCACAAACTATAGTTGTGGCACCGATTTTTTCTTTTAAAATATCCTTAACAAACATTTCAGGTGTTAATGCAAGAAACTCTTTTTTCATGGGCATCTTCATATACACGTCAATGTTTTGTTGTTTGCAAAGCATCTGCTTTTCCGATTCTGTTACAATAGTCTTGTTGGCATTGTCCTCTAAAAAAGCTTTAGGAGAGGTTTCAAAGGTCAATACAACCTTCTGCCTTCCATTGGCATTTTTCCTTATTTCCTCAAAGAGTTTTTCGTGACCCTTATGTATGCCGTCAAACTTTCCTATTGTAACAATTGTATTCTTTAGTTTTATATTATCAGTTATTGAAATACACTGCATATTTTCTCCTTAATCAATTACGTGAAATATGCCCTGTTACAAGCCTTATAAAAACATCTTCACCGGTTTATATATCTGTTTTTCGCTGTTAAACTTATATAATCCTATAAATTCTCCCTCAGAAGTATACACTCTTACAATCTGTCCATCTTCATGGTTCATTTTTAAAAATGTATTTCCGGATGTAAAAATATTACCATTATATACAAGCTTTTCAGCGCCTTTAGACACCATGCATTTTGAATAATTTTCCAGCATTTCATCCACCGGTGTAATATAATCCTCCAATGTATTATTATCTCTGAATTCTTCAATCTGCTTTAGGGTTATACTGTCTTCAACACTAAATCTTTCCACCTTGGTTCGCACCAGCTTCTCCATACAGCCACCAACTCCTAAGTCCTTTCCTATATCATGACACAAAGTTCTGATATATGTTCCCTTAGAGCATGTAACATGTAAATCAACCCTTGGAAGTTCCATTTTAGTTACCGTTATATCAATTATTCTGCAATGTCTTGCAGGTCTCTCAATAACTTCTCCACGTCTTGCCAGATTATATAACTTTTCACCACCTATTTTTATGGCTGAAAACATTGGTGGAATCTGGTCGTAATCGCCAATATAACTTTTTATGGTTTCAAAAACCTTATCCTCTGACAGTTCCATAATACTATCAGTATCCGCCTTACTTATTACTTCCCCTGAAGTATCCTGGGTATCTGTATCTAACCCCAGCAATAATGTTGCATTATATGTTTTATCCTTTTCAGATAAAATATCACACAACTTAGTTGCCTTGCCTAAACATACGGGAAGCACTCCCACCGCATTAGGATCAAGAGTGCCCATATGACCTATTTTTTTCTGTTTTAAAATTCCCCTAAGTTTTGCCACAACATCATGAGATGTAAAACCCGGTTCTTTATATACGTTAATTACACCATTAATCATATATTTATTCCTTATCAATATTCATTACAAATCTTCTTTTATTGATGACAATACCTTTGCAACCACTTCATCTAAAGTGCCTTTTACTTCAAATCCGGCAGCCCTTACATGTCCGCCACCACCGAAACTCACTGCAATTTTGCTTACATCCACATATTTTTTTGAACGGAGGCTTATTTTATAAGTATCCTCCTTTAACTGGTATGCAAACATAGCGACCTCCACACCATCAACATTTCTTATGGAAGCGATTACTGCATCTAAATCATTTGTGGTAACATTATACTTCTTCATTGTATCAAAAGTGCAAACTCCATATATGCACTTTCCTTCCATACAAAGCACTGTTTCGCTTTGTATTTTCGCCGTAACCATCATCTGGTTATAGGTTTTTCTGTAAAATGTTTCCTCTAAAATTTCATTTGGCTTAACGCCAAAATCTATCATTTTTGCTGCAATGCGCATAGTCTCAGCCGTTGTGCTCTGAAATCTGAAAACTCCTGAATCATGAGCAATTCCCATATACATGGGATCAGCAACAGTTTTATCAAATTTGTCCTCATCTAAAACATTAAATAAAACCTCACTGGCAGAACTTGCCTCTGCCACAATATAGTTATAATCCGCATATCCTTTATTGCTTTCATGATGATCTATACAAGCTGTACGCCTTGCATTAGTGAAGAACTCCTCATTCTGACCTAACCGGTCTAAACTTGCAGTATCAAGGGATATAAACAAATCATAAACCGTACCATCATATCCACTGGTATCTATTTCTTTAACACCCTTAATAATATCAAATTTGCTGTCGACATATTCCAGATAAACTTTAACTTGTAAATCCGGTCTGTTTTTTTTCAGATAATTATAAAGAGCCATGCATGAGCCTACGCAATCTCCATCCGGTCTTACATGCCCTGCAATTCCCACAGTTTTAGAATCACCTATAATCTCATCAATCTTCTTCATTCTTTACCTTTACTCTTCATTCTTTCTAACATCATCAATTAACTTAGACATTCTCATTCCATACTCAATAGACTCGTCCATAATAAACTTAATCTCCGGAGTATTTCTAAGATTTACCGTTCTGGCTAATTCCCTGCGGATAAAACCTGCAGCACTTTTAAGTCCTGCCAATGTTTCAGCCTTTGTTTCATCGTCGCCTAAAACGCTAATATATGCCTTACAGTATTTAAGATCCGGTGTGACCTCAACTGCGGTCACACTGGTCATTATTCCCACTCTCGGATCTTTAAGTTCTCTGATAATGTTACTTAATTCTCTTTGAACTTCCCCGTTAATACGGGTATTTTTTATACTATTCTTTCTCATTCTTCTTACCTCGGTACTTCTACCATAATATAAGCTTCAACCTGGTCGCCTTCGGCAATTTCATTAAATCCGTCAAATACAAGTCCACATTCATATCCTGCCTTAACTTCCTTGACATCATCCTTAAATCTCTTAAGAGATGCAACAGGTCCTTCAAAAATCTGTTTTCCTTCTCTTGTTACTCTTGCCTTGCAACCTCTTTGCATTGAACCATCTAATACATATGAACCGGCAATATTTCCAATACCTGAAGCCTTGAAAATCTGGCGGATTTCTGCATGACCGATAACCTTTTCTTCATAAATCGGTTCAAGCATCCCCTTCATTGCACGCTCAATATCATCTATAGCTGTATAAATTACAGAATATAATCTAAGGTCAACATTTTCATTCTTTGCTGTTTCCTCTGCTCTTGCGTCAGGCTTAACATTAAATCCAAGAATAATTGCGTTAGATGTTGATGCAAGTATAACGTCTGATTCGTTAATTGCACCTACACCACCATGAATAACCTTAACTTCTACTTCGTCATTAGATAACTTAATAAGACTCTGCTTAACAGCTTCTACTGAACCCTGAACGTCAGCCTTAATAATAATATTAAGTTCCTTAAGTTCTCCGGCTTCAATCTGTGAATTAAGGTCATCTAATGAAATTCTAAACTTATTGCTTTCCATAAGTTTAGCCTTGCTATCCTCAACAAATGTATTAGCAAAATCCTTAGCTTCATTTGCTGTCTTTGTTGAAACAAATACTTCACCGGCATTTGGCACTCCGTTAAGTCCTAAAATTTCCACAGGAGTAGATGGACCTGCTGACTTAATTCTGTTACCCTTATCATCTGTCATAGCTCTGACTCTGCCGTGATTTGCTCCGGCTGCAATATTTGCTCCAATATTTAATGTACCCTTCTGTACTAAAACTGTAGCAACCGGTCCTTTACCCTTGTCAAGCTTAGCTTCAATAACAATACCTCTTGCCTCACGGTTAGGATTTGCCTTAAGCTCTAATACATCTGCCTGAAGCAATACCATTTCAAGAAGGTCATCAATACCTTCCTTAGTGTGGGCTGATACAGGAACCATTTCTACATTTCCACCCCAGTCTGAAGCTAAAAGTCCGTGCTCTGCAAGTCCCTGCTTAACTCTGTCAATATTTGCTCCCGGCTTATCAATCTTATTAATAGCTACTATAATTTCAATTCCTGCTGCCTTAGCATGGTTAATAGCTTCAACAGTCTGTGGCATAACACCGTCATCTGCTGCAACTACAAGAATTGCAATATCTGTTGACTGTGCACCACGCATACGCATTGCCGTAAATGCCTCATGTCCCGGTGTATCAAGGAATGTTATTGTTCTGTCATTAATTTTAACAACAGATGCACCAATATGCTGTGTAATACCACCTGCTTCACCTGAAATAACATTAGTTTGCCTGATGGCATCAAGAAGTGATGTTTTACCATGGTCAACGTGTCCCATTACACATACAACAGGAGGTCTTTTAACCATAAGGCTCTCATCCTCTTCGTCCTCTTTAAGAAGTTCTTCGATAATATCTACCTTTTCTTCTTTTTCACACATAATATCATAGCCCATAGCTATTTCTTCTGCACTGTCAAAATCAACCTCAGTATTTACCGTAACCATTTTCCCTTCAAGGAATAATTTCTTAATAATAGCTGATGGCTGCATTTTCATCTTTTCAGCAAGCTGGGCAATTGTAATGAAATCAGGTACTTCAATAACCTTGATTTCCTCTTTCTTTTCTTCTTTCTTCTTTGGCTTTTCCATTACAGGTTTTGAAAGGTCAATTTTCTTTCCATTCTTGCCCTTTCTTCCGCCATCTTCGTAATTCTTCTTATTACGCTCCTGTCTGTCCTGACGAATCTTGTTTTCTCTTGACTTTCTGTTCTTATCCTGAATTGGTTCTGCCGGAGTATCGTTTCCTCTGTCATTTCTTCTGAAATCACGTCTGTCGTCATTTCTGTTGTCATTTCTGTTATTTCTGTTCTGGAAATTTCCACCGTTTCTGTTATCACCACGATTTCCGTTACGGTTGTTTCTGTCGTTATTTCCATTTCTGTCACGGAAGTTACCGTTATTTCTGTCATTGTTACGGTTTCCGTTTCTGTCATTTCCACCACGATTTCTGTCATCATTTCTGTTATCGTTTCGGTTATTTCTGTTCTGGAAATTTCCGCCATTTCTGTTATCACCGTTTCTGTCATTATTTCTGTTGTCACCACGGTTTCCGTTACGGTTATTTCTGTCATTATTTCCAAATCTGTCGCCATTTCTCTTTCCGTTACGGTTATCATTTTTAGGCTGGTTATTTCTCTGCTGTCTGTTATCAGGCTTTGCTGTCTCTTTCTTTTCCGGCTCTGCCTTTTTAACATCGGCTATTTTTTTGTCCTCAACTTTAACATTCTTGTTTTCTTCAGTCATCTGTGTCTCTTCTTTTTTCTCTATTACTTTTTCATTTTTTTCTTTATTTTCCGGCTTAACTGTTTCAGATTTTTCTTCTGTTTTTTTCTCAACCGGTTCCGCCTTAACTTCAGGCTTTGACTCCGCCTTTATCTCCGGTTTAACTTCTGCCTTAGCTTCAACCTTTGATTCCGCCTTTACTTCCGGCTTAACTTCAGATTTAACCTCCGGCTTTGACTCCGGCTTAACCTCTGTCTTAGTTTCAACCTTTGGCTCCGGCTTTACTTTCTCTAAACTCTTTGCAACTTCTTCTACCTGCTCAGATGACTTTGAGTGATGCTTATGCTCACCTTCGCTGTGTCGTCTTCGTCTTCTCTCGCCTTTTCCATGTCGCTCCCCTGTCCTTACAATACCTTTACTGGTAATTAAAACTCTAGGCTTTGACTTTTCTTCTTTTTTAGCATCTTCATCAGATGATGTTCCATCACCCTTTTGGGCGAACTTTTTCTTTACATATTCTATATTGTCATCTTCTATTGAACTTGCAGGTAATACTTCAACGCCTTTCTCACTAAGCGCCGTAACTATATCTGCACTTTTTATATCTAATTCCTTAGCTAACTCTCGTACTCTCATTTTTGCCATTTAGCTACCTCCATTTTAATTATTTTCCGTTAATATGTTAATAATTGACTTACTAAAGCCTTCATCTGATATTGCTATGGATGCACGTTCCTGATTCCCTGTAGCCTTTCCCAGCTGGCTGCGACTGCCACAAACAAAAACCGGTATTTTATAAAAATCACATTTATTAGTAAACAATTTCTTTGTATTGTCCGATGCGTCTTCCGATACAATAACCAGTTTTGCTTTTCTCTCTTTCACTGCCTTTTCCACTGAAAATTCACCTGAAAAAGTTTTGCCTGCCTTAGTTGCTAAACCTATCATGGAAAAAACTTTGTCCGGTACATCATTTTTTAAAACACTATTCATTTACATCACCTAATTCCTTTTTAAGCTGCTGATAAACTTCCTCACTTATCTGTGAAATCTTAAGTGTCTTTTCCAGCCCCTTGTTTTTCACTGCCTTTTCAAGACATTCTTCATTAGGACAAATGTAAGCGCCTCTGCCGTTTTGTCTTCCGGTAACGTCTACAAATACGTTTCCTTCCTTATCACGGACAACTCTGATTAAATCTTTTTTGTTTTTTACCTGTCTGCACCCGGTACAAGTTCTTGTAGGGATTTTTTTCACCTGACCCATAACACTATCTCCTATGCCTGCTCTGTTTCTGAAGGTTCTTCTGTTTCTTTCTCGTCGTCATATTCTTCTTCGTCGTATTCATCATCGTAATACTCATCATCATAGTATTCATCGTCATAATACTCGCCATCGTAAAACTCTTCTTCATCATAGTAGTCTTCATCATTAAACTCATACTGAATATTTTCAGCCTTAGCCTGTGACTCACTCTTAATGTCAATTTTAAATCCTGTAAGTTTAGCTGCAAGTCTTGCATTCTGTCCTTCCTTACCAATTGCCAAAGACAACTGAAGATCAGGGACAACTACCAATGCTTCCTTATTATCCGGATCAGCAAGAACCGCTACTACCTTTGAAGGGCTTAACGCATTTTCAATTAAAATGGCCGGATTGTCACTCCAGTTTATAATATCCATCTTTTCATCCTGAAGTTCATCTACAACAGCATTTACTCTTGCGCCGTTCATACCTACGCATGCACCTACGGCATCAACATTCTTATCGTTAGACCATACCGCAATTTTTGTTCTTGAACCTGCCTCTCTTGCAATGCTCTTAATTTCAACTGTTCCGTCCTGAATTTCAGCAACTTCCTGTTCAAATAATCTCTTTACAAGTTCAGGATGAGTTCTTGATACAACTACTCTTGGTCCCTTACCGTTATCCTTAACTTCAGTTACATATAACTTAATTCTGTCATTTGGTCTGAAGAATTCTCCCGGTGACTGCTCTTTTTCCATAAGAACTGTATCTATCTTTCCTAAGTTAATACTGATATTCTTTCCGTTTATTCTCTGTACAATACCTGTTATTATATCGTTTTGCTTCTCATAATATTCCTGATAAAGGCTCTTTCTTTCCTCTTCACGCATTTTCTGTAAAATACCGTTCTTTGCACTTTGTGCGGCAATTCTACCAAAATCTCTTGCCTGAATTTCTACATTAACAGTATCATCTATGTCATAGCCTGCCTTAATGCTTCTTGCATCTTCTAGGGAAATCTCTGTAACAGGATCATTTACTTCTTCAACAACCTTTTTCTGTGAGTAAATGTGAAAATCACCTGTTTCTCTGTCCATTGTTACAACAACATTATCTGCTTTATTAAAGTTATTCTTATATGCCACTACCAAATTACTTTCAATTGCCTCAAATAATGACTCTTTACTAATACCTTTTTCCTTTTCCAACAATTCTAATGCTGCAATTAACTCTTTGTTCATTTTTTTATTATCCTCCTAAAAATCAATGGTTAATCTGACAAGTGAAACATTTACCCTGTCAATATTTATTTCACTACCGCTTTCATCTTCGATAGTAATAGTATCTTTATTATATGCCTTAAGCAATCCTACATACTGCTTGTTGCCATCAATGGCTCTGTATAAGTGAATTTCAATTTCCTCACCTATGCTTCTGTCAAAATCCTTATCCTTTTTTAGCGGACGTCCAAGTCCCGGAGAACTAACCTCTAAAATATAAGGGTCGCTGATGAAATCTTCTTCATCTAATAAATCACTTAATTTTCTGCTTACTGATTCTAAATCATTAATGGTAATCCCTCCCGGTTTGTCCACAAAAGCTCTTAAGTACCAGTTACTTCCTTCTTTTACATATTCAACATCAACCAGTTCAAAACCTTTCTCATCCACAATAGGCTGTAACAGGGCTTCTGTTTTCATTTCGTATTCTTCTCTTCTTGACACTAAGACCTCCTACTTTAACTTCCAACACAAAGGAGCGAACCTTTGTGGTTCGCTCCTTACTATCTAGTCAATATTTACCTTATTACTATAGACCTTTATTTTACGGGTGTCAACCCCTAATTAAAAACTTCTGCCTGCCAAACTTTCACCTGTCACAAATAAAAAACTCCTACCTGCCAGACAGATAGAAGTTCCTCCATAAGCAGCTCGTAGGGGAATTGAACCCCTGATTCCGCCTTGAGAGGGCGGCGTCTTAACCACTTGACCAACGAGCCTAAAAAATGTTACTGTATTATTATAACAATAAAGTGACATTTTGCAAGTACTTTTTGCTATAATTTTGAAATTTTGAAATTTGAAAGGAAACCTATTGATAATGGATTGGATATACGGAAAAACAGTGCTTATAACCGGTGCTTCTTCAGGGCTTGGACGTGCTATGACTGTCAGATTAATAAAGGAACACAACTGCAAAGTTATTGGCATTGGTCAGTCAGAACCTAAAATGAAAAGTTTAATTGATGAACTCAGCTATCAAAAAGATGCTTTCACGTATCAGCTTTTTGATGTTGGAGTAAAGAAAAATTGGGAAATATTCTCTGAAAAGATTCTGGCAAACAATATTAATATTGATATTTTAATTAATAATGCCGGTATCCTTCTTCCATTTGACAAATCCTATAATTATAGTGAAGAAGCTGTAGAAAAATGCATGAATACCAACTTCAACAGTTGCAGGTACGCAATTAACTCTATGCTACCTGTTTTAAAAAAATCCACAATGCCGGGAATTTTAAATATTTCCAGTTCTGATGCTCTTGCTCCTATTATCGGAACCAGTATTTACAGTGCCAGCAAGGCTGCCCTTAAGGCTTACTCTGAGGTACTTATTGCCGAACTTGGACGGGAAATGTACATAGGCTACGCATGTCCCGGCTTTATGAAGACTGATATTTTCAGACATCAATATGTAATTTCCCAAAGCAGCCTTATAAATATGTTTTCAGCTAACGTAGATAAGGTTGCCGAAAAGATTATCAAAAAAATCATACGTCAAAAATCCCGTATTATTGTTGGAAAGGATGCTAAGTTTATGAATTTTACTTCTAAATTCTTCCCAGTGCTTGGGCTTAAACTTTACGAACAGGTAATAAAATCATCTAAGGTAAAGATGTTTGATAATGTAAGATATTAATGGGATTGGATAGCTTTTAGGGGGGTATGGGCAATCTTTTTATGGTGATGTATGGCGCATAATAGCCATGTAAGTGTGTATTAACCGGAAATTCACTTATTACTTAGTATTTCCCGGCCAGATTTACCTGCATGGCCGGCAATTAAATGTCTTGTATACGGTTGAATTTCTTGATTTACTCTTCTCAACCATACCACACGACTATTTCCGCAAGACTGATTTCTCACTTTATCTTTTAATTGTTTCGCTGTATGAATCATCCATTAGCTCCACATACATCTTTCAAATTAAAAAGGAGCTGTTACCTGACGATTATACTCGTTAAAGCACAACTCCTTTCATTTCCTCCCTAAAAGTCAAATATTGACAGCTGGCTGTCTTCCGGCATACCTTCTAACAAACCTAACTGGGACATGGTTTCTATTACTGTTTTACTTAACTTGCTTTTTTCTCTTAAGTCATTTTTAGACACGAATGGTCCATCCTGAGCCTGTACGGCTTCAACTAAACCGTCTGCCGCCTTTTCTCCCAGACCTTCGATTGTGTCTAAACTTGGCATGAGCTTTCCGTCTATTATCTGAAACTCATGAGCCTTTGCAGTATAAATATCTATTGGTAAAAACTCAAATCCTCTGGCATACATTTCCTGAACTACCTTCATATCTCCCAAGGAATCTTCATCCTTTTTGGAGGCCTCATGATTTGCCTTTTTACGCTTAAGCTCCGACATGTAATATTCCATTTTCTCACGACCTCTACACATGGTTTCGTAGTCAAAGGCCTTGGCTCTGATTCCAAAATATGCAGCATAATAAGCTAAAGGATGATACACCTTGTACCACGCCACACGCAAAGCCATCATAATATAAGCTGCCGCATGGGCTTTTGGGAACATATATTTAATCTTTTTACAGGACCAGATATACCATTCAGGAACATTATGTTCACGCATTACATCCTCTTCCTGATGTTCCTCTCCTGTTTTCTTATCCTTGTATGTTAAAAGACCTCTTCCCTTTCTTACATGCTCCATTATGTCAAAACTTACCTGAGGCTCAATTCCCTTATCCATAAGATAAACCATAATATCATCACGGGTACATATTGCCGTGGAAATAGTGCATTTACCCTCCGCAATAAGCTGCTGGGCATTGCCAAGCCAAACATCCGTGCCATGGGAAAGTCCCGCCAATCTAACCAAATCGGCGATTTTCGTAGGTTTTGTGTCTACTAACATCTGAATAACAAAATCAGTTCCTAACTCCGGCAGTCCCAAAGAACCTGTAGGGCATCCGTCAATATCCTCTGATGTAATTCCCAGTGCCTCCGGGCTCAAAAACAACGACATAACCTTTTTGTCATCAAAAGGCACATCCCTTTGAACATTAGTATTAGTCAGCTTTTCTAACCTTCTAATCATGGTAGGATCATCGTGTCCTAAAATATCCAGTTTCAAAAGGTTAGCATCAATAGCATGATATTCAAAGTGGGTAGTTATAATATCCGTTGTCATATCATTTGCCGGCTTTTGGATAGGTGTAAATTCGTATATTTCCTTATCCCTTGGTACAATAACAATGCCTCCCGGATGCTGACCGGTACTCCTTCTGATTCCTGTACACCCTCTTGATATTCTGTCAATCTCCGCAGTTCTTTTTACCTGATTATGGTCATCAAAATATTTTTTAACATATCCAAATGCTGTTTTCTCAGCCACACCGGCATAAGTTCCTGCCCTGAAAGTATGTCCTTTACCAAACATTACCTCAGTATATGCATGGGCATTTGCCTGATATTCACCGGAAAAGTTTAAGTCAATATCCGGCTCCTTAGTTCCGCCAAAACCTAAGAATGTTTCAAATGGAATTTCAAGTCCATCCTTGTGCAGCGGCTTTCCGCAATGAGGGCAAATCATATCCGGAAGGTCAAATCCAAGACCACCCTCTGCCCTTTCTTCTTTAATAACCGCCTGTATTTTCTTGATTTCCTCAATATCCGTCCCTTCCGGTGCCCTGTATTCATCCTCAAAAAATGAGCTTTTACAGTCTAAGCAGTAATAATGAGGTGCTAAAGGATTAACCTCAGTTATTCCTGACATTGTTGCCGCAAAGGATGAACCTACGGAACCTCTTGAACCTACCAGATATCCATCTTCATTTGACTTCCATACAAGTCTCTGTGCCATTATGTACATAACGGCATATCCGTTACCAATAATGGAATCCAATTCTATTTCCAGTCGGTCTTCAACAATTTTTGGCAAATCCTCACCATAAATTTCGTGAGCACGGTCAAAGCAGATTTTTCTTAGATTCTCCTCAGAATTATCTAACACCGGTGGGCATTTATCAGGATGAATCGGTGAAATATTATCAATCATATCCGCTATTTTATTAGGATTTGTAATTACTATTTCTTCCGCAACGTCACTGCCTAAATATTCAAACTCCTTAAGCATCTCATCAGTAGTTCTAAGATAAAGAGGTGCCTGATGGTCTGCATCCTTAAATCCGTTACCGTACTGAATTATTCTACGGTAAATTTCATCTTCCGGGTCAAGGAAATGAACGTCACATGTGGCAACAGTCATTTTATTAAACTTCCTACCCAGCTCAATGATTTTGCGGTTTACATCCATTAAATCCTCTTTTGAATCCACCAAAAACTTCTTTTTGTTATCTATGTCAGGATTGCCTGTTTTTAACATAAATTCATTATTTCCCAAGGGCTGGACTTCAAAATAATCATAAAATTCCGCCAATCTGGCAATTTCCTGCTGTGTTCTTCCATGCAAAATAGCCTGATATAACTCTCCTGCCTCACAAGCACTGCCAATCATCAGTCCCTCACAATATTTAAGATAATCACTTTTTAATATTCGTGGCTTCTTATTTGCGAAAGTGTCAATATGTGATATGGAAATCAGTCTGTATAAATTAACTCTTCCCACTAAATTTTTAACCAGAATAATGGCGTGATGGGACGGAAGTTTATTTATAAGATTTTTAGACTGTTTTCCCTGTTTATTTAATTCATCAAGGTTAGTTATTCCCTTGTCCTCAAGCATTTTACACAGTTTTAAGAAAATAAGTGCTGTACACTCTGCATCATCCACTGCTCTGTGGTGATGGTCTAATACTATTCCCAGTGCCTTTGCCACGCTGTCTAATTTGTACCTTCCAAGACCAATAATCAAATATCTTGACATTGCCACGGTATCAATAACAGTAAAATCGCATGGCAGGTTCTGCCTGTTACAATTAGCCGAAATAAAACTCATGTCAAAATCAGCGTTATGTGCTACCATAATTGCTCCCTTACAAAACTCCATGAATTTAGGAAGAATCTCTTCTATGGTAGGTGCATCAATAACCATATTATCATTAATACTTGTAAGCTGCTCTATTCTAAAAGGTATTGGAACCTGTGGGTTTACAAAGGTGCTAAACCTGTCAACTATCTTTCCCTTTTCCACCTTCACTGCACCGATTTCAATTATCTTATCTGCCTTTGCACTAAATCCTGTAGTTTCCAAATCAAATACTACAAAAGTATCATCTAATCCCTGCCCCTTTGGATTTACAATCATGTCCTTTAAGTCGTCTACAAGATATGCTTCAACTCCGTAGATAACCTTGAAGTCACACTCTTTTCCTGCCTTCTTACATTCATTCTTTATATCCAAGTATTCATGCCATGCATCAGGGAATGCCTGCACCACACCATGGTCTGTAATGGCAATTGCCTTATGCCCCCACTCGTAAGCTCTACGGACGATTTTCTTGCATTCGCTTACGCCGTCCATTTCACTCATCTTTGTATGGCAATGAAGTTCAAGTCTTTTCTCTACTGCAGTATCCTTTCTCTTTTCTCCAACAGAAAATGCCGGAATCAGCTTCATACCGTCCACTCGGCTTATTTCCACCTGTCTGTCATATGTGTCAAACATGGCAACGCCCTTTATCCTTACAAAGCTGTTCTTTTTAACTTTTGAATAAAACTCTTTCTTTACGTTCTCATCTGCTAAAAATATTTTAACTGCAATACTGTCGGTAAAATCCGTAATTTCCATTGTAACAATGAATTTTCCGTTTCTTGTCTCCCTGTCCTCCATGGTCATAATCTGACCCCTGACTACAGTTTCACCTGTACCTTCAAATACATCGCTTAACTTAGTATCTCCCTCATACTTAAAATCACGTCCGTATACCATATCAGGGTCCTGTGAATATGTAGCCTTTTTCACTCTTACAGGCTTGACTTTTTCCTGCTTTTCTTCCCTTGTCTCTTCCTCATTTTGATTTTTTCCTAACAGAACATTAACCTCATTTTGGAGTCTCTTTGCATTTTTAATGGCAAATCTGTTTTGCTGGAAAGCCTTCTTTTCAATTTTTACTTCCAGAGGCATATCAAATCTGTCCCTAAAGATTTTCTCAATGGTATCCTTTAAAACTTTCATTCTGGCTTCCGACACAATGCTTTGCTCTAAGTCAATAATCAATTTTTTATTTTCATCAAATCTAATGGGAGCCTTTTTAAACATTGCCGCTACTATAGGGCTTTTGGCATTAAGCTCCATAATAATACTATCTTTATATATTTCAAAAAGATTTTCCTCCGTATACTGACTTGACAGGGAATATTTTTCAATAATCTCAATCTCCACCCGTTTTCCCGTTCTTAAATTTCTTGCAATTTCATCTCTAACGGTGAAAATAGCAGACTTTTCAATAAGTCTGCTGCTTTCAATATATATTCGCATTTTTGTATGATCAACATTAGTAGCTATCTTTGTAATATCCACATATTCAAACATAGCCGTAAGCTCATCATTTAATTTAATTGTCTGGAAAACATCGAAAAACTTCTTTTTTTCCAATCTAACTCCTCCAATTCTTTAACTCATCTTCTAGTGCATCAAGAAGCTGATTTTCAGGAACTTTCTTTATAATTTCACCTTTTTTAATTAAAAGTCCCTCTCCTTTTCCTCCTGCGATTCCTATATCTGCCTCTCTTGCTTCTCCCGGTCCGTTTACAACACATCCCATTACAGCTACCTTAATATTCAAATCATCATATTTGGTAACCATATTTTCTACCTTGCCTGCTAAGCCTATTAAATCAATCTGAGTACGTCCACATGTAGGACATGAAACTACGGAAATGCCACCCTTTCTAAGACCTAAAGTTTTAAGAATAAGCTTGGCACTTTTTATTTCCTCCACAGGATTTCCTGTAAGGGAAACTCTTATTGTATCTCCAATTCCCTGATTTAAAATAAGCCCCAGACCTATTGCAGATTTTATGTTTCCTGATGTTACTGTTCCTGACTCTGTAATTCCCACATGTAAAGGATAATTAGTTTTTTGTGCAATTAACTGATGAGCCTTTACACACATCATTACATCTGAGGATTTTATGCTAATTACCAAATTATCATATCCCCAATCCTCTATTGTTTTCACCTTGTCTAAAGCACTTTCCACAATGCCCTCAGCAGTTACCTTCCCATATTTATCTAAAATATGCTTTTCCAATGAACCACTGTTTACACCTACTCTTATAGGAATATTTTTTGCCTTTGCTACGTCAACTACTGCCTTTACCCTGTCCATATCACCTATATTTCCGGGATTAATTCTTATTTTGTCAGCCCCGTTTTCTATAGCTGCTATGGCAAGTCTGTAATCAAAATGAATGTCTGCCACAAGTGGAATATTGATACTTTCTTTTATTTTTCCCAAAGCCTTAGCCGCTTCCATGGTAGGAACCGCACACCTTATAATGTCACATCCTGCAGCCTCTAATTCCTTAATCTGATTAACTGTAGCTTCCACATCTTCAGTTTTTGTATTAGTCATAGACTGAATAAGTATGGGATTTCCCCCGCCTATAACTTTATTTCCTATTTTTATTACTTTAGTATTGTCTCTAAACATAATATTTTCTCCAATTAAATAAGCTTTCTTATATCGTTAAATAATAAGAATACCATTAATGCCATAAGAAGAACAAATCCAACAAAATGAATCATTCCTTCCTTATCCTTTGGTATTGGTTTTCCGATTATAATTTCTATAAGATATAAGAAAATACGTCCACCATCTAATGCCGGTATTGGCAAAAGATTCATAACTCCTAAGTTAGCACTAAGCATAATTGCAAGATTAATAAGGGACAAAATTGTAACAGTGGCACCTGATGACTTAGCACTGGTATAAGTATCTCCAATTACCGTTACTATGCCTACAGGGCCTGAAATTTCATTGGCAGAAACCTGACCTGTAACCAACATTTTAAGACTTTTTAAAACTGTTGCAATTTCATATCTTACTTCCGTGAAGCTATATTTAATAACATTTCCAAAGGAAACCTTTTCTCTTGCAAGATTATAAACAAATCCTCTGTCTGCTATCTCAGTCACCTTAGGTTTAAGTACAACCTTTATTTCTTTTCCTTTTCTGTCTAAAGTGATATTAACCTCTTTTTCTCCAAAAGGGTGTTCACTAATATACTTAGCCATATCACTTCCTGTGGTAATTTTAGTTCCGTCAATTTCCGTAACCACATCTCCTGCCATAACTCCTGCCTCAGCCATAGGAGAGTTCTTAGTAACCTGTTCCACTGTAGCCTTTGTATCCTGAGTAGTATATGACATTCCCACAATAGCTTTCTTCTGGGTTGACGGCTTATAGGTTATGCTCTTTTTCTCGCCGTTTCTTGTAAAGGTAATGCTAATGTTGCTTCCATCTAAAGGATTAACATATTCCTCTAAATATATTTCCCTTCCAAGAGTTGCATGGGCACCGTTAAATTTGGTAATCTGGTCTCCAACTCTAAGTCCTGCCTCATATGCCGGTGATTTTTCATCAACATAAGTTACATATGATTTATCAATTCCCTTTGCTCCAATAACAATTAAAGCAAGAACAAAAGCCAGTATAAAGTTAAAGAAAGGACCGGCAAAAACTATTGCCATTCTTGCCCATATTGATTTTGAATTAAAAGAGCCTTCTTCATTACTGTCTTCATCTTCCCCTAGCATGGCACATGAACCACCTAAGGGTAAAAGTTTAAGGGAATATCTTGTTCCGCTTTTTGCCACATGGCTGTAAATTCTAGGTCCCATTCCTATGGAAAACTCATTTACAGTAACCTTATTCTTTACTGCCACAATAAAATGTCCAAATTCGTGAATTAAAACTAATACACCAAAAATAATTAAAGCTATAACAATTCCTATAAATGTCTGCATTCTTACCACCTGTTCTCAATAAGCTCATATGCCCATTGTTCTATTTCTAATATTTCACTTACTGAAGGATTTTCCTTAACCTTATGATTTTCCATACAATACTGTATAATATCAGTTATTTCCAAAAATCCTATTTTCCTATCAAGAAATTTTGCAACTGCTTTTTCATTTGCCGCATTAAATACTGTAGGCATTGAGCCTCCAATCCGTCCTGCCTCATATGCTAACTTTAATCCGATAAAATTATCTGTATCAGGATTTTCAAAGGTAATCCGGGCTATCTTTCCAAAGTCTACCCTGTCACCGGCTAAAAATCTTCTTTCCGGATAGTATAGTGCATACTGAATAGGCAGTCTCATGTCAGGTGTACCTAACTGTGCTATAATGGCACCGTCTTTAAACTGTACCATGGAATGAATAAGACTTTGTGGCTGGACTACTACCTGAATATCATCAAAATCCACGTCAAAAAGCCACTTTGCTTCAATTACCTCTAATCCCTTGTTAACCATTGTAGCTGAATCGATGGTAATTTTTCGTCCCATAGTCCAGTTAGGATGCTTAAGGGCATCTTCCACCTTTACATCCTTCATCTGTTCCCTTGTTCTTCCTCTAAAAGGTCCTCCGGAAGCAGTAAGTAATATTTTATCAATTTCTTTTCTGTTTTCACCGTTTAAGGACTGAAATATGGCACTATGCTCACTGTCTACCGGCAAAATTTTTACGCCATAATCCTTTGCTGCCTGAATTACCAGATGTCCTGCAGTAACCAGTGTCTCCTTATTTGCCAGGGCAATGTCCTTTCCTGCCTTTATTGCCTCTAATGTAGGACGTATACCAATCATTCCCACAAATGCCGTTACAACAATATCGGCGCCTTTGTATACTGCTGTCTCAATTAATCCGTCCATTCCTGCTACTACCTTTACGGAGGTATCAGCCACCGCTATCTTAAGATTAGCTGCCGCCTCTTCATTGTATACGCATACTATTTCCGGATGAAATTCCCTTATCTGTTCTTCTAATTTTTGTATATTTGAGCCTGCTGCAATGGCAACCACACGCAAATCATCATTGGCTCTTACAATGTCAAGAGTCTGAGTTCCTATGGAACCTGTAGAGCCTAAAATTGTAATATTTTTCATTAATTCTCCTTAAAAAATCTGTACCAAAATCCATATAACAGGTGCTACATATATAACACTGTCAAATCTATCCATTATTCCGCCATGTCCCGGAATAAGTCTGCCATAATCCTTTATATCATGATTTCTTTTAATGGCCGATGCCGCCAAATCTCCCACCATGGATATTAAAGCACCTACTGCACATATTACTGCAAAAACTATTACAGGATTATTTATTGTAATATTATCTGCAAAAACTGAAGCATATACTGCCCCTAAAACTGCTGCACCAACAACTCCGCCTATAGCTCCTTCTATTGACTTTTTAGGGCTAAGCACCGGTGCCATTTTATGTTTTCCAAAGGCTACTCCTGCCAGGTAGGCACATGTATCACTGCCCCAGGAGCAAAGGAATATAAGCCATACGGTATAAGCACCATTGTCTCCTGCCCTTACATTGTAAATATATGACAACATAACACCTGCATATAACATGCACATTATTGCATTGGAAATTTCCTCTGTCTTATATTTCGGGAACATAAATACATACTGTGCCAGAAGACACATAAGAAATACAATTATAAGTATAAGCATGTTTTGTGTTTTTCCCATGAACAAAAGCCCATAGTAGATAACTACTGCCACATATCCCGTAATTCCCGGAAGTTTTTTTTCAATTCCAAGAACCCTGTATAATTCGTATACTCCCACCAGTGATATTAACATATTAGCCACCAACAAAATTATTCCTCCGGGAATAATGGTTGCCAGAATAAGTGCCACTAACACTATTCCACTTAATAATCTTGTCAGAAAAGATTTATTTGCAAATTTACTTAAAATCATGGTTATGCCTTAACTCCTCCAAATCTTCTGTCTCTCTGGTTATACTTTACAATAGCCTTTTTCAATTCTTCCTTATCAAAATCCGGCCACAAAACATCCGTGAAATAAAATTCCGTATATGCTAACTGCCACAAAAGATAATTAGATAATCTTATTTCACCGCTGGTTCTGATAAGTAAATCCGGATCCGGTATTCCTGCCGTATCAAGATATGAACTAATAAGATTTTCAGATATATCCCGGGATTCTATAACTCCATCTTTGACATCCTGTGAAATTTTTGTAACAGCACGCCTTATTTCATCGCGGCTACCATAATTAATGGCAATAATAAAGTTAATTCCCTTATTATCCTTTGAACATTCTTCTAATTCATTAATTCTGTCAATAATATCATCATCTAATCTTGATTTATCACCTATGACTCTTACCTTCATGTCGTTTTTGTTGGCACGTTCAATACAGTCTTTTAAGTAATTTCTTAAAAGCTTCATTAATGCCTTAACTTCATCTTCCGGTCTGTTCCAGTTTTCCGTTGAAAATGCATACATTGTAAGATATTTAATTCCCATGTCATGAGCATCTTCAATTATTTTTTCCACATTTTTAGCCCCTGCTGCATGTCCTGCGTTTCTTGGAAGAAAACGCTTTTTCGCCCATCTTCCGTTTCCATCTAAAATAATTGCAACATGCTGTGGAATGTTAAGTCCCGTAATGTCTATTTTTTCAGCCATACATTATCCGCCTTTCACTAAATTAACCTATGTAAAACATTATCTTTGACAGTGCAAAGAATAGAGGAAACAATAGTCCCCTCTATTCTCTGTAAGTGTGTATAAGCACATATATTATACTGTCATTATCTCCTGTGACTTTGCATCTATGGCATCATCAATTTTCTTTACATATGCATCAGTAGATTTCTGAACATCATCCTGATATCCTTTAATTTCATCTTCTGATATTCCATCTTCCTTGCCTTTTTTCTTAACGGCTTCAATGGCATCTCTTCTAATGTTTCTTATGGCAACCTTAGCATTTTCGCCTTTTTTCTTGACATCTTTTACTAATTCTTTTCTTCTGTCCTCTGTAAGTTCAGGAAATACAAGACGTATAAGCTTTCCGTCATTAGTAGGTGTAAGTCCTAAATCAGATGCATTAATTGCTCTTTCAATATCCTTTAAGAGTGATGCATCCCAAGGCTGAATGCAAATCATCCTTGCCTCCGGAACAGATATGTTACCTACCTGCTGAAGAGGTGTGGGTGTTCCATAATAATCTACCTTAACTTTATCTAAGATATGAGGATTTGCTCTTCCTGCCCTGATTGTTGTGTATTCCTCTTTAAGATTGTCTAATGACTTCTCCATTTTATCTTCATATGTCATTAATAATTCTTCCATTTTATCTATTACTCCTTTAAAAATATGTTTTATTATACAGTTATTTTAGTGCCGATTTTTTCTCCTGATACGGCTTTATTTATACTGTCTTCTTCGTTAAGTCCAAACAAAAGCATTGGCATTTTATTTTCCATTGCCAAAACACTGGCTGCTAAATCAATAACACCTAATCTGTCATCAACTATCTTAGAAATAGGAAGTTCATCATATTTCTTTGCATCAGGGTTCTTAGCCGGGTCGCTGTCATATACACCGTCAATGGCCTTTGCTCCTAAGATACAATCTGCTTCAATTTCAATTGCTCTTAAAACCATGGTCATATCTGTTGAGAAATATGGATGTCCCGTTCCTCCTGCAAAGAACACAACCTTTCCATTATTCAAATCAGCTACTGCTTCATCCTTTGAGAAAAGCTTTGTCCATGTTCCACAGGCAAAAGGTGTATATACGTTAGTATCCATACCTTCTGTTCTAAAGATTTCTGATACATACATACAATTCATAATAGTAGCTAACATACCTATTCCATCTGCCTTAGGTCTGTCAATCTTATTGCTTGTTCTTCCTCTCCAGAAGTTTCCGCCACCAATAACAATAGCTACCTGTACTCCTTTGTCCACAATAGTTTTAACCTGCTTTGCAACTGCCACACAGGTTTCTTCATCAAAGCCTGTTTTCTTATCACCAGCTAAGGCTTCACCACTTAACTTAAGTAAAACTCTATTCATTTTATGTTCCTCTTTTTTTCTGTTTTTATTAGTCGCAATAAGGTGCTTTATGCACAAACTGCTTCCAATTTTAATCTAGAACTAGAATAACATATAAAGTCAAAAAAATAAAGAAGTATCTTATTTTAAAATGGTTTCCAAATTAATTTTCACCTTATTAAGATATTCTGCTTCATTAGCCGTTGTTATTCCACAAATTTTAATAATCGTTTTCTCACCTTTTATCCTATATATGAAAACATTTCTCTATGTTCTTATTTGAGCCAAGAACCAGCATATGACAACCTGCAGTTAACACCATATCAGGAGTAATATTTATATCCAGACGTCCGTCACGTCTAATTGCCATTATGTTTATACCAAAACGTCCTCTGATATCTATTGCACTTACTGTTTTGCCATCCCACTCATTAGGGATTTCAATTTCAAATATTGAGTATTCCTTCCCTAATTCAACATAGTCAAAAATATGGTCGGAAGTATATCTTATGGCACTCCATTTTGCCAACTGTCTTTCTGGATACACCACCTCATCTGCCCCGTTTCTTAACAAAAACTTTGCATGTACATCTCTTGCAGCTCTTGAAACAACCTTTTTTGCCCCTAATTCTTTAAGAAGTGATGTGGTTTCTAATGAACTTTGAAAATCATCACCGATACAAACCATACATACATCGTAATTTCCTACACCTAAAGATTTCAGGAATTCCTCATTGGTACTGTCACCAATTACAGCATTAGTTACAAAATCCAATACTGCATTTACTCTATCCTCTTTTTTATCTACTGCCATAACCTGATGCTTTAATTCATACAGATTTTCAGCGATATGTCTCCCAAATCGTCCAAGTCCTATTAACAAAATTGATTTCATAATCTTCTCCTATCCTACCATTATTTTTTCTTCCGGGAATTTTGCCACATCTTTTCTCTTACTTGATACTGTAGCAAAAATCACTGTGAGACCGCCAACTCTTCCAAACAGCATAAGCACTATAAGAACAATTCTCGAAATCACACCTGTATGAGGAGTTATTCCAAGAGTAACACCTACCGTGCATACTGCAGAGGCCGACTCAAACAATGTATCAATAATATTAAATCCATCCACTGCACATATTATAATTCCACCCATAAGAAACAAAAAGCTGTAAAGCAGCAATATGGCTGCCGCACTTTTTATTACCTCTTCAGCAATTCTTCTCCTAAACAAATGAGGGGATGATTTTCTTCTAAACACCGATATTGACGAAGCCAAAAGTACCGCAATGGTAGTTATCTTCATTCCACCTGCAGTAGAACCTGTAGCACCACCTACCATCATTAACACAATCATAATTAACTGTCCTGCCCCGGAAATCTTAGTTAAATCCACAGTGTTAAATCCGGCAGTTCTAGGGGTAACTGTTTGAAATAGAGATGCCAATGCCCTGTCTGCCCCTGACATATGCCATTTTGCTCCTGAAAATTCACAAAAATAAAAATAAACAAAAGGAATAACTATAAGTCCTATGGTTGCTGACAAAATAACCTTGCTTTGCATTCTATACTTACTAAATTTAAATTTGTGTGTTCTAATATCATCCCAGGTCATAAAGCCTATTCCACCCAATAAAATAAGAAGCACAATAACTAAATTAATTACAATGTTGCCGGAAAAAGATGTAAAGGATGAATACTTTTCATTTATTCCCATAAGGTCAAATCCCCCATTGCAAAATGCTGATATTGAATGAAAAATCGAATACCATATTCCTTTAAGTGCCCCCATTTTAACGGCAAAAACAGGGTACATTAAAACCGCTCCCGTTAATTCAATTACAAATGCCATTTTAATGATAAATCTTGTAAGCCTTACTATTCCCTCAAGCTTTGGTGCAGAAATTGCCTCCTGCATAACTGTTCTTTGCATAAGACCTATTTTTCTTCCTGACATGGCGGCAAAAGCTACCGCAATGGTAACTATTCCCATTCCACCTATTTGTATAAGAAATAATATCACTGCCTGTCCAAAGTCTGACCAATACGTCGCCGTGTCCTGAACTACTAATCCCGTAACGCAAACTGCCGATGTTGCCGTAAATAATGAGTCTAAAAAGGAAGCCCCTTCTCCACTACGTGCAGAATACGGTAGCATCAGAAAAAGACTTCCTATAATAATCATTCCTACAAATCCTAAAAGTATAAATTGTGCCGTTGATAAATGTATACGTCTCTTTTCCATAACTATCTCCTAATCATAAAAGATATTATACATCACCGGTATTTTTTTCACAACTCTATCTTTTGAAACTCCATACATCCCTTGAAAACAATATTAATATAGGGTATATTTCCAATCTGCCGGCTAACATATCTATTATTAATATTATTTTTGAAAAATCACTAAATAGTCCAAAATTACATGTAGGGCCTACCTGATCAAGTCCCGGACCTATATTGTTAAAGCAGGATAAAACAGCCGTAAAATTAGTAATAATTGAAAATCCATCCACTGCTATTAGCAAAAAGCTTCCAAAAATAATAATAAAATATGTTGCCACGTAAATATTGATTCCGCTAATTACTTTTTCATTTACAGCATTTCCATTGTTTCTTATAACTTCAACTTTATTTGGATTTAAGGTCTTTCTTATTCCACGTCGTATGCTCTTTAACAATAGCAACAACCTTCCACACTTAAATCCGCCGCCGGTACTACCTGCACATGCTCCAATCATCATTAACACAACTATTATTGATTTAGAAAACTCAGGCCATTTATCAAAATCTACAGTAGCAAAACCCGTAGTTGTAATTATACTGGCTACGGTAAAAGCTGCATGATGTAAAGCTTCCCCAATACTTCCAAACATATGGTAAATATTAATGGTTATAGCTGTAATGCTTGCAACAACCAATCCTAAATATAATCTAAGTTCCCCATCCTTTAACACTGTTTTAAATCTTCTTAACAAAAGAAGGTAATAACAACTGAAATTTACACCAAACAATAACATAAATATGGTGCAGACATTTTGAATGTAAGGACTATATCCTGCCATACTGTCATTTTTAATTCCAAATCCACCGGTTCCTGCTGTTCCAAATGCCGTACAGACTGAGTCAAACAACGACATTCCTCCTAACAGTAAAAATATTACATTAATTACTGTAAGTGCCATATATAACATATATAATATCATTGCCGTGTCACGCATTCTCGGTGCTAATTTTTCCACATTAGGCCCCGGGCTTTCAGCCCTTAATAGATGAAGAGTAAATCTGTTACTTCTTCCATTAGCCGGAGTAACTGCCAGCAAAAATACCAGAACTCCCATTCCACCTAACCAGTGACTGAAACTTCTCCAGTAAAGCATTCCTCTGGACATAGTTTCCACCTCAGGAAGAATTGAGGAACCTGTAGTGGTAAATCCTGATACCATTTCAAATAACGCATCAATAAAATGTGGAATTTCCCCTGATATATAAAAAGGGAGACATCCTAATAAACTAATGGCTATCCAGCTTAAACCTACACAGGCTAAACCTTCCTTTACAAAGAAACGCTGTTTTGCCTTTCTTCCCAAAACAAATAACAATGCTGATACAGCCATAATAATTAATATACTAAGGACAAAACTTATAAATGCCTTATACTCTTTGTCAAAGACACATATTAACATTGCCGGTGTCATAAAGACCGCTTCAACTGCCAATATTTTTGAGATGAAACGACCCATAACTTTATAGTTCATTATTACTTCCTTTCATTAATCAAAAATATCATTAAGCTTATGTATTACCGCATCTCCCGTAGCAACTACAATAACTGTATCTCCCACTTCAAACTTTGATTCACCATCAGGTATAACTGTTTTTCCTTTGTGAGTAATACATACAATAAGTACATTTTTTCTTACTTTTACATCTCTTAATGCCATTCCGCAATTTTTAGTATGTTCGTCAGCTAAAAATTCCAAAGCTTCCACCTGTCCGTCAACTATACTATGAACTGAAATTGCCGCTCCTGTCTGTGCCTCTAATGCTCTTACATATCTTACTATGGTATTGCAGCACAATTCTTTAGGACAAACCACGCTTCCTATTTGCAAGCTGTCCTGTATATTACTTTTTTCAGTATGGGCAACCTTTGTAATAACCTTCGGCACTCCACTGCTTTTAGCATATAAGGAAATAATAATGTTAAGCTCGTCCATACCTGTTAAGGTAATTAATGCATCACAATTTTCTATTCCCTGACTTTCTAACATAGTTCTTCTGCTGGCATCACCATTGATAATAGTTGTCTCCGGCAACATTTCCGCAAGATTTCTCGCTCTGTCGGGATCCTGTTCAATAATCTTTACAGACACTCCCGTTCCTTCTAGTTTCTTTGCCAAATAATAGCTTACTCTTCCACCACCACACAAAATTACATTTTTAATTTTATGGGTAATAATACCAAGATTTTTCAATAAAATACTCATATTGGTGCTTGGTGCAGTAACGTAAATACGGTCACCTTCCCTTAAAATAAAGTTACCATCCGGTGCCACAACAACACCATTTCTTCTAACTGCGCAAACCAGTATTTTACACTTAATTATTCCGTACAGTTCATTAAGGGAAACATCTTTAAGAACACTCTTTCCATCAATTTCTAATTCCACAATTTCAACTTTTCCCTTTGCAAAGGTATCTCTCTGTAAAAATCCCGGATATTTAAGCAATCTCTCTATTTCAATTGCTGTCTGCTTTTCAGGATTAACAGCCAAAGATAACCCAAATTCTCCGCTCATGTTATAAATCTGTTCACTATATTCCGGATTTCTTATTCTTGCTATTGTATGTAATCTGTCATTCATCTTATGTGCTGTCATACAAGATAATAAATTAATTTCATCTGCTCCGGTAGCTGCAATAAGCAAGTCTGTTTTTTTGATTTCAGCCTTATTCAATACTGACATTAATGCACAGTTTCCCTGAATTGCCATAACGTCATATCTCTCTAAGCTTGCCTCTAATACCTTTGGATTGGAATCAATTAAAGTTAAATCACACCCTTCTGCTGACAATTTTCTAGTCAGAGTTGCGCCAACTTTTCCATCTCCAGCAATAATAATTCTCAATTATCTATCCTCCCATAAAAGAACATACTAAACAAAGTTATTATAAACCTTATGTGTAGAAAATCAAGTAATGATTATTTCCATGGTATTTATATTTACTTTACATTCTTTCCTGCATTATATCTTGATAAATTAAAACTCCTTATTCCACCGTCTTTGTATTTTTCTAATTTCTTATAATACCTCTTTTTGTTTAAATATCGTGTCACCTTCTCATTTTTCTCATCCAAAACCGCCGGCACACTGTCTGCTGAAAGATTAATGATATAATCCATATCCACATAAATATTTATCTCATAAGGGTCATCATTTTTATTTTTATCCATAATATATTGACACTGGGATAAATTGTATTTAGCTATAATATAATCAACATGACTAAAGGACAAAACAATAAAACAGCATATTACAACTACCATTGAAAAGGAAAATAAATTTAATTCTTTATGGAAGTTTTTAATGACTAATCCCAGCATAACCATACCTATAACAACTAACAGCCACAATACAAAAATCCTTGAAAAAGTGAGACCATACTCTTCTATGTACATTTTCATTCTGTATTCGCTGGAAAATATCATTATAAATGTACACAGGCATATTACTCCCGAAACCACCTTCATGAATTTATTTACTTTTACAAATTCCATGGTAAGCAGTATAACAAGAACATTTACACAACTTAAAAACAACAGCTGGAAAAATCCCTGTCTGGCATATTGTGCATATGTATATCCCTGAGGAAGACTGCCTCCATGACCAAATAGATATACCACCTGTATAGTGGCAAACATCACATAAACAACAGCTACCATTGACATAATTATATTAACGGGAAGTGCAGCCATCTTGTTTTCTTTTTCATTTATGTATACTTTTCCATTTTTCACATAAAAAGAAAATGCATATGCCAGGGCATAAGATACAATTATCATAATTACTATTCCGGTTAAATTAAGAATAAGAGTATCTAATTTAAAAATTTTAACTATCATGTTTCTAAAAACACTATCTGCACTGGCTAGGATAATGGTTACCATCATTACAACAGGCAGAGCACAGCCTACACCAATTAATATGTATTTTATATTTTTATTTCGGTCTTTATCCATTTTTAATGCTTTTATTCCATGGGTAAAAGGCTTTGACAGTTCTCCTATGCATCCAAATATACACTGGCACACAGCCATGGATTGAATGCACATTCCCAGTTTTTTTATGTCAATAAACATATATATCATATTTACTGCTATGGCTATGAAAATCACCATATAGTTAAAAAACAGAATACTCTGATTATCCGTAGTAAAATTTGAAATTCCAAGAAGTATGATTACGCAATCATAAAAAATATTTATTGGCTTTTGCTTTTTTTCATATTTACGTGCCACATACGCAATATAAATTACCGTTGCCACTGTCCACAGCACATTGGTAATTCCCGAAAAATTCTTGTAAAGGCAAAAAGTAAGTACCACTGCATATATAAATGACGATAATCCCAGCACCTTAAAATCCTGTTTTTCTTTCTCTTCCATTTCTTTTCTCATATTATTTTCCATAAATTAATCCTCCACAAACTGTAATATATCTCCCGGCTGGCACTGTAAAACCTTACATATTTCATCTAATGTTGAAAAACGGATTGCTTTCGCCTTATTGTTTTTAAGAATAGATAAATTTGCCTGAGTTATTCCCACCTTTTGGGATAACTCCGTTAAGCCCATTTTCCTTTGTGCCATAACCACATCTAAATTTATTACTATAGCCATCGGGCACCTCCTATATTGTTAAATCATTTTCCAGTTTATAAGTTACGGCCTTGTCAAACACCTGTGCCAGTACACGGCTAAATAATCCTGCAATTATAAAAACCATCATTATCGCCATAGTGGCAAGGGTTATGTTAAATAGGCATTTCACTGCCATAAAAAATACAATTCCTACACTGTATATGGACATTTTTTTAAGACTTGTCACGTTATTTCTAACAAAGCAGTCATCTGCTATTACGGTTTTAAACATTTTTCTTAACTCCCATACAATCATAAGGGAAAATATTCCACAAAGCCCCAATACCACACTGTTTTGCCATATGTACTTTTCTATTCCCGGCTCCACATATTTTCCATATGTTTTCAGTAGAAAAGGTAATGTGGCTGTGATAAGTATTCCTAAAACAAACATAATATCAAGAACAGCCTTTGTAAATCTGGTAATATTTAACTTCATTTTGTCCTCCTTTTAAAGTTTTAATTTACTGGTATCCTTACAATTCATAATAATCCTCTAATGTATGAAAGTCAATATATTTTTATCGTTTTTCAATAAATAATTATTGATATTAGAAAAAATTAACGGATTTACAACGTTTTTCTTTATTACTCAATCATGTTTTTGCACTAATAAAATACATTATTCCTGTATATACCAATAAAAATCCTCACAAAAAATAACAGCCTTCTAATATTTAGAAAAGCTGTTATTTTTTACTATAGATTATCTTTTTATTCTGAATGTAGCATACCGTCCCCTAGCCTTCACATCATAGTCCACATATATTCTATATTTTCCCGGTTGCAGGTCTTCTTTATTATATGCATATGTAAGATTATATGTTTTATATGCCGATGACTTTTTAGGAAGTACATACGCTATGCTATTAAAAGCCATTTTACCACCATGTCCATACTCAACTTTCCGCCATTTTCCATTAACATATTTTTTGATAAAGTATACCTCACCATAGTATTTTTCCCGGTTAGTTTTGTTAATGAACTTAACCTTCACCTTTACCGCTTTCTTTGTGCGTTTCACCTTAGCTACCTTTATATAGGCTTTAGGTTTCTTTTTTCTTTTAACCTTTTTCTTTTTTGTTGTGACAGTAACCTTTTTACCTACAGTATTATTTGCTGAAACATTCCATATTGGTGCCACTGTAGTTACCATGGTAATTACAAGCATTGTAACAATAAATTTTCTTATTTTATTCATCCACTGCTTTCCTTTCTTTCATTTCTATCTATAATAATCCTTAAAAATATTACTTTGTTAGTTGTTTACAAAATTTATTTTCACTGGTAAATTATACTGGTATTTATATTAAAGTTTAAGGAGTAAATATGATTAATTTAGATAAAACAAAAATTATTTTAGCATCTCAATCTCCCAGAAGATGTGAACTTATGAAGCAGGCAGGTTTTGAATTTGAAATCATAAAATCAGAGGTTGATGAGAAAATCACTAAATCTATCCCTTCCGATATTGTAAAAGAACTTTCCCTTCAAAAAGCTGACGATGTTTTTAACAAGCTTATGTCTCATATAGATTTTTCTCTTATGGCTTTTGAAGATTTGTCTTTTTTAGTTATTGGTGCCGACACCATAGTTACCAAAAACGGTAAAATAATGGGAAAACCTAAAAACTTTGAAGAAGCATTTTCAATGATTAAATCCATTCAGGATTCAACTCATAAGGTTTATACCGGAGTTACATTAATAAAATATGATTTTAATACAAAGCATAAAGAAATTTACTCATTTTTTGAATCTACAGATGTTACTTTATATCCTATGACAGACCTAGAAATAAGCAGCTATATTTCTACCGGAGATTGCTATGACAAAGCCGGAGGATACGGTATTCAGGGACAATTTGCCGTATATGTAAAAGGTATCAATGGAGATTATAATAATGTTGTGGGACTTCCAATTGCCCGCCTTTATCATGAGCTTAATTTAATGAAATAAAAAATCCCCTATAGCCATATTTAATTAAATTAATACGACTATAGGGGGTATTTTTTATATATTATTTGTTATACAACTGGAATTCATATAGCCTTATTGTACCTGCACTATCTCCCGGATTAAATATTTTAATCTGAACGTAACGTGCTGTCTGTGTACCAATATTATATGATGAAACCGAATTATTGTTGTTATTTTGATAATCAACAGATGTCCATGTCTTTCCATCCTCTGATACCAATATTTCCCACTCTGATGCATTAGCAAAATTTTCTTTGCTTTGTGTATTGTATATTGTGTATGTATTAAACGTCTTCTTACTTCCTAAGTCAATTTTAACTGAATGCATTACACCGTTAAATGTTGATTCGGAAGAACTCCTTGAACACCATTTCGTATCAAGATTTCCGTCAATTAACTTTTCAGCTGCTTCATTTACATTTGTCTGACCTGATGTATGAAGAATTGACGCTCCACTACACAAGTTGTTTCCACTTGTAACAGCTGTATCCAGCTTTGCGGCTTTTTTTGAGCCATGAGTTTTAGGACCAATCATAGGATAAGTAGGATTATCAACACCTGCTATTCCTTCTGTTATCCAGTTATCCTGATAATATCTGAATCCTGTAAATGCCCATGTACCATTCTTCAATTCTTCCACATATTTAAGACGAAGTGACTCAATACAGTCATATCCTGTTATCTGATATACCAGCTTGCTCCATGGTGTAGATGTGTCCTTTGGATTATCATCATACTTTGTTCCCTTATTTGTCTTTAACATATTATTTATGCTATCAATAAGTCCTAATTTTACAGTTCCGTCAGATGACTTAGTTGTAGGATATTTTGCATCCATATATGCAAAGAACCATTTGTTATTGCCATATGCCTGATATCCCCAGTCCTGAAGGGATGTATCACTTGCCTGGTATACCTGGACATTGTCTTCAGTTGCCCAATGGTAATAACGGAATCCACCATAGTTCGCCATATTTTCAACCCACCACGCTGAACCGGAAGATGTAACATTTCCGTACTGCTGTGCTGCATGAGTAAGCTCGTGAGAGAAATATCCTATACCTACCGGATTAGAATTCATCCAGTCTACTGAAATTACAATGGAATTTCCCATAGTGTATGCAACTCCGTCATAACCCTTATCTGCTACTATAAACATTCTCTTAGGTTCTGAACCTGTTCCCCATCTTGTATACTGACGTGGATAAACCTGATAGAATAAATCCTTAAGATTCTTCTTATAGTTTGTTGCAGTAACCTGATCCCAGTCTCCTGTGAAAATAGCTTCGTACTCATTTTCCAGTAATAATGCACATCCCTTTAAGCTAATTTCCGATAATTGGAATGAATCTCCATATCCTTCTGTTACTGTTAATTTAAAATGTTTATATGAGCCAACGTTATCTACAATGTATGTATAATCAGCATAATTAACATCCATTATTCCACTATCATTTACCGTGTCAATTACATCCCAGTTATTTCCATCATTTGAACCATATAACACCCATGATTTTATTGAACGGTTCTTATATGTAGCGTTATCATTGGCAGTTGTTAAAGTATAACTATATAACGATGTGCTTTCCTTCATTGTCCACGCTATTGAACATGGTGTTGCAGTATTGGTAAATAATTTTGTTGATGTATCACCGTCAAAAAGATTCTCAACACCTTCATTTCCATTATATCCTACAACAGTTGTAGCTGATGTGTTAATTCCACTTATATGGTCATCTAAATCAACACCAATGTTTTCTGTTTTCTGAACAACATCACCTTTTATGTATATTTCTGACAACTGTGAGCCGTAATACAACTTTCCATCATCACCACTGCTCTCAATTCTTAACATAAAGAACTGACATGCTTTTTGAGCATCAGTATCATATGAGTATCCTTTGTTATTTTCATGACCTATTCCACCATTGTCCACTGCATCAAGCTGTACCCAGTCAGTACCGTTTACAGAGCCTAACAATTTCCATTTATATGGATTTCTATGTGGATAAGTAGCTGCATCACCTGCTGTTACTAATGTGTAGTTTCTGATTATGGTAGCACGTTTCATTTTCCATGCGATGGAAATAACCGGTGCATCCCCTGTAAAGAATTTTGTATTTACATTTCCATCAAACAAGTTATTTATTCCTTCATTGTTAGAAGTATTTCCTTTTGTAGATGAAAATTCCGTATCAATTCCGTCAATATATTTATTAAGGGAAATATTTGATGCCACCTCAGCATCAGCACCTTCACTTTGAACTCCCGGTTTCTTATATGTAGTACGATCTACTTCAGCCTTTGTAGTTGTTTCCTCAGGCTTTGCTGTAGTCTCCGGTTCTGCCGGTTTCTCAGTAGGTGCCACTGTAGTATTTTCCTCAGCCTCTGCTGTAACAATAGTATTTCTGTTCATATAATCCACCTTCTTATATGAACTGTCTACAACAGAAAGAATACTATCATACAGATACTCATGACCTCTCATATTACTCATAAGATTTCTGTTATAAAGTTTTCCTGCTACGTCATATACAGACATTGTGCTTATATTGCTATAAACATAACTGCCATCTTTTAATTTAGCATATGCCCTTACACTTATGCCCTGTTTATAAAACTCTGCATTTTTTATAAATTCCATTGTAAGACAGTAGCTTTTTGCATTATCCAATGAACTGTACTTTTTGCCTGTCTCTCCCAATGGTGTTGCTGCATATGAATGAACTGTAGTATTTAAGCTTCCTACTATCATTTCATCTTCTGAAACCGAATCGGCAAGTCCGTATACCAATCCTATTTCATCTGTTTTATCTGTTTCCGATACAGAGTAAATGGTTCTAAATGCTTCTAACATTGCACTTATCTGAAAACCATTTATTTCAAGTTTAACATTACCCGATGCATACACATCTTTAGGCATAGTTATTGGCTGAACCAATAGCACTAACGCCAAAACAAAAGATATCATTGCTTTAAATTTCTTTTTTATAGACCCTTTTTTCATAATACCTCCTATTGATATTTTAATATATTAATTTAATTATTGTTTGTTTTTTTGTATTTTTCAAGTATCGCTATTTTTTATTACGGTTCTATTTTTTAGCATAAAAATAAAGCTGTAACTTAAGCCTGTTAATTGCTTAAATTGCAACTCTATTTTTATAACATCAATTAATATTATTTACGCTTATAAGTTCTGAAATAATACTCCAAATCGAAATAAGTATTTTCTTCACTTTCTTCAACCATTTCCCATTCATCCGGCATTTCATCTAAATTAGGTATGAAAGTGTCTGCTGCATATTCATAGTCAACATAAGTAACATATGCAGTATCACAGTATGGAAGCATCTGTTTATAAATGCTTCCTCCACCAATTACAAATACATCTTCAGTATTGTATTTTTTAGCTTCCTCTAATGCCTCTTCTATAGAATAAACCACTGTAGCCCCGTCTACCTTGTAATCTTTTTCAAGAGCAATTACAATGTTCACCCTATTTTTTAATGGTTTTGAATTAGGAAAACTTTCTAATGTATTTTTTCCCATAATAACAACTTTTCCTGTTGTTGTTTCCCTGAAAAATTTCATATCATCAGGTATGCTTACAAGTAAATCATTTTTGTAGCCTATAGCCCAATTCTTATCCACTGCAACAATTAAATTCATTTTGTTCCTCCTAAACTGCAACAGGTATTTTTATCTGTTCACCTGTAACATAATCTTCTAATTTTAAATCATCTACCGTAAAATCATAGAAATTCTTAATTTCAGGATTTATCCACAATTTTGGTGCCGGATACTGCTCTCTGCTGATTAATTCCTCAACTAAAGGAACATGTCTGTCATAAATATGAGCATCAGCTATTACATGGACAAATTCTCCCACCTCCATGTCATTTACCTGAGCCAATATGTGAACCAAAGCTGCATACTGACAAACATTCCAGTTATTTGCAGTAAGTACATCCTGGGAACGCTGATTTAACATACCGTTTAATACAAGTTTCCCTGTTTCTTTATTTTTCGTTACGTTAAAAGTCATGCTGTATGCACATGGATATAAATTCATTTCAGACAAATCCTGATGTACATAAATGTTTGTAAGTATTCGTCTGCTGTAAGGATTGTTCTTTAAATCATAGAGAACTCTGTCTACCTGATCCATATCACCTTCCTTATAGTGATGCTTAACACCTAACTGGTAGCCATATGCCTTACCTATTGAACCGTTTTCATCAGCCCATGCATCCCATATATGGCTGTTTAAATCATTTACATTGTTAGATTTTTTCTGCCATATCCACAGTAACTCATCTAAGCAGTTTTTAAAACCTGTTTTACGAAGAGTTATTGCCGGAAATTCCTTCTTTAAATCATATCTGTTTACAACCCCGAATTTCTTTATGGTATATGCAAAAGTACCGTCCTCCCACTTTGGTCTGACCTTTTCACCCTTTGTGTCTATACCGTTATCAAGAATATCTCTGCACATATCAACAAATACTTTATCTGCGTAACTCATTAACTTCTCCTCTTATTTCTTCTTTACCTTAACTGTCTTAACCTTAGACCAGCTGCCATATTTCTTTGATTTACCTGTTTTACGGTATGCTCTTGCCTTAATATAATATGTCTTTTTAGCACTAAGCTTCTTTATTACAGCCATGTTTTTCTTAGTATTAACAGTTTTTGTGACTTTCTTTTCAAATTTCTTTGATGTAGAATATTTAATCTGGTATCCTGAAGCTGCACCTACCTTTTTAAGTGTAAGTTTTATGCTCTTATTGTTTTTAGCCCTTACTGCTTTCTTAACAGATGTTTTTCCCGGCTTTATATATATATCGGTATACTCTGCTTTTACACTTGCCGTGATTTTTGCCGGTAAGTCATATGCTCTTGCAGTATATACATAACCGGTTTTGCCCTTCTTAACAGATTTTCCATTAACTATGAACTGGCTTATATTAACTTTCTTATCCATTACTGCTGCTTTCAAGGTAACTGTATCTCCCGGCAGATAATAACCCGTACCTTCTACATAAGCACCAAACTCAGATGTATCTTCAACATAAACCGCACCGGAATCTATCGGAATACATAATATCTTTGCATCATCCTCATAATCATCTTCATCATAAAAATCTTTATTTGACAGCTTGCTTTTATTAGACCCAAATTCTTTACCGTCGTCATCAGCCATTGCAAAACCATATACAACGTATAATTTATCTCCTGCTGTTGTAGCATATAAATTATCAAATTCAAGATTTGATGCATTAAGTGCATACTTTGAAGCAATAAACTTATCCTTTGCAATATTATATGTGAAAGTATCACCTAATGAATCTACACGTAAGTTTGTATATATGATTCCACCTTTTACAAGACCAATTTCACCCATTAAAACAGCAAATTTTTTATTCTTGCCCTCAATTATCTGGGTATCAATTGATTTTCCAATAGTTGCTTTTGACTTTGTCCATTTTGTTCCATCATATATCAGGTTAGCCGGAACATTCATTGTACCATTTGAACCTAATGTAACAACAATCTTTTTACCTACCTGGATAGCCTTTGAATATGCTCTGCCCTCCGGTAAACTCTTTGCGGAATACCACTTCTTAGATGCTGTTGAATATTTCATAACTGTCTTTGAAAAATTATCATCTTCATCAGTACCGCCCATTAAATAAAGTTCACCATTATATGAAGCCAGTATAACTCCATTTAATCCTTCTTTTTCCTTAGGCATATTAGAAAGCTTCTTCCAACCCTTTTCATTATCATAGTACGCCAAAATAGTATTTTGTGCAAAGCCTTCGTCAAGAGTTATACAACCATAAACAACACCATTAGAACATACATAATCTGTTTCATTATAAATCGAAGCAGTTGCGGCATTTTCATATTCTTTTCCAAATACATCTGATGAAAAACCAAACGTACCGTATCGCCAGTAAAAGTCATCCTTACCTGTATCTTCGTCTTTGTATTCCACTCCTTGTGACACTGTACCTTCCCCATCTATATATATCAAATTTCCACCATTAGAAATCATTTGTCCGCCATTTAATTCTGCATCTACAGATGGTCCCACGTTGAAACCGGTACCGGTAGCAAAGAAGTATTCTTTTTCATATGAACGCTCACCTTTAACCAGTTTTATCTTTACTGACTTATTCTGATATGATTTACCATCAACAAGAATTGTCTTTCCATTATTTGATATTGTACTTATCTTTTTATCATTAATATATACTTCAGCATTATCTGTGTAATAACCGGATATTTCTATCTGTTTTTTACTGTTAAACTTAATCTTGTCTATAGTCATAGTCGGATTACCTATTTTAGATAAATCAAGTACTCCGCCTGTTAATATCCTGCCTTCAAAATTATGATTATTTCTTGCACTTCCTAAAATTCTTGCTTTTATCTGGAGTGCATTTTCATTTGTATATGCATTAGCCACTGCTGCAACAGCACCTGTAACATATGGAGTAGCCATAGATGTTCCATTGTAATAATCATACATACCAAATTCATCCGGTGATACATTTTCCCTGCTTATGCCCCAATTGTCTACATAAACAGTAAAATCACCTTCCTCATATGAGCTAACACATAACAATATTACATGTTGTTCATCTTTTTTGCTCTTTGATGATACCTCTCCTGAAAAATGAGACCAGTAATTACCGTTTTCATCTATATAAGCACTGGCAAACACTCCATCTTCAAGAGTATCTAAATCACTTATATCCACTTTTCCGTTTTTGTCTAATTTACAATCTATGGCATAAATTACCGAATTGTCACCACCTAACCAGTCATCATTTGTTGCCTTTGGACCACTTACCTTAACCATAGCACTGGCTGATGTACCTGTATCTGATGACTTCATTGTATATGGAAGGCACATAAAATACATTCCATCTTTCTGTGCACCTTTTATTTCCCATTTAAGTGATTTGTTGTTATAAGACTTTTCTCCAAAATACTCACTATTTGTAGTTGATACATTCATAGTTCCATCAGATTCACTTAATGTTCCGTAAGCCACTTCATTATTTTCAGGTGTAGCTACCATCTTTCCTTCTTCATTAAAAACATTCAAAATGCTTTCATTATCAAAATTAACATATGTACTACATAATTTATCTTTGTTATCATATATTCCCGGATTAAAGCAATTATATGAAACTGTTGATAAAATATCAGCACCGGGAGCTGCTATGTCAACGCTCTCTGTTCCATAATTTGAAAATCCTGCCAATTCATCCTTTTCATTAGAAGCTGCAACGGAAATTATATATGTACTATCTATAGATGAAGGATAATTATTCATTAAGTTTTCATCATTATCAGAGCCATCATTTCCTGCTGCACATACAGATATAGCGCCTTTCTTTCCTACAAGCTCAATAAGATTTTTTATAATTTCATCTTCTTCATCTGCTGAGCCACCCCAGGAATTATTTACAGCTACTACATTTACACCTAACTGCTGTGCCTTGTAAATATAATTGTACGCTCCTATGGCATCCATTCCACTTCCGCTGCCTTCTTCATTGAGAGTTTTAAGTGCCATTACTTTTATATTGTTACTTTTAGCAATTCCGGCAATTCCAACTCCATTATTTGATTTTCCTGCCGCAATTCCGGCACAATGTGAACCATGACCGTTATCATCCATAGGGTCTGTGTCATAATTAACAAAATCATAGCCGTGCTCGCCATATAATTTTCTGTTGTTATAAGGATTATTCCAAACAATATCTTTTAAATCTTCATGTTGGTAATTAATACCGGTATCAACTATTGCAATTACTCTTTCCTTATTGTCCTTATTATCTAATAATGGTGTGTCTGCATTTACATCAATGCCCTCTGTACCGTTATTCTGTCCCTTATTGTCAAGTCCCCACAAATACTTATAGTAACTGTCATTGTAGTCTGATGCTTTTATTTTATAATTTGGTTCAGCATATTTAACGTTACTTTTCTTTTTTAAGATACTAATTAATTCCTTGGTACTATACTTATCAGACTTAACTAATGACACTGAAAATCCATTGTCACTAACCTTGTCAGCCGATTTTGCATTAACTGATGTATCTGAATTAAAAACATATGTTTCTACAACTTCCATATCATCATCTGCAATGTTGCTGCCGGCACTTCTTGTTGACGTTTTAGTGTTTCCATACATAACAATAGCCTGACCCTCAACATAATTTCTGCTGCTCTTTACTGCTTTTTTCTCTTTGGTTACTTTCAAACTTTGATTTGCCATAGTTGGCACTGCCGTACATGTCAAACACATTGCAAGGGTCAATGCCATGGCTTTCTTCGCCATTCTTTTCATATTCACAATCTCCTATCTCTTGTTTTCCACTATTGTGGGTTAATTTGTACATTGGGGAATTTTATTTCACACCACTTAATATTATAGCATATATATTTTTACCTGTAATCCTATAAACGAAAAAATCTGCTTTTTATTTCAAATTTTTTAACACTCCGAAAGTATACCCCATTTCTTCCCATTTGCTAAGCAATTCATCTAATATTTCCCCATTTGTTTTTGATGTGTTATGTAATAAAACAATTGCCCCCGGATGTATCCGTGATAACAATTTATCAAATGCTTCTTCTTTAGTAGGCTGGGAATCCCTGTTCCAGTCCACATATGCTAAACTCCAGAAAAATGTTTTGTACCCCATTTCCTGAGCCATTTTCAAATTATCCGTATTGTATTTTCCCTGGGGAGGTCTGTAATACTTAGTCATGTTTTTTCCCGTTATACTTTTATATAGCTCCTCCACCTGTCCTACCTCATTTGCAAATTTTTCTTTATCCATTCCTACAATGTTTGGATGATTATATGTATGATTTCCTACAGTATGCCCTTCTTTCACCATCCTTTTAACTAAATCTTCGTTTTCCTTTAAAAAATGGCCTACCACAAAGAAAGTTGCCTTTACTTTATGCTTTTTTAATGCATCTAAAATAGCAGGCGTGTTTCCATTCTCGTATCCACAGTCAAAGGTTAAATATATTTCTTTTTTATCCCCGCTTCCTATATAGAAGGCATTATATTTTTTCATAACCTCCGGTGATTCCGTTCCCGTAGGCTGAGTTCCACTTTCTCCAAATCCCAATCCCCAGTTTTCACCATTTTTAATAACATTACTAGCAGGTAAAACCTTTTCTTTTACCAGCCCCACGCCTTCTCCGGCAAAGAAAGCTATGGCAAAAATACCAATAATAAACAGTATTCCTTTTAACCCGCTGCCGCTTTCGCCTTTTAATATTTTTTTTATCATACCCTATTCCTGAAAATATATTTACTTAATTATATGACGCCAGTGCTGAAAGTATAAATTCTATCCTTTATTTATCTGCAGGGAATACAATATTTTGCTGTCTTCTTGCTTCATCCATAACCTTAATGCACATTACGGAATACTTTATATGTTTGTCAGTAAACTCACCTTTATTAATAAGTTCTGCCCATTCTTCTGCCTCATATTCCAAATTCAAATCCTTACATGGAATATTCTCTATGTTTTCTTCATAACCATCATTATATATTATTTTGATTTTTCTCGGATTTGGTATGTCCTCTATCAATATAGTTCCTTTTTCTCCCTGAATCTGGCTTGGAAGTCTTCCATTGGTAATCTTGGAATAGGAAATATCTGCTATCATACCGTCATATGCACAGGTTATTGTCCCCTGACCGTCTATACTGTCAGGAAGCATGGTAGCTGTTGCCTTTATTTCATCCGGCAATCCAAATAATTTTACTAACGGATGGACGCAATATACTCCAATATCCATTAATGCTCCATTAGAAAATGACGGATTAAAGGCATTTTCAATTATTCCGTTCTTGTATTTATCGTACCTGGATGAATACTGGCAATACTGAAACTCCACTCTTCTTACAGGCTCTATCTTTTTCATTGCATCTTTTATTGCCAAAAATCCCGGTGAATACACTGAACGCATGGCTTCCATTATAACCACATTGTTCTCTTTAGCTAACCGGCATAACTCATTAAGTTCTCTTAAATTGCTGGTAATGGTCTTTTCTATCATTACATGTTTTTTGTTTTTTATCATAAGCCGTGCCTGTTCATAATGCAAAGAATTAGGACTTGCAATATATACCGCATCTACATCCTTTGATTTTGCTAATTCTTCTAAATTACCAAAAATAAGATTTCCATTATGCTCTTTGGCAAATTTTTCTGCTTTTTCAATGTTTCTGGAATATGTTCCGTTATATTGCAGCCCCTCTACCTGTGCCGCACATTTTAAAAACCATTCAACCACAAAATTTGTACCTATTGTTGCAAATCTAATCATATGTTATCCTCCAATAATTGTATTAAAAATGCACCATATTTCTATGATGCTTTTTTAATTATTTATTTTAATCTCTGTCTCACTATTTCATATGCCAAAACCCCTGCTGCTACCGAAGCATTAAGAGAATCGATATCCCCAAACATTGGCACCTTTGCAATAAAATCACATTTTTCCTTTACAAGGCGGCTTACACCTTTTCCCTCGTTTCCTATTACCAGGCCTATTGGTCCCTTTAAATCAAGGTCGTACATTGTTGTGCCATCCATATCTGCACACACAAACCACAATCCCTTTTCTTTAAGTTCCTCAATGGTTTTGGAAATATTTGTAACCTTTGCTACCGGGGTATAATTAATGGCTCCTGCTGATGCCTTAACTACTGTTGCCGTAAGCCCTGATGCCCTGTGCTTTGGAATAATAACTCCGTGAGCCCCTGCTAAATTAGCTGTTCTTATAATTGCCCCTAAGTTATGCGGGTCTTCAATATCATCTAAAATAATAACAAAAGGCTGCTCACCTTTATCCTCTGCCTTTTTTAAAATATCCTCAACTGACCCGTATTCGTAAGCTGCAATATATGCAATGACTCCCTGATGTTTTCCTGTTTCTGACATCTGGTCAAGTCTTTCTCTTTTTACATAGTTAATAACAGTACCCTGCTTTTTGGCCTCCCTAAGCACCGTATTCATAGAGCCTTCCTTACAATGCTCTAAAACAAAAAGCTTGTCTATGGTTTTACCTGCGCGAAAAGCCTCAATTACGGCATTTCTTCCCTCTATTACAAATTCCTCGTATCTCATTATAACCTCTTTATACTTCTTTAATATTATCCTGCTTAAAAAGTTCTATACCGGTTTTCATAAGCTCCATCATTCTGTCTGACTGTCCACTTAAATAAAGCCAGCCCATAAGAGCTTCAAATCCCGTTGCTACCCTGTAATCTGACATAGAGGCATTTTTTGCTCTTGTAACAGCCTTTGCGTTACGCCCTCTTTTATATATGGACTTTTCCTCTTCTGTCAGCATATCCATTATTAAATGAATCATTTTTGCCTGACTTTGTGCCTTTACCAGTTGGGAAGATGCCTTATGTATTTTGTTTACCTGTCTGTTAGCCTCATCTACAATAATGGTTCTTACTACAATTTCGTAAATGCCATCTCCAATATAGGCAAGGGTCAAAGGAGAATAATCATTTACATTAATCTCCTTTAACTCCATCTTCTTTCTAATTATTCCAAACAAATCCGGTTCCATCATATATTTCCTAACTTCTGCTCCACTTTGTTCCTTCTCTTGTATCCTTAAGGATAATTCCCTTAGCTGCCAGTTCATCACGTATGCTGTCTGCTAATGCAAAATCTCTGTCTTTTTTAGCCTGGGCACGTTTTGCAATCATTTCTTCAATGTAGCCCTCATCCCCTACTTCCTTTTCTTCCTTTTCAAGGATGATTCCAAGAACATCACAAAGCCTGCTTAATACATCATATAATGACTTGGCAAATTTTTTGGATGAATTATCACCTAAATTACTGTTAGAAAATTTTACAAGCTCAAATACTGCTGTAATGGCGTTTGCCGTATTGCAATCATCATCCATTGCATCTTCAAACTTAGTTACAAATACCTTTGCATCATTTAACAGTTTCTCTTCTTCCTGAGAAATAGCACCAGCTTTTCCATTAGACATAACTTCCCTGATTTTTTCTCCGGCAGTTACTATTCTCTCTAATCCATTCTTTGCTGCTTCCATTAATGAATCGCTAAAGTTAAGGGGACTTCTATAATGGGCGCTAAGCATGAAAAATCTAAGTACCTGCAAGTCATATTTTTCTGCAATATCTCTTACTGTAAAGAAATTTCCAAGAGATTTTGACATTTTTTTATTGTCAATATTTAAAAATCCATTGTGCATCCAGTATTTTGAAAAGCAACATCCGTTAGCTGCCTCGCTTTGGGCAATTTCATTTTCATGATGTGGGAAAATCAAATCCTCACCACCTGCATGGATATCTATTTCGTCTCCTAAATACTTTTTAGACATTACTGAACACTCAATATGCCATCCCGGTCTTCCCTCACTCCAAGGTGATGGCCATGCCGGCTCTCCCTCTTTCTTTGGCTTCCACAAAACAAAGTCTAAAGGATCTTCCTTTGATTCCTCTCCTGCTACCTTAATATCTCTGTGTCCTGCCTCTAAATCATCTATATTCTTCTTTGATAATTTTCCGTAATCACTAAACTTTCTTGTTCTGTAATAAACAGTTCCGTTAGAATCATATGCGTAACCCTTGTCAATTAACGTTTTAATCATATCAATCATGCCATCAATTTCCTGAGTGGCAAGTGGATGTGTTGTAGCAGGTTTAACATTCATTCCTGCCATATCTTTTTTACATTCTTTTATATATCTCTGGGATACTTCCTCAGCGGTGCTTCCCTCTTCAATTGCCTTTTTAATGATTTTATCATCTACATCGGTGAAGTTAGAAACATAATTAACCTCATATCCCTTATACTCTAAATATCTTCTGAAAGTATCAAATATAATCATAGGTCTTGCGTTTCCTATGTGTATAAGATTATACACTGTAGGTCCACATACATACATTCTTACCTTACCTTCCTCTATAGGAACAAATTCTTCTTTTTTTCTCGATAATGTGTTATAAATCTTCATTTTGTACTCCTTATCCATTAAACGTAATCATTTATAAAAAAGCTGTCTTTTCTACATACTGCCGGCAATCCCGGAATCAACTTATACCCAAATATATGTGCAGTAAGTTCGCCTATTCCTATGTCAAAATCAGGCTCACCCTCTATATCCTTTTCAGACTTCTTTTCTAATTTTATACTTCCATGTTTTTGTGTCATAACAAAATAACCGTTATTCTCATCTAAAATAGGATCTGTTATTTTAAACACAATCTCATCTATGTTTTTAAATTCAAACATCCTTAGGGTTTTTCTTATATTTATTATTCTTGCCATAACATATGGCTTTCTTACATCACTTTCCCAACTTAAAGATTGTATGCTGCTATCTAAAACTTCCTCAAATATTTCATGGTCAATCCATATTCTATATCCCACAATAACTTTATTTTCCACGTATATGTCAATATGTCCGCCTTCAACATCTATAAGTTCTTTTATTCTTTTGAAATACTCCACATCCTTTGACACTACCACGCTATACTTATTATAGGCTGTTGACTGGGCAAAAATTGATAATTTCACCAAATCACTGTTATCTGCCTTTCTTAATATAAGTGAATGAGTTGCCTTCCTCCTATGCTCCGTAGGAGTTATCTCAAATTTGTCCATAACATAATTAAAGCCAAATCTCTCATATATGGCGGCATTATTTTCATCTGATGGAATAAGATAAGTAAATGCATCCATGTTTTCGTACATTTTCTTTAAAACTTCATTGAAGATTTCGTGCATATAACCTTTGTTCCTGTAGCCTGCAAATGTCCCCACTGCGTATATATACATTACATTGGTCTTAAGGGAACCCACAACCAGATTTTTAGGGATAAGGTGAAGTGCAGACACAATTTTCCCATCCTGCTCATTTACCACCACTTCATTATGTGGCAGACACTTTGAAAAATAATAATCAGTAAATTCTTTTCCATCCTCACTGAAACAATGTTCATAAAGGGGTCTGATATTTAGTTTCTCAAAACTTTCCAACAATCTAATCATATTAATAACTCTCTCTTATTTTTGAATTATAGTATATTTTTCAATCATATATATAGGATTATATGACTCCTTTGACTTTCTTAGTCCATCAAGTCCCATATCATCCTCGCGGTTTACTTTTCCTGCCATGGGGAAAACTTCCTTTAAAAACTCGCTACATATATACTGATACAATCCTCTTATGTTATGGTCGGCTTTTTCCACCGGTATATACACCATGTCCTCTTCTTTATAATAATTTCCAATGGTAAACGCCTTTAATTCGCCATCAATGTAGACACCTGCCATCTTATAATCCAGATATTCCTCATTATCCAATAAAAACTTTACACCCTTTGCTTCACTATCAATAAATTCATGCTCCTGTGAATGCTCCTTGGTTATTTTCCATTTATCAATAAAATCAAGAATCTCTTTTTCGTTATTTTTAGTTAATATTTTAAACTCATATCGTCCCTCATAATCCCTTTTAAAAGCATTTAAATGATTTTTCTTGCCATGATATTTTTTACCGCTGAAAGTTCTTAATTTTTCAGCATCATATATATAATCAAAATATGTCCTATCAGGGACTACCACGTATTCATCCTTAGGTAAATCAAGAATCTCCACTGCCTCTTTATCCACCACATACATAGTTAGTTTCTTTTTCAGGCAATTATTAAAATACTCCTGAGTTTCTAAAAAACACTCCCTTAAATCCTCATTTCTGCAACAGGGAATGGCTGAATAAAACTGTCCATCCTCGCTTTTCGCCACCCACATAAGTCCTTTGTCGGTAGTAAAATACTTAGTAGGGTAACAATTCTCCCATAGATATAAATCCAAAAGATTGCTGTCTGCTGCCTGAGGTCTTCTCATTCTGTAATATTTATCAAGTAATTTATAATCTTCAACTTTAATAGTTTTTAAATTATACGTTTTCATTTAAACCTTCTTCTAATAAAGCTATAGCCTGTGAGGATATTCCAAGACCTTCACCTGTAAATCCCAATCCTTCCTCAGTTGTGGCTTTAATACATACTCTGCTTTCTTCGATATTTAATGCTTTGGCAACATTTTTTACCATTTCATCCCTAAAAGGTGCAAGCTTTGGTTTCTGGCAAATTATTGTTGCATCTATATTTCCAATCTTAAAATTATTCTCTCTTAACAATTCCCCTACGTGATGTAAAAGTTTAATGCTTGATATTCCCTTATATCTGTCATCCGTATCGGGAAAATGCTTTCCTATATCCCCTAATGCTGCAGCTCCTAACAGAGCATCCATTATGGCATGAACTACCACATCTGCATCTGAATGTCCTAACAAACCTTTTTCGTATGGAATATCAACTCCTCCTAATATTAATTTTCTATCTTCAACCAGCTTATGGACATCATATCCCATTCCTATTCTCATGTGTACCTCCATAGGGTAATACCCGAATAGTTAGTATACCACAGTTTCTAATTATTATAAAGAAAAAAGTACCGACTATTCGGTACTTTCTCATCTAATAGCGAGAGGGGGATTCGAACCCTCGACACCACGGGTATGAACCGTGTGCTCTAGCCAACTGAGCTATCTCGCCAAATATTAAATTCGCATCTTTTGAAAATGAATGGGACCTACAGGGCTCGAACCTGTGACCCCCTGCTTGTAAGGCAGATGCTCTCCCAGCTGAGCTAAGATCCCATACAGAATTCAAACTGCCTTATTAATATATACGTTTATCCAATTATTGTCAAGCACTTTTTTTATTTTTTTAAAATTTCATTGACAATTGTATTCTCTTCCTCTCTTTATCAACACTTAATACCCTTACATTTACCACATCACCGACAGACACTACATCCAATGGATGTTTTATATATTTATCACTCATTTCTGATATATGAACAAGTCCGTCCTGATGAACTCCTATATCTACAAAGGCACCAAAATCAATAACGTTTCTCACTGTTCCCTTTAATTCCATACCTTCCTTTAAATCATCAAAGTCTAATACATCGCTTTTTAGTATCGGCTTTGGCATTTCATCTCTTGGATCCCTTGCAGGGCGTTCCATTTCCAATATCATATCCTTAAGAGTGATTTTATCTGTTCCTATTTCTTCAGCCACACTATTATAATCCTTAACATCCTTTGAGATTTTCACCTGTCCGGATATAATATCTGATGTAGTATATCCATATTTCTTAAGAAGCTTCTTTGCGGCAGCATAGCTTTCAGGATGAACACTTGTGTAATCTAAAGGTTCTATGCCGTCTCTTATTCTCATAAATCCCGCACACTGTTCAAATGCCTTTGGGCCTAATTTTGAAACCTTAAGCAATTCCTTTCTGCTGTTAAACTGTCCGTTTTCTTCTCTATATTCCACAATATTTTTTGCCAGAGTTTTGTTTATTCCTGAAATATATTCCAAAAGGGGAGCTGATGCAGTATTTAAATCAACACCAACACTGTTGACACAATCCTCCACTACGTTTCCAAGAGTTTCTTCTAACTTTTTCTGGTTCATGTCATGCTGATACTGCCCTACACCTATAGCCTTTGGCTCAATTTTAACCAGCTCAGCCAAAGGATCCTGCAATCTTCTTGCCATAGATGTGGCACTTCTTTGACCTACATCAAAATTTGGAAATTCTTCTGTTGCCAGTTTACTGGCAGAATATACGGAGGCTCCCGCCTCATTTACAATAACATATTCTACCTTTGTAGGACATTCCTTAATAATATCCACAATAATTGCCTCTGATTCCCTTGATGCTGTTCCATTTCCAAGGGATATAAGACTAACATTATATTTTTTTATTATATCAAGAACAGCTTTCTTTGATTCTTCCACCTTATTTTGCGGTGCTGTAGGGAAAATAACTGTAGTGTATAATACCTTTCCTGTAGTATCAACCACTGCCAGCTTACAACCGGTTCTAAATGCCGGGTCCCATCCTAAAACATTTTTTCCAATAATAGGCGGCTGCATAAGCAATTGCTTTAAGTTCTCACCAAATACATCAATTGCCCCATCTTCTGCTTTTTCCGTCAGGCTGTTTCTTACTTCACGCTCAATTGCCGGCTTTATAAGACGCTTGTAACCATCTTCCACTGCGTCCTTTATAACCTGTGTAAAATCAGACTGTTTTGTTATAACCGCCTTATTTAATGCCTTTATTATATTTTCATCAGGCATTTCAACCTTAACATTTAATACCTTTTCCTTTTCTCCGCGGTTAATTGCCAGTATTCTATGTCCTGGTATTTTATTTACTCCCTCAACATAATCGTAATAATTTTCATATGGTGTTTTTTCTTCCGGATTTTTAGCAACAGACACTATTTCCCCATGTTTCATTACTGTATTTCTAATGGCATCCCTAAACTCTGCATTATCTGAAACTGATTCTGCAATAATATCCTTTGCTCCCTGAATTGCATCATCAACGGTTTCCACACCTTTTTCTTTATTTACAAAAGCCTGTGCCTCTTTCTGGGGAGTTTTACTGCTTATCTGTGCCATAAAAATCATTGCCAAAGGTTCTAATCCCTTAGCTTTAGCTTCCGTGGCTCTTGTTTTTCGTTTTGGTCTGTAGGGTCTGTATATGTCATCCACTTCAACTATTGTCATAGCCTTTTCTATTTTTTTCAAAAGTTCAGGAGTCATTTTTCCCTGTTCCTCAATGGAAGCAATAACTGTGTTTTTCTTTTCCTCTAAATTTCTAAGATATTTCAATCTTTCATCTAAATCTCTTAGCTGTTCGTCATTTAATTCTCCCGTAACCGGTTTTCTGTATCTTGCAATAAAGGGAATTGTATTTCCTTCATCTATTAATTTCACTGCTGCCTCAACCTGCCATAATTTTACTTTTAATTCTTCTGCAATAATCCCGTTTATGTTCATCTTTAACATTTCCTTCCATTTTGGTCATATAATATATTGTGTATAACTTTGTATTTTAACTAAATACCTCTTTATTTTTCATTTTTACAATGTTATACTTTCCGTTGTATGTACTTTTTTACACACATACTTATTTTAACAGATAATTTTATTTTGTGTAAAAAAAATAGAGAGTTGGCACTGATTTATACTCTGAATTACAAATAAAAAACAGAAGGTTTCTTATGATTAAATTAAAGAAAGAACTTCGTAAATATAAGCACATATGGCCGGTTATGTACGTGTTCATCTATATGCCCTGGTTTATTATGTTAGAAAAGAATATTTCGGCAGATTACCCGGGACTACATATTTTACATTGTCCCCTAGATGACATGATTCCTTTTTGTGAATGGTTCGTTATACCGTATTTGTTATGGTTTTTATATGTTCCGGCAGTTTTCGTTTTTCTGTTTTATCATTCCAAAAACGAATTTTACAGAATTTGTGCATATGAATTTACGGGAATGACAATTGCACTTTTGGTATGTACCCTTTATCCCAACGGTCTTGAACTTAGACTGGATAATGTGTCCAGAAGCAATATATTAATTGATTTGGTACATTTTTTATATGATAAGGATACACCAACCAATGTATGTCCAAGCATACATGTTTTTGCCACAATAGCAACTCATATATGTCTGGTTAAAAGCCCTCATATGAAGGAGCTGATACCGCGACAGACAATTAAACATCTGTCCCTTATACTATCTGTACTGATATGCTTATCTACCATGTTTTTAAAACAGCATTCGGTAATTGATGTTATATGCGGTATTCTTTTAGCAACGGTATTGTATTTTGTGGTATTTAAATGGTGGTTTAGAAATGTAGATTTTCCTGCTCCTGTGGTTAAAGACCCACATCAGCATCAGGTTTTATATTTTCTTAATAAAAGAAGAAAAAAATAAGGGAAGGCACGTTTTTTGTGCTTTCCCTTTATTTTTTAGTTAAATCCTACAAACTTGTTTGCAATCTTATATCCTATAACTGAAATCTGTCGTCCTGCCTTTCCCGGTAAGTTCATTGTTCTTCCTAATATTGACTTTCTTACCTTTTCATAAAGTTCAGGGTTGCTTTCCTTAACATCCTTCCACAATTTTTCCTTATCATCAAGTCTTTGCTTTGAACCTTCCCTGATAGATAATATAGAGGATACACACATCATCATATCAAAATAATGAACCATTGCCTTATCAATGTTTTCATGGTCAATTTTTGAGTTATTGTAAATTTCAAGCATTAATCTGGTAACACGATACTGCTGATCTAATCTCTTTATCATAATCGATTCCTGAACAGACTGATCATCTCTTCCTATAAAGTATTTGTAAAGACATACATCTAAATAATAAATATTCTTTACATATGGCAGTGGCTGGAATACATAAATATTATCAACATAAAATGTATGCTTCGGAAGGACCATTCCACATTCCCTTAATATTTTTGTACGGTAAATTACTGAATGCATTAAAAGATACTGTGTCATGCCGAATTTTAATTCATCCCATCCAAACATTCTGTTAACAGGCATTGCACTTTTGTATTTCATGATTTTCTTGTGCTTTGTTCCCTGCTTGTCATACATAAAGTTAGATACTAACATATCAAGACCTGCATCCTTTGATACCATATCTTCTAATAAATCCAGCACCTTCTCTAATGCTTTTTTTCCTAAGCAGTCATCACTGTCTAACACCTTAAAATATAATCCCGTGGCATTTTTAATACCTGTATTTACTGCTTCTCCATGTCCACCGTTTTCCTGATGAACAACCTTTATAATGTCAGGGAATTTTTTCTGGTATTTGTTGGCAATCTCCAGTGTATTATCACTTGAGCCGTCATCTACCACGATAATCTCAACTCTGTTGCCTCCTGTTAAGGCACTTCTTATGCTTTTTTCCATATATTCACTGGAATTATAGCATGGTATAGTAACTGTTAATAACTTCATTATTCTTCTCCTTAAATCTCATTTTCTTTTTTGGCATTTATTGCCACCGGGTTTACCTTATTCCATATAATAACTCCAAACACAGCTGCTAAAACTCCCGTTATAAATATGAAAATTATAAGGGATGAAACATATGATAATGTATCAATGTTTAAGCTATCTACTGTAGGTGTATCTGATGATGTCATGGTCATTATAAGGACTGACAAAATATTTGCCGACATATGCAACATTATTGGTGCCACAATGGATTTAAACTTCTCATACACAAACACTGCCACTATGCCAATAATAAATGCATAAGGAGCCTGAACCCAGTTGCCATGGAACACTCCGAATAATGCAGCTGAAAGTATTGCCGCTGCAATGGTTCCTGTCATTTTTTTCGTTCTTCTGTATACAAGACCTCTGAATATAAGTTCCTCTACAATAGGTGCAACGATTCCCGCTGTCAACAACTGTATCAGAAATCCGCCTCCCTCAATTATCTGCTGGGTATCTGTGTAGCTTTCTAACATAAACTTAGGCATTACAAGCTGAAGTAATGCTACAAAATAGTTAGCCCACAACATATTAAATACTCCAAAAGGAATTATAAGTAAATATTTCAAAATATTATTTAACTTATATTTTACAAAGGTACCATTTCTTCTGTCCTTATTATTGTCACGAATATAAATAAATATAAGTATCGGTGCTGTTGCAAGTCCTGCTAACAATGTCATTGACAAAGCCTGACTCATGGTTGCATTCATAATAAAGTCATATAATTGTGCCTGATCAGTAGCTCCATACCTGGAAATACCCAGCACTGCCACCGCAATCATAAATATAAATTCAACTGCAAAGGTTACACCTAAATACAGTAACATAGGATAAATAAGCCCCCATATACGACCTATAGTTACCCTTTCTCTCTTTTTACTATCCATCTGTTCTCCTCTCTATACCTGTGTAATTTAATTAAGCAGAAAGTCTGCTATTTCTTTCGTGGAATCTAAAACCTTAAGTGCTCCTAACTCAAGCATTTCTTTTTTGTTGCCATATCCGTAAGAAACACCTAAAGAATCAATTTTCATTAAATTAGCACCGATTATATCAAATTTAGTATCACCAATCATTATATATTTAGACCTGTCTTTATTTTCTATTTTTTTAAATAAAGCCTCTAACACTGACTGTTTACTTTGTCTCGGTCCTATAAGGTCTGCTCCCATAATTTTATCGAAATAATCATAAATTCCTAAATATCTCAAAACTTCTTCCGCCATAGCCTGTGGCTTAGATGTGGCAATGGCCAGATACTTTCCTGCATCCTTTAATCTTTTAAGCATAATGTCTCCATCCTTGTATAACGAAGTTTCATATATGCCTATAGGTTTATATCTTTCTCTGTAATATTCCACTGCTTTAGCAGCATCCTCATCTGAAAAATTATAAGCATTTTTAAACTCTTCCTTAAGAGGTGGTCCTACAAAATGCTTCAAATCATCAGGTTCCTTATTTATGCCAAACTTAGACAATGCATACTGGGCCGATTTAGTAATTCCTTCTCCTGAATCACTAAGAGTTCCGTCTAAATCAAAAATAATCACATCATAGGTTTTCATAATAAATCCATCCTGTTAATTTAATCACGTAACAATCATTATATCTCAAATGACACTTGTTTTACAACCATTTTTGTTTTATACTAGTAAAAGGTATGGGGCACTATAGGTGTCAGTAATAATAAATATTATGAGAGGTACATAGGAATGAGTCAGGCAAAAGTTGATCGATACAAACAGGAAAAGTACAATCGTAAGAATAACAAAAAGAAAGGCAGTGCAAAGAAAATATTATCTTATGCCATTGTTACTCTTGTAGGTGTTGCTTTTGTTGTATATATCGGCTATTCAATAGCAGTTGCCACAGGTATGTATACACCACCTGTTGCTACAACTCACGTTGAGCTTAGCCAGTCTGAATTAGAAAGCCTTAGAAGCAAATTAATACAGAACGGCGACAAGAATGTCAAAGGTGATACTTCCGTTGATACAACTACTGCATCATCAGAAACTACATCTGAGAAAGCTACTGCTGAAGAATCTACAACTGTAGAAGAAACTACTGCTGAAGAAACAACAGCACAGTAGTTTAAACTTATAAAAACATCCCAATGGATTTTGTGTTTTCACTAATTTCCATTGGGATATTTTTATTACAAATTAATATTTACATTCTATCCGGTGCCTTAAATCCAAGTAAATCTATACATGTTTCAAGAACTTCCTTTGTAAGGGTAATAAGAGCAATATAAGATGCCTTCTTATCACCATCTTCTTCTGCTAAAATCTTTGTTCCATGATAAAATCTGTTAAATGCGTTAGATAAATCATAAACATATGAACAAATCTTATGAGGCGCCAATTCCTTAGCTGCATTTTCAATAACTTCGTTTGCCTTTGCTATTTCAAGCATTAACTGAATCTGTTCCGGATTGTCATAAGCCTTAATTGTTAAATCACTTATATTTCCATTTTCAGCCTTATACTTTTCAATAATAGACTTAATACGGACAATTGTATACAAAACATATGGTCCGGTATTTCCTTCAAAGGATGCAAAACGGTCTATATCAAAAATATAATCCTTAGATGCCTGGTTAGACAAATCACCATACTTAAGAGCGGCAAGTCCTACTATTCTTGCAGTTTCCTTTGCCTCTTCTTCACTAACTGAACGGTTTTCCATGATTTTGTTATAAACTGCATCATTAATCTGGGCTATGAGGTTTTCAAGACGCATTACGCCACCTTCTCTTGTTTTAAACGGCTTTCCGTCCTTTCCGTTCATAGTACCAAATCCAATAAATATAAGCTCTGTTTCAGGCTTTACAATTCCTGCCTTCTTTGCAACGCGGAAGAACTGTGTATAGTGTAAATCCTGTCTCTTATCTGCTAAATAAACATATTTGTCAGGATGAAAATCCTGTTCCCTTTGAACTAAAGTTGCAATATCAGAAGTAGCATAAAGTGCTGCTCCGTCTGATTTTCTTACGATGCACGGTGGAAGTTCCTTGCTGTCTCCTTCCTCTGCTATATCTACAACCAAAGCTCCCTGACTTTCATATGCAAGACCTTTGTCAATTAAATCCTGAATTAGACCCGGAATATACGGCTGGGCATCACTTTCACCTTTCCATAAGTCAAATTCCACATCAAGATTATCATAATTCTTTTTTAAATCTGCCTTTGAAATTTCCATTATATGCTTCCAGATAGCTGTGTACGGTGCGTAACCTGTCTGGAGCTTTAAAGTAGCTTCATGAGCTTCTTCCTTAAAAGCTTCATCTTCCTTTGATTTTTTGCTGGCACAAGGATAAATTTCCTCCAGCTCTGTTATGTCAAAAGGTGCTTCTTTTGGATATTCCCCTGTATAATTTTCATCAAAATATACTAGATCCGGCTTTCTGCATTTAAGCTCTGTAATTATAAGCCCCATTTGAAGACCCCAGTCTCCTAAATGAACATCACCTATAACCTTATTTCCCATATATCTGGTTATTCTTTTTACACTTTCACCAATTACTGCTGAACGAAGATGTCCTATATGAAGAGGTTTTGCCACATTAGCTCCACCGTAGTCCACAACAATAGTCTGTTCCTTTTCATTTTCACAGCCTAATTTCTGTGCATTTTTCATTTCATTAAGGTACTGCGCAACAAATTCATTATTTAAGTTCATATTAATGAAACCGGGATTAACTGCTTCCACTAAAGAGAACATTTTGCTTTCCTTAATTTTTTCCACAACATCATTGGCTATCATAATAGGTGCCTTATGGTATAACTTAGCACCTGCCATAGCACCATTACACTGGTACTGACATAAGTCAGGTCTGTTTGATACAACAACTTTTCCTAACTTTTTGTCGTACTGACATTCTTCAAATGCCTTTTTAATTTCTTCCGTAATAAGTTCAAGTATTTTTTTCATGGTTATTAACTCCGTCTTCTAATTCTGGTAAACATATTAACATTTTTCACCGGGACAATAACTTTTCCGGTGAAATTATAATTCTACTCCATTTAATTTCAAAAGTTCTCTTGCAGAATCTACTGAATCCACTCCTGTCTTGTTCTTAATTGGTGCAAATTCTTTTTCTCTTACTACTTCATAGGCTAAACAGTTATCCATCATATGAACCATATCAAGAACCAATGTTTCAAATTTATATCCGTTTTCTGTTTCCGGCTTAATCTTTTCGCCTGCTTCATTTATATATGGAACCTTCTTCTTTACAACATGAACTACTAAATTGCTGTTAAGGTTCTTTTCCAAATCTTCCATGTTAAAGAGATAGTTTAAAATAACACCATACTTATATGCTAAATCTCCATCCTCTTTCTTCTGGTATCTCATTTCTTCTGTAAGTTCATAGTATTCTACAATAGATGGCTTTCCGTCTTCTAAGCATAAAACACCTACTTTTTCTTCCGGTGTAGCCTTTGATACAACCTTTGAAGCTGAGCGGTATCCACCGTCAATCATTGCACCTACAAAGCATGGATCAGCCATTCTCTGACATACATTGTCAACAGCAAATACGTTAATGTATTCAACACCTGCTTCTTTAGCCTTCTTTGCAAGTCCTGCATTTACAAATGAAATAAACCATCCGCCGTTGCCGTTTGGTGATGTAGACACTCTATCCTTATCCTCTAAGTAAATCTTTCCTTCAAAGGATGCTGCCGGTGCCATTTCCTGAACAAAGAAATCAACATAATCCTTGTTGTAACCAAAATAATTCTTTTCTTCAAAGAATTTAATTGTGTCATCATTGTTCTTCTCACTGGTCATAATGTAGAGAGGAACCCATGTGCCTGACTGGTTTACAACATCCATAAGGTTATTAATTAACATTTCAAAAATGTAAACATCCTTAGTAAGTCCTATATTGTACATTCCCTTTGGCTTGTCTGAACCAAGTCTTGTACCCATACCACCTGCTAAAAGAAGTGCTCCTACCTTTCCTTCTTTAATAGCTGAAATACCGATGTTGGTATATTTTTCTTTATTCTTTTCTATATCTTCAATGGTTACTGCTGAATCAAGAGGTGTAATAACACCCTTCTTTGCCTCTGAATTTTCTTTAATTAAATCAAGAAGACTAAAATCAATTCCTTCAATCTGCTTTAAAAGTGATGCCTTCCGGTCATCATTTAATTCATCATAGTACCTTAATAACTGTTCCTGTCCATATTTTTCAAGTAACTCTTTAGCCTTATTATAATCCATTATCTTCCTCCTGTTATCTGCTAAAATGCAAATTATATTGTGGTATAAACCCTTTTCAATTTACCACATATACTACTAGCATAAGTTATTTTCTATTATTATGCAAGTATAATGTTATTACCTGTATACAAAACCACAGTAAAAATGACTGCCGTGTGAGACAGTCATTTTTCTATGCCATTTTAATTACAATGTAGCTATATCTACTAATGTAAGATTTTCCTTTGCATCGCTTTCTAAGCTTGTAAGTAAAGCATCCACCGTATCTAAGCTTGTAAAACAGTTTACACCGGTTTCTATAGATGTTCTTCTAATAAGGAAACCGTCACGGCTCTTATCTCTTCCCTGAGTAGGTGTATCAATTACAATATCAATCTTATGTTCAAGAAGCAAATCCATTACTGTTGGTGCTTCCTGATGTATCTTATTAACCTTTATTGCATTTACTCCGTTTTCACGAAGAACCTCTGCTGTAGTTCTTGTAGCATATACTTCATATCCTAATTTTTCAAAACGCTGGGCAAGTGGAACAACTTCCTGCTTGTCTGCATCCTTAACTGAAATAATTATTTTCTTATGCTTTGGAAGTACAACACCTGCTCCAAGGAATGCCTTATACAGTGCCTCATTAAAGGTCTTTGCAATACCAAGACATTCACCTGTTGACTTCATTTCAGGTCCAAGACTTGTTTCTGCTCCTCGTATTTTTTCAAATGAGAATACCGGCATCTTTATTGCATAATAATCTGCCTTAGGCTGTAATCCCGGCTTGTATCCTAATTCTTTTATCTTGTGACCGATAATACATTTTGTAGCAAGTTTTACAATTGGAATACCTGTTACTTTGCTAATGTACGGCACTGTTCTTGATGAACGAGGATTAACCTCAATTACATAAACCTTTCCGTCACATACAATAAACTGAATGTTTATCATTCCCTTTACATGAAGTGACATGGCAAGTTTTCTTGTATAGTCTTCAATTGTATCTATAATCTTTTGTGACAATGAATATGCAGGATATACTGAAATACTGTCACCTGAATGAACTCCGGCTCTTTCAATATGTTCCATTACACCTGGAATTAATATATCTTCTCCATCACAAATTGCATCAACTTCCACCTCAGTACCCTGAAGATACTTATCTACCAAAATAGGATGATCCTGAGCTATTCTGTTGATAATTTCCATAAATTCCTCAACTTCCTGGTCGCAGGTTGCTATTTGCATTCCCTGTCCTCCAAGAACATACGAAGGTCTTACAAGTACGGGATATCCCAGTCTGTTAGCTACATTCTTAGCTTCTTCCGCAGTAAATACAGTTCCCCCTGTAGGTCTTGGAATCTTGCACTGTTCAAGAATTTCGTCAAACAACTCTCTATCTTCAGCGGCATCAACATCCTCAGCCTTTGTACCAAGAATAGGAACCCCCATCTTCATAAGAGATTCTGTCAGCTTAATAGCTGTCTGTCCACCAAACTGAACTACCGCTCCATCCGGTTTTTCAATGTTTACAATGTTTTCAACATCTTCCGGCGTAAGTGGTTCAAAGTAAAGCTTATCAGCTATATCAAAGTCAGTTGAAACTGTTTCAGGGTTATTATTTACTATAATTGTTTCAAATCCTTCTTCTTTAAATGCCCATGTACAATGTACAGAACAGAAGTCAAATTCTATACCCTGACCGATACGGATAGGACCTGAACCTAAAACCAATACCTTCTTTGGCGGGTTTGTTTCAACTGATTCATTTTCCCCTCCATATACTGAATAATAGTATGGAGTTGCTGCCTTAAATTCAGCAGCACATGTATCAACTATCTTATATGCAGCCACAATATTGTTATCGTAACGCATGTTTTTAATTTCTTCTTCGCTTTTTCCTGTAAGTCTGCTAATTACAGTATCAGGGAATTCAATTCTCTTTGCTTCCTTTAACAGTTCCGGTGTAAGAGGCCCGTTCTTTAACGCATTTTCCATTTCCACAATAATGGCAAGTTTGTCTATAAACCACTTGTCTATCATGGTAACTTCATGAATGTGGTCGTAACTTACACCACGTCTTAATGCCTCTGCAATAACCCAGATACGTCTGTCATCAACTTTGTGAAGCATATCTTCTAATTCTGAATCACTTAATTTTGAGAAATCATAATCAAGAAGACATTCAACATGCTGCTCAAGTGAACGTATAGCCTTCATTAAAGCACCTTCAAAGTTGTTGCAGATACTCATAACCTCACCGGTAGCCTTCATCTGGGTAGTAAGCTTTCTGCTGGCTGTAATAAACTTATCAAATGGAAGTCTTGGGATTTTTACTACACAGTAATCCAGTGTAGGCTCAAAACTTGCATATGTTTTCTGAGTAATTGCATTCTTAATTTCGTCAAGAGTGTAACCTAAAGCAATCTTTGCAGCAACCTTGGCAATAGGATAACCTGTAGCCTTTGATGCTAATGCTGATGAACGGCTAACTCTAGGGTTTACCTCAATTACGCAATACTCAAAGCTTTCAGGATGAAGTGCATACTGAACGTTACATCCACCTGTAATGTTTAATTCATTTATAATGTTAAGAGCTGATGTTCTAAGCATCTGATGCTCTTTATCTCCTAATGTCTGAGACGGTGCAACAACTATACTGTCACCTGTATGTACACCAACAGGGTCAATATTTTCCATGTTACATACTGTAATGCAGTTTCCTGCAGAGTCACGCATAACTTCGTACTCTACTTCCTTCCATCCTGCAATACATCTTTCTACTAAAACCTGACCTACACGGCTAAGTCTTAATCCGTTTTCAAGAATCTCAACTAATTCAAACTGATTGTGAGCGATACCACCGCCACTGCCACCAAGGGTATATGCCGGACGAAGAACTACCGGATATCCAATCTTGTTGGTAAATTCTATACCGTCTTCCACATTTTCAACAACTAAAGACGGAGCACATGGCTCGCCGATTTTCTCCATTGTTTCCTTAAATTCAAGACGGTCTTCTGCTTTCTTAATAGTCTGTGATGTTGTACCTATAAGTCTGCAGTTATGTTCCTCTAAAAATCCCGTTTCAGCAATTTCCATGGCAAGGTTAAGTCCTGCCTGTCCACCAAGGGTTGGAAGAATACTGTCAGGTTTTTCTTTTTCTATAACTTTCTTAAGTACCGGCACTGTAAGAGGTTCAATATAGACCTCATCTGCAATATCCTTATCTGTCATAATTGTAGCAGGGTTTGAGTTAAGTAATACTACTTCAATGCCTTCTTCTTTTAAAGAACGGCATGCCTGTGTTCCGGCGTAATCAAATTCTGCTGCCTGACCTATAACAATAGGACCTGAGCCAATAACTAATACTTTCTTTATTCTGGTATCTCTAGGCATTTTTTCTCACCTCCATCATATTGATAAATTCATCAAAAAGTGTATCCGAATCCTGTGGTCCCGGACATGCTTCCGGATGGAACTGAACCGTAAAAATATTCTTATTAATATATCTTAAACCTTCTACTGTCTTATCATTTACATTTACAAAGGCAACCTTTGCCACATCCGGATTAATAGTATCTCCATCTACCATATATCCGTGATTCTGGGATGAAATATAAACTCTTCCTGAATCTATATCCTTCACAGGATGGTTTCCTCCTCTGTGTCCATATTTCATTTTCTTTGTATCTGCCCCTGTAGCTAAAGCCATCAGCTGATGACCTAAGCATATGGCAAATATTGGTATATCTGTATCATATAACTTTCTAATCTGTTCAATTTGATAAACGCATTCTTTTGGATCTCCCGGTCCGTTTGATAACATAATTCCGTCCGGATTAGCTGCAATAATTTCTTCTGCTGGTGTATCACATGGATAAATTGTAACATTGCATCCTCTCTTATTAAGGGACTTTGCAATATTATTTTTAGCTCCAATATCAAGTAAAGCTACGTTAAATCCATCACCCTTTAAAACTTTTTTCTCTGTACAGGATACTTTCTTAACAACTCCTGTAACTGTATATTCTTTTATCTTAGGTAATACCTCGTCTAAATTATAATTTTCATTAGTGGTAATCATACCGTTCATTGTACCCTTTTCACGAAGAATCTTTGTAAGGGCTCTTGTATCAATACCGGCGATTCCCGGAATATCATGTTCCTCCAAAAAGTGCTGGATGGTATCATCACTTCTGAAGTTACTTGGCATACGGCTTAATTCATGTACTATGTAACCATCAGGCCATGGTTTAAGTGATTCCATATCTTCATGGCAAATACCGTAATTACCAATAAGCGGATATGTCATGCATACTGCCTGTCCTGCATAGCTGGGATCAGTAAGCACTTCTAAATATCCCCACATTGAGGTATTAAATACTATTTCTGAAATAATTTCTTTTGTAGATCCAATAGATGTTCCTTTAAAGACTGTACCGTCTTCTAAGATTAGAAAAGCGTTCATAAATGTATTTCCTTTCGTAAGTTTAATTTAAGATATATATTCTTTTGTAATGTGCATAACTTACCTATGCACAAATTGAAAATATTATAGCAGAAAAGCATTTTTTATACAATACTATTTTACTATATAAGTTTTCTTTTTTTGATTAACAAAATAATCTATTAACTCCTCATAGATTTCCCTGCCCTCCTCTTCGGACAGACTATCTACAAATTCGTCAATGTCTTCAATATGTTCTTCTTTACCAAATAATATGTAATCTGCAGAGACTCCAAACTTTTCGTTTAACGTTTTTAGCATATTTATGGTTATTGCCATAGTTCCTGACTCAATTTTTTTATAGGCAGAAAGAGAAACATCTAATTCATTTGCCATTGCAGTCTGAGTGTAGTCCATACCATTTCGTATTTCCCTAACCCTGTTTCCTGTTTCTAAATTTCTTTTTCTCTCTTCTGACAGCATAATTTATCCTTCCTGTATTTCCATGTCAAAAACTACTGTTTATCATCACATACCTTTTCTTCTAATTTCTTATAATCTGAAATCAGACTATGTAACTTTTTCTTTTCATCTTTGCCCAAATCAAACACAAACTTCCTGTTATCAAGGGTTATTTTTATATTTACGTTTTTACTTTTGACTATTTTTTCAAATTCGTCAATGTTCTCTGTGGAAAACGCCATTGCATTATATGTATTCCCATCATCAGCACTTTTCTTTTCATCCTTAAATATATTAAACTTAAGGCTTTCTTTGTCTGATAAAATGGTAAATTCCTTTGAAATTTTGTCATCTTTTATATCGGAAACATTATAAAATCCACCAAATATTATTCGTGGGTCTAAATAATACTCTCCATCTTCGCATGATACATAAAATCTGAAATACAGGCTAAATACCTCTTCTACACTTTCACCTCTGTACATGGGAAATTCAAATCTGTAAAATTCCTTTTCCTGCCTATTTCCCTCCAACGCACTGTCATTCCATATTTTTTCGATATCTTTTCGCTGCAATCCTATTTTACTGCTTTGTATGGTAGATGTTTCCTTAGTGTTTTGATTCTCATACTTTGTGTAATCTTTGCTGTTGTTTTCTTTTATTCTATACATTATTACCAGTGCCATAATCAAAATTAAAATGCATGTCATGACAATTGTAACTGCTGTTTTTTTCCTTTTATCCAAGGTACCCTCCCTGTATTGTAAAGCATATTTTTTAATTTAAGGCATACCGTTTTATGTGCCCGAACATAATTATTATATATCTTTTTTCATATGCTTTCAATAAAAAGGGAGGATACCTTCAGGCATTTTCGAGAAACTTTCCATTGCCTTATCATTCATTGCCAATTCAAATCCCAATCCCAAAGGTATTTCTTCACTATTTTTTCCATACTCTTCTATAATATTCCTGCCGCCTGAAGTATCATGTATATGACTCCCACAATCCAGCTGGAAAATATTCCATACAAAATAACCGGCCCTGCAATGGTAAATATTTTTGCTCCAACACCAAATATCTGCCCTTCTGCCTTAAATTCAATTGCCGGTGCCACCACTCCATTGGCAAAACCTGTTATGGGAACCAGACATCCGGCTCCCCCTTTTTTGGCTATTTTCGGATAAATATTAAGACCTGTTAAAATAACACTTTCTAAAATAAGCACCAGTGTAGTCCAGGCTGCGGCATCCTCTTTGTTCATTCCAAAGTAAGTAAATATTGCCACCCATATCTGCCCCATAAGGCAAATAATTCCCCCTATCCAGAATGCATTAAACACATCGGTAAACAACTTATTGTCAGGAGTTATCCGCTTAACATATTCATTATATTTTTGTTTTCTTTCTTCGCTTTCCATTACTTTCCCCTTTATGCTTTCATTAATGCTATTTTTTAACCCATCCGTTAGCGAACTGAATTATTGCCGCCGTTACTTTTCCCACTGCCACAGCTAAGATAATATAACTAAAACCTATTCTCAGTTTCACTCTTCTGGCAAAAATTGCCGTAGCATTTAATGCCTCAGCTAAAGATATTGCAAGACATCCTACAAAGATTCCCTGAGACAGTCCTATTATGGGTTGTAGCACTGCCGATACCGTTACCGGCATATGAAGTTTTACGGAAAATACCCAGAATATATTCCACAATGTACCTCCTGCCACAACTGCTGTCTCATATTTAGTAACATGTTTTCCGGTATGGGTTTTCCCTGCCATTCTGGTTATAACACCGGTGGAGGCAATAAGGGCAAATACCGCTGCTGAAATTACACTGCCTCCTCCAAATGCTGTTAGTCCCAAAATTATATATTTCCACCACGTCATTTTACATCCAACTTTCCATCCTGTCTGTTATGCCCCTCAATTAAAGTCTGATTAACATCGGTTTCATATTTTCGCATTTCAACCTCAATAGGCGTTGGATCCTTTGAAAACCTCTTTAGCCCAAAATGGTTATAAAATACAAGGATTCCTACCCCCATTCCCACAGAATAGCATAATTCCATTAATGATTTTCCGGTATTTTTGTCTCCCGCCACTAACTTGCAGATTTTTTCAAACATTCCTTCCACTGAAACGTCATTGTTAAATGACATTATGGAAAAACCTGCTCCGAAAAACAAAAGTACACATATTAAAATAACCTTAATAATTTCCAGATATTTTTTCCCTGCATATGCCTTTTTAAATTCAATAATGCAGTCTGTTTCACCAACACTTTGTACATCAACATTTTCAAAGGTTTCATCCACTATTTCAAAAATTTCCATTATAGAAACAATATATCTTTTTTTGCCATTGGAATGATCAGTTAAAAGCTTAATGGGCTTTAACCTGTTTACCACTGACATGTTCTTACATTCTAATTTTGCCACATCGCCAATAGTTACATCTTCGTGAGTTACTTCCACGCACTGATCTAACTTTATATATAATGTATCACTCATGCCCACCTCTAAATCATAACTGCCGTTTCAGTTTTTTCTGTTTCCTTCGCCTGAGAGCACAAATAAACACCAATTCCTGTAGCCATTATGATGGCAGCCATAATAATTATAACTTTAAAGATTTTCATACCTGTCAAATCCTTTCTATAATTGTTTATGACATACATTATATCCAATGAACACTATATTATTCTAATTTATCCAATTTGCTTTTTTAATTTTTCTAAAATTTTCTTTTCAGTTCTTGACACCTGAACCTGAGTCATTCCCACTATATTTGCAATTTCCGACTGGGTTTTATTTTGAAAATATCTTAAAATAATTATTTTTCTGTCTGTATCGTCTAGTGTCTCTAACAGCTGTTTTACCATTATGCGGTTAATAACCATTATCTCATGACTGCTTTCATCCTCTATTTTTTCCAATATGGTCTGCTTTTTATTATCCCCGGTATCGATTTCCTTATAAATAGATTCCACTTCTCTTGATGCATCTAATGCAGTTATTATTTCCTCACAGGTTAAATCACATACTTTAGACAATTCCTCCACCGTAGGTTCCCTGTTATTATCTTTTCTGAATTTTTCCGTTTCTAAATAAATTTTCAATTGATTTTCTTTTATGGTTCTGCTTATTTTAATAATGCCATCATCTCTTAAAAAGCGTCTGATTTCTCCTGCTATCAGTGGCACTGCATAGGTGGAAAATGCCACTTTAAAATTAACATCAAACCTGTCAATTGCCTTAAGCATTCCTATACAGCCTATTTGAAATAAATCCTCACTTTCATAGCCTCTGTTTAAAAATCTCCTGACAATGCTCCAGATAAGACCACTGTTTTCTAAAAGTACCTTGTCCCTTGCTGCTTTATCTCCCTTATGAGCCATTTCTATTAACGATAATACATCCATTATCAGATTTTTTCCTGCTTTGTTAATCTCTTTGTCATGGAAACCTTAGTACCACGACCTTTTTCTGACTCTACAATCAGTTCATCCATAAACATTTCCATAAACATAAATCCCATTCCGGAGCGTTCTAACTCCGGTTTAGTTGTAAACAACGGCTCTCTTGCTTTTTCTATGTTTTCAATTCCAACACCTTCATCTTTTATTTCAATTTTTATGGTTGTATCTGTTTCGTATGTACTATCATTTTTCTTTATTTTATTTGTAAGCATGTTGCACTTCATGTATACAGTTCCCGTTTTTTCCCCGTATCCGTGAATTATTGCATTAGTAACTGCCTCTGAAACAGCAGTTTTTATGTCATTTATTTCTTCGATTGTAGGGTCAACCTCCGTGAGAAAGGCAGCCACCACCATTCTTGCCAGACTTTCATTTTGTGACTTGGCATCAAACGTAATGCTCATATTATTCTCCATACTTTCCTCCTAATATCTGGATAAATCCGGTGTTATTGTTTTTTCAACAATTTTGTACAAACCTGAAATAGTTAATATTCTGTCAATAGAATTATTAATATTAGTAACAGTAACTTTACCGCCCCGGTTTTTAACTAACTTATACCGTCCCATAATAACCCCGATTCCTGAACTGTCCATAAATTTTGTTCTTTTAAAATTAAAAATAATGTTTTGAATTTTGTTTGAAATAATATACCAGTCCGACTGCTCTGTTATGATTTTTGCATTATGATGGTCTAATTCTTCCGGTAAATAAATCAACAGATTTCTTCCCCTTACTTCATATAAAACTTCCATTGTAATCCCCCTTAAAATTTTATAAACATGGCTCAATACCTGTTTTACCATAACCACAAAAAGAGAACCCTTTTAAGGTTCTCTTCTTTAGTATTTTTATATTTTATTCTGAACTTCCGCCGTCTCCGCTATCACCGCCATTGTCTCCGTTATCACCATTGTTGCCGTCATCGCCGCCATTGTCTGATAACATATTTCTTGCTCTATCTGCGTATTCTGAATCTCCAAAATCATCAACGATTTTCTTGAAATACTTATTGGAGTTAGTTGTATCTCCCTGCCTGTTATAGGCATAGGCTAAGTAATAAATCGCTTTAACGTTGTTTTTATTTGCCTCAATACACTTTGTAAACTGTGTTATTGCTGTTTCGTAATCTGCACTTTCGTAGGCGCTCATACCTGCATCAAAAGCTGAATTTTCCACTCTTGATGACAACTGATCACTTAATGACTTGTACACCGATGTAAATGAAGCTGATTCCATCTTCATTTTGCCATCAACCTTTTCTAATGACTTTGCACTATTGTCGTAATCCTTTGCTAAGTAATACTGTACTGCCTCTAAAAGATTACTGTAGTTTGTGCTTAAAGTATTTCCCGTGCCAGTATACTGGGCAAGACTCGTTTTAAGCTTGTCCCTTTCCTTCTTTATTGTATCCACCTGATCCTGCAATTCGGAAATTGTAGAATTTTTTATAGCAATCTTTTGATTATATTCAACCTTTGTGTCATTTACTTTATCAGAAATGCCTGCAATTCTTGCCGGAGTAACAATAAAGTAAACCAATGCTGCGCCAAGCAAGACACCTATTATTATGTGTAAAATACTTTGGGCACTGCTAATAGCCTCTTTAAAATTGTTTTGTGGAACAATAACATCATTTCCACTTAAGTAAGGTCTGTCAACCATTACACCTCTTAAGCTTCGTCTTCGCTCCATTCTCCTGTCAGGATCATTTTTCTTTTCATCCTCCATATACTCGTTAATTTCTCTTAAATAACGGATACTTAAAGGATTGCACTTGTCAATTTTAAGAGACTTCTTTATTGTTCTCTTTGCTCTCTCGTACTGACCGTTTTTGGTGTAAAGTAAAGCTAAAAGCTGATAGGCCTTTATCAGATTAGGATTCTGATTAAGGACTTTCTTAAGCTGAATTATAGCCATGTCGTCAGTTCCGCTCTTGGCATAATTAAGAGCTACATTGAACTTCTTTATAGTATGATTCAACTCGTCTACTTTTCCCTTTTCCTGCTGTATAGCTACAAGATATCGGTCTGCCGGGTTGTTATCCGGCTGAATGTTGGTGCTCATAACCCACTCGGAAAATGCCTGAACTGTCTCTCCCATTTCAAAATACACAAGTCCTAAAAGATTTCTGGCATCAATATTACGTTTGTTTAACTTAACACAACGTCTTAAGGTATCTGCTGCTCCGGCTAAATCTCTGTTTCTTGCCTTTGTAAGACCCACGTTGTAATATGTGTTGGACAAACGCACAATTCTCTTGTAGACGCTTACATCCATACCACAGTGACTGCAATAATCACTGTTAGTAAGGACATTTCCACAATTATAGCATATCATCTGTTAAATCCATCCTTTGCTTATTTGTTCTCGCCCTTTAGTTCCTCAACCATCTGTATCATAACATCAGTAATGTCTGATATATTGTTGTTATAGATGGCGTTTTCTGCCTCTTCTATTTCAAGGCTTGGATGAAATTTTTTAATTTCTTCTTCAAAATTAATCATATCCTTCTCCTTATTTTTCTAAATGTGAAAGCTGTCCCTTAACCTGTTCCATCATCTGTTCATATTTAGCCTTCTTTTCCTTCTCCTCATTTATTTTCTTTTCAGGAGCCTTACTTACAAAGTTAGGATTTGAAAGCATTCCGTTTACTCTTGCAAGTTCCTTGTTAAGGCGTTCAACTTCCTTATGAAGTCTCTCAATTTCCTTTGCAATGTCAACAAGTTCGGCAAATGGCATGTAAATAGTAGCCTTTGGAATAACTACTGATACAGCGTCATCCTCAATGCCTTCCTTATCACTTTGAATAATAACCTCACTGGCATATCCTAAGGTAGCAAAGAATACATTTCCCTTTTCAAAGATTTCACGTACAGTTGCATCATCAGATACAACAAATACTTTTGCCTTCTTGCTTGGTGCAACATTCATCTCTGAACGTATATTTCTGATAGAACGTACAGCTTCCTTAATAGTTTCAACTGCTGCTTCTTCTTTTTCAAATGTGTTTTCTTCTGAATACTCAGGCCATGATGAAATCATAATGGACTCTTCATCATCCTGAATATTACAGAATATTTCCTCTGTAATAAATGGCATATATGGATGTAAAAGTTTTAATGAGTCAATTAATACTTTCTTAAGTGTCCATAATGCAGCCTGTTTTGTATCATCATTATCATTGTACAATCTAGGCTTAACCATTTCAATATACCAGTCACAAAATTCTTCCCAAATAAAGTTGTAAATTTTGTCAGCTGCTATACCAAGTTCAAATTTATCAAGATTTTCTGTCACATCTTTTGCCAAAGTGTTAACTTTTGATAAAATCCACTTATCTGCATCAGTTAAGTTTTCAGGTTTCTTACCTAAATCAATATTTTCTTCAGGAAGATTCATCTGGATAAATCTTGAAGCATTCCAAACCTTATTGGCAAAGTTTCTTGATGCCTCTACTCTTTCCCAATAGAATCTCATGTCGTTACCAGGTGCATTTCCCGTAATAAGGGTAAATCTTAATGCGTCAGCACCATATTTATCAATAACCTCCAATGGGTCTATACCGTTTCCTAAAGATTTTGACATTTTACGTCCCTGTGAATCTCTAACAAGTCCGTGTATCAAAACTGTATCAAAAGGTACCTCTCCTGTATGTTCAAGTCCTGAGAACATCATTCTCATTACCCAGAAAGGTATAATATCATATCCTGTTACTAATGTATTAGTAGGATAGAAGTAATCCATTTCTTCTGTTTTATCAGGCCAGCCCAGCGTACTAAATGGCCATAATGCTGATGAGAACCATGTATCAAGAGTATCCGGATCCTGTCTCATTTCCTTACCACACTTAGGACATACTGCATGGTCTTCCTTTGTTACAACCATTTCACCACAGTCATCACAGTAAAATGCAGGAATCTGGTGTCCCCACCATAACTGACGTGAAATACACCAGTCACGGATATTTTCAAGCCAATGGAAATATGTTTTATCAAAATATCCCGGTACAAACTTAGTGTCACCTTTTTTAACAGCTTCTATTGCAGGCTTTGCCAGCTCATCCATCTTTACAAACCACTGCTTTGAAACTCTTGGTTCAATAGTTGTATGACATCTGTAACATGTACCTACATTATGTTCATGGTCTTCAACCTTAACCAGATATCCTTCCTTGTCTAAATCTTCTACAATTGCCTTTCTTGCTTCATATCTGTCCATACCTGCGTACTTAGGATAATCATCAACAATCTTAGCATCGTCTGTTAAAACATTAATAACAGGTAAGTTGTGACGAAGTCCAACTTCAAAATCGTTAGGATCATGGGCAGGTGTAATTTTAACTACACCGGTACCAAAGTCAATACCTACATAGTCATCGGCAATAATAGGGATTTCTCTTCCAACTAAAGGAAGTGTAAGCATCTTTCCTATTAAATGTTTATATCTGTCATCATTTGGGTTTACTGCTACTGCTGTATCACCAAGTAATGTTTCAGGTCTTGTTGTAGCCAGCTGGATATATCCTGAACCATCTGTTAAAGGATATCTTAAGTGCCAGAATTTACCTGCCTGGTCTTCATATTCTACCTCTGCATCTGAAATAGATGTAAGGCAATGAGGGCACCAGTTAATAATTCTTTCACCCTTGTAAATCTGCTTTTTGTTATATAAATTAACAAAAACTTCCTTTACCGCCTTTGAACAGCCTTCATCCATGGTAAATCTTTCTCTGTCCCAGTCACAGGATGAACCAATCTTTTTAAGCTGTGAAACAATACGTCCGCCGTACTGCTTTTTCCACGCCCATGCTCTGTCTAAGAATGCGTCTCTCCCAATATCTTCCTTGGTAATGCCTTCTTCACGCATTTTTTCTACAATCTTAGCTTCTGTGGCAATTGATGCATGATCAGTTCCCGGAAGCCATAAGGCTTCATAGCCCTGCATTCTCTTAAATCTAATCAAAATATCCTGCATTGTATTATCAAGGGCATGTCCCATATGAAGCTGCCCTGTAATATTTGGAGGTGGCATAACAATAGTAAACGGCTTTCTGCTTCTGTCTACTTCTGCATGGAAATATTTCTTTTCCTGCCACTTTTCATAAAGTCTGTCTTCAATCTCTGCGGGATTGTAATTCTTTTCAAATTCCTTCATTGTTTTCTCCTATTCTGTAAGATTATGAAAAGAAAAAGAGCAGCCATGCCACTCTTTTCTTTTGTATAGTAACCGGTAGCACACAAAGGGCGAATATATCGCGGTACCACCTTTCTTTATCACTTATCTTATCCTGTAACGGGGATGAAACGTCTGCGGCTAATTGGATAATCCATTTTTTACCACGGCTGCTTAGAAACTACCTTCACAAATACCTTCCTAAGAGGCTTCCACCATCCCTCTTTCTCTATAAGGGGTTATCTGCTACTCCTTTTCCTCAACGCATTTAAACATATAGTCAATGATAAATATTTTATTTATGTTTGTCAACATCTAATATCAGCAAATTAACTGTTTATTTCCACAATATATTCTTTTCTGCACTGAGTTACAAACATATCCTCATTTTCTTTTTTCCACTCTGACTGTATATGCACTTTTCTCTTTATAAGTTCTGCCCTAAGTCTGTTAATAACCGTATCGCTTACCTTATATTTTTCCTTATCTATGTTAAGTCTCTTTTCATTATCACTTAACAAATCACATAGCAAAACCGACTCTAAGGACTCGTTGGACTTATTTAACCTGTATGCACATCTAAAGGCTGCTGCTCCATGTTCATATTCAAACAATCTTGCATATGCTACACCTAAATTGTTGTAAACATCTCCGTAAAATCTTTCCGGAAGTTCTGTGTTTATAGCCTTGTTAAGAATACTGTTATAGTAGTTAATTGCCATGTTATATTTGTCTGTATCCATAAGTATGTCCGCCTTCGCCTTTATTCGTTCAGCTGTTGTTTTTGAACAAAGGGCAACTAAATGATTTTCCAGTTTTTCTGCTTCTCTTTCAGAATAATATCCGGAATTTTTAATAACAAAGGCAATTTTTTCTCCCAGTTCGCCTTTCTTTGCTATTATCTGCTTTAACCCGGAAGCAATGGTTGTCTGCTTTAGTTCATTTTCAATATAATCAATTAATGTATCACTGAAAAAGGTATCATCTATTAAATACAGATAATTGTACAAATAATAACTTAACTCCTCAATTGAATATATGTTTTTGTTGACTTCCTTAATATAGTATGGTTTCTCTGTATGTATCGTACACAAAGTAATATAATTCATGACGTCTCCTCTTAAAAGTTCTATAAAGTAATTTCTTTTTTAACTGACATTCCTGAGGATTTAAAGAATTCTCCAAATCCTAAATCCTTTATTTCTATTTCAAAGGAATTTTCAGAAAGATATCTGAAATTTATTTCAAGTCTTGTGGTATTTGGCGGTCTCTTAGGAAAATCCTTTAAATCAATTTTGAAACTTTCATTGGCATGATTCATAATGTCCTGAATTTCAAAGGAAGCCTCCGTAGGTTTTTCCATTATACACTCAGCCTTTGATTTTGCCTGGTGCCAATACTCTCCAATGTTTGAAAGGGTAATGTAACTATCATGTTCCTTATATTTAACAGCCATAACAATTTTAACTCTCGTACGTCCCTTACAGGAAATAAGATATTTATCAAGAACCGGTACATAGAAAAATTCTCTTGCGCCATAGGCTGCCCCTTTTACTATAAGGTTACTACCTTTAAAAACTCTTCTGTTTCTGCACAAAACGGATAAGGTTTTCTGCCATCCGTCTACATAAAATCCTTCTCCTGAAAGAAAAACTCCTGACACAACATGTTTTTTAAGCTGTTCCTCCAAAAATTCAGAAAGTATTTCATCAGCTCCAAGAGGCTCTCTTGTAACTAAATCCATAGTGAATAAATTGCTTAAATCCGTCATTCTTACATCTGCCACATGAGGCTGTCTTCCTTTTATAACATTTAATCTTCTACATGAAAACTCATGTTTATCCAGCTGCAAAAACAAAACATTATTTATCCATATATCCTTATTCTGATTTAAAACATAGTATACAAAGCTTTCTGAGTGACTTATTACCTTTATGTCTTTTTCATTGTATCCCAACTCAGTAAATACCTCCAGCAGTCCCTTTATAACCTGAGGATTTACCTGATTTACAGTTACAAGAATATTTTTTATTAAACGTCCGTTGCTGTAATTAACCGCTAATTTAATTAGATATGACATAAATGTGGAAACTGCTTTTTTTGCCTCATCAGCATCATTTTCACTGTCTTCGTTGAATATTTCCGGAAGATTTTTGTAAACTTTGCTTTTTTCAAGTCTTCCTTTATTAACTGCCTCATCGCCTGCTGACCATTCATTCAATTCACTGTTGTAGCATACAACGGCGGGAATCATATAATTATCCTCTGTTCCCACACTTACGGACTGGGGATTTCCATCATTATCCAAATATGCTATCTGTGCATAGTCCATAGAAAAATCTATTCCTAAAATCATTCCTTTTCCCAAAGCCTTGTCCTCCTAGTACCAGCTTAATTTCCGATGTAATTTATAAAAGCTTAAAGATTTCTTTGCCTGCTTCCTTACAAAGAGCATATGACTGCATTATCTCCCTTGCCGCATCCTCTCTTCCTAAAGCCCTGCAAATCATCATTCCATTTATCATTCCAAAACGTGACTCATCGTTGTAAATATTTTTTTCTGTTATTCTTACGGAATAATTATCCACTACCTTTCCATCAGGGTCTTCATCTGAATACTCCTTAATGCTGTAGTCAATTTCTTCACCATAAAACATAATTATTTCCTTAGTAAATATTCCCTGATAAATGCTTCCCATTTCTTCCGTAACTTTCTTTGTACGTCCCTCAGGAGTCTTTATGCTATAGGTAATATCTACCCTGTGTTTTGGATTTGTTCTAAAATCAATTATGGTTTTGTCCACAAGATTAAATGGTATCTTAAACCACTTATTAAACTTCTTATAAAACTCAAAATTAATATTATTCTTTGCCAATGTTTCTATTAATGACTGAAGAATCTTAATCTGTCTTTCAGTAAGGCTTGTTTTTTTAGACATAGCCTCCACAAAAGCAATACTACATATAACCGGTGTGTTTAATCCGTTGTCATATTCCTGCTCAAGAATTTCCCACACCACATCCGGACATTGCACCTTCTTAATAAAGTAGTTGTATGTCACATATGTGTAAAATGCCTTTCTTATAACTGTAGATGTTGCTTCTTCTAAATAAGACATATAAATATCATATATTTTGTTTTCTGTATTTCCTTCAAAAATATACTGCACCAAGAGACGTTCAGCCATTGTATTATCCTTTATGCCTTTTGCTTTAATGGCAAGGTACAACTGGTAAAGTTCAAGACTTCCTGCCTCATAGTATTTTCCAAGGAACCTTAATACTCCCTCATCCCTGCATCCGTTTCTAAATGCACTGGCACACATTTCTTCCACATAGTCATTTGGGTCACATTCAGGATTTGCCACTAACTCTATGCATACCTTTTCTAACAGGGAATTGCTTATTCCCTTATAACCATACTTTGCCATATACGGATAAATCATTTCCATAAAGTTCTTTTCAATCATAACTTCCATTACTTTATTTCGTGATTTAACATCCAGTGAAGCCATATCAATTTGAAGAAGATAAATATCCAAATCTCCTTTATCGTAGCCCTTGTAATAATAATCCACAATAAACTCAATCAGTCTTTGCCTAAATTCCTCAGTAAGTCCCGGTGCACCCACCATTGCCTTTAATTCAATAAGCTTTCCCGGATTGTCTGCAGGATTTCTCATGATTTTTTCAATGTCACATAATTCTGTTAAAAGATTGCTTCCCACCTTTGAAACCGGTGCCGTTATTTCCATTTTTGAGATTTCATATTCCACATCTGAAATAATTCTTCCCCTTTTGTCCATAAATACAATAACCGGATTATCTGTATATAACTGAACATACGCCATTCCGTCTATAAAGGACACTGTCTGGAAATCTTTTATTTCTTTATGATTTACAATAACATGCTTTATTTTCCTGTTATTAACCCTGATACAATAAGTATGGAGAACCTTAGCCATATTATCACCTAAGTTTCCCACAATAAAATCATCATTTAAAATTCTGTTGTATATAACTCTTAAATGACGGTTGTTATTGCCCTTCATAAGCTCTTCTGTTACATATTTTTCCAAATCATTGTAGCATTTAGTATAAATTTCATCTGTGTCACTGAAATTAGTTACAAGATTTGCGTAAAAATAATCTCTGTTATACATTAAAGTATCAGTGCCATATGAAAAATACTTATATGCTGATTTTTCCAGCATATTGTAATTATCCACATCTATTGTGTATATATAATACTCGTAAAGATTAGTGATTTTTAATTCTTTTTTTACACCTTCACTTATCCACTTAGAGTATTCCTTGTTGGCTCTGTTTCCATTAATAATTGCACCGCAAATACAGTAAAGTACATCTGTACTTTCAGTTTCCTCATATAACCTGCTTAAGATATTAATATAGTTTTCGTTAAATTCCCTCTCCCTGCCAATAATATCTGCTGCCTGTTTTGCCAACTCTATTCCAACCATATGATACTTGCCGGCAAAATTTAAAATCTGGATTTCAAATTTGTTAAGCATTCTAAAAAGTTCCGGCTGCTCATTAATAACCTTTGCTGCCTCATAATACATAATAGGGCTGTGACAGCCGTTATTAAACATTCTCTTTACTAATGTATATTTAAGGCTTGGATTTTCATCATACCTGTCATCCATGTAAAACAGCATCCATAAAAGCTGCCATTTGTCGTATCCGCCTTCAAAATAACCTTTTATTTCTTCCTTAACTTCATATGTGTAGGAAGCATCATTTTTATATATAGATTTTAAATATAAATAATAGCAATAATAAATTACAGACTTTTCATCTTTAATGGAAACAAGATTAGATGCCCTGTTTAAATATTCTAATGCCATTTCGTCATCATTATTAGTTATTCCCACCTGAGCCTTTGCCAAAACTCCAACAATGTCATTTTTATTAGCTATTAATCTTTCCTCAGCAAGATTTAAAAGATTACTTTTCCATTTTTTACCATCTATAACCCCGGTACGGAAATCCAGATAGTTTTTTACCATATTGATGGTACTTTTTTTGTTTTTAAGGTACTCATCAATACTGTCTTTCTGATTTACAATAACCACATCATACACCAGTTTTTCGTTAGAGCTTCTTAAAATAATTCTTCCGCAATTACTTCCTCCGTGAAGTCTTCCTGCATTAATGAGATACTGATATTCAGCAATTTTTCCGTTAAATTCATCTCCGGAAATTTTGTCCTTACAGCCATAGAAGAAGTCTCCCTGAACTTCCACGTCTATGTCCACGTAGCCCCAGCCGCTTCTTGAAATATTTAACACATCGCCATAGTTTTCTTTTATATCCGTATACTCTTTTATGGTATTAGAAATACTTATTTTCACTTTGTCCTTTAGTTTCATTCCTACTAAAAATTCCTCAAGAGCAATGTTTCTGTTAGTATTTCTCATTACCTGATTATACAAAGTAAGGGCATGGTCATCTTTTTTAAGGAAATATGTTTTAAATTCCTTTGATAAAAACAGCAAAAGTGCCTCATCATAGCTCACTCTTACAAGTTTCACAAAGTCCGTAAGAGCTGTAATTTCACCTATGGAAGATGTTATAACCTGCTTTTTCACTGTTATGCCAAAAGGAATGGCATAGTCCCCAGCAGTGGTTATTACACTAATGGTTCCGCTTATTACCTGTCCCTCATACATATTTTTAGAGGATACAACATATTTAACCTTATTGTTAATCCCATTAAACTGGTTGTTCTCAAATTCAATGTGATTGTCAGTGGAAAAAACAATACCTTTAACGCTCATTCCGTGCTTACCATTAATGGCAATCTCTCCGTATGTGCTTTCCCCCTGCTCTAATTCCACTGCTATTCTATTTTCAGATATTTCCGCATCCGGTGTTTCATACACCGCATTTCCTGATGCCAGTTTATCTATTAATGCCTTCAATTAATCAATACCTCTTATCTTTTTAAAATATTCTTTAACTTCTGCTTCATATCCTAAATCTCCCGGATTGTAAAACTTTGAACCTACCAGTTCATCCGGAAGATACTGCTGATTAACATAATGGTTAGGATAATCGTGTGCATATTTATATCCTATACCATGTCCCAGTGCCGCTGAACCTTTATAATGTGCGTCCATTAAATGCACCGGCACCTTACTGGTTACTGTATTTTTCACTGTATCCATTGCCTTAAATATGGCATTGTAGGCTGAATTGCTCTTCGGTGAAGAAGCAACATATATTACCGCTTCTGACAAAATAATCTGTGCCTCCGGCATTCCCACCTGATGTACCGACTGTGCTGCCGCCGTGGCTACAACTAATGCCTGTGGATTTGCCATTCCCACATCCTCTGCTGCACAAATCATTATTCTTCTCGCTATGAAGTCAACGCTTTCTCCTGCATACAGCATTCTGGCTAAATAATACACTGCCGCATCCGGGTCTGAGCCACGCATGCTTTTTATAAATGCAGATATTGTATCATAGTGGTTGTCCCCTGACTTGTCATATCTTAATGCTCTTTTTTGTATACACTGCTCTGCCACATCTAGTGTTATATGTATCTTTCCATCTTGGCTTTTATCAGTGGTAAGGATACCTAATTCAACTGCATTTAGTGCTGTTCTTGCATCACCGTTAGATATTTCCGCCAAAAACCGTGCTGCATCTTTATCAATAACTCCGTTGTAAATTCCCATTCCATTTTCTTTATCTTCAACGGCTCTATATATTAACTTTTCAATATTTTCCGTGGACAAAGGTTTTAATTCAAATATAATTGAACGGGATATTAAAGCTGAATTTACCTCAAAATAAGGATTTTCAGTAGTAGCTCCTATAAGGATTATTGTTCCATCCTCCACGAAAGGTAAAAGATAGTCCTGCTGTCCCTTGTTAAATCTATGAATCTCATCTATAAACAAAATAGTCTTTTTGCCACTCATTGCCATGTTCTGTTTGGCAGTTTCCACTACCTCTTCCATGTCCTTTTTTCCTGCCACTGTAGCATTTAACTGTTTAAATTCAGCACTGGTAGTATTAGCAATAACCTTGGCAAGAGTTGTTTTCCCTGTTCCCGGAGGGCCGTAAAAAATAACCGAACTGATTTTATCTGCCTTTATTGCTCTATATAGAAGTTTTCCCTCGCCTATAATATGCTCCTGTCCTACAACCTGCTCTAGTGTTTTCGGACGCAGCCTGCTGGCTAAGGGTGACTCTTTTTCACTATTTATATTTCTTGCATAATCAAATATGTCCATATCAAACCTCTGTGGTAAATATAATAAATATGCTATTAGCCATTTGGGTTTATTGTATCACAAAACCCGGTATTGAGGAAGTGTCTTATTGTTTTTCCTTAAGTTGAGTTTATTCTATTTTTATGTTAAAATAAATTGTCATATTGTGTTTTTTTATGACAATTACTTAATTTTAATTTTAAAAAAAGGAGGGAAAATATATTGCTATTAAATGAAAATTCATTTGAGACTGAAGATAAGCTTACGGCACAAATTGAAAGGTACGCTGACCGTTGCGTAAACAATTCCTGCATAGATCCAAGTCTCTATGATGTATATAACGTTAAAAGAGGTTTACGTGAAAAAGGTGGAAAAGGTGTTCTTACCGGTCTTACTGAAATAGGTGATGTTCATTCATTTGAGGTGGTTGACGGTGTTACGGTTCCATGCGAGGGACAGCTGTTCTACCGTGGAATGAATATAGAAGATATTGTTAATGGATTTATTGCTGAGGACAGATTCGGATTTGAGGAAGTAACTTACCTGTTATTATTTGGCGAACTACCTAATGCAAAACGCCTTGAAAATTTCAATAATGTTCTTGCTTCATTTTGTAATCTTCCTTCATCCTTTGTAAGAGACATTGTTATGAAGGCTACAAGCAAGGATATGATGAATCTTTTGGCACGATGTGTATTGTCCCTGTATTCATGGGACGATAACCCTGATGATACTTCCATTCCAAACGTTTTACGTCAGAGTTTAAGTCTTATAGCAAGAGTTCCTCTTATTTCAGTATATGGATATCAGTCAATGAGGCATTATCACTATCATGATAATCTTCACATTATAAATCCTGACCCTAAGCTATCAACAGCTGAAAATATCTTAAGACTTTTAAGACCCGACAGCTCCTATACTAATTTGGAAGCTAAAATTTTGGATTTGGCACTTGTTCTTCATGCAGAACATGGCGGTGGTAATAACTCAACCTTTACTAACCATGTTGTATCTTCATCAGGAACAGATACATACTCAGCAATTGCCGCCTCTCTTTGTTCCTTAAAGGGTCCAAGACACGGTGGTGCTAATGTTAAGGTTAAGAAAATGTTTGATAACATGAAAGAAACTGTTAATGACTGGAACGACGATGATGAGGTTAAAAATTATCTTAAGGGTATCTTAGATAAACGTCTCTTTGACCAGTCAGGATTAATATATGGTATTGGTCATGCTGTTTATGCCATATCAGACCCAAGAGCCAAACTTTTGAAGAGTTTCACAAAAAAACTTGCCGAAGAAAAGAATCTTATGGACGAGTATCATCTTTATGAAAATGTTGAACGTCTTGCCCCTGAGGTTATTTCAAAGGCTCACAACAGAAAGAAAAGTGTTAGTGCCAACGTAGATTTCTACAGTGGATTTGTATATTCGATGTTAGGTTTACCTGATGAATTATATACCCCAATGTTTGCTGCCGCCAGAATGGCAGGTTGGAGTGCACACCGTATTGAAGAAATCATTAATGCCGGAAAGATTATCCGTCCGGCTTACAAGAACGTGGCAAAACCTACGGCATATGTACCACTTAACAAGCGATAAACAAAATATGACTTTAAATAATATACATTTTTAAATAAAACAAAGGCAGTTAGTTTAAGCAAATTGTTCATTCTAACTGCCTTTATTCTTTCAGATTTAATTTTCAGCAAATCTGAATTTCTCTATTTTTAAAAGAATTTCTTCTTTCTCTTCTTCTCAGTTCCTCCCGGTTTTGCATCGTCAAACTCATGAAGTGTATTGCCTGAGATTTCATCAAATTTCTTAAGAAGCTCTTTTTGTTCTGAATTTAAGTGAGTAGGAACGTCTACCACAAGAGTTGAATACTGGTCTCCCTTTGTATTCTGATTGTGTACATTGCAAACGCCCTTTCCCTTAAGTCTGATACGTGTTCCTGTTTGTGTACCCGGCTTAATGTTAAATTTAACATCACCATCTATGGTTTTGACACGAATATCTCCACCTAATGCTGCCTGTGCATATGATATACGGGTATTGTTATACAAATTCATACCATCACGCTCAAAGTTTGCACTTGGAGATACACGAACATCAACTAACAAATCACCTCTTGGACCACCGTTTGTACCCGGTTCCCCTTCACCTGTTTTACGGATTCTCTGCATATCATCAATACCTGCAGGAATATCAATAGTAACTTTCTTCTTCGTCTGTTTATATCCATTGCCATAGCAATCAGGACATTTTTCCTTGATAATTTTACCTGTTCCGCGACAATCAGGACATACCTGAGTACTTTGCATCATACCAAACATAGTCTGCTGACGTGAAACATACTGACCCTGACCATTACATTTAGGACACTTTTCAGGAGAAGTTCCAGGCTTTGCACCTGTTCCGTTACAGGTTTTACATATTTCCTTGTAATTAATTGTAACTTCCTTCTTGCATCCAAATACAGCCTCTTCAAAAGTAATTCGGATACCACATCTCACATCGGCTCCACGCATTGGACCGTTATTGCTTCTTGAACGTCCACGGCTTCCACCTCCGAAAATATCACCAAAGATATCACCGAATCCACCGAAAATATCACCGAAATCCATATTGTTAAAGTCAAAGCCACCTGCTCCGCCACTGCCATCAAAAGCCGCATGACCAAACTGGTCGTACTGCTTTCTCTTTTCATCATCAGATAACACCGCATATGCTTCTGATGCTTCCTTGAACTTTGCAGCTGCCTCTTCATTTCCCGGATTTGCATCAGGGTGATACTTTTTTGCCAGAGTTCTATATGCTTTTTTTATTGTGGCTGCATCAGCGTTCTTGTCAACGCCTAACACCTCATAATAATCTCTCTTATCTGCCATAATAATATACCTTCCATCGTTAAAAAATAGCGTATCTTATTTCGTGGGAAAACCCGTCCGTTTGAAACGGGCGGGATTCTCCGGTAATAAGGGGCATCACCCCATTATATTTTTAATTTATACTTCTGTGAAGTCTCCATCAACCACATCGTCATCATGTGGTGCGGCTCCACCTGCATTCATGTCAGGACCTGCACCCTGTGCTCCTGCAGCACCCTGTGCCTGTTCGTACATCTTCTGGAATAACTGCTGTGCTGAGTTCATTAATTTCTCTTTTCCAGCCTTTAATTCCTCAACCTGAGCCTCTGTAGGTTCATTAGCACCAATTGCAGAAACTGTGGCCTTTAATGCATCGATGTCAGCCTGAACTGCCTGCTTATCACCTTCTGCTAACTTATCACCGGCTTCGCTCATTGCCTGTTCTGTCTGAGTAATGATAGCTTCAGCGTCATTCTTTGCATCAATTGCTTCCTTACGTTTCTTATCAGCTGCTTCATATTCAGCTGCTTCCTTAACTGCCTTATCAATATCTTCATCTGACATATTTGATCCGGCTGTAATTGTAATGTGCTGTTCCTTGCCTGTTCCAAGGTCTTTAGCTGATACATTAACAATACCGTTTGCATCAATATCAAATGTAACCTCAATCTGTGGAACACCTCTTCTTGCTGGAGGAATTCCATCAAGTCTGAACTGTCCAAGGGACTTGTTATCTCTTGCGAACTGTCTCTCACCCTGTACTACGTTAATATCAACTGCTGTCTGGTTATCTGCTGCTGTTGAGAAAATCTGGCTCTTCTTTGTAGGAATAGTTGTATTTCTCTCAATAAGTCTTGTAGCAACACCCCCCATTGTTTCAATTGATAATGAAAGTGGAGTAACATCAAGAAGAAGAATATCACCGGCACCTGCGTCACCTGCTAATTTACCACCCTGAATTGAGGCACCAATAGCTACACATTCATCAGGATTCATCTTCTTTGATGGCTCGTGACCTGTTAACTGTTTAACCTTATCCTGAACAGCCGGGATTCTTGTAGAACCACCAACTAATAATACTTTGCTAAGCTCTGAAGCTGTAATTCCTGCATCCTTTAACGCATTCTGTACAGGAATAGCTGTTCTCTCAACTAAGTCTCTTGTAAGTTCATCAAACTTAGCCTTTGTAAGAGTCATGTTAAGATGCTGTGGTCCCTGCTCATTAGCTGTAATGAATGGGATGTTAATTTCAACCTGTGTAGATGATGAAAGTTTCTTCTTAGCATCTTCTGCTTCAGCTTTAATTCTTTCCATAGCCATCTTATCATTTGAAAGGTCAATACCTGTTTTTGACTTAAAGTCAGCTACCATATAATCCATAACCTTCTTATCAAAGTCATCACCACCAAGCTTATTATCACCGTTTGTTGCTAAAACTTCGATAACGCCATCACCGATTTCGATAACAGATACATCAAATGTTCCACCACCTAAATCGTATACCATAATCTTTTGTTCTTTTTCATTATCAAGACCATAAGCCAAAGCTGCTGCTGTAGGCTCGTTGATAATTCTCTTAACATCAAGACCTGCAATCTTACCTGCATCCTTTGTAGCCTGTCTCTGAGCATCATTGAAATATGCCGGAACAGTTATAACTGCTTCTGTAACTTTTTCACCAAGATAGCTTTCTGCATCAGCTTTCAACTTCTGAAGAATCATAGCTGAAATAGCCTGTGGTGTATAAGACTTGTCGTTAATAGTAACTTTATAATCTGTACCCATATGTCTCTTAATTGATGATACTGTACCTTCTGCATTAGTTACTGCCTGACGTTTAGCCTGCTCACCAACTAATCTTTCACCATCTTTTTTAAAAGCAACTACTGAAGGAGTTGTTCTTGCTCCATCTGCATTTGTTATAACTGTAGGTTCTCCACCTTCCATAACAGCTACACATGAGTTTGTTGTTCCTAAATCAATACCAATAATCTTTCCCATTTTATTTTCCTCCTAAAATAACATAAAACTTTAGTTAATTTGCAACTTTTACCATACTGTGTCTAATAACAGTATCTCTATATTTATAGCCTTTCTGCAGTTCCTGAGAAACAATGTTTTCACCAAGTTCATCGTTTTCCTCATGCATTACTGCATTGTGAAGGTCAGAGTCAAATTCCTTTCCTTCGGCTTCAATAGCTGTAACTCCCATTTCATCAAGAGTTGAAAGTAATTGTTTATAAATAAGATTCATTCCCTGTCCTACAGGTGACTCTAAATCTTCTTCACTAAGTGCTGCAACTCCTCTTTCAAAGTTGTCTACTATAGGAAGTATCTTCTCTATAATAGATTTGGCACCTGTTTCAAACATTGCTGCCTTTTCCTTTTCGCTTCGGCTTCTGAAGTTTTGGAACTCTGCAAATAATCTCTGGTACTTATCATTAAGTTCCTCTATCTGCTGGTCTTTTTTGTCCTTCTTCTTTAAGCCACGCTTTTTTTTCTTATCAGGATTTTCATTCTTGTCTGATGCCTCCTGTTTTTCCTCTGCCACATCCTGTGATTTTGCATCCTGTGACTTTTCTTCTTTTTTAGATTCTTCCTTTACTTTCTCTGTAGTTTCTTCATTTGCCACATCTTTTTCAAGGTTCTCATCTAAATCTTTATTTTCCTTTTGCATCGGATAATCATCCTTTCTTAAAACTTTATACTAATTATCATCTTTAAAAGTCTCACTTAACTGTTCTTTAACAGTTCTTAAAGTTTCAACAACCTTTTCGTAGTCCATTCGCTTCGGTCCTATAATACCGATAGTTCCTTTAAATCCATCTTCAAGCTCGTATGTTGCCGTGACAACGCTACAATCCTTCATGGACTTAACCGGGCTCTCACTACCTATATATACCTGAATGCCTGTTTCCTCATCACTTTCATTAATAAGTTCTGTCAGCTGTGACTTTTCTTCTAATGTTGTAAGTAACTGGCTGGCTCTTTCCTTATCACTAAGCTCAGGATATTTAAAAATATTAGTGGCACCTGATGTGTAAATCTTCATCTGTGCCTCTGTAGCAATAGCTTCCGTAATGGTCTTTAACACTTCATTAACCAATCCCTCAAGTTCTCCTGCCTGAGATGTTAATGTGGAAATAACTCCTAAGTTGATTTCCTCTAATGACAAACCTGCCAAAACAGTGTTAAGTGCCACATTCAATCTCACTATCATTTCCTGACTAATCTGCTGTGTAGTCTTTATAATTCTGTTAACTACGTGATTCTTGTCAGAAACAACAGTGCATAACAACTGATTTTCATCAATTACTGATAATTGAACAAACTTGATTTTATTCTCCTGAGACTTCGGTGCGGATACCATGGTGGCATAATTGGTATTATTTGCTAATACCTTTGCCATATTTTGAAGTAATGTCTCAACCTTATCAACCTTCTCAATTAACAAATCTTCTTTTTCAGTTACCTTCTTTTCTCTTTCATCTAACTCAGACATCTTATCCTTTAAGATATTGTCCACATAAAATCTGTAACCCTTATCTGTAGGAATACGTCCTGCCGATGTATGGGGCTGGATAATGTATCCCATCTCTTCTAAGTCAGACATTTCATTTCTAATGGTAGCTGAACTTAAATTCAAATCAGTGTTCTTGGAAATGGTTCTGGAACCTACCGGCTCGCCTGTTTCTAAGTAGCTTCTGATGATAGCATCTAAAATCTTTTCTTTTCTATCACTAAGTTCCATAAGCATCTCCTTTCTTTGATTTATTAGCACTCATTAGTTTCGAGTGCTAATATTTCATCTGACACTAAAATATCACTATCAAAGTACTTTGTCAACAATTTTATTAAAAAAGATTTGTTAATAAATTGTAAACATTTTTAACGCCACTATTTTAAGTTTTTCTTCTATTATAATAATGCACATTACCAATATATCTTAAAACTATAAAATTAATTTATATTTTTATATTGATTGTAGTGGAATCATGTGTTATTCTACTACCTATTGCAATTAATTATTGTGATTATTTTATACAGTTATTTATTGCTGTTTTTATTTAAATTATTTAATGAGATGAGGTTATTTTAATGGTTGCGGAAGGAAAACAGACTTTTAGAACAAAATATTTTGGCGACAAAGCTTTTTACAAAATGATTATGGCTATTGCACTGCCTATTGTTATTCAAAATCTTCTTACTAACTTTGTTGCTATGCTTGATAATGTAATGGTAGGAAAAATCGGAACAGACCAGATGACCGGTGTTGCCATTATTAACCAGTTATTTTTTGTGTTTAATCTGGCAGTTTTTGGTGGAATGTCCGGAGCGGGAATTTTTTCTGCCCAATATTTCGGTCAGAATAATCATAATGGTGCCAGAAATGTATTTAGAATGAAATTAATTATAGGAATATTTATTATTGCCATAAGCATGTGTGTTTTAATTATTCTCCACGAACCTTTAATTAATATGTTCCTGCATGAAGGTGGGGCTTCCGGAAATATCCATGCTACATTTAAATATGCCAGGGATTATCTATACATCATGCTTTTTAGTATTATTCCTTTTGTAGTGGCAAATTGCTATAGCACAACCCTTAAGGAAGCCGGTCAAACCATGGTTCCTATGATAGCAGGACTTTTAGCCGTTATTGTTGACTTTGTTTTCAATGCTCTTTTAATATTCGGTTTACTTGGTTTTCCAAAACTGGGAGTCATAGGTGCTGCCATTGCAACAGTTATGTCAAGATTTGTTGAATGTGGATATCTTATAATTTATACCTACAGACACAGTGATAAATATAGGTTTATTAAAGGTGTTTATAGCAATTTGCATGTGCCTTCCTCTCTTGTAAAAAAGATTCTTTTACGCGGTACTCCCTTATTATTTAACGAATTGCTTTGGGCCGCCGGAATAACAATGCAGACACAGGCACTTTCTACCAGAGGACTTTCGGCCATAGCCGGGCTTAATATTTCCAACACTCTTAATAATGTAGTTAATACATTTTTCTTAACAATGGGCATTGCCATTTCTATTGTTATTGGTCAGTTAATTGGTGCCGGCAAGCTAAAAGAGGCTAAGGAAACGGATACGAAGATGATCACTTTTTCTTTAATGATTTCTCTTGGAGTATCTGCCCTGTTGCTTATTGCAGCACCTTTGTTCCCACGTATATATAACACAACCGGAGAAATACGTTATCTTGCCACAAGATTTATTTTGGTATATGTTCTTGCCACACCATTTAACGCCTTTACCAATGCGGCGTACTTTACTCTTAGAAGTGGTGGCAAAACGGTTATGACTTTTATTTTTGACAGTGGTTTTATATGGGCGGTAAATGTACCTGTGGCAATGCTACTGGCACATTTCACTAATCTGCCGATTGTGTGGATGTTCTTTATTATAAGTATGCTTGATGCCATTAAATCTGTTGTGGGATTTATTCTTGTGAAAAAAGGCGATTGGCTAAATATAATTGTGGAGTAGGAAACCGGGGCGGTGAAATTTCATTTTTGTAATTTCACCTGCCCTGCCTATCTCCACAGCTATTCCGAAATTTCAATTTCAAACAATTCTTCTCCTGCCTGTACTGCACCTTCTTTTAGAAGTTTTATAGTCATCCTGTTATTCATATCAGTGCACAAAACCGGTGATACAATGGATGGAGCATTTTTCTTCAAATATTCCAAATCAAGTTTCATAAGAGTGTCTCCATATTTTACTTTGTCTCCGGCTCTTACAAACACATCGAATCCTTTTCCTCCTAACTTTACTGTATCAATTCCCACATGAATAATATAATTTAATCCATTTGAATCCTTTATTCCTATGGCATGCTTAGAATCAAAGACAAATGTCACTTCTCCATCTACCGGTGCCTTGACTATCGGTGCCCTTGGTGTCACCGCAGCACCATCCCCCATCATTTTTGAAGCAAAAGCCTCATCAGGCACATTTTCAATTTTATCCGCAAATCCGGTAATTGGACTTAAAACAAGAATCTTTTTCCCTCCGGATGTAATACTTGTTTCTTTCCTCGTAATACCATTCCCATTATTCTCATTACTTTCCATGGTACCATTCTTATTCCTCTCTATGGTATCATTCTCATTATTTTCTCTGATACTATCCTTATGGTTCTCCCTTAAAGCCTCCGTTTCTTTTCCTATGGTATCTGCTAAGTCACTTTCTAAAAATTCCTCAAAATCAGATTTTATTACCGTGACTTTTGGCCCGTATATTATTTGCACCCCATTGCCTTTGTGAACAACCCCTGATGCACCTGTCATTCTCAGAACTGAATCATTTACCAAATCGGCATTAAAAACCGTACACCTTAACCTTGTAGCACAGCAATCCACATCTGAAATATTGTCTTTTCCACCTAAGCCTTTGCAAATGGCAATAGACAATTCATTAGCGATTGCTTCTTTAGAGCCATCTCCCTCGTCACTTCCTGCTGAGCTGCCTGATTTACTTCCTGCTACACCATCGGATTCACTTACTGCTGTATCTCCCAAATCAGTTCCTGAGCTGCCTTTCTTTTTCGCATCCACATCACTTCGTTTATATAATTTAACCTCGTCATCATCAAATCTTCCGGGAGTTCTTAAATTAAGTTTTTTAATAAGGAAACTAAATAAGAAATAATAAATTATGAAATAAAACACTCCTACAATAACAACCCATATCCAGTTTGTTTTGGCATTTCCCTGTAAAATACCAAAAAGGAAAAGGTCAATAAGTCCCCCTGAAAAAGTCATTCCTACTCCAACATTAAAGAAATGCATTAATGCGTAAGCTAAGCCGGCAAAAACGCAATGTATTCCATACAAAAGAGGCGCTACAAATAAAAATGTGAACTCTAAAGGCTCAGTGATACCTGTAACCATTGACGTCAGTGCTGCTGAAAGTAAAAGTCCATATACAAGTTTTCTTTTTCCGGGCTGTGCCGTGCGATACATGGCAAGAGCTGCCCCGGGAAGTCCGAAAATCATAAGTGGAAATTTTCCTGACATAAATCTTGTAGCCGAAACTGCAAAATGAGTTACTCCTGAATCTGCCAACTGTGCAAAGAAAATGTTTTGGGCACCTTCAACAATACGCCCTCCAACTTCCATTGTTCCCCCAACAGCAGTCTGCCAGAAAGGAATATAAAATACATGATGCAGTCCAAAGGGAATTAACAATCTTTCCATAAATCCGTAAACCCATGTTCCGATGTATCCTGAATTAAGTACAACATTTCCTACTGAGTTTATTCCTATTTGGATCGGTGGCCAGATAAAATACATCAATATTCCCACCAAAGTGTAAACAAGTGCACTTATAATAGGTACAAATCTCGTTCCTCCGAAAAACGATAAAACCTGAGGAAGTTCAATTCGATAAAACCTGTTGTGAAGTGCCGCCACTCCCAGACCAACAACAATTCCACCGAAAACACCCATTTGCAGTGATGTAATTCCGCATACATCAGCCACTGCCCCCTGAAGCATATTTTCAATTCCACCATTTATAGATATAAGAGCACTAATTGATGCATGCATAATAAAAAACGCAATTACCGCAGACAGCGCCGCAACTTCTTTCTCCTTTTTTGCCATGCCTATGGCTACCCCAATGGCAAACAAAATAGGCAGGTTAGAGAACACAATATTTCCGGCATCATTCATAACCTGAAAGATTCCGTGAAAAACTGTCCCCTGCCCCATGATTCCTTCTAATCCATATGTTTTAAGAGTGGTTTCATTAGTAAATGAGCCACCTATTCCAAGAAGTAAACCTGCTACCGGCAATATGGCTATAGGAAGCATAAAAGACCTGCCTACACGTTGTAATACACCAAAAATTCTGTCTTTCATATGACTCTCCTTTTTTTATTATTCAACATTATTTTGAACCAAAAAAGGAAAATCATACCCGATTTTTGCCAATTACATTTCTAAAAACTTTTTAATATTTTCAATATGCTGTAATCCTTCTTTTCTACCGGTCTCGTACAAAGCCTTTAACTTTTCCGGATCAGTCTCTGTCCTTTTAATTTTAATAGGATTATTTGGACGGATTACATATACCTGCTTTTTCTTCTCCATTTCCCTGATATCGTCAAGAGTTTTGTTGTACATTTCATGTCTTATTTCCATATCATGCACTAAATTAGGGTACTTCTTTCCCATTTTTAACTTAATTAAAGGAAGAGCACTGCTTTTTTTCTTCCGATAACCATCATGCTGGGTAAGAATAATAACATTTCTGTCATATCCCATTTTCTGAAACTCATGAATAGGAATAGGATCAGCAATTCCGCCGTCTAACATCTTTTGTCCGTCTATTTCAACTATATTAGATACCAGAGGCATAGATGCAGATGCACGATACCATTCAACATCCACCCTGTCTCCATTAGGGCATTTGTGATAAACCGGCTTTCCTGTTTCAATATCTGTTGCCACGGCGTAAAACTCCATTGGATTTTCCTGATATGTTTTTATGTCAAAAACATCTAATTTTTCCGGCAACTGCCTGTAACAGAAATCTGCTCCATACAAATCACCGGTTTTTATCAGAGATCTTATTCCCACATATCGGGGATCTTTGGAATATTTTAAATTGTACCTGATGGTACGACCAATCTGCTTTGATTTGAAATTACAGCCAAAAGTAGCACCTGCTGAAACTCCTATGGTTCCGTCCACAGTAATATTATTTTCCATCATTACATCCAGAACACCTGCAGTATACATACCACGCATGGCTCCGCCTTCTAATACAAGTCCCGTTTTCATAACCGTCTCCTTCTTGTCAAATTGGTTCTTTGCCTACTAAGTAGTCATTTACATATTAATAGTTTTCAGGTTTTACCTGGAAATAAGACTGTGGATGTGCACAGACAGGGCAAACTTCCGGTGCCTTTTTACCGATAACAATATGTCCACAGTTTAAGCACTGCCATACGCAATCTCCATCCTTTGAAAATACCAAATCACCTTCAATATTTTCCAGTAATTTCTTGTATCTTTCTTCATGTTCTTTTTCAATTTTTGCAACACCGTCAAACAAATCTGCGATTTCGTTAAAGCCTTCTTCTCTTGCTTCCTTGGCAAACTCTGCATACATATCTGTCCACTCGTAATTTTCACCTGCAGCCGCATCCTTTAAATTCTCTACAGTTGATGGAATTGCTCCGCCATGTAATAATTTAAACCAGATTTTTGCATGTTCCTTTTCATTAGCTGCTGTTTCTTCAAAAATATTTGCAATCTGAACATATCCATCCTTTTTTGCCTTTGATGCGTAATATGTGTACTTATTTCTTGCCTGTGACTCTCCTGCAAATGCAGCCATTAAATTTGCCTCTGTTCTTGATCCTTTTAACTCCATAGTATTTCCTCCTAATATTTTAGATGTGCCCAACGACACACCTTATTTTTATGAGAATGCCCCAAACTCCTGTATTTCTAATTAATTTCAGGCATTCCACATTATATGGTTATCCCACATTTTATTTTTATGCATATTCTGCATGTTTTCTAAATAATATAAAACCAGCTTTCATCCTGCTCTAAATCAGTTATTTCAATGCCTGAAGCCTCTTTTTTGTTTTTTCCGGTTTTGTAATTTAACTCCTGATTTTTGATGCTTACCCTGGTTTCCGGTGCAATGGAACTGGTGATAAATGCGTTACTTCCTATTACTGAATTTCTTCCTATTACAGTTTCACCTCCAAGTACCGAAGCCCCTGAATAAATAGTAACGTTATCCTCAATAGTCGGATGCCTCTTTACACCCTTTAATTTCTGACCGCCTCTTGTAGACAGGGCACCAATGGTTACTCCCTGATACACCTTTACATTATCACCAATGATAGTTGTTTCTCCCACAACTATTCCTGTTCCATGATCCATAAAGAAATATTTTCCAATAGTTGCTCCCGGATGAATGTCTATTCCGGTCTGACTGTGAGCATGTTCAGTCATAATTCTTGGAATAAGTGGTACCGACAGTTTAAAAAGTTCATGGGCAATACGGTTTATGGTAATAGTGTATAATCCCGGATAAGACAAAATTATCTCATTTCTGTTAAATGCCGCTGGGTCACCATCAAAAGCCGCCTGAACATCTGTCTCTGTATACTCTCTTATCAAAGGAATCTTTTTGAAAAACTCTAATGTAATCTTTTCAGCTTTTTCAGCCATTTCGTCTTCGTTTGCATTCTGATTTTCCGGCAACTGCCTAAGAGCTATGGCAATTTGTTTATTCAAATTAAACATAACATCTTCTAACAAAACCGTAAGTCTGCTGTTTAAATTATAAAATCTATAGGTTTTTTCCCTGAAGAATCCCGGAAAGACAATTTTCAACATCTTATCTAATATATCAACTATAACCTCCGTATCCGGTTGGTCAAAAAGTTCAATCTGATTGATTGTTCTGTCATCCTTATAGTCTTCCAACAATTCTCCAACAATATTCCTAATTTCTTCTTCACGTCCGTCTCTCATATATTTAACTCCTCGACTTAAGTTACTTTTATATAATACTAGCACAATTTTTGAAATATGTGTAACTCTTTTTTAGGTTATGTGTCAGGCTCGATGTTAGTTTCAATGGCAAGTTAGGATTCGTGCCGGGAATTAATCATGAAATTGTTGTTTTCCCGGTTTGTTTCTTTGGTTTCAGCCGGGGAAGAAACAATTCGTGCCAGGAATTCGTTATGAAATCCTTCTTTTCCCGGTTTGTTTCTTTGGTTTCAACCGGGTAAGAGGTGATTTATGCCGGGAATTCATTATGAAATCTTTCTTTTACCGGTTTGTTTCTTTGGTTTTAGCCGGGGAAGGGGCGATTCATGCCAGGAATTCATTATGAAATCCTTCTTTTCCCGGTTTGTTTCTTTGGTTTCAGCCGGGTAAGAGGTGATTCATGCCGGGAATTCATTATGAAATCTTTCTTTTCCCGGTTTGTTTCTTTGGTTTCAACCGGGTAAGAGGTGATTCATGCCGGGAATTCATTATGAAATCCTTCTTTTCCCGGTTTGTTTCTTTGGTTTCAGCCGGGTAAGAGGTGATTCATGCCGGGAATTCATTATGAAATCTTTCTTTTCCCGGTTTGTTTCTTTAGTTCAAGTCGGGGAAGGGGCGATTTCTAAATGATTCCATCAAAATAACCCCAACGTCAAAAAAATCCAACGCCCAATAACCACAATGTCCAAAAAATTTTGGCTGAAGTAGAAATAAACTTTTCACTTCAACAAAAAATTTCAACATTTTTTGATTTAGTTGTAGACATATTTTTTATTAGTGATAGAATAAAGTGATATTTATCGGAAGGGGGCAAAACAGGGAGTTTTTTCGGGTATTTCACTTGGTATCTAACCTCATACTTTGTAATGTATCTCCCTGTTGTTTTTACAAAAATTTATGGGACAAGTTACTATCGATAACCGTGCTTTTTATAAGCAGATTCTGGTACTGGGAGCGCCTGTTGCTCTACAGAACTTTTTTCAGGCATTAGTTAATATGCTTGATGTTTTTATGATTGGACAGCTAGGTGCTGCCGAGGTTACTGCCGTAGCCATGGGAAGTGGCTGGATTGGACTTTTGTTCTATCTTTTTAATGGAATAACTGCCACAGGCGGCGTTTTTATATCCCAATATTGGGGAAAGAAAGATACCAGGTCTATTCATCATTATATGGGACTGATGTTTATATTAAACCTGACGTTTTCCATTATATTCGCCATATTTACGGCATTATTTTCGGATACGATTATGTTGCTTTACTCGAAGGACCCTGAGGTTATAGCCCTTGGAAGTTCTTATATGAAAATAATGAGTATTTCATGTGTCCTTATCGGACTTATAAATGTATGTTCCATATCTTTAGTAAGCACGGAAAAAACATTTATAACAATGTTTGGAACAATTATTTCTCTTTCAACAAATACAATTTTTAACTACATACTTATATTTGGAAATTTTGGTGCTCCAAAGCTTGGAGTCCGGGGTGCTGCCATAGGTACAATCATCGCCCTTACCCTTGAGCTTCTGTTTTTATATGGCGTATCCATTATAAAGAAGTTTCCGATTTGTGCACCGATAAAAGAATATTTCCAGTTTTCCTTTAGTGATGTAAAAAAATACTTTCACTACGGAACATTTCTTATTATGTGTGAGGTTGTATTTGCCATTGGAAATAACATTTACAATATCGGATACAAATACACCGGAACTGCATCCCAGGCGGCTTTGCAGATTGTAAACACCTTTACCCAGTTAGCAATGATTCTATCTCAGGGAATTGGAACTGCTGCCGGAATTATGCTTGGTAAATTATTGGGTGAAAATAAATTAGAGTTGGTAAAGGCCTACAGCAGACGATTTATGGTTCTTATACCGGCAGTTGCATTTGTTCTGGGAGTAATTATAGCATTATTCTCACCACTGCTTCTTAGTATGTTTAATGTAGGCGAGGAATCCTTAGGCTATGCTCAAAAAATGATGGTTATTTTTGCTTTGACCATGCCATTTAGGGCAGAGAACTTTGCCATTGTAGCAGGTATTTTAAGAAGCGGCGGAGACAGTCTGTATTGCTTCTTGGCAAACTTTGTGGGCAACTGGCTGGTGGGAATTCCTATGGTATTCCTTGGTGCAGTTGGACTTCATCTTCCGGTATACTGGGTTTACCTGATGGTTTCCGCTGATGAATTAGGAAAAATGGTTGTAGGAATGCCTAGGGCATTGTCCTACAAATGGGTAAAAAATATCACATAATTAAATAAATTATGTTGCACTCTAAAATAAAAAAGTGAATCAAATCTTTTTTCATTTAAATAAGCTGTCGCCAATTCGACAGCTTATTTTTACATATCCATAATAATTTCTCTTGCTACACTTTCTTCAACCTGTGTTGCATAAACTCCCGGCGAGAACTCAACAATAGCTCCGATTCCATTTTGAATAACAAAACGTAATTTTCCATCCTTAACTTTTTTATCAGTATAAAGCTTCTTTACTAAAGCTTCCCTGTCTATGTAATCAGGAATTTCTGTTGGAAGCTGTGCCTTTTGATATAGGTTTATAACCCTTGTTCTCTCTTCCTCTGTAACATATCCCATTTTCTTTGCCAGATTTACCTCTGCCACCATGCCTATAGCCAATGCTTCACCGTGAAGAAGCCGGTAATCGCTTACAGTTTCAATTGCCCTGCCAACGGTATGACCTAAATTAAGGACCTCCCTAAGTCCGCTTTCCCTTTCATCCTTCATTACAACATGATATTTTATACTGCAATTTTCCTCTGCAACCTTTTCGCAAACATCTTTATCCACAGCCATTATTTTATCAATATTCTTCTCTAAATATTCAAAGAAATCACTGCTGGCTAAACATGCATGCTTTATGGTTTCTGCCAAGCCACTGGATAACTGTCTCTTTGGAAGAGTCTTCCATGCGGCAATATCAATGTAAACCTTTTGAGGTTGGTTAAACATTCCAATAAGGTTTGTAGCAAGAGGAGTATCTACTGCGGTTTTGCCTCCAACTGATGCATCAGCAGAAGCAAGTAATGTGGTGGCATAATTTATAAAAGGTACGCCTCTTCCATAGGTTCCTGCCACAAAGCCTGCCAAGTCCGTAACCACTCCGCCGCCTACTGCTATAATACAGCAATCTCTGCGGTATCCCTTTGAAAGCATTGTATCTTCCACATACTCCTTTGTCTCTCTTGTTTTACTTTTTTCACCGGCTTCAAAAACAATCAAATCTGTCTTAAATCCTGCTGTTTCAATTAACTTATGTATTTTTTCACCATATAAATCCTTAACCACAGAATCTGTTACAACTACATATTTCTTTATATTCCCTACAAGACCGGCTTTTAAATCTAAAATTAACTTTTCTTCCAAAGAAAAACCAATTTCAATATCATAACTGTCATCCACTACCTTTTTTAATTCTACGTTAAATGTACTCATATTTGTCCTTTCCTAAAACGCCCTAACATAGCTTTGTCAAACGTCTAACGTAATTTTCTCTATTGGTGCTTTGCAAAATGCTCTGATATAATGTAATCTTTAGTTCTTTGTCTTTTTCTTCTGCTGCATTGCAACTATTTTAAGCAGACTCTGCTTTGGCAAAAGTTTTTGTCCCATTACGCATATTTTCATTTTTAATGAAGGTACAATAATAACCTTTCTCTTTTTCATTCCCATTAAGGCTTCCTTAACACAGCATTTAGGAGTAATTCCTTTAAGGGCAAAAACAACATCTGCCATTTCATTAAATTCCGTGTCTACAGGTCCGGGACACAGCGCCCCCACATAGATTTTACTGCCCTCTTCTTTTAATTCCTGTGCCACCGCCTGGGTAATGCTTGTAACATATGCCTTTGTAGCATAATATGTCGCCATATAAGGCCCTGCCGGAAGAAGCCCTGCTGAGGAGGCTACGTTTAAAATTCTTCCATAACCCTGGAGTTTCATTTTTTGAAGGACTTTTTTAAATAAAATATGCATTGCCCTGATATTTACATTAATCATGGAAACTTCCTTTGCTAAATCCGTATCCTGAAAATTTCCACAGGTGCCAAAACCTGCATTATTTATAAAAACATTAATGTCCCTATGAGATATTTTTTCCCATAACTGATAACACTCCAATTCGTTAGACAAATCAGAGACAACAATCTCACAGGGAACTGAAAGTTCCGATGCCAATTTTTCCAGCCTGTCCTTTCTTCTTGCAGTAAGGATAAGGCTGTAGCCCATTCTGGCAAAAGCTCTGGCAAACTCCATTCCAATTCCGGAACTTGCACCTGTTATAACAGCTGTTTTTGTTTTCATGAAAAAACCTCCTTGCATAATATGTAGAACCTCTTCCCTGCGGTCAGAGGCATTTCGTCGGAAATATTTTTACACTAGAATGAAACAACTAATTCCATCTTGAATTTTTCTTCCCCAAAAACTGCATGAGGAACATCCTTTGGCATAATAAGTGATTCACCTTCTGTTAAGGTGAACACCTCTCCACCTACTGTAAAACGGCCTTTTCCGTCAAGTACAGTAACCATGGCATCTCCACCTGATGCATGAGTTGATATTTCCTCTCCCTTATCGAAAGAAAAAATGGTAACACTTACAAAATCGTTTTGAACCAAAGTCTTGCTAACAACCTGTCCATCCCGATATTCAACTAAATTCTTTAATAATATTTTTTCCTGTTTTGGAATATTCTTGTACAATTTGCCTCGTCCTTTCATAAAAGCCTATGGCTTAACCTATTTTTTAATTTTAACCTTTTTAGAAGTCCATCTACTATAATATACCTTTTTACCGACTTTTTTATAACATCTTACCTTTACATACAGAACTTTTTTGTTCTTTATTTTGCTACTTTTAACTGTAAAGACATTTTTCTTAACCTTCTTGGTTACGGTTTTTGATTTGGCATATTTCTTAGAACTTGAAATTTTAATTTCATATCCGCTTATGCCTTTTATCTTATTAAGGGATATTTTAACCTTGTTTGAAGCTAATTTTTTGCTGAATTTAGACACTTTTGTCTTTTTAACAGTCACTTTACCTACAGTGGTAGTTTGCTGTTTTTTAGTGGTAATATTTTCCCCTCCGGAAGTCTTTGTAGTGGTTTCCGGTTGCGTAGGAGCCACTGTTGTAGGCTTCTGTGTTGGAGCCACTGCCGTTGGTTCGCTCCCCGGCTCTGTTGCCGGCTGTGATGTTACAGGCTCGCTGCCAGGCTCTGTAGTTGGCTCTGCTGTCGGTGCCTCTGTGGTTGACTCTGTAGTTGGAGCTTCTGTTTCATCTTCCTTAATAAGCTTCACTGCTACATCAAAACTTCCAATAGCGTTTTTATCCTCAAATTTTGTATCAAGGAAATATACCTTATTAGCTTCAAGGTGATAACTGATAAAGAAATTGCTGTCATAATTTCCGTCAGAAAGTTCCCCTCTGTCATCATTTTCTAATAAGAGATTTTCATCTACATCATAGAGAGCTGCCCATGTATCTGTATCATCACCTATGGAATAAATATTATAATCTCCTGATTTAGCCGGAATAAATCTTAAACGGCTAGTCTGATTCTTTTCAACAACATTTACCGTGGTGTTCTTTCTTGTGGTTAAATCCTGTATATTTAACTGAGTTACCACTACAATATCATATGTTGTTGTTTTTCCTCCATACTCAACAGTAAGAGTTCTTCTTTCCACCTTGTCAGAGGCAAAGCCCTTAACTGAAAAGCCTGAACTTTTAATTGCACTGGTTCCGTCTACATAATTAACCTTTATTTCAAGACCTACACAATTAAATTTATCACCTATAGCAAATACAGTTTTCTTTGGATATTCTGATATTTCAATAGAACTAACCTTCTTCTCTGATAATTCACTAAACTGCAAATCATTTCTTTTAGCGTATGTATCTGCTGTAGATGCAGCATATCCGCAAATTGTAACGTTGCTATTATTTAAAATGTCATTTATCTTACATTCACTGTTTTCTATAGTTAATTTGCTTAATTTATCGCAGTTATAAAAAGCCATATAGCCGATTTCACTAACAGAGTTTTTAAGAACTACTTCTTCAAGATTTGCTGAATTGTAAAAGGCATTATCGTTTATGATGGTTGAGCCATCTATTGTTACTGATTTGTCCTCTCCTGCAATTGTATACTTAATAAGCTTCTTTAAATCCTTTGAATACAGACAGCCGTCCTTTGATGCATAATAGCCATTACCTGTGGCAACATCAAAGTTTTTAATTGACTTAGCACAATAAAAGGGTTCATATTCACCCATGCTTCTAAGTCCTGCCGGAATGGTTATGTTTTCAAGATTTTGACTGTAGTCAAAGGCATAGTCACCAAAACTTCTAACTGTTTCAGGAATTGAAAAATCTGTATTTTCCCTGTTTGCAGGATATATTAATAGTGTCTGCATATTTTTTGTGTACAAAACACCATCTGTTGACTTAAAATTTTCATTTTCATCATCTACTAGAATCTCTTTTAAACTTTGACAATTTTCAAACGCATATTCTCCTAAATTGGTAATGGTTTTTGGAAGACTAACACTTTCTAAAGCACTACTTCCAAGGAATCTTCTACTATTAATCTGTGTAATTCCCTCTTCGATAATAAGTTTTTTAAATGCTATTTCAGAAAAAGGTGAACTACTCACCGCTCCTTTACCACTAATTGTCAGTGTTTCACTGACACCGTCATAAGACCACTGTGCCTCACTTCCACAACTGCCTGATGTAGCGCTGTCAGCATAGACAGTGTTAGCACCGGTTGTAAAAACAGATGGTGCCGGGGAAAAAGCCATGGCAACTACCATTCCCCAGGTAACTATTTTCTTAAACTCTTTTCTCATAACCTTACTCTCCTATTCCTCTGCTATTTGTACATCCACTATTACACTGGTATTGGCACTAAAATGATTAGCCACTGATGTAACAGTTTTCTTACCTTCTATGTTTTCAAAGGGCACTCTGTAAGTTATACCTCCCATAAATGCTCCACCTGACTGCACATATTTATAATAAACATATACCTTCTTATAGGTTTTGTCTGTTTTGTTTTTAAGCTTGAGATTTCCGTTTTCCTTAATTACTTCAAACTTATCCTCTAACAAATCCGGGGCATCTAAGTAGGCATTAACTACATTTCCGTAAGAATAATCGTCCTTATCACTGTATTTTCTCTTATTAGATTCCAACACCAAAGCCGATGTATGAGGCAACAGATTAGTTACTCTGAAGGTAGCATTTTCCTTGTCACTAACTTTAAAGGTAATATCACCTACCTGTAACATCTTGTCAGATGTATTGGATATAATAATGGCTGCCACCTTTTCTATAGGCTCATCGCTGCCATCCTCTAAATAATTTCCTGTATAACTTCCCACTTTTTCAATAATGAGATTGCTGTCTGATAATTCTACCTTTTCACTTTTTTTATCGTCTTTATTACTTTTCTTATCTTTCTGATTAGTTGTAGAATTTTTTACGCTTTTTTTAGTTGTAAATCCCTGAATTTTGTCAACTTCCAATGTATTCTTTCCCGGCTCTACATAGTCCTCTACTCTGGTTACATTATTAGTTATGCTTTCTAATTTCTCAGGGCTTAAAGCAGTATTCTTTTGTGCTTCTTTTTTCATGCTTTCTACTTCGCTCTTGTTATTATTGGCGTTTTTAAAAAACAGTATAGTTCCTACTAACAGTAGCACCACACAAACAACTATAACAATTACAATTATCTTTTTATTTTTGCTATTCATCTTCATTCTCCGCCTTTACTAATGATTCAATATTACTTACAAAACTCTGGCATTGTCTTAGGTACTCATCGGTTATTCCACACAAATATTCCGGTTTTACCGTGGAATCACCATGACCTTCTGCAACAGCTAAAGCTCCACAAACGGTACATGCATTTCTATGCTCACACCGGGTGCAGGCTTTGGGTAAAAAGATCTTGTCAGTTTCCTTCACTATGTAATCCCAGCACTCATCAAAGGATTTTTCTTTGGGATTTACAACAGGCTGATTCATCATTCCACAAGGTGTCATACGTCCATCCCATGTAATCCAGAAAGAACATTTTCCTGCTATGCACCCCATGTTTTCTTCCTCAGCCACAATGCAACCGTCATCTTCATCTGCTCTAAAACCCTGTTGCATTCTTTTAATAAACCAATACAAAACTCCACTATCCATTTCAGCCTTTTTGGTTCTAAAAAGTGCCTGTCCTGCTTCTTCTTCCGTGAATCTTAAAACCTTATTTTCACTTTCAAAGCGTCTGATAGGTGGAAACATATACACCATAGGCTTAACTTTTAATTTCCGCTTCTTTGCAAAATCGTATATAGCCTCTATATCGCATACATTGTAAGGTGTGAAGCTGGCATTTAATGCTACCGCTATTCCCGCTTCAAGCAACCTGTCAATGGCAGCGGTCACCTTATCAAATCCATGGGAATCACCACATAAACGACTGTAAGTTTCATTACTTCCACCATATAAAGTTATTCTGATTTTTGATGGTGGACATTTTTTCAGCCAACAGACAACCTCATCAGTAATTAATATGCCATTAGAATTAATGGTAATTATAAATCCCATTTTATTCAATTCAGTATATATCTCTTTAAAATCCTTTCTAAAAAAAGGCTCCCCACCTGTAAGTAAAAGAAACAGCATGCCCTTATCCCTGCACACTTTTCCAAAATCTATCCATTGATTTGCCGTCCATTCCCTGCCGGCACTACACATTTCCTTCTCAGACATTCTGATGTAGCACATTTTACAATTCAGATTACATCTGGGTGTCAATTCAAAAGAACCATGTATCGGTGCCCTGTCCTTCATGGCTTTTAAATACAAACCGGTTCTAAGGTTAGGCTTAAAAGGATTATTCAAATCACTCACAAAATTTCTCCTTATTAAAATACCGTATCACAAACTAACTTTACTGCTTCTTCGTCCGGCAGACAGGTTAATTCATATACCGGTATCCTGCTAATAATTTCTTCTATAATATTCATGCTAATATTTGACAGCTTATCATCCCATCTGGCAAGAGAAAATCGTGGAAACATATTTCTATACAATTCCATTCCCACCAACTGCCTGATAGAATTTTTTTCTCCCTGTTTAAGCAAAATAATTGCTTTAATAGGTGCAGACTCATTTCTATATATCTTAGAACTTCCTGCATAAGGAGAACCATAAACATTAGTAATATCCTTAGAAATATCTATAGTAGCCCTGTCACCATTAAGTATATCAGCATTCATGTATTTTTTCCACAAGTTTGCCTGAGTTGATTTTCCAATCTCTGAAGGTCCACTAAAAAGGATTGCCTGATTTTGATATTCAACTACGGAAGCATGCATAATAATGCGGTTGAAAAGAAGTAAAACCAAATCAATATCAAGGCTACTCATTAAAAGTCCTGGACCATTAGTTAATTCAATAAACTTTCTATCAACATAAATTTGTGCTTCCTTTGATTCTATGTCAAACACTGTACTTATTTCCAGACTACTGTCATCTCCCATTTTGTAACTGAAATAAACAAAATATTTGCTGTTGTTTATATATATTTTTCTGATATTGTTTTCAAATATCAGAGTGCCTTTATCACTCTTCAACTCACTTTCCACCATGATTCTATATTTGAAATCTGCTTCCTTTTCATTGTTACATATAAAAGGCACCATATTTTCGGGTACCTCCTTATAAGGGAATCCTTCAATTTCAATTATTAATCCTGCTAAATTAATTTTTATATCCATATTATTTATAAAACCCTTTCCCGACAAAAGTCAGGAAAGGGTTTTCCTTTTTATTATCTTATGATGGCATAGTCGGAGTAAAGTAACACAATCCACTAGTAGGTGTGTCATATCCCATACTCTTTACCCATGCTTCAAATGCCTCATCTGTTTCAGGTGCACCTGCCGGTACCATTGTTGACTTATACGTATCTTTTAATTCATTATATAAATCTGATCCCATCTCTACAGTTGCTAAAATCTCAATATCCATATCAAACTTTTCAATGCAGATTTCAGGTTTACTATATTTCTTCATTATTCCTGTACCACCTTTCCATCAAATCCAAACTTTTCAGATCTGTATCCTTCTTCATCATATCCAACAATATACATTGTACTTGCCTTTATGTTTTCTGTCTTACTTGCTTTGAACTTGAGAGTCCATTCTAGTCCACCATCAACTGTCTTACTTGAAGCTGTTGTAAGTGTTACTTCTTTTCCATTTGCATCAAATACTTTGATATCATCTACTGCCACAGGTGTTGTTACCTTAACCATGGCATATCTGTCTTTAATAAAACTATCTGATTTTGTATTATATCCTGCCTTTATAACTACATCAGTAGGATTTAATTCTGATTTAACACCTTTATCTTCAACTGTAGTTGCTGTTACCGGACTTAATTTGTATCCTACGACTTTCATGCATGTTAATGAAACATATCCGTCACCACCTGCAACTCTTAAGTACAACTTTCCATCATACTTATCTCCAAGTGTATCAAGTTTATAATACAACTCTGTTGCTGATTTAATTGTAGCAATATCTGTCCATACAGCACTGTTATTAACTTCCTTTAAGTACTGAAGTTTAAGTTCACTTCCCTTAACATTCTTTATTCCAACCTGAATTGTCTTGGAATTTCCTGTGTAACCCTCTAAATTGTCATACATAAATGCCAAACCATATCCTGCACTTAAATACAATTCATTGTTTGGTCCACTTACTGCATATGTCATCATATCCTTAGTTGTGTTTGGATCCAACTCCTTAGTGTTATCTGTATTGTATCCGTTAAAGGATTCTACTACCGACTTACCTGTAAGGAAGGCTGCTCCATTTCCTGTATACTTAGCTAAGGAAATAACTCCCTGTTTATCATATGTTGAACTCAATGGGTCATCATAATTAAACTTAAAGTTTGCTCCTAATATAAGCTGTTTTATTTCGCTTACTGTTGCACCTAACTCATTGTTATCATCATATTTACCTTCAGCTGTTGAGTTACCCTTAGCCGGATTATAAATTCTGATTCCGTCAATAAATACACTCTTTGCTTCTGAATTATTTCCTTTAAGTGAAGTTATAGTAACAATATAGTCACCAGCTTCTCCTGTATCATTTCTCCATGTTATTACTGGAACCTGATACAAATCACCATTTTCGTATGATGTATCAATAATCATACTCTTAACAAGGTTACTCCATCCATTCTGAACAATTAACATACCATTGTTTTTAGTTATCTTTGTATCATCTGTCTTGTTGTATACGCTTACAACAATAACTCCTGTTGAACGATTTGTTCTACTTACAATATCAAATCCTGTACCCTTGAACTCAAAGGCTGCCATAGCAGATTTACCTAACTCGTGTGAGCTTCCATTACTATTACCGTAACTTTCATCTTCATATGCCGGATCATATCCGTACTGCATATCCAATGCATTAGACTGTGAACTGTCTTTTGTCTCACCATTAATTGTTACATTTCCTGAATAAATAATCCCGCTCTTAGAATCAATATTTTCATCTGTTCCAATATTAGAGAAGTTATCCTCATAATACACAATATTAGCCGGCATTACTTCTACCTTGGATGTCATAACCGGTGTAGCATTTGAAGCATCTAAATCAGATGCACCTGATGCAACGCCGTCCTTTGTAACCTGAACTCCCATATAGAAAGTATCTACATCACTCATGAACTTCTTAGGTGTGTACATAAGCTTTGAATCAGCCCATAATGCTGTTGCCTGATTGAAGTCCATCTGGTTCTTAAACTCGCCATCACTATATGTATAATTAAGTGAATTCTTGTAATTAGCACCAACTGTGCTATCAGACATACCTAATACTGTATATCCATCTGCGTCTGTATCATCCTGCAAAATTGATTTATTTGTAACACTAAAGTTCTTATCATAATTATAAGGTGTTGTACCACCTAAGATACCATTAGTATCAGCAAACAAGTCTGTCTTTAAACCGTAATCTAAAACGTAAACTTTATCATTTACATTATAGTTATAAACTACTACTTCTACTTTCTGTGTTCCGTTATTAACATTATCTGCTAACTTAAGAACAAACTTATCATAACCTACATGTTTTGATGTAAATGTCATCTTATTAATGCTTGATTCGTTGCTAACATCACCATTCTCCCATGTAACTTCTGCCTTGTTAGAAGCATCTGCATTATGTGTAAATGTAATGTCTGATGAAGCATTTTCAAGAGTGTAATCATTATATGTTACTGACTCTGTTCCCGGAGTTGTTACTGTTGTAGTAACACCTTCATCCAATACTACAGGCCATACATATGAACAATTCCATCCTTTATATCTTATAGACACATTAACATCTCCATCATTTGTCATTGTAAACGGAATGATTATTGATCCATCTATATTCATAAGCATATTATCTAAATCGCCACTGCTGGTTCCTGTTAAATACTGATTTTTAATTGCTGTATAACCATAAGTAGTATTATTAATTGTTATAGACTCAATTCCATAACCTCCTTTTCCAGGAGATGTTATCTTCAGCTTATGTTCATTACTTCCGTTTATAGTAGCCTGAACATTCGATATTGTTGTTAAACCAGTTGCCATGCCATTACTTACTGTGTTATCCATAGCTATAGAAGATGTCTTTTCATGACTAACTGTAGTTGTTGTTCCAGACTGACCTTCTTTAGTTGTCTTATGTGTAAACTCAGCCGGCAATGGTAAATTAGTTGTTTTACCAATCTCTGTATAATATACAAGTCTCTTCATATCCGCCTCTGTATTTGTAAATACAAATTCAGGTTCATTTGTATATGCAAGAGTTGCCATTGTTCCATCATTTGTTGTGAATGTAGCATTTTCAACCGACTCCTCTGAGCCTGAAACCTTTACATTCTTAAATGTTTTTGTTGCATTTAACTCTGTAACTTTAATCTTTGTATTTACCGGAATACCTGTAAATACAGCTTTCTGTCCGGCACTAATCTCAATAGTGCTGTCTGCTGATACGGTTTTATCTCCAATTTTTGCATTGGTATCACTATCATATACTGTATATGATACCCCTGCTAAAGAACCGCTTAACCCATAGGTCTCATTAGAAGCTCCAAATAACTGTGTATACTTAACTTCAAATGTATATGCTGAAGCACTTTCTGTACCAACAAATTCCTTAGCTACAGAGAAACCTGTCGCCTTAGCAGCATTTAAGTAATCAACCTTAATGCTTACATCCTCACCTGCTGCAGCAGCTGTTTTATTCTGAATAGTCACACTGTTCTGTCCATCAGTACGCCCATCATTTGCCTCTAAGCCTGATACATTTTCTGCAAACTTTTCACCATCTCCATCAGTTATGGAATATGATGTATCAAAACGCTTATCTTCTTTTTGCTTTATTGATACCTTATCACCACGTATACCATTTTCTGTAGAGCCGTCAATTTCTTCTGTCTGTGTAACAGTTCCGTTTCCGCCAAATGAAATACTGTTGTTTTCAAATAATGTCTTAGTTGTGTCTGATAAATCACTAACATCATAAGTGAATTTATCTTTTTCCATAATTCCTGAAACGGTGTTCTGCAATGTTTTCTGGATATTAGATAAATCCATTGTATTTGTAACTGTAAGACCATTCTTCTGCGTTAAATCAACAGCGTCCAAGTTGAAGTCAATCATAAGGTTTGAATCATACAAGCCTCGTTCCATATAGAAAACTGACAATGTATGTGTCTTACTTCTATCAAGATTTTTTATCCAATCCTGTACTGAACTGGCTGTTGCTTTCTCAATTCCTGTATCTGTAACCTTATATGGATTGTCAACATTAACCTCACCTGTTGTAAAGTTAATGCTACCTGTTGCACGTCCATGGGCACCACCAACATCAAGTGCTAATTTTCCGTCAACATATACCCACAAGTCGTCATCTCCTGAGAATCTAAATACTGTATCTTCTACAATATCAGGAAGATTTGTAATTTCACTTTCATCGCTTAATGCATACACCTTCATAACAGCATCATCTACATATGACCTATATCCTACTGATACGCTGTTAATATCAGTTGTTTCATTAAGTTTTAATAAAATGTATCCATCATTATTGTTATCAAGACTAACAACATTTTCATCTGTGAATTTACTTAATCCCGGATATGTAATTGTTGCATTTCCATTTGTCAACCAGTAATCAGTTCCGTTTATTCGTATATTATCAACATTAACATTTCTAGCTTCTGCTAATTTAACTACAACATACTTAGCTGCACTGTTTTTAACATTAAAATCTTTATACTTTGCATCGGCTGAACTACTTCCTCCAGTTTTTGCCAAGTCAATTCTTTTAGCATTTGCTGTTGCTGTTTTATCAGATACCGTAAACGGAATCCCCAGTCTCATACCAAAGCCATAGTTTACCTTGGTATCTTCCTTGCCGGGTTTTGAATCAGCCAAAGTTGCATTATTATTAACATTACCTGAAATAGGTGTGTTAAATGGGAAGAATCCAACTTCACCACTGGCATTTTCAGAAGGATTTGTTATAGTTGCAGTTGAACTTGAATTATATACAAGATTTCCTTCTGAATTCATATAAACATTATCTTTACCTGACTTACTGTCAAATATATAATGTCCATCCTCTGTGACCCTAAACGGAAACTGAATAGGATTTTCCATAGAACCATAAATGTCAGCATAATCTTTTAAGAAATTATCATCAAAAAATGGCATAATAACATTATTTTCTGATGATAACAACTGTCTGTTTGTTGAAAGATATGGTGCAACCAGCCCCTGAAGTGGACTGCCTACCAAACTTGTTTCATTATTTCCATTTCCATCACCTGATATATTATGGTTTGTGTACCACAACCTGTCATTTATTGAATAAGTCGAATCCTGACCTATTAGTTTATACAATGGTCTTGAACCAACTGCATTAATACCACCTTCTAATATATAATTTCTGCTGTCAGGTGCTCCGGTAACCATCGGGTATGTCATTTTTCCTTCACCCCAATATCTTGCTTTCATTGCATCATTGAAATTCTGGAACTGATCCCACCATGAAGCTCCGCCACCTTTTTTGTAATTATACATAACAGCTGGTACTGTAAACAACGTACTACGACTGCTTTCATCAGAGTTTGTATCTGTCATACCTTCTAATTTTAAATTATCAAAGTTATATCCATAATTAGCATCACTTAATTGTTCACCATAAATGCTGTCTGAAACACTCGGATCAGTCCACTGTCCTGTACATGAGGTATCGTCACTATCCTTAAAATTCGTTATATAATATTTTGTATACGACTTTCTGTCAAAAGCTCCCCATTTACCCCAAACTGCTCCATCTGATCCTCTTCTTTCAATCTGTATATTGTTTCCTACAGTCTTTGGAATAGATGTAGTCCACAAGGATACATCTGACTGCTGTTCAAATTTATAGTCAGTATTTGTATCATTATCATGAAGATATAACTGTGCACCAAAGTTTGAAAAATTAGCAAATCTCTCTGAATCAGATATCTTATTTACTAAAGTGAACGTTACTTCCGGTACTGTTCCGTCTCCCCATTCACCTGTTCCCATAGCTGTAACAGTATATACTGTATTGTTTCCTCTTTGAGTATTCATCCAATCATTCCAGTAATAAGATACCCCATTGTCTTGAACCGGTGATACTCTTACAAAAGTAACAACATCTGAATCAACTTCTGCTGTCCATGTGTAATCTTCAGTCGTCGATCTTGTCATCTCCTTACCGGCAATCATCTCATTATTGCTGTTCCTGTACGCAGATGAATCTGATACCGCCCCATCAATAACATAGACTCTGGCATTGTCATTAGCTACATCCGAGTTACCAACAAACTTAATAGTTGTAGCCGCCTTAACCTCACTGACAAACGGTTGTAAATTAACTGTTCCGATTGTCATTGCTACTGCCAATACAACTGACAGTATTTTCTTAATCAATCGTCTGTTTACTTTCATTACGATTTTTGCCCCTTTCTTATCATTTCATCATTATTTAAATAATCTTTTTTTAAATCAAAAAACTTTGTAAATACTAACCAAATTTGAAGAAAAGGTAAAACGTTTTACCTTTTTCTAATATTCACAAAGTCCTCCACCTTTCAGTATTATAGCATTTCTTTTTTTTTAATTCCATACTAAAACCTGATATTTTTTGTCGGTTTACTATTTTTTTTACAGAAGAATCTATTTTTTTCGATATTTTTATCAGTTTTTATTGTTTTTTCCTAATGTTCTAACATTTTCTTACTAAATAATGTCTTCCTACATTATTATTAATATTATTAATGATGTACTTTTTTAATCTCTTACAAACAAAAAATATCCTTTTTCTTTTCCTTCGCTATCCACCTTACATATTTTTATTCCATAATCTATTACTTTATTCTTATCTTTCTCTGCATCTTTTTCATATTTATATTCATATTTTTCTCCGGCCAAGTCTTCAAATATCAGCTTATCCCCGTTTTTTATTTCATCAAGGGCATCTGTAAATGAGTCTATTCCGTAAATAGTCATACCTTCTATATCCCAGGGCATACCATCACCACTTCTACATAGGGAATATGCATAGGTGTTTTTGTCAAATACATTTATTACAGGATATCTGATATTTTTATCCGGAATTTCCACAAATCCCACTATCACCTTGTCATCTATGGTTATGAAGGTGTCTCTATCCATCTTAGGGACATCCTTTTTAATGTGGGCAATCTCCTTTTCTGCATTGTCAAACAGTTGTTTTGCCCTTTTTCTGTCACCACTGCCATTACCACCGGTAGCTGCCAGTGCCACCACTATCACCACTAAGGCGCATAAAGTAACTGCCACTATGCCTGTTATTTTTTTATTTTTATTTAGCAGTTCTTTTATTTTCTCCATAATCATGCTACTCCTTTTTTACAGCATTAGGCGCCCCTGAAAGATTTTGACTTTCAAGGGCACCCCTATGCCTTACTTTAATTTCATTGTCTTCTTAACGAATCCCGTTTTTTTACTAAGTTTCTTCTTGTATTTCTTTTTGGCTTTCTTTGGCACCTTAAACACTGCCTTTTTGCTTATGCCCTTAAAAGCATATTTGCCAATTTTTGAAATCTTAGATGATTTAAACTTAATGCTCTTTAGTTTCTTTTTCTTGTAGAAGGCTTTGGCTGCTATAACCGTAACGTTCTTTCCTATTATAACGCTGGTAAGCTTCTTATTACTTTTAGCTACGTTAGTTCCCACTGCCGTAACCTTATAGGTTTTACCTTTTATCTTTATGGTATCAGGTATTGTAAGCTTCTTAGCCTTCTTGTCAGTTGTTCCAAGATATGTTACTGCTCCTTGGAATGTCACTCTGTATTTTGCCTTTCCTACAGTCTGGGTGCTTCCTACTTTTACAGTGCTATTATCTCCCGGCTTTACACTATCTCCACCGGAGGATTTTTTCCATATAGCATACAAGGTAACATCACCTTTAATATAGAATTTGTCTCCCGGAACATATGTGGTTCCTGAACCATCTGCCTTAGTGTTCCATGATACAAAGGTTTTACCCTGATAGGTAAATCCGCATTTTGAAACTAATACAGAGTCGTTTTTACTATAAGGACTGTTAGGGTCTGTCATGGCTCCCTTTCCACCGTTAGCCTTATAAATAACCTTGTAGCCTTTTTCCTGTGTCTGTCCCTGAACCTCAGCTCCAAAGGTAAATGATGTTGATAATGCTGCTCCATCTACCAGAATAAGCTTTCCTTCAACAAAACCGTGACTGCCTTTTTTCACTGTAAGTTTGTTGCTATCCATTTCAGCACTTCCAAGAACCGCTTTCATATTCCAGTCAACATTTTCCATGCCATTTAAAACAATGGTATTATTGTCATTAGTTATGGCACATAACTGCATTGCCACTGATGTGTCATCCTTATCGCTTAAGAACAGGTTTTTATTAGAATAAGAAATCCATTCCTTTTCCGTATTATCAGTAGTATCGGCACTCAACGCCACATCTAAGCTTTTAACATTTCCCATTCCGTTGTTAAAGACTTCGCACTGTGCCTTTTGAGTGTTTCCGATTTCATCACTTACAATGACTTCTACTTCCTTTTTATAATAACCCTTACCGATATTAATATCAAATGAGAAATCTCCTTCTTCTCCCATTGTTGCCTTAATATCCTTTAAAGTTTTCTGTCTCAAAACCGGCTTTCCGTCTACATTAATTGTAATATAGGCATCATCTTCCGTCATTCCACTTACTGTTAAAGTACCGTCTTCCTCAAAGCCTGAACCCTTAGTAGGTGACTTAAGAAGCAATGTTGGTGCTGTGGTATCTACGTTAAATACGAAATATTCACTAAATCCGTCTCCATTTTCATTTTTTCCATATACCGTTATGGTGTGGTCACCATCTGCTATGTTACTTAATGAAATAGGTATGGAGTTTGTATCCGTAAATGTTCCTGTTTCAACTTCTTCTCCATCTAACACCCATGTTCCTGACACTTTCATATCAGATGTAGCCGTAAAGTTAATGGTTGAAGAATCATATGTGTCATACATTACTGTTTTTTCCACAACATTTTCATTGTCATCCTTTACATGCTCTAATCTTCCTACCTGATATTTTTTCTTATCAGCAGTAAGCTTTATGGTAGCCTTATTTGGTGTATTAAGTACAATTTCATCTGAAAATGTTTCTTCGCCATAAGTTAATCCTGTAAGATTTCCCTTGTTATCCATCAATTTATTAAAAGGTGTAGCTGAAATTATGTACTTTCCATTAGCCTTAAGGCCTTCTTTTTTAACAATGGTTTTTCCCTTTTCATTTTCAGAACTGTTTTCACTGCTGCCTCCAAGTATGGCATATATTTCCTTTGCCTCATTTTTTGCTGCGGAAACAGTGTAATCCGGCAATTCTGTTTTTTCACCTTTTTCATTTACTTCATATACCTTAAATACAGCTCCTGCACATTTACTGTCCCCTGCTGCATCCACCTGAGCTTTAAATTGTAAGTCTCCTGCATTAGATACTGAAACACTTCCGATTTTAGCCGGCTGGGTATTGTTGGTGTACTCAAAAGTGCCTGTGGTATTTACTATGCCTGTAGTAACATCTTCCTTACTGTATACAACACGGATATAGTATTTACCTGCTGTAAGAGTTTTTGGAAGCTGTATGGTAGTGGTTTTCTTTGCAATATCCTTTTTAGTAAGGGTTGCAACCGGAGTTCCTCCCTCACTTTCCACATCTAAATCCTCTACCACATAAATATCCATTTTATCAAGGTCAGTCATCTTGGCATTTCCATTCCAGTTCACTGTCACCTTATTGTCTGTGTCAGAATATTTAGTTTTTGCTACACTTACCGTAGTTACTTCCGGCAGCGGGTCCACAGCATAAAGAATAAGTTCAGAAGCTTCTACAGTATTAACTTTATAAGTTTTGTTATAAAGATTTTTGTCTGTAAAGGACACTACTATGGTTCCCTGTTTTTTATCTTCATCATATGAGAAGTTGGCATTTGCATCTGCATTTTCTTCATCACTCTTTGAATTATCATAATATTTCAAAGTGATTTCCTTACCTGCTTCATCTTTAATCTTAAATCCTGCTTTTGACTTGTCAGCCTGTTCTAAGGTGTCTGCGCTAAAAGCTACACTTAACACCTGAGCACCGCCGTTTTCATACTGGCCTAACGTAAAATCGTGATAGGTCTTTGTTATGTCAGAATGAAGACTTGATGACACACTGCCACTTCCATCTGCCAAAAGATTTCCTCCTGTTGAAGATGCCGTTTCATGAATATTTGAAGCAAGACTCATGTAAAGAGTATCCTTCTTTTCGGCATCATATCCTACTGCATACCATGTTTTGCCATTAATGTCTTTCACACCGGCTTCCTCTAAATATTGCGGGTACGTTGGCTCTACCTTTGCCTCAGAGCCAAATGACAAATCACCACCATATACATAAGATATACCTGTTGAAAATCCTAAAACCTTAAGTGCTCCCCATATACGGGTTGAGTTAAGTCCAAGAGCTGCACTTCCTACTTCTATTCCACCAATTAATGGAATGAAATCAGGAATTTTAACTGCCGCCTGAGCATATGCCTCAAAGGCTTCTTCTGCTCCTGTACTGGTATCCATTATAATATAACCCTTACCTTCTATTACTCCAAGACACTTTATGCTACATTGCATAAGAAGCTTATAGTAAGGTATCCAGTCTACCTGAAGTTTAGCGTAATCCATAATTTTTATATCAGTATTTGAAACTTTAAGGTTTGATATTTTTACCCCAAATCCCGTAAGTCCCAAAGAGAAATCCGCTCTGGCATCTAATGCCTGAAATAGTCCGAAGGATACGCTAAGGAGTAATCGGATTGGCGGTACTTCGCTGGCGCAAAACAGTGTGTCATACATGTTTTCAAATCCGCCACCGCCTCCCATAATCCAGCTTACACCAAGGGAATCTAAATTAATTCCCGGTTTTACTCCCTGAATATAGAAGTACAGATTATCCACTATAGGAACGTTGTTGTGACTCTTAAATCCTAACTTAACCTCCAAGGTTATGGATTTAAGGAAGGCTGCTTTTCCTTCTACACTAAATGACCAGTCATTAACGGTATTTACCTCTAACTTTCCTTCAATGTTAGGCATTGAAGCGGTGTATCCCGGAACCTTTAATTCCACGCCAAAATTAACGCCGATAAATCCCTGATTCATTCCGTAAAGGACGTTTTTAACCTCTACTGTTCCCTGAGTTTCCCCTTTATCGTCATCATCCTTTATGGAGCCTGATGTTCCATTATTTCTCTTGAAAGTTTTAACCCATTCATTTCTAAGGTCTGTTGCCTTGGCTCCCATATCGGAAAATACGTTGTAACCACTGTTGCTTCCTGTATTACTTCCAGTGCTTCCACGCTTTGATAGCGGAATAAGGAAGCTTAAATCCAAACGTGCTGAAAAGGACATTACAAATCCTTTTGCCTCCCCTGCCTTTACATCAGCTGCTCTTTCTGCCTTGGTGTCATACATCATGCCAAGTTTTGCGAAAGATAAGTTAAACGCCATTCCTGCAATGGTCATTAATCCGTTAAGGGCTGAAGGATATACAAGGGTAATGGTTTCATCTCCAAAATCCTTTAATTCCTTACCGTCAGTATTATATGGTACAAGGGTAATTTCCTCCCCATCCTCAATGGACGTAAATCCGGCATTTCCCTTATATATTCTTGTGTTTTCCACAGATGCATTTAATGTAATATCATCAAAGTCCGTATCTATTTTTCCATCCTTTTTAGTAAGAGTTACGGTGCCGTCAAAAGCATCAATACATCCGTTAATTACAACCTTGTCTTTTTCCCCATTAATTGACTTTGCAACATATTTTACGTTGCTTTTATCATCCCCTTTATCAAAAGTATCATCTTTTATAAAGTCCCCTTTAAACAAAAGTAATACTTCTTCATATTCTTTCTTATTTTTTTCGTATTCCTTTTCATCGGAAAATGTCTTTATATCATATTTGGCATTGTCCCCTTTAGTGCCTTTTTCCTGAACTACTGCCAACAGTCCGTAGTAATCGTTTCTATACTTCATATCATCAGACATTACTATGGAAAGTGCCTCTCCTGTAAGTTTTTTGGCAACTCCACCAGGTGGCTCCGTCCAGTCAAATATAAGCTGATATGTTCCCGGTTTCATTTTCTCATTAAAAAGAATATCCAGCTTGTTTTCCTCAGCATATATGGTTATGTTAGAAGAAGGTATTTCATATCTCTCATCCTCACCCTGGGCATAGAGAGTATATCTGCTTTTATCTTCAAGCATGCCAAAATTTCTTCCTGTAATGTACAAATGTCTTGATAAATCATTGTACAAAATCTTTGGTGTTGCACTGTTAAAGGTTATTTCAGGAAGTTTTCCATTTCCTCCCGGACACAACACATAAGTTGAGCCTTCATACAACATATTTTCGTACAAAAGATTTGAATCTGTTCCATCTGATATTTTATATACCCTAAAGGTTATTTTTCTGTAGCTGGCAGAGGTATCCACATCCGCCTTAAAATAAAACGGTATGTTAATGTTTGTTCCCTTTTTAAAGTCCACGTAAGAACTGGTAAAAGGTCTGGCATAGCTGGTTTCATAGGATAATTTCTGCTGATGCTCATTTAACGGTGTAATCCCTTCTGATGCATAAACTGCTACAACTACCTCGTTGTAATCTGTATTATTTGATACATTCTTAAGGGATGCCTGAATGTTAAAAATTCCGTCTTCCTTAAACTTACCACTTTCGTCTCTATTGCAATTAGATATATACTGTTTTCCATCAGCTGACAGGCTAAGAGTAGCCGGTGCCGTCATGTTAAACGCTACTGTGTCAACTTCCGGCTTAACCTTTTCATTAGAATATACACCATAGTATGTATTTACTAATCCCTGTTTTCCTGCACTAACTGTTCCCAAGTCATAATACATTGCCATGGCACTGTCGGCTGTCCCGTATTCTTCATTTCCATCACTGGTAAAATCAAAGGATTCATTTGGAGCAAAATCAAAATCTGTTGCTGCTAAAGAATTCCAGTGGGCAAAAGCAATCTGCTTAAGCATTCCCTTTGATGAAATAACAGTATTAGCTGTAGCTGAAGGATTTTTTAAATCATCATAAGCATAAAAGGTTGATGGCACTTCACCGGCTTTTATAATACATTCCTTCTGTATAATGTCGCTGCTATATGATGTATCAGGAAGTTCATAATATACATAATCCTGACTGCCAATAGCTGAGTCTAAAAGTATTCTTGCTTCTATTTTTACATCATCTGTTCCATTATTCTTTACGTTATAGCTTATGCAAACCATTCCATGTTCATTAGAGCCTGAATTTGCCAGTTCTAAACGCTGGGTAAACTCAAGTTCCCCTAATGTCCACTTAGCTGACAGTCCGGTGGCATCCTTTGATACTGTTACAGGACTTGTTTTTATTCCTTCATAGGAGTAATCCTCACCAAAAATGTAATTTTTTGTTTCTCCGTTTTTTGTTATTTTAAAGGATGTAAATGATGTATCAAAATCATCACTGTGATACAAAAGTTCCTTATTGTTGTCAGATTTTATTGTTTTATCACCTTCTACATTTGATATATAAAACCCTCCATTTGTACCGGACATATGGACAGATGTATAATCATTCTCCAATGAAAGAATCTGACTGTTTATCTCAAATCCGTCACCTTCATTAGTTGCCGGCTCATTTGGGGCTGCCAGTGAATCCACCGGCATCCCTGTTATAACCAACACTGCTGAAAGTACCAGACAGATAATGCTGTTAAAAACTTTTTTGTTAAATATTTTTTTCATATATCTGTCCTCCTATCTGCTTATATAAAGATATGTTAAATATGACTCTTTATTTTGTGTAACAATGTACAAGGTATGGAATCCCTTTCCTAAATCCGTCAATTTACCATTTTTAGAAACCTTGGCATTTTTCATGGAACCTGCCTTTCTGATTCCCTCTTTATAGTAAATCTTAAAGGATTCACCTACCCTCTTGGATTTTTCAAGAGTAATGTCTACGTTGCTGTCAAACAATACCGTTGTGTCACAGGATGTCATTAATTCACCGTTAGCCCTTACCTTAAGGTTTGCTGAACTAATAACCTTTACATATCTGTTTACATTACGTTTGTTTCCTGCACTGTCTGTAAGAACATATGTTACCTCGTATATGCCCTGAACATTTAACTGGTTTTCACTTAACATATTTTTAATGATAATCTGTGGTGCTAAGTCCACATCATCCCACAATATGAAAGTGCTATCGTCTAATAACATTTCCTTTAATTCCTTTACGGAAGTTCCCTGAGATACACTTATTACTGATTTATTAAACTGAATGTGAGGTGCTACCTCATCTACATATTTAATTTCCAACAGCTTGTAGGATACAAGACCTGCCTCATCAGTTGCCTTTATCTGATAGCTTCCATTGGAATTAATAGGTAATGTAATCCAGTCTAACTCGTCACCTACATATTTTCCGTCTTTATTGGCATCTACCGGTGCATTAACACTGTAGTCTTTTCCCTGGAAGGTAATGGTTCCCTTTTCAGACATGGTAACCTTTACCTTGCAGTTTTCAGGAGTAACATAATCCTCCGGCATTCCTACTGCAAACACACTAGGTGGTGTCTCATCTATGTTGTTCACGGTAATTGATTTTACCGTCACATTTCCTGCCATGTCGGTAAACGTAATCTGATATGTTCCGTTTTCCTTTATTGTAAAAGGAATTTCCGTGTTAGCACCGTAGGTTGTGTCATAATCACAGCCTGTTACAAGAACCTTTTCGTCAGCTTTGTAAATTACCTTTACAGTGTTATTTTCTGTCTTTTGAGTAAATGTAACTTTTGGTGCCGTCTTATCAATAATTCCTACTAAATCAATATCCGTAAGCTCATTGCTCATGCCGTTAGGCGATGTAGCCACTACCTTAACAATTCCTAAAACCTTATTGTTAAATTCAACCTTTGCCGTTCTTCCTCCTAATTCAATAAAGGTCTTTGAGAATGTATTTTTATCCTCAACCCAGGTATCACCTTTTTGGTAGAACACCTTAAGTTCTGACACCGTCTTATCAAAGTCTAAGGACAAAGTTACCGAAGTATTAACCGGCTCTGTCGGTGCCAGCTTTTCGTATGCCTTTCCATCATTGGTGTAACATGGACTCCATGACGATACCTTAATAGTAGGCGCCTGATTATCAATTTCAGTTATCTTTGTGGTTACGGTAGTTCTGTTTCCACTCTTATCCTTAAAGGTTGTATTATAAGTTCCGTTATTAGTTATTTCTTTGTAATAATAATATCCGTCCTCATCTAATCCCATTTTTAATCCTGTGGTTACAGGAACTATGGTTCCATTCTGATTTTTAGCATCAGTATTGTCGTCGGTATAGAATTGCAACCTCATTAATGTAAAACTCTTTCCTACCTTCTTTACCGTAACTGTAGGTTTTTCCGTATCAAATTTTGACGGTGTATAACTATGGGATGTTTTATTTCCCTTTTCATCTACAGCTACAACAGTGATTGAACACTTCTTTGTTATAATTACAGTGCCATCATTTTCTGAAACCTTCACTCCGTCAATTTTCCGGGAAGAGCTGTCATAGGTAACGTCCTTTGCAGATGCATTTAAACCATTTAATACAACTATTTTTGACTTACTTTGGTCAAATAAAGTGTATTTGATTTTGTATCCGCCGGTATAACCTATGTCCTCAGCAATTTCCTCAAAGGAGTCACTGTCAGGATTCCATGATGTTTTGTATTCAGCCATACCATCATATACGGCATACACCTCTGCTGAAATACCCGGTGCATCCTTATCTTCCCTTTCTTCTCCCTCCTCAGGGACCGGCGTCTCATATGGTGTCATTATCAGTTCATCCGGCAATGTTACCGTAACCGGCTTTCCTTCATTTCCACATTCATCTGCATATTCAAAGGTGTAGCTTCTATTCATATCCTTTGAATATGTAAATGTATATTTAAGTTCCTTTCCATTTACTGCATATATGTCCTCTGATGGAGAAGATATATACACATCTATGTCATTATTTGTAGTAAGGTACAGCAAATCTTCAGGATTAATAACTGCTCCTGTGTAAATATCGCCGTTTTCCTTAAATACCCATGTTACCTGAACGTCATCCGGTGCTTTTTTATCAATATTTCCTACGGAAACATTGTATTCAACAGTTTTTTCCTCTGCAGCGCCCTTTACCGTAAGGTTAAAGGTAACTGAGTCATTTTGACTAAACTCTATGGTTGCCTTGGACTTATCTTTATTCCAGGTTATCTTATAGTTGTCGCTTTCTTCACTGCCCTCCTTAAGACTAAGCTCAGCTTTTTTATCCACTCCTGTAATTGTAGCTACAACATTCTGGTTAGTTTTTGACAATGTACTATACTGAATGTCTGCCGCATAATTTCCAAAGAAATCTTCAACCTTAAAAGTTTCCTTATACCTGTTATTATAAACATCCTTATATTCAATACTGTATGTTCCGTCCTTACTGATTCCAAAGTAATCCTTTAATACAATATCTCCTAAGTCTGCTCCTTCAAAGTAATGTCCCATTTCCTCTGCCTTGGTGATAGGGAATCTATCCATCATATCCATTCTTTCATATACTTTTTCAGGAACATCATTTCCGTTTATGTTAGTTACCATTACATTGGCAGTAAATTCCAAGGTAATCATTTCAGCGTCCGGCTGAGGGCATACCTCCTTGATTTTAGGAACATTATTTAGTCCGTAAAACTCCCTGCCATCAGTGGTTATTTTTTTGTCCAACTCATTTCCTACCTGGTCGCTTACATTGATTTCCACTGTATGGTTAACTTTTTCCTTGTACTTCTTTGTGGCATCTATATCATCATTCATTTTTATATATATGTTGAGATAATATCTGCCATCCTGTTCAGGGCCAAAGGATATCTGAATTTCCTTCATTCCTGTATTTTCAAGTCTTTGTCTGCCAATATAGGTTCCACCGTAGCCGTCTCCGTAATCCCACTTATCACTTAAATCCACAGCATATGGTTCTCTTCCATCTACTGATATTTTAATGTCTGATTCCATTAACGACTTATCATCTAAAACTTCCACCTCTAAACTTGCATTTTCCATGTAACCGTTAAATTCCCCTTCACTATCAAGAGAAATATAAGTTGCAGGATTTACAGACTTAAAGGAAGCTGTTGGCACATAACTGTCTATGTTTTCAATATAAAACTGTCTGAAAGATAAATTGTAATATCCGTCTATTGCATAATACAAATGTCTTCCGTTTTTACTGTAATTAAAGGTTCTTTCATCTATTGCATTAACTTTTGACTCATCCCCCTTAAAATCAGTTTCGTAAAGATTTACATCTTTAATTACTAAGTCACTGCTAATTTCCATAACCCTTGCTTCCATAGTTGTTACAACCTTATCCGGTTTGTCAACATCTATGTTAAGGGTTGGTGCCTTAGTGTGATACATAATTTCTATTTCATGAATTTCAGACTTATTTCCGCCTATGTTCATAATCTGATATGAAATAGTATTTGAACCTTCAAACACAGGTATTTCACATACAGTGTCTGAAATGTCTGATGAATAAAAATCTTCAGGAGTTTCTGCATTTTTAACTTTTGCAGCATCAATTGGTTTAATGTTAATGGACATTGTTTTGTCTGTGTCATTAAAACTTTCAAACTTGAACCATTTTACTGCTCTGACATTTTCTCCGTCTCCTGCCCATACTTTTATCCAGTAATTATCCAAATCATCTTTTTCCATGGCGTTTATTGACATTTTAATTGTTCTGTCATATGAAATTACCTGATTATCATCATAGGTGTCTGTGGCACAGTTTCCAAGATATAATGTATCTGCATCATATGCCTCCTTAAAATCAGATGTATAATCCTTTTCTCTTTCCTGTACAAAACTTCTTGTAAAGTTATAGTCTCCGGTTTTTACAAAGCCGTAATATGGTGGCTTTTCGTCATTTCCATGTTCGTCCTTAGCGGTAAAATTAATTTTGGTTGATACACTGTCAATACCAAAAGCTTCCGTCATTTCATTAGAATAATCATACAGGTAAATATCATCGTAGGTAGCTGTTGAAATACAATCCTTTGCCTTTCCATCTACATAATTACAAATAGATACTTCCACTGCATAATGACCATTTTCTAACTTAAGGTCTTCCGGTATGGTTATTTCATCAGTTGTAACTCCTGTTGCTAACTGCCACTGGTAAACATATTTTCCTGTGTCTACATTTTTAAGCTTAATATATGTATTTTCAGAATTGTAATTTATATCCTCTGTCACAAAATCATTAGTTCTGATATTTGATATTTTAAAACTGAACTTTGCATTTTTAAGGCTGGATAAATACTCCGGCTGATAATCTTCCGGGTTATACTGATAACAAAGTCTTTTATCTACCTGCTGTCCATAATTACCCTTAGCCGTCAATTCAACCTTCAATGCCTTTCTGGCATAAATGTGATACAGATTAAGTTCTATATCCTGAGTATCTGACAGGGAATACATATCAGGAATCATAATAAATGAATCCTTAATTAATTTTCCCTTTGAAGCATCAAATTTAATAGTGCCGGTGCCCCATTCAAATGCTGATGCCTTAAATCCGGTACCTGCCATTACATTTAATTTTCCATAGTATTTATCTGATGCTATAGCCAAAAATCTCTGTCTGTATGTACCATTATCTGCTAATTTTGCCGCCTCTGCAATGGTGTACTCACTGCCACTGCCGGTGATTTTGGCATATGTCCACAGTTTTATTTTGTTTTTATCATATTCATCAGAATATGGGAAATCATCTCCATTTAAAAATTCTTCCCTATTTAATGCAATATAGGCTGACTTTCCAGACTGCTTTCTGACAAAATAGTAACCTTCATTACAAGGGTCTTCAATGGCAACAAACATACCTACATCGTTACTACTTGATGTAAAAGGTCCATCTACCACTAATGATGATTTTTTGTTTGGAACATCTGTTGGTAATGAAATCTGCATTTCCGGCATAGTCATATCAATGTTTGCTGTAACTAACTTTCCACTTGTAGTACTATTCTTATTTTTTGATACATCCCGTGCATACACATAAAGATCTCCGGAATAAACCTGATTCTGAGTCACATTTTCCGTTTTTATGGTTGCAATACATTCCGTTACTTTTCCGTTATTTGTTTTTACTTTTTCTACCATACCGGCAGGTAAAACTTTGTATGATTTTAAATCCGGAACCACTTCCCCCTTTTTAACCCATATATACTTTATGGCGTTTATATCAACACCACCTTCGTCTTTAATTCTGACTTTAGCTTCCTGATATGCGCTGTTGTCTGCATTTTCCTTAAGACTTATTCCTCTATATGAAATTTCAGGGCTAATCTTATCTTCAGGATTATAATTATATTTAATGGTAGCTGTAGCTAAGTTAGTGTTTACATCTGCCGCCGTCATTTTGACCTTTATACCTGATGTAACCGGGGAATAGTCAATTTCGTCAATAAATTTCAGATACAAATATACATAAGTCCTTTCTCCTGTAAGAGTAAAGGTTGTATCACTGTCATCTGTTCCTTCTAATATCAGATTTTTGTTTGATTCCCCTTCCTTAAATGTTCTTCGGGAAAGCTCGCTTTTGCTAAGTTCCTTCGGTGACAAAATATACCTGAATTTTTTAACGGTGCTGCTTTGCAAATCAACACTTATAGAGCCTTTTCCATCTCTGACACCGGAAGCAAAAGGCTTTTTATCACTTCCGCTTTCCTCATCATTATCAGTTGTGTTAAGGACAATTCTATACACCTCTCCGGTTATATCGCATCTTGCCATATCATAAGTTTTAGTGTCATCAGGCACACTATCTTCCACCATAATTACAGGTGCCTTATTATCTAAGTAAAATGTTTTTGATGTGTCATTTCTTAAATCTCCAACGGTACCTGCCTCGTTATCCGAATAGTCTTTTAACAAATTTCTATTTTCAATATCTAATATGGTTATTCTGTAGTCTTCCTTCTTTTTCCCACTGGATTTTGGTTTTATAACCATATCACCAGTGATGGTTACCGGTTCAAAAGTGATTTTGGTGGAATCACCATAGTAAATACTTTTAGCTTTTGCCGTAATCTGTTTTCCTGCGGAACTATATATATTAAACTTTGCCTGTATTTTGGCAAGGTTTGTTCCGGAAACTTTTTTAATATTTTCATTATATTCCACACTGGCTGTTAATTTTGTTCCTACTTTTAAATAATAGTTTTCGTTGTCATTTAAATTGTTTATTTTCTGATTAGATGAAAGCTTAACACTTTTAATGTTAGGGCTTACTGCATCTAAATAAACCCTGCTTATGCTTACACCGTTTTTGTAGGCAGAATCATCCCTGAAGCTGTTGATATCCAACGGATTTCCTGCAATATCAGTAATGGCACTGGTGGTCTTTTTAATTTCATTTTCAAATTTAGTGGAATCGTTTATACCACTTTTTAATTTTGATATGGTTGAACTACTGTTTGAAAGTGTATTTCCATTGTTATCTAAAAATGCACGGTCAAATTTTGAGTTCTTATTTGCTGATGATTTCACTATAAGACTGCTTTGTTTATCAATGTCTGCAAGACCTGATACAAAGTAATCCATAGCCTCTGTTTTGTTATTTACCTTAATAGTTGCCGGTATGTCGTAAGAGAAAATTGCCGTATCATTCTTTAAACTAACAAGTTTTGCCTGAATGTGGGTAGCATTCTTTGTATTTTTCTTTGCTAAAGACAAACCTAACTTAATATTAGTAGACTGTTTACTTGAATTCTTGTTATCTGCCAAACGTACATATTCACTGAATTTTACCTTAGCGTAAAGGGTCTGACCTGCCTTAAAATAGGTCGTTTCACTGTCGCTGTTAGCTGCTGAAGTAATTTTTATACTTGAAATAGTAGGTGCCTTTGTATCCTTTAATGCTATAGATACATTTTCTATGTATGCACCACTACAACCGTCACAGCCTTTTTTTGCAGTCATATATACTACAAGACGGTTTTTGTAACCTCTGTCAGGATTAGTTGTATTCCAGCATCCGTTTCCTCCAATTTCTGAATAATCAGAATTGTCTTTTGTTTCAAATAGTCTGCCATAAAACCAGTCATTGTTATCGGCTTTTGGGTATCCGAAAATTATTTTTCCGTACTGTTTTATTTTGTTCCAATGACGTTTTGTACTTCTATGATTATGGTTTTTAACATTTGCACAAATGCTTTGCTCAATCTGACCTTTCTTTGCTAAATCATAGAGGCCAACAAACTTACTGCTTTTTAATTCAGCCCAGTAAGATTTTCCTGCGCCTCCATGCCTGTTCTGGTATGTAAGACCCAGCATATTTACATTGTTAAATGCACTTCCGTTCCTTGAATCTTCTGCTAAGGAGTTGGTTCTTGTTAATGCTTTGTATACGTTATCGGCATTGTCCCCTGACAACATATCGTTGCACATTAAGGAAACTCCTATTTTTTTAGGTTCGTAAGTAACTGCCGCATTTACATTAACAGCACCTCTAAAAAATTCCACAGCCGGAATACTTGTAACCACTATCGCCGTGGCAAGTATTGTGCTTAGAATCTTTTTGCTTTGTTTTAAAGTTTTAAATCTGTGTTTTGGCATAGATTCATCTCCTTCCTTCCCGTTTTTATTATATTATGTAAGTTTCAAAAGTATAAATTACAATTGCGTATAAATCGGGCTTTGTTTATAAGTAAAATTATAAACGAAAGAAGTTTTTCTGCCATCGTACGTTTTTAAGGAAAAATGGACATTTCCCCGGGATTCTACCTTTGTGCATCGGCTCTTAAGTGATGTGCAAAGGTGATATATACGTTTTTTGGGGTTCTATCTTTGTGCACCAACTTTTAAGTGATATGCAAAGGTGGTATATACGTTTTTCCGGGGAGATTATCTGGGAATGAAGTCATTTTGTTGTTGGACTTTATCTAAGTATGAAGTCTTTTGGCTGTTGTTCGGGCTGTTATGGTAGTATAGAGTTATTTGGCTATAAGCTGTTATTCGGGCTATTATGCAGTATAGAGTTATTCGGCTTGTTATTGTAGCATGGAGTCCTTTAGCTATAAGCTATTATCGCAGCATAAAATCCTTTAGTTGTTTTCTGTTGGTTATATTTAGTTTATTAAATACGCAGGTTAAATGTTGTTTTACCGTTCTTTGGGTAATATCCATATATTCTGCTATTTCCTTATTTGTCCATCCTCTGTTGGCAAGCATGGCAATGGTAAATTCCGTGGTGGTTAGGTTATCCGCCACATCCTCGTTAGTATCAGGATTGTGGATTCGTCTCCAACCGGCGCTGAATCTATATGTAATATCAATTATTCTGGCATAATCCTTTGGATATTCTTTTCTCATACAGGTTTCTATCAACCCCTGCAAAAGCCCATGATGCTCTCCTATTCCTTCTATTAAATCGTCAGGCTTTGCAATTCTCCATGCCTCCATAAAGTATTTTTTTGCCTCGTCCTTTTTCATCATATTCATGGCATCCATTGCTGCCACAAGATTTAAATATATCATAGCTATTGGGTATGTTTTGTCACAGGTCATAATGCATGCCTGAACAATTCCTAATGAACGCTCATATTCCTTATTAAGATACGCCTTGTGAGCCAAAACATATACTCCCCACAACTGCATTCCTTTGGTAAATTCCGTAAGGTATTCAGACAATGGTGGTATATGACCTACCGGAAGATGAAGCAGCGTGTGAGCCGCCGAAGCAACAAATACGCAACATGCCCTTGTTTTTTTGTCGGTGTTTTCAGCCATGGCTTTTTCAAGATATTCTTTTAGCCTCTCAAGACCAAGTCTTGCCGAATTGATTCTGTCTAATGACAGATTTGCAAAGGTATATATAAGACTTGCCGACAATTTAAGCATTATATCCTCATGATTTAAGTACATTTCAGCGTATGTAACTGCCTTTTCATGGTGACCGCTAAAGTAATAATACTCAGCGTATGCCATTTCCTTTTGTGGAATATCTTCTATGTTCTCAATAAATTCAAGACATTTTCCAAGAGGAAATGCCGAGCTCATAAGTAACATGGCAGTTCTGGTGATGTTAGGCGTTGTGGTTCTGGCAGGCGTTGTGATAACGGATGTTTTTTTGGTGTCCACACTGTTGTTATTTTCCGTAAAATCATCTGTACTAATGTTTTTCATTGTGCCATGGAATATCACCGGGTTATCCACACTATTGTTACCTGCTTTTTTGTCTGTCAATCCTAAAATATAGTCTGCCGACACTCCAAATTCCTTTGTCATTGCAATTAATATCTCACTGCTTATAGTTTTAGTTTCTTCATTTACTATTCGGCTGATTTGAGACGGAGTAACTCCTAATCTTCTGGCAAGCTCACTTCTGGATATGCCCGCCTCCTGACATAATGACATAATTATCTGACCTGATGTTTTGTCCAAATTCATTTTATTCCTGCTCCCTTCATATTTAAACTATAGCACACATTAAAAGCCATTGCAAATTTGCAAAAGTGGGTGATGGAGGAATTGTGGTAAGTGTGGGGCTTGTAAATACTTGCGGGAGATTCTTGTGGGAATTGTTGTGATTCCGGGATGTGGTGATATTCCCGGATGGATGCTGCGTGGGGTGGATGGTGAATGTTACGTGGGGTGGATGGTGAATGCTACGTGGGGTGGGATTCTGTGAGGTCCCGAGGGGGTGGGACGTTGTGATGTTTCTGTGGGGACGTTACATTAATATGAGTATTTTTGTAGATTTTTAATGTAGATAATTCAAATTTTTATAGCTTGGTGGAAGATAATTAGGCTTGTTTTTAGGAAATTACATTAATATATCAATTCTTGTATTTTTTTATTGTAAATATATGCATTTTGATTTCTAAATGAATTTTAAATTACAATAAAATATTTGTTTCACTTGATTTTTATTGTAATTTTTTTATCTGATGTTGACTTAGCTAACAATATGGGCGAGTTGTAATTAAAATTTACAATAAAATATGATTATTTTCCAATTATTAATGTAAAAACCCGAGATTAAGTTTCCTTGGGTATTAAAATTTACAACAGAATTTCAGATATTGTGTTTTTTTATGTAATTAATAAGGTGCCGGGGATTTTTCACAACATTTTCTCATAACATTCACTATTGCTTTTATGTATTATTTCTGATATTATCTGTAAGGATTATATAAGTTCATAATACGGATGAACGTTTCTACTAACTGCCGCAAATAGTTATCTATAACCGCTTTTATAGATATACTTTATTTAGCGGTATTTTTTTGCGTTTTTGGCAATTTCACACCGACTAAATAAGTTGGCATTACATATTAAATTAGGAGGATTTTTATGAAGCATTACGACGTTATTATTATTGGAGCCGGTCCTGGAGGTATTTTTGCAGCTTACGAGCTAACCAGAAAAAAGCCTGAACTTTCAATTGCCGTTTTTGAGGAGGGTCACAAGCTTTCCATGAGAAAATGTCCTATTGACGGCAATAAAGTTCCTAATTGCATCAACTGTAAAAGCTGTTCTATTATGAGTGGCTTTGGTGGCGCCGGAGCTTTTTCTGATGGAAAATACAATATTACAAATGATTTTGGTGGAACATTATACGAACACATTGGAAAAACAAAGGCTCTTGATTTAATGAGATATGTGGACGATATTAATATGTCCCACGGTGGAGAAGGGACCCATTTGTACTCTACCGCCGGAACTAAATTTAAGAAAATATGTATGCAAAACAAGTTAAAACTTTTAGATGCATCGGTTCGACATTTAGGAACGGATATTAACTACGTTGTTTTGGAAAATTTATATAATGAATTAAAAGAAACTATTGATTTTTACTTTGATACACCTGTGGTTTCAATCGAGAAAACAGACGACGGCTATGTTATTCATACGGCGGATGGCTCCTTTGAAAGCCCTAAATGTATTGTTTCTGTTGGTCGAAGCGGAAGCAAATGGATGGAAAAAGTTTGTCACGAAATGGATATCCCAACCAAATCAAATCGTGTGGATATTGGTGTCCGTGTGGAACTCCCTGCTGTTATTTTTTCCCATCTTACAGACGAACTCTATGAAAGCAAAATTGTTTACCGTACACAACAATTCGAGGATAACGTCCGTACTTTCTGTATGAATCCTCACGGTATTGTGGTAAACGAAAATACAAACGGCATTGTAACGGTCAATGGACACAGTTACGAAAGCGAAGAAATGCAGACTAAAAATACTAACTTTGCCCTTCTTGTGGCTAAGCATTTTTCAGAACCTTTCAAAGATAGTAACGGCTACGGCGAAAGCATTGCCAGACTTTCAAATATGTTAGGGGGTGGCGTTATTGTTCAGCGTTTTGGCGATTTGGTAAGAGGTCGACGCAGCACTGAGAACCGTATCGAGGAAGGACTTGTTACTCCTACTCTCTCAGCAACTCCGGGAGATTTAAGTCTTGTGCTTCCTAAACGTATTTTAGACGGCATTATTGAAATGATTTATGCATTAGATAAAATCGCTCCGGGAACAGCTAATGACGATACTTTGCTCTACGGAGTAGAGGTTAAATTCTACAATATGGAAGTGGAACTTAATGACAATCTTGAATGTAAATACAATGGATTATATATTATCGGGGACGGCAGTGGCGTAACCCACTCACTGTCTCATGCATCCGCAAGCGGTGTATATGTTGCAAGGGATATCTGTGAGAAGATGTAGCGATGTGTTGGGAGTAAAAGTTGGAATCTTTGGAGGTTGTCTTGCAGATTCAGATTGATGATTAGCTGAGAAATTGTTATGATAGTTGGAAACGGCAAAATTACATTAATAAATTTGTTTTAATATAATTTTGCCGTATTTTTCCTTATTGAAACTAATGTAGAGTATAAAAAGTACATTTTTTTCCTGATTTTTTCAATATTTACTGTAAATAATTGAATTTAATGGCTGGTATGACTAATTTTTTCATGATATTTACATTAAATAAAGTATTAAATAAGAATATTATTGTACCGGACTTAAATTGACTAATTTTCACTTTCTAAAAATACAATAATATTCTTGTATTTTTAGCTTTTTCCTGTAATTAACGTTTATAGCAAATGATATGAGAACTATGTGCCTGAAAATAAATGCGCTATATACTAAAATTAATTTTTCAATACAAAACTACTTAGCATATGTTGTAAGCAAGCAGAAATTTTTACTTTATAAACTTGTTAAGACTTCTGTTGTAAATATTCCAGAAAGCCTCTGCATCCCCGCACCACATCAGAATATGTGATATCAAAATTTCCTGTGTACCACGGATCCGCTATGTCTGCCGAATCGTTGGCGAAAGTCAACAGTTTGTACACCTTGTTGTCCTTATCTCTTCCAATAATTCTCATAATATTTTTTTTATTTGCAGTGTCCATTCCTATGATGTAGTCAAAATATTCGTAATCCTGTTTTGTCATCCTTCTTGCACGATGATTTCCGCAGTAAATTCCTTCAAGATTTAGCTTGTTTCTAGTTCCTGGATGGACGGGATTTCCAATTTCTTCGTAGCTTGTAGCTGCTGAGTCGATGTAAAACTGCCAGGCTATGCCTTCCTGTTCAACCATATGTTGAAGGACGTATTGTGCCATGGTGGAACGGCAGATATTGCCGTGGCATACAAATAGTATTTTAATCATATCTTTAAAACCTCTCTAAACGCTTGATTTTACTGTATTTTCGGCACTTACAACAATTCTGCAATATTTCTGTGATAGTGTTTTTGTTCACATTTTCAGCATAATTTGGAATAACTTTGCATAACTTTTCCTTCGTTTGGGCTAAATTTTGGGCTAAATTCATGCCTTTTAGCCCACGACCTTTTTCATCTCTACTAAGGCATCCTCAAACTGTAAATGAGTATATGTATTAAGGGTAACTCCTATGTCTGAATGTCCCATAATATATTGTAATGTCTTTGGATTCATACCAGACTTTGCCATATTAGAGCAGAAGGTGTGTCTGCAAACATGAGGTGTAATACAAGGCATTTGCACTTTATAAATACTGTTGTACTTTTCACGGATATGTTGAAAATACTTCTCCCAATGCAATGCCACCATAGGCATATCATTCTTATCTAAAAATAAAAAGCCACTATAACCATCTATCATAGGCTCAATCTTTGGATGCTTTCTATTCTGAATGATTCTACGAAAACAATCTGCAACATCTTTCTGCATCGGAACATATCTTTCACCTTTTTCCGTCTTAGGTGTCAATATTTCATACTCCATATTGCGTGTTCTCTGTAATTGATGATCTACTTTGATTCTTTCTTTGTCAAATTCAATATCATTGATGGTCAATCCGACAAATTCAGAAACACGCAATCCAGTATAAAACAAGATGTAAATTCCATCATAGTATTTACAGAAATGTTTGTCCTCTTTGATAAACCTCAAAAATTCTCTCTGCTGTTTTCTTGTTATAGCTTCTCTCGTCACACTATCATTCACAACTACTGTTGCAAGCTGGAACTCAAACGGATTCTTATTTATCAAATCATCATCTACTGCCATTTGAAAAGCTGGTCTTACAACACCTCTGATAGAATGAATACTGCTATATCCTCTGCCATCATCCTGTAACTTAATCAGCCATATTTTAGCATCTGACAATTTGATTGTATCAATTCGCCTTGCTCCAAAATCTTCTTTTTTAATCACATTGATAACAAAATTATAATTCGCCTGTGTATTATGCTTCACACCTCTTTTTTGGCTTATATACTTTTGCACCAATTCTAACACCGTCATATTCCCACCATTGGTTGCAACTGCATTTCTCAATGCTTTTTCAACTTCTTTTTCTTTCTCTCTGAGGGAAATGTCCTTGCGTTTACCCTTTGGGTACGGATCAGATTCAGTCAATCTCCAACTATATACAGACTTCCTCTTTCCAAACACATCATTGTATTTATAACGGTATCTTCCATCTTTATCCTGGCTCTCACCAGTCGCTAATCTACGACCTTTGCTGTCTTTTCTAATTTCTGACAATCCGTATCTCTCCTTTCATACAGAAGAGCCTCGGCATGATACTTCATAATATACCATAACTAAGGCTCAAAATCTATTAAATCCTATATAATCAGCACTAAATGGCTGTCAATTTCTCATCTACAAACTTTTCAAATAATTGTCTTTTTATGCGTGGTCTTGTACCATTCCACAATATAAAATTGTCGTGTTCGTGTTCATCAACAATCTTTCTAATCTTCTTGTCGCTAAATCCAAAATATTCTGCTGCTTCTTGAACAGATAGTGTATATTTCTGCCAAATGGGTATTACACAACTGGTTCTTTCTTCTTGTTCTGTCATTTCTATAAAAATCACACTCCTTTATACTAATATGTGTTATAATAAATAAAATTGTTTAAGGGGGATATTCTCTATGGATAAAATCAATCTAACTCCAGCAGAACTAAGTAATCAACTGAAAAATATTGATGCACAAAAATTATTGGATTCTGCATCACCTATTCGTTATAATTTTCAGCAAACTCCTATACCTAAAATTGAGAATCCTATGGTAAAAGAGCAACAGAAATCAAATAATAAACTTGATGCTATCCAATATGAAAATATGAAGTTAAATGCTCAGATTGAAACTCAGAATAAACTTATTGATACTTGTAATACAAAGATTGATGAATTACAAACTACCAATAACAACTTAAAAGAAATTAATCAAACTCTGATAGACAATAACAAGCATTATTGGATATATTCAACAATTATAACGATTATAGGTGCTGTTGTTGGATTTTTATTAGGGAAGTATTTTGCATAAGATTAAATCAATAATCAATCCTATAATTCCTCCAACCAAAGCAGGATTAAATCTATAAATACCTTTCATTCCTGGCATATTATCACGCTCCTTAATATAAAAGGCAGAAGTCATTACAACCTCTGCCCTAATCAAAATAATATATTCTGTTACTATTCTTTTGATAAGCTTTCAGCAAGCAGATACACAAGACCTCCTGCCAATGCCATGCCAAAACATTTGACTATTTCTTTCTGATATACTGGTATCGACTTCTGTACAAGTCCTACATCAATACCGCAAATATTTCTTAATGGAATTTCAATTCCACAATCATATTTGAGTGCATACATCATACAGCCCATAGCTTTTTCAAATGGAATATCAAACTGTTTCATAAGTTTATCCAAGCAATTCCATGTTTTTTCCACTTTGAATCTATCATATCCCATGCCTGTAAACATATGGATATATGTACTTTTCTTTGTTTCTTCATCTGAAATGTCACTGTTTATATCTGTATCTGCCAAGAAATCCTTGCACATAAACTCAATATCATCAAATTTGATAATCTCACTTGAATAACTCCATACAGACTTAGAAGTATCAAGACAAATGACTGTTACTGACTCTGCTTCTTCATTCTCTTTAAATTCTCCGACACAAGTAATCTTTCCTGTGTATTCCTTATCCGCAGTTCGGCATATTACCTTATCTCCTTCGTGGAATTTATCTGTAATGCCATCCTTTGTATATTCTATATAATGTTTTGCTGTAATATTGTCCATCTTTTACACCTCATCTTCCTTCTGTTCACAGAATGCTTTTAATAATCTTTTGTCATAGAAATGTCTATGAATTTTCTTACAAATTCCTACAATAATACCTACAACCATATCAAGTACATTGATTGCAATAAAAGTAGCAACTGAACCAATAATAAGTATCACAATAGCCTTGATAAAGCTAAAAGGTTCTGTCCATATACTGTAATTGCAGATTGTAAGCACTACCGCAACAATCTTACTGATACTCCAATAATTTCTAATAAGTTTTTCCATTTTCTTTGTCATTTAACTTTTCCTCCATGTTTTATATTTCACAAATATCCTTATATTTCTGTAGCAAGTCGTTATTCATTTCTTCATCAATCAAAAACCTTGCCTGTGATTTTAAGTTAGGACAATCCATAATAATACTTGTCATTCCTACACTTCCGCTTGCTTTCATAAGTCGTTTGATAGCTGTATGTCTGAAATCAAAATGCCTTAAATTCTTTACACTGATTATCTCTCCGATTGTTCCACACCAGCGACTAATCATGTTTTTTGATATAGGCTCTGGATTTTCATGTTGTCCTCTGAATACATAACCATAATCATTAAATTCATTATCTTTTCTATTCTGCTTTTCTTTCTGTAGCATTTCTGCAACACAGCCTATGTTAATTATCTTTTATTTGCTTGTTGAAGAGCATATGAACTAAGACCAGCTAACGCATTAAATACATCATTAGCTTTTGATAAGTCGTTGATATTTGGCAAAGTAACTGTTCCAATAGAAACATTATTATTAACCATTTCACCACCGGTATTTTTAACTAAATTACTGATATCAGGTATTTGAATATTATCTAATATCATTTGTGTCGGGTTTAATCCGAATTTCCACAAATTTTCCGTTAAGTCATGTGGTAAAATCTGATCACCAGAATTAAGTAATCTTAACTCAGCACCTTTTTCACCAACTATAGACATTCCACCCTTGGCATATTTTGTACCGGCTACATATTTAGGAACACTAGCTGTAATCTTACCATTCTTATCAATAGAAAAAGTAAGATTGTCAAACATTTTCTTGACACTCTCTGACATTCCCTCAGTCATTCCCTTAGTTACAGCCTTAACTGCTTCATCTACGGTCTTATACAGAGGTTTTCCGTTTTTGTCAAAGAAGTTCATATCATCTTTGTGGTCATTTAGCCAATCTAAAATCTTGTTTAGTGTATCGAGTTGTTCCTGATTATAATAATCATCAAGATTGTCCTGTGCTTCCTTAACTGCACTATTATTAGCCTCATAATTAAAACCATAATCCTCGTGATAGATTAAATTCTTCTTATTTTGCTTAACACTCTGTAATGCCTGTTGAAGTTTTTCAAGTTCAACGGCTTTAGACTGAGCATCATTAAGGTCATTAATTTTGTCAATTAAATCTTGAATTGAATTAATCCAAGGTGTCAACAAATCGTCATAATTGTTTTCGATTTCTGCCTGTTTATCAAGAATATCTCCGTCAAGACCATCAACTTCTTGAAGTTTATCCCGAAGTCCATCCCATGAATCAAAAGTCTTTTTAGAGATACCAAGTTTGCTGATACTCTTATAAAATTGGTCAACAGTAATAGTACCTTCACGCATTCCTTCATACAAAGCCTTAAACTGCTTATTCTGGGAAGAATTCAATCCTTTGTCTGATAACGTTTTGTTAATCTGATTCCATTTTTCATCACGTTCTTTTTTAAGCTGAGATAACTCATTAAGACCGATGGAAATCTGTTTTGTGATTTGCGATTCGTTTTTAGTATGTCCCTGTGACTCCCAGAATGAGATTATCTTTTCATAACGACTAGAAATAGCATCAAGAACATTTTTAAACTTCTCAAGATTTTGATACGGTAATTCAGATATTGACTTATTCCATTCTAACTGGTTTTTCTCAGCATCGGATATATTTTTATCAATATCACGAATTTTCTGCTTAATATCCTGATATTCATCTGAAGTCTTTGCGATATTATTGTTTTTGAGATATGACTGATAGGCTTTCTTTTCGTCATTCCATTTTGTTATTTGCTTTTTAGAATTATTAATCTGTTCCTTATAGTCATTTTTTGTGGCAGCAAAACCCTTAGTTTCGTTTTTCTCAATACGGCTTTGAGTTTTATCGGCTTCATACTGCAATAATTCCAAATCATCTTCCAAGTCAGATATATCATCTTCTAATTGTTTCTTGATAAGCTCTCGCTTATTATTCTTAGTTTCAATAATATTATCTCTTGCACCAGTATACTTGTCCCAATATTCCTGATATTTGTCTATAGCATCTAATGTCTTCTCATTTTTCGTAGAGCCTTTGATTGTCTGAATAGAATAATCACCACTCTGAATTTTCTTTTTCAGAGAAGAAGACAACTTAATTCTATCTAACTTCTTTTTATATTTTTTTGCAGCGGTTTCATAACCTTTCAGTAAATCGTCATATTGAGATTTCGCCTTTTCGAAAAGCTTATTTTTAGTCTCTTTAGTTGCATAATCGTTTATATTGTCAACCGTTTTCTTAACTTTATCTTCCAATCGTTTTAAACGAACTTCAATCCAGTCAAATACCTTGGAAGAAGAGGAAGAAGAACCAGAACCTTTTCCAGAACCAGTTACTTTAGGAAGAGAAAGGTCGATATCAATTTTTGTTCTAGTCTTTTTGCCCTTTTTATTTAATTTGTTACCAACTTGATCCTTTGCCATCTTTTTAGCATATTCAGCAACAGTCATTCCATTGGCTTTTGCAGCAGCTTCTAAACTCGAACCCTGAATTGTGCTATGATATTTATTAGGATCGTCTTCATTTAATGCATTTTTATATAAACTAATATTATTAGCAGCAATTCCAGCAGCTTTAGCAATGTTATTTAACTGTTCTATGGTTTGGGTAGCGTCTAAATCTGACCAATTGGTTGTTTGATAAGCAAGTTTCGCAAGTTCAATTCTTGCCTTTTTAGAACCATTAGCTTCGCCAAGTAACATAGCAATATCAGTACCCGACATTTCTGCCAACTCTTCGCCACTTTTAACAGTTTTCTTTTGTTCTTTGCTAAGAGCAGAATATGCAAGGTTTAAACTTTTTGCTTTATTTTCAAGTTGAGTAGTAACAACTTCCTGTGCATTCTTTATACCTAAATCTTTTAACTGGCTTGTATAATAATCCTTGTTTTCTTCTGTAAGCTGAGATAAGAAGTTGTTAGAATTAACGTATTCACTTGCAAGTTTATTCTGTGCTTCCTGACAGTCTGCAAGAGTAGAAGTAGTAGAACCAAGTGTGTTTTTAAATTCATTCCAAGATTTAAGTTTACCAAATTCAGATTCCATACCGCTAAGAGTATCTGCACCGGCAACACCATTATCACGCTTATCGGCATATGCATCCTGAATTGATTTAATGCTTGATTTAAGAGAATTTAACTGTTTAGAATTATCAACCAAATCATTGATTTTCTTAATTGCAACATCAGCATCAATTTCTATTTGTGATAACCAAGTTTTTGCACCTTCTGTTGCTTCAAAAGTTTTCCTTGTAAGTTTACCTGATTCAGCAAGAGTAGTAAGGTCTTTCTTGGTATTCTTCATGTCAGACTTGCTATCTACATTATCGAGGTCTTTCCATGCTTGTTTGAAGGATTTTGAAAAGTCCTCTTGATTCAACAATTCATCTACTTTATCAAGTTCGTTCTCCAGAGGAATGCTGTAATAGCCTTCAAACTCAGGAACTGTCGATAGATAATTGTTAATCACATCGGTAATCTCCTTTTCATTTCCAATAAATTGTTTACTTGCAACTGCTGTATCAATCAGCTCCTGTTTAAATTTGTTAAAATCTTCTTCTGTCTTAGGTAATTTATTACCCTGTAACGCTGTCAACATTGTCTGTTGAGCCAAGTTTTCATTTAAGTTATCAATAGATGAATTATATGCCTCTACTGATTCCTTCATCTCACTATATCTACTATAGATAGAATTAAATAGTGAATTGTCTGATAATTCATCAGCCGTGAATGCTTTTGAATCTCTTAATGCGTTTACTGCATCTTCAAGCTTTTTGTAATTTTCTAATGCTCCCTCAACTGTATCATCGCCAATTAAAACTAACTGACCACCACCAGTACCATATGAACCACTATCAATTACACCAGCTTTTTCAAGCTCTTTAAATGCTTTTACTGCTTCTTCTCCCGATGCACTAATAATGTTGTTAGTACCCCAGAAGTTATCTTTCGCAACATCCATCAACTCTTCTTTTGCTGCATTTACACCAGCAATCAAGTCTGTCTGTTGATTTTTCAATGAATCAATGCTTGCTTGTTTAATGGCATTTGATAATGAACCATACTTTGCAATCAAATCATCAATGCTTTCTCCTTCAAGTCCAAGTTTCTTTAATAACTCTGTCTGTGTAGTCATTAAGTCTTCTTTAGCACTTGCATCTGTTTTTACTGCATCCGATAATTGAATGTATTTGTTTGCTAATTCTGCAATCTCATCACCTAAAGTATTAGCGTTGTCTGCTGCTTCTTTAGCTTTCTGTCTTGCTTCTTCTACCGCTTGATTATGCTTAGATACTGCGGAAGTTACTGCACTAACTCCAAGGCTAATACCCATCAGCACAATTCCTACTGGATTGCTAAGGAATACACTCTTTAAAGTTGCTCCAAGTCCAATCATTGCTGCTTTTAGTGAAAACGTACTCGCTGTACTTGCTGTGTTAGCTGCGGTCTGTGCATTGGTCGCTTGCGTTAGATTCATTTCAGCAATTTTCTGTAATGCCATCTCTTTTGTCATGCCTTGCATCTGTAAGATTCTTACACGATCAGCCTGAGTGAGTGTGTTTGTGGCTAATACATTTCTTAACTGCTCTGTTGTCAATGTACTTGTTACCTGTGCAATACTCTTTAATGCCTGGAATCTAGCAGATAAGTTACCATTCGGAACATTACTTGCCATCTGTAAGGCTTTTCCATACTGTTCTACTTGTTTTGTAGCTGTAATGAGTGCCATTGTGCCTGTTGTAAGGAATTTTCCAATACCAAGTGCAATTACACCTTTTAGCGTACCTTCTACGATTCCCCAGTTATTGGCAAATTCCAAAACTGCCGAACCTAAGTTAGCAAGGTCACGGACTGTATTACCATTGATAATGCCTTGATATGTCTCTGTAAGAGTGTTAGAAAACCTCTGACACGCTGCGTCAGCACTGGTCATCCAAGTTTGATACTCTTCTGTAGCACTTCCTGCACTATTGATTGCATCTTCATAAGCTGATGCAGATTCCTTCATGCCAGATAATATCGCTGCACCCGCTGCCGAGCGGCTCTTACCAAACATAGTCTCAAGAACATTTGCACGTGAGGTATCATCCAACTTATCCATAACTTGTGAAATCTCGTATAACTGGTCATAATAGGATTTGAAAGTATGTTCATCTTCCATAATATCAACACCAGTTAATGCCATGAGTTTTTCACGTAAGTTACTTGTGGCTGTTGCTAAATCGTCAACTTCTTCGCCCATTTCCTGCAACTCTTCAATAGCATCTGTATCACCAGATGAAGCTCGCATTCTTAATGAACCGATTTTTGCTGTGTTACCGAGGTATGACGGATCATTATAGTATTTATTAGCTGTAGCAAACATTGTAGCAGCCTGTTCAATACTCATATGTGCTTCTGTCAATGTACCAGCACTTAATCTGATACTTTCAGCTAATCCTTCCGCATCAATACTGTACTTGTTTGACATATTATTAATGAGGTCTGTATAGGCTTCAAGTTTCTTGTCCATCTGGTCGTTTCCATAACCACCAATTTCATCAAATGAAGCAATAGAGGTTTTAATTGAACCGATTGCCGTATCAAGGTCTACGTCTCCAACGTTTGATAAGATGTTCGCCCATTTCGCCCCAAGCTCTGCATCGTCTAAATTCCAACCAAGCTTCTTAAACTCTGTTACAGCATCAATTAATGAACCAACTTTTACATTAAGTTCTTGTGCCTTACTAAGTGATTTATCAAAATACTTGTATAGTGCGTCTCTGTCACCTATTTCATTTGTTACCTTCTGAAGGTCAACAAGACTATCATCTAATGTCTTTGCTTCTGTGGCTGCATTCCTAACTTGATTAGAAAGTGCATAAATCATACTTGCACCACTAAAGAATTTTGCGTAACTTTCAATGGATTTCTTAAATTTTGAACCCCATGTTAATCCTGCATTATTCGTTGCTACAAGCTCCGTCTTAAATGCCGATAATTCACCTCTAAGAGTTTTTAATTCACCTGTACTCTTTGCTACATTAGCAGAATTAAGCAACTGATTGTATTTAGCGGTCATTTCTCGATCACTGAAAAGTTTGTTATTATTCCTTCCCAAAATCTTAATCTGATTCACTAACTGCTGCTTGCTTGTGTCAAAATTCAGATGAACCTTATTACTATTTGCAACCCTTTGTGCGTTGTCAATTGCTTGTTTGGTTGCCGACTGTACACCTTTTGTATTTACATTCGGTGTGATGTTGAATGTAAGATTATTTAATCCCTTCAACTGTGCTTTGATTGCTTTCCTTGTCTTTGGCATATCAAGGTTTCCAATCAGCTTGACATACATATCGCCAAGACTTTTTGCGTCTGACTTAATCTGTTGCTTGCTTTTCGTTTTGCTAAGACCAGCAACCAACTGTAAAATAAAATTATTCAATTACGACTCCTTCCTATAAATTTCAGCATACAAATAAATGGTTGCTAAATGATTTCAGCGACCATATCCATGAATTTTATCAAGTTGTACATTTTTTATTGAATTTTTGATTGAATAATCAGATTGTGGCTTTTCGCCTGAGATAAATTTGAATTGTTTGTTATGAATTTAATAGATAGTTTTCCAGTTTTGCGAATAATGCCGGATATAAATTGATTTTTCCTAATTTGAATCTTGATAGCACATCTTTATCAATGCCTGTTACATTGGCAATGTAAATCTGTTTTTCCTTCTGTGTCCGTTCTTTTAACAGATCACGTAACTCTTCCTGTGTCAATTTTTAGCCTCCTTTGCTATTTTTGTAGATAAAAAAATGATAACCAATGCTAAATTGGTCACATTTGTAGTAAAAGAGCAGGAGATTAATTAGCCCTGCTCTTTTATTATATTTACAATTATTCAAATAATTTTTTTATTAATTCAAACATTGAATAATTTTTATATCGTTCACTTAAGGCATAATAATTTTCTTCTTCTAATTCTTCAAGTTCCCTTTGCATTGAATAGTTCTCCAACATCTGAACAGATTTTTTTGCCAACTCTTCCATTCCTTCTTTGTCGAAACGATAATTTCTATAGCAATCTATATATTCTTCTTGATTCATTTCAACAAATGTAGATTCGCTTGTCATTATATATTCACCTTTTTTCGTAATTTTTTTAATCTTTTTAACATGCATTATATAAAATCTCCTATTATCTTTGACTACATGAGTTTGCCCATACATCATAAAAAGTATTAAATACATTATCTCTTTCATAGGCATTATAAAGAATTGAAGAAAATGGTTTTAGTATATCATCGGCAAAATATTTAACTTCTTTATAATTTCTACCAAGTAGTTTTTTCTGTGCAACATCAATTTGCAAAATACAAACCACATTATTTGAGTTGCTCTTTATAGGAATACCAATATACTGATGAATATTTTTCTCTCGTTCTTCACTTTCGGATAACCAGATAAATTTTTCTTTTACTGATTTTTGATTATGACATATAATAGCATCCGATTGATTATTTTTAAAAAGTTTCATAAAAACAGTGTTGGGTGCATTTTTATTTATGGTATAGATTTTGTCATATGTAGAAGGAATTATACTTCCTTTTGTTGCATATGCAATCATTTTAATATTATCACATTTCTTATTATTACTTTTTAGAAATTTTTGATATACAGTCACTTCACATTCATAACATTCCAATTCTCTTTCAATAATATCATATATAGATCTGCACACTAAAAATGACATTTCTTGAAAATCTGCTATTTGATTGAAATGTGTTTTATCTACAAGTTGATTTTTTATAATACTAGATTTAGTATGTTTGTGCATTCTATAAATATTAGTACCTGTTTCTATATGAATTGCACTTATATGTTCTGCAACGCTACTTAAAAGCGATTTCCATTTTTCATTTTTATTTTTTATGTATGTTGCAATGTAAGATAACAGATTAAAACAAATAATAAATATTATAATCGCCCAAATATAATTATTAAAATTCTTATCTCTTTTTTCTGACGGAAAAGATAATAATACCGATAATATAATTGGAACTATAATGTTAATAAACGAATTAACAGATGTATTTCCAAAGATTTTAATAAATAAAAGATATCCTATTGTTTTTAAATTTAAAGAATAGTATTTATGAACATCCTTTAACATACGTTTCATTCTCCAATCATTAGTATTATATTACCATTATATACCAATAATCGACAAAACACTACTTTTTTCTGATTTTCACGGACAAACCTAGTTTGAATCAGCCTGTCCGCTCAATCATTGTTTATTGTTTTGAATACACTCGGTACTCTACCAACACACTGCTGTTTGAGGACAATGTATCAGCTAATTTATAATAAAAATTATCACTTGCTCAAGGTGACAATCATTATTATCGTTTTTGTAGGGGCAGGCATCAACGTCCTGCCCATAGTATGATATTCAAAATGTATAATAAACACTCTTTCGAGTGATATTACCGTGTGGGACTTACGCCCCACTTATAGTGTAAAAATAGTAAAATCCTATAGAGGTATTATGTCTATAGGCAAACTGTAAAGCCTAAATTGATGTTGGAATCTGTACCAACGATAAGTATTTTTCAAGCTTGTCTGCATCAGCAGGAATAAGATACATTTTACCCTGTTTATATTTTGCCAAACTTTCATACGAAATTTTAGTATGATCTGCAATAGCTCTGGCATTAAGACCAGAATCAACTATTGAAATCAATTTATTCCTTAATTTTTCTTGATTCATAGTCTTCTCCAATTCTTTAAATAAATAATTGGAGAGAAATTATGTTATTCCTCTCCCTATTATAAATTGACGTTTTTGTGCAATAGTAACAATTTTCCTTTGTTTTCAAGGCTTTATCATTATCACTATTTAACAACTAATTGTCCAAATTATTTATATCCGAGTTTGCGATCCATAATTAACTGTTCTCGACAAGTTACATTCTGACAAGTTTTCATATTGCCAACCTTGATGTACTTATTATGACAATACGGACACTCTGTAATTACTCTTTCCTTATTGTGCTCATAGAATGGAATAATTGGATTTCTTTGTTTGCTCTCTATTTTATATGCACTTTTTGTTTTATCAAAATCTGGACAATTAACAATTATCTCCATATCTTTTCCATGCACAATAATAAAAATAGCTCCCATATTTTCTAAACGTTTGATTCCCTTCTTAGCAACACACACACCATCACCAATCATCTTATCAAGTCCATTACAGGTTAACGCAGTCCTCTTATTGGCATATACCCAAACTTTCCCAGATTTGCTTCTCTTCTGCTGCACCATCAAGATAAATAATAACTCTCTATCATTACTACAGTTTTTCCTGTACGGAAGATTATCTATCCATTCTAATTCATCCTTATATATGGTAACTGTAGAAACCTCTTCAATGTCTTTATTGATTTTTTCTATAACACTTTTACCAATTTCATGTACCTCTCTATTTTTCTTTCCACTGCCCTTTTTCTTATAGTGTGGTTTTCTTTCAGGTATACCAGCAGGATTTCCGACATTGGCTTTAATATTTTCAAGAATAATATCTCCATAGCAATTCCACAAGATATTTTTACCGCTATCACAGTTTTCTCTCTGTAAATACTCAAAATCTGTGAGGTATGCTGTCGCACGTTTTCTGTCTCCGTCAAAAATACAGAGTATCATTTTATCACACATTGTATAGAACACATCATATTTACTTATCTTCTCACGCATTGCATCGGATTTATCCAACTGCTCTATCTCATTATTGATTCTAAACGTCAATGACTGTTCTCTACGCTTCAGATCGAACATAAGTTGTTCCAATCTTCTATATGCTTCATCCGTTATATCAACTTTGATACTTTCGTCAAAAAGTACACCTACTTTAAATGGCTTATCTGTTTTCCATGTATATCTCTTGTTGCTTGTGCTCTTGCGAATATAAGCACATATGCGATCACAATTACTATCAGAAAGTGGCTTACAATTATCACGCTTCTTATTCTTAGCATACTGAAAGAAATATGGCGGTTGTTCATTAATAAGCTGTTTAAATTTGTCATCATACTTTCCTAAACAAATATTCTGCTGTGTCTTAGGAAAATCTATGGTCAAATTATTATAACAACACATGACCTTATTAAATTCATCATCAATCTCTTCATTATTATAGTTCTTGGTCATAGCATTAGAAATATCGCCTATATTTGAATTGTCCATACTTGCTACAAGTGCCTTATAAATTGCTTCTTTAGTAATCTGTGGCTTATCTGCATCAAATCCTGTGTAGTACAAAATATGTTTATCTGTCGGCGCACACTCTATCATAGTCTTATTTGGTGTGACTAAAGCATGATCTCCGTCAACATCAAACTGAAGGATACGACATAATAAATCATGACTACTTACAACAAGATCATTTCCTATAAACCAATCCTTGCATTGTTCCAATTCATCGCCTTTTACAAGATTCCTTATTCCATGTTCCATATATAAATGTGGAGATCTTAAACAATCAACGACATCATATTTGTTGTATGGTTCATCATTGTAGAAGCTACAGTACACATGATCCCTTGGTATAATACCTTTAGGATTTTCAATACCGCAAAACAGCCATTCACAAAATGCATACAAATCCGGACAAATATAAGCATATAATGAATCTTCCAGTATAAGCTTATTTCCACAAGCATCTTTTCTCTCACTTCTGAATTTGTTTTCCAATTTTTTTTGAATATGTTTATCTTGGATTAACTCAGGATATGCTGTTATTGCATCTGAAAGATATGGTTCACTTAAAATCTCAGCAATTTTACCAGCATCAGTTTTCATGTCCTTAAGCTTTTTCAATGTATTCTCACAAAGCTCTTTCATTTTGTCATTGGTAAATTTATCACGGTCTAATGTATGAAGATATTGATAACTGGTCTTTTCCCATCCCTTGGGTTCTTCGGCAAAATTGTTTATTGCGATCTTCTTGCCACAAGCATTGTATGTTTCCTTTAATTCTTCCCACGATTCATAATATTTCCACATTTTTACTTGTGAAGCAGTCAATATAATTTTGATATTTTCCTTAATTACATCATGCTTTTTGCCCCATGGATCAGAAACTATTGCACTTGGTTTAACACCTTCAACTTCGTCTAGTTGTAAGAACTTTCTAAAATCTAAAGGAAATACACAACCTTTAATATGTCCACAACGAATCTGACAAGAATAAGGTAACACTCCTGGCAGAAAAATTCCTGCACCATCTGTCTGCGGTATTTTAATGTCCTCGTTCCTTACTGATATATTAGTGATACTATTATCATCATGGTCAATGCACTCAACTTTTTCATTAATTATAGTCTCAAAGTCTGGTACAATCAAACAATCATCAAGTGTTAGCTGATAATCATTTGGTATAAATGAAGTAGAAAGCAGCAGTCCATTATATGCAAGTCTCTTTCCAATATTGCAACCGCCCCTTGCATTTACTACCTCATCAGTCAGACCAAGTGTAATCTCTTGCTCATGTGTTTTGTAAAAATTCTCTTTTAAAAGAATGCACTCTCCACGCTTCATCTGATTTGTTGTGCTGGAATAGAAAATATAATGCTGACCATCAATATCCAATCCTCTATCTACAATCTGATGCAATACCTCATTAAGCTTCGATGTTTTAAGATATACAATCTCCATTACAAGCGGATCCTTTTCTGAAAAGTCTGTAGCCATTCTTGCCATTTCACTTTCAGCTAATGCAACTTGCTTATCAATGTTCTCTCGTCCTGAACCCTCTATGATTTCTCCATTTTCATCATAGTTATATATATACAGACGATTTCTATCTATCTTTCTAACACCATCAAATGATGCAATTAAATTGTCTCGCTGTTCCTTTAGAAATACCTTTTCCTTTTTTGCATCTTTATAAGCCATGTGAAATTTACGTTCCTCATCGGTAAGTGCATCAAATGTACTCAGCTTATATATTCTAAATCTTCTAGGTTCAAATTTTTTCTTATCATTCATTAACTTTTTCTCCAATCGTACTAATTATTTTTATTATACCTGTTACAGAATGTGCTTTTATCAATGGAGATGTTTGAACTCTCTACAAATAAATACACCTTCTACTTATTATATTCTCCGCTAAGGAAGAAACTTTTTTGATTATTCTGTTATTATCTAAATCATTACGGATAGTTGCGTGAATTACGCACGAAAAGCCATTACACAAGCATTGAAAACTCATGTAACGACCTGTGAAAGCACTGTGTAAAGAAATGATAGTTTCATTGGCTTTTTCAAAAAATTTTTCCTTGTAGGTACAGTCAAAATCGAATGTCACTATTTTAAAAACTGCAAAATCACTTCACAATCTGCATAAATGAAGGTTTATTGCTCATTTTTGCAATTTCTCCACTCTGATTATCAATAAGCAGACCATTTTCTTTGTCCATTGTATATGTACCGATCCCATTATCTTCACAAAACTTTTCAGCAAAGCTAACACCACTCTGCTGTTTATACATGGCACTCATACAGCTCATATAGAATACTGTGAACTCTCTCAAATCTCTGTTCTCATAATCCCACATGAGATTGAATACTCCATCACGACCAACTGCATTATCAAAACCTTTCTCCTTCAGAACATCCATCGTGAAAAAGTAATCCTTACAGCCCCATTTATCCCCATCATAGATTTTATCTATCGGGAATAGGTTAATCAGATTATTTAGCTTAATTCGACCTATAACACCAAACAAACCATCTATCAGATTAAATCCTGCCTCTTTTACTGCAAATGGTGTATTGTAGCTTGAATCCAACCTCTGATTTTCGCGCTCAATGTCAGCAACGTATTTTATATACTTTACACCGCATAGAGCAACTTTCATCAATTCATCCTGCGACCAATCATCTACACTCTTGTGCTTTTGAAATATACTGCTAACTGTGTTGTGATACTGTCTGTTCCATATATCATGCAACATGATTACTCTTGTAAGTCTGTTTAATTCGGCTGTGTCTTTATTTCCTGTTTCAACTATAAATTTATCCATATAATATATATTCTCCTTCTGATATGTTCTTTGTGTTCAAACGGAAATGAATTATAATGCACTTCCGTTTCACTCCTACTATCTATCGGATTGAAATTGTAATGTTACCCTTACGCTATCTTCTTATTCCTTGCTCCATATACCAGTGCATCCGTTTTTCCTTCTACACAAGCAGCAGTTACAACAACTTTCTTTGCACTTGCCATATCAGGAACATCAAACATAACTTTCTGCATAGCGGATTCAATGATGCTTCTAAGACCTCTTGCACCTGTTTTCTTCTGAATAGCCAACTCTGCAATCTTTCTCAATGCTTCGTCCTCAAACTCTAACTTTACACCATCCATAGATAGCAATTCCTGGTACTGCTTTGTGATAGCATTCTTTGGCTCTGTGAGAATATGTACCAAATCATCCTCTGATAGCGGATTGAGTGCAGTTACAATAGGAAGTCTGCCAACAAGTTCTGGCATAAGACCATATTTTACAAGATCGTGCTGTTCAACCTTTGACAAATCAGCAACTGATTCTTTCTTATCGGAAACATTAGCACCAAATCCAATGCTATTATGAATCTCTTCCTTGCTGATGAGTTTATCAATTCCATCAAATGCACCACCACAGATAAAAAGTATGTTCGATGTATCAATCTTTATTGTTTCAGCTTGCGGATGTTTCCTACTTCCTGTCACTGGCACTTCTGATACTGTACCTTCAATGATTTTAAGAAGTGCTTGCTGTACTCCCTCACCTGACACATCTCTTGTGATAGAAACATTCTCGCCTTTACGAGAAATCTTATCTATCTCATCAATATAGATAATTCCTCTTTGTGCTGATTCAATGTCATAATTTGCATTCTGTAAGAGTGTTCTTAACATAGTTTCAACATCTTCGCCGACATATCCAGCCTCAGTTAAACAGGTAGCATCAGCAATAGCAAATGGAACACCTAAGAATTTAGCAAGTGACTGTGCAAGATATGTCTTTCCACTCCCGGTTGAACCAATCATAAGAATATTGGATTTCTGTATTTCAACATCAGATTTTTTATTTTGCTTTAATCTCTTATAGTGATTGTAGACCGCAACTGCAAGTGTTCTTTTTGCTTCATCCTGTCCAATCACATACTGATTCAAATGTGCTTTAATCTGTGAAGGTGTAGCCAACTGCATATTATTTGTGATAGATTCCTCTTCCTCATCATTGAGTAAGTCACTTGCAATGCTGATACAGCTATCACAGATGTAACCATATTTACCTCTAATTAGCTTTTCTACTTCATCTTTTTTACTTCCACACATACAACAATATTCGTTATTTTTATTTGCCATTATTAAAATCTCCTTCTATTTATGAATCCTTAATTTAAGACCTCTTACATCCTCACGCATCAATAAATTTTCATTCTCAAGGTATTGGCTGTTTCCTCTGAAATGCTTACAAAATATTTCAAATTTCTTGAATGATATATTGATAATGGTGTAGTATTCCTTATGTCCATCTTTACAGGTTACACATAAATGCTTATACCCATTATTCAATATTTCTGCTTTAATATTCTCAAATTTTGCAAGTTCGGTATCTATCCATGCATTTAATTCTTCTACTGTACGAAAAGATATTGATTGCTCATAACCTTTAACAATGTATTTATTTTTTACCATTGTTACATATATTGATTTTCCCAACTGTTTTATTCTTCTTTGTATTTTCTTATCAACCAGACTTTCTTCCTCTTTTTGCTTCAATTCAGCCATATACTGTTTTGCTAACTGCTTTCCTTTTTTAGTCTGAACTGCCTTATCTGCTGTTTTATGTAATTTTTTTACTGCACTCTTAAATTGTTTTCCTTTTCTATCCTCAAGAATTACACTACTTTTATTAACAATTTCTACTAACTTCCCAACCTTAAAAGAAGTTGCTATTCCTTTATAATCTGTAACTGAAACATAATAGATATTGCCTACTGTTAAATTTTCTACTTTCATCTTAAATATTCTCCTTCTTCTATCTGATTTTTATTTGCAGACGTTCGTAAGAACGGATGCAAGGGCATGAGCTTCGTAAGAAGCGATTGACCAACTGTCTGTGACATAATATATTAGTGGGAACATCCCACACCCTGTTAGTCAGCCAGATAGTCTTGCCACCTACGGTGTCAATCCTTATCTGTCTGCCTTTTTCGTTGATGTGTCCTGTCAGTTGCTTACGCAACATGCCAGTCCAATCAAGCGAAAATCATTATCAGTTGTAACTTTATTTATTTTTCTATTTTCATTTTGGGTGGGTTTTCCTAATATAATATATTAGAGAATCCCCCTAAAAAATGACATTTTATATTCGTAATAGGATGATATTTAAAAACACCCCCAATTAGACACACCAACTAGGTATATGTAATATATATTAGAGTGTCTAAATGGGGGTCTAAATTATTCCACTCCTAAATTTGCAAATATATCATCTAATTCCTTGTCATATTGTTTTCTTTTTTCTTCCTGTTTCTTCTCATACTTAATGGATAAGAACTTTTGCGATAATTTTCTTTGAATATCAACATAGTATTTTGGATATGTAAATATCTCCTCTACATCTTTCAACGCTGGAACTTTGCCCCAATTATCTTCTTTCCAGTTTTCCACATATTCGTCATATTCAATCAATGCTTTTTTCATCCTATTATCAGAAACAGTCTGAGCATTTTTATCTATTGATCCTATAACCAATTCATTCAGATACAACATCTGTAACTCATATTCATTTTTTGTAATGGCTTCTTGTATATCAGCCTCATTGAAAATAATTTTTATTCTTTCATACTTGCGTTCCCATCCATACATATCAAACAATATTTCATTGACTTTGTTGTAAAATTCATTTAATCGCATAGTGCAAGCAGCATGATTTTTACTTTCCAATCCCATATTATTCAGCACTTTTCTTTCAACTGCTAATATTCTTCCAATTTCATCATCATCTGCAACATAATGTCTGCTTAATGTATTTTTCTTATCTGTACTTGGAACAACAATCATTGTCTGAATCTGGTAATCTATCAGACTTCTATTGCTAAGATTATTTAAAGCTGTGAATAAAATAGAATTGAGCCTAGAATTACATCTCATATAGAAGTTATTTAATTGCCATTTTGTTACATTGCTGTATTCAACTTCTACTTGTAATGCATGAAGTGGAATTTTTTTATAATTACTATTTATCATGCCTAAAATACTCCATAACTGATTTCTGGTTGCATAGCATACTTGTCCTTTTTTATAATACATATACTTTAGAAGAATAGTCTCAATATATTTCAGATAGATATTTCTATTACCAGCTTTTCTTTTATCATCAGCAGGAAGTGGTTCATCATAAATATCTAAAATCACAATACTTCTTCCTCTTCCCTTTTCCATACTGAAATATCTTGCCCATCTTTTTTGTTGTGCCTTATGCGAATTATTACCAGATTTTAATGGCTTCTCATGAAGTAATTCGCATAATTCTTTGTAGTTTTTTACTACCATTCCGACTTGAAGATTTGTTGTATCTACTTCATAGCTCGTATTTTGTACAGATGGTATAGCTTCCAATTCTCTGTCCCAATCCGTTTTTAATTCTTCAAGAGATTTAACCCATACATTTTTCAACTGTTTCTTATTTTGAGGCTTTTTGTTTTGGCTTAAAATATCTGCAATATTTATAGCAATAATCTTATCAAGCAAAGGATCTATGTTGCACGCATACTGTTTTAAGACACTTTCTTCTATATCCATATCCTTATATTTATCAGCATTCAGGATAATCTCTTTTGCATATGTGACTACTCTATTTGTATCTTCCTTCACTTCGTCAAGTGTTGGTAATTTTGTTATTCTTTCTGCTTCATCTGGTATAACAGATATGTAATCCCTTCCATTTGAGACATAAAAGAATCTTTCCAATACCTTTGCTGTCTGATTTTTATTGCATGGATTCAGATAATCCATATAGTCTGTTGTTTCTTCTGTAATAATAGTGCATTCCTCCAATCTTACTGTATAATTTTTTCGCCTTTAACTAAATTTTCCCATACCTCATCTACAACTGGCGGTACTTTATCAAAATATAAAGCAATCTCAAAATCTACTGAATGTGCATAGCAACCTAACAATTCAACGTATTTATCATTTTCATAACCAGCAATCATATAAAATCCAGGCTCCCATTGTTCCGTTTTTCCTATACCATACAAACATTCTCTTACTGTTTGCTTATTAAAATCCTCGTTGCTTGTATAAACTTTTACCATTTCTTCATTATCAAAATCTGGTTTTAATACATGAAACTTCATACTGTTAATCCTCCACATTCAAAATATATTTTTTCAGACCATCAACACCAATGTCATTGAAAGCAATTTCCAATAAATCATTCTCTGTCAGTTCGCCATCGCCTACCAAATCCTGTAAGATAAACTCTCCATCGTCCACTTCTTTTTCAAGTATATCTGCATTCAGTTCTTCATATTTTTTGTAATATATCTCCGAAAAAGCAATTCTGATTTCCTCTAGGATTGGCATATTGTAAAATTTATGAATATGTAACTCGTCCAGAATATTTGATACATTATATTCTGTAAAAGCATACAGTTCACTCTTTGGATTAAGTACCTCTGATTCAATAAAGGTTCTATCCTCGTTAATAAGCCATTTACTGCCTTTGGTTCTGAATCTATTTAGGGTATCAAATACAACATTCTTGCACCACTCGGCATACTGTGGATATTTCAGAATGCTCTTATATTTATTGAGCTTGTCTTTCCATAGCTGCTCCTTCTGCTTTTCTTCATTGATTCTGTCGTTCAGCCATTTTTCTACTTCATCCAATGTCATATAAACTGACTGTTTCTTATCATCTAATGGTGATGCTACCTTGTCTGTATATGTACCTTTGACAAAGAATCTTTCATTTGCACCTTTTAATTTATAGCCATGCTTACCTAACTGTTGTCTTAATATAATTTCTCTCTGTTCCATATAAATGTACCTCTCTTTCAATTTAATGTAGGCACACCACCATAAAGGTAATGTGCCTGTGATTCCGTCAAATTATGTAATCAGCATCTTCACTGATAATTGTTTTAATAAAAGGGGAATTATGTGCATCTACATTAGATGACATTGTAACCAATCTCATTCATTGGTAGACTTGCTACTCTCACCGCAAATATATCTCTGTTATTTAATTGTTCTCCATTTGGAGAACGATTTTTACTGATTTAATTCAGCGTCATAGGCTGTAACACTTCCGTCTTCATTAACAGAAAGTTGTCTTTTTACATTTACCGCCTGTGTTCTTCCGTCTTTACCTTCTCCAATTTCAAATTCAACAACATCATTCTGGTTTAAAGATTTGCGACCTTCCATCTGAATATTTGAATAATGTACGAATACATCATTTTTGTTTTCATCTGTGATAAATCCCCAACCTTTTGCACCATCAAAAAATTTAACTGTACCTTTCATTTCTTAAATTCCTCCGTATTTTAAAAATTCTCTTTAATTAGATTGATTGCACACTTTTCTGTGAAACTATCAATCAATTTGTCAAAACAATCAGAACAAATATCTAAATCAATCATACTTCCGTCATATTTACTGCCATAACCGATACGATCATGGATGCTAATAAGCATCTGACCTTCAAATACCTGCTCTGCCGTTTTTCCACATACGTTACATCTTGTTAATCCTTTTGCCATATCTTCTGTTTCCTTTCTTCTGTATAAGGCAGGAATGAGAAAGTATCTCGTGACTTCCTTTATCGTTCAAACCGAATGACCTCTAATATATTGTTCTCTGTTTTACTTGGTGATTCTTCTTGCTTTTAATGCCTCTAATGCTGATAAGCCTTTTGTCTTTGGTGGAGTTGCAACTGGTTTTGCTTTCTGTCCAAAAATATCCAATGATTTTGCAGTTCGCACTTCTGTTAATGCCTTCATAGAGTTTTGAACATTCACAGCCTCTTTCTCAATAGATTCTGTCATTATATCCACTCTACTGTATGGCATTGTCAGACCACTAAGGATAACCACATTCTCTTCCGATTCAGAAAGATAACCATGAAATTCTGTAGGTGCTGTTCCAATTTCTTTACGCAACTGAATAATATCTATCTTGCTATCCTTTGCGGAAACTGCTTCTGAAATGCCCATGATAGTAACTGTCTTATCTTCTCTCTTAGCAAAGATATTGTTTTCCTTGTTCAGAATATCAATGATGTTTGCAGTAGTTCCCTTTGTCGCATTGGTCTTTGTAATGACAGAAAATTAAGGACATTTTAAGCAAGCTTCAATTTCTGCCAGATCCATATTTCCATCCTGCGATTTATTGTTAATGCAAAGAATACCTGTGAAAAGTGATGCAAACACCTTATTTACAGTAATCTTGTCACTTGCATTGTTATCAAGGATGAAAATACTTCCCATACCAGGCTTCAGTTCTTCAATCTCATTGAACGTCAATCTTGCATTATCTCTTACTTTTAATGGCTCTGTATCTGCCGGTAATACTGGAATCATCCCAACTGTATATCCCATTTCCTTTAAAATTCCACTAAGGATAGGGGCTATCGCTGATCCTGTGCCTCCACCATATGAGAATGCAATGAAAATAATGGAATCTTCGATAATGTATGACTGTAATTCTTCCAGAATTTCGTCAATACCTTCTGCCAATGCTTCTGTACTCTTATTCCTATCGCAAGCAGCACCTTTAGAATTATTGATATGAATTTTGTGAGATAAGCTAACAGATGATAAATCTTCTGTGCTTGTATTGATTCCAATAAAGGAAAGATTTGATTTATCTCCATCAAGAAGATTTACAGCCTTCTCAATTTCTGCGATAATCTGTGTTCCACACTGACCACATCCAATGCCTGTAATTTTAAGTCCTGCGTTGATTTTCTTATTCATAGTAATTATTCCTCCGTTTCTTCCTCTTCCATATCTTTCAACCATTTCATACCTTTTGTTGTGATGTAATATGTATAAGCACATCCTTTTGTGATTCCATTTTTTACATATCCATCTTCTATCAACTGTTTAAGGTTGTTATGAATGGTTCTGTCACAATAACTTGTTCCTTCTTCTGCAAGTCCATCAAGTATCATCTTTCTTGTAGCTGCTATAATCTTACTTTTTGCATCATTTCTGTATAACCAGCTTAGTATCAGATAACTAATTACCTTCACATTTCTTCATCTCCATTCTCTTTTATGATTTGCAACAAGCTCTACCAAGTTCACTTATGTAATAAGTGCTTGCCAATCCATCAATAAGACCACATTTGACATATCCCTGTTGTGCCATACTCAGTAAATGTCTGTATGTCGTACTATATGATTTTCTTCTCACTACTGGTATCTCTTCTAATATCTGTAAAATATTCATAGCTTTTAATGGATTGTCCACATTCTGATTACAAAGTAACATTAGAATTTCATAATCAAACTTTGTCATTACTTTCCACACCTCCTTGCCTCTCATCATTAAATGCTAAAAAATATATTGGCATTTCTGCCATCTATATACTTATTCGCCTTTTGGAAATTGTTTTTTGCAAAATTTCCACACCATCAAAAATTTTGTTGTCAAAACATTCTCTTATCAGATTTCCACAGAATGAGAAAATTTTTATGAAATGTTTTGCAATCAACCCTTTCAACATAATATTCTCCACTTGTTTTTGTATTTTTGTGCAAATTAAAAAAGCACCATACAAAGACTTATATTTCAAAATCTTTATATAGTGCTTATATGTAATACCTATACTGATTATTTTTTCTATTTCATCAATTCAATCAATTCAGCCTTTAACTTATGGTATTTTTCATTTCGTTTCATATCCTCAAACTCACCTTGTTCAACTCTTTTCATAACATCTTCCATCCATATCAATAATTTTGTCTCATACTCTTCTCTTTCAGCTAAAACAGCATCTTCAAAAATTCTTTCATATTGGCTCAATAATATCTGTGTTTGTGTTTTCCCAAAATAATCTATCAAAGGTTGCACATCATCTATAGTTATATTTTTGTAGTTATGGTATGTTCTTGTATTATGAAGCTTCCTTTCAAGTGGTCTTTCATATATCGTGCCTTGCCCTGATGCAAAATAAGATCTAATCAGTCCTTTAACAAATCCGTTCATACTTTGATTAGTCTTTTCCAGATATTCTTTTAGCTGTGTGTATTCTTCCATTTCGGAAAGAGTGTATTTTACTGACACCATCTTTATTTTCTTATCATATCTTTTCTGGGCTTGTTTCTGTGAATCAGATACTTTGCTTTCACTCATATATATTATTTATATGTAGTACCTATATAGTGCATATTTATGATTTAAAATCGTTTTATAGGTATTACATATATCTCCTTTGCAAATCTTATTTTTTATATTTCTATGTAATACCTATTATAACAGATTACAGATTTTCCACAAATACAATTCTTTCCATAAAACAGAAAAGCCATGACCTGTTACAGCCATGACTTTTCAACAACAAAACAATTTCAATCTATAGGTAATCCTATGATTAAAAAATGTATATCAAGGGTTCATCACGCCCTTAATACCTAATGAGTATAACATACCTTGCCGATTTTTTCTATCTGCTTTTTCTTGGAAAATCTGAATCGGCTTGATACATCGTCAAATGTTTTTAGAACGAATTTCATATCATCCTCTGATATACGATTCTCCATCTCTTTTCTAAGTCTCTGTTTAATTTCCGCTTTGATTGCTAATGATTCAATATTTGTATCTATCATAATGTGACCTCTTTCTTCCTCATTATAATGTTATGATGCTAACCAGCCTTTTACATTGGCTGCCTTTTGTAACTGTCCGATTCTATTTAATACAATGCAACCTAATTCATTAAAGAAATACTTCTTTGTCCTTCCATAATCATGTAATGTATCTGTGTCGATTTCTGTATGTAAGTTTAAATCGTCAGCATTGACAATATATGTACTAATAATTACTTTATTTGTTCGTGTGTCCATCTCCATGCTGATTGATACCTCAAAATCATATGGATATAATACCTGCCGTGTTTTCACAAAATGTTCGGCTAACATATTATTGATTATATCCTCTAATCTAATCTGAATGTCAGAAGGTACAATAATATCTCTGTCGAATAAAAATCCAACTATCGTATCATTTATATCTGTATAGTTCTTATCACTCTGTAAATGTAAATCTTCAAATCTGTACTTTGGTTGTTCCATAATCTTAATACCTTCCTCTCTTAATCTTATCCTCAATGATTCCCTTGCCTATTGTGAAAAACTGATATATTGCTAGTGGTATGAATATTAAAAGCATTTTCATTGTTACATTTTCCACAATCATAGATGCGACCAAACCGCACGCCCATAGGATCATTCCTATATAGAATCCATATGTAAAGATTTTTAATTTTCTCTTCATTTAATACCTCTCATTCTTTCTGATCTTTTCCAGTTTTTCTTTCTTCTGATTTTTATATCTTACCTTTGCTCTTGGTCTATATTTGTTACAGTGCTGGCAGTAATGAGCGTGATCCGCTTTTCTACCTTTAGTGCAAAGTCCGGCACAAACATAATATAAGCATGGTGTCTGTCTATCTGTTGCCATTATCCCTGACCTCCTTGTTAAGTTCGTTGCATCTGGTTTCTGCTTCTTCCGGTGTGGCGAATATTTCATTTTCTGGAACAAGACCATTTCTACTGCTTGTTTTGTAATATAGACAGGATTCCTTTTGGGTAATCATATATCTACAGCTAGTAATTTTGCACGAATCTTTTATTACATATATCATCATATCTTTTGAATCTAATACAATGCTTCTATTTCCATGACACTTAGGACAACTCATGTCATATCCTTTGTATGAAATACTACCAGTTCCAAAACATATGTCGCAGGTAGCTTTGTCTCGATTACTTTTTTCCGTTTCTTAATAAGAAAAACTTCCCGTCCTACTTCAAATTTTGTTTCTGCGTTTATTTTCATTGTGTTGACCTCTCTTTCCTGCGTGTTGTGGTTTTGTTGTAATGATACTGGTTACATTAAAAAATTGCTTTCTATTGACGATAAGCCCTTTTTAAGAAAAATTATTAAAATCCATTGTAGTTACAGCAAAAATCCAAATTGTATATGCAATTCAATATTTTGCATATTAATTTATAATTACATTGTAGTTACAAGGTTTTTACGATGTTGCTTAATTTCTACTAAAATAGTATGTTATCGCATTTCCTAATCAAAAAGATATAGGAAAATCAAGTATTTCCGCATTCTGCGATATAAGGTTCGATAAGCTATTTACACATTTTATCAATCATTTCCTGTAATCGTTCCTTTCCGCTTTGGATATAATATAATTCTCCATTAATCTTAATAGCTTCATTATTCTCATGTGCCATAATAACCTTTTGCTGATAAATGTTGATTCCTACAGCAACTCCATTACAAAAAGCCTGGCTTTCAAAAATTCCATCCATTATAATTTCCACCTCCACGATAAATAAAATAAACCGCAAAGTATAATCAGAGATATAACAAATCTGATACACTTATGATTATTTGATTCTTTATGCTCCAATGGCTTTTCCTCTCAATCTGCTATATGCATTATTCCTATGTACTTTATAATTCTCTTCTGCTAACTGTATTCCTATTGTTTTATTCCATACCTCTTGTACTGTTGGTATATGAGATAGATTTCCATAATGTAAAATCCTCTTTGTATCTGACACCTCATAAAATTTTCCACAGATAACAATTTTATATCCTTGCTTATATGCTACTTGTCTTTTCATCTGTCTATGCCTCCCATCTTTGGTAAATGCTTCATATAATGTTTCTCTATATTTCTTCATCCTTCTATTAAATTCACAGATCCTTTTCATAAATCTTAACCAGCTTATAAAATGTTGACCTTTTCAAATTCAGAATTTCCATACACTTTGTTGCTGTCATTTCTCCTAGTCTCCATTTATCATAATATTCTTTCCAACCTTCGGGAAATTCTGCGTTTGGTCTTCCTGTTGGTCTACCAGTCTTTAATGAAGTTTTCTTTCCATTTATAACCGGCATAACATCCATTCCCTGTTTTTGTCTCCGTCTTGTATTTTCAAGTTCTTTCTGTGCTACATAAGAAAGAATCTGCAATACCAGGTCTGCTATAAATTTCTTATCCAAATTATCATCAGATTGTCTTGTATCAAGTAGTGGCATATCCAATACAACAATATCTGCTCCAATCTCATTGATTATATAATTCCATTGTTCTTTGATTTCCGTATAGTTTCTACCTAACCTGTCAAGACTGACAATAACAAGCAAGTCTCCATTCCTTAATAATGGTGCTGTTTCCTCTGTTCCAACTAAAGCATTGTACTCTCTTCTATTAAATGACTTTCCACTAACCTTATCACATTTAATATTTCTGTCTGGAATACCAAACTCTTTTAATTGCTCTAACTGTCTTGCAAGATTTTGTTCCTTTGTGGAAACTCTAGCATATCCATATATTTCATGTTCGCCATTTCCCATTGCTTTCCGTCCTTTCTATCTATAAAATACCTGTCACTTTACGAACATATCTGTAAATCATATTGATACCTTTACAAATACATTTTCCTACATAATATACATTCTCCGTAAAATGACACCTTTATAGACAGTTTCCATTTTCACTTGTAGCATTGCATTTTTACCGCTATACTATATATGGAAGGAGTTGATACAAATAAATATTGAGATACAGAAGCCGAATCGCTTCAAAGACTTGTTACATGAGATTTTCAATAAATCAGAAGACATTCTATTTTCCATCATTCAGAAGATACCTGAGAAATTTATTCCAGCTTGCCTTATGAATTGGATGGAACACTACACCAACAAACGCATCTCAGAATTAAAGCAACAGATCATTCGCAATCGCTGGCATACAGTAGAATTAGAAAAAGTTGTTGATAATATTCACAATCGGCAGCAGAGTTAAAAATAGCACCTTCAGAAAGATATGTCTCTTTCCGTTGGTGCTTTGTTTGTTATTTCAAATCTTCCATTGTCATACATGGGATTTCTTTTTCCTGTCTTAACTGCTTATCATTAGTAAAAAACATATCACATCTGGATTCAATCGCTGATGATATTTGTAATGCATCCATTGCTTTAAATCCCTTATATTGTCCTCTAAGTTTAGATGCTTGCTCTGCAATATCTGAATTTATGTCTATGATTTCAACATTCATATAATCTAAGAAGCGTTTAAAATTATCTACAAAATCCATTTTACCACTTGAATAAGGATATACGAGATATTCTTCTATTGTTATGGCAGAAGTAACAACCTGTATATTCTTTTCTATACACATTGTAAAAAATCTCTTTATAGCCTCTGAATATAAAGGACTGTTTTCAAGATAGTATATAATAGGTGCTGTATCAACAAACACTCTTTTAAAGTCTGTCATTATCTCTCATCTCCCTTATATATTCATCTGCATTTCTGCCACGCTCTGTTGTAGGCATAACAAACTGGTCTAAATCAATTTTCTTTGTGCGTCTGTCTGATATACTTATCAAACCATCAATACCACTCAAAATCTGAACAACATAGGTCAGTTTATCTTCTGGTACTCTTTCCAATAATTCAATAGCTTCCCTTCTAGTTGCTGTCATAGGTCATACCTCCTTTAAAATTTCGGATGAAATTCGTGTTTCAAATCAACCGATTATTCGTTTTCATTTCCCTTATTTTGCTTGTTCTGTTCCCTTACAGTTACTATTTCTATCCCCATATCTTTTTCAAGTAATGAGATAACTAATTGATTAACACTCATTCCTTTGGCTTTTGCATGATCTTTAATAGGTTGCAAATATTCCTCTGGAACTCTGAGTTTTATATCTTTAATTTTTTTCATATATTCTTTCAAACTGTCTTTTTGTTTATCAGTTGCGGAAGCCATCATGCAACCCTCCGTTTCTATATACCTCTTCATAATAAGTATATAACACCTCCTCCAAATTTTCAACTAATTTCTATGGGTACATAAAGAGTGCCATAAAAGACACTCTTTTCTCTTATACCATTTTATTCAATAGTTTATGCACAATTTTCTACAATAACCGCTTGCCTTGCTTCTTATCCATCTGATATAAGAAGATTTCTGTTATACGCTCCATAAAATCATCTGGTAAAACTGAACCTTTGAAAAGATTGCAAGCCTCACAAGTACATTGAAGGTTGCTTACATCATCTGCTCCATTCATAGCAAGTGGTACAATATGATCCAGTGTCATATTTTCATAGGTTATTTTTCTGCCACACAACGCACATTTACCTTTTGCTGTATCGTATATCAATTCTCTTACTTCTTTAGGAAAATTTATTCTTCCCTTACCTCTGCTCAATTTATATTTCGCATTTGTTTCTATATCCTGTATGTAATATCCGCTTGTTTTGCCCGGTGCTTTTATCATTCTTTCTTTTGCTTTTTCAGTAGTCAAATATATTCGTGCTTCATTTATATCTCTGGTCTTTGCTACTCCACCAGTTGTGGTCATTCTTACATAATAACTTCCATTCGTCAGTACATAAGCCATAATATCAACCTCTTTTCCATTGAGGACAGCCATTTTTCAGACTGCCCCTATCCTTTACAGTTCACTTTTATCTTTCATCAGGAAAACAAACTGTCGTTGCGTTATCTCCTGCCTTTTCGGAGACTCTATTTGTGATGATCCAGATTTTTCCCTTTGAGGTATCATAAGCACCCATTACATATAAATCATCTGGATATTTCAATGCTTCTTCATTTGTCTTTTTATCTTCCTCGTCCAGATTTCCCCAGTCCTTAACCGCATATCTCTGTAATGCAACTGTAACCTCAACTGCAAATTTCTGTTCCGTTGCCATTAAGTCATTGATTGATTTTGTAACTACTATCTGTCCCATATTGAAAAATTTTGATGTTATCATAATATTTACCTGCCTTCCCTTTTATCCTGCATATCTGCTATAAAGATTTCTGTTACTGTTACACTCTCCCTTGATACGCTTAAAATATTCTTCCAAACTGAATGAATATGATTTGCTTTGTAAACAAGTGCATTTTCCTCTTTTTAATACTGTTGTTTCTGCTATAACAATATTATTGGTTAATGTTAAATTGCCTCTGATAATGCTTTCTAATGATTTCCGTAAATCTCTGTATAAGCTGTCAATATAAAACTTCTTTCCGTTGTTTCCCTCATTGACAAAATATACAATTCTGTATGTAAATCTATCCTCAATCATATTGTTAGCAAGACAACCTCTGTTTATATCCATTAAAATATCTGATATTGTGTACATTTCGCTTTACCTCTCTTATAGTCGGGGAAGGTTGCCCCTCCCCTTTGCCTTTATGCTACATTCTTAACCTCTGTAAAATACTGCTTAACAAGTGCTGTAAGATAGTCAAGTTTTCCGTGTACTGTTCCGCTGTCCCTTGTTGAACGATCAATATCTAATTCAGTCCATGTCTTTCCGTTGATTTCTGTATCTTTTCCCTCTGTGATTAACCAGTGAAGGAACTCACCAAACTCTTTATCTTCCCTTCCTAACTCTGTAAATGCCTTGAATGTTGCTACAAAGATATAACCATTCTTTCTGTTGAACAGTTCCCTTATTTCGCTTGTAATTTCCGTTGATTCTGTCAATCTTGTAAGTAAATCATTGAGATTTTCAAAATCAAGAATGGTTGCATTTTCGTTTAACCATTTGAAGCCTACCTTTGTATCTTTTCTGTACTGGCTCGGATATTCACATAAGATAACCATATCTCCGATGGCTCTTTCAAAAGTTCCGTTTATTCTGTCCTTGTTATTACAAGAGTACATATCCTTGAAAAATCTGTTGTCTGCAATTTCTCTTATCTCCCTTGCAAAAGCGTCTATATAGGTAAAAGCTCGCTGTGCCTGGTTCATTGGCTTGCAATTATTTAATTTGCGTACCAGCTTTGAAATTTCCATTGTGTCGCAATTCTGATGAATTACAACCTCCATCTGATAGCCATTGAAAATCTCTTTTAATTCCTCTGGTAACTGCTCGTATGTCTTGTTACGAATGTCAAAATCTACATTCTCCCACACAATTTCGCCCTGCTCGTCTCGCTTTATGTTTCCATTTTCGTCTGTTGCCTTCCTCTGATAAGTAACCATATATTCATCAAGATTCTTTGTAATTCTTGTATTTCCGTATCTGAATAATGATAATGTGCTACTTCTCTGTAATCCGTCAATTATCCACTGTCTTGTAATTCCATTTGATGTTGTTTCCTCGCCTAAAATAATAGGTGGGATATAATCATCTGTAAGAACTGACGCTATCAGTTCATTAACCATATTCGGATTCCATTGTCCGCTTAAACGCTGGCACTCCTGATCCGTTCTGATTTTCTCTGCCTTCATATCCTTTAAATACTGCTCTAATGTAAATGTCTGCTTTCTAATATTCTTCATAGTGATTACCTCCTAAAATAAAATCTTTACATTTTCAAAACTTCTCATAATCTTCATATTTTCGGCATATTCAGTTGATGAAATTTCTAAAATCTGCCGTATGTCTTTAGGCTTGTACCCATCTATCAGAAGATTCAATATATTAACCTGCTGATTAGAAAGTTTTGAAATGTACTGCTGTACCTTATCTTGAAATTGTTCGTTGTTGTTTTTTGCTACTTCCTCGAATGTATCAAAATCGGATGGTATAAAATCCAGTATGCTACATTCTTCCTCGCTGTCATTAGTTGCATCTAATGAAGTCGCAAGCTGATTGATAACTCTTACTTCTCTGTGCCTGTCTCGTATCTCTGTTTTAAACTTCTTCTTTAAGCAATTACAAAGATGTGTATTGAAACTTGTACCCTTGCTACTATCATAAGAGTTGTAAGCCTGCCATAATGTCAAATTTGCGGTACTGTAAAAATCGTCATAGTCTGCTTCTGTCAATGGTTCGCCTAACCTTAAGAAGATTGATTTTGATATTTTTTTCAGTAGTCGCATATTATTTTCACAATATGGCTGTAATACTGTTAAATCTGCACTTGTCATTGTCTCACCTTCTTTCTATGTGTATTTATGGCATTACTGCCGATAGGCAAGCGGAGGACTGAACCTCCCACGGCTTAACCGTCACCGCCTTATATATTACTTGTCCGCTTTCTTCTTATCCTCATACCACTTGATAGAGCCACCTTTAAAATTAGTTTTTGGCTGTGATATGGTACTCTTGCCGATTTGCTGGACTACTCCGTTTTTAGTTACTACTGCAAATTGAATTGTCTGTGTCTGCATACTATAAAGCCTCCTATCTATGAATAATTGTGAAGCCTGAAGCCTCTGCTCTTTTTATTTCTTCCTTGTTCATTATCGTTTCACCGATATAAATACCCTTTAATTTGATTATCACTAACACTTTCAACACTCCTATTCTTTAGGGTATCGGGTGGATTGCTCCACCCTTTGCCCTGTTGTTACTGCTAACCGCTTGTTACTTAATTCTTAAAACATTGTAGGTTGTTGTTTTGGTGTACTCTTCCAGACTTCCCAAATCTTCCTCTAAACGCTTCTTGTCAAGTGTTGCTCTAGTCTGTGGCTTGTAAGTAATCTTTGCTGAATCGGTAAACTCTTCTGTCAAGTTGTTCTCATTCATATATGAGATAATCTCCTGCTCTAAGGCTTTCTGAATGTTGGTGGCTTCCTCTGCCATAGCCTTGTACTTTCTTACTTCCTCAACCTTTGCTTCTAATTCTGATTTTGTCATACACATAATGACTACCTCCTTAAAATGATATTGTTTTGTTGTGTACCTCATCGGTATGGGTACATATTATCACGAATATGGGTACATATCAATATGCAAAATATGCAAATATGGGTACATATTTTTGTGCAATTTTATGGGTACATATTTCTTGACATTTTATATGTACCCATATTATAATTAAGACAACAACAAAACAATATCAAATTTTCAAAGGAGGTTTTCATATGAGTAAAAATGTATATGAAATGGTAACAGATAGGATAATAGAACAGTTGGAAAATGGCGTGATACCGTGGGAAAAGCCGTGGACTGGTGTAAGAGATGGAGCATATAACAGAATAAGCAAAAAGAGTTATTCAATACTTAATCAAATGTTGTTAAAACATAAAGGAGAATATGCAACATTTAAGCAGTGGCAAGAGTTAGACGGTCACATCCGCAAGGGTGAAAAATCAGAAATAATTGTATTTTGGAAGATATACCCTATTGAAGAAGTCCAGGAAGATGGAACAAAGACAATGAAAAACATACCACTATTAAAATATATAAATGTTTTTCATATCTCACAAGTTGACGGAGTAGAGCCATTAAAGAAAGAGGATTTAAACGACATAGAGCCGATAGAAAAAGCTGAAAAGGTTTTAACTGATTATTGGAACAAAGAACATATAAAAGTTGAACATATCAAAGGGAATAAGGCTTTTTATAGTCCTTCAATGGATTATATACAGTTACCATTATTTGAACAGTTCAAGCAATCAGAAGAATATTATAGTACAGCTTTTCACGAATCAGTACATAGCACAATGAAAGAAAGCAGATGCAACAGAGCAGAGGAAAGAAAAAATAAACTTGTGGCTTTTGGCTCTGAAGAATATAGCAAAGAAGAACTTGTTGCAGAAATTGGAAGTGCTAACTTGATGAACATAATAGGAATTGAAACAAAGAAAAGCTTCAGAAATTCAACCGCATATATACAAAGTTGGTTAAGAGTTTTAAGAAATGATAACAAGTTTATTGTATCAGCTTCAAGCAAGGCAGAAAAAGCAGTTGAATATATTTTGAATGAAGCATAACAAACAGAATACAGAAAGACATAATAAAAGGGTGTAGCTGATGAAGTTACACCCTTATTTTTTATACTATTCTATTGATATATTTTATTGTATATATTCCTACTGATTTAGTATGATATGGTGTGTCGGGGGTGGCATAAACTAAAAAATGGATCTGTTTTTCTCTACCGCCCTGTTGTTGGTTGTTCCACAGACCGACTGCTGAAATTTACCTCTCCGATATTTTATAGCTTATTTCGATTTTACTAAATCAATAAGTTTCTGAGCACATTGATTGTACCATTCTTTATATTCAATATCATCGCTTTTGTTATCCATGTTATATTTTTTACAAAGATGGTCGTAATATTGTCCATAAGTATCATAATTTGTTTGTGATTTTGTATATTTGTCCAAATATTCTATATTCTCATTTTGATAATTATATAAAAGAATATTATTATCGCTTATATTTTTAAGTTGTTCAGCAATATAACCATGATCACCAATAGTAACCATTGCGCCATTTTTAATATTATTTAGTTTATTTGTAATATTTTTTTCTAAACCCACCATAGAATCGACATATTTTCAATATTTTGCTTTTGTTCTATAGCTTTCTTTTCTTGATTAGATGAATAAAATACAAAACCAATCCCTATAATAAACAGGACACCAAGACACGATAAATAAATTTTATATTTTTTTGATAACTTCTCCATAATATACCCTCTCTCCTACTCTACTTGTGACATATAATACCTCATATCCTTAGAGAAAATCAATAGAAATCGCACCAAATCCGCTTCATAATACACCATAGGTAAACTTAATCAGCTACACAATTACAAAGCCGATTTGCCCTCAAAATCATTGATTTAAGCAAGCATATACGCATGTGGGGGTACTCTTAAACCTGTGAGATTTAAGTACCTGTTATATGGGTGGGGATATGTAAAAACTACTGTAATTTATTTTTCATCATTATAATTTTTCTCATAGGATTCAATATTATAAACGTTGCCATTCTCAAAAGTAAATATTAAACATTTATAAATTGCAGTGTGACTATCAAGATATTCTGTATTTTCAGAAAACCAATTATCAATGCCGTTTTTTATTTTATTCTGTTTTATAAAATCATTTGTAGATATACAATCATCATCAATACAAATTGCAGATAAATATACTCTGCATGATTTATCATAATCTATCTTGTCAATTGTACTTTCTTTTATTGAATTATCATCAGAATACATTACTCCAATAGTTTTTACAAAATCTGAATATGCTGTCTTAAATTCTTCTGATGTACTTCCACACATAATCCCTTTTGATGTAATATTTGTTTCTGATAACGCAAAATCATTATTGGTAAATGTTGTCTGTTTTGAAGAACATCCACATAAACAAAATACCATTGCAAATATCAATACTAATCTTTTCATAGCTGAACCTCTATATTATTTCTTTTTGTTACCAACATATAATATTGCAGATATAATGGACGAAACAGCACACACTCCAAATGCTAACTTAAATGCAAAATAGTATGTTTCAGGTATATATCCAATCCCCCTTGGATCTGGTATCTTAAATATAAATGAAATTGAAATGAAATATGACAATATTGTAAGTAAAATTGGAATTACAATATGTAATGTTATCTTCTTTTTATTCATCAGCTTCACTCTCCTTTACATGGGGGTACTCTTAAACTATGCCACATTAAGTACCTAACAGCAGCAGACGTACCCATAAAAATAGCAAAAATTATTTTTTCTTCAATACGATACTTCCATCAAGATTAGTGATTCCATATACGGTCAGCGAATCACCTTTAATCTCAAATGCCTTGACTGTTTCACCTTCAGCAGTAAGATAAATCTCTTTGCCCTTTATCTCATAATCACAGTTTCTTTCTTCCTTGTCACCAGATGCAGAAGGTAAATTGAGTGTAGCTTTATTTCCACTCTCAAACTGTACAGAGAAAGAATCATACATCTTCTGGAAATCAGTTCCGTAATACTCTCCAATATCTTCTTGCTTAATGTTTCCGCTATCTGTTATGTAATAATCAATAACCCATGTTCCGCTGACAGAGTTACCTTTGAATGCAAAGCAGATAATAAGCAATACTGCAACGACCACAACAATGACGCAAGGTATAATAATCTTCTTATTCTTCTTCATGTTCCATCACCTTTTGATTTATTGACGAAAATTTATAAACTGCCATAAGAATGCATAGTACTACTGCTATTCCTATCATAAAAATTCCAACATTTTTCATAAATGTATATTTTGAGATATTGTTAATGCAATACATTGCATCTTCTACACCTAATTCCGCTTTTGATTTTACCCAGAATAACATTTCTGACTTGCCCTTATTAAAGACAAATATTCCGACTATTCCTATAACAACGCTTATAATTTCTGCCATAATAAAATTCATTGTGTCATTTAAAAAGCCCAACATGAACTTCCTACTTTTCGTCTTATATCCACAATGAGGACAACTTTTTGCAGTATCAGATATTTCCTGTCCACACTCAGGACATTTTATGAGTGCCATATGTTCATCCACTCTCCTATTTCAGTTTATTCTTAATATCCTGTAATAATTGTATAATCTCTGCAAATCCAAGAAACATCATGCCACTTACAATAGTTCCTATCTATGGCAAAATAAATCTTGCAAATGAAAATTCATATCCGTAACCATCTCCACCAGCAATTACAATACTTCCTATTGTACCGATAATCAGTATTAAAATTCCAATAGCTTTTAAGATTCCACCAATAGCATTTTCATTGCTAATTGCATCCGATGTTTGAGTGCTTTTCTTCTCTTCTGGCAGCACACTACTGAATGACGCACCGCAGTTAAAACATTTACCAGATGCCTTTTCATCATTATTCAATAATGTTTTACATTTAGGACAATACATATCTGACATAATATCTACCTCTCTTTCTTACAGCAATCCAATTATTCCAATAATTCCAAGTATAAAACCACACACAAGACCAATGATAATAAGATTTTTTATAAATCTCAAATCTCCTGCTATCTGGTGTATATCATCATATAATGGATCATTTTTCTGTGCTGTAATCTTATTTTCAATTCGCTCTTTTTCCTGATTTTCAATAGCAATATCTTCTTCTGATTTTATATTCCTGATATAATCAGCAACATTTTTATCTGTATCATCGGAAATCACTTCTTCAATAGGTATATTCCCATCTATGTACCAATTTATCTTGCTCCTACATTTTGCACATAACCTATATTCCTCGTTACCAATTTTTATTAAGTCATAATCAATATCAAGGAATGGTATCTTCTTTCCACAACAAGTACATATATTTGCCATACCTTCTACCTCCAATCCTATTAGCTCCATTATATCCCTTTTAGCGAAGATATTCAATTCAAAGAATACAAAGTACACTTATTTCATATGCTAACGAAACGGAGGTGCTATGATGATTGATTATTCCCCATTCTGGAATACTCTTGAAAATTCAAGTGAAAACTGGTACACACTTACAAATAAATATCATATGTCACATAGCACACTCCACCGATTAAAGCACAATAAAGATGTATCCACTAAGACACTTAATGATCTGTGTCGGATTCTCAATTGTGATATTTGCGATATTGTTAGATATATTCCATCTGATACAGACCAACCATTATAAAAATGATTCTTCTTTTATTACTTCCATCTTGCCACCCATACAGATAGGCAAGCACACAACTTCATCTTCTCTGTCAATATAAGCAAGTACATCATCGACTGGTACTTTTACTGTATATACAACGCTTTTGGTCAATGGTAACATATTAAATCTTGTTGCAAAAAACTTAGCCTGTTCATAATCCAATGAATAGCTGACAGACTGTTTATAATCTAAATTTCCTTTATCTTCTATTGCGTATTCACCACGATATGCAATTACAAAACCATCCTGAATATTATCCTTTATCAACTCATGTGTCTTTCTTTGATATTCAATACAGTAACCATCATCAATCAATCTTTGTAATAAATCTAAGAAATCTTCACCTATATTGTAATATGAATATACATCCATAAGCATCGGCATATAATATTCTTCACATGGGTATTCCCCTGTTATCAATTCATGGCACAATGAATATGGCACTATAGAACTGTCCGAATATTTTAAGCACATTTTTGAAAATTCATCGTAATAATCTTTTTGAGCCAAACCAAAATCTTCGATCATATCCAAAAACTTATCAATATCTTCATTAAACATATCTAATCCATCCATTCCATAACCTCCAATGCATTCTTATTATATCCTTCTCTATTTTACCATATCAGCCTTTAAAAAAGGTAAAAAAAATAGGGCATATCAGATAAATTAATATCCAATATACCCTAATTTCAACTCTCATACGGATTATAAGGACGCACCTCATATTTAATCAATGCATCAAACAGTCTGTCTGGTATCTTATCTCTGTATCTCAATGCCAATACCCTAATCTCCGATTCCTTGAATAACTTATATTCTTGAAACGCTTCTTCCTCTGTGTCCCAATAATGCAGCTTAACTTGTTTGTCATGCCCGAATGGTGTGATCCTTGCAAAGAACTTATCCCTTGCTTTGTCATAATCAACACCGATAGCATAAACCTTTGCTGATTTATAACGGCTTCTTCTCTTTGTAGCACTTGCCAAGGCAGAATTGATAGTCTCAGGTAATATACAACACTTGTCTGGTGCATACTCTTTATTGCCACGACATAATAAATCCTTATCAACTGCCATGCGTTCTCCGTTACACTCATAATAGTTAGCAGAATACCATTCAGCAAAAGAATCTCTGCTATTCTTCCAATCGTCACACATATAAGCATCATCGTAGCATTGATTCACCAATAATGAACTACCACCATAGCATCTTGCATAAATACCAGCCCATATAGAATAAGCTGGATTGCCCTTGACAGTATTATAATCATAATATTCCTGTTCTCTGCCAAGCTCTGCAACTGTTTTAACGTGTTTTCTCAACAACTCATACTCTTCCACAGATACATAAATCAGATTCTTGTAATAGTTATTATTCATATTCTCGTCTATGTGCCATACTTTATTACGCCCTGTCGGCTTGATTAAGAAATACTTTGCTACAAGAATTTCTGGACTTGTTTCTTCATGTAAAGCAGTTCCGTCAATATCATAGGTTACAATCGTCCAATGCACACTTCTTTTTTGATCACCGCTATCCATTTTATGAAAGAAGAATGTTTTATCTTTCCTCATATTGTTTGTAAGTCTGCCATGACTTGAAATCCAATAATGCTGTGTATCTTCCAACTGTACAAATATTTCATCATCTCCAAGTAAATCTATATTATTCTTTTTTGTATCAAGCACTTTATCATCTGATAGCTTTATGTAATCTCTGAACTCTTTTCGTTCAAATCTTCTTCTATCTTTGACCTTTATATAAGCCATATTTCCTTTTTCTCCTTTATAAACTGCAAAGAGGCAACAGGGTTAAATCTGCCACCTCCGATTATTAGTCAATTTCAATCTTATAATTCAGCATACCTTCATACACATAATCTGGCACTTTGTCCTTACACTTTTCTGCAAGGTCACAAATATAATCAATCTTGCCATCTATAAATCCAGTATGCGCTTCTTCCTCTGAATCGAATACACCTATATCCATCTTCTTATTAAGAACTATCATTGATACTGAATATGTACCATCATCATTCTGTTTGATGTTGCTTTCAATTCCTCTATCTTCAAATACTGTATTCAAGAAATGCGTCATAAACGCACACGTTTCTGGACTGTATATATTACCTTCTTTATAGAGTAGGTCTTTGTCCAGATCGACCTTAGTTCCAGTAATATAATGTGCGTCAAACCATATCTTGAAATTCTGGTAGTTCTGCCATTCAATACAAACTTCCTTATCCATGTAATAAGGTTTTAATTTATGCACAACATCACTATAACAACGCTGTATCATATTTTTCCACTTGATAAATGAGTATGATTCATAATCAATATCTCCTCCAACATAGCCGACACCTTCATAAGTTCTTTTATTATGCCAAGGTTTCCAATCATCGGGCTTAAACTCTACCGCATTGACAATCTCCATAATCTGCTTATCTGTGATTGTTCCGTCCTGTTCATTCACTCTTAAAATCTCATTGTACTGTTTGTCTGTGACTGGGAATAAATGCTTGTAGTAATTATCCTTTGTATCATTGTTCTTATGCCACACCATAGTATTATTTTTCATGTCATAATTGACAACAAACATCTTAATTACAAGGCTACTGGCAGTTACCTTCTCATTCCTATATCCCCATCTGTTCTTAGACTTGAAATAAACATTCCTGTCTAATGTATAGGTCAATTCCTTTGTGGCTCTTGAATACACAGCTTTTACAAGCTGATATGTGCCATCATCTAACCTCTCAATTATCCTGCCATAATTAGAAGTCCATGCAGATTTATAGTCAAATAAACGCACAAACACTTCATCTTTTGCAATATTCGGAATACCCGATTCCGACCTATACAATATCTGAAAATGGTATGGTTTCTTATATTTTCGTTTTATCCTCATAGACTTATCTTTATGATATATTTCCAAGCCATCCGACAGTCTTTGTTGATAACGCTTTTCTCGCATTCCTTCATTGAAGCACTCTTTACATACACATCTTGTATAATTATGGTTTATTCCAAACCTTTCTATTGGGAGTTCTCTCCCACTTTTCTTACATATTTTTGCTGTATCCATTTATAAAATTTCTCCTTATTCTTCGCATAAAAATAAGACAGCAGAATCAAATTCATACTGTCTTTCAGTCAATCAATATCGAATAGGGGTAAAAGGGGTGGGTAGTAACATATATATATCTTAGTTACAACCCTACCCTTTTACCTACCCTTACATCTCATCTTCAATTATTATGTAGGGATAACCGTCTGATTTTATATCAAATTGTTCCTTTAATACCTTATTAGCTTTGACTTTCTTCAATCCATAACAATCCATAATCTCATTTAAACATCGCTTAATCTGTGTCTCTGTGACTTCGTATCTGTACTCATTACCAAGAATATAAACGACTTCTTTCTCGGTACAATATCCTTTTCTTTGAATACAATGCAAAATCACTTCTGAAATCTTCAATGTACGCTCATCACTAGCCTTTGTAGTAGTTCTGTTTACAATCTCACCATATTCATTTTTCTTTTTCTTATACTGTGGATATAATGAGGCGGCTACCTCAAAACCTTCAGAACGATAGAACATATCAAACGATACACCACCAATTCTATAACCTTTATCTTTCCAACGGATTCCGTTATCTTCTATTGTTTTCAACTGTTGTACTACCCATGATGGAATAGCATAGAAATTGACACGATTCTTATTGCCATTCGTATATTTTAATGCGTTTTTCAATAATTCCTTTGGTATCTGGTCATTATCTAATATTCGTATTAAATCGTGATAGATAAGCATTTTCACATACTTATTGATTTTGTCAATCTTCTTCTGGCTATTACCTTTTCCCATGTATTCAGCCAACTTTTTATTGGTAACGTAAAAGATTATTTCTCCATCGTCATTAGAAAACTTCTCGCTATAAATATTGTTTCGTGCAATAGACAGCATCATAAGAAATGTGTCCTTTGCATATTTGATATTTTTATCAGCCTGTGGACATAGCTCTTGAAATTTATTCAGAGTGATATTACTTATCATCATGTCTATGTTTTCACGCTGTTCAATGCTCCATTGTGATTCCTTTATGGACAGATTATAAATATCCATTATGAATTGAATTGCTTTAAATTCAGACTTGAAATCTCCTAACATTTCAATCAACTGTTTTATGTTAAGAGTAAGATTTTCAGAACAACATCTATACTTTTGAACTCCATTTTTCGTAGTAAAGATGTTTGCAGAAGGGTTATGATCTTCATGCAGAATACAGCAAAAAGACCTCGGATTATCAATATCTATCAGCTCTGCAATATCCAGTTCCAAGTAGATATAATCCCAAAATTCATTTTTTGTATCAAATTCAATCGGTTCATGTGCTAATACTGTACGCAAATATTCAACATCATGCTCCTTAATTGCTTTGACATTTAAGTTTTCATATACAGGCTTTACCTCTATATCAGCTTTTTCCTTTTTTGCAGCAGGCTTCTTCTTTGATTTTGGCTGTGCATTTGATATATATTGCTCATATTCATCTTTCCAGTATTTATCAATAACTGCTTCTGCATTGATTCTACTGTCATAAGATGGATATAATACCTCATTCCCCTTACCACCGAAAAACAATCTATCTCTATTGAAACATACCTCATCAATTCCACCTACCGCACCCATAAGTGTAGCTTGTAATTTATCTCTGATACTGCCATCTGTAATAACTGTATCATTGCAGAATATCATGCGGAATTTATGATGTTCTTCCTTGTATGAAAATGTGGTGTACATAAAACATGGTACAATTCCAAGAGAAATGACCTTGTTATATGCTTCTTCTATGCACATTCCATTATCAAAATCCAAGCCAAATAACTGTTGCTGTGTCCAGTTATCAGCTTTCATACCACCAACTAAAACTCCTGGCTTAAATGATGCTCCATGACATAAAGCATCTGCCAAATCTTCTATTGCAATTTCTGTCTCAATTAAACTTTTCTGCACCCATCCACATTGTTTTCCCTGTGGTTTCTCATTGAATCGTTTATTGAAATACATACATTTAATCTTATTTTCACTAATCATTTTCCTCCTTTTTGATAAACCAGAGGTCAAGAAATAGGTGCGACATAAATGACGCACCCTAATAAACTGCTATATGCAGCAGTCGTGTTATTCAATTTCTCTTATTGGAAAATGTGCAGAATTGCACGTTAGATATTCTTGAACTCTGATACAGACTTTCTTTTACTTCCTGCCTGTTGGGAAATATCCATACATTTGTTTAGAATCGGTGTATGTCTGCCGATTACTTCAAAACTTACGTTCTGTCTGTACATTTGATAATTTATTTATTATAATTATTTGTATACAGAAGAAATGTGGTGATATATTATTAACCTTTTAGAAGAATACAAAGATTTGTATTATAAAGAAATTGAATTCAATGATAGATTAAATAATAAAATAACAACCTGCATTACGTTTTTAACGGTTCTTGGTAGTGCACTAATATATCTTTGGACTCAAATCAAAGAATACAATTCATGTTGGTATACATGCATATATTTTATATTTTGTATACTAAATACTGCTATGTTTATTGTTTGTATTTTTATGTTTTTCAAAACTTATTCTGGCTATGACAGACCAACTTTTCCTATAAAAGCTATTGCGATTCAAAATACTAATGTTTTGAATTCCGTCAAGCCAGAGCAAAGTGAGCAAGCCAATAAATTACTTGAACAAAAAATGGCAGAAAGATTTATCAACGATGCAATTAAAAATCGTGAACTTAATGTAATAAAAAATAAAAAGCACCATTATCTTATTCGTTTAATAATGGCTACCTTTTTGATTACATTTATTACATTTGCAATCAATGTTTCTATTAATTATTATGAATCAAAACATGTTCAAGAAAGCATACAGCAAATACACATTCAAGGAGGTGAGATCAATGTCAGATGATGATATTATCAAAATGAATACCGATATTAATTTAACTAATAATAACGGAGAGTCAATTTCAGTTTCAACACCACAACCAGAATATATAACTGAAACTTTCAATTTCAAACCAACATCAAATTCAAACAATAACACTGAAAATGGGAACGACGATTAATCGTTCCCCATTTTTATAGTATAGAATCTAACATATACTCTGGTTGTACCGATTTAACCATAATTGAATTACCTTCTTTATCTGTTAATATTGAATCAACTTCCATTCTTATTATATCCCCTTTTTCTTCCACATTCTCAATCACTTCATATTCAATTTTACATTGCTCACTATCAGCAATATCCTTATTCTGTTGTAGGTGCAGACCAAGTAATGTAACCATGCACCCTATATCATCATTGTGCTTATCTGGTAACTCAAAATAAGCATCCTTGATATGTAAAATCTTACCCATTACTCTTCCTCTTTCTTTAAGCTATCCAATAGATTTGAAGCTGGTGTGATTTTTACTGTCTTATGTTCTTTCTCAATATAGTAATTATCATCAACATACGGACTGTATCTTTTTCTTGAATCAACTGTTATTGGTTCAACCTTAAAAAGATTTGTGATAAGAATCGAATTATCTGCATCTAATTCTTCATAAACTAATTCATGAAATGAATCTAGTACAGCTCGTACATCCTTTTTATATAAGCCTGTCTTTTCAGCTAATTTGTTTATTACATCCTGTTTAAGTAATCTCATTGTATTCCCCCTCCTTCCTTAAAATGTTGTAAACTTACGTTCTGAATTAGCCCTCTTTATTATATTTCTCCACTGTTTTTAGTGGTTCTCTCAATATTAACTTTTTATCATTTTCAATTAGACCAGACAGGGACTTTACAATCTCGTCAGATTCGATAATTGAAAAATCTCGTTCTTTCATTAATGAATAGATTTCGTAAACAAAATTATCAACTTTGATAGGATTATTTACTCCATCACGTTTCATATTGTTATGTCTAATATTTTCCCATATTTCATTATTTGTCATAATTATAATTCTCCTTCCTTATACTCTGACTGTGAACCCTTGACTTCTCAAATAAGCAACTGCATCTCTTACCAATGCTCCATTATCAACAGTATTTGCCATCGTTACATCCCATACATGAGGTGTATTAGATGCTAAATTCTTCCCACCATGCAGACCTTCATTCGCCCATGTTGCGACCTGTTGACCAGTTACACCATAGTAATTACTCATATAGTCCACATCAATATAAACCGATGCTACCGCCTTACCTCTGACAATTCTTGCATCAACCTTAAAACCTGACCTCAAAAAATCATATTGTCTGCGATAGAAAATCGGATCATATGAATCGTAATATCTCTGTAGAAAGAAATTCAATGTCTCATATACTCTATTCGCCATTCCATCAACCATCTTTTTCATTACTGGTTGCAATGCAATAGCCAAATCATCCATATTATCTATTACTTTTGCCATGCTGTCTGCTCCTCTCTGGTGCATCAATTACAGAAATATCCTTTGCGTTATAATCGCTCCTGTCAGTTACAAATGGTCTGAAAAACACATAATATCCTGATTCAATATATTCACCATCTAAATTTGACTTATGGATAAAATATGATTTACCATTCTGTCCACGGATAAATCCATAACCTTTGTCTCTAAAATACTTTGTTACTGTTCCAAACATTCAAATACTCTTTGCTAACAAAAGAACTATAAAATTAAAACAAATCACATCCTGATTGTTTAAAACTTTCTACTTGTTTGTTCCATTTTTCTTCATCCATGTTATACATTTTCATAAGACACTTTTTACAATAAAACTTATTGATATTCCTTCCATGATATTTTAAGTTCATACCAATAACATCCTTTGCTTTAATTCGCTTCAACTTACCAGATTGAGACTTACATCCATTATCACAATATTTATTAAAATACTGTGCAGCAACTCTCTTATCTAAATTGCTATACTTGGCATACTCTTCAATAACCTCTTTTGTTGGTTCGTCTCTAAACACACCGCCATTCCAAGCTTGATTGATATATTCATCTACTGTACAATTCATAACTAACCATTTTGAATTACTTATAAAGTCTTCTTTTAAAATATTCTCCCAACGATTTCTCATTGTTGGATACCAATATTTATCAAGAATCCACGTTGATTTGGTGTAGTAAGGGCACGATATGGCACAGCCAACCCTTGAATATCCCTTTTTATACTTTGAATTTATTTCAATATTTTTCCATATTGTATATAACCAGACATCTATTTCGTCCCATTTTCTTATTGGTAGTATTCCCTGCCAACATGTATTTCCCCATTCAGCTTCGTTTACCCATTCATCTTGATATCCGCTTCTAGTATTAGATTCTTCATTTCGCATACCCATCCACATTAAATATGGTTTGTTATGGTCTAAACGCCTAACCATTTCACCTACTTTGAAGATTCTACAACAACCACGAGAAATTCTATTAAATATAATATTTTGTTCTTTAATATATTGGTAAAATCCCTTCTCAGGATTCATAATCTCACAGTTAGGGAAAGTCTTAACCATTCTGTATGTATCAGCACAGTCAAGTGAAGTATTATTGAATATTGCTTTTGTTTCTGGATATAATTTTCTGACTAGATGACAGGTAAGCATTGAATCCTTACCCATAGAAACAGGAATTATTGAAGTATATGTATTAAACTTCTCTGTCTTTTCTTTGATTAGTTCTAATGAATCAGCTTCAAGCTGCGTTAGATGTTCTTTCTGTAATTCGATTGAATCTTGCCAACTTGCTAAATCCACATCCGATATATTGTCATAATTTTTTAGCTTTATTACTTCTACAGTTTCTAAATTATCTGAAACTTTTACTCTATAAAATTTGTGTTCATGACCTTGTAAATCAAATCCTTTTATGATTTGTTTATCAAGCCAAAAATAACCTTCTTTAAACTCAGGCAACTTTTCACCTGACATATCTCTTAAAAACTTTATATACTCATTGTATATTGGATTCAACCGTAATCTTTCCTTTAACTTTTAGATTTTACCAATCTGTTAAAGGAGTCTATCTTTTTCTTAGAAACCAATTATCTTAGGTCAAGGTGAAAGATTTTACGTTTTAACCATTATTAAATTGTCACTATGTTTCGTGGGTAATACACGGCATCTCGCTATACAACCCTGTTTACAGGGATTTTAATACGATTGAAAAACATATAATTATTCAAGAGATATATATACTTTACCCATAAACTCAGCATCAAGAATTTCTACGTTTGATAGCTTTCGTTCTGGATAATTTTCATTTATAGATTTTATATGGCTCATAAATTCATTATCAACCATGTCCCATGCACTTTCTTCTAAAAATATATATTTTGTGGCTGTCTTAGGATTACCACGAGCAGTATTATATTTATATTCCACCTTCCATATTGGAATATAAATATCCTCACTTATAATCTGCTTTGGATGACATTGTTTAAATTCTTCCATAATACTATCGTCATATTTACAGATAGATTGCAACTCTGATATTTTCAAATGTCTCACCTCCTTCCATACTTATGCCAATGAAATGCGTATTTCTTATTTAGGTCATATAAAGGCTCTGTGATGCTCTCTGTGGCTCATATAGGCACTTTATGACCATTAGTGGGTATTTGTGTGTCTTTCGATTTTAAGGCACTAAAATAAGCCCACATACTCATAATAAATACAAGTATATGGACTTATTTAGATGTCCTAATATTCTATTTTCCATACCGATGCTCTCTGTTCATTTGTCCTAAAAATGGGCTAAAATCCAATGCTGTATCGCTCAAACCCTAGTAAATAAAGCACTTTTAACAAGAAGTTAGTCTCCTGCCGTGGCAGATAAATAAAATCTTGATTTTTCTCATATTTCCAGTATTTTCGGGCTTTTCAAGCCTTTTTACCTTTCTTCATTTTTCACTTATTCTAGCATATTTTGGCATATCTTTGCATATTTTTTGTCATCAATTTTGGTAAAAACTTTGGTAAATTTCAAGTCTGCACCAAAGGCAAATCTGCCATTGGGAATCGACAGGTAAGAAATTGGGGATTAATATATATACTGGCATTCAGCCATTTTTCTCTCATTTTCATCAGGTCATTATGAATTAATTGCTTTTTAAAAATCTTCCTGTGCATCCTGAAATTTAACATGAGTATAGGTATTCATCGTAACACTGATATCCGAGTGTCCCATAATATACTGAAGTATCTTCGGATTCATTCCCGACTTAGCCATATTAGAACAAAACGTATGACGACACATATGCGGTGTGATTGGCGGCATCTGAACCTTATATATGCTATTGTACTTTTCCCGAATATGCTGAAAATACTTTTCCCAATGTAATGCCACCATAGGCATATCATTCTTATCAAGGAATAAAAATCCTGTCATTCCATCAACCATCGGTTCAACTTTGGGATTGACCCTGCCCTTAAGTATTCTCTTGAAACAAGCCGCCACCTCACCAGACATTGGAACATATCTCTCGCCACTTTCTGTCTTAGGCTTTTCAATGATATATTGCATCTGACTTGTTCTCTGTAATTGGAGAACTAAGTATTATGTACGAAGGACGCCTTCCAGAATAGGCAATATTCCATCGCAAAGCAGGCGGCAGAAACGCCTGCTCTTGACATGCGTTTTAGTAACTGTTATATATAAACAAAGGGCGAAAAGCTGATTTTTCAAGCCTTTCGCCTATCATTATCATAAAAGAATCTAATTTACAGACTTTTCTTCATAGTCTCCGATTTTTAAGTTCTCACCTTACATCATTCCTCTCTTTCCTATGTAATTTCATCAGTTCCACATCTCACCCCCTTATCCGCTGTCTCACTCTTCCCTCCTAATTTTCCCAAGCATTCATAATCAATCCAATTAATATACAAATAACAAAGGTAATCACAGCACTTGCACCAACTATTAAAACTTTCTGATATGGACGCTTACCTATCTCCCGTTGCTTTTGTATATCATCCAGCAATTTTCCTTCGGAAAATGCAACAATTTCCTTATATGTTTTGACGTCATTGTTTTTCTTCACTTTTTCCACCTTTATCCCCCAATATAAAGCAACCGCATAAATAATTCCCCATGGAATAAATGCCCATATGCCAAGCCATATAAATAATGGTACCGCTGATACAACAGTAATGCCCAGGGCCACCGTATAGATGACTCCATACCGATTCATTTTTTCAACTTCTTCTTTTTTGATTACTTCTTTCATAATATCAACATCTCCTTTAATTAATTTATCAAGAGATACATGGAAAATTTCCCCCAATAAGATTAAACTCTTAACATCCGGGTAGCATTTATCATTTTCCCAGTTTGAAATTGTCTGTCTGGAAACATAAACACGATAAGCTAATTCTTCCTGAGACATATTTGCTTCCTGACGATATGTTTTTATTTGCTTTCCCAATTCCATTTCTTTACCTCCCTTGCGTACTTAATATTAACCCCCAAGCCTGTTTTTGGCTATCAAAAATACTTTACATACGATAGATTTACCATGTCAAATGTATTTTACATAGCAAAAAAATGATGCATCCTCTCCCTCCGGCAATCCATAATAACGTATTCCGAACTCACTGGCCTGCTTAAAGCCGCTTTTGCCGTAAAAATCAATATTCCCTTCAAAACATAATGCCCCGCAGCCAAAATTTGCTGCTTTTTCCAAGGAATAATCAAGCAACATTTTTCCATATCCTTTACCTTTAAATTCATTTTTTATGCAAATTGGTCCCATAGTCATAATTGGGATTTTTCTTCCATCATCTGCTGCTATAGTTGCCTTCATAAACATATTCTGTCCTATTAACTCCCCATCCTTATACATAACAAAGTCAAGTTCCGGCACAAATGCCGAATTTATTGCTTAATTTCAATTTCCTTCGCCATACTGCATATAGCTGATTCAAATTCTTTTTTTATCTTTTTCTTATCTTTTGCGCCATCATAAGCACTGTAATAAAAATACATGGTTCCATAGAATCTAACTGCCTTTTCATTAGCATTCTCAATATTCATGACAGCAAACAAATCCTTTACATATGAGACAGGCCCTGACGCAAGGTACTGTTGATACAATTTCTGCATTTCTTCGCTTCTAAACTGCTCTATTGTCAGCATCTTTCTAAAAGATGAAGGGAAATCATCCTCCGTCCAATACTCAAACATAGATTTACTATATTGAATAAAATCCTCCAAAGAAATAGTCTCGTATTTCTCCGGCATACTTTCTTTATTATCTTCAGGCATATTGTTGTCTGCCGCCTGCTCACTATCTTCCTGTTCCATACGCTGTACAATGCAATCAAAAATATCTCTTTTACTTTTAAAATGGCGATACAACGCTCCCTTTGTTATGCCCAATGCTCCGGCTATCTGACTTACAGAAACTGCCTCATAACCATCTCTCGCAAACAAATGAAGTGCCACAATTAATATTTCTTCTTTTCTGTTCCTCATTTTCAGTTACCTCCATATGTAAATAAACGACCGTTCACTTTTATTCTAGTAAACGGTCGTTTATTTGTCAAGTTTATGTATTTATTAGTTTAATATTATTTTATCTTTAATTTGTCATCCTTAATAATTTTTCTATATGAAAGTCATTTACTTTCCCGGCAGCTCCTTAATCAAAGGTTGTACCACTTTATAGATATGGGAAACCACTTCTCCGTCCGTATATAACTTAGACAAACCATTGTTCACCTGTTGCTTTGATTCCGCATTCAGGATAGTTTGTATAATTTCCTCTTTACAATCTGTATATACTTTTTTCTTAAAATGCTGCCCGAAAAAAGAACGAACCCGCGACTCCCTTTTTGTATCTTTGTTTTTGGATTGCACAAAATCTTCAAGAATTGACTTTATATCTCCATACACATCTGAATAGTTTTCAAAATCTTTCTTTATATCATTGTGTATTCCACTTAACATTCTTTCATCATTGCAATGAGTTACTACATACTTGCAAATCCGATTTGCTGAGCTGTGATCGTATCCCCTATTAACAAGATTGTGTTGTATAAAAATATTTAACTCACATCTATCCTTTCCATCAAGCCTATATGCCATACCGGCACTAATTCTGCCATTGGCAGTTTGGGAATTACTTTTAGGCTGTGAACCTGCCTGTTTTGTTTTCTTCTGAACAGGTTCATTTCCAGGCAACTTCTCCTTACGGGAAATATTCTGATAACCTTCCTCTTTCCAGAATTTCACTATATTATCATAATCCTTATCTTTACTAATAATCACATAACAACAATCTTTCCCATGAATACCTAACAAATATCCCAAATAAGATACCAAATGCATATCTAATGATTGCTTTTTAGCAGGTACTAAATGAGATTTAATATCTCCATTAATCCAAAATACATCTTTATTTATATTTGTAGCATTTTGTGTTGAAAAAATATGCATGTGATCCGTTTTAGTCATACTTTTAATATTGGCAATGCCCTCATTATGAACATTTTCAAAATCAATTAAATAATATGTTTCCATTTATTCACTTCCTCCAATGGCAAAATAAACCATAATATACTGTATTTTAATATAGTCTGCAAATTATGTCTACAAAATATCTTATTCATCCTTAATATTCAGACCTGTATTTCAGATGCACTCTTATCCCCTACCTTGTTGTCCATCTGATGAGTATTATAATTTTTAATAATACTATATGTATCTCTAACAACATCACTGCCCAAATCCAAATATAATCTTTTGTCACCAATAATATAAAATTCTTCTTTTGAACGGGTTACTGCAACATTCATCATATTAGGTTCTTCCACTGCCCATCTTGCAGCTCCTCTACTGTTTTTATCAGCACCTAATACTAGGAATACGATAGGTGCTTCTTTTCCCTGAAAAGTGTGAATCGTTCCAACATTTGTAGGCTTATTCTTCTCATCATACCTGGTAAACTCTATATTCTTTAATAGTTTTGCCAGTTGATATGCAACATTTGCAAACGGAGTAATTACATATATCGTATCTTTTTCATTTCTGTCTATTATTTTTTTGTCATTTTGAATCATTGCCTCTATTTTTCGCAACAGAAATCTTCCCTGTTCTTCAACATATTTGTCACTTGCCGTTCCACCAATGTCAAACCAATCCACCTTTCCCTTTCCTTCAACACCTTGAACCATATAGCCATTATAGGAAATTTTATTGGAGATTTTAAACATCGGGCTTTTACATCTTCTATGAACCCACAACGGTATTCCAACCCATGACTCCCATGCTTCATCCTGCTCTTTATAAAATCCATATTTACTTATTTCGTCTGCAAGGGTTTGTGTCGATGCTGTGCCTGATAAATATTTTTCACTCACATTAAAATGTTCACCAAGCATTGCTAATACATTAGAATCTAATGTTAATACCGGCTTTATTTGTTCTGGATCTCCTAACACCATAATGTGCTTGCTGCGATTTATGGCTCCTACACTTGCCTGTGGCAATGCCTGTCCTCCCTCATCTATAAATAAATGTCCCAATGTTGATGTTCCAAGATTTTCACACATCCGTGAAAAACTGGCAAATGTTGAGCTTATTACAGGTATCGCCATATTTATCCAGTTCCATGCTGACAAAACCAAGGTCTTTTCATATATTCCCTCTTTCTGCCTATTCCATACCATTATGGCTTTTTTTATACTCTTCAAATTATCATACAAAAATTGCTTTCTTACTTTTAGCGCCGCAATAAATAATTTGGATTGAGCAATTCTGTATATTTCCTCAAACCATGGATTAGACAATTGTAATTCTTCATATTCTAAGCCCATATCAAGCTTCTTGAAATTTTTATCACTTATTGTATTTTTATAATTTTTGCATTTTTCTTCAACCTTTGTTATTTCACCCTCTTGCTTTATTATCCACTCATCAAATATACATTTTTCTTGTTTTTCCTTTGAAAGCAATTCATCTAATTCATTTTGACGTTCCTGAATTTTTGAATTTATCTTTCTTCTCTCACATTCAATCTCTTCGCTTTGACTTATGCACTCTTCAAGTCGCTGACCGACCTCTCCTGTTTTTTTCTTATATTCCTTTTTAGTTTTCGGTAATGAAAAAAATCGTGGTTTCCGGTTTAATAATAATTGTATGCACCATTCTATACTTTGTCTGTTTTTATCAACCATCTCCTTGCTCTGTTCTATATCTTCGTACTGTTTTTTTAAATCATCAATGTCCAGACTTTTTTCCTTGTTCATCTCCCTATATTGAGCCAATTTACATTCTAATTCAACTCTCTTTGTTTCTTTAGTCTTTTTATAATTCTCCTGTAATTTTTTTAATAAAATACAGCATTTTTCATATTCTTGTATATTTTTATAATATCTTTGTGCTTTTCGCCTAATATTTTCTACCTGATTATAGTAAGTTAAAAATTTCTCATATACTCCTTTGTCTGAAATATATTCTTTTTCCAAATGATTAAGCATGTGCTTAATATTCATGATAATATTTGCCATATTACTCTTCTTTCCCCCTTCAAGAGAAAAAGTCCCCCAACACATATCTTCACCCGGATTTCTTTTCATTATAAGTTTCTCTTGCTTTTTTCCGCTTTCCTTATCCTCTATCCATTCTGACGACAATTCTGAATTTGCAATCTCCCAAAAATAATCGGCTTCTTTTAATTCCTCTACAAATTTATCGTCTATTCCTTGTATAAGTGGAAGCTCATTAACAATATTTTGGACGGCACTATTATTAGAACTTGCAACAATAATATTATTTTCAGCAATATTTTCAGGCATTTTCCCAATACATATATTTTCATAATATCCCTTTGTTGGATTTGCCTTTATAACTTTATCAGATAAATTAGCTATTTCGTATGCCTGTCTTACCAGCAATTCCGCAAAAATATCCTTTAACAGGGTTGTTTTTCCAGTTCCCGGTGGTCCATTAACGCTTCTTATTTGACTGTTGTCATAGCCAATTGCAAGATTAACAGCAACCTGTTGCATAAAACTAAGAGAATATTTTGTTTTACTCGGGAATCTGGCAATGGGATAATTTTTAGGTTGTAGAATTTTTTCAAAAATATCAGGATTAAAGTTAACTGACGTATTTTTACTATCCAAATTGATTCTTTTATTTGCTTTTCCCAGAAGATACCTATCCAAATTGGAAGAACAATCTTTCTTTGCCCTTTCCAAATCTTCCACAAAAAATGAATGCATATTTGCTGCATCGGTGTCTAAATTATTTACTAACTGGAATCTACAATTTTTCAAATTGACTTCATACTTATTTATGATGTAGTTCATTGCATCATTGAATTTTACTTTCTTGTTAATAAAATCTATATTTTCTTCATCCTCATCTTCCATAAATAATTGTGAAATCTGTGTTTTAAACTCACGCTCATATTCATTAAATGTATTTTTTATTGGAATTTCTTTAAAATTACGAATATAGGTGCTTATGGTAACAAATGTAAGGTCCTCCCGTAATGCTAAATTCTTATCGAATCCTAATGCAAAACTAAATTTTTCTCCAACTCTAATTTCCTCATCCGTAGGTTCTAAATTATATTTTTTGCGAATTATCTCTACCACTTCGTTAAACCCAAAGATTTCAAAGTAAACAACTATTCCTGCATCTTTTTGATTTTTATCGAATTTTCTTTCCTGTATTTTTTGAGCAAACATACTATAAAAATCTGTTTTTCCGTCAAATGATTTAATTGATTTATCTCTTATATTTATATTTCCTTCAGTTAAATGTTCCACCATAATCCATGCATTTAGAATATTTTCTTTTCTGCTCATTTTCATTTTCCTCTCTTGTCATGTCAAGCTAATTATTCATACTTTTTTCAAGACTCATTTTTTAATACTTTCAAATTATACCATATATTACCATATTTCGTCTTCTACTTTTTATGTAGGATGGGGCTCAATTTATACCTTTTAATTGAAAATCTTTTGTAAAAAAATAGACAGTCACCCCCAACTGTCTATCCATAAATGAAACCTGCAATACAAATAATTGTTCTATTCACCAGCTTCATTAATAATTCTATCCACTAAGCGTTTTAAATCATCAATTGTAATTAGTTCACATATATACGACCATCCTAATTTGTCAGATATTGTCTGACAAATTAGTGCTTATATCCCAAAACAATTCTTTCATAATCTATTTTCCCTCAAAAAACCTCCATATTCCTTACGCACAGCTTTGGCGGTCTATAAGATGTTTCCCTTTCCCACTCATCGGTTTCAACAATATAGTTACCTATCTTTCTTCTAAAATTAGGAACCTTTCCGTCAATATTAAATATCGCCTTGTATGTGGCCTCTAGCTGCCCCACAGTAAATGTTTCCGGAACAAACTCAAACAATAATCTTATATCACTAAGAATACCATTCTTTAGTTTCTGAAACAGCTCCGTAATAATTAATGCATGGTCAAATCCAAGATTATCTGATTTACAAATGCTCCATTTATGCTTTACCCTGCCCATTTCCATGGTTTTATCACACTTTACCACTATGTTTATGCTACAGGAATCATCCTCAGCAGTTAAATTCAAATTGTACACTGTACAGTTTTCTCCTGCCTCTTTTTCTTCAGATAAATTAAACCACTTTGCCTCCCATGCATCAGAATCTGCTCTTAAATTGCAGTCACTTTTATTTATTGCCCCAATAAAAGCATTTGACACAATCCATCCACGGGGATCTCTCCCTGTTTCACTAAAGGTTTTAGTATTTTCAAGATACGCATTTCTTACATTAGTTTCTTCGTAAAGTTCACGTGCTGCCGCCTCCTCCAATGTTTCACCCTTCTCATAAAATCCACCGGGCAATGCCCACTGACCTTTAAAGGGATTAGAAGCTCTTTTTATCAATAATATCTGTAACGGTCCAACATTGACTTTTTTGGCATTTTTAATTGAATTATCCAGTGTAAACAATACAATATCCGTGGCAATTGATGGTCTGTCGTACTTTGTTATGTCATATTCCTTCAAAAAATCTTTCTCAGTCATTTTGCATTCTCCAATCTATGCATCTTGTTAAATAATGTTCGTATTTTGGATTTCTGCACATACCTTTTCCCGGAGTATCACTTATTTTTGCCACATCCATTCCATTGCACTTTGTGGTTTTCATTACAATATTAAGTGCCGGTACATCAGTATCATTACTTATATATGTGCCAATGCCAAATGCAACATTAATCTTTTTACTAAAATATTTGTATAATTTATCAGCTCTTTCAAAATCAAGCGAATCACTAAACAACAAAGTTTTGTTTTGCGGATTAATTCCAAGGTTCTTGTAATGTTTAATCATTTTTTCTCCCCATTCAAAAGGGTCTCCGCTGTCGTGTCTTACACCACTAAATAAAGTTGCATAAGTCAGCTGGAAGTCCTTTAAGAAGCAATCCGTTGTAATTGTATCCGTTAAAGCAGTACCGTTTAATATACCGTACTCCTTAACCCATGCATCCAAAGCATACCAGTTTGAATATGCCGGATTGTGTTTATGATTTCCCTGTCCTACACACATAATCCATTCATGAGCCATAGTTCCTACAGGAGTAAGATTGTACTTCTTTGCCAGGTATACATTACTTGTTCCAATAAACTTAGTAGTTCCATGCATTTTACCACTTAAATCAGCCAGTTTCTCAATTGCTATTTCCTGAGCTTTAGCAGACAATCTTCTTCTCAGACCAAATTCTGAGAAATTGCCTAATTCCAACTTTCCGTCTTTCAGTTTTTCACATTTTTCATCAAGTCTTTTCTTAAAGCTTTCAAATAATTCATCATAATCATAAGCCATTCTAAAATAAACTTCATTTACAATAGCCAATGCAGGAATTTCATACATTGATGTATTAAGCCATGTTCCCTTTGTTTCAATGGTCAATCCGCAATCTGCATCTGTTGTTATCTCAAAATCTTCATATCTTGGCTGCCACAATCTGAGAAAATCAACGTATGAACCCTTTAACCACTTAATGCTGTGAAGATATTCCAGCTCATTTTCCGTAAATCTAAGATTGCAATATAACTTAATCTGCTCCTTTATTTCCTCCACCATTTCAGATGTAAAATACACATCCTTATTTCTGCATTTAAAATCCCATGTTGTTTTGTAATCACTAAACTGGTGGTAAATTACCTGACCCATTGAAAATTTATATAAATCATTTTCCAATAAACTATTAATAATCTGTTCCATAATACTAACCTCTTTCTTTTAATTCATTTAAATATTTCTTATTTGTTCCCATTAAATTATGTTAATCTGACACATTTTCATTGCCTCAATTGCATTTTTATGGGAAGCTAACGTTACACAGGCGCATGCCTTTTCAATAACATTTATTTTAGTTTCAGGCAACGTGGCTTTAATAAGCATTGCATTACTAATAACACATATTCCCGTGCATACCCCCACAAGAGTAACTTCAACCTTTTCCATTTCATTAAAATATTTATTTTTAAGCTCCTCTGCAAGGAAAAGAGAACCAAAAGACGGCTTGTTGACAATTTCAACTTTTTTATCTTTAACAGCTTCCATAATTTCCTGACGAATTTTCCATCCATCTGAAAATTCAATACAATGCTCCACCGGCAGATTTTTACCCTCCTGAGTTTCCAGATAATCATTATGATGAGTATCTCTTGTAAGATATATTTCGTCGTATTGGTTTGAATTAATTACCTTTACCACTTCCTGCACAGCAGCCTCACATTCAGCATTTCCCAGCACTCCCGATGTGAAGTCCTTTTGCATATCCACCACAATTAATATTTTTTTCTTATTTTTTTCCATAATACTCATATCTCCTTTTCTTTGTATCAAATTGATGTTATGTTTATGCATAACTTATCATCTTTTTGATACTAAGTCAAGTGTTTTTTTATATAAAGAAAAAAGTTGCGAATATATAAGATTCACAACTTTTCTGACTGCCAATAAATTTACCACTCTTTACTTTCAATCCAATTAATAATCTGCTTTGTTAATGATTTATCCCCCAAAGATGAAATCCGGGAATATAATTCATTTATTTCAGAAATCAGTTCATTTATTAATGGTGCTGATGATTTTTCAGAAATATAAACAATATTTGTAACTATCTTTTCACTAGACTGTTTTTCTTTATGATAAATATAATTTACTATTTTGTTCTCGTTATCAAACCTAAAACATCTTAACGCCATTTCCATAACAGACTCTTTTTCTAACCAATCACAGTTTTCACCCACACTCTGATACGCATCCCTAATCATTGTTTCTAACTTTTTAAGTGTTTCCTTATTATGTTTTAATGATCTTCTAATTAACAACTCTACTTCTTTTCTGTTAGTTTTAAGCATTATATCAATCAGTTCCCCCATATACGGGTAAATAAATGTATTCTCATTGTTATATATATCTTTAATTTCAAATTCTCTTGATAAATAATCCAAAACCTTTTGGTCGGATTCAGAAACCGCTTTCATTAAATCCGCATTATAGTACCGCTCCAAACCATAGGCAAATCCCAAAGTACCAGCAACATGTAAAAATGGATTGTCCCTTGCCAAAAGGGTATCGAGTATGTCCAAATCATTATTTTCTATTGCCAGTGCAATTGTCTGAGTCCGTATTCTATCCTGAGTATAAATCAAAAATGGTACACTTGTGTCATAATCTCTAAAGTCACGCTTCTTCACACTTGTACCTGCACCATATGAATATCCAAAATTTTTCCATTCACTGTTATCCACAAGCCATATATATCCCTCGTCCATAAGATATTTCATAAACTTATAATTTTTAAATTCTAAAGCGTATTCAATAACTGTTTTTCCATATTCATCACTATTTAAAAATATCTTATCTTCCCGCTCCATATATTTTTTCCAAACACGAGGATCATCTGTAAAGGCAATTTCATAGTTTGTCATATGACTAGCCACCGGTACAAAGTAATTGCCCCCGGTAATAATCTCTTCACAAGATACCCCCAGCAAATCTGTAAATACCATAAGGTCTTCAAGCTGTATACCCTTTTTCCCATTAATTATTTGTGAAAGTTTATTACTTATTTTCCTTAATTCTTCATCATTTACCTGAACATCTATTGCCTCAAGATATGCCTTCCCAAATTTCCTATGTGATGGATATCGTTCCTCTATAAGTTTCTTTAAATAAGCCCCCATCTTTTCTTTATCAGCACTCTTCATAACTTTTCTCCTTTTTCCTTTGTTATGTTAAGTATAACTGATTTTGTTTCACCTTAATATCCTTTATTTGTGTACAAAAAAAAACTAAAAAAATTTTTGTCGAATTAATGTATGCTTTTAGTGTACATTCAAGATACGCCCTTCCCTATTACCACTGAATCATTTCCAAAAATAAGTCATTAAGTGATTTCCACTCCACTGATTCATTCTCCATATTTTCTGCGATTCTCTCGATTTTTGTTATGGATTTTTCAATATATTCATCAATAATTTTATTCTTTTTTACCATCCCCATTTCCGTCAAATCCCTTTTTATTTTCAATAATTTTTCTACCTCTGGTTTTAAAATTTCCTCTAACTCTGCCTCCATTAGCTCTTCAAACAACATTGGTGGCGCACATTTTTTATCTAATATCCATTTTGCAGCAAGTAACGGTCTCATGGAATAGAAATATTTCTTTGCCTTTACCTCTTCTCCCTGCAAATGCTCAATATATGTACGCTCCGCCATACTCCGGTAGTGATAAAGGCTTTTCTTCATTGAAAAATACCGGGGAAGTAATTTTTTTAATTTCTTAAAATCCTCTGTTTCCCAATATACAATAGGCGATGCACTCCACTCGAATATTGTGGGATTTGATTTATATAGTAACCGTAACGCTTTTCTTAAATCCCATCCATTAATATCTAATACCTCATCTAATTTCCACTCTATTACATCCCTGTTTCCCTCTAACTTTAAGTAGTCCTCCGGTTTTCGTACATATATAAACCTAACGTCGTAATCGCTATCCGGTGAGGCAAATCCCCACGCCCTGCTACCGGATTCCACCGCCATTATAATTTTCACTTTTTCTACTTCTTCTATTTTCCGTAATTCCTCTAATATAATTTCCCTCATATTCTTCTCCTACGCCTTAAAATTATACACCGGTTTCATTACCTCCATAATTTCCACCGACTCCTTTATTACATCTATAATATCATCTAATGATTTGTACGCCATTGGTGCTTCGTCTAATGTTGCCTCTGACACTGATGTTGTATATACATCCGTCATAGATGCAGCATATTCCTCCATAGACAATTTTTCCCTTGCCATTGTTCTTGACATAATTCTTCCTGCTCCGTGAGGTGCTGAATAATTCCATTCCGGATTTCCCTTTCCCACAGCTAAAACCGAGCCATCTCTCATGTTAATAGGTATCAATACCTTTTCCCCTTTGTGGGCAGCTATTGAACCTTTTCGTAAAATCATTTCTTCAGTATTTATATAATTATGAACTGTATGAAAAGCATTATTTCCCGTCATACCTGTCCTCTCTAATATAATTTCAGCCATTTTTTCCCTGTTTCTTTTGGCAAAATTCTGACATATTTCCACATCAAAAAGATAATCCTCCATATACTTTCCATATAAATAACATAAATCTTCAGGATTTTGTGGCTCATTTTCATAACGTGTTTTCTCCAGCTCCTTTAAAGCCTGCTGAATTTCTTTTCTCCTTCCCTGCTCTTTATATGTTTTAATCAATTCCTCTCTTGCCACAAAATAAGTTTCTAATCCCTTGTCTAAATCTATCGCCAGATTCTGATAATAGTCAGCCACCTGTTTTCCCAGATTTCTACTTCCTGAATGTATTATCAGATATTTATTTCCATCTGATGCCTCATCAATTTCAATAAAATGATTTCCCCCTCCTAATGTGCCTAATGACCTTTCAAGTCTTCTTGTATCCTTTAATTTTCTGTAACATTTTAATTTGGTAAGGTCAAATCTCTCTATTCTTCCCTCCCACACATTACCTCCTGACGGAATAAAATGTGCTGCTTCGTCAACTTTTGCAAAGTCAATTTCACCCTTTCCTAAGCACACTGTATACATTCCACAGCCGATATCAACACCAACCACATTAGGAACTACCCTGTCTTTTATGGTCATGGTAGTTCCTATGGTACATCCTTTTCCGGAATGAACATCAGGCATAATTCTTATTTTTGCCCCTTCCGTCATTGGGTAATCACACATTCTTCTTATCTGCTCAATTGCTTCATTCTCAACTACCTTTGCGTAACAAATTGCTGTATTGACTTTTCCCTTGATTTCAATTCTATCCATATTTATCTCTTCCTTTCCTTTGATAAATACATAATACATTTCATTTATCAGGTTATCATTGAAAAAAAGTTGCGAACTCAAAAGAATTCACAACTTTCTCTGTCTTAAAAGTCTTTCTTTTATTTTGTCTCTAAAATCATCAGGCCCCATTACCTCAATCAATGGGCCAAATGCCAGTATTCTTATAAGTATTTCCGTTTCATCATCCACACAATACTTCAGTTTAATTTGATATGTATTATTATCTAACTTAATTGTTTCTTTTTCCAAATCCGAAAAACTTAGCATAGCCCTTTCAAGAGCCTTCCTATAATCCTTCAACCGCAAAATAACTTCACCAAACGCCAGTTTCCTTTTTCTTACACTATCTTTTCCAAAACCCTCCATCACCTGACATTTCGTAATTTTTTGCATATTAATGATATACTGAGTGCCTTTTAAGCTTTCTGCAACAAGCCTGAATTTGTCATCCTTAGACGAATACTCCAGCCCTTTCGGAATTAAGGTATGGATGTGCTTTCCTTTCCTGCCTTTATAAACAATTCTTACAATCCTTCTTTCCTTTATTGCCACAAGTATAAGTCTGAAATGCTCCCTGTACTCAATATCATCATAAGGATCTCCATCTGAATATCTGTCAAAATACACAAAGGTATCCTTGTCATAAAGCGGCTCCACATCCTCAAGTCCGTCAAAAGAAGGTTCAAACAAACTAATTCTTTTGTCAGATAAAATAGCCTTAAGCCACATTTTCTCTATTGTTGTAAGAGGCATATCCGGATTATTCTTTAAAGGCGTCTCAAAATTATCATCCATTAAAGGCCACTGCTTTTTTAATAATTTATCAGGAATCACCGTTATACTTTCGCCAAATGCCTCTTTTCCCGTTATTTCCTTAATTTTATCAAGGCTAATTTCACCTTTCACAGCTTCCTTCAATATTTTTCCCACTACATTGTAGTAAATTCCATATACTTCGTTAAATATCATTCTTTTCTCCCTGGTACATGGAATACATTGCCTCTAAATCATCATAGAAAACCTTTTCCACGGCATGATTGCTGCATTCCAACTTCTCTATTCTCCCAATAAATGTTCTTATCCATGGCATCATTTCCTGTGCACTATAAACATCCGCCTCAAATTCAACCGTACTTTCGTTTGCTCTTGTTACTGTGCCACATCTTTTTTCACGCATAAGTCTGTTAATAATAAATTCTTCACCTTCCTCTATGTTTATTGTCATTTTCAACTGTTCTAAAATTCTGCTGTCTCTTTTTCCTGAAGAAACTCCCCACATATGTGCCCCAAACTTATCTCCATAGGAATCATACAGCTGATGATTTTTCTCAAAACCTATGGTTCCTATTTTTTCAATATTATCTATTCGGTACATGGCAGGTCTGCGTTCCCGGTAATAATATCCCATTAAATATTGTCGTCCGTTTTGTGTACTTATATATATTTTAAGAGGAAATACCCTAATCTTACTGCTTTTCATTGTTAGTTCTATTGATTCATTTCTTTTTTTACATAATAAAATATCAACTATTATCTGCTGCTCTAAAGCCTCCATCATGTATCTGTGTTTAAAGGAAAAATAATCCCTGTTTCCGTTGTATTTGTCTAAAATAAAAGAACCAACAACTCCTACCGGTGTTTCTTCCGCAGCAAAGGCTACAGCATCCATCCCATCTTCACCTATATAAACACTTTTTCCTCTTTCATAGCTGATTCCGTTTCCCTGCCTAATCTCATTAATAAGACCTAAATCAACATATTCTTTTACTTTATTTCTTATTGTCGACTCATCAGGTAACATATCAGTATCAAAAAAAGAAAGATATTCAGAATAAACCCTTTCTGCAATTTCCTTAAAGCTATGGCATTTTTCATCAGCTAAAATATCCATTATATAAAAATGAAGCACAATATCTTTATCTGTAAAACTTTTTGCCTTATAAGCCCTATACAGTGGATTGTGAAGAATTTTTCTGCTGTCAACGGAGAAAAATATCTGTTTGCCACCGGACTGTTGTCTGAAATTCATATAATCTGAAAGCCAGCTTTCTATTCGTCTCCGCTCATTATCATAACTTCTGGCACTTTTTTTATCAAAATCATTTCGGGTGTGAAATCCATAAGCATAAAAATCCCGCATATAATTACGGACTTTATCAAATTTTTTAATTAACTCACTATACGCCATTAACATCACCTGCACTGTATTAACATTACTGCTGCTGAATTTTCTTTGCCAAATCTTCCAGATACTCCCATCTGTCCATTTTTTCCATTAACAAAGCTTCCGTTTCTTCCTTCTCATCCATCAATTCCTTTAATTTCACGGAATTAGTGGCATTTTTGTTCATATCAATATCTAACTTTTCAAGTTTTTTCTCTAATTTTCCAATATCATCTTCTATTGTGTCATATTCCCTTTGTTCATTATAAGAAAATTTAAGTTTCTTATTTTTACTTTTATAAACTGTTTTCTCCTGCCTGCCTTTTGAAGCCGGCTTCTCCTGTTCTTTGGTGTGTTCCACTTCTTCCTGTTTCTTATTGTAATAATCCGTATAACCGCCTTCATACTGTTTTATTACTCCATTTCCTTCAAAAGAAAATATTCTCCTAACTACCCGGTCTAAGAAATATCTGTCATGGGATACCGTAATAACAATTCCGTCAAAACTATCTAAGTAGTCCTCTAAAATTGTCATGGTTTCAATGTCCAAATCATTTGTAGGCTCATCTAATATTAAAACATTCGGTGCCACCATTAAAACCCGAAGCAGGTTAAGTCTTCTTTTCTCTCCTCCGGAAAGCTTCTCAATTTTGCTATATTGCTGAGAGGACGGGAACAAAAACCTCTCTAACATAACAGAAGCTGAAACCAGCCCCTCCTGAGTTCTCACAAATTCCGCAGTGTTTTTTATATAATCAATTACCTTGTCATCAGGGTTCATATAGGCAATGCCTGCATCTTTGTCATTTTCAATTTCCTGAGTGTAATATCCGATTTTAATTGTTTGTCCAATATTAACTATTCCACTATCAGGTTTTATTCTGCCATCAATTATTTTCATTAAGGTTGTTTTTCCGCAACCGTTCTTTCCTACAAAACCTACCCTGTCACCTTTTAAAAAGTTGTAGGAAAAATCCTTTATTAACACATTTTCACCGTAAGCTTTACATATGTTTTCCATTTCAATGGTTGTTTTTCCCATTCTTGATTTAATGCTGCTTAACTCTATTTTGTCTTCTGTTTCAATTCCCTTTTGATTTTTCAAATCCTCATATCTTTTAATATGTGCTTTCTGCTTAGTAGACCTTGCCCTGGCTCCCCTTTGCATCCACTCAATTTCTTTTCTTAATATACTTTGTCTCTTTCGCTCACTTGCCTTGACGCTGTCTTCCCTTTCTGCCTTTCTCTGCAAAAAGCCTGAATACTTTTCATCATAGCTGTATATTTTTCCTTTGTCTAACTCAATTATGCGGTTGGTCACACTGTCAAGAAAATATCTGTCGTGAGTAACCATGACCAGTGCCCCTTTAAATGCTTTTAACTGATTTTCCAACCATTGTGCCATTTCACTGTCTAAATGGTTGGTAGGCTCGTCCAATATTAATATATCACATGGGGTAATAAGCACTGAAACCAATGCCAGCCTTTTTCTCTGTCCCCCTGACAATTCTCCTGTTTTTTGTTCAAAATCCGTTATGCCCAGTCTTGTCATCATAGACTTAGCCTTTACCAATTCGTTTTCATTGGCATGATGATGTATCATGTTTTGAACACTTTCTAACACTGTATCCCCGTCATTAAACTTAGGATTTTGTGGCAGATAGTGAATCATCATATTTGATGCCTTTATTACCTCTCCCTCATCCGGCACTTCCAATCCTGCCATAATTTTCAGTAAGGTAGACTTACCTGTTCCATTTATTCCAATAACTCCTACTTTTTCCCCTTCATGAAGATAAAAGCTTGTGTTGTCAAATAATTTTCTTTCAGTATATGAATGTGTTATATTTTCTAATGATAAAATATTCAATTTAGTTCCTCGCTTATATTATCCCTATTTTAGTGAATGTTGTTTCTTCTTTTTCCTGTCATATCCTCAACCTCTAACTTGAAAACAGTTGTTACAGGTATCGGCTTTGTGTTAAAAACAAAATCCTCTGCATGATAATGTCTCATAAGTATTTTCAATGCTTCAAACTTATCTTCTTCAGCCACGAATTCAATTGTACCATGGCCTATAACACTTTCATATCCCATGGTACAGCTCATTCTCTCTTCATAAAGTATGAAATTATGGTCACAATCCATTTCAAATGTTACCTTATTGTTTTTTCTAATTAAATCCAGTTTCTTTCCTTCATTTGCACAGTGGAAATAAAGAGTCAGTTTCCCATCCTTTACCTCATGTCCAAAATTAAGTGGCACAATATACGGATACTCTCCATCATTTAATGCCAGCCTGCATGTATCACATTTTTTTACTATTTCCATCATTTCATCAAAATCTGTTATTTCTCTGTCTTTTCTTCTCATATCTGATTCTCCTTCTATTTTCCCTGAATGTTAATTATGACGTACTCTGATTTACATCCTGTCTTAAATTTTATTGCCCAATCGGAAATTCCCGATGTGACAACAAAATTGGTATTTTTCCTTTTTTCATAACCATAAACTCTGTCATCTAATCCCTGAACTAACTGTATCATATCAATCGCCTTCTATTTCTTAATTTTAAACTATATTCAATTTTAGCCGAAATTTTTCTTATTGTAAACTCATTGTAACCCTGTTATTTGCCTTAATTTATGACGTAAAAAAGGAAGTGCCAAAGGCTTTTAAACCTTTGACACTCCCTTTTATTTTATGGAATGGATTATCCTTCAATTGCAATGTATTTGTTCTTTTCCTCAATTGGTTTATTTTCCGCTTTTGGAACACTAAATGATAAAATACCATTTTCATATTTAGGATGTATATCCTCTACTGTAACGTGGTCACCTACATAAAAGCTTCTGCTCATGCTGCCTGCATAACGTTCACGTCTTAAGTAGCTGCCCTTCTTATCCTTTTCGTCTTTGTCTAATCCCTTAGCTGCACTAATTGTTAAGACTCCGTCTTCTAATTTAACTTTGATTTCATCTTTCTTAAATCCCGGAAGATCTATATCCACTTCATATCCATTTTCTGTATCCTTAACATCTGTCTTCATTAAGTTCTTTGCATGTTTACCATACAATTCCTTATCTACATCCTCAAATGCAGGGAATGCAAAATCATTCATAAAATCATCAAATAAGTTTTCTCCAAAAATACTAGGCATCATCATAAGTCATGTCTCCTTTCAAAATATAATTAAAAAATTTTATTTCGACACTATCGGAGAAATCCGAGGTGTTGTTGACTTGAACTTAAGGCTCTGCGACCAGGAATCTTGAACTCATATTCTTGATTTCTTATGTCTCTTCCTTTGTTCTGACTATGTTATAGCTCTTTTTGTTAGCACTGTCAAGAGGTGAGTGCTAATTTTTTGAGATTTTTTTTGCAAACCTTGATTTTACGGGGTTTGCAACACTTTTTTTCCTTATAATCATCACTTTTTCTTGATTTGACACCATTTTGACACCAATTTTTTTATTTTTGGTGTCAACTAATTGCTACGCTTTCCAGCCTTGTGATTTCACTCTCAATTCTGGACATCTCACTTACATGGTTATATACGTCCATTGTTACATCTATGTGGGCGTGTCCCATAATATATTGAAGAACTTTTACGTCTATCCTCTTTTCTGCCATTCTGGTACAAGCCGTATGTCGCATAATGTGAGCGGATACTGTTGGTAACAATTCAGCATTTCTATGTTCAGTCTTTGCAATTTGAACTTCTTTTTTGTTATATGCGTCTACAATATTATATAAGATATTGTTTATTGCACTAGGCATGAGCGGTCTGCCGGACTTTGCCATGAAAATGAATCCTTTATAACCGTCTATCTCAACATCTTTTCCTTTTTGAAGCATAAAGTTTAATTTCTTTTGTTCTTCAAATGCTCTTTGTACATCTGATGTCATAGGGATAGTTCGGATTCCAGAATCCGTCTTTGGCGTGGAAATATGGAATTTATAGCCATCTCCTAAATCTTTATAAATCAACTGATGGTCAATACTTACCGCTTTTGTTCTGACATCTACATCTTCCCAAGTCAATCCAATCAGTTCTCCGCACCTTACACCAGTTCCTAACATGATTCTGAGCATTGGATAGTAGGTGTTGTATACTTGATTATTTTTCACAAATTCCAGCATTTTTTCCTGTTGTAAAACTGTTAAGGCAATACGTTCTTCTGCCTGTCTACCATAATCACTGATAGAAAACTTTGCCGGATTCTTGCGGATAATATCATCATCAACAGCCATTTCCAGTGCCGGACAAATCATATTGTCAATAAATTTTATTGTAGAATATGCATATCCTGCTTTAGAAAGTTTTGAGTAAAATGATTTGATGTGTGATGGTAAAATCTGAACAACCCTGATGTTTCCAATTTCATCTTTGACACGATTCTCCCATGTTTTCAGATAATTTGCTCTAGTAGATTCTTTCAGCTCCCTAGTAGACATATATCTTTCAAACAATTTATTAAGAGTAAGTTTTTTGATTGCTCCATCAGTTAAAATGTTATCTTCCAAGTCTTTTGCAATCTGCTTTTCCTTTTCCCTTAATTCCGGTAAATCCTTTGCATATACTGTCAGACGTTTTCCGCTTCTTATATCTGTATAACGGTAACTGTATCTACCATCTTTACGCCAGCTTTCGCCCTCTCTTAATTTTCTTCCTTTATGGTCTTTTCTGCTATTTGCCATGAGAAACATTCCTTTCTGTAATAGACTCCTTTTTGTTCTCATGACGTGGTTATGTCTGTAAATATTATACCATATATCACAAGAAACATAAATGAAAAAGGGTGCTATTCTTCCAGATATGAGAGGTAATTTTTGACTTTTTCTACCGAATAAAGAACCCTGCGTCCAATTATAATTTTTGCTCCTGCCTGTTCTCCAATCTTTCTTGCAGTAGCATGACCACAAGATAACATTGCAGACAATTTATCTATATTTACCGTTATCGGCTGTGAGATTGGTCTTTCTTTTGTTTTGTTCATCTGTCAGCCCTCCTTTTACCGACCTGTATTATCGTCATTTTCTACACACCAGTAAAAGTATCATTCTCCTTTACCATGTGCTTTTTACAAGCAATCAGACGGCTTCGGCAAGCTCCGCTGGTATCTCAACCATTCCCATTCCTGTGGGCTGAACCGTGTCATACGGGTGTATCATTATCCTGTGTTGCAGGTCATGGCAGAGCGACTTTTCCAACGGTCGCTCCCAGATCATTGCATGAATCGCTATCTCCCGATTGGAAAAGTCACGGCGTACAACCTCTGATGGCTCACTGCAAGCACAAACGTATCTGACTGCTTTATTCACTTGTCAAAGAACTGTTAGGCTCTTGTCAGCCTGTATCAATTCATTTTTGCAAATGGACTGATACAGAATGATAAGAAAAAGCGGAACAGGAAAGAGGGGAGTTTGTTAAATCATGCTCCGCTCAAATATTACTTAATGTTCGTCTATTTCAAATTCACATATCATTTTCAAAAGGGCTTCTCTGATACGTCCCTTTAATTCCATATCAACCACAATGTATACGTTACCGTATTCATCATAAAATGGGCGTAAACAACATTTTGATATGTAGGCTTCATAGAACAGCAACAGCTTTTCTATGGCGTTTTCGTTACCGTCTACGGCTGATGATATGAGAAAAAATGATGGAAGTGTGTGTTGCTTATTCTTCATTTGTTTTCTTCTCCTTTAACTGCTTTCTGATTTCTTCAAGTGAATTTCTTCTGTGCCTGTATGATGTGCTTCGGTTAATGTTCAGCTTTTCGCCTATCTCCGAATCACTCATATCCAAGAAGAAAAACATCAATACAATGTTCCGGCTCTGCTCCGGCAACTGTTTCAGTGCTTCTGCAAGTTCTTCGTCAAGTACACGGATTTCTGTACCGCACACATCGAATGTTGTATATTCACTTTCGTAATCGTCCCATACAATCAATTTCTCAACAACAATCTCTGGAAGCTCACAAAAGGATACTTCCTTTGCCTGTCGTCTGGCTAATTCCTTGCGGTAGTTACGGGCAATGCCTTTCACAACCTTTTTGAGCTTACAGTCAAACTGACACTGTATTGTCTTTTGGAAGTCTGATGGTTTCAAAATCACACCCCCTTTCTCTATAAAGTGAAAAGTATGTATCCCTCTTTCCGCACCATATCTGTACGGCAGGGTGTGATTTGTTGCAGGATTGAAAAAATTTTTTGTAAATATGAAAACAGCCTATTTGCACCAATAACAAATAGACTGTTTTTAAAACATCTGATATATGAGTTTTTAATTCATGTTCAAGGACTGATGATGTACTGAGAAAAAAACGGAATAAATTCGGTTGTTGGTATAGACTGCCTGTTTTACTTAGAATCACAAATTGCTCCTTGACCAGAGCAATCCTGTGAAAATAGAAACAGGACAGCTCTGGTTATACCAAAACCGTCCCTATATTTTTGGACATTATAAAAGAGATTACCCACAGAACGGTTTTTTTTATTTACCGAACTAGGTAATACTTTATTTGAATTTATAGTGCATATAATATGAGTTTTTAATACATTCTAATCGCATAACATGAAGTATAAACTCATGCTAGGTGATTAAAAATGAGAAAAAAGAAAGATACACACAGCTTTGATTTTCGTCCTTTAGGACTGGCAATCAGAGAAGCCAGAGAGAAAGCAGGGCTTTCCAGAAATGATTTAGGCGATAAAGTCTTTTACGGAGAACGTCATATCGCAGATATTGAAAATATCGGAAAACACCCTAGCTTTCAGTTATTCCATGATTTAGTTACAATGTTCAATATATCTGTTGACGAGTATTTCTATCCAGCGAAGAATGTTGAGAAAAACACAGCCCGCCGTCAGATAGATTCGTCACTTGATTTATTGAGTGATAATGAATTAAAAATCATTCAAGGTACGATTGACGGTATCTTGAACAGCAGAGAGAATAAGAAGTGATTTGCTTCTTGTTTTCTCTGTTTTCCTATACAGATTCTTCAACATTTATTTGTTGATCTGCTCCGCAGGCAACAAATAAGAGCCGACTATCCTTATTTCTTTATCGTAAATTTACTTGTTACACAGTAATGAAAAAAGCCAATAGTTTGTAACTGGACTTTACAAACTATTGACTTTACATTTTGATGTCCACTCTTCAATGAATTATCATACGAATATATCTTCAATACTTTATAATTCAAGAGTAATAATAAGGCTATTGGCATGTACTTTTGCAACAATATTTCCGCCAAGAATGGCAACAAGTGTTTTTACTACCGCAAGTCCCAATCCTGTACTTCCATTATGTCTTGATTTATCGCCTGTATAAAAACGGTCAAAAAGTCGATTGCAATCAATTTCTGAACTGTCACTCATTGGATTTTCAATGGTAAATATAATATTATTATTTTCTTTCTCCATAAGTGTTATTTTTATCGTTCCAACAGAATACTTAATTGCATTTGTCAACAGATTTTGTAAAATTCGTTCTACCATATTTTTATCAGAATATACGTATATTGAATAATCTGGGAGATTTATTTCGGGTAAAATATTCTCCTTTTCTAATGCAACGGCATTTTCCGTAATTAAATTTATTAACATATTAGATATATTAAACTTTTCTTTTTCTGGAACTGTCTGCTGTTCCTCCAAAATAGAAAGGTCATAGAATGTTTCTACCAATTCTTTCATTTTTTCGGCTTTGCTAAAAATCACTTTTACACGCTGTGCTTGACTGGATTCCAAATTTTCTTTTTGCAATAATTGTAAATGACCAAGAATGACTGTAAGAGGTGTACGCAAATCATGTGATATATTAGCAACAGATTCTTTTAAATACTCTTCATTGCGTAATACGCCTGCAACAGCCTGTCGTTGTCTGATATTATATTGATTCAATATACCAGCCAGTCTTTCTAAATCTTTATCAATCAACGAAATGTCTAACATCTGCTGTGAATTTCCAGAATTCAATTCATTAACTTGATCCGCAAGATTACGGATTTGTTTTTTTAATTGAATATATCGAAATAGCAGTATTACTAAAAATATTGTTATGATAATTAAAATCCATTCTATGTTAGACATTTTCTCCACCTATTTAAAATCACATTTACAAAATTTTATCCACGAAAGCAATACCAATATACCAGACCATATACATCCTACTAAAATAGCTATCGGTTGAAAAAAGGTTTTCATGCTGACAACGATTCTGATTTGATAAGTAGGTAAAAAACCGACTGGTAATCTCAACATCATTCCATAGCCAAGATATAAGCTAAGACCAAAAATAATAATTACTGTAACCGAAGTTGCTTTTACAGCATCCTGTAAATAGCAACAAATAAGTATTGCAATTAGAAATATCGCACTATTAAGCAGACAAGAATAAATGATTGCTTTTATAATATTGTAAAAAAACATTCCCACGTCTGCAACACCAAAGCGTCCAAATTCCCTTATGCACCCTGAAACTGGATAGACAAGAGCCATAAGATTAAAAGCAATTAAATACGATATTATTTTACTTGTAAAAATTTGTTTTCTGGAATGTCCAGCACTGACCTCTAAGTTTATTGTTCTCTTAGAAAATTCCTGTCCTAAAATCAATGCAAGTATAGCCGACATGATGATAAGAAGAAACGTAGAATCATACACCATTCCATTAAAAATATCAGCAAGAGAAGAAGCAATTTCTTCTGTCGATCCCATGACCTCTGTAACATAAGTATCTGCTGTAAAAAATCCTAAAATAAATATTCCAATCATACCACACCAGTAAATAGAATTATGTAACAACTGATATTTTTCCAGTTTTAATAATTTATCCATAAAAAACACCTCCGGTTATTTCAAGTCTGTATGTAAAAAAACACTACCTGCAATGAAATATAAAATAAAATTCCATAAAAAATCTACAAGCAAGCAAAAGTTTGTCGAATAGACCTTTTGCAATGAAATTAACCTAAGTTGTCCCATTGGTATTATTCTGCTGATTATTTGTGCAGATTCACCGTTCAGCAAAAAAATCATAACAAAAAATAAAACCATTGAAACTGTCAGTGTTTTCCCCATATCACGAAAAATAAAAGCAAAAAATATCGGTAATGCACACAGTGTTATCATGGCAAACAGAGTTAGTAAAACCATAGTATATGTGCTATCATTCCAAAAAAGTTTTTCTCCAATATAAAATTGACTAATAATTCCATGTACAAATAATGGAAATACCAGAATGATAATACAACCTATTTGAGATACAATTAACTTTACTCTAAATATAGAACTTCTTTTATGTCCGGCAGTAATATAAGTATTTAAAGTTCTTCCACTAAAATCACTTCCAATGAACAATGCTATAAACACTATACTCAAAAAATAGAGTAACGGAATATTGTATAATGATGCCATAATTAAGTTTGAAGAGCGTTCTTTACTATCTAACAGCAATATGCTACTTAAAAGGAGATTGAATATTCCAATTCCCCAAAAATACCAACTGTGAAACAACTTATATAACTCAGTTTTTAGGAGATTTGACATCTTTTGTTCCTCCTATTTTGCTCAAAAAATAGTCCTCCAAAGTATCGCCAGATACAGAAAGTCCTGTTACAAGAATGTGCGATTCTGCCAAAGCAGACGCAACTGTCTCTAAATCATTCAAATAATCATACAAACGAATTATGCCATCTGGCATTAGTTTAAAGTTATCTGTATGAAGATTCTCTTCCAAAACCAGAACCGTTTTCTGAACATCTGTTGTTTTAATTGCTATATGTCGTTTACACCGTTCATTTAATTCATAATCAGAAATCTCTTCTATAATTTTTCCATGGTCAATCAGAATAAATTCTGATGCTGTTTGATACAATTCTTCTAAGATATGGCTTGAAACCAAAATGGTCATACCATATTCTTTATTCAAAATTTTTAATAAATTTCTAATTTCTACAATTCCAGCAGGGTCAAGACCATTGATAGGTTCGTCTAAAATCAATAGTTCTGGTGTATTTAAAAGTGCAATCGCTATCCCCAATCGTTGACGCATACCTAATGAAAAATTGCGGACACTCTTTTTACCTGTATCTTGCAATCCAACCATATCTAATGTCCTTTTAATAACTGATTTATCTGGTATGCCGCGTTGAATACGCTGTACTTCCATATTTTGATAGGCAGTCATTGACGGGAATAGGGCAGGCATTTCAATCATACTTCCAATTCGTTTACGCTGTTTCTGCAATTCTTCTGTTCCAGAATTTCCCCATAAAGAAAGTGTACCACTTGTTGGAAACGCAAGCCCTGTGACTAATCTTAAAAAAGTAGTCTTACCTGCTCCGTTTTGACCAATAAATCCATAAATTTTTCCTTTTTTTATTTGTAAATTTATGTGGTCTAATGCTAATGTTTGTTTATATTCTTTGGTTAAAGACTTTGCTTCTAAAATAATTGAACTCATATCCCAAACCTCCTTTACTTAAACCAGTATAACGGGCAATTTTAAAGAATTTCTTAAATCGTAATGAGAAAAGTTAAAAAAATAATAAAGCTAAGGAACGTTTAATCCTTAGCTTTATGTAGGCGGTAGCCAATGCCCCAAACAGTATCAATAAATTCTGTATCAGAGCATATCGCTTTTAATTTATTGCGTAAATTACTGATATGAACATTAAGTGTATTATCTTCAGCAATATATTCTGTATCCCAAACACTTTGAAAAAGATTCGATTTTGAAAATACTTTATCTGGATATTTCATCAACAATTCTAAAATGCCAAATTCTTTAGCGGTTAAGGATAATTCTATTCCATTCAAAAATGCTGTATTTTTCTCTAGGTCTAAAGTCAGATTGTTATATTGCAAACATTCTGTCTGGCTATTTTGAAATTGTACTCTTCGCAGATTACTTTCAATTCTGGCAAGCACTTCTTCCATATCAAAAGGTTTTGTGATATAATCGTCTGCTCCCAGACGAAGCAAGTCGATTTTATTTTGTGTAGTTTCTTTCGCTGAAATAATAATAACAGGTATCGTAAATTTCTTGCGTACATCAGATAAAATAATATCACCACTCCGATAAGGAAGCATAATATCAAGTATAATCAAATCAATTTTTTCTTTATTCAAAAAATCCAGAACATGAAGTCCATCATATTGGCAATGCACAGCATATCCTTTTTCTTTTAGAAAATCAGCCAATAACGCATTTATTTCTAAATCATCTTCAATAATCAATATTTTATTCATTAGCCTACCTCATTCCTGCAATGCTACTTTCCCATTATACATTTAAGGTTGTATTTCCTCAATACCATTGCAACCAATTATATGAGAGGGATTCTTATTTTGTCAATCTAATTGTAAGCAGAATAGTATAGATTGGATAAACAATTACCATACTATTCTGCTGTAATATTTATTCTACAATCTTCCAGTTATCGTTCTTATGTAACACAAGCTCATACTGTGAGATTTGCGTCATTTTCGACTTGTTATCCAGATATTTCACAGACACGCTGACCTTGAGGTTATCACCGTCTTCGGTAAAGACAGGGTTTACCAGTTCTGAAAATACATAGTCGCCGGATACAGGAGCAAGCACACCGTCTTTGACATAGTAGGCAAGTTCCTTTTCCGTAGCTGTTGGATAGAGTTTAAAGAATGTTTCCAAGAAAGCGGTAGCGTCCTTGACTGTATCGGAACTGACACTGACATCGGCTTCCTGTGCTTTCGGTTCATACTTTGATTTCTGCACTGTCGGAGCAAGTGTCGGATTCTGGGTAATGACCATTGCACCGTCCTTATCCATATGAACGGTCACGGTGTAGTTTTCTGTGACTGCCTGTGTCTGTTCTCCCTCTTTTACCTGCTGATCTACTTCGTAGGCAACGGTAAAATCGTCCGTTCCAGACTGTTCTACATTCCAGACCAGCACATTTGTAACGGTCGCACTGGTCGGTATGTCCGTTCTGATGGTATCGGCGTTCAAGTCCTGTAATTCTCTGGTAAGGTATTTACTGATTTCTGTTGTCCTTGCTTCAATGGCTTCCTTGCTGGTATCCCATGAGTAGTAGGCTTTCGCAAAGTTCTTGACGAAATTCTCAATACCGTTGGTATCGTTCAATATTAGCTGAATGATTTCTTTTTCATGTACCGTGTGGGTGTCAATGGCGGTAAAGTTCTTATACACACCAAAGCTGGTGCTTGCCAGAAGCACCGCCCACAACAGCAGGACAGATTTCTTGTGTGTCCCGACTTTTATGGTACGCACTTTCTTTTCTTTGGGTTCTTTCATTGTTTTTTCTTTCTTCTTAAACATATTTCAAGTCCTTTCTATTGCTTAATTCTTCCGGCACAAATGATGTGCTGTTGCCAGTAGGCAGAGGTCAAATCAGTATAGCCGATTGGATTTCCGGCATGATACATCTGATTGTTACCCACATAGATTCCTACATGGGTAACATAGTCACTGGTGTTGTAGGTGGAATGGAAAAAGACCAAATCGCCAGCCTGTGCCTGTGACAATGGGATATGCTGGGTTGCGTCATACTGTGCCTGTGCGATTCGTGGCAGGCTGATTTCTGCTTTTCCGTAGCACCACTGGGTAAGACCAGAACAGTCAAAAGAGGTGTTCGGGTTACTGCCACCGTAGACATACTTCCAACCTTGATATTTCAATGCTTCATTCATAACCGCCTGTACCGTTTCGTTACTGAACTGTTTTATATTCAGATATTGGTTGACCAGCTCCACATAAAACATATTTCCGTAGTTATAACGCCAGCCACCATTTTTACTGACAGCTATCGGATTGGTATAGGTCACTTTTGTACCGCCAGATTTGTTTCTTGCGAAATTCTCTGCAAGATTGAAACTGTGCTTTTTCCCATTCTTCGCCACATAGTCAGCATAGCCACCGCCATAGTTATAAGATTGAATGACCACGTTAATGTCTGTCATACCTTTCCCTTTACAGGAAGAAAGCAGGGACGCAAAATATTTACACCCCTGCTTGATAGATTCCTCTGTATTTAATGAGTTCGGCGGTAACCCCAGACTTTCACTGGACTGCATGACATCGGTAGCTGTACCGCCACTTTCCACCTGTATGATGGCAAGCAGGACGTTCACATACTCCGAAATACCGTTTTCTCTGGCGTATCTTTCTACCATCGGCTGATGTTTGAGGACATCGGCTGACAGGTTCATGCCAGAATAGACAGGCGAATAGCTGTTTGAATTGTCGTCATCTTCGCCGGAAATCAATATCCCGAAAAAGAGGACAATGGAGAAAAGGACTGGAAATATCGTACCTATGATAAGGATACGTTTTAATCTCATTTCTTCCGTCCTTTCTCTAGTTGCTTCGTAACAGTCTTACGATTCTGTTTTTGGTTGACCTGTTTCTGTACAGTGGTTTTCTTTCGATTACTTCTGGATTCCTCTATGTTTGTCTGGTTTGTTCTGGCAACCGATTTGACCTGTTGTTCCTGTCTGATGTTGGTTCGGATAGTTTCTTTTCCAGCCTTGACTTCTGCATTTTTTATCACAGGAGAAGTAACAGGACGTTTCATATCTGGCTTCGTAACTGTATCGGTCGGTGCAGGTTTTGGAACAGGTGTGGCAACAGGGCGTTCATGGCTTCTGGTAGCTCCGGCTGTCGCTGATCCATTCGCATGAACTGTCTGCCTTGCTTCCTGTGCTTTCTGTAATTCCTGCTTTTTCTGTGAGATATTTTCCCTGTGCAGGTTGCGTTTCTGTGTACGCTGTTCCTGTCGATTTTCCCGTTCTTCCACAACGCCACGCTTAAAGTCCGATACATTATCTTTTGCTTTCTGTTTGGCAGAATGGACGGCATAACCAGCCTGTGTCGGCAGGTCTTTCACATTTTCTTTCAGAGAGGAAGCACTGTCACGGACTTTATTTTTCGTATCCATCACAGCACCTACCGCAGAACCGACACGGCTTCCCATGCTGGCAGAGGTATTTTCCCGTTTCTTTGGCGGTTGGTTCGTTGCTGGATTTCCGGCTCTGGCAACACTTGCACCAGCCACCGCACCTGCAACACTTCCAGCACCGACAGCCCTTGCAATCCTGTGTTCCATACGTCTTGCCCGATGTCGCATGAATACCATCGGTCTACGGAATATCCGGCGACCTATCTGCTGGCTGTCATTGGCATTAAGACTGAACATACTCATTAGTTCTCCGAGTTTCATATAGATTCCGGCAAAGCAGATTATCTGCAAAAACGCCACCATAAAGAACGGATAGTCCGTGGAGATGTTGTAGAACATACTGGAAATCGAAAATGCCACGGTCACAATCAGTGTGATTCCGGCTCTTGTCATAATGGCATTGAACACACGGACAACTGCCTGTTTCGCCATATTTTCATAGGTTGGTATCATGGACAGTAAGAAGCTGATAGGCAGAAACATGGCATATATGATAAAAAGTATCTGGGAAAATAACATCATGCCGGTAAGCAGGAAGATAAAGATTGTAATACCGAGATTGAAAATGAGCAGGAAGAACACCATACCCAGACGGTTGACGACCTGTGGAATGGTAAGGTTGTCATTGTCGTTATCTTCAATCTCTGTTTTCACAACATTTTCCCTTGTTTCCCCATCTTCATCGGACGGGCTGGCAGATACCAGAGCTTCTACACGGTCAGTCCCGATTTCTTCGGTATCGCTGTTCCCGAACTGCAACAACAGCCACGGTTTTTCTACCTGTATCGCAAAAAGGCTGTCACGGATAAGGTCTACGCTGTCCTTGCCTTTGCTTTGTGAATCGGGGAGCATGATTTTTGTCCCCAAGTCCAGAGAAGCGGTGCTGATGTCCGAACTGAAATCATTGATTTTCTGGATATAATTGGGAGCATAAGCAATAAAGGACGCAGACACAATGAACACCACCACAAAGTTGATAACAGCGTGAAGTGCTTTGCTTGTTTCCCGTTTGAGAAGCCCTGTATAGGCGGTGTAAACACCTACAATCAGAATGATAATGAGCAGGAATCCCACATAGAATCCACTGCTGGAAAATCCGTTTTCGGTCACTCCGGCAAGTGTCTGGATACTTTTCCCGATACTGTCTGCCATGTCATTGATGAAGTCCAGCTTATACGCCTGTTGCACCACATATCCTGTGGCATTGCTAAGATACAGGCTGATTGTCCAGACAAAATTTGTGATACAGTAAAGCCCGTACTGCACCGATTTTCCAATGCCGTCCAGCCAGTTCCACGGTAGCCAAGACCAGCTATTGTCCACATAGAAATCAAGCTGATAGTTGGAAAGCGGATACTTTGAATACAGGTTGTCTGCATTGACCGTATCATCGACCAGTCCAGACGCATGAGCTACCGTCCCAAGCAGGGACAGCAGTACCAGCGTAACGGTCACGGCAAGCAGTACCAGTTTCAGTACATGGAATACCTTTTCTCTTGTGATAGATTTTATCATTCCAAATCCACCTCACTTTTTATCGGCGGTCTGGTATCAAAGGCATGGAGCAGTTCTACAAAGACAGGGTGTATCTGTACCACACCGACACGCCCGTATAAATCCTGCATTAAGCATTGTCCGTTCTCCAAATCCCTCAACCGTTTCTGGTTGTTTTCGTCCTCACTGTCCAGCCCGAAAAACTCTAAGGTCTGCTTGATTTCATTGGTATCTGTGGAGCGGAAAGCAAACTTTAAACCGATGTTATTTTTCAGACTTTCTTTCGATACGTCCCCAGAGGATTGTGTCACGAAATAAACTCCGGCGTTCATGGCTCTACCAGCACGCACCAGCTTGTTTGAGAGTGTTTCTCCTTGTGCCACATTTAAGAACGCCCATGCTTCGTCCAAGTCTACAATTTTAAAAATACTTCGGTCACTGTGAATAAAGTCAAGGGCAAAGGTACTGATAACAATTAAGATGGATACCGACAACAGCTCAATGGTCGTGTATTCCTCAAAGGTGGTATCCTTATCCGGCAGAACCAAATCTGCAACCTGTATGATGTTGAGCTGGTTATCCAGACTGATTGCATTTTCCACCGAACCGTCCGAGAACAGGAGCTGTGCAAAATTATAGTCAGTAAAACTTTCGATATGGTCTGCAATGTTACGGGATACGGCAGTATCCTCTTTCCGCAGTTCCTCAATGACCTGCAACAGCCCGTGGTTCTGATTCTGGGATACCGTGCGGACAGCTTTTCTAAGGACAGGAAACTTTTCGCCATCACGACTGCTGATACCTGTAAGGAACGTCAGAATATCAATGGCAAGACTTTCAGCGTCCTTGACATCTTTCATAATCACATACGGGTCTAACAGCCCTTGATTGCTGGAATCACTGGTAATGTTTACAATGTTGATTTCCTCTGCAATCTCCGGCAGTGTTTCTTTCCAGTTCCCACGCTCACTTTTCGGGTCTAGGATAACTGCCTGTCCACCGAACAGGACGGAATAATACACCAGCAGGTTATTACAGAATGATTTTCCACCACCAAGCGAACCGACAAAAGCAGAAGCCAACGCATTTGTGATCGTACCTTTTACCCCTTGACTGGCAAGGGACGGTTGTAGGTAGACATTTCTTCCCGTATCCACGGAATATCCGATATAGATTCCTGTATTTTCTCCCAACATCTGGGTAGCACCGAAACCAAGTCCGGCTAAAAAGTCGGATTTCACATACTGGATATAATCATTGATATAACGTTTGCTGGCTGGAAGAAACTCTCCATGCAGTCCCATCATATCTCCGGCAGGGCGAACCAGCTTCACATTCAAATCATCGTAAAAGTCCTTGACTTCATCACAACGGCGTTTCAGTTCGTCAAGATCGGGTGCAGATACCCGTATGACGTAACTTAACTTGTACATACTTTCCTTGCTCTGGTCTAAATCTGTTTCCAGTTCATCGACACTGTCTAAGGCTTCCACCACATTTGAACTTGTTTCATTTCCGGCTTGATAGGCGTGATTGTCCAAGTCCTTTAATTCCTTTTTCTTATTACGGACAGTGGTTAAGGCTTTCTTATTTCCGACAATCTCAACATTCATGGACGTATCCACAGGGAATGTGAACTGCTGTTGCTGGAAATAAAAGATTTCCGATGATGGGAAGTCCAGTTCTCCGACAATGGCATTGACCGTAAAGTAGGACACATAGCTTTCACTGTCCTCATGTTCCAGACGCAAATATCGCTGGCTTTCTTCCACCACGCAACGGGTAGGACGGATAAGGTCATAATACTTAATCAGTGTTTCTCTTTTTAATTTTCTTTTTGGAAGAGGATACTCATAATCTTCATAGGCTATCCCGTCCCTGCCGTAGAGGTGTTCCATCAGATACGCAAAGTCTTTGGCTTCCAGTCGGCGGATTTTGAACCTACGGGAGATTTTGTTTTCCAGTAATTTCTCCATCTTCACATAACGGTTGATTTCATCATTGCTCATAGAAACAAAGTCGTTCATCAGCGTATGCCTTACCTCATTCAAAAACTCACGGAATGTCAGAAATACCGATTTTTTGATGTTCTTCAGATTGACTTCGTCCTCTGTGACCATGAGCTTGAATCCCAGAAAGAAACGGTAATCTACTTGATTGTCGCCTATCATGGATACAAGGGCTTCGGTCTGGTCGTCTATCTTTTGGATTGCTACCTCACGGAGCTTTCCAGTGACCAGCTTCTTTGACTGTTCCTGTATGCTTCGGATTGAACTTTCAGTTGCAATCTGCAACGCATGAATCTTTCCCTCACGGGACTGTGCGATAAGCTGACGGAAGCTGTCATGCACAAGGTATTTCTGTTCTGGGGATAAGAATGAATAATTGTACGGTATCAGCTCATAGTAGGCGAACACCTCATTGTCCTTATTCCAGACAAGGTTATTGTCGATATATTTAATCGGGAACATAGGTCACACTCCTTACTGCCGTGATAGTTTCCTCAAATTTCTGCTTATGCAGGTTCACGGCTTTTCCGGCATAAGTCACTTTGGGACGCAGAGCATACAGCACCATCGTCTTGATGTAACTGTATGGCTTTTTCCCGTCAAAGGTTTTCTGTGACATAAACCATGTAAGAGCAACGGGAATCCCGAAATATTTTAAAAATGCTCCCTCAATCATGGAAAGTGGCGGTACATCTGCAAACAGAATGATGATAAATTCCGTCAGTACAAACCATGTAATCTGGGTAAAGGTCACAGGGAATGGCAGGTTTACATCATTGATGGCATACAGTACCTTTTCCACGTTCCAGATACTTGTATAACTTCGGATTTTCTTCACTTGTAAATGCTCCTTTCTTCATTTTCATAACAACAGGGACAGCCGGATTTTCCAGACTGCCCCCAAGAGAAAAGCTGACAGTAGCACCAGTGGCGGTGCTGATCTGCCAGCCCTTAACGCAGTACCTCACAGATACCAGCGTTTGTTGCAATAAATGTCCCCTCTATATCGAGGTCACGCCCGTAGGCTTCATAGTCGATATAGTTCTGTAAAGAGGACGGGATTTCTCCGAGTATCTGTTCTTCATCAATCAGATAGTAGGCTAAATCGGTCATCGTTTCACAGCCGGAATACAGAATGATGTCGTCCTTATGTTCCACCAGTTCTTCCAGACTTCCATAGCAGGATATAAAACTGTCCAAGTCGTCCAGCAGGTAATCCGGTAATTCTTCCAACTGCTCATAGATACGGTTCAGTTCTTCGATGGAAATGTATTCGCTAATCTCCATCGGGAAGTTGTCCGTATCATGGATTGCGTATTCTTCGTACTCTGCATTTAAGCCGATACGTTCTGCAATCACTTCTTCGTCCAACGGAAAAGAGAACCAGTCCCCGACCAGTTCTCCCTCATTGTACTTGCCAAGATTGGCTATATAGACTTGCATATCATCAAGCATAAACGGTCACTTCCTTTCACTCATTGTATTCATAAAATCTGCCATGCACACACAGGAAATGTTCTGATGTTTCTTCCATATCTGAACAGTTCCGATGGTATGTAATATTGCAAAGTCCGGCTTCCAGCTCTTGCAGGTTTGAAAACCATTCTCTTTGAATTGCAGGTATATCTTCGGGTGGGATTTCACTCTCTGAAATTGCAAGGCAGACATTATTTAGCAAGTCGAGGTCTGTATCTTGCAGGATTTCAAAAGGAAAATCATAATCACTGATAAGATAACGGTCACTGTCCGGCGGTAAACCAATGGATTGTTTTAATGCTTCTATGTTGCAGGGAAGTGTAAACCACGCACAGCCTGTATCTTTTTCCTGTTCATCAAGATTGATAACAAATACTTTCATTTCTGCCATAAGCAATACCACCTGTCAAAGTTTGAACATACCGTTGTTGCAGAGAGCATAACGTCCTTTTTCTTCCAGTTCATGGGCGTAGGCTTCCAGATTAAAATATTTCTTTCCTTTTTCGGAAAGAGCAGAAAATTCAATGTTATGCTCCAAGCGGTAACGGGCAACGTCCATGATGTTGTGACACTCTGGATAAAACAAAAATTCTTCGGATTCCTGCAATAAATCCTCTACACCGCCACAATAAGGAATCAACTCTTTGTATGCCTGCTGAACTTCTGGCGATAAATCCGTGTAAGCAAAGTATAGCTTGTTTAATCGTCTGACAGAAGTTGTCCTTACAATATCGCCAGCAAAGGGGAGCTTCATATCTGTGATTTGATAGTCTTTGCTGTCAGCTTCCACACCGAGCAGGTCACGGAACAGCTCATAATCAATGGGTAAATCAAACCAGCGAGAGGTTTTATCCTCTGCTGATTTGGTCGTTTCAATCAATACGCTACATTCTTCCATCGTAATTCAGTCCTTTCTTCTAATTTTGAGTATGAAAAAAGCAGTCGATCATAACTGAAAGACTGCTTAACTCTAAAACAATATTAAAGCGTTTCTTCTTTTAAATTCTGACTCAAAAGGGATTTTAACTCTTTTACATCATTTTCAGACAAATCATTTTGATTAACAAGAACCATTTCATTTTTTATTGTTCTGATATATATGTAATTTCTGAAAATCCCCCAACATTTAAAGGCGTTCCAATGATTAGTCCCGTTACCAATATCAGAACTAACTGCAACTCCATCGGTATCAAAACAATATTCACGTTTTCCCGAAGTCAGTTTATTATCCATCTTTGAATGAACAATATTTATTACTTTTTTCTGAAATGTGTTAGCTCCGTTTATGATAATCCAGATAAAGAAAACTGAAAATAATAATCCAATAATACCATAGCCAATACGACTATTCATAAAGCAAAGAATCGTGTATATTAACATTATGACAGCCATCACAGACGATAACCCTGTTGCAAATTTACGTTTCTTTACATTTTTATCACTGGCTAAAACGATTTCTTTTAAAATATCTTGTTCTTTCTGTCCGATTTCAATACTGTATCTAACCATAATAAGAATCTCCTTTAAACATTTTAATGATATTAGTATATTACCACAAGTTTGTGTTCAAAATGTGGGATTCTTAATTTTACGCTCCAATAATCTTATTGAATAACTGTAACAATACGTCTTTTACGCCGGATGCATTGAATACAAGACCAACGGCTATTAAGGCAACTACCAAGAATCCGATGAGTTTGGAAAACTCACGCTTAAATCCCAAGTAGATACCGATAACAACAATCGCCATCAGTACAAGGCTCTGTGCGTTGCTTAAAAACCAGTTATAAAGGTTCTGTCCAAAATTCATTATTTCTTTTCTCCTTTCAGTTCCATCATTTTTCTGTCAGACTGTCTGCCAGCCTGTAAAATACACATGGCAATCACGCCAACTGTTCCACCTAAAGAGAAGAGCAGGAAGTCAAATAATAATCGTTGCATTTTTCAATTCTCCTTTTCTAAAATCACATCTTCGGTAGATGTGGTCTGTTGTTCGATTATCTTGTAGTGCTTTTCCGTCAGTTTTGTGGATTTACGGATTTCTTTCAGATAATCAACGCCTGTTTTTGCTGTGATTGTTTCCAGCATTTTAAGTGTCGGGTCAACCTGCCGTTGAATCCAGCGTAGAGTTCTGTCCAGTGTGTAGGGTTCGGGTTTGGTCGTGAGCTTTAACGGCTCTCTGTTTTCCCCGATGAACCACGCCCAGCGGACAGATAATTTCCAGTCGCTCCGTTTCTTGTCTGCTTCCTTATCCACAAAGCGTACATAACGGTTGATAATAGAAAATGCCGTCCGTTCAGCGTCATAGTAAGTCAGCAGGTCACGGACAGCATAATAAGCACGTTCATTTTTCAACCGTATTTCAAATCTGTTTTTTATGGGTGCTTCCTCAATGGGAATCCCAAGTTTGATGTACTGCTCATAGCTTTTTTCATAGACACAGAAGTACACCTCACTTTTCAGTGAACCGATATAAAGCGTATACCCCATACCAGCCTTGTCCTGTTCCTCATGCTTGACCAGTTCGCCGGAAGCATAGGACTTAAAGGAACGGAACACCGATACACATTCCTCATTCCGGCATTTTTCGGTTAGTTCTGGAATATCTAACATTCCCGTATGGTCATTGATGGCAAGGTCAAGGCGTTTCATCACACCACCGTCCACCAGAGCGTCCATAAGAAAATCATACCAGCTCCGTTCCTGTGCCAGCAGATAACTTTCAAACTGGCGACAGCCTTTTCCTTTCAGTTCCAGCAGGACACCTTTTTCTTCATCGGGAGAAGTATATACGAAAATATCTCCGATGTAGTAGTGTTCTGTATAACTGTAATGCCCGAAGTCCTCATGTATCATGTACTGAATATTGAGCTGTAAAATATCTTTGATGATGTGTCCAATATCCAGTGTCGGAAACCGTATCCTCACATAATCAAACAGCATGGTAAGCGGTGCTTCTGGATTGAATTTTTCCAGAGCTTCCAAAAGTTTCACTTTCATTTCTTCTGTGACCGCCACCTTGCCGGATTCGATACGGCTTAAATGTTCACGGCTGATTCCAGCCATGACCGCAAGTTTCGTCTGGGATACACCGTACTGCAAACGTCTGTCTGCAAAATCCTGTATCCACTCTGTATCATTCAGTGCGATACCCCCTTTACGAAAAAACTGTGACATTTTGTATCCGATGTCACAGCAGTAAAAAAAGCTACCAAACGCTTGATTTGAGCCAAGAATCGGCAACTTTTGTGTATGTTTCCTTGTGATTTGTGCCCCTCTGTTAGATACCGAGGGGCTGTTGTCTGCTGGCGTGGCTACCGCCACACCAGCAAGGCTAATCCGTACCTGTGGCTTTCGCTTCGCACGCCACCTGTCCGTCCTGCCTTATGTGTGCAAGTTCCCCAATCGTACCCAAGAAATCATAGCCTTTGGGTACAAGGGGAGTATAAAATTCTGATATGACGCTTGTTCCCACATCACAGTATCCACGCCCTTTGATTCGCTTCTGGAAAAACTGTTTTTTTACATCACTTCCAAAGAGCATACCGTAGCCGAGTTCACTCATGCGACCAAGCCCCACACGGAAGTTAAAGTTATCTCTGATACCGTCCCCGAAATACTTTGCGTCTGGACGCTGGCAAGCCACAATCAGAAAGTATCCAGCCTGTCTGCCGAGCATGACAATTTTCTTTAGCTGGCTTAACAGTGCAGTGCTTTCTTTTGTCGTGAGCATTTCCAAGAACGCCACATATTCATCAAAGATAAGGAACTGTGGAGCAAGCCCCAGATAGGCATAGTTTTCTCCTGTGCGGTAGTTCGGGTGCAGTTTCATTTCTTCCGAGCGTGTGACCATGCCCTCATAAAAGGCATTGACGCAGTCAATCATATCGTCTTTCGTGTGGTAGACATTTCCCATGACTGTTCCCAAGTCTGCAAGGTCAGCGTTCTTCGGGTCAAGAATATATAAATCCGCATTGGTTCTAAGCAATGCTTCAATGATGGTCAGCAAAAAATAGGTCTTTCCACCACCTGTACCACCGCAGATAAGGGCATGGGGAAGTGAATCATATTCCCACACCAGATTTTTCATTAACCGCAGACCGCCGTTTTCGGCAATCACTTCATCAATCGAAATACGGTTCGCTATCATATCATAGAGCAGGGTATATTCAATATAGCCGTCATGCAGTGTCTTGTCGGTCAGCTCACAGTACAGCCCCGATTCCAGTTTATCCTCTAAGGACAGGAGCTGTTCTTGATATTTTCCCATTGTGATTTCACACAGGATATGGAGCAATCCTTTGTCCATCTGGTAGTAGATTTTCGGAAACCACACGATTTTTTCTCTTGATCTGCTTTGCAGGTCAGTGAAAAAATCGCTGTCTTTGGTGTTTTCCGCTTCATACCATTTGTTTTCCAGCACCATACGAGCCAGTTTTTGTCGGTGTAATAACCTCTTGATACGGTCATATCCGTAACGGTAGTAGAGAAAAGCGACTAATGCACAAACACCAGTCGCTATCAGAACCGTAATGGAATTGTAGGCAGTCCAAGTAATTCCGGCATGGAGCAGGTTACAATCTTTCCAGTCTGTAACAAGAAGCTGTCGCAGATTCAGTAACAGGAACACCGCAACGAACAGGAGCAACAGCCAGCCGATACAGAAATGATAGACCAGAGATTTGTCACTGGCACGAATCCTGTTACCTTTAAATTTCCATGTTTTCATAAAAGCTCCTTTCTTTGGGTATAAGAAAAGCAGTCAATCTTATAGACTAACTGCTTTTACATTAAATTTTTTATCTTTGTATATGACCAATTTTTCCATAATTATCTAGCGAATATTTTATCAATTCATAAATTTCATCTTTAAGTACATATTGATATTTTGCAGGAATTGTTTCATAAGCTGGTAAAGGAATAAAATTTGATGATGTATTTTCATTGTGGACGAATGAAATTGGAACTTGTTTAGAAGCTTCAATTTCAGTTCGATGAAACCAATTAGAATTTAAAAATGTCTGTTGAAAGTCAATTCCCGATACCGTGATAGGTGCGTTTTCATTATCTACAAATTCGAGTAATTGTTTGTAATCTTTCAAAGACAATTTATCTATTTCTGTCCAAAGAAAATCTATAGCCTTATCATTCTCTTGCTTAACGAGAGCTTCTTGATGTTTTTTATCTTTTATCGAAGCCCAAAATCCCTTGACTTTATCTATTCCCCAGATAATTAACACAATTAGTAAAAACCACAAGCAAAAAACAAAAACACCAAATCCTGTAGTAGTAAGTTTTGTCAATAATGCATTGTCTGCTGGAGTTTTATAATATGTAATAAAAGCCAACACAACCGCAATTATCGTTGGAATAAAATATTTTTCCAAAAAAATTTTTAAAGTATCCAGCAATTTCTCAACCATATTTATATCACGTCCTTTGTATATTTTAAGGACATTATATCGTCAATCAGCATTACTTGCAATCAAATACTAAGTAGGTTTTATTTGTTTCTATTAGCTATTGTTTTATCATGGTTTGGTGTTACATTTTCTCCCAAATTACTTTTATTTTTCATAACAATATCGTCTGCTTTTACATACCAGTCCACATCTGCACCACGGTAATTTGCATTGGCTACCGTATCTGCCACAGGGTTGATAAGTTCCACTTCGGCGTTGTAGTCATAGTCCTTTAACGGCACAGTCGCTGGAACGGATACCTGTATCATGCGTCCCTGTGTGTTGCATTTCAAATCGTAGGTACGTTCCTTAATTTCCTCACTTACCGTTCCATCTTCATTTTGTACATGAACCTCACGGCGTAATGCGGAGAACTTCAACACTCCGAAAGTCTTTTCTTTATCAATAACGATTCCATTTGCTAATCTCATAATCTGAATACCTCCTTATTTACTTTCTGCTGGTAACATATCGTCTGCAAGCAGGATATAATTGACAAATCCACGTTCCCCGATTTTATACCCATCGGTAGTAATACGTGGGTTGATAAGTTTTACTTTCTGCTCCGGCGAGAAATGTTTTTCGCCAGCTTTGGCAGGAAGTGTCACAACTACATCATCGGCTCTCTGCACATCGGAATACAGGTTGTAGCTTCTGGTAATGACAGCCATACGCCCGTTGATTCTCTGCTGTTTCGTAGTGTTTTCTCCGGCAAACTCCAAGTTCCCGAAAGTCTCTTCCATGTTTGGTACGACAAATCTTAATTCCATAAATAATTGACCTCTTTTCTTTCAGTTTTAGTTTCTTTCCTGCTGTACGTTGTGGGGAGCTACACTCCCCACGCCCCTAGTGGACTTCACGCTCCTGTAAACCAAGTGCTTCACGGGAGCGTGAAGTTGCAAAAAGGGTGGCGACCTTGAACGCTCTACCAACCGCTACCTTACCGCCTTATGATTTCTTTCTACGGCGTTTGAAGTAAAGCATACCGCCAAGCCCTACGCAGGAAAGACTGAGCATGACAAGATAAGCATAGATATTGGTATTGTCGCCTGTTTTTGGACTGTCACTTGTCTTAGTAATCGTAGATGGTGTATCCGGCGTGTCGGTATCCTTTGGTGTGTCTGGGACTTCCGGCACTTCCTTGATTGTCACAGTCTGTCCATCGTCTGTGATGTCCTTATGTTCCGTCACTTTCTTTGGTTCGTCTGGATTAGTCATATCGTATAATTCCTCAAATGTGACAAGGCTCTTGCCACCAAGAAAAGAACCATCAAAGGTAAAGGCAATCTCAACTGTCATTTTTTCATTGTCGGCTGTAAACTCATAATCATTGGATACTTTCTTTCCATCAATCAGAAGTTTTGCATTTTCCTTTTTTAACATCTGCCAGCCGGAAAGTTTGTATTTTGTTCCAACTTCCAGACCATCTAATGTGACTTTATCCACAATCGTTACATCTTTTCCGGCTTCGATTTCTTTCTTGCCGTTCTTGTCCGTAGCGGTAGTATGGATTTTGATGATACGTTCCGTGATAAGAACGGTCTGTCCATCATCGTTGATGTCCTTATGTTCGGCAACCTTGACAGGCTCTTTCGGATTGCTCATATCGTACAATTCCTCAAAGGTAACAAGGTTCTGACCGCCAAGAGCTGAACCATCAAAACTGTAAGTAATCTCAACCGTCATTTTTTCGCTGTCAGCAGTGAAAGTGTAATCACTGTCTACACGTTTCCCATCAATCAGAAGTTCGGCGTTTTCTTCCTTTAACATCTGCCAGCCAGAAAGTTTATATTTTCTGCCTGTTTCCAAGCCATCAAGTGTGACTTTGTCCACGATCTTGATGTCTTTTCCGGCAACAATCATTTTTTCGCCTGTTTTCTTGTCGGTAGCTGTGGTATGGATTGTGATTTCTTTTTCGTATTCATCGGTCAGTGTCCCTAAATCTACGGTCACTTTATTTCTGGATACGACCACCTCAAAGGCTGGAATCAGCTTAAATCCGGCGTTGGAATCACACTTTAATTCCTCAATCACATAGGTATCATAGAGTAATGCACCTTTGCTGTCGTCTGGTTCAGATGTCCCAAACCATACACCGTCCTCACTGGATTTTCCGGCATTGGTATTGACCTTGTGGGAAGCCCAGCTTGAAGCAGTAGAGAACTGACCGTTTTTGTCAGTAACTACAATATGGGATTCTCCCGTTGTCTTGCTTGTAATTCTGAATGGAACACCTGCAAGACGTTTGTGTGTACCTGCACCGATTTTTACACCCTCAATATCGCCACGTTTAATCTGGTTGTAGACAGAGTGGGATTTGTCGGTCAAGTCCACGATTTTTCCATCTTCCGTGATAGAAAAGTCGATTGCCTTTGCACCATCTGTCAAGTAGCCCTCTGGTGCTTTGCTTTCTTCTAATCTGTAATTTCCGTAAGGGAGCAAGTCGGCAGAAGTAGAAGCAATTCCATCAATGCCTGTCTGAATCTTCTTTACGGTTTCATTCTTGTTGTATAATTTTCCCACAACCAGTACAGGACTGTCATTTAAAGAAATGATATTGAACTCTGTGTACTGTAAGGTCGCACTTCCCTGTGCTTTGGTATCCTTTGTTTCAAGGTCACGTTTCTGGATTTTTACACCGCCACGGATAACCTTGTCAGATACGGAATACTGGTTGCTTCCAGAAAGTACGGCAAGTTCTCCATCTTCGGAAATCTGTGTAAGGTACGTTCCCTTAATCTGTTCGGAACTTCCGTCAGCCTGCATATATGCACCATCTAATAAGTAGCCGTTTGGTGCTTTTGTTTCTGTGACAGTGAGTGTACCAAGTGGCAATACATTTTTACCGTCCTGTGTATAGAAGCTGTCGCCGGATACTTTGTAGCTGTCGGCAAGTCTGGATACATAATGGATAGTTCCGTCACTGTCTTTTTCGGCAACGGTTTTGGTTGTCCATGTACGGGTAGCTTTTGCAGGAAGATTGTCTGCATTGTAGTAACCATCATAATAGCTCCATGTGAACTCTGCACCCTCTAAAGAAGCAGTTCCTTGTGGACTGGATTTGCCTGTTTCCATGTCAATTTTGAATAAATCAATCAAAGTTTCTGTAACTTTTGGAGTGTCGGCAACAGTCAAAGTCGCTGTTTTTCCAACTTCCACATTTAAGGCATGGACAGTAGAATCCAGCTTGTAACCTTTTGGAGCAGAAAGCTCTTTGATGTAAACTGTTCCGGCTTTTACCTCAACTTCTTTGGTATCGCCGTTTCCATCGGCAGTAAGTGTGGCAAGCTGGCTGTTACAGCCCTTATCAGAATAGACACCAAATGTCGCACTCTCAAAAGAATAATTGGCATTGCTATCTGTGACAGTGGGATTGGAAGAAGTCTTTTTGACCTTTGCATTTCCCACATTTAACTTCGCCCAGAACTGTCCGATGTCCTGTCCTTCGCCAGTGTAAATGTAACCGCCACATTCATAGCGTCCCTTATTTGCTTTCACAAATGCTTTCGCACCAGCGTACACTTCATTCTGTACTGCCTGTGAGATTTCATTATAGGAAGCTCTGACGTTGTCGCACTGCCAGCCGAGCTGTTCACTCAATCTCTGCCAGACAACACATTGTTCCAGCAAGTATCCCTGTTTGTAATTCAAGTTCGTATGAGAAGCGGTATATTGCTTGACGTACTCTAAGGAAAGAGCAACGTCCGCAATCTGATCGCTACTCATACGGGAGCTTGCGTCAGAACGTGTTTTATATCCATTCTTAAAACTGGTGTTGATATCCACGCAGTAGGCAGTTTCGCCCTCAACTTTCATGTGTCCCTCATTGAATGTAGATTTGATAGAACCATCATTCATAACGTGTTCAATGTAGCCGACACGTTCTGCTGATTCTGTCCAATATTGATTGCCGGAAGCATGAACCGCCGTCACTGGTAATGCCGTGAGAATGGTTGCAAAAGCAAGCGTTCCTGTCAGCAATCGCTTTACTAGCTTATTCATATTTTCTCTTTCTCCTTTCGATTTTGGGTATGAAAAAAGCCGTCCATTTCTGAACGACTGGAAATAGAAAAGGAACGCCAAAAGTGTACGTTCCATAGTCTATAAAATATTTAATTTTTCTCTCTGGTGTGCTATCTGACGCCAATTTTGACCCCAAATTTCTGAAAAATGACGATTTTTGATGAACAGCTACAAATTTTCAAAATCCGTGAAACCCTTGTAACTAGGGCGTTACGGGACTATATGAAACTAGACAAAACCAACGTCACAATAACAAGAGGTGAGTGCTAATTTTTTTGTGAAAATTTTGTGAACGCTTACAACCATACAACAAAATTTGCTTATATCTTGTACTTGACACAAGTCCGATTTCGTACTATGCTGTTAAGTACGAAATCAGACTTGCAGGAGTGATTTATAATTTATGAATACAAAAAATATTAAAAAACCTGAAATGAGCCCCGCTCTTTTGGAATCAAATAAATTATTTAAGGAATTTAATAACATCTATCACGATGCCGCCCTAAAACTTGGAATATCCAACAGTTCACTGGACATACTATATTCAATCTGCGAGTTAGGAGACGGTTGTCTTCAACGCGATATAAGTAAGAGTACATTTATTCCCAAACAGACAATTCATTCTTCTATTCGTTCACTGGAAAAATTAGGATACATTTATTTAAGCAACGGTAAAGGACGAAACATGCACATAAACCTTACTGATGCCGGAAGGGATTATATTAAGGAGACGATTTACCCTATTATTACTTTAGAAAATGAAGCCATTTCAAGTCTTACGGAAGATGAGCGACGTCAAATGCTTATTTTGCAAAGCAAACATATAACAGCCCTTAGAGAAGCATTTAACAAAATTAAGAACCACGAGGAGGCGGAATAGAGATTAAAATGAGTACTCAATTATCAGAACATTTCACATATTCAAAACTGCTTAGATTTGTTATTCCACCTATTATTATGATGATATTTACGTCTATTTACAGTGTGGTTGACGGCTTATTTGTATCTAATTATGTGGGAAAGACTGCCCTTGCCGCCATAAATCTTATCCTTCCATTTATCATGGCAATATCAGCCCTTGGATTTATGATTGGAACAGGAGGAAGTGCCATTGTGGCTAAAACTCTGGGAGAAGGTAATAAAAAGAAAGCCAATGAGTATTTCTCGCTTTTAGTTTATGTAACAATTATATTTGGTATTTTACTTGCCATTATAAGTTTTTTCCTTATTCCACCTATTGCCAAAGCTCTAGGTGCAACAGGAGAACTTTTAAATAACTGCATACTATACGGCCGGCTGTCCCTTATTTCCATAACGGCCTTTATGCTTCAAAATGTTTTTCAAAGTTTCTTTGTTACCGCGGAAAAGCAAAAGCTGGGATTGGGTGTCATAATAGCTGCCGGAGTTACCAATATTGTTCTTGATTATATTTTTGTTGCCCTATTAGGTTTTGGGCTTACAGGTGCTGCCATTGCAACAATTTGTGGTGAATTTATAGGTGGATTATTTCCCATACTATATTTTGCAAGACCTAATTCCAGTCAGCTTCGTCTTGGAAAAACCCACTTTGAAGGGAGGATACTTTTAAAAACCTGTGCCAATGGTTCATCTGAACTTATGACTAACCTTTCCAGTTCAATTGTAAACTCTCTCTACAATATTCAGTTAATGAATTTTGCCGGGGAAAACGGAGTAGCTGCCTATGGTGCAATTATGTATGTAAACTTTATTTTTATGTCAATATTCTTTGGTTATTCAATAGGAAGTGCCCCTATAACAAGCTTTCATTATGGTGCTAAAAATCATCGTGAACTAAAAAGTCTGTTTAAGAAAAGTCTTACATTTATTGGTGTCTCCGGTATCGTTCTTGTTGTTCTGGCACAGTTATCGGCTTCTACCCTTGCCTGGTTATTTGTAGGATATGATAGTGATTTATTTGAAATGGCTTTAGCAGGCTTTAGAATATACTGTCTTGTTTATTTAATAAACGGGTTCAATATATTTGGTTCCTCATTCTTCACTGCCTTAAACAACGGGCTGGTTTCTGCTGCCATTTCCTTTCTCCGCACACTGTTATTTCAAATTGTGTCGGTGCTTATTTTGCCGATTATTTTCGGTATTGCAGGAATTTGGTCTGCAGTAAATGTAGCAGAAGTTTTAACATTATGTGTTACTATTTTCTTCTTTGTAGAACAAAGAAAAAAATATAATTATGCGTAGGTTTTATGACATATCATTTATTGACTTTATGTGTAATGAACGTTAAAATTTTTATAACAATTAGTGTGTTTAGAAATTATATCAGGAGTTATTATGAAATCTAAATTAAAGAATTTTAGCCTTCTTACCATAAGCACTTTAATAATGGCTGTGGGCATTTACTTTTTTAAATTTGCTAACAATTTTACTTTTGGTGGCATAACGGGTATGGCAGTTTTAGTTGCCAGATTTACTCCTCTGTCAGCCGGTGATTTTTCATTTATTGCCAATATTTTATTACTTATTATTGGCTTTATAATACTTGGACGTGATTTTGCAGCTAAAACTGCTTACAGCACTATTTTACTTTCTGTTTCATTGTCTTTACTTGAAAGGATATTTCCTATGAGTAAGCCCCTTACAGACGAGCCATTGCTGGAACTGGTTTTTGCCATACTTCTTCCTGCTCTAGGCTCTGCCGTTTTATTTAATATCGGGGCTTCAAGTGGTGGAACAGATGTTATTGCCATGATTTTAAAGAAGTATACCAGCGTAAATATTGGAAGAGGACTCCTTTTCTCTGATATCTTATTTACAGCTGCCGGTTTCTTTGTTTTTGATGTAAAAACAGGTCTCTATTCAATGCTTGGACTAATTGTCCGTTCAGCCCTTATTGACAACTTTATTGAAAGTCTTAACCGTTCAAAATACTTTCACGTTGTCTGCACTGACCCCAAACCTATCTGTCAATACATAGAAACCACACTAAAACGTGATTCCACACTGGTATCTGCCACCGGTTCATTTACGGGGGATAACAAATATATTATACTTACGGTTTTAAGTCCAAGTGAAGCGGTTAAGCTTCGTAATTTTATAAGGGAAAACTCTCCGGGAGCTTTCCTGCTTATTTCAAATACCAGCGAAATTATTGGAAAAGGGTTCCACTCAGTTTAGAGTGAAACCCTTTTATGTATTCTATATTTTTCTTTTATCTACTATATGGCAGCCATAATCTTTATATGGAAGATTATAATATTTTTCATAGTCCTTAGCCTTTGCAAACAAAGCATCATAAACCCTGCCCTTTAGTTCCATCCATGCATGTCCTGTGTCGTGAACTACATAAACATTTTTGTACCCACATTCATGTACCATAAATGCCAGTGCTGATGACTGGGAAACGCAACAGCCTTCACCCTTTATAAAAATATCATTGGCAAATGTAGATTCCCATCCTTTCTCTTTATATATCTTATTTAGAAAACGATATCTTTTATAAGGTATGTCAGAAATCCAGTCAAAGCATTTTCTTAATTTCACTTCTTTTGAATCTGTTGACTTGCATATTTTATCCACCATTTTTCTTGCTCTAATCATAGTTTTAATTTTTTGAGCATTAAGTTTTGTTATTTTTGCTCTGCCGTTTTTGCAAATTCTTATTCCGTCAATAGTTCTGTTTTTAAGTTGTTTACCATTTGAACGTCCAAAGAAATAAAAATGTTTATTATATTTTGCCCATCCTTTAACCATTACACCATTTTCATCAAATAAATATCTGCTTTTTTTAATGGTAATAACCTTATTTTTGACCTTTTTACCTTTTACCACATAATATGTTTTTCCCTTTTTGGTAACCAGTTTCCCCGACAACTCATCTGACTTTTTTGTGGCAGTTGTCACCGCTTCCCTGTTATCATTTTTAGTGGCAGCCACAACCGGTGTTGACATTACAACACATAAAGCCCAAATTGTCATTGCTTTAAATATAAACTTTTTATTCATGACTCTCCTCCTTTAAAACTAACTAATACCCTTTAAACTATTTAAAAGTTCCAAATCTTCCGCCTGCACTCTGAAATTAGTCTTTATAGGTTCTCCATCCGGTGCAGTAACCACCATTTCTATTATTGTACCTTCCTTTATTTCAAGACTGGCACGCTTGAAAAATTTTGGAATCATTGGATGTCTTTGTCCAAAGTCCTGTATCATTCCCTTTGCTTTCATTAACTCTAATGGATTCATATTTTTCCTCTCTTTCTTTTCTCCTTTAATTAATCATATTCTATCAGGAGTTTTTTCTTTGCCTATATAGTACCATTAATCAAACTTTGTTGTCCAGTAAGCAGTTTCATTTGCTTCAAAACACATTAGTATCTGTTGACGATTTACTTTTTCTTCTGCTAAGTTATCCGGTATTTCCTCTTTTGCAAAATATCTGCTTTCAACTGTTTCAATGTTATTTACAAACTCTCCTCCCAGATTCTCACATAAAACAAATACCTTTACCACTCCTTAAATCATATTGTAAAATCCCTTATTACTAATTAAATAATATGTAACATTTGTCTCTTTATCTGTTATATGAATGGATTTTCTCTGACTGAGCATTTCTCTGTACGGTGCTGCAAGGTTCGTTGTAAAGCAAAAAAGCGTAGAATTTTTCACCAACTCCTGAAACAGTGGAATGGTTTATGAGTATCTTATAAAGTGATACATTACGGCAAAGACTACAAGCAGGGAATAAATCCCGGCTTGTAACTTTTATTTCCCGTCAAAAACAATATCTTTCCCATCTTGATTTTTATATATGTACAATTTATTTTTCCAATCCATTGTAATATAATTTTCTATAAATTTATCTTTTCTAACATCATACCCCGACACTGAAATTGTTTGAGCAGTTTTATTTATTTTTATATTGCTACCTGTATACCGCTTATAAAAATCACACGCCTCATCAAAGGAACAATAGTCGTAAAACTCATTAACCAACACACTAATAACATAGATTTTTACTTATTCCTGATTGTATAAATAATCCCCACTATAACAACCACAAACATTGCTACTATAACAGCCAATACCGGCCAGCCCGGAAGCTGATTATTTGAAGCTGAACTCAGTCCCCCATAAATGCATACACTAACTGCTAAAATTTTTATTGCTCCAATTATTTTAAGCCCACACCCATACAGACGTTCCTTATTTTCTTCAGTAACTTTAACCGGAAAATTCCATGCCTGTGGGAATTTTTCTATAAAAATAAACAGTCCCATAAGTAGTAATGCAATTATAGGTTCAACAATCAGGCTTGCCTTACTGCCATAATTATCAGGTTTCCCGGCAGCATTAAAATGAGTTGGAACCGTTCCCGGTATATTTTTCCATTCAACTATAATATATATTGCGTAAGCTGCAATCATCAGAAAACATATTACATTAATTATTAAATTTATCTTTCTTTCCTTCATTTGTTTCCTCCCTGTCTAATATGTGTTGCCCCCTCCCTTCGGTCAGCGGCATTTCGTCGGAAACATTAACAAGAAATGAACTTCGTTCATTTGTTTCCTCCCATATAATATCTATGCTATATCTTAGCATATGTTATTTAACAATGAAACAAAAACCGGAAGTGACATATGCCTCCTTCCGGTTTTACAAACTATTTAGCAAAGTGTTCTTTTGCAAATTCCATATCCTGAACCAATTCCATTGTTCCAAGATATTCATTATCTTTATTTCTTACCGCCATATAAGTTACTAACATGGTTTTTCCGTTTTTCTCCATCCACACAGGTACTTTGTCAAGCTTTCCTGCCCTGAACTCATCAATAATGCCCCTGACACGCTGTTCAATTTTCGGCGGATGGCAGGAAAATACCTCCCTTCCTATTGCCATTTTAGGACGCTTAAATACTTTCGGTCCATCATTAAAATATCTGTTAATATTTTCATCATCAATAAATGTTATTTCAAGAGGTATTGTATTAAGCATAGCCTCCAATTGCTGTAAAGTAAAGCTTCCTCCTGCCATAATTATTTTTTCTTCACTAAATGCAGTTTTCTCTTCTTTAACTGACTTTTCTCCGTCTTTCCATATTTTACCGGTTACTCCAAAGCATTCCGGATAATCCTTTGAATCCACATAAATTCCATGCCATTCTTCCTCAGTAAAATTTAACGCACAATTAGGAAAGAGTATGTTTGCCTCCTTATAAATCATCTCTTCTGCCCTTGTAAAAAGTGCTTCAAATTTCTTTATCCATTTTTCATCACCTGTATTTGATTGTGCTAATACAGATAATTCATCCCTTATTTCATCATCTACAGTCCACATTACATCTGATGGGCCACTGATTTCATATTTAACTTTCAAATGTGGATAAAGCAAGTCCCCTTTTTTAGCATAGTGAATTGAAAGTTGTCTAAGTTCCTGCAATAAATCGGGATTAATTTTTCCTGTTTTTATTTTATCCCTACATTCATCAATTATTTTTTGTAACTTTTCATTTTCCTCAGTAAATGTTTCAAGCGGATGCCCCGGAATTGCAATTAATTCTGCTGCCGCCGCCATTCTCTGATTTTTCATTGATTCCCCTACAGCCTTTTCTGTATTGGCAATTCTTTCCTCTCTTGTTTTTCCATGAAACAATGCTGAATGAACATCGCATAATTTCTGCACTTCCTCTAACGGTGTTCCATCTCTTAATAATCTTTGTTCAGCAAGCATTATTTCAGAAGCATTCACTTCCTTAAATTCCTTTACAAAGTCCGCCCTGACACTTTCTAAACTTTCCCCTTTATTTAACCTTATTAAATATTCTTTAATTCTCTCTGTGGATTTGCTTATACCTGATTTTTCATTAATTCTGCTCATATATATTAACTTCCTTTCCTGTATTAGTTTAAATTATTTATCTTTAATATATACTATCAGCAGAAAAAAATCCGTTGTTTTAGCAACGGATTTTTTAGTATTTTTCAATTATAACTTTCCCCCAATTTTTCTTTACTCTTTAGTTTTAGCAATATACAAGGTATTTGCAAACTTGCCGGTAACATAATTCCTTCTGCTATGCAAATAGCATATGTTATATTATCTGTAAGTAAACATACACAATAGAGTCCCCCAAACACTAATGATATGGCAGCTGTAACTTTTTTGTACTTTACAATCTCCCCTTCATACAGCTTTCTGCTTTCTGAATCAATAGGGCTTAATATAATCAGGCTGGTTACAGCTAACACTACACAAATATTAAGTACAAAAATATATTTAATATTTGTAACCATGTAAACACACATAAATAACACACTGCATGAACAAAGGATGCATACCCAAACATGCTTAGCGTGGAATCCACCACTAAATTTTCTGACACACATAAATGGTATTATGATTATAATGCTTTCCAATACCCTGTCCATCATAATTCCAAATGTCAAAATTATTGCTAATGGCGCTATTAAAAAAATCAAGCTATATACTGCATACTCATATAGTTCCCGATCCATCTCATCTATTGCCCCGCAGCGTATTAACCATGTGGCCACATGCTTTGATAAGTATTTCATTATTTTTCACCTCTAAAGCGTTCTAACTCTTTTGGAGCCTTTGGCTGATAAATCAATGCACATGATGTAGAATTAGCATCAACTTTAAGCATTCTGTTAAGTGTTTTTTCAACAAGCTTTGCTGATGGCTTTACCATATTCTTTCTTTCCATATCTAATTCCCCCTTTCCTGAATTATGGAGTTATAATACATTATTTTTTTCAAAAAATCGATACCCTAAGCACGAAAAGACATTTTTTACCACTTTTTGGTAGTTTTAAACTCTTTACAGGGTTTAGCACCCTACCAAAAAAGGTCGAATTTTGTCTTTTTATGCTTGTTATATGTCCTTTATCATTTTTTTATAGTATAATGTTTTCAGTTTTATAATTTGTGATAAAGGGGGGTTACCATGCGTATTTTAATATGTGATGATGACTTAGAAATTGCAGAACAATTAAATGATACATTAAATCTTTTTTTCCAAAATAATTCCCTAAAGCTTCCAGAAATTGTTATATATGATAACGGAGAGGACTTGCTGGCAGACTCAATGGATAAAGATATTGTTTTTCTCGATATTGAAATGCCGGGGCTTAACGGAATATACGTTGGAAATGAATTAAAAAACAAAAATCCCAACATAATTATTTTTATTGTAACTTCTTACTCGGAATATTTAGATGATGCCATGCGTTTTCACGTGTTCCGCTATCTTTCAAAACCTGTTGACCCTAACCGATTATTCAGAAACCTGAAAGATGCCATTGAGTTATACAATACAACTGTCACCAAAATTCCAATTGAAACAAAAAACGGAGTTTATACGGTACCCGCATCAGACATTGTATTTGCAGAAACTCACGGTCACAAAACCATTATTCATACACTAAAACAGGATTACGAGTCAATACATAGCATGAGACATTGGTTAGAAGTATTAAAAATGCCCTGCTTTTTTGCTTCCCATCGAAGCTTTATTGTAAATCTGAAGTATGTATCTAATTTTGACCATACTTTAATTCACTTGTGTAATGACCGCTTTAAGGCATATTTAACCCGAAGGAAATACACCGGATTTAAGGATGCATATTTACTATATTTAGAAAGTACGAGGTAACCACATTGGCTGTAACAGTTCTTTACATATTTGTATATATTATAGAAGCAATTATTTTAGGATGGTATTGCAATCACCTATTTAATCCTAAATATTCAAAGAAGGTGGAATGTCTCTTTATTGCTATGGGATATGTCTGTCTTTTCTTAATTTCCCTTGCAATGATTTTCTATATTAATATTGCATTATTCGTACTTATAAACTTTATTTTAATTTTCTTCCTTTATGATGCTAAATGGCACTCTGCATTATTTAATGCCTTAACACTGACCTGTATTATGACTCTTAGTGAGGTAGTTATTTTACAGTTAAAATCCCTTATCAGCATAGACTTTCTCTACTCTGATTCCCATATAGTGTATTTGTGTGTTGTTGCCCTTTTATGTAAAATAACATACTTTATTATGCTCAGACTTATAGTTGTATTTATGCACGGCTCAAAAGAAAGAAATGACTCATTTAGTATCCCCACTGCATTACTTAACGTCATTCCTCTTATTTCGCTTTATATAATATCAACCTTAGTTGCCATTATTCTTAGTAAAAATATGCCTGAGCATTTTAAATATATGCTGTTTTCCTGTACGTTTCTTCTATTAGGAATTAATATTTTAATCTTTTATATTTATCACTATACAATTGACAAAAGCAGTGAATCCACCCAGCTTCAAATTCAGCTGCAAAAAGAATATGATATGACAGAATATTATAAATCATTATTTAATCAAAATGAAAATCAACAAATTCTGATTCACGATATAAAAAATCATTTACAGACAATAAACCGCCTTAACGATGAGAATAATAGAGAAAAAATAAGCCGATACCTTGAAAGTCTGTTAAATTCATCAGACCTGAAAGACTCGGTTCATGTGTCAGATAATGAAGTTCTTAACTCCATATTATGTCATTATATGAAAATCTGTCGCGATAAGCATATTTCTTTTAAAGTTGATATAAGGAAAAAATTATTACAAAATTTAAAATATGAAGAATTAACTTCTCTCTTTTGTAACCTTTTAGATAATGCCGTAGAGGCATGCAGTGACATACCGGATTCGTATATAGAAATGAGCGTAAGCTTTGAGCCAAACTCATCTCTCACTGTAATCAACATTATTAACACATGTAGGGTTGTTCCTACTTTTGATAAAAACGGGCGACCTGTTACCACCAAGAAGGGGTCTAAAAATCATGGTTTTGGTGTCAAAAGCATTAACCGTGTAATAGACCGTTACAATGGAAATATTAAAATGTATTTCGACGAAAGTAAAATGGCTTTCCACACCATTATTACCATAAAAGAATCCTAACCTTTTAATTTCTTGAACACTTTTCTGCGTCGATTGCCAATACAAACATCAAAACATGTAGTGCATCCTGTGGATTTACAATATCAAGTACATATGTATCGGATAATTTAAATAGTTCTTTAGAAACGGTTGCCACAGTGCCTCCGTTTCTATCGGTTATTGTGTAATCCCATTCCATGTAGTTTCCTTCCACATGCCAACCGTTAAAATCAATATCATACTTTGGTTTGAAAAATGTCATTTCTTTACTTATACTGCCAATCTTGTTTTCCCCTTCATATATATCAAAAATCGGAAGCCACGTTAAAACCCGCTCCTTTAATGTTCCTATTTCTTTATTTGCTGCATCATAAATTTTCAGACGGTGTCCAAAAGATATTTGTCCCTTTACGATATAAACTGTATTTCCCTTTTCATCATATATGTCATAGGAATCAATCCACGAAAAAATTCTCTGTTTAAACAATAATTTCATTTTTCTCTCCATTTTCTATATTTTTCAACCTACTGATTATAACATATTTTTACAATATTTTATACTTATCCTATCCTTGATATTTTTTTCACATTGTATTGATGTTTCTTTTGATTTTCTCCGGGCAAATTTATTGTGTTTTTCTCTTCTATATGTTATGCTCATTAAATACGTTGCGAATAATTATGAGAGGTAAAATTATATGAAAGAACATAATGAAAAAAGAAGTTCCTTCTCCGGCAGACTGGGTTTTGTATTGTCGGCAGCCGGGGCTTCCGTAGGACTGGGAAATATTTGGAGATTCCCCTATTTAGCGGCAAAATATGGTGGTGGAATCTTCCTTTTAATTTATATTATTCTGGCTCTTACCTTTGGTTACACAATGATTGTTGCTGAAACATCTATTGGACGAATGACTAAAAAAAGTCCTGTAGGTGCTTTTAAATTTTTCAGCAAATCCCCTTTTTCAAAATTTGGAGGATGGATTAATGCTATTATCCCTATATTGATTGTTCCCTACTATTCAGTTATCGGTGGCTGGGTAATTAAATATCTGGTTGAATATATTGTAGGTGACAGCAAACTTTTAGCGGGAGACAGTTATTTTACGGATTTTATTTCCGGTGGATTTTCAGCTGAAATATGCTTTATTATATTTACATTGCTGACACTGATTGTTATATATGCCGGGGTTAGAAATGGCATTGAACGTGTTTCAAAATTTATGATGCCTATATTAATTGTTTTATCAATTATAATTGCCGTTTACTCTGTAACCCGTCCCGGTGCATTAGCAGGAGTGAAGTATTTCCTTGTTCCAAACTTTAAGAACTTTTCATGGATGACCGTTGTTGCTGCAATGGGACAGATGTTTTATTCTTTATCAATTGCCATGGGTATCTTAATTACATTTGGTTCATACATGAAAAAGGATGTTTCAATTGAAGACTCTACCAGAAATGTAGAATTTTTTGACACAGCTATAGCAATTATGGCAGGTCTTATGATTATTCCTGCGGTGTTTGCGTTTTCAGGCGGTGACCCGGATGCCCTACAGTCAGGGCCGTCACTTATGTTTATAACACTTCCAAAAATGTTTGACAGTATGGGGTTAAGCACCGTTGTAGGAATACTGTTCTTTACCTTAGTGCTGTTTGCCGCTCTGACAAGCTCCATTGCTTTAACGGAAAGTGCCGTTTCTACTTTTGAAGATGAATTTGGCTGGCACAGAAAAAAATCAACTGTTATACTTGGCTTCATTATGATTGCTCTTGGAAGCCTTTCATGTTTCGGTTATGGTCCACTATCATGGGTTAAAATTATCGGAATGCAGTTTTTGGATTTCTTTGACTTTTTAACTAACTCTGTGATGATGCCTATTGCTGCATTTGCTACATGTATTCTTGTATCAAAGGTTATTGGTTTAAAAACCGTAGAAGCCGAAGTTCTCCGTGGCGAAAGCACTTTCAGACGTAGAAAAATATTTAATTTTATGATTAAATATCTTTGCCCGATATTTGCAGTAATTATACTTTTAAGTTCCATTGCCAACGCATTTGGATGGATAAAAATTTAGAGATACGTAAAAACGATGCTACTTTGATTCCATTTAAGAATCAAAGTAGCATCGTTTTACTTACTTTGCTAATTTTACTTTATTTTCAAAGTTCTTAAATACCCCTTTTGTTCTGGTGTTATTCTATAACTTTCTATTGATTTTTGTATTGCCTTATTGTGTGTCCATACATCTAAACGCTTTTCTTTAATGAAGGGAATTATGCTGTCATATTGCTTTGCCAGAGCCGTGGCAAAATACCAGGCCCTCATCATATTGACGTAATATTCATTAGATGAAACCTCAGCTACTTTTTGTGGATACTCCAACTTAAATTCATCTTCTAAATAATGTTTCATAAGCATGCTTATACCAAATCTTATAGTGTATGTATTATCTGAATCTATAAATTCATATACTTCTTTAATGAATATATCCAAATGCTTCTTAGCTACTTTTGCCCCAAACATATCACAAGTTGCCCAATTATCTATAAATGGTAGAAATTGCTTCACTTTTTCAATATATCCCTCATAGTCCTTCATTTGTTCTAATAAAAGTCCATGAAGATTATTTTCCTCATAATATTTATGTGGCAAAATCTTCAAAAACTCCTTGGATTCTCCTGTTTTTCCAAACTCTTTGGCAAATTTTCTAAGAGCAGGAATCCGAACTCCAATAATCTTTTCCTTATCCATTGTTGGAATCAGTTTGGCATGGAAATCACGATATTTTAAGTCCTGCATTTCAAAAAGTTTGTTTTGCACTTTGTCTATGACTGTTTTTTTATTCATAAATAAAATCCTTTCATTTTCATAAACAGAAATCTACTACCTTTAGGTTGTAAGTAGTTGACATTGTTAAGTCCCTTGTCTAATATTACAAATCCTTTCTGTATTTCTTTATGTATTCAAATAATTGTATATTAGTTTTTGAGTTTTTTTCTTCCGCCTCTATATATTCCGGAAAGGGCAATCCCACCTGACATTCACCACATATGTCAATTCCCAGTATTTTTTTATCCTTAAGGAAAAATTCTAACAAATGATCCAGCATTCCAAGAGGCATATGCCCCTGACTCCAATTAGTTTCGATGTAGCGCCTATCCAAAATATCCTTATCTATGGAAATGTAAAATGGCACATCTGTTATAATATCTTCAAGCTTTTCCTTTCTGGTTCCGTTTCGCAATTCTTCTACAGAAAAAGTCACCAGTTTTTCCTTATTTGTAACATCAATTTGACTAATATCTTCATTAGTGGCACCTACTAAAATCAGCTGAACCAGATTTTTATTTTCCATAATAACCTGTGCTGCCCAGTCGCCACAACTGGTCATGCCTTCTATTAGCGGCTTTTGCATATCCGTATGATGGTCGTACAAAACCAATGAAAACTTAGAATCTATCCTATCTGTCAGTATTTTTGTCACATAATGATAATTACCTGAATCAATAAAATGGATTCCATAAATTCCATATTTTTCGGTTCTTTTTTTAATCTCCTCCCGTGCCAAACCAGAGCAATATAAATCACAGCCTTCTATGTCTGAGCAGTCAATCCAGTTAATATCATCAATTTTTTCTATATCTTCATCTTTATAAACATGTGTAAAATCCAAAATGTAATTTTGACTTTTTATCATCCTTACATCTCCTCTTGTAATACAATATTGCCCCTCGTTTCAATGATTGGCTAATTGTCGCTGTATTTAAAACAAATCCAACATATTATCTAAATATATTTTTTCTCTTACATGAATCTGATATTCAGGTTTTGTCATGTAATATAGTAAAAATTCAAGAATTAGTGCACTTCCAAGACTTCGCCCTTCAATTTTAAAATTTGAAAATCCCATTGGCATGTAGACATTTTTTATATCATCAATTCCAATAAATCCCGGATTCTCCATTGCTTTAGAAAAGCGATATCCATATTTTGCTTCAGGAGATTTGCAGTAATGCTCATAACCGGATTCTCCTAAATTCTTCCTGCTAACAGCTTCGTAACAACTTTTCCTGTCTTTGCAATCAAACCAACAACATTCATTGCAAAGAAATTCCACCTTATCCTTCTGTTTTTCTGACAGTAAATCAAATCTGTCAATTGCCTTATTTAAGCGGAAATCAGGCACAACATAAAGAAAATCCTCTCTATTTACTTCCCTTAAAAATTCGTCAAAATCCGTCAACACCTTGGTGGTGGACGAAACAAAATAGAAATTGGGGTATTTTTCCTGTATGTAATGTAGTAATAAATCTGAATGAACTATAACACCATTTGGCACTTGTTCCCCCTTCTCAAATTGAGCACAAAGTTTATTGCTCCTGTAATCCGAAAGATGTTTTTCCTGAAGTAATGAATTGCTAAAAGTCAAACGTGCCGATATTCCATATTCCTGCATTAACCTCAATACTTCTCCCGGATTTGCATCTCCGAATCCTGCCCGTCCTCCACCCCAAAGGCAATCTGCCGGTGCACCGTATATTGAGCCTATGTCACACCAATCATAAAAATATTCTCTATGTTCCTGAAATAGCGGTAAAAATACCCGATATAGTTCATAAAATTCAAACAATCCCGGCAGGTGATAATATGCTATGTCCTTTTTTGTACCCACATTTCTACCTCTTTTACTTTTTTAAACTTACCCAAACTATAAAATCACCAATTGTACTTCTCTTATTTAATCATCAAAATTTATTAGTTCCATTTCATTGTCCATTTTTACAAAACCGTACTTTTTATATAATAGCCTCCCCATGTCTGTTGCTTCAAGCAAAATGTCCTGTATTCCCCTAGACTTTGCTTCCTTAACAAGTAGATCAAGTGTTTTTTTTGCAATACCCTTTCTTCTATATTCAGGTTTCGTGTACATATTCATTATATATGCCTTTCTCCCATCTTGATTATGATAGGTTGGCATTACTCTATAATAACTAACTCCTCCCGTTCCAACTAAAATTTCGCCATCAAACACCAGATATGCTGTATGTGAACCATCTTTTAATGCTTCCCTATAGTATTCGTATGACTTTTCTTTAACATTTTCCATGTTAGTATTTTCAGGCAATTTATTAGCTGCTATTAATACCTGAACACGTGATTTAGTTAAAATTTCAATATCCTTTATTGTAGCCTTTTTATATACTAATTCCATATTTTCATTTCCTATCTCATGAATTACCAAGTAACCGTGACATTATCATCAATAAAACTACTATAATAACAATGAATATTCCCACCGCCAGCCTTGTATATCCTCTATTTTTATTAGTGGTTTTCCTGTTATTTATGTATGGATTTGGTTTTATTTCACTTTGCTTAACTGTACGTTTTTTTATTTCATTTTGTCTTTGGTATATTATTGAAAATGGGTCTTTTTGTTGCATAATTCTTTGATAAAAATCTTTTACATACTTAATATCATTTTCACTGCATTCTGAACTACCATTACCATGTGCAATATTATTTCTAACCCATCTGACGTGTTTAAGCATTTTGTAATCATAGTCCCATGAGTCAACATAGTGTCTTCCCCTGCCAGATGTCTTTTCCATCTCACATATGTACTGTGTCACACCTTGATTGCTGTTTAACACATCCTTGCATAAACTGTCCAATTCCTTGTATTTTTCAAAAAATTTATTTTCTATATCATTCATATCGTAAGCTCCTAAACTAAATTGAAAAATAATCCCACAATATAATTAACTATCTGTTTTTAATTTAACCTTGAAGTCCATTTGATTGTCTAATCATATCTTCAACAACAATATCGTAGATTTCTCCTACCTGATTACAATACTCCAAAATTTTCCATGGTTCATTTGTATGAAAATGTATTTTCACCAAATCTTCATCCCCGGCAGCAATCAGACTATTTCCTTCAAAATGCTCTGTTATGTAATCCGCAATTTCATCCTCGTCTAAATCCTCATCACGTCTGTCAATTAATAATTGTGTGTCATAACGATATGCAAACTGATCATCCTCTGCATCTATTGAATTAATTCCCATCTTTTTAACCTCCATAAGCTTTATATAATTTTAAATAATGAAACTATTGTTTTGCCAACACCATCTGCCTTTTAATATACCATAACATTAGGTTAATCGCCATTTTTTTATAGTATTATAATTTTTTCCGTACAAAAATGCCACCAGGATTTTAATCTTAGTGGCATTATGCATTTTATTTAATTTACTTAATTTTCCACTCTGCCGAAGCTTTCTGCAAGTTTACAAGTTTTGCGTAAAGTCCGTTATTTTTCATTATTTTCCAATGTAGTTTTCAATATATTTTAATTGAATACTTGTCCATATTTCTTCTCTTTGCTCAGACGGATAATGCTTTTCAATTTTCTCCTGAATCTGCTCCTGATTCTCTTTTGACCTTTGCTCTAATTCAGACACAAAAAACTGTTTCATCCAATTTTCCAATCCCTGTTTTTCGTCTTTTAATACGGTAGGTCTGTCGTATGCATATACCCTATCAATTCTAAAATCATTATCTTTTAAAGCCCTATGTATATTTTTTAGCAACAAATCATGATTTTCTATCCAATGAAACACGGCATCTGAAAAAACAACATCAAATTCATTTTCAAAGGGTAAATTAAGAGCATCACCCACAATAAATTCAATATTATTAAATTGGCTTCTCGCCTTTTCTATCATATCATAAGAGCTGTCAACACCTATAACTGTCCCTGCGAAATTAGTTAATTGCGTAGTAAGTGTACCTGTGTCACATCCTAAATCTAATATTTTTGATTCGGATTTTCAGGTACAACATCCAGCAATCCCTTCCCATATTCAGCTACGAAATCGTGCTTTTTGTCATATAAATTTGAATTCCACTTCATGCTTATTCTCCTAGATGGTAGTTAGTATTCTTATATATCAAAAAATTTTTATAATTTACCAACTGTTAAAGAGCTTACTTGCAACTCTCTTAAAGACAGATATTTAACGGTTAAATATTTTATTATAAATTTCTTTTCAACTTTTCAATAAGTGTAATATCCGCAGGCAGCCACTGAACATCATCTAACTTTTCTCTTGTTAGCCACCTTGCATCCTCATGTTCTTTAAGCACAAGTTTTCCTGATATAATCTCACTCCAAAAGCAATCCATTGAAAGATGAAGTGTTCCATTTATATATGCCACTTCCAACCCCTGCTCAATGTTCTTAATTAATTCTTCTCTCACCAATTTTTCTCCTTGTCTTAGTCTGTTATCATAATCTCCATCTTAATCAAGACCTACATTCCCTTCGACCTCTAAAGGCCACTCATCGCCTTCATCTAAATTATTATCCCTCAACCACTGGTCTTCCACCGATAGAATAACTTTTTCATCATTATTGTTAGTTATGGTAACTGATACCTTCGGCTTTTGATTCCCGATTCTTTCCTCACATCCGTATTCACCATCAAATATATGCTTTATCTTCCACATAATTTTCTAACTCTCCATTTAATCATTATTTAAATTTAAACCGGTCCCTGTTACATTTGAAATAATAATATCACGTTTTCCCCAAATATACTACATGACAATCTTTAACCCTTTATCCTATTTTTCCGGCTTTAACGGACCATAGAAGCAAGATGTTGTTGCCAATGCCGCATCTTCCTCCTGTGTAAGCTGATGCATTCTCAAGCCTGACTGACTTGAAATAGTCACCCCACAACCACCTTTGGTACCTACCTTCCCATCTAGTATGTGCTAAACTGTTTTTGTCCATTTGGATACCTCCTTTGATTTTTTGTATGGTTGGCGAACCTATACTTATTATATCAAAGGAGGTTTTTACTTGAAGCTAAAGCTCACTGGGACCCCCCCTGCATAGCAGGGGGGTTTTATTGGTTTTAAACCAAAAATACCACCTGTCAACTAATTGTGTTGAAAGGTGGCATCCTCTAAATTACTATTTAACTTTTATTATTATTGTAACTTTCTTCTGCTTGTAGTTCTTAGTTGCCTTTAAAGTTACTGTTAATTTAACTTTTCCCTTTTTAAGGGCTACTAACTTACCTTTCTTGATTTTTGCAATCTTCTTGTTAGATACTTTGTATGTAACTTTTCCATGACCTTTGTTAGCTGTTATTTTAATTTTAGCCTTTGCACCAACCTTCATTTTCTTCTTAGGTAATTTAATTTTTAAACTCTGGTTAGCCTTTGCTATTGTAAACTTAGTTGTTAAGCTTCCTGTGTAGTTGCCCTTAAAAGTAACTTTCACATCATATGTTCCTGCATCTTTTCTGCCATTAGCATATGAAATATCATAATTAGCAGAATCAACTGTTTTACCATCTGCACTTGTAACAGTAACTGTTGGTGTCTTAACCTTGCCATCATAAACAAAATTGCTATTATTTAAAACTACCTTTGTTGGATGTGAAATAATCTGTGCAACTTTTACATCTCCACAACGGCTACATTTATCAATTATCTTTCCATCCTTAGATGTGCTAGCTTTTTCAATTGTGCTGTCATACTTATGGTCCCCGGCTTTTTTTACAACAATATGACAAACTGCTTTTTTGCCATTTTTAGTTGTTACTGTAATATCACATTCGCCTTCTTTTAAAGCTTCAATATTCATAACATTACCTACATATCCAAGTGATACAATGCTAGTGTCTGAAACTTTCCAATCAACACTTGTAAATGTAGCATTATCAGGATTTATAGTGTACTTAACAGCTTTCTTTACACCTTCTTCAATTTCAATGTAATTAGAATCTAAATTAATGCTGTCTATATCAACGAGTTCCTCATTTTCTACTTTAATATTATATTCTGTTTCTTTATCAGAAGTGTTATTAAGATTAATGTAATATGTTCCTTTTTTAAGATAAATCTTGTAAGTAACATAATCTACTTTAGGTTCATTATTTTCATTGTATGTTACTTTTGATTTTTTAATACTATCAGTAGATATATTATTTAAATCATTATCATATATTGAAAATTCTTTTACATCTTCTGATACTTTTGTATCTGTGAAGTTATATACCTTATCTTCTGTGGCAACAAATTTGTATGTTGTGTCACTTGAAGCACTTAACTTTCCTTCTGCGCTTTCACCTAAATTTTTTGCGTTCTCAATATTAAGAGTATTAGTAACTATTTTGTAATTAACTCCACTATCTAGCGTGTAATTTGAAAATCGCAAATAGTATGTCTTTCCTGCTTCTAATTTTACTGTTGTATAAATTGAACCGGTAAGCTCAATGTCATTTATTTCTCTTTGTCCTTCAACTTCTGAAAGGTCTTCATTTAAAAATCTTAGTAAAGTACTATATTCTTTTTCTTTATTGAAACCAGTTACCTTATATACATAATTTGTAGTTGTTGGAACTGTTACTTTGTAAAGTCTGTTACTTGGATACCAAGCTTTTCCATCAAATCTTTTCGTTCCTTTTCCTATTGTACCTGAACAAGGTGTTTCAAGAGCATTTACATCTTCCCATATATTATCATAGAAACCAACCCGTACGCTATTTTCACCTGCTGCAATAGGCACATAAAGTGTATATTCCTTTCCTGCTTCTAATACTGGTGTTACCAATCTAATTTTGCCATCTACATCATACATCATCTTTTTCCATGTTTCATCAGTTCTTCCAATTTGTGGAACTCTATCACCATTGTCAGAAACTGTAAAAAGATATGACTGTGTTTTTTCCGGTATAAAATGATAATAGAAATAATCTCCTATTTCATTCCAATTTAACGTTTTTTCACTATTTAATTCTATGCTTAAATTTGTTCTCGATAATGTATACTCATATGCATTGTCAACTGAAAAGTTTGCCAAAACAAGATAATAAGTTTTTCCTGCTTCTAAGTTGGCAAATGCACATGCATCACTACTGCCACCCCAGTTAGGTACACTGTCCTGATTACTATGCCAATATCCATCTTCATCATAAATATCCACATCAAAATCATAGTCGTCATCTGCAATACCTGTAGGGTTTAATCCTGATACTCTGTATTCGTATGCTCCATCTTCCGGAACTGTTATTTTATAAATTTTAGCGCGTGAATAATCTGTTCCATCCTCAGTATATCCTTTTTTCATTATGCCTGTTGCAGCATTGTCAATTTCTTCTGCTCCATGCCAGATATCATCGTAGAAGCCAAACTGAATTTCTGTTTCACCTTCACGTGATGTAAAATAAATATCATATTTTGTTCCTGCTTCTAACACAGGTGTCTGAAGATACATCTTTCCATCTACTGTTGAATAATAACTAAACCAACTTAACTTGTCATCTCCCTGATATAAACCTGGTAATCTGTCGTCATTATCTGTTAACACAAATAAATATCTCTTGTTTTCTGTTGGTGTGAAATAGTAATCAACTTCATCACCATTCTTTTCCCAATTAATTGTAACTTCTTTGTTAAGTTCAATGTCTTCCTGTGTGCCAGTTAATTCCGCCTGTGTTGCTATGTCTGCCCAAACAGGTGCATTCCATACAACTGCCATTGCGGCAATAACAAAACACACAGTTAAAATCTGTTTGATTTTGTTTCTCATATTCTCCATCCTTTCTTCTTTCGTTTTTTAATAACACCTTTGCCTATTTTACCACTTTTTTTCTAAATATTCATTGAAAAAATTTATTTTCTAATGAATATTTATTTTCTAAAAAAACAACTTTTACTCTTTTTTACCAGTATAGTGCTAGCATATAAATAGTACAAAACAAAATGAGATATTCCCCTGAAAATATTATATAATACCAAAAAGAGATACTCATTATGCCAAGAAAACAACATACCAAGCAATTTAAACTGGATGCCATTAATTATCGCAAGGAGCATCCTGATCTCACACAACTTCAATGTGCCAAGAACCTGGGCATCGGCATTAGCACCCTTGCCAGATGGGAGTCACAATACCGTAACAATGACGGATTTGTTTACCTTAACTGTGTAATGGATTTGTTTGCCCGAAAAATAATTGCATGGACTCTTTCCGACACAATGGAAGTTTCCACTGTAATAAAAACAATTGAAAAAGCCAAGGCAATACGTAACACCGATTTACCTTTAATAATACACACTGACCGCGGAAGCCAGTATGTGTCACTGGCGTGGCGTGAAGCCACCAAAAACATACAACGCAGTTATTCACATAAAGGTTATCCTTATGACAATGCCTGTATTGAATTCTTCCATTCACTCATAAAAAGGGAATGGCTTAACCGTTTTAACATTAAGAATTACAGACACGCATACAACCTAATTTTTGAATGCATTGAAACCTTTTATAACACTGTCAGAATTCATAGTCATTGTGATTATATGTCTCCTGACGAATTTGAAAAATTGTACGAGAGTGCTAAATCTCTGCCGGCTGCTTAGCTGACAGAACTTCTCATTTTATTTTGTGCTAAATCTTGACATAGCACCAGATATTCAACATTTAATTTTCCATTAGCCCCTAAATATTCTTCAATTAAGATGTTTCATCTTCTAAGTGCTAATAACCTACGCAACAATAGAACGATTTGAAAAGTTATCCCGCTTTTGCTTACCATATTATTTTCTTAAATTAACATTCATGTAACGCCCAATATTACGCAAATTCATCGAGTCCTCTACAAACTGAAGTTCATCCCAATATGCAGACCTTTGATTATACACGCTTATAAATTATTGGTTCATCATATCCAAAAGTTCTCTTTCCATTAACTTCCATGCTTTCCGATACTTCCAGAAAATTGTTGGAACACTTTTCCCCAAATTTGAATGTCATTACCGGAGAGAACTGGCTTGTGCTGCCTCCCTCCCAGATTCCGTCCTTTTTATGACAACATCTCTTTCACACAAATACTCCGATAATCACTCGGTGATATTTTATATCTTTCTTTAAATACTCGGTTAAATGTTCTCTGACTTTCAAATCCACTATCCAGACAAATGTTTGTAATAGAATCACTCGTATTTTCCAAACGATGGCATGCATAGTTCAGCCTTGCATCGTTAAGATATTGATTAAAGTTTCTATGGAATGTCTTGGAAAAGAGTCTGGATAAAACATATTTGCTCACCCCCAGATCTTTTGCCATCTCTTCCAGCGAAAATTTCTTCTTAAAATTTGCTGATATATAGGAAACTGTCTGGTAAATAAGATCGTTGCTCCCCACATTTCTCTTTTCTACCAAATTTAATTTTCCTATGCAGCGTGCCAACACAATTTGAAGATATGCCTGTGCAACAATAATATCCGACTGTTCTGTCTCTAAAATTGCATTTATAACCCTATATACCTCCGGTTCAACCTTTTTCGCTTTGATGATTGGGTATTCAGGAGCCATGGATTGCATGATATCTGCAAATTTGGCTATCGTAAATGGCGATGCAATCAGATAAGTCGCTTTATTTACACCGGGTGTCAGTACCTGATAGTGATGAATAACATCTGGAAATACAAAGCCTATATCTCCTTTTTCCATATGGTATAGTTCCTGTCCGACACCAAGTTCTAATGATCCACTTGTTACACAAACGATCTCCAGTGCATTATGAAGATGTGGTTCAATATGTTTTGACTTCCTATTTATTGCTATAATCTCCTCTTTTGTGTCAACATATTTTAACTGCATGAAATACTCCCCTTTGCAACATTTGTCTATATCTTCTTTCGATTTGGCAAGCAATCCTTTTACACCTATCTTATAATCAACTTGTAAATAAGGAAAGGAGGACTTGCAAATGAGCAACCTAAAAAAATATCTGAATGACCTTTTAGTATTCTACACTGAATATTTTGAGCATCCTTACCATGTATAAATACTAAAAGGACTATTTTGTGAAAACTGAATATTTTCTTAAGGCCATTTCACAAAAATGAAGTGGTCCTTTTTTATTTTCAAAATACAGTTCTATCACTTTATATATAGAAAAAAGCACTGTCTCATCGAGCAACGACCAGACAACGCTTTCTCCTGTCAATTCTAATTTATGTCTGATGCATCTGTTACTTCATCTGCAGCAATTTCTTTTTCTGCTTTCAGTTTTTTATTTGCATCTTCTACATTCATTCTTGAAAGTGCAAACATAATCAATACATCAATGATTAACGGAAGCCAAAGATACATAAACTGCATCATATCAAGTGCAGACTGTGGCTGAGTTGCATTTTTTCCGACATATCCACTGAGCTCAAGCATCCATCCAACAACAGCGGTTCCAATACCTCCACCAATTTTTACACCAAGAGAAGTACAAGAGTACATCGTTCCATCAATTCTCTTTCCCTGTGTAAGATAAGTGTATTCACAGCAGGATGCAATAACAGCATTCATATCTCCCTGCCATGGTCCCTGACCTAAGGCTGCAAGAGCTGTAAACGCCATCATCAGCGGAACACTACCCATATATCCGGCAACAACAACAAGTGCTCTACCGATGACTGCTAAGACATAACCTCTTAAGTTCAGTTTATACATGCCTTTCCACTTACCAACTAATGTCGGTGTAAAAATCAGGGCAATAATCAGTGGAATATTTACTGCCCATGCAAATTGTCCAAACAAATTCTTATTTTTCAGTACCCATGTCATGTAATAAATGCCAGCTCCAATCATGGCACCATATAACTGCTGTAAAATATATGTTCCACAAATCATCATATAATATTTGTTTTTAACAAGAAGCTTGAATGCCTGTACCATTCCGTACTTTTCATTATCATCCTTTACTTCTCCTTCGTTAAGTTCTTCCTCAGGAAGTTCCTTAACAGAAAGTGCTGAAATCGTATTTACGACCAGACCAATGATTGCATAGATAATAGCAACCGTTCTCCATGCTGCAGCATCCCCACCACATTTATCTACAAATCCAACTGTAATTGCCTGAATCAGAAGACTTGTTGAAAACGCAAAAATAAAACGATAAGATCCCATCTGCACACGCTCTTTGCTGTTCTTTGTAATCAGTGACGTAAGTGCCGAGTAAGCAATATTGTTTGCTGTATAAAACACGCCATTTAACAGTGTATATGAAATAAAGAACCATGCATATTTAGCCGTTGTTCCCAAACTGACCGGTACTGTAAAGCAGCAGATCAGCGTAATGGCGCAACCAATATATCCGTATAGCATCCATGGCTTCGCTTTTCCCATTTTACTGTGTGTTTTGTCAATCATTGATCCAAAAAATATATCCGTGAAACCATCAAATAGTTTTGATACGGCAATCAGGGTACCTACGACACCTGAAGCCAGTCCTACCGAGTCCGTCAGATAGACCATCATAAAAGATGTCAGGAACGCATAGACTACATTACCTGCAATATCACCTGATCCGTATCCAATTTTGTTATACCATTTCAAATACTTTTTTTCTTCCATAGAATTTCTTTGCTCCTCATCTTCATCGCACTTAGAATCTCAATATGGCTAACCATATGATATCTAATTCTGTTTTTTTCTCTGATTTTGTCTGATTGCTCTGTATATCCGGACTTTACATTACAATCAGACTCTCTTTCCTTGTTTACGGGTTACATGAAACTTTATTATCCTTTTACATACGGTATCAGTGTAAACTGAAACCGAAATAATACATCATCAAATCGGTACTGCTCCAATACAACCGGTCCACAACTATTAGAACCAATGCCATTTAATGCGTAGTCAACACAGAATACTACACTATCTGATTCTATTAATTCATAATTATGCGTTTTCTTCTCAAGTTCTTCCTGTGTATAATAAGAAGCATTGAATGAAAATGCCTTTTCTGCGGATGCCGCAATTCCATATCGGCTGTTGTTAAACTCTACATATTCACAATCATAATGGCTTCCATTTTCCTGTGGACGGATATAGTCCTCATGTAAATCCCCTACATCTGCCCGGTACAAACCGTGGCTCGCAGCCTGATGTTTATCACAATAACTTTCCTGTGGTCCCATTCCAAAGTATCTTACAGCTGAAAGTTTTTTATCCAGGAACATCCTCACACCAAATCTCGGAAGATCCGGAAATTCATCGTCTTTTGTTACTGCAATATCTGCATCAATCTTTCCAGCAGCTTCTATTTTCCATGTAATCGTCACATCTAGAATCTTCTGTACTGTCTCTGCCACAACGGAAGCATGGCTTGTAATCTTCACACCATGTTTTCCCTGCACAACCTCTGTCGTATAGGCTCTTGTGTAAGCCTTATCATAGTGGGCTTTCTTCCATTCAGACTTGATGTACATATCGTTATCTGTTGGAGCTCTCCAAATATTTAATTCCATCGGATGGTTCAAGTATTCCCGCCCTGCGAATTTCATCTCTGTAAAGAGCGCGGTACGTTTGTCTATGGTATAAGCAAATTCACGTCCCTTGATATGAATCTGTGTATCATTTTCACTTACCTGTAATTCAGAGTCCACTGCTGTTTTTTGCAGCCATTTCTCTGCAAGTTTGCATTTTGTATCCTCTTTACTTACCTCAATTTCATCGAATCCAAGAATATGGTCTCCATCCAACAATGGCAATTTCTTTTTCAGATGGTAAATAATTTTTAAATAACATTTCCCATCTTCTGGTACGTTGACCTTCAGGTTTGTTTTTCCTTCACTGTGTGGTGCTGCTGAAACTTCTGGAAGTTTACCTTTGCTGATTACAAGACCATCCTGTGTCAGTTCATAACAAATTTTTACATAATCTTTTAAATCATCAAAATCCATGTAGTTATGAAGCACCAAATCTCCGCTTTCTTTGTCATAAGAAATAACTCTTGCCGGACGATATACATTCTTGTATTCCAAAAGTCCTGTATGTACAGTTCTGTCCGGATATACTAATCCATCCATACAGAAGTTGCCATCATGAATTTCTTCGCCATGGTCGCCCCCATAAGCATATATAGTCTTTCCATTCTCAGCAGTTCCATGAGCAATCGCATGGTCACACCATTCCCAGACAAAGCCACCGCACATTTTATCGTTATCCTGAATCATCTGGAAATAATCTTCAAAATCCCCAGGTCCATTTCCCATGCTATGGCAGTACTCTACCAAAAGAAATGGTTTGCTTCCGTCCTTGTCCAAATATTCCTGAATCTCAGAAAGTGCCGGATACATCCGGCTATACACATCCAAATTGCTGTAATCATATGTCTCATCATAATTACGGTATCTTGCACTCTCATATTGTGTGATGCGGTCTGGATCAAAATTCTTTGTCCATTCCAGTGCTTTTTCAAAGTTGCAGCCATAAGCACTCTCATTTCCCATTGACCACATGACAATACAAAAACGGTTTTTATCACGTTCCACCATGAGTTTTACGCGATCAACGATTGCCTCTTCCCATACCGGATCATCTGCAATCTTCTCATTCCATCGTTTGAACCGATTATAATCAGTGTCTTCTTTTCTGTAGATCATAAATGGACCATGAGCTTCAATATCTGCTTCATCTATTACCATAAATCCATACTTGTCACACATTTCATAGAAAAATGGTGCGTTCGGATAGTGGCTGGAACGGATTGCATTAAAATTATGCTGCTTCATTAACGTAAGATCGGTTGTAATCTGTTCCAGATTGATTGTAAATCCAGTAACCGGATCAGAATCATGTCGATTGACACCACGGAATTTAATCTTCTGTCCATTTAAATAAATAACCTGGTCTTTAATCTCTATCTTTCTTAATGCAATGTGATCTACAATTACTTCATTCTCTGTTTCAAGAATCAGTTTATATAGATATGGATTTTCTGTATTCCAAAGTTCCGGACTTGCGATTTCTAATACAGCTGTTCCTTCTTCAGCAATACTTCCTAGTGCTACAACTGCTCCGTTTCTATCTTCAATCGAAATTTTTACATTTAACGGAGAGTAGAATTTCATTTCAATTTCTACTTTTGCAAGCATATCCTCAACTCTTGTTTTAATATGATAATCACTGATTGCCTGTTTTGGGCGTTTCAAAATGTACACATCCCGGAAAATACCACTCATACGGAATTTGTCCTGATCTTCCAAATAGGAACCATCACACCACTTCATTACCAACACTGCCACCGTATTCGTTCCATCCTGAAGTACATCGGTAACATCAAACTCACTGGTCATATGCGAAACCTGGCTGTATCCTATGTAAGAGCCATTGATCCATACGTAAAAGCAACTGTCTACTCCTTCAAAGTTCAAAAAAGATTTTGGTGCTTTCTCATCTCTACTGTACTCAAAAGTATGTACATAGGCTCCACACGGAATGTCCTGTGGCACATATGGTGGATCAAACGGAAATGGATACCGGATGTTTGTATACTGGTGTGTATCATATCCAGCCATCTGCCATACACTCGGAACCTGAATCTCATCAAAATTTTCTGTATCATAATCTTTCTCAAAGAAGGGTTCCTGAACATCATAGATACTGTTAAAATACTGGAACTTCCAAGTTCCGTTCAATAACTGCATTCGGTCTGACTCTTCCCTGTGCTCCACCAGGTTATCCATTCTTTTGGATGCCGGAATATAATAGGCTCTGGCTGGCATTGTGTTTTCGTGCAGTACGCTTAGATTTTCATAATAACGTGGTACGATCATAAATAACTCTCCTCCAATACATATACTTTTTTGTTCTTTGTTTTCCTAAAGCAAACCTTATGCTTTACTTTTTGTTTACGTTCCTTAGTTATGTTATATATAGCTTATCCTAATTTGCAAAATATGTCTATGAATTGGATTAGACAAAATATGCACTAAATGATACAATGATAAAAAGTACGAAAAGAGGTGCTGTCCTATGTATTTGAACACCGGTTATTTGAACCACTCACATATGGATTTCAAAGACAAAAGTCGTCCGCTGATTGTCGGTAGCTGTGGTACTTACCGTCTTTCCAGACATCCCAAACTTCCGACCTACCGTCCAAGGGGTCGTCTGGATTATCAGATTATATATATCACTGCTGGTTGTGGGCATTTTCATTTTGATAATGTAAATAATGAAACGATTGTTCCAGCCGGCAACATTGTACTGTACAGACCGAAAGAACTCCAAAAATATGAATATTACGGAGAAGATAAGACAGAAGTATACTGGATTCACTTCACAGGAAGCAATGTGAAAAATATCTTACGTCAATATGGGTTTCCGGATAAAGAACGTGTCTTTCAAGTGGGTACATCTAATGAATATGAACAAATTTTCAAACGTATCATTATCGAGCTCCAACGCTGTCAAGATAATTATGAGGAAATGCTTGTCCTTTTGCTACGTCATCTTCTGATTGGTTTCCACCGGGAACTGACAAGAGAGCACATATTAAAAAATGAATATCTTGATCATGAGATGGATAATGCTGTTACCTTTTTCAGTGAAAACTACAGTCAAAATATCAATATTGATGATTATGCTGCCTCACGAGGCATGAGTGTCAGCTGGTTTATCCGAAATTTCAAAAAATATACCGGTTCTACACCAATGCAATTCATTGTGGGAATCCGCATCAACACTGCTCAGATGTTACTTGAAACAACAACTTATTCCATCAATGAGATTTCTAAGATTGTCGGATATGATAACCAGCTTTATTTCAGCCGGCTTTTTCACAAGCTGAAAGGATATTCGCCAAGAGAATACCGAAAGCTGAGAAACAAATTCTGAAATCCACAAAGAGGATACCAACGAATTATCAAAACAATGATTTGTAATATCCTCTTCTCACTTTTGCTATTCTTATTTTACAAACTCAGCCGTTTTCATTTCTACACTATCCGGATCTACTGCTTCTATATAATTTTGTGGTTGCCGCAATTTATTACATACCATGATTCCAAGAGTAATAGCAAATACTCCCACAGCAATAAGAAGTACAGCAATAATCTTCTTTAAATAACGCTGTTTATGACTACTATCTTTTGATATCTGTATCAGTGTATCTTCCGATTTTTTTCTACATTAGTTACCTCAATATCTTCACCTGCCAAAGTATCTGTTGCAAGTCTTAGTGTCCTTAAATCTTTGTCGTAGCAATACACCTGATTTGAAAGTCGGTCATTAATGTCTACCTGGTCCATATTGATTTCATAAACCATTTCCGCCCATTCATCAGGTGAACCAAAATCAGCTGATACGGCAATAACTTCATGGATACTTGATGGCAAGATATACAGGTCACTCCCAATTTTTTCTGCCAATTCATGTAGTGGCTCCTCATACAACATTGAAGCTGCTCCGAACAATTTACTTTCATTTGTTATAACGTACATTGAGCGTTCATCCTGAGTTTCCATCATTACTTCTTTGAATTTTTCTTTTTTAAAACATCTAAATAATTACATTTTCCCTCCTCGTTAAACTCTATTTTTTCTAATTCATATTCATCTTCTTTAGTCGTTACAATATAACACTGTTCTGGAACCATTTTCTTTCTATTTCTTCCAAAACTAATTTCACAACTATATTCATAATTGTATCCATGCAGAATATATTTTGATTCCTGCTGATTTTTTATTGTTAAAACTTTATCCAAACAAAAAAGACAACCTTCTGCCATTCCTTAATTCCTTTCTATGTTTTTTCTATTATTAATGCATGATTATTTAAACAAAAAATTCACTTCCTTTTGTAATAATATTTTTCTTTAAAACATGAATTATTGCGGATTTAATAATCCTCATTGTTACTGTCTCTCCTTCTTCAGACACATACCTTTTAAATCCTAGCTTTATTAATAATTCTATTGTTGCTATATTATCTGTAAGAGTAACAACATATATTTCTCCCTTTTTTATTATTTTATTGTCTATTGATAAGCCTTCTGTAAAAAACAAATTTATAATTTCTATGCACGCTTCTTTTGCATAGCCTCTTCTTCTTTCTGGTTTAGATATATAAAATTCTATTTCAAAATTAATTTCTTTGTGAAAACCCACATATCCTATAAAATCTTTTTTGTTCTTTCTATATATGGAATAGATACATTCACAGTTACCTTTTCTTTCAAAATAATTTCTAAACTCTTCTAAATGCTTTTCTTTGAACTCAAGACCCGTAATTTTCGAAAATTTCCATCCTGTCTGAGCATTTTTATAAACGCTTCATCATCTCTGGAATTTTTTCCCGGAATAAGATATAAGCGACTCGTTTCTATAATTTTACCTGTATTCATAATTGTTTATCTAATAACTCCTGAAGTTCTTTCTTTGTCTCTGCCCTATTATGTATTGTAAATTCTCTACTATGTATATCTGTAATAGCCCGCGCCTGCTCCTTATCAAACCCATACTTTTCTAGCTTTTCTATATAATCATTCAAATTTTCAGATGTATCAGCTAAATACATAACTTGATTATGATGTTCCTGCGCCCAGACGACCGCTTCTAAAATTGATATTCTTCCATTATTGTTACTATTTGTTTTCATATAATATCATAACCTCCAGCCATTTTATGATTAAACAATATATGCTATTTCTTTTTACTTTTCTTCTTCAAGCAAACTTTCAGGTTCATTCTTAATTCTGTTCAAAGTTTTCAGCTCTTCTTCTGTTAACGTTTTTTCAATTACAATAGGAAATTTTTGTTTTTGTACTTTCAAAAAAAGCGTATCCATTATCGAACATTTTCCACAATTATGGGGACCTAATAATTTAAAATGTCCTATTTGTGGTGGGTAATTCCAACCTGCATCAAATGCTTCCTGGGCTGTGCAAAAAACCTTTGTGCCACATACTTCGCAATAATGCCAAAACGGACGTGTATTCATGCTTTCAATCAATGCTAATCGCTGTTCCCTTTTTTCTTTATCTTTTTTCAACTTTTGTGCTTCTTCTTCAAGGTCTTTATATGCATTCTTAACAATTTCATAATTGGGAGTATCCATACGCAACCTTATATCCCCATCTATAACCTGATATATTTTATTAAAACCTTCAACAGGATTCGGAAATTCTATTTCATTCTTTTGCGCTTTAATCTCAGAGACATTTAATTTTCGTTTGTTTATGTATTTTTCCCAAACTGAGTCCGTTGGACACATTACATAAACTTCTATATTTATATTTTTTATCGCTTTTCGAATTGCATCAATGTATGCTATTCTACGTTTTGTTTTATATAAAGTATGCTCTACCACTACATTCTTTTTTTCTTTTAATGCTTCAATAATATCAACTAGAATAGCCTCATTCGCATTCTTTAAACATTCTATTTCTTCCATAAAAGAAATGCATCCAAATTCTTCCATTTTTTTATAAGCTGCTTGCTGATAATCATACACATTCAGGATTATTGTATTTTTATCTTCAGAAAAATGATTTTTAATAAATGTTGTCTTACCTGAAGCTGCAGCACCTATAACAAATTTAACTGTCCTACTCATAAAATTCTCCTTTAATATATTTTTCCCGTTTAGTTTCCTGATTACTTATATTTTTCTATTTTTGGCTTTCCAACATATTCAATATCTAATAGTTGATTAAATCCATCAAAGAAATAGGCATTGTTATTCACTAAAATTGTTCCCCATAAGCTTGAAGGAATATTCTCTTTCTTCTCTATGAATATTCCCTGTGGTTCTACACTCCAACTACCGGCTTCATACGCAATCAAATCTTCGAAGGAAATAATTACGCTTTCTTTGTACCTCATATGCTTAATTTTAAATTTAAAGTCCTTTAATTCCAATTCAGGATATTCACAATATGAATATAACGGAGCATACTTCACAAGCAATTCGCTATTACATTCGCCAAATCTATATGTTCTGTTGCGACTAATATTCATTCCTTCCCAAAAGGATGGTATGTAATGCTCATTTCCCTTAGGGTGATCCCTATTATATCTTACTAATATTCCATCGTTTCCTGTGTTATGAATTACATCAAAATAACCATATAGGTCGTTAAAACTAAGCGCAACTTCATTCCTTGTTCTCTTATCGATTAATACAAATTGAAACTCATCTAACCGCATCTCATCATTTTCCTTTAATATATGTTAATACACAACAATATTTTTTATTAGTTACCTGTAACTATCCACAATTTTCTACAATGTAGGAGCCATAATTCATATATGTCATTGTGGTCCTACATTATATACTTTGAGTTGCGGAGCATTGTTTTTTGACTTTTGGTTTATATAATTTTTATCCAACTCTAACTATTGCTCCACCTAACGATTTAACAATAATTGTTCCAAACTCTTCGAACTCAATCTCATATATTCCATTCTTTAATTTTTCTTTATCAAAGTTATAAACCATAGCATACAAATATTTTCCTTCTGGTCTTTCAAACGGCCAATCTTCTTCATTTTTACTTACATATAGTAATGATAACATTCCAAAAGAATCTTCTACTGCATGATAAACTATTCCCTCATATGTTTTTTCAAATTTCTTTATTATTTCTGCGTACTTAGGGATATAGTCAATAGTATCAATAGAACCTACCATACCCCCTGCTGTCAAATAAGAATAGTAAACTTTGCCCTGTTCAAAATATTTAACAAGATTTGGATTTAAGTCTAATGATGATGTTAAATTTTTAAGCCTATCAACTGCCTCTTCTTTCATTTTTTCTCTCTTATCCATATTTTTTCTCCTTATGTTTTAATCTATGTTAAATTAATTATACTTTTTATTATCTTGATATTTGGACATAAATCTTTATTTTTCGGACATAAATCTTTTTATAACATAAAAGACACCTCATTTTGAGATGCCCTTTACAGATAAATTTTGTCTATTTAATTTTATACCTCAACATCAAATTTCTTCTTTATGATTGTTTTCAATGTCTCTAACATTTTTTCGCAATACAACAGTTTTTCTGATTGACTACTACTTCCAAAAAATTCCTCACATTTTTTAATTTCCTCCCGTACTTCTTCTCGAGAATTTCCTAAATCGAACTCTAATTTTTCTTTTACTTTATTATATAAATTATAATTATTTTTCGCTATTTCATATGTACAATCAAAGAATCTAAGTTCTTTGCAATTTTGATACCATATATCTCCATATTTAATTCCCGGATAACTACCTTCATATATTATTATATTGAATGGTGATATTATTTCTTGCCATATACTATATTGAACTGTAGAATCATCAAATATTTCTTTTATATTCTCTTTTATCATCATTAGATGATTTTCATAACATTTTCCTTGATAATTTTTGCTATTAGGTACATAATTAAAAAAATCTGATGTATACATAATTTCTATCAACTGCGCGAGTAACGAATATATATATTTAATTTCAAAACAGTATGGAATTTCCTCATTTATAGGTGTTAGCAATGTTCTTCCAAAAATCTTCTCTACCTTCCTCAAAAATAGATAACAGGTTTTATCTGATGCCACTAAATTAGGACTTCCTTTTTCTTTATTATTGATAATCCTATTATGTATTCTGTATATTTTCTTTCGTTTCTGCTCTTTTACACGTTCTAATTCTTTATCGCTATACAAGTCGACATTTTGAATAACTTCTCCTATGCCCACAATTTCTCCGAATGATGCAAAAAAATCTGACTTCGTCTCTATTTGATCTGTATTTGATTCCATATATTCCACCAATAGATCACAATATTCTTCCATGTCATAGTCTACTTTCTTAATCTTTCCCTCTTCCTTAAAGCAAAGAGGTCTGTAGAAACCTCCTTTTTTAATATCTTTGTAAATATTATCTTTTTTCATAATCACACCTACTTTCTTATATAAATATCACACTGTTAATAAATATAAATTTTATACTTTATTAAAAATATTATATCTCTATTGTGTTCTTTTGTATTTAAGTATGTACCATCACATATTTAAATATCTAATTCTTCCATCTTTATTATCTCAGATTCGACTGCTAAAATTTTCATTTTATTTATACACTTTCTTTTTTGTAGATATTTAGTAGTACTTTGGTTTCCTCCTCTTTTGTTTAAAAAATAATTAATAAGAGCGTTCAAAAAAACCGTATCTGATATATCTTCTGCTGTAATATTAGAATTTTTTTGCTTTTGAGTTTCTGATAAATCTTTAGCAATATCATATGATGTGAATAGCTGTTTTCCAAATAAATATTCTTCTGCAAACTTTTCATTCTTTAACAAAATCTGTGAAAAACTTCGTAAAGCTTTCCCTGGTGTAGTCAATTCTAAACTACTTTTGAGTAAAATAACTAATTTATTGCTTTTTATTTCCAGAATATTTATCTCTTTTGAATTGTTTCTTTGTGAGCATACTTCATTGTATTTTTCTGCTGATTCATATAAAAAATCCTTGTACTCCACTAATGATTTTGGGGGTTGTGGCAACGCAAGTTTTAACCCAACTCTGTATTCGAAATATGTCATTTTATTTATTCTCCTCTTTTCACATTTTTTAATATTGTCCGAAAACATAAATCGTAATGATGATTTTTTGTTTGTTTTTTTTTATTACATTCATTATTATAATAAGAAACATTTTATTCATTATTACTGTAACGAAGGAAGTTAAAATATTCACTGGATTTACAAGCAATTTCACTTCATAATCTGTCGCTCTTGATTGGTTCATATATTTATAAATCAATCTTTTAACGCTTTCAATATCTTCAGGTGTTAGTTTATTAAATTCAGTTTTATAAAACTGCTTTAGAACTTTTTAACTCACATCTGCTTCCTCCTATCCACCTAATTAAAATGTTATTAATATTAAATAATTGTTGCTTTTATTATCGCATGATCTGGCTTACCATTTGGCTTATCTGCAGATTCCTTCGTAACATTTGAATATCTTGATTGATTAATAAAATTCCAATCATAATTTACTGTAATCGATCGGTCACTAATATTTGTAATCAAATGATCTAATTGAATTTTATCTCCATTCTTGTGAACAAAGGAATACCACTCCCCTTCCGTATATATTGGAGTATACAAACTATAACCTTTTTTCATTGATTTATTTAATGTTGTATTTTTAGGTGTTGACCATAAATTTCCCCAATACGCATTGTAATCGCCTATACATAAAACATCATGATTTTGCTTAGACAAATAATCATCCAAAGCCTTAAATTGATTCTTTTTATAATCCATATTTTCATTGTTTATATCCACTTTAATTCTTACACCAATTATTGATAATGGACGACCATTCCACATAACCTGTATTTCATATAAATTCGGTAAATTATTTCCTGTCAAAACTTCATCACCTGTTTTTACAGTAGGCTTATTATAGTCAAAAGTTTCATCAAAATTAAATGTTTTATACTTTAGGGCAATTAAAATTCCGTTAAATTTTGTTGTAGTTGAAACAAACCACTGATAACCATTTTCTTCCAATTTACTGATATAGTAATCAAAACCTTTCGCAATAACGAACTCAGTTAACACAATACAATCCGGTTATTCATTGAGTATTTCATCAATTACCCAAGGTAAAAGATTATAACCATTATTACTTGGAATTGTTGCTGACATTCCTATATTCCATTCGTATATTTTCATTTTTTTCGCCTTTCTTTTCTTATATAAATATCACTTCGAAATATTTCATTTTTTGCTTCCGTTCTTAATTATTATAGTTCTTTTTATTTCTATTTCAAGTTTTTTTTCAAAAACACAAAACAGAATATAGAGAGGCTAAAATAACATTATCTAAAGAAGAGATTTACAATTTTTTATCAGGATATTATCCCCACCATCTAACACAGAGAGAAATTTCAAAAATGTTAGGAATACCGTTTAGAGAAGTAATAGCCTTCACACAAGCTATGAATTATTACTATCACGCATGTAAAAGTAACACTCCATCTTTTCAAAATTTCATATCTGATGCAGACGTGGTTGAAAATATTTTCAAAAAGTAAAATTCTTTCTATACCCCTATTGGTGTATTTTATATAATTATCTATTTCACTTTCTAAATCCGATACTTTATGTTCTACACACATTCAGACATAATATTTCTCCCAATAACCACAATTCTCCAATCATCCCCTCTTCCATTATCACAAGTAGACAACATTAATATTTGTCCACCATACCTAGGCTTATCCCCAGTTTTCCACAAACTCTTCTCTGCCACCTTATCAACAAACTCTTCATACTCCTCCTCATTCCCTGCCATTACAGATTCCAATACTGAAACTCATATACGTTAACACTCATCACTGCAAACACTTCATACTCTCTCTTTTTATCCGTTATAAAATATATCTTCCTGTGCTTATTAAAAAACTCCTTATCCTTATACCGTTCTAATGCTCCAAACATTTTTCCACCATTTATGTTATGACCGTAAATAATCAGATTGTCCGATTTGTTCACATCACAGTATGCACTTAAATAAGGTGTTCCATAAAAACTGTAATTTCTGTTAAAATCATGGTTTAAATAAAAATCCGGATTATCCTTTGTCTGCATCACAGGATAACTTATGGTTGTTCCCGGTATTTCCACATAACCTATGCAGTCCTTGTTTTTCTTTACAAGACCATTTACATCAGACTTCTTTTCTGTCACACTTTCCTGTATGTTCTTAAATTCATTCTCATACTTTCTCTCTGCTCTTTTTTCCTAAAAAAAAAGGACAGCTGCAATCACAGCCATCCCCAATAAAAGAAGTATCAGAGATATTTTAATTATTTTCTTCATCGTCCTTCTCCTTTTTGAAATTGTATTTTAACTTGTCCTTTGCTCTTACGCATGCAAAACATCCAAGTGCAAGCAATAACGTAATAAGTGAAACCACCATTCCTGCTGTCTTTCCATTAATGCCTGTCTGTGGTGTGTCAGGTACCACAGGGATTCTTTCATCTGTAACTGTAAGTTTCTGAACCTTTCCTGTGTCCTTAATTCTTATTTTTTTATCCTTTGCAACCTTATAGTGTTCCGGTGCATCCACTTCCTTAAATGTGTAGGTTTCTCCTGCCTTAAACATGCCTTCTATGAATTCTGCTTTCTTTCCAGTTGTAAACTCATATACCTTCTTGCCCTTGCTGTCATATACCTTGTACTTTGCACCACCAAGCTGTTTCTTTGTGTCTGATGCAATCTTGTTGCATGCTACCCTGTGGGTCTGCATCTATTAACAGAACTCTCTTCCCCTTTCTTACTAATCCAATACCTAAATTAACTGTTGTGGTAGTTTTTCCTACTCCCCCCCCTCTGGTTTGCTATTGCAATTACCTTACACATTTCTTTCTTCCTCCTTATACATTTTTTAGAATGAGAACTCATATCGGCTCTGATTATTGTGTTACATTTTCGTCTTACTAAAGAAACAGGAAGACTTCGCATCTAATTTGGTTGAACCAAAATTTTCCCAAATCAAACCAAAATAAACCAAAATTCTACGATAAGACGTGATAATTTATAATATTTTATGAATTTAAGATATTTTGCATTTTCAGGATTCAGAAAGCAAAAAAAATCCCTCAAACATACTAAAAATAGTACATTTAATGGATTTTCTTCTCTATAATGTGGGTTTTCACCCGTTATAAAATAGAATTCTTTTTTATAAAATCAAGTTATGATAACTTATGATTTATTTCATCTGTGCAGCTACTTCTTCAGCAAAATTCTCTTCTTTCTTTTCAAGACCTTCACCTGTTTCAAAACGAACGAATTTCTTAAGTGCTACTGTAGCGCCAACTTCTTTTGATACTTCATCAAGATACTTAGCAACTGTCTGCTTTCCGTCTGCAGCCATTACATATGTCTGGTCAAGAAGGCATACTTCCTTTAACTGCTTTGATACACGACCTTCTACTAAACCATTGAAAATCTTGTTTTCCATGATTTCTGCTTTGTCGTTCATAGCGATTTCTGCTACTGCTGCCTTTGCTTCTTTTGAAAGGAAGTTGAATAAGTAATTTAAGTTACTCTTCTTCTCTTCATAAATAGCAATATCTTCATCGCTCCAAGCCTTGCTTTCTACAGCCTTGTTGAGTAAGTTCATTAAAATAGGCTTTGGAAGTGTATCAGGCTCGTTTAATGCGCTGTCAATTGTGATTTCTCTCATCTTAGCAAGTTCATCTGCAGAAATATCATTTCTTGAGATGTACTGTGGGTTCATAGCTGCAATCTGCATAGCAATTGTCTTAATTGCTGCTGTTACAGCATCATTTGCAGGAGCATCAGCTTCAACTAATACACCAATCTTTCCACCTGCATGAATGTATGATGAAATAACACCTTCTGATTCTAACTTTTCAAATCTTCTAATGTTCATGTTTTCACCGATAACAGCGATCTGTGATACTAATTCATCCTTAACAGTCTTAGCAGGATCAAGAATCCAGGCTTCGCCTAATAATTCTTCAACATCTTTAGCGTCTGAAGCAACAATCTGCTTAGCAACATTACCTACGAATGTCTGGAACTTTTCGTTCTTAGCAACAAAGTCTGTTTCTGAGTTAACTTCTACGATTGCAGCCTTACCGTCTTCTACTAATGTATAAACGATACCTTCTGCAGCGATTCTGCCAGACTTTTTAACTGCTGTAGCTTCACCTTTTTTTCTTAAAACTTCAATAGCTGCTTCCTGATTACCATCAGTTTCAACTAAAGCGTTTTTACAAGCCATAACACCAGCACCTGTTAATTCTCTTAATTCTTTTACCATTGCTGCTGTAATTGTCATAATTCTATTCCTCCTGAAATCTATATTATTCTTCTACTGTCTCGTTAACTTCTTCTGTTTCAGCCTCAGCTGTTTCTGCTACCATTTCTTCACCCTGGTTAGCTTCAATAACAGCATCTGCCATCTTAGAAACAATAAGTTTAACTGCTCTGATAGCATCATCGTTACCTGGGATAACGTAATCTAATTCTTCAGGATCACAGTTTGTATCAGCAATACCGATTAATGTAATTCCAAGTGCATGAGCTTCCTGAACGCAGATTCTTTCCTTCTTAGGATCTACAACAAAGATAGCATCTGGGATTCTCTTCATTTCCTTGATACCGCCAAGGTTCTTTTCAAGCTTATCCCATTCCTTCTTAATATTAACAACTTCTTTCTTAGGAAGAACATCAAATGTTCCATCTTCAGACATTCTTTCAATATCTTTTAATCTCTTAATTCTTGACTGAATAGTCTTGAAGTTAGTAAGCATACCACCTAACCATCTTTCGTTAACGTAGTACATACCACATCTCTGTGCTTCTTCCTTAACAGCATCCTGAGCCTGCTTCTTAGTACCAACAAAAAGGATTGTACCACCTTCCTGTGCAATATCAGATACTGCCTTGTAAGCTTCATCTACTTTACCTACTGACTTCTGTAAGTCGATGATGTAGATACCATTTCTTTCTGTGTAGATGTATGGAGCCATCTTAGGGTTCCATCTTCTTGTCTGATGTCCAAAATGAACACCTGCTTCTAATAACTGTTTCATTGAAATAACGCTCATTTTAATACCTCCTGGTTTTTTTAATATTATTTTTGATATCGTCCCGGCAATTATTCCGGCAAATATCATACCTTCCATCTGCTTCACCGAATCAGACAACCCCGAGCGTGGGCACCCGTCTGCTTCTCCACCGATGTGCTTAATGCAACTTCATTATCATACCATATATAAAAAACATTGGCAAGATTTTTTTACCTGTCTTTGTTTTCCTTACTTTCAACATAACCACACTCTGCATTGGCACAGGCTAACTTATTACCTTTTTCTACCATATAACCTCCACACTGTGGACACTTCTTTGTGGATGGCTTCTGCCATGACATAAAATCACACTCCGGATAATCAATACATCCGAAATATCTTCTGCCCTTTTTGGTTTTTCTGATGATAACATCCTTTCCGCATTTAGGACAAGGCACTCCTGCCTTTTCAAGATACGGTTTAGTATTTTTACACTCAGGAAATCCCGGACATGCCAAAAACTTTCCGTGAGGTCCATACTTAATTACCATTCGTCTGCCACATTCTTCACAGATTTCCTCGGACTCCTCATCGGCAATTTTTATTTTTTCTAATTTCTTTTCAGCTTCCTTTACCATTTCATCAAGGTCAGGATAGAAGTTTCTTATGATTGTCTTCCATTCCACGGTACCCTCTTCCACGGCATCAAGAAGTGATTCCATATTGGCAGTAAAAGCTGTATCAACAATAACGGCAAATGCTGTTTTCATTACATTATTTACCGCTTCTCCTAATTCGGTAACATACAGATTTTTCTTTTCTTTTATAACATAGCGTCTTCCAATAATTGTGCCAATAGTAGGTGCATAGGTACTTGGACGTCCTATTCCCTGCTCTTCCATTGCCTTTACCAGGGCTGCTTCAGTAAAGTGAGCCGGTGGCTGTGTGAAATGCTGATTTTCCTCAAATTCCACAAAATCCAGTTCCATTCCTTTTTCTAACTTGGAAACAGTATTATTTGTTACCACTTTTTCGTTATCACTGTCTGTATAAACCTTCATAAATCCGTCAAAATCCAACTTAGATGTTGCAGCATTAAAAATATATTTTCCTGCGGCAACCTTTACATTAGTTGTCTCATATACTGCACTTTGCATACGGCTTGCAACGAATCTCTTCCATATTAATTGATATAATCTGAACAAATCCCTTGGAAGCTGTGCCTTTATACTATCCGGAAGAAGGGTAACATCTGTAGGTCTTATGGCTTCGTGAGCATCCTGTATCTTTTTACCGGATTTCTTTGTAGTAACCTCTTTAGTCATATAGCTTTCGCCATAGTTATTTTCAATAAAATCCTTTACCTGGGCTTCTGCTGTTTCAGAGATTCGTGTGGAATCTGTACGCAAATATGTGATAAGACCGATACTTCCACGACCTTTTATTTCCACACCTTCATATAACTGCTGGGCTATTCTCATAGTCTTTTGTGTGGAAAAATTAAGAGCCTTTGAAGCTTCCTGCTGCAATGTACTTGTGGTAAAAGGAACCGGTGCCTTTCTTGACCTGTTGCCTTTTTTTACATCACTTACAGTGAACCTTGCAGCCTTTAATTCCTTTACGATTCCATCTAACTGCTCTTTTCCCGTGATTTCAATTTTTCCTTTTTCATTTCCGTAAAAGCTTACCTTGAAATCCTTCTTATTGTATTTCAAAACCGCATCCATATCCCAATATTCCTTAGGAATAAATGCGTTTATTTCATCTTCTCTGTCACAAAGCATTCTTAATGCAACAGACTGGACTCGTCCTGCACTAAGTCCTCTCTTTATTTTCATCCATAGAAGCGGGCTTATACTATATCCAACCATTCTGTCCATAACTCTTCTTGCCTGCTGTGAATCCACAAGATTCATGTTTATCTCTCTTGGATGCTTAAGAGACTCCTTTACTGCCGGCTTTGTAATTTCATTAAATGTAATTCTGGCAGTTTTCTTTGGGTCTAATTTTAATGCATTAGCCAAATGCCATGAAATAGCCTCTCCCTCACGGTCCGGGTCAGTTGCCAGATAAACTTTGTCTGCTTTTTTTACACAGCGTCTAAGTTCTGCCAGCTTGTCCCCTTTTCCACGTATGGTAATATATTTCGGTTCATAATCATTTTCAAAATCAATACCCATCGTGCTTTTTGGCATATCTCTGACATGACCATTTGAAGCTACAACTTCATAATTTGAACCCAAAAATTTTTTAATTGTATTCACTTTTGCCGGTGATTCCACAATAACAAGATATTTTGCCATAAGACTTCCCCTTAACTAAAAATAATCTGAATTTATGTATTTTTTATGGAAAAATAGTTCTCATAAGGTTGTTCTATAAGTCCTTCTAATTGTAATTTCAGCAACATTGTAACTATCTTCTCATATACTATGCCTGTAGTTTCTATTAATTCATATATACTTTTTGGCTGTAAACCTAACTCACTATACAACATCAAAAAATCTTTTTCAAGTATTTTTTCTTTTGCCTTTTCTTTCTTTTGCTCATAATATGCATTATATCCAAGGTCTGAGAGAATGTCATCCACATTTGTAACAATACCTGCTCCTGACTTTATAAGCCTGTTACATCCCTGACTTAATTTGTCGTCTACCCGCCCCGGAACCGCCATTACATCTCCTCCCTGCTCTAATGCCCACTCAACAGTTATTAATGAGCCACTGTTCTCCCTTGCCTCTATTACCACTATTTTGTCCGCCAGCCCACTTATTATCCTGTTCCGCTGTGGGAAATGCCATCCTTCCGGTGAACTTCCCGGAGGATATTCCGATATAATTCCGCCATTATTTATTATGTCCCCATATAACTCAATATTTTCCACCGGGTAGCAAATATCAACGCCACTTCCAATAACTGCATAGGTACTCATACCTCCCTCTATTGCTCCTAATTGACTATATGTATCAACTCCCCTTGCCATTCCACTTATTACCTGCACGCCCCTTTCCGACAGCTCTTTCCCTATTTTTTTTGCCATGTTTCTTCCATAATTAGAGCATGCCCTTGCCCCTACCATTGCCACTGCCGTGGCATTTTCATCCGGTAATTTTCCTTTGTAAAATAAAAAATAAGGTTTATGGTCAAAAGGTATAAGTTTTTCAGGATAATTTTCATCATCTACCGACACAAACTTTATATTGTTTTTCTCAAGTTTTTCAAAATATTCCTTAGGATTAAATCTTTCAATATGCCTTAAAAGTTCTGCTGCTTCTTCACTTTTAAGTCCCCCTGCCTCCACTAATTTCTTCTGGGTTCCATTAAATATTTCCTGTACATCTTTTAGATTTTTCATTATTTTTTGAATTTTTGTAAAATACATCTTAGGTGCCGTGGCTATGCATCCCCACATTTCCTGCTTGTTCATAGTCCCCTCCTTACTGACATGGCTTTATAACTTACTGCCTCTGCAATGTCCTCATATTTTATTTCCTCATGATTTTTTAAGTCCGCTATGGTTCTTGCGGTTTTTAATATTTTTTCATACGCCCTTACACTTAAATCCATATTTTCATATATCTGTCCTATAAGTTCCTGCTCTTTTTTTCCAAGATTGCAGTATTTCTTTATGTTTTCTCCTTCTAACTGACTGTTAAATCTGATTTTTTCATTTTCATACCGTTTCCTCTGAATCTCCACAGCCTTATTTACCCTTTTTCTTATTTCTTCTGAACTTTCCTCTGAAGACTCCCTTGTTAAATCAAAAAAATCCACATTATTCATATGTACGCACAAATCAATTCTGTCTAATATTGGACCACTGATTTTTTCTAAATATTTGTTTACATCCCTTTCCGTACAACTACATTTATTTCTGTCGGGATAATACCCGCATTTGCAGGGATTCATTGAAGCAAGAAGTATAAAATCCGCCGGAAATGAATATGTCCCACCTTTCCTTGATATGACAATTTTCTTGTCCTCTAAAGGCTGCCTCATAGCCTCCATTACTCCTCTGGAAAACTCCGTAAATTCATCCATGTACAGCACTCCCCCGTGAGCCATGGTCATTTCTCCCGGCTTTGGATTTATTCCGCCCCCTGTCATGGCCGTTACCGTTGTGGTATGATGAGGATTTCTAAAAGGCCTTTCTCCTACCAGATTTCCCTCTAATTTCCCTGCTATACTTTGTATTTTTGATATTTCTATTTTTTCATTTTGTGACATCTCAGGAAGTATGGTTTTCATAGCCTTGGCAATGGCAGTTTTCCCTGTTCCGGGCGGCCCCACCAGCAAAATATTATGCATGCCTGCCGCAGCTATTTCCGCTGCCCTTTTTGCCATTACCTGCCCCTTTATCCACTTAAAATTATGTTCATAAACTGTAGATATATTTTCTTCTTCTATTTCTTCCTTTATTTGATAATTCTTATATCCGCCACTTACAAGTAACATAACCAGTTCATTTAAATCTTCTACTCCAATTACCTTTATGCCCTTTATATATCGGCATTCTCCAACATTCATAGCCGGCACAAAACAATATTTCATTCCCCTTTCCATAGCATGCAAAACTATAGGTAAAACTCCATTTACAGCTACTACCCGTCCACTTAGGCTAAGTTCTCCCACAAACATTTTATCATCTAACCTGCACTTTATTATATCAAGGCACCACAAAATAGACACTGCCACCGGCAGGTCAAAATACGTTCCTGCCTTTCTTATGTTTCCCGGAGAAAAATTAATTGTTATCCGCTTAGGTGGAACTAAAAACCCCGAATTTTTTATTGCTGTTCTCACCCTTTCCCTTGACTCTTTTATATCATAAGACAAAAGGCCTACCATATCAAAAGATGGCAGACCATTACATATATCTGTTTCAACTATTACAGGCAGTACGTCCACTCCCATAATAGCTGCACAATTTACTTTACACACCATAATCTATCCTCTTTGTATATTAAATTTTGGTGTCAAAAGTGCTATTCTTTTTTCATTGTCATATTGACTATTTTATATCACATTAAGTATGAATTGTCAAAAGCTTTTTTCAATTTTTCCAGTGCCTTTTTTTCAATTCTGCTAACATAGCTTCTTGATATATTCATTGCTTTTCCTACGGCTTTCTGGGTCATAGCTTCCTCTCCCCCTAAACCGTACCTCATAACAATAATTTCCCTTTCCCTTTTTGACAGAACCTTTTCCACATATTGCCTTACCCTTACCACATCTTCCGCATTTTCCATTTGCTTTAGTGCATCAATTCCGTCATTTTCCATAATGTCCATAAGGCTTATTGTATTACCTTCCTTATCCATCCCAATAGGTTCATTTAGTGACACTTCCCTGTTTTTCTTTTTTTCTCCCCTAAGCATCATAAGCAGTTCATTTTCAATACACTTTGATGCATATGTCACCAGTCGCTTTCCCTTTTGGGGATTGTAGGTATTTACCGCCTTTATAAGGCCAATTATCCCTATGGAAATCAGCTCTTCATTCTCCCTGTTTTCTGAATAATATTTTTTGGCTATGTGAGCCACAAGCCTTAAATTTCTTTCAATTAGTATGTCTTTTGCTTCCTTGTCTCCATTCTGAAATCTCTCTATCCAATGATTTTCTTCCGTAGGTGTCAAAGGTTCCAAAAAACTTTTCACACTTTCCCCCGCGACATACTTAATTATATTATCTTATGATAAATCGCCATTTCCCGTGCATGTCTTTACAGGTTTATTTTACTACTCTTTTACTCTAAGCACGTCTCCCCTTTCAGGAGTCTCACTTAATTTAACCAATAACTTCTGCTTTGGGTGAGGACAGCTTTCCATTTCATTCCCCTCCTCATCCTTTATGGAAATAACATTAACCTCTATGTCCCTTCCATCCGGCTTCATTACTTCTATTTTTTCCGAAACACTAAATTTATTCTTCTGTTCAAGAACAAATTCACCATTGTCTGAAACTTCCCTTACAATTCCTAAATATACATAATCTCTCTCATATACGTTGTTATCATATATCTGAGTTGTTTCGTCAGGCTTTCCAAAGAAAAATCCGGTAGTATACTGTCTGTAAGTACACTGGGAAATCCATTTTCTGTAAAGCGGAAGATTCTCCCTGTATTTGTCAGGGCTTTCTAAATAATCATCAATTGCTTTTCTATAAGTTCTTGCAACTGTAGCCACATACAAAGCTGTCTTCATTCTTCCTTCAATTTTAAAGCTGTCTATTCCTGCATCAATTAATTCAGGAATATGCTCTATCATACACAAATCCTTTGAGTTAAATATATATGTGCCTCTTTCATTTTCCTCCACCGGCATGTACTGTCCCGGTCTTGACTCTTCAACCACTGCGTATTTCCAGCGGCACGGATGGGTGCAGGCTCCTTTATTGGCATCTCTTCCTGTCATAAAACTGCTAAGGAGGCATCTGCCTGAATAGGAAATACACATTGCTCCATGGACAAAGGTTTCAATTTCCATATCATCAGGAATATTCTCCCTTATCTGCTTAATTTCATTAAGGGACAATTCTCTTGCGGAAACCACTCTTTTTGCCCCTAAATTGTACCAGAAATTGTATGTTCCATAGTTAGTGTTATTTGCCTGAGTGCTTATATGAAGCTCCATATCCGGCAGAATTTCCTTGGCTATGGTAAATATTGCCGGATCAGAAATAATAAGTGCATCCGGCTTAACTGTCTTTAAATCATTGAAATATACCTTAACCGGCTCAATATCCGCATTATGAGCCAAAATATTTGCCGTAACATATACTTTCACTCCATGCTCATGGGCAAAATCCACTCCTTCTTTCATTTCCTCTAAAGAAAAATTTTTAGCCTTAGCCCTAAGGCCGAAAACTTCACCACCAATATATACTGCATCTGCACCATACCTTACAGCTGTCTTTAACACTTCAAGACTGCTGGCAGGCACTAACAATTCCGGTTTTCTTCTCATATTAAAACACTCCTGTCTTCTATTTTTTAACAGATATTGTTATTCCATCACCTATTGGGACAATACTTGTCTCTAATTCCTCATGATTTTTTACTACTTCTAAGTATTCCCTCATTCTTTTATGAATGGTTCTGTCTCTTCTTTCCACCACAAATCTTGACTCAATAAGGTCTCCTTCCTGCAATACATTATCTGTAATGAGAACTGCTCCTTTTTTCATCAGACGCAAAACCTCCGGCAAAAAGTAAATGTACTGCGCCTTTGCTGCATCCATAAATACAAAGTCAAACTGTTGTGACGGAAGAGTCTTCATAACCTCTGTGGCATCGCCTTCAAGAAGTTCAATAATCTGTCCTTTTCCTGACAATTCTATATTTTTTTTAGCCTCCACAATTCTTTTTTCATAATTTTCAATTGTGGTAATTTTCCCGTCTTCATCTATACATTCACTCATTAAAATGGCTGAGTACCCTACTGCGGTACCCAGCTCTAATATTCTTTTCGGCTTTTTAATGTATAACATTACCCTTAGAAAGCTTTCCATTTCCTTTCTTATAATAGGTACGTTATCAATATGTGCCTGTTCTTCAATTTTTTCCAAAACTTCGCTGTTTGTTTTTTCTAATGAATGTATATATGATACTATCCTTTCGTTTACTATCATATTATCCTCCATAATACAGGGCAATTACTGTGCATCTTCCCCTTGTTCAGTTGTATTTTCCTTTTTATTCTCTTCCGGACCTGCGCTTATGGTTTTAAAAATTTCTTCCCCTGTCCATGAAGTGTTAAAGGTATAGGTTCCGGGCTTTATGGTTTTTACAGTATAAATATATGACTGTACCACAAAAGCATTTGCATCTTCTATTACTCCATATTCTTCCAAGGTTTTGCCAAACTGCTTTATGGTTGTGCCTTTGTCAACAGTAAAGGTCATGTCCGTTCCCGGCTCTTCCTCAACACCATTGCTATTAAATATCTTTGAGCCAAAATTAAAGGCTGCTGTGGCACATACCACAATTATAATAACCATTACAATATATTTAAGCATCTTTATTGATACATTGGCAAAGCCCTGTGAAGTTTTCCTATTATTCATATAAACTCCTGACTATTCAACTTCCATTATAATTGGCAGAATCATTGGACTTCTTCTCATGGTCTTCCACAAATATTCTCCAAGACTGTCTTTAACAACCATTTTGATTTTTCCCCAGTCCACATTTCTGCCTTCAAGACATTCCAAAAGTGCCTGTGTTACTACTTCCTTTGCATTTTCAATAAGGTTTTCAGATTCTCTTACATAAACAAATCCACGGGTTACAATATCAGGTCCTGCAAGAATCTGATTTGAATATTTTTCCAGTGTAAGAACAACTATTATTATTCCGTTTTCTGCAAGGTTTTGTCTGTCACGAAGAACAATATTTCCAACGTCACCTACTCCTAATCCGTCAACTAACACGGAACCTGCCGGAACTCTTCCTGTAATGCCTGCACTATCCTTACCAATGCTTAAAACATCACCGGATTCCATAATAAACACATTTTCCTTTGGTATTCCCATATCCTGTGCCAAACGTCCGTGCTGTCTTAAGTGCTGATATTCACCATGCACCGGAATGGCATACTTAGGCTTAATCAAAGCATACATAAGCTTAATTTCTTCCTGGCATGCATGACCTGAAACATGGGTGTCCTGAAAAATAACGTCTGCTCCCTGCTGGTATAATTCATTCATAACCTTTGATACGGCTTTTTCATTTCCCGGAATAGGTGTTGAACTAAATACTATGGTATCATTTGGTTTAATACGCACCTTTCTGTGAAGAGATGCTGCCATACGTGACAGAGCTGCCATGGACTCACCTTGACTTCCTGTAGTGATAAGAACTAACTGGTCATCAGTGTAATTTTCCATTTCTTCTATACTGATTAGTGTATTGTCAGGAATCTTTAAATATTCCATTTCCCTTGCTACGGAAATAATATTTACCATACTTCTTCCTTCAACAATAACTTTTCTGTTATATCTGCATGCCGTATTTATAATCTGCTGCACTCTGTCCACATTAGATGCAAATGTAGCAATAATAATTCTGTTTTTAGTGTGTTCTGCGAAAATATGATCAAATGTTTTTCCTACTTTTCTCTCTGACGGTGTAAAGCCCGGACGTAAAACATTAGTGCTGTCACACATAAGTGCCAAAACTCCACGTTTTCCCAGTTCACTAAATCTCGCAAGATTTATGGCATCACCAAATACAGGTGTATAATCAACCTTAAAGTCTCCGGTGTGTACAATAACCCCTACCGGCGTATGAATAGCCAATGCTGCTGCATCTGCTATACTATGGTTTGTTCTGATAAATTCTATTCTGAAACCTCCTAAATGTATACTTTGTCCGAATTTTACAACTTTTCTCTTAACTACATCAAGGAGCTCATGCTCTTCTAATTTTCCTTCAATAATTCCTATGGTAAGCTTTGTTCCATATACAGGAACATTAATTTCCTTTAATACATATGGTAATGCTCCAATGTGGTCTTCATGTCCATGGGTTATTACAAAACCCTTAACCTTATCAATATTTTCTCTTAAGTAAGTAATGTCTGGAATTACACAGTCAATTCCCAACATATCGTCATCAGGAAATGACAAACCGCAATCCACAACAATAATACTGCCATTGTACTCAAAGGCAGTCATGTTCATTCCTATCTGTTCAAGACCTCCCAGTGGAATAATTTTTATATTTGAATTTTCACTCATCTATTATTTTTTCTCCTTATTATCTCAAATTTACCCTTCTAATAAATATCCTATTTTGAAATATCTATGTCCTCTAACAGTTCAGAAAATACTTTTCCTATGTAGTCTATTTCCGAATCTTCAACTACCATTTCATAAACTGCCTCTTCATCTTCTTCCTTTGATACATCCTTTAAGATATAAGCCTCAGCCTCTTCTTCGTCTCCCTCGTCTTCCGTAACAAGAAGATAATTAACATTATTAATTCTGGTTTCCTCAACCACATACATTTCTACTTCATTTCCGTCTTCATCAATAAAAACAATCTTTTCTTCCATTAAATAAAATACCTCTAACTATTTTTCCTTAAAACTGATTTAAACTAAAACTAATTATTGCTGTTTAAATAATCCTCTAAAATAACCTGTGCTGCAACCTGGTCAACATATTTATATCTGTCTCCCCTTTTAATACCTGCTAAGTCCATAATCTCATAGGCTTCCACCGTGGTAAGCCTTTCGTCCTGAAATATTATTTCAAGGTTAGTCCTTCTGTGTAACATAGTTGCAAACTCTTTTGTTTTCTCCACTCTTTCTCCCTCGCTGCCGTCTAGCATAACCGGGTAACCCAACACGATTTTATAAACATTATATTCATTAATAAGTGCTTCAATTCTTGCCAAAGTCTTCCTTAACTTATTTGGCGAATCTCTTCTGACTATTTCAATTCCCGTAGCAGTAAGACCTAACTCGTCACTTACAGCCACTCCCACTGTTTTTGAACCGAAATCTAATCCCATTATTCTCATAGTTTAACCCTTAATCTTTTATTTTACGCACTTTACCTAAAAAAGAGCATAGCTACTAAAGCTACATTTTTTTCAACGCAGTTATTTTAATTTATTATTAATGTAATATTTTACAGCCTCTTCTATGAGCTCATCCCGCTCGACTTTCATAATAAGACTTCTTGCATTTTTGTAACTTGTAATATAAGTCGGATCTCCGGACATAATATAACCCACTATCTGGTTTACCGGATTATATCCTTTCTCAGCTAATGCCTCATATACCTTTTCGAAAATCTCTTCCACGCCTAACTTAGTTTCAGGCTGAACTCTAAAAAACTGTGTATTGCCTAAATTGCTCATCTTATCACGTCCTTTTTTTGCCTTTTAATGGCAGTATATTATAATTTTAATATAAAACTTTCCTAGTGGCAAGCATTATTTCATTATCAATAAAGTCTTTAAGGAAAACTTCTTCTATTTTTCCTGCCAGATTTTCCTTAGTTTCCACAGCCACCTCTATGTATTCTTTAGTGTGACCTACCTGATATTTTATTCCATTTATTTCCTTTTCCTCCTCAAAAAGCACCGATACTTTTTCCCCAATTTTTTCTTTTCTGTAGTTTTCTTTTAAAGATTCTCCCACTGAAATCAAATCTTCGCTTCTCTTTGATTTTATGGTTTCATCTACCTGTCCTATCATTTTTGCCGCAACAGTTCCGTCTCTTCTTGAATATTTAAACACATGAAGCTCTGAAAACCCTACTTTTTTTACAAACTCTCTTGTTGTTGCATAGTCTTCATCACTTTCCTGCGGGAACCCAACAATTACGTCTGTGGTAAATGCGGGATTTATAAATTTCTCCCTGAGAAGCATGCATTTGTTATAATATTCTTCTGATGTGTAATGTCTGTTCATGGCTTTTAACGTTGTATCGCATCCGCTTTGCATGGACAAATGGAAATGAGGACAGATTTTTGTAACTTTTGATAATCTGTGGGCAAATTCCTCCGTTACCACTTCCGGGTCAAGGGAGCCTAATCTTATACGTTCAATTCCTTCTGTATTTTCAGCTAATTCTATTACATCTATTAATTTCTTTCCATTATCGTCATAACAACTTAAGTTAATTCCCGTAAACACAACTTCCTTAAATCCGTTATTTGCCAATCTTTCCAATTCATCTTTTATACTATCCATTTTTCTGCTTCTTATTCGCCCTCTGGCATAAGGAATAATGCAGTATGAACAGAAATTGTTGCATCCGTCCTGAATTTTTAAATGAGCCCTGGTATGCTCCGTAACAGTGGCAATTTCCAAGTCCTCATATTCATCAGTCTTATTTATGTCAATAATATAATTCTTTTTGTGTTCCTTAAAATATTCCTGTAATATTTCCACAATTTCTTTCTTTTTGTTATTTCCCACAATTATGTCTATGGACAAATCCTCTGCAATTTTCTCAGAGGCTGTCTGCACATAGCAGCCTGTTGCCACCACAATGGCACCTTCATTCATTTTCTTTGCCTTATGAAGCATTTGTCTTGATTTTCTGTCAGCCATATTAGTTACAGAACATGTATTTACTATATATACGTCGGCTTTCTCAGAAAAAGAAACTATCTCATACCCTGCATTTGCAAGGAGCTGGGACATTGCCTCTGTTTCATAAGAATTTACCTTACATCCTAAGTTGTGTAATGCTACCTTTCTCATTCTAATCTCCAAATATTTTATTTTAAACCTTTCTTTTTAAAGCCTCTGCACCTTATACAAATTTACACTAATTTAACCTATATTTAATTGTAATTTTGTTATTTGTTCTCATTGAACAAATGTTAAATCCGTGCTATTATGTAAAGGAAAGAGATAAAAAAAAGAGAGGTGTACAAATATGAAAACAGTTACTATTAATTTAGGCTCTATCGATAAGGTTAAATCATTTGTAAATGATATCACAAAATTTGATAACGACTTCGACTTGGTTTCAGGACGTTATGTTATAGATGCAAAATCTATTATGGGCATCTTCAGTCTTGATTTGTCAAAACCAATTGATTTAAATATACATAACGAGGACAATCTTGATGAAATCCTTGAAGTTCTTAAAAAATACGAATAAAGCCTAAGTGGCCGGCTAATTTTTTAGTCAGCCACTTTTTTTGTGTCTTTTTTTAGTTGTTAATTTCTATTACTTCTACTGTGTCAATTGCTTCCTTAAACATTCTGTCTATTTCCTCAGCTAAATGAGTTTCTGAATTTTTAATTACATTAATATTAGGTTTTGTAACCGGATGTTTTGCCACAAAAGTTGTGCAGCAATCCTCATATGGAAGTATTGATGTTTCATAGCTTCCAATCTTTAATGATACATCTACTATTTCCTGTTTATCAAAAGCTATTACAGGTCTGAATACCGGAAGTGTACATACCTCATTTGTTGCTGCAAGACTTTGCATGGTCTGGCTTGCCACCTGTCCTATCGACTCACCGGTAATTAATGCCTGTGCTCCTTCTTCCTTTGCAAAATATTCAGCTATTCTCATCATATATCTTCTCATAATAATAGTCAGTTCATCGTGAGGGCATTTATCATATATATACATCTGAATATCTGTAAAATTAACTACATATAACTTCATTGGTCCTGAATATTCAGATACGATTTTTGCCAAATCCACTACCTTCTGTTTTGCTCTTTCAGATGTGTATGGAGGTGCATGGAAGTATACTGCATCCACTACTACACCACGCTTTGCAGTCATCCATCCTGCTACCGGGCTGTCAATTCCTCCTGACAACAAAAGCATTGCCTTTCCTGCTGTTCCTACCGGCATTCCTCCCGGTCCCGGAATTATTTTTGAATAAATATTTATATGATTTCTAATTTCAATGGTTAAAATCACATCAGGGTTATGAACGTCAACCTTTGTTTCAGGAAATGCCCCTAGAATTCTTCCTCCCATTTCCGCATTAATTTCCATTGACTCCATAGGGTAATTTTTTCTGGCACGTCTTGCCATAACCTTAAATGTAAAATTCTTATCCTCATAATTTTCATCAATATATTTTATAACCTGATTTGCTAAATCCTCAAATCCGTTATCTTCAATTTGTACCATAGGACAAATTCCCACAATACCAAATACGTGCTTAAGAGCATCAACAACTTCATCAAAATCATAGTCGTTTTCAGCTGTTGCATATATTCTTCCATATTCCTTTGTGACCTTGAAATCACCGTCAACTTTATCTAATGCCCTTCTTGCATTGTCAACTAAAGCATCTTCAAACAAAAATCTGTTTTTTCCCTTTACCCCGATTTCCGCATACTTTATTAAAAATGATTTAAACATTTCCTTTATCTCCTTACATATTTTCTTAAAACCGGAAGAAGCTTTGTTATTTCTTCCACTGCATAATCTACTTCTTCCTTTGTGTTAAATCTGCAAAAACTAAATCTTATGGTGGAACCTAACAAATCCTTATCTACCTTCATTGCCTTTAATGTTTCACTTACGGCAGGTCTGTTAGATGAACAGGCACTTCCTGCTGACACATATATTCCCTTATCTTCAAGAGCGTGTAACAATACCTCACTTCTTACCCCTGAAAAGCTTGCACTTACAATATGGGGAGCACCTTTATCTCCCTTTCTGCTGTTTATTGTAACACCTTCTATGCCGCTTAATTTATCAATAAGATAGTCTTTTAAGTCTGTCATGATTTTTACGTTTTCTTCTAAATTATCATAACATTCCTTTGCCGCTAAACCTATTCCTGCAATTCCCGGAACATTTTCCGTTCCTGAACGCATGCCTTCCTGCTGCCCCCCTCCTAAAATTATAGGATTGATTTTAGTATTTTTCTTTATATAAATAAAACCGCTTCCTTTAGGTCCATGTATCTTATGTCCGCTAACGGTTAAAATATCAATGTTGTCCTTTTTAGGTCTAATTTCCATTTTGCCAAAGGCCTGAATGGCATCCACATGATAAACCACCTTTGGATTTACTGTTTTTATATATTTTCCTATTTCGTGAATTGGCATTATGGCACCAACTTCGTTATTTACATACATTATTGACACTAATATTGTGTCTTCACTCATCTCTTTTTTTAGTGCCTCTAAATCCACCACGCCGTATTCATCCACAGGAAGGTATACTACGTTATATCCCATTTTTTCTAAATACTTCATTGGATTTGCCACGGAAGAATGTTCTACCTTTGTGGTAATTACCTTATTTCCACTTCTTTTATTTGCCTCAACAGAACCTATTATTGCCATATTATTGGATTCTGTTCCACCGGATGTAAAATATATTTCCTTGCTATCTACCTTTAAAATATCAGCAATACAGTCTTTAGCATCCTTTATATATTTTTCTGCCTCTACGCCTATCATATGCATAGAAGATGGATTTCCATAATCCTTTGTCATTGCATCTACAACTATATTTTTTACATTTTCAGTTACTTTAGTAGTAGCTGAATTGTCGAAATACGCTTCCATTTGTGTTTCCTCACTATTCTTCCGTCAAATACATTATTACCGACATAATTGTCATACCGGCTGTTTCCGTTCTTAAAATTCTTTTTCCAAGAGTTATTTGCTTTGCACCATATTCTGCTGCCTCTAAAACCTCTTCCAGTGCGAACCCTCCTTCAGGTCCTATGAAAATTCCAACAGACATGCCTTTTTTTATTTTTGAAACTATATCCCTTGTAATATCCATATTTTCAGCCTCTTCATAAGGAATCAGAATCATATCCATGTTGGTTGCCATTTCCAACGCCCTGCTAAAAGACACCGGCTGTAAAACCTGGGGGATAATTCCTCTTTTTGACTGTTTTGCGGCACTTTCCGCTATAAGATTCCACCTTTTTGTTTTGGCTTCCGCCTTTTTTGCATCTAACTTAACAACACATCTTTTAGTGGCAACAGGAACTATTTCATATGCCCCTAACTCCACCATTTTTTGAATAACCGTTTCCATTTTGTCTGACTTTGGAAGTCCCTGAAATAAAGTAACTTTAACAGGAAGTTCCCTTGCAGGACCGTTTACATCTTCTATTATAACCTGAACTTCATCCTTTAAAATGTTATCTATGGAGCATACATATTCCCTGTCCATACCATTACTTATTAAAACCTTCTCTCCCACATTCATTCTCAAAACATTTCTTATGTGGTTTACATCTTTTCCCGTAATGGTAATTCTGTCCTCACCGATTTGGTTTTCCTCAACAAAAAATCTATACATTTCTCTACCTTTTTTCTGCTATAACAGCCCGCCAATCGCCTTGTTTAACTACATCTGTTAATTTTAATCCTCTGTTATTTTCCACCGCTTCCTTTACTGCTTCTTCCTTCATATAAATAATTCCTGAGGAAATAAATATTCCTCCATCCTTTAAAAATCTATCCACAATACCGGCAATTGGAATAATAACATCCGCCAAAATATTTGCCACCACAACATCATATTTTTTATTTTCAAATTTTTGTTGCATTTTTTCATCATCTAACACATTTCCCAATATAACTTCAACGTCATCCATAGGGATTTTATTGACCTTAAAATTATCATACACAGCATCTATTGCAGCCTGGTCTATGTCTGTCATATCCACATGTCCTGCCCCTAACTTCTTTGCAACAATGGATAATATGCCGCTTCCACAGCCTAAATCCAATACTTCATCACCGGCTTTTATATACTTTGTAAGCTGGTTAATGCAAAGCTGTGTTGTTTCATGTTTCCCTGTTCCAAAAGCTGTTCCCGGATCAATTTCAATCATCTGCATATGGGAATACTTTTCATCTACACTCTCCCATGTAGGTTTGATGTAAAAATCACCTACCGTAAATGACTTAAAATATTTTTTCCAGTTATTAACCCAGTCCACGTCCTCTGTAGTGGATTTTTCTATGCTTCCTTCACCTATATTAATAAAACCGTTTGCTTCCTTTAACTTTTCCCTTAAACTTTCTAAGAGATTTTCGTCATTTTCATCATCAGCATTTTCTTCCGTATAAAAACTGATATATGCCACACCGTCATCTTCCGGCAAATCCGGCAGATAATCAATGAACATTTTCTCCTTTTCCTCCTGGGTGATCTGGAGATTATCCTCTATCTGTATTCCGTTAATTCCTAATTCTATCATAATACCACTGACAAAATCTGTAGCTTCAGTGGTTGTTTTTAAAGTGTATTTATTCCATTTCATAATAAAAAACCTCGTTATATTGATAAATAATCTACAACTAAATTATCATATCATATTAACGGGGTTTTATCAAACTTACCATTATATTTTATACAAACTGATTTGATGTGGCATCATAGCTATAATTGATTTTTTCCAGTTTCTCTTCTATCTCACTTTTATCCACATCCTTTGCCCTGCAAAAATCATCAAGGCTTCCGTAAAAATCTCTTAAATTGGTATTTACAACGCTTAAAAGCATAACCGGGTCTTTGGGTAATGTATCCATTTAAACTTCTCCCTTCATTCGGCGGCAGTTCGCCAAAAACATTTATTGAAATGAACTTCGTTCATTTAGTTTTTGGCTCCCCAAAGGAGGTATCCTATAATGATGCCCACAAATACTCCTATAATTAAATGTAGTATCCTCATTATATCCGGTCCCTTAGGTGTTTCCGTGTCTTTATATTTTTTTCTTTCTTTTCTGTTAAATATTACAATGTCAATTGCTAAAACTATGCTTCCCACAAAGGATATTATAAACGTAACTATTGTTACTAATATAGCCTGCTGTATTCCAGAAATTGCCATCATTACTGAAATAAACGCAATTAAGGCTGATGGAATGGTTATTGCCATGGTTATTTTTCCAACCATTCCCGGGGTGTATTTCCCATCTGTGGTTGCCTTAGTGATGTTCTTCTGTCCTTTATACATATAGTCGTAATTCATTTGTTTCTTTGCCATACAACGCTCCAATCTTAAACTGTAGCACTAAATGCCGACACTCCCAAGGCACTTAAAACTCCCATTATTATACCTGCTAAAAGTACGCCTCCCATGCAGGCTATTACGCTCTTTTTAAAATCCATATCTAAGAAGCTTGCTGCCAATGTTCCCGTCCATGCACCTGTTCCCGGAAGAGGTATTCCTACAAATAACATAAGGGCAACATAAAGTCCCCTTCCTGCCTTTGACTTAAGCTTCTCCCCTCCACGCTCACCTTTGTCTATGCACCATGAGAAAAACTTTCCAATATATTTTTTATCTGCTCCCCATATTAATACCTTTCTTGCAAACAAAAATATTACAGGTACTGGAAGCATATTTCCAATAACACAGATAATGTAAGATGTAACCATTGGAAGCCCCATTCCTGCTGCTATGGGAATGGCTCCTCTAAGTTCAACAATTGGAACCATAGATACCAGGAAAACTATTAAATATTTATAAATAACTGCTCCAAACATATTTATATCTCCTTAAGTTTTTATTTAAAATCTCCCGTAAAGTATAACATCCCACTGATTATTCCACAACTTGTTTTTTTATTAAATTAGAATCCTCTATTTGGTCCACCGTCACAAACTGATATCCCTTACTTTGTAGTTCATCCACAATTTTAAGTGCTGCATCAACAGATGTTCCAAAAATATCATGTAACAATATTATATCCCCGGGGCGGGTGCTTTTAATCACTCTTTTTGCCACAACATCTGCATTTCTATCCTTCCAGTCCTCCGGGTCTACGCTCCACAGCACAATTGACATATCTGTTTCTTCTAACAGTTTTTCATTCCAGTCCCCGTAGGGAGGTCTTAAAAACTTAGGCTTTTCTCCTGTTATTTCCTTAATGGCATTATTGGTATCCTCAATTTCTTTTTTTGCCTCATTATATCCGGTTTTTGCCAAATCTATGTGGGTATACGTATGATTTCCAATTACATGCCCGTCTTTTTTCATTCGCTTCACTATCTTTTCAGAATAAGAAATCCTCTCTCCTGTAAGAAAGAATGTTGCCTTGACTCCTCTTTTTTTTAGTCCTTTTAATAGTTTTTCCGTATATTTTGTGCTTGGTCCGTCATCAAATGTTAATGCCACCCTTGGAATGGTACCTTTCATGTCACTTATATTTAAATTTGCTTCACTGGTTTTTACGGATTCCTTATTATCAGGTACTTTTCCAAAAATAAAACATATTATTAAAATGCATAAAATAATTACTTCTGTTACAATTACAACCGTCGTTTTTTTCATTTTCTACCATTATTAGTCTTTATTAATTATTATATTCAAAAATGGTTGCATTTAGAAATAAATCTAATGCAGCCATTCCTGTTATATTCTGACTAATTATTTAGCTGTTCTCATTGCATTTAAAATTGCCAGTACACAAACACCTACATCTGCAAAAACTGCAGCCCACATAGTTGCTATACCAACTGCCGCTAATACAAGAACGGCAACTTTTACTACTAATGCAAAGATAATATTCTGCTTTGCTATAGACAGGGTTCTTCTTGATATTTTAATTGCCTTTGTAATATTTTTCGGATTATCATCCATTAATACAATATCCGCCGCTTCAATTGCAGCATCGCTTCCCATGGCTCCCATGGCAATTCCCACGTCTGCTCTGGCAAGAACCGGTGCATCATTTACACCATCTCCCACAAATGCCAGTGTTTTGCTCTCCTTTAAAAGTTTCTCTACATGAGATACCTTGTCTGCCGGAAGTAATTCTGAATGAACTTCGTCAATTCCTAATTCCTTAGCAATGCTGTCTGCGATTTCTTTTCTGTCACCTGTAAGCATTACCGTCTTTTTAACACCTAATTCCTTTAATTTCTTAATTGTCTCCTTAGATGTTTCCTTAATTTGATCCTCAATCAGGGCATATCCTAAATATTGTCCGTCAACAGTTACATATACAACCGTTGCTGCACCTTGTGCATTATCACAGGCAATACCAAACTGATCCATAAGTTTCTTATTTCCTGCAAGAATAGTGCTTCCGTCTAACTGTGCTTTTATACCTTTTCCATGTATTTCCTCTATGGAAATTTCATTCTGTCTTGCCTCAATATCAAAGTAGGCTTTTGAATCAGTAATCTTCAATGCGTCCTTTAATGATTTTGCAATAGGATGATTTGAATATATTTCCGCAATAACTGCCGCCTTTAAAAATTCTAAATCGGACACCTTTGAGTTTATTTTGCTAACCTTGAAAATTCCTTTTGTTAAAGTTCCTGTTTTATCAAATACGATTGTGTCACATCCTGATATTTTTTCTAAGTAATCGCTTCCCTTTACCAGAACACCTTTAGTAGATGCAGCACCTATTCCTGCGAAGAAGCTAAGGGGTACTGATATTACCAGGGCACAAGGACATGATACAACTAAAAATGTTAAAGCACGGTAAATCCATGGCTGCCATGTTTTGGCAAAATCAGCAATGTTTCCACCTAATACGAAGCTTACAACAAGGGGAGGTATTATAGCTAATACCACTGCACAGGCAACAACAATCGGTGTGTACACCTTTGCAAATCTTGTAATAAATCTTTCTGTTTTTGCTTTCTTACCACTTGCATGTTCAACTAATTCAAGTATCTTTGAAACTGTTGATTCGCCAAATTCTTTTGTTACTTTAATTGTAAGGGCTCCATTTATACTAATTGAACCACTGATTATATCATCTCCTGCCATCGTTTCTCTTGGAAGGCTTTCTCCTGTAAGAGATGATGTATCAATACTTCCCTGACCACTTGTAACCACACCGTCAAGAGGAACCTTTTCTCCCGGTTTTACAATGATTGTATCACCTATTTTTACTTTGTCAGGTGATACTTTTTCATATGAGCCATCTTTCTTTAAAAGATTTGCATAATCCGGTCTGATATCCATTAAATCTGTAATGGAATCTCTTGATTTATCAACGGCGTAATCCTGGAATAATTCACCTACCATGTAAAATAACATTACGGCACATGCTTCAGGATACTGTCCTACGAAAAATGCTCCCAAACTTGATACTGTCATAAGGAACTGCTCATCCATAGCTTTTCCTTTAAAAAGATTTTTTATGGCATTTAATACAATATCTCTTGCTGTTAAAAGATATATAAGGAGATATGTTATAAGCTGTGCCATATCAATGTCTATGGTTTTAAACAATCCCGGAATATGAAATATCACCATGGCAATTAAAAATACCACAACTCCCGCTACTGTTTTTCTTAAGTCAATTTCTGCACCATCTTCGCAACAGTCACATCCATGGCTATGTCCGTGATGATCATGATCGTGACCGCATGAGCAATGATTATGATCGTGATGATGTTCATGTTCATGGTCATGACCACATGAACAGTGGTCATCATGGCTGTGACCGGCACTTCCACCTTCATAACTACGTTCATTTTTTCTGTTTATTATTTTGTCATATAAATTCATTGTCCTTCCTCCTAATTAATTATTGTAGTGCCCCTCCCTTCGGTCAGCGGCATTTCGTCGGAAACATCTATAGAAAATGAACTTCGTTCATTTTGTTTCCTCCTACTCCATAATGTGTTCTAGGCCCTGATTTAATATGGACTGGATGTGTCCGTCATCTAATGAATAGTATATAGTTTTTCCCTCTTTTCTGTACTTTACCAACCGCATCTGTTTTAAAATTCTAAGCTGATGTGATACTGCTGACTGTGTAAGTTCTAAACTTTGCCAAATATCACATACGCACAACTCACCTTCTGACAATGCATATAGAATTTTAATTCTGGTGGAGTCGGCAAACACCTTAAAAAATTCTGCCAAATCACAAAGCATACCTTCGTCCGGCATATTTAAGCTTCTGCTTTCTACCACATCATCATGGTGATGATGCTCTCCACAACTCTGTAACTTTTCTTCCATATGATTTACCTGATACTTTTATGTATCATTCCTTTCTTTTAAACATATGAACCATTGTTCATATGTTATACTATTATATATGCCATAATATGTCAATAGTTTTTTGCACAAAAAAAGAAACTGCCATGGGACAATTTTATTTATCAACATGACAGTTTCAATATGATGAAATTACTACTTTTTAACTTTTACCGTTTTTACTTTACTCCACTTTCCAAAATATTTTATACCCTTTATGCTCTTATAAGCTCTTGCCTTTACATAATACTTCTTATTTGACTTAAATACCTTAAGAACAAACCTGGTTTTCTTAACATATTTGGTTTTTACTGTTCCCTTTTTAAATTTCTTTGTTGATGAATATTTCACCTGATATCCTGTTGCAGCTTTTACCTTCTTCAGTAAAATTTTCACTTTTTTCTTCGTTACCCGTTTTGCTAACGTAACCTTTGTATTTTTAACAGATTTTTTTGTGTCATTTGAAGCCTTTGTTGTTGGCTTTGCAACATCACCGGAGGTCGGTTCAATTATCGGCATGTCCGTTACAGGCTCCGTTGATTTCTCCGTCGGCTTATCCGTTACAGGTTCTGTTGTTTTCTCGTAAGATTCTCCTGACACCTTTATTGTCTTTGATATACCTGCAGACTCTGTATTATTTAATACAGCCGTTATTTTAACTGTCACTTTGCCTGCCGTAACCTTATCAATTGTGTAACTTCCGGCTTTTATGTTTTCAAGAACCTTCGTACCATTTATATAAACATTGTATGTCTGTCCCTTAGCCTGCTGTTCCTCTGTGTCCCTAAAGGATATGTTCACATTATTATTTCCTGTGGTTCCTACAACAAAACCTGCAATGTCCGATGGAATATTAGGGTCTGCCGTCTCTATTTCGCCGTCATAATCAGACAAGTCCGGTGCTGTAGTAGGTGAACCATATTTTATTACGATATATACACCCTTATCTCCACTGGAAAGTTTAACTGTATTATATGTATTTTCTGTAAGAGTTGAAGGATCAAACTTACATACACCGGTTAAAACATAGTCATTTCTTTCTGTCTTATTAACCCAGGCTTTTGTATTTCCTGAATTGTATTCACCGGAATACTCTACATAAAATGTCTTTCCTGCATCAAGAAGCTTTATTGCTGCGCCAAAGTCATTTCTTAACACATAATAGTATATATCAATTCCATTGCTGGTGCCAAGCTTTGTATACTTGTTTTCATCTTCTGCAGGCATTGTCGGTCTTTCCTGTGAAATATTGTAATAAAGTCTTAATACCAATCCTCCGTCTTTGTCAACTACTCCTGATAAAACCGTTCCTTCAGCATTTTTATCCAGTGTATAACCTGAATACTTCTGTTCCACAGCTGTAACTTCCTTTCCTATCTTCGCTGACTTTTTCTCTGCATTGAATAACGTGTATGTTCCATCAGCCTTTTGCAAATAGTGTTCAATTGTATATGTTGCCTTACCTGACACCTCACCTGCAGAGTCAGAAACGGTAGTCATCTTTTTAGGTGGTGCTTCTACTGTTGTTCCATCTGAAAATGTTACTGTTTTTGTAGTATCATCTGCATTATATGTAACATATGTTATCTCACCGTCGCTGTTTTTAAATGCACAACTAAGAGGGTTATCACTTGTTATGGATAAATCAGGTGTTCCTGCTTTATCCAGTGCATTTATATAATGGAATGCATGAGCCTTTGATTCCCCTGCCTCCGGATCACAATCCACATCAAAGTAATCCATTGCTGCTGACGGGTCTGCTATGGCAAGATATTCACTCCATATTTCATTCCAACGTTTTGTATTTTTATCATCACCAACAAATGATGATTCATTAATGTTAGCTGTTTTCCAGTTATTCTTTATGTAATCCGTGTTTGCTGCATAATAGAAGGACGCTGATGTCATAGGCAAAATATTTATTCCCTGAATCTGCAACGGCTCAGCTGTCCACCATGCTGCATATGTGTATTTTCCACCCCAAACCATTGATGCCTGGATATACTTTGGAAGGGATGAATCACCTGCTGAAGTCTGCTTATATGCATCATCAAGTACATCACCATCTATATCAAACCAATAACTGTTTACTGCTGAAATTTCTGTCTGATATAAATAAATTCCTTCTTTTGTAAGTTTGTCATTATGGGTTGCCTCACCATATAAAATAAGTGCTGCCCATGCATTAATTGCTTCTGAACTGGACTCCTGGTTGTTTCCATCTGCAAAATTAGCATGTCCTGATGCCCATGAATGACCTTCCCATGTGGAAAACTGTCTCAGGAAAGGATACCTTGCAGTTGGTGAATTTTTCGTTTCCGTTGCAATATCACCAATTAGTTCATCAATTACATTTCCGTATTTCTTCGCAAAGTCCGGATCTCTTAATGTAACCTGTGCTGCTGCCTGTATAAAATATCCATAATGAAAATGATGATCCGTTAAACCGTCAACTGTATAATATGCCTGTGGGAATCCCAACAAACTTCCAACATCACTGTCATAGTAGAAATACTTAGTATCATCTTCTCCTGAATATGTGAACCAATCTGACAATTCTGCCTCTAATCCCTTTAAAAGCTTATTGGCACTGTCAGTATCTCCGCATTCCTCTGCTGCCTCCATTACCTGAATGGCACGATTCATTTTCTTTCCTGTGTCATAGGTATTCTCGCCATATTCTTCTTTAGTAACCTTTGTATCTGTAGGACCGTACTCTTCCATAAAATCTTTTACATAGCCTGCTAACTCATCATGGTCTGATGTATAAATAGAAGGCATTGAGGGTAATATTCCTGAATATTTTAAATTAGTAGAGTAACTGTCTCCTACTAAATATTTCATATTACCCCTTATGGTTCTTGCCTCATTATCTAAATATGTATAACCTGTCATATTTTTGTACTGATGAGGAAGTATACCCATTACCGTTCCATCTGCCGTGCTTTCTTCTTTTTTATCTAATGTGTATTTGTAATTAGTAGTTAATGTAGATGTTTTATCATTATAAGAATAGCTTGTTTCAGTATCAGTTACAAAATTGTATGCATACTTTTCATATAATTTGGCTATTTTTTCTGCTTCTCCATCATTTTGTCCTTTACTTTCACAAAGCCATGCAAATGAACAATATGACCTGTCCGTACTTGGGAATTCCACGTTAAGCTGTCCGATACCATTAACATTGTCAGTACCACTCTGGCTTAACTTCGCTCCCTTTGGCAAATACAATGCATAGTAATCATAATTGCTGTACCCTGTAGCATCATCCTGATTATCAAAAACCCTAAGTACAACCATTGTTGAACTACTTAAGTCTGAACCATCAAAATATGATACCCCACTTGGAAGGGATACCCTCTTTCTTGTTAAAGTAACATTTGATTTATTTTCAGTCTGTATAAACGCAAAAGGACTTCCCTGAACCATTGTCATTTTCATGGAGCCTAACATAACATCTGTAGACCATTCCGTCTCTTTATCAACTTCACTTTTATCTGCATTTCCCGAACCAATAACAAAATCCGTCAATGAGCCATCTTCCGGCTGATTCATAAGCAATGTAGTTTCAACCCTTATTGTACTTGGCTTTGTAACGTACATTCCCGTGGATGTTGCCTTATATGACAACGGTATTGCATATGTGCTGTTTCCAAAGACATTGCCTCTTCCGTTTTCACTTGGATTCAAATAACTCCAAAGCATAGATGTGGACCATCCGCCTATATCAAGTGCAGCGTTGTTTTTATCATAATTATCTGTTGTAAAACGTGTTATGCCTTTATTTGCAATAGTTGGTAAATACTTTGTCAGCATTTCATTAGTCTTAACTATCTCCTGTCCGTTAGCCTCATAAGACCATGTTCCGGAAATTTTGTCTGAAATACTTCCTATGTTTTCATCTGCCTTAACATTATTTGTTCCATTACTAAAAACATTAGGATATCCCACTGCCAGTGTTAATGACAGCATAATGGCTACACCTTTTTTAACTCTCCTTCTCATAATATCTTTCCACAACTAAATCTGCTATGTACTTCCTCCTTTTTTCTCTAATAATCACTTTTTATGTGACCTGTAAAAAATAAATATTGTACTCAAATTCCGCCCTTTATGCTACCTCAATATAGCTTTATCTTATACCAGATACTATGATTATATAAGGTGTAATATTTTTATTTCAGTGTTATTTTTTTAAATGTTAAGACTTTCACATACTACCTTTGAAACATAAGAAAATCCCTTTATTATTCCAAGATTTTTCGGTTTAATATTTTTATTGTAAATTAGCAAAGGAACGTATTCTCTTGTGTGATCCGTAGTCATTGTAAACGCCGGATCACAGCCATGGTCGGCTGTAATTATCAGCAAATCCTCATCCCTTAACTGTTCCATAAATCCACCTAAAAATCTGTCAAACTCCGTTGCCGCATTAGCGTAACCTTCAATATTTCTTCTGTGACCATACAGCATATCAAAGTCAACTAGATTAAGGAAACACAAGCCGTTAAAATCTTCTTTTGCAACCTGAGCGATTTTTTCCATTCCCTCCTGATTTCCTGTGGTGCGATAAAATTTAGTTATTCCTCTGTTATTAAAAATATCAACAATTTTTCCAATGCTTATAACTTCTTTTCCGGAATTAGTTATCTTGTCAAGCATTGTATCCGCAAATGGAGACAATGCAAAATCATGACGTCTGGTGGTACGTTTAAAATCATCCTTATTCGTACCATCAAAAGGTCTTGCAATAACTCTTCCCACAGCCATATCTCCTGTTAGCATTTCTCTTGCCATACGGCAATATTCATATAATTCTTCTACAGGAACTATTGACTCATTAGCTGCAATCTGACACACACTATCTGCACTGGTGTACAAAATCAACGCTCCCGTTTTCATATGCTCCTCACCATAATCCTTTATTACCTCCGTTCCTGAATATGGCTTGTTGCATAAGCATTTTCTTCCTGTTTTCTTTTCAAATTCTTTTACAAAACTATCCGGAAAGCCCTGTGGGAAAGTTGGCATAGGTTTATGACTTACAAGTCCTGCTAATTCCCAGTGTCCAATAATAGTATCCTTTCCCATGCTTTCTTCCTGCATTTTTCCATACATTCCTATTGGATTTTCAACGCCTTCCTTATAATCCGTACCTTCAACATTAAACAATCCAAGTTTAGTCATATTGGGGCAGTTAAATTTAGGACTGCCACTTATGGTTCTAAGAGTATTGGCTCCTACGTCTCCGAATTTATCAGCATCCGGTGCCTCCCCTATTCCAAAGCTGTCTAAAACAATTAAAAACACTCTCTTCATTTTTGTTTCCTCCTTATATTCTCAGGGCCAAATCCCAAGGGTAATATTTCCTTTAATTTGAATATTTTATAATTATTCTCATTAACTGCCAATATTATTTCAAATGATTCAGGATTACAAAATTCCATCATCACCTGCCTGCAAACGCCACATGGTGCTGTCATCTCTTCTATTTTTCCTCCTTTTCCCCCAACAATGCATATTCCCATAAACTCCCTTTCTCCCTGACTTATGGCTTTAAAAAATGCCGTACGTTCAGCACAGTTTGTAGGAGTGTATGCCGCATTTTCAATATTACATCCCGTGTATAACTTTCCTGTTTTTGACATGAGCACCGCTCCTACCTTAAAATCAGAGTAAGGGGCGTATGAATATTTTATCTGCTCTATTGCCAGGTTAATCATGTTTTTTATTGTATCTGTGTTAATATCGGTCATAACTTATCTCCCTTAATTTTTATGACTTCATTATACCACTTTTTTTGTTATTTATCTTGCTATAGTTCCTCCCCAATTATACTTTACTTCTTTGTAATTACTATCAACAACTGTTAATATATCCTCATATAAATACCTGTGACCTGCATATGTAGACATTAATGCATTATCATATAGTTTTTTTGCCACATCATATATGGAATAACTATATACTTTACTATAAAGGTAACTACCATCAGATAGTTTTGCATAAGCTCTTACATAATACTTTCTTGTATATGCAGCCACTGTTGTTCCGTTGTCACACATTGTCATAACATAATTTACAGCCGTTTCAGATGATGAATACTGTTTATTAATAATTCCATTTTCTGTCGCCTTCACTGTGGAAATATATTTACTTTCACTTCCAACATACATATCATCTTCACTTACACCATTTTCATCTACACCGTAAACGTTGCCAAATTCAGTCACTTCCATGCCGTCTATTTGCGGCTCCACGGTGGATACTGTTCTAATTCCCTTTAATACATTGCTAATCTGAAATCCCTGAACATTAACCTTATCTGATATGTTTTGCTGCTGATTCTCTATTAGTTCAATTTCTGATAACTGTAATATGTTTCCACTGTTTATTTCCAAAAAGCAAATTGCGAAATAGCAATACTTTCCCGGATTCTTTGATTTAAAAATAGTTCCTGTATAATTTTTAGCCGGTAAATTTCCATCTGACACAGCATCAATTATATTCCAGTTTTTTCCATCATTTGAACCCTTTAATATCCATTTTACGGGATTTCTTCCAGGATTATTTTGTGTGTCATTTGCAGTGTATAAAACATATTCATCTATGGAAACCGGTTTAGTTGTCTTCCACTTTATATTTGCCGGTATGGTTTCCGTACAATATTTCGTGGATGTTGAACCGTCAAATGCCATATATGCATTTTCTGTTCTTATGGCATTTCCTGCATTCTTTGATGATACCGGTGAACCATTTACAGACACTGTTATTAACTCATCTCTTAATTTTTTTCCCTTTTCAATATCACTATCACTTCCTATTACGGCATTTTTCCCATTTACTTCGCTTAAATTACCTCCTGGTGCATCAAAATCTATTCCCAGCTCTTTTCTATAATTATCATAGGTACTCATTTGTATTCCGTTATCTGTTGTTATTTTGTAGGTATATTCCCCTGCAAATATTGCTTTAGTTGCACCTGCATCTAAAATATCCTGCAATTTTTGTTTGTTACCGCTATTAAGCCCTGCATTTTCTTCCGAATTAGGACATATAGCATATTTTGCACCAATGGCTTTATATAAAGATGTAAGGCGGTTATATCCATGATGGGCAACCTGAACCATATCACTTTTTAGCTCATTTCCGTACATTTTTTCCAATTGGTCACTTTTTGTAATATCCCCTAGCAACATAAGACTCTTTCCGTTTATTGTAATCTTAAGCACTGTGGATGCTGTATTCATGTCACCGCCTAAAGTGGTTTTTCCATCAGTACCTACCCAATCTTCATGAGTACACATTACGTCAAAATTAACCCCCTGCATTGAAAACCTCTGTCCTGTATGAAGAGATACATGATTAACATTTGGAAAATATGTGTTAAATGCCTTTTTCATTTTAAAGGTTCCCCCATCATAACCACCTACAACTCCATATGCCGGGAAATTAAACAACACACTTTCCACATCGATGTAGTCATGATACATTGTTACAAATTGATGTGCCCCAAAAACGTGATCTCCATGAGCATGTGAGAAAAACCATCCTCTTATTTTAACTTTATCATTTTCGGAGGTATTTGTTATTTTCCTCATAAAATTAAGTTCAGCTGCCATTGCCTCCTTTGATGACTGCCTTTCATGTCCACTGTCAATTAAGAACAGACTGTTATCTGCCAGCTTTATTATAAACATCATACCACAATCTATCTGCCAGTAATCCGTTACACTGGTAGTTGATTCTCCTTTAGTGTAATCTATGCTATACATATACATTTCTGTTTCACTGTCACCTGTCAGTTTTGTGCTGATGTTTGAAAGCAATGTATTTGAAGCATAATCGCATATTACCCTTACTTCATTTTTACTATAAGTATAATATATATAGTATATACGTCCGGCTTTAGTTAAAGTATAATACATATTGTTTTCCATCTCTCTCTTGCTCGTTTTCCCGTACCCTCTGCACACTAACTTGTCTACATAATCCTCAAAAGTGCTCCTACTTGTATCTTTTATTACAACCATCTTTGCATCCTCTGATGTGGTTCCATTTTCATCACTTGCCATACCCGGGCCACAATTATAAATGTTATCAGAAACCACTCCGTCAATGTATTTTGGCATATTTTCTAACTTAACATCTACTGTATCATTATCTGTGGGATTGCTTTCATATACAGCGTTTTTTTCAAAATAAAGCACCGGATAACCCCCCTGACTGTTTTTCCTATAGGCACTTGCACCCTCAGTATAAGCTGTTATTTTATTATACAATTCAGTTGAATTTTGAAATGTTTCTCCTGCTGTACCTGCTGTTGCATTACTATTTAATTCTGTTTCATATTCACTTCTGCCTGACATATAGAAATTTTTAAATTCTCCATTAGAAGGATTTCTAACTACACATATTTCTGCCTCAAGTTTTTTCTCACTGGCATTATAACAATATAATACAGACAACTTGTTATAAGACGACAGGTTTGCATAACCAAATATTCCAAAATAATTTCCATATCCGTTTCTTGCCAATGTATTTCCATTATCAGTGTATTCCACTACATTTCCCACATTATAACAATATCTTATTTTTCCACTCTTAACATATCCTATAATTCCTGCTGCTCTTTCCCCTTCTGTTTTATATACCTCTATATTACCTTTATTGGCACAATAACTTATATCAACATATGTAGAATTTTCATTAACGGAAGTTTGTCCCACAATTCCACCTATATTGTCCTTACCACCATTTACAATAATCTCACCATTATTAATGGTTCTTGCTACTTTAACACCACTTTTAGCAACCACTAACCCTACTATTCCGCCAACAGCTCCTGATGTACCGTTGTTATAATCATTTTCCCCTCTTTGGGCTGACATGGCATTAACATTTATCTCACCATTATTCACAGAATTTTCAATGGTACTTTCCTTTTGTTCATTTTTCACACCTCCTGCTATTCCACCTACATTTAGCGCCTCTTTCGTTCCTGTGGCATTAATTGCTACATCCGTTGTACAGTCATATATATATCCTCCTAATAGTACAGCTGAAATTCCTCCTACATATCCACCTGCCACAGAAACATTTATACTTCCTGTAACAACCAAATTATGTATTTCTCCTGAAACATAATTAAACAGGCCTATTTTCTCTATTTTCTCCGTTGAATCCGTCCTGTTAATTCCTATCTTTATAGAATGTCCATTTCCATTAAATTCCCCTGAATAAGGTTCTGTTTCAGTTCCAATTCCCTGAAAATTTTCATATCCTGATAAATCAATGTCACTAGTAAGTATATAGTCCTTACCGGGATTTTCTTTTGCCCACATTAATTCCTTTGCACTTGAAATCTGATATGTACCATCAACCATTTTCGGTTGTGATAATTCATTTTCATCCGCCATTACATTCATACTTTTAAAGTCATGGGATATCCCTGAAAACATCTGAAAAACCGTGGCAATAATTACTATATAAGCCAATATTCTATTCTTCATAACAACTCTCCTCTCTTATGATAATAATATACATAAATTATATAATGTTGTTTTTTCTTATTAAAGGCTTCTAATTTTATAATTGTTTCTTTTTTCAATGTGTTCCCACGTTATTTTCAACTTTTATAAAAAAAGCAGTTGTGGTATTTAATGGATATTTCACCATTAACACTCCAACTGCTAAATTAATTCTTTATATCATTTCATTCGTAAATTATTTACCGCTTGTAGCCTTAAGTCTTGTCATTGCTCTTGCAAGAGATGCTCTGGAGTGGTAATACTCCTGGATACTCTGCTTCTGTCTCAATTGCTCCTGAGCTCTTTCTTTTGCTTCCTCAGCCCTTACCTTATCGATTTCTTCCGGCCTCTCTGCAGTTTCCACCAAAACCGTAACTCGGTTATTTATGGTTTCAACAAAGCCTGCACCAACTACAACTGTTTCATAGTCTTTTTCTCCGTCTTTTTTGAACTTCAGGACTCCATTTTCCACGGCACTTACCATATTTTCATGGTGTGCCATAATTTCTTCCTGACCGTCATGTGCCGGCACAATAACCGATGAGCATTTTCCCGAAAAGAACACTCTGTTTGCGGCAATTATATTTAAATTAAATGTATTTGTTGCCATATGTTACCCCATTCCGTTTTCATTTGAAAACAATGTATTATGATGTGAGTATCAAAAGCCAATTTTGTAACATTATTCAGCCATAATTTCAGCTTTTTTCTTTACATCTTCAATAGTTCCTACGTTAAAGAATGCATTTTCAGGATATTCATCCATCTCGCCGTCAATTATAGCCTTAAAGCCCTTTATTGTCTCGCTAAGAGGAACATATACACCTTTAACCCCCGTAAAGTTTTCTGCCACATGGAATGGCTGTGACAAAAACTTCTGGATTTTTCTTGCTCTATATACAAGCATTTTATCATCTTCTGATAACTCTTCCATACCAAGAATTGCGATAATATCCTGTAATTCCTTGTATTTCTGAAGAATTTCCTGAACCTTACGTGCTACATCATAATGTTCTTTTCCAACAATATCTTCCTCTAATATACGTGATGTAGACTCCAATGGATCAACTGCCGGGTAAATACCCTGTTCAACAATCTTTCTTGATAAAACTGTTGTAGCATCCAAATGGGCAAATGTTGTAGCAGGTGCCGGGTCAGTTAAGTCATCAGCCGGCACATATACTGCCTGTACTGATGTAATTGAACCATTCTTTGTAGAGGCAATTCTTTCCTGAAGTTCACCCATTTCATTGGCAAGGGTTGGCTGATAACCTACCGCTGACGGCATACGTCCTAAAAGGGCTGATACCTCTGAACCCGCCTGGGTAAATCTGAAAATATTATCTATAAACAATAATACATTCTGATGTTCCACATCTCTAAAATATTCTGCCATTGTAAGTCCTGTTTCAGCAACACGCATACGTGCTCCAGGTGGCTCGTTCATCTGTCCGAACACTAAGGCTGTTTTTTCCAGAACCCCTGACTCTTTCATTTCTGTCCACAAATCATTACCTTCACGGGATCTTTCTCCAACACCTGTGAATATGGAATATCCGCCATGCTCAGTTGCTACGTTGCTGATAAGTTCCTGAATAAGCACTGTCTTACCAACACCGGCACCACCGAACAAACCGATTTTACCACCTTTTGCATATGGTGCTAACAAATCAATAACCTTAATTCCTGTCTCTAATATTTCCTGTGCAGGATTTTGTTCTTCAAAGCTAGGTGCTTCTCTGTGAATTACCCATTTTTCTTCACTGTCAGGCTGCTCGCCACCATCTATTGCCTCTCCTAATACGTTAAAGAGACGACCTAATGTTTTTTCACCAACAGGTGTCTTTATACCACTTCCCGTTGCCACTACTTCCATGTCTCTTGAAAGTCCTTCACTTGACGCTAACATTACACAACGTACAACATCATTTCCTATATGCTGTGCCACTTCCATAACACATTTTTTGTCACCGTTTTGTACTTCTAATGCATCTTTAATTGCCGGAAGCTTTCCGTTTTCAAAGACAACATCCACAACAGGACCTAAAACCTGTACTATTTTTCCTGTTTCCATATAAAATGTTCCTCCATTTTATGAATCTTAACTGTAGATAAATTCTATGTATTATGCTACTTTTTCTTTTTCTGAGACTTTGCACCTGCTATTACCTCGGTAATTTCCTGAGTAATGGCAGCCTGTCTTGCACGATTGTATAAAATACTTAATTCATGCAACATATCTTTAGCACTTTTAGTTGCAGCTTCCATAGCCATCATTCTTGCATTTTGTTCGCAGGAATAACTTTCAACTAAAGCACCATATACAAAACCTTCAATATATCTTGGAACAATTCTGTTCATAACCTCCTCCGGCGATGGTCTGAAGGATACCTGCTCTATAGGTATTCCTGCCGGAATCTGAACCTGAAAGTCTGCTTTTTTAAGAGGAAGTAACTGTAAAAGCTCCGCCTCTTCCTTTATGGGACTAACCATCTTTGTATATATAATATATATTTCATCAAGTTCACCCTTTATATATGAAAGAAGTAATTCCTCCGTAATGTTTCTTGCCCTGTTTAAGGTAGGATTCTGAACTGTGTAATGAAACTGCTTATCAATATGGCATCCTCTTTTTTCAAAATAATGCCTTCCTACCTCTCCCAGTACAAAAAGCTTGTGCTTCTTCTGACTTTTCAGATGTTCTTCTGCAATTTTTAATATGTTATGATTGTATGAACCTGCAAGTCCTTTATCCGCCGTAATAACAATGTACCCGGCTCTCTTTTCTTCAGGACTTTTTTCACTTGTTCTAAAAAATATGCTTTCCATATCCGGAACATGTCTTAAAATTCGCCCCATCTGAGACTGTAACGCGTAAAAATAAGGTTCCGTATCTTCCAGCATTTTCTTTGATTTTTTTAACTTTGACGAGGAAATCATATACATTGCATTTGTTATTTTAAGTGTATCATTGATACTCGCCATTCTCTCCTGAATTTCCTTTGTGTTTGCCATTTCTGACCTCTCTTACTTCAAAAATCCATCAATTACTTAGTAGCCTTATATTCATCAGCTGCTGCTAATATTGCCTTTGACAATTCATCTGATAAATCTTTTTTGGTCTCTATTTCCTCTGAAATTTCCGGATGCTTCAAATCAATATAATTTAATACTTCTCCGCAATATGACTTAACTTCATCAGTTGGAATATCATCAAAAACTCCATTATTTGCCATATGCAGTATAAGAACCTTTTCATGTAATGAATAAGGCTTACACAGCTTCTGCTTCAATAATTCCATAAGAGCTTTTCCGTGATTAAGCTGTTTCTTTGTAGTTTCGTCCAAATCTGATGAAAACTGGGTAAACACTTCCATTTCCCTATACTGTGCCAAATCAATTCTTACGCTTCCTGCTGCTTTCTTCATTGCCTTAGTCTGTGCCGCACCACCTACACGGGATACGGAAAGACCAACGTTTACTGCCGGTCTCATACCTGAGAAGAATAAGTTGCTTTCAAGGAATATCTGACCATCAGTAATTGAAATGACGTTTGTAGGAATATATGCTGACACATCTCCTGCCTGAGTTTCAATAATAGGAAGGGCTGTTATGGAACCGCCACCTAATTCATCACTTAACTTACTTGAACGCTCCAACAATCTTGAATGAAGGTAGAATACGTCTCCCGGATATGCCTCACGTCCCGGTGAACGCTCTAACAATAATGATATGGCTCTGTATGCTACCGCATGCTTTGATAAATCATCGTATACAATAAGTACGTCTTTTCCCTGATGCATAAAATACTCTGCCATGGCTGTACCTGCATATGGTGCTATGTACTGTAATGATGCTGCATCACTGGCTGTAGATAACATTACTATGGAATAATCCATTGCCCCATGAGTTTCTAACGTTGAAACTATCTTTGCTACAGTTGATGCCTTCTGTCCAATGGCAACATATATACATATAACATCCTTGCCCTTCTGATTGATTATGGTATCTGTGGCAATGGATGTCTTTCCTGTCTGTCTGTCACCGATAATCAACTCTCTCTGACCACGTCCAATAGGGAACATTGAGTCAATGGACAAAATTCCTGTTTCCATTGGTGTATCTACTGATTTACGCTCTACAATGCCGGGAGCTTCATTTTCCACCGGCATGTATGCCTCTTCTTCTATGTTTCCTTTTCCGTCAATAGGTTCTCCCAATGCATTTACAACTCTGCCTATAAAACCTTTTCCTGCCGGAACTCCGGCTTTTTTCTTTGTTCTTACTACCTTAGTTCCTTCTTTGATTCCCGTATCACGTCCAAACAAAATACATCCGATTTCATTTTGACGGATATCCTGAACCATTCCTTTTACTCCATTATCAAAAACAACAATCTCACCATACATGGCATGTTCGATTCCATATATGGTTGCAATACCATCGCCTACCCATATAACGGTTCCTGTTTCTTTTTCGCCATTTTCGTTGAAATCAAAACCTTCGATTTCACTTTGTATAATAGAGATTATATCTGTTGCACTAATCGCACTCACTTATTTCACCTCCCGGTTAATTTTTCTTCCAGCTGTCTTAAACGGTTTCTATAGCTTTTGTCATATTCTATATTTCCAACTTTTACTATGTAACCGCCAAGCAAAGTATCATCAACTGTTTTTTCCCAATCTATGGTGTAGCCGCTATACTTCTCTGAAAGTAATTCTTTTGCCTTCTCCTCTTCCTTTGCAGTAGCTGATGAGGTACAAAAGAATTGTGCTCTTATTATTTTTTTCATTTTATCGCTATATCGATAATACTCTTTAAAAATATCTTTCATTTCACAGCTTTCATTATGCTTACACATAACCTGAAAAAACTTTACAAGTTTCTCTGAAATACCAGCCTTAGAAAAAATCTTTTCCAGTATATCCGCCTTTTTTTCATAAGGTATGGTTGGGTTATTCATAACCTGCTGTAACTTAGAACTCAAAAAGTAAATCTCCTGTGCCCTTTCTACTTCACTTCTGTCAAAAGATAAACGGTATAATACCTTTGCATTATTTACTGATTCTCTTGTCACTCTCATCACCTGATTTTATAATTTTTTCTGCTGCTACCATAGCAAGTCTGGCAATATCAGCCTGAGCTGCCCTTCTGGCACTTTCTTCCTCTCTTGCAATATCGGCTTTTGCCCTATCCATCATGGTTTGTGCTTCTTTTCTGGTTTTTTCCATAGTTTTAACCTTTTCACTTTCAGCACGTTCTCTTGCCTCCATGATAATCTTATCTGCTTCACCCTTTGCAAGACTTAACTGTTCCTCATAGTTCTTTTTCTTCTCCCATGCATCTTCGTTAGTTTTTTTAGCATTCTCTAACTGTTCATTAATTAAATCTTCTCTTGCTTTAATTACATTTAACACAGGCTGAAAAAGGAATTTTTTAAATATAAGGTACAAAACTAACAGATTGACAACTATCCATATAATGTTCCATGCATTTAAACTAAGCATATGCTTTCCTGCCTTTCTGCTTTATTATTTTAAAAGAAGGATTATTAACAATGCAATTACGAAACCATAAATAGCTGTTGCTTCTGCAAGTGCACATCCTAAAAGAAGCGACTTACTGATTTTTCCTTCTGCTTCCGGCTGTCTTGCAATTGCATCACATGCTGATGCTGTTGCCTTACCAATTCCAATACCTGCTCCAATACCTGTTAATACTGCTACTCCTGCTCCTATTGCTACTAATAATGATGTTGACATATTGATTTCTCCTTTTCTTTCTTATCTATATTTTTTATTATTTATTCAGTGGCTTCTTTAATAAACAATGCGGTTAGAAATACAAATACATATGCCTGTATTAATCCGTCAAAAATATCAAAATAACAACTGAATATTGCCGGTAAAACCGGAGGAATTATAATTTTTATCAATTCCATAATTACAAAAGATCCAAGTACGTTACCAAACAATCGCATACACAATGACAACGGTTTAATGAAAACCTCTAAAATGTTTATTGGTAATACAATTGGCATAGGCTCTGCAAAACTTTTCAGCCAGCCCTTAGTACCCTTTTGTCTTATTCCGGATACTTCAATTAATACGATGCTCATAACTGCTAAAGCTACCGTAACATTCATATCCTTTGTTGGTGGTTTAAAACCTAACAGACCAATCAGGTTTGCAATACCTATGTAAAGTGCAACTGCCATAAGATATGGTATGTATGCAGTTCCATGCTCCCCTATTGTGTCCTTGAAGAAATTATACAGTCCCTGAACTGCTGTCTCCAGAACCAATTGTTTTTTACCAGGATTTTCAACCTTAAGATTTCTTACAAAAATAATACATAAAAGAAATACTACAGCCATTATAATCCAGGTTACCACAACCGATTCATAAATTGGAATCCCGCCAAAGATTGGAATTTCAAAAACTGTATCGCAGTTTAATTCTTCTAACAATCTGTCCACGATGTCATTCAACAGTTTCACCCCTTTCTAAGACAATTATTAATGTATTTTTTCGATGTTTGTATTATACTTCCAAGTTTTGTAATATGTAAAATACATATTTGATATATTCATTATATTATTTTTGTATTATAGTTTTGAATTAAGTTATATTGACGAGTTTTTTGTACAATTGTCACATTTTTATGGCATTTTTTACTATATTATTTTTTATGCTCGTGTCTAAAAAGCGATTTTTCACGAAAACATTGACATTTTTTTCACAAATATTACAATATAAGCACAATATTAACTGTTTATTAACTATATTTTTGTGTTTTAGGAGGGCAAAAATTTGATTACATATGACTATTACAGAATATTTTATTTTGTGGCAAAATATAAAAGTTTTACAAAGGCTGCTGATATTCTTCACAATAACCAGCCTAATATTACAAGATGTATGAACAATTTAGAGCAGGAATTAGAATGTACATTATTTCTCCGTTCTAACCGTGGCATTGTTCTTACCCCTGAAGGCGAAAAATTATATAAGCATGTTGCCATTGCATACAAGCAGCTTTCTTTAGCCGAAGAAGAATTGCGTCAGGATAGAACCTTGGAAAACGGTATTATTACCATTGGTGCCAGTGAAAACGCCTTAAGGCTTTTACTGTTAAGCAAGTTGGAAATTTTTCGCAAGGAATATCCTAATGTGCGTATCCGTATACTTAACTACTCTTCTCCTGATGCCATTCGTTCATTAGAAGCTAATTTAATAGATTTTGCTGTTGTTACAACACCCTTTAAGTTAAAAAAGACCATGAATCAGTTTTCCCTTACCACATATGAGGAAATATTGATTTGTGGCACAAAATATAAATATCTTACAGCTCACAAACAGTACCTAAAGGATTTAACAGAAATTCCTCTTATCACATTATCAGAAGGAACAGGAACTCATAAATTATATAACAAATACTATATAAGTAACAATATTCCCTTTAACCCTGACATGGAAGTTGCCACCACAGATCAGATTCTTCCTATGGTAATCCACAACCTGGGCATAGGTTTTTATCCTAAGGAATTAGCAGAAGAGGTTATTGCTGCCGGCAAAGTTTTTCCTATTGAATTAGAAAAGCCTTTACCTGAACGTGAAATATGTTTAGTAACCAACAAAAACATAGCAATGAGTACATCTGTAAGGAAAATAACGGATTTCATTTGTGAAAACATGTAATTATCTAATTTTTATATGGCAACATTATAAATAGTCTTAAATACACAAAAACAACCACGTTTATGGATAATCCCAAACGTGGTTGTCTTTTTATATCAATAATTTCTTATTAAATCTGTGGTCCTGCTAAAACTAAAGCCTTACCAACTTCATTTCCTTCGTACTTAGCGAAGTTCTTGTTGAATCTTTCAGCTAAATCCTTAGCCTTAGCTTCCCATTCTGAAACATCAGCATAAGTATCTCTTGGATCAAGAATTGCAGGGTCAACTCCAGGAAGTTCTGTTGGAACTTCAAAGTTGAAGTAAGGAATCTTCTTTGTAGGTGCATCTAAAATATCACCATTTAAGATAGCATCGATAATTCCTCTTGTATCTTTAATTGAGATTCTCTTTCCTGTTCCGTTCCATCCTGTGTTTACTAAGTATGCCTTAGCGCCACTCTTTTCCATCTTCTTAACTAATTCTTCAGCGTACTTTGTAGGATGAAGCTCTAAGAAAGCCTGTCCGAAACATGCTGAGAATGTAGGTGTAGGTTCTGTAATTCCACGTTCTGTACCTGCAAGTTTTGCTGTAAATCCTGATAAGAAGTAGTACTGTGTCTGCTCAGGTGTAAGAACTGATACAGGAGGAAGTACTCCGAAAGCATCTGCTGATAAGAAGATTACGTTCTTTGCTGCAGGTGCTGATGAAATAGGACGTACAATATTTTCAATATGATTAATTGGATAAGATACACGTGTATTTTCTGTTACGCTCTTATCTGCAAAATCAATCTTTCCATTTTCATCAAGTGTTACATTTTCAAGAAGTGCATCACGTCTGATTGCATTATAAATGTCAGGTTCTGAATCCTTATCTAAGTCGATAACCTTAGCGTAGCATCCACCTTCAAAGTTGAATACACCATTGTCATCCCAACCATGTTCATCATCACCAATAAGGAGACGTTTAGGATCTGTTGAAAGTGTTGTCTTACCTGTTCCTGAAAGTCCAAAGAAGATTGCTGTATTTTCACCATTCAGGTCTGTGTTAGCTGAACAATGCATTGAAGCAATTCCCTTAAGTGGAAGATAGTAGTTCATCATTGAGAACATACCTTTCTTCATTTCTCCACCGTACCATGTATTAACAATAACCTGCTCACGGCTTGTAATGTTGAACATTACAGCTGTTTCTGAGTTAAGTCCTAATTCTTTATAATTTTCAACCTTTGCCTTTGATGCGTTGTAAACAACGAAATCAGGTTCAAAGTCCTTAAGTTCTTCAGCTGTTGGCTTAATGAACATATTTGTTACGAAATGAGCCTGCCAAGCAACTTCTACGATAAAACGAATTGCCATACGTGTATCTTTGTTTGCTCCACAGAAAGCATCTACAACATAAAGCTTCTTATTTGAAAGTTCTTTAATTGCAATATCCTTTACTGTTTCCCAAGCTTCCTTGCTAGCCGGATGATTGTCATTCTTGTATTCATCAGTTGTCCACCATACAGTGTCCTTTGAATTCTCATCTTCTACGATAAATTTGTCTTTAGGTGAACGTCCTGTGTAAATACCAGTCATAACGTTAACTGCACCAAGTTCACTTTCCTGTCCTTTTTCGTAGCCTTCAAGTTCCGGCTTTGTTTCTTCTTCGAATAATAATTCATAAGAAGGGTTGTACACGATTTCTGTGGTACCTGTAATACCATACTTGCTTAAATTAATCTCTGCCATGTTGCCTTAAAACCTCTTTTCTTCTTATTTTGTAATATAATTAATATCTGCCATGCAGAATATTATATCAACAATAGTAAAGAACCATACCGTACATATCCAGTCCAGGTTCCCTACCTTAGTATTATACATATTTAATTGATAAAATCAATAAAATTTGTATTAGAAAAATTTTATTTAAGATTTTAAACTATATACCCATAGATTTTTTATCTGTCCTTCAATTTTGTCGTAATCCCATAAACGGCTCCTTGACCTGCTGTTAGGATCATTTACTTTTATCTTATTATTTTGAACGGAAGTAAGTACAATAAAATGTCCCTCTGTTGTAAAATCGCCCGGTCTTACACTGCAAATAATAGGATTTCCCTCTTGCAAATTGGACATAACCGTTTCCCTGTCAAGAGATATTTCCCTGCCATCAACACCAAACTCTGCTGCCCCTTCTGTCATGAGACTCCAGGAAGTCCCGGTGTTTTCAACATAGTATCCATTATCCTGTGCGTACTTTGCTACCTCATATGGTGTCGCACTGTCATCATGAGTTAATCCTACAATTACCATGGATAAACACGTTGGTGCACACCCTGCCATTCCTATATCTGATTCTCCATAAGGTGCGTACCCCCATCTTTTATCCCACTGAATCAGTAATGGTATTTTCGCCTGTTTTTCTTTCTTTGCAAGACCTCCCTTTGCCTTATTACCTGAATCTAAGTATCCCTTAACAAATTCAATCATTTCAGGCGTATTGCAAAGAGATTTTATTATTTCCTGTGGATACTCATTTCTGTTATTATATATTGGCTTAAATTCCGGATATTTTTCAGATAGCCCGGCTAATTTTTTCTCTGCTTCATTATAATCTCTTTTTACAGGAGTTTCTGCTTTATATTTTGCCGTAACCTCTTCTGTGTCTGTTTGCTTTAGGTTTATGAGAAAACCTGCCCCTTTACTTCCTACAAATATTACAATAAGTATAGCTACTACAAAAATTGTCACCCTTACAACTCTTATTTTTCTCCTTCTTCTCCTTTTCATATGTAAAAAACCTCCTACAAGTTATACTTTGTTTTCATTAAAAGTTTAACTTATAGGAGATTTTTATGTTTTAATTATTTGTATAACCATTGTTTCAAAACACTTGCATATTTCTTACGAAATTCTTAAGGCTCACTTAATGGAAGTGCCACCTGAAAGGCAATGCTTTCATCCCTGCTTTCTGCTGTAATTGTTCCGCCGTGAAGTTCCACTATTTCTTTTGCTATGGCAAGTCCTAACCCTGCGCCGCCGGTAGCTGTTCCACGGGAGGAATCGAGTCTGAAAAACTGTTCAAAAATACGCTTTAATTTTTCAGGTGCAATAGTCTTTCCCTTGTTTTTTATTTTGAAATATACAACATTGTCTTCTAATGTAAGACTACATTTTATTTCCGTATCATTATAACTGTAATTTATGGCATTTCTTATAAGATTATCAAATACCCTTAGGATTTTGTCAGTGTCACACATAATAAAAATGTCAGGAGCAATTGCCAGATTCCATGTAAGACCTTTTTGCATAAGAACCGGAATAAATTCATTGCACACCTGCTCAATCATTCTGCTTAAATTGGTTTTCTCCAAATCAATTTCAATTTTGCTAAGGTTAAATCTTGTAATATCAAAAAATTCATTAATTAGTTCCTCTAAGCGTTCTGCCTTCCTTAAAGTAATTCCCACATATTTTGCCCGTGTTTTTGCCGGTATGTCCGGTTCCTCACTCAGCAGGGTAAGGTAGCCTATAACACTTGTAAGGGGGGTTTTTAAATCATGGGCTAAATATACTATTAAATCATTCTTTCTTTGCTCCGCCTCTTTTGCAGCCCTGGCATTTTTAATTGCTTTTTTTCTTACTTCATTTAACTGATCCTGAATTTCCTTCAAATCGTCATGAAGTATAATTGTATCCTCTGACAAATCGGCAAGTTTCTCTGAAGCCAAAGCAATTTCACCAATATATCCAATCCATTTCACCATAAAAAAACATGCTATAATAATCCATCCAATGCCCACAAAACCAATGCCTATCTGCCACTTGTTTTGGTCTATCATTTTTAGAAATATATAGGTAGGGTCATCGCCATACCATATTCTGGTATGACATAATATAACAGCTCCCACAGCCAACCCAATAACTAAAAGAGTAAAAACCGCACCTGTTACTATGTATTTTCTTATGAATCTCCCTGTTATTTTACTTTTCATATATTTATTCCTCAACTATGTAGCCCACACCCCAAACGGTTTTTATATATTTAGGATTTCTTGCCGGCTCTTTCATCTTTTCCCTGATTCTCGCAATATGAGTCATTACTGTGTTGTTGCTGTCCATGTATTTTTCCTTCCATACAGCTTCAAACAGTTCCTCTGAAGACACTACTTTGCCTTTGTTTTCGCACAAATACCACAATATATCAAATTCAAGGGGGGTGAGAAATATCTCTTTTTTATTTAAATAACAGCTATGATTTTCTTTATTGATATGAAGTCCCCTAATATCATATTGATTATCCTCCTGATTTTCCAACCCATTATATCTGGTATACCTTCTAAGCTGAGTTTTAACCCTCGCCAAAAGTTCTAATGGATTAAATGGCTTTGTGATGTAATCGTCTGCTCCAATTGTAAGTCCCGTTATTTTATCCATATCTTCTACCTTTGCCGTTAGCATAATGATAGGAAAGTAAAACTTTTCTCTTATTTTTCTGCAAAGGGAGAATCCGTCAATATCAGGAAGCATAACGTCTAAAATTGCCAAATCTATGTCATTATTAAGTATGCAGTTAAGAGCATCTTCCCCATTATAAAACTTATGAACCTGATATCCGTCATTTTCTAAATAAATTTCAACTAAATCAGCAATTTCTTTTTCATCATCTACAATAAGTACCTTATTCATAATTTTTATCTTCTTTCTGCTGCTAATAAATAATCTCTCTTTGCTCCAAACATTTTGGTAACAACCCCTAACACCGTTCCAACTAAAACCGCAGCAACAACATCATCGGCATTAGTATATTTACCAACTTTATCGAAAAAAGTTGTTAATGTACTTTTTCCCGAGCCATTTGGTCCCGCTAATACAAGAATCATCGGTTTTCTATTTTGCATACTTTCTTTCTCCATTTGCATACTCAACATATGCTCTCTTCTTTTCTTTATCGTAACCCGCTATAGGTTTTTTGCAAATTTTTGCTTTATTTATTGCTGCCTTAACAGCCTCAACCGCTCTTTCATCCATTTCATTATCTGATTCTGTCAATGTACTTTACTCTTCTTCTCTTGATACAACTTTTATAATTCTACCATTTTTAGTGCTTACAGTTGTCATATAAACATCCCTCCATTCTAATTAATATGAAAGTTACTTATTAATTACATTTAATCTTCAACTATCACAATATATTTTATCATAATTTATATAAAAAAACACCTTCGATCCGAATTTCTGAGGTGAAATAAACTTTTTTCAGATTCCTATGGAATCGTGAATATCCCCCAATATTGCTTGCGAATCTAATAATGAGCCTCGAATCCGTTCGCTTCGCTCACTTCTTCTCGGTCATTCTTAGATTCTAATGAATCACAATGCAAAGAAAAAGCCCTTGAAGAATAAATTCTTCAGGGCTTTCCATTTGCATTGCGATTCGCAAGCAATCATTATCTCTTTGATAACTCCAAACGCCTATTTTACGGCATTTTTTGACCGTTTGTCAGTTACCCGTCTTTTACGCATATTCTCTCAAGCGTTTTCCCGTTGCTTTATTATATCACAACTGCTCGAACTGTACATGCTCGGATTCTCCGGAGAGGTAAAGGTCGCCGATTGTTCTGACCATCTTCTTTCCGTCGACAACATGAATCTCTTTCACATAATATGACTGTCCTCTGATAGCACGACCGCAGATGTTGTCATTGCCCCATTCTGCCGAACGTCTGATATTGAGTGAACCGTCACAAATGACTGTCACCCTCATTTTGCCCTGCGGAATGATGACCTTGTCCTCCTGCTGCTTCTCTGTCGCCTTGTCCGGCTCTGTATTCGCCCCATTTTCGCCGTTTTCCTGTTCGGTCTGTGGATTTGTCGCCTTATCCTCATTTGAGGCGTTCTCGTCGTCCTCTGCGTTCTTCTGCGATGTTTCCTGCTCATTGTCTCCGGTTGCAAGTTCGCTCACATCGTCATTGACCGTTGTCATTTCCTTGAGTGTCTCTGCGTCTACTGTTCCGGTCTTGTTTCCGTCCGCATCGTATGTGTTGACACTGCCGTCCGGATTTGTCTGCAACGCTCCCTCCGGAACATCATCCGTGAGCGAACCGATGACCTTTCCGGTTTCATCCCAAACAACGAGGCTCTCGTCCTTTGCTGCTGCCCTTAATGCTGCATCAAGTTTCTTGTACTCTTTGCAGTCCTCTTTCTTGAACTCTGTTCCTTTGCCTAAATAGTATAACATGATTATCCCTCCTATTTGCTCAAATATTTACTTGATGCATAACCGACGATATTCTTATAAACCACATACAACCATTTCACGCCGTTGCAATCGTTATAATATCCATAGCACTGGACTTTCTCGTCGTGATTCATCACTGCAAGGATTGATTTTCCTGTTCCTGCTCCCGCACGGAGATTCAATCCGGATGCAGTCACCTTGTATGTTCCTGCAAGGCTCTTGTTGAATCCGTGTGCAACATCAACCTTTGTGTTGCTCTTGACTGGTGTTGTGTTGGATGCTCCCGCTCCGGATGACTTTGCACCGTCTGTGAGGTTTGTTGCTGTGTGAGCACCATCATTCAACAGAATATCTCCCGCAAGCAAGTACGCATCCGATGTCAGATATTTGTTTTCTGTCAGTACCTCGAATCCTGCTGCCTTGAGTGCTGCTCGCAGGTTTCCGGTATAACATGCCGTACTCACCTTTTTCAGTGCGTCAATCCCCAGTCTGTAACCTGCACCCTTTACGATTGCAGCGACACCGGATGAACAATCTGCCTCACATGCAACTGTAATCTGTGCGGGGTCGAAATTTGAATCTGCAAGATTCGTCCAAAATGTACCCCTGTGTGACTGACAATATCCGATTTTATTATTGACTGCTGCTGCCTTTGCCATGCTCGCAATCATCGCTCTCACTTTTGCGTTCGGGTGACGGAGAACGCATTTCCACGGTCTACTATACCAATTTATAACCTGCCACTCTGTACCTGTTTGGTCTCCGGCTTTTCCTCCGGAATATCTTCCGTTTTCATCATGTCCGCAATTTGAAATCATTTGTTTTCCTCCTTGTCAAAATCGTCTGCTTTGAATCCGCACAATTCCGGATTCTTTTCTTGTATCTTGTCATATATCATCAATCCCGCCACGATTAGAGGTGTACACCACCACATCACCGCAGCAGGAATTGAAATGATAAATCCGGTCAACCTTGTTATGTGTTTCCCGAATTTTGCCTCGTCCGTGTCAGAATAGCAATCCCCGTATTCTCTCATTTCTTCCCGAATTTCTCTGTCTAAATCAAAAGAAATTTTCCAAAAATACAGATTTACCGCCACCCATACGATGACAGCGACGATTGCATATATCAGCACGATTGTGTGTGCGTTTCCGGTTGCGAAATCACATATCCTTTTCAACCGTTTCACCTGCCTCACCGCTCACAAGCGTCTGCATCGCTTTGTTGCTCTCAAGCATCTTTTTCATTCTCTCAAGTGCCTCGTCGACCATCATCGAAAAAGCCTCGAACGAAATCACTCTCGCAAGCCATGTGAACCGTGCGACGAACATATCATATACATATCGCAGTTTGATTTGACCTGTACCGCCTCCCAGTTCCTTTTCTGCCTTTGTGACTGCATAGAGCAGCCATTCTCTCACTTTGTTCAACTGTTTGTCTGACGGCATTTTCACGAAAACATATACTGCATATCCTCCCGCTGCACATACTGCAATCAGACCCACAATCACAAACCAATTCTCGACGATGTATTTCATCCTTGTACCTCCTCGTCATCCTGTTCCGGTTCGTCATTGTGTTGTATTTCTCCGTTTGACTTTGTTCCCTTGACCGTTTTCACGGACTTAATGAGTGCCATCGCCCCGCCCTCGACTGATAGAAAACGGAATACATTCTCAATCAGTGTCGACGGTTCTGAACCCATCCGCAAAAACACAAATATCATCACGACTGTAAAGATAAATGCTGCAAGAATCAAAGTGAATACAACACGTTTCATGAACAGACCGGACACCTTTTTGTCATGTCTCTCTTTTCGCTCCCTTATCCGGTACATTCTTTTCAGATGCCGAATTCTGATGCGTCGTTCCTGTTCTGTCATTCTCATGTATTGCCTCTTTTCTGTGAGGTTGATTCTTGCCTGTTTCCTGCCCTCCTGTTATCGGTCGGAATGCTGTTCTCCGTCCAGTCTCTTGTGATAACTCTTGAGTGACTGTTCCACAATGACAACACGCTCTCTCAACTGTTTCATCTCCTCACGGTTCTCTCTTGATTCCCGTTTGATGTCCTTGATGTCGTCTGCGATGTTCTCAAGTTTCACAACCACCATTGTGTCATTTTCTGCTCGTCTCTCCGTTTCTTCCTGTGTGTCTTTTTTGTCGTTCCTCTGCTTTGAGCAGATTCCGAAAAAGATTGCGAATGCAACCGACACTCCGGAGATTAGCAAGGAAACCTCAATCGTCAACGGCGTTCTCCTTTCCGAACTCTGTCGCCTCGATGTCGTCGGTGTCGCAGTATTTCCGCATGTGATATTCGAGAACATCCATCTCCCTGTCTGTCTCCTCTACCTCCTGCCGGAGTTCCGCTCTGACCGCCTCCTCGATTTTCGACTGTTCAATGATTGTTTGCTGTTTTTTCACGATTGCCGATAGATTTTCCGTCACATCGCACAATCGTGATATTATTTCAAGCGGACTCATTCTGTATCACCGCCGGAGAATTTTTCTCCTGTTATATATTCATATTCATCCGCTGAAATACTGCCCTTTGTGACACGCTCGGAAATCTGTTCCTTTGTGAGAGTGCCTTTTTTGTACATTCTTTTGAGACTTTCAACAAGTATTTTCATACTAAATCAACCCCTCCTCAATCAACTGCTGTGTGTATTCGTCAATGACCGCATCTTTCTGAAACTGTGTCACTGATTCGACGATTCCGGATGTGTTCTCCTCAACGACTGACTTCATGAGTGCCATGTTCTCATATTCCTCAACTGTCATTTCTTTCTCGTCGTACTGCCATTCGGTCACTGTCTGCATCTTTCCGTCGCTGCCCTCAACCTCTCTTGTCACCTGTTCGATGTTCTTACGCAGGTAAACCGTTGACGGCGACGATGTCCTGTCGACCTCCTCCGGCTTGTCCGGCTGTGTTCCTGTCACCTTTTTCCAGTCTGTCATGTTCGTTCTCCTTTCTGCTATGCTTTGAAACTATCCTCTTGAGTTTCTTGACATTGATTTTTGGTTTGATGTAATCAATGTAATAGTTGTATGTGTCCGTGTGTTTGAACAATCCCATATATGACAACATCACCGATGCGTTATACCATGAGATTTTATCCTGTTTTGAGATATGGTTTGCCTTACGTCTCGCAGCCTCAATGTTTGATTTCCGGATGGTTGTCCGGTCATGGTGAAATTGAAATCCCATAAAATCAAGCATACGACCCTTTGTGACCTGCTTTCCGTCTTTATCGAGTACCGGATTCCCGCCTTTATCAAATACCGGATATTCAAATCTAAACACCTGCCAATCGCCTTTTATTTCAAGGTCGAGATTGTCATTCAGATATGTTTCGATTGCTGCATGTATTTTGTGCAGTTTCTTTTTGCTCTTTCCCAGTATCACCATGTCGTCCATATATCGCATGTAATGCTCTGCATGGAGTTCCTCCTTGATGTAATGGTCGAGTGCTTTCAAGTAAAAATTGCCGAACCATTGTGATGTGAAATATCCCAACGGAACGCCTTTTCGCATCTCCTCAATAATTTCTTTCAGTTCATCGAACATCGCTCCTGCGATGCCGATTTCCTGCAATATCTCCAACGCTCCGGAGATGTCGTCAAATGCTATGCATCCGACAAGCGTTTTCGTCTGCTCTGCATCTATCTCAACACCTGCATCCGTCAAAATCTTTGCAACGAGTGCTATTTTGTCATGTTCAATCAGTATGCAGAGTAATCTATAAAACCGTTTATCTCGAATTACCTCTTTGAGTTTCCTTTTGAGGATTCTCCGGTTTATGGATTCAAAGAAATGGTGAACATCCATCTTGAGAACAAAGAATTTCTTTCCGTCGTAGGAATCAAGCCATTTTCTCATGTACTTCTTTCCGTAATGAACACCCCTGTCCGGAATGCTCCCGCATGAAAATTCATACAATCCATTCATCACAATCGGTTTGAACTGACCTATTGCACAATGATGAATAACCTGCTCATATTTGTAATGCGGTTTCAATATACGGCGTGTTTTCTTGCTGCTGCTCTCGTTGATGATGCTCGGTTTGTGATAGTCCGGAATGAACAACTCCTCTGTCAACATCTTTTTCAAGAGTTCTGTGTGTTCATCGAGGTTCTCTAATACCTCCCGCACATCATTCCTGTTCTTTTTCTTTTTGGATGCATTTATAAAACACTGTTTTATGTAGTCGTCTTGTAACATTGGTTCATATAGGTTGTTGTAACTTCTCATATAGTATTTTCTTATCTCCTATCGGTTTTTGTGCGGATGCTTACTCAACCGACCCTATATCCGGAATGATTTTCGCCTTGTGGCGTGGGATATAGGCTGCATTTGATTAAACGCTCCGATATGAGAAGAAATTGGACGCACCGATGTTCCAGTTCGCATTGCCCGCAGAATTGTTCAAATTCAAGTAATCCGCACCGCAGTTCTCGCCATTGTTACAGTTACCGCCGACAAGGGCGACCGCAGGGAGCAGGAACACCGCCCGACACCGCACCCTATATCCCTATATTCATTTTTCTAAAAACGACCACACCGCCTAACGGCGGGAATAGCGGAGGCGTTCCCCCTCCGTTCCTCCCCCTGCTGCTTACGCAGCGATAGGCTGTTCTAAGAAAACGGACGCACCGATGTACCAGTACGCAGAGCCCGCAGAACCGTTCAAATACAAGCAATCCGCACCGCAGTACTCGCCATTGCTACAGTGACCGCCGACAAGGGCGACCGCAGGAATTCCGGCATTCCACCAAAAATAGTCACATGTGTATGTGCTACTGCTGCCACCTATTGAATTGACAATGCGTCCGAATCTACTTGACTTTGTTCCTTTCTGATAACCGTTGCCGGATGATGTGAATGTGATTCCGACCTTTTCAAAGTCCTTTCCTGTCAGATTGTACGGTGGTGTCATCTTTGCAAGGATTTCACCGCCTACCATCAACAGACCGTTGATTCTATCCCAACGGTTGCCCCACGGTTTTTCCATGTAGAACACTTTGACCTCATGTGTTGTGTCGTTATATCCGAAAAACTGTCCTTTGTCCTTGAGTGTTCCGGTTGCAAGATGCCCGTAATTCTGTGATGCATCGTTCACATATCCGGATGTCTGACCCTGTCCGAATGCAGTCTGTGAATTGTCTGTCTTTGACATAATCTTGAGCATACAATTCAACAGGTTTCGTTTGCTCCATGAGCCGATATTCCATCCCGCACCGTTTGCCTTTGCTCTTGCAATCTCTGTTGATGCGTTTGTGTTATACATGAGTGCCTGTCCTGCAAGTGAGCGGATGCGTGTTCCATCATACGAACCGCCAAACATCGGGAAATAGAGTTTGTCCGCATGTGAACCGTCCTCTCTGACATATGCGTCATCGTTGTATGATTCATCGTACTGGACGTTTGAAATAATCATGTACTCATAGTTTCCGACCTCAAACTGTGAGAGCCAAATCTTGCCCTTGTCACCGCTGCCATCGAATACGCTCATTGCATTTCCTCCGTATGCCGTGTTTGAGACATCGGATGCCGTTTTTCCGTCTGCTTTCTTTGTGTGGTCGTTCGGGTCGAGTTTATAATCTTCTGTACCGTCATATTTGACCATTGCCGGATAATTGTTCTTTACAAAAAAGACGTTTCCCCAGTCTCCAAAATCGAACCGTCCGGCAGAATAATTCATCGCAGCGGGTGTCATTCCCACCGCATCGAAAAGATATGTGCATCGTGTCGCCGGATTGCTGTCATTTTTGTTGATTTTCATTCCGTAACGCTTTACACCCTTTATTCTTACATCTTCCCCGACTGCTGCCAGTATAGCGTTTGTATTTGCATATGTGCGGTCGAGTGTGTCTTTGTCTGCTACTTTTACAATTAAGTCTCCGCTTGCCATTTTTTACGCCTCCCTTATCGTCAAAATTCCATCCTCAACCGTGAGGACACATGATTTCTTTGTGACGGTGTCAACCATAGTGTTGAGACCGTTCACAATGCCTTGACACGCTTTTGCTGCTGCACTTGCTGTCGACGCTGCATTGTTTGCCGTTGCTGCTGCACCGTTTGCACTGTTCGTCGCCTCTGTCATGTTCTTGCTGAAATTGTTCACGGTGTTCATATATCCCTGTGTCAATGTCAGTATTTCCTCATAACGGGCATTGTTGACGATAATCGGCAGGTCAAAGAATTTCTTTTTACCATCTCCCTGTCTGATTTGATAATGACCGGATGCATCAAGTTCAACTCCGATTTCTCTTTCCTTGAGAATCAGAGTGTCCTCAACCGCTTTCCAGTCTGCCGTTGTTCCGGTGCATGGTCTGATTGCTGCCATTGTTCAACCTCCTTTGCTCCGTGATTATGGAATATATCACACAATCACTCCTTTGTGTTCGTTTCGCCGTCTGTTTCCAGTATCATGGAATTATACTGCTAATTGTCGGGAGGTCGGCGTTCCTCCGTCAAAATCAACGCCCTCATTCGCATTTCTGACCTGTGGCGTTGCTCCGTCAATGAATACCGGTGTCACCGTTCGCAGATACGGCGTTTCTCCGTCACAATCAAGATACATACTCGAATATAAAGCCTCTGCACGGTTGAAATAGTCCTGCACACTCTCAAGGATTTTCTCTGCTGATGCAAGCAGTGAATTTTGAATCGTGTCATCAATATCCTTTTTGTCCTGCTCGACCTGTTTCTTTGCCTCTGCAACTGCTGTCTGCATCTGTGACACATCCTGTCGAATCTGCGTCGCCGTGTTCAATGTCGCCTCAAGTTGCTCTTGATTCTGCAATGCATCCTCTGCCCGCTCTGTAACCTCTTTGCAGGCTGTTGTCGCCTTTTTGGATGCATCTGTTGCCTCATTCGTATTCTTGACCGCCTGCGAGGTGTCCTGCTGCCTCTGCTGCTCCTGTTGGATGCGGGTGTTCTCATTTTCCTGTCGCTTATTTTCTGCCGTCACCCTTGCCTTTTCTGCTTTCACTCTCGCATTCTCTGCGACCACTCTTTCGGATTCTGCTTTCTTGACTGCTGCATCCGTGTCATCAATATTCTTGATGTGTCCTGCAATCCGGTTCTCAAGGTCTGTGAACTCATTCGCTGACAAGATAGCATTTTCATTCCTCTGTGACGGTTCAATCTCCATTGTGAATGATGCGGATGTGATAACCTGTGAATCATCGCTTGTCCGGATTTCAATGTCGCAATACGCCGTTCCGGAGGCTGCAAGTGCTTGATTTGTCAATTCGACTGTCACATCCGAACCGGAATATGAACATGTGTTATACACATGCTTTCCGTCCGGCTTTGCGATGTTGATGACCGCTCTCGCACCCGTCGGGATTGTGTACGGTTCACCGTTGTTGAGCAGTCTTGCGACGATGAATCGTGTTGCTTTGTCTCCCTGCTTTGCAGATACTAAATATCTTTTAGTGTCTCCGGACATTTCAAGATTGATGTTCGTTGTCAGTTTCGTCAATGCTGCCATGCTCTCACCTCCTCTCGGTGTTTACTTCTTATTTTTCCGGATTCTCCGGTGCATCCTGCTCCGGCTGCTCCTTGTCCGGTTCTGTTTTCAAAACTCTCTTTGCTGCTTTCTTTGCCTTTTCGAGTTCCTCGTCCTTTGATGCCATCATCGCATTTGTTGAGTTTATGAGTTCAATCTTTGCCTCACTCCTCACCTCTGCCAGTACGGACGACAACACGCCGTCCATGATGCAGGGAGGCAACGCATGTCTTTTCTGTATCGTCTCCATAGCGTTGAGGATTTCTCCCTTTGCACATTCAATTCTTACTGCAATCGGTGTATTCATGATTATTCCTCCTTTGCTGCCTGTGTCGCTGTTTGTGCTGCAAGCAGCATGTCAAGTTTCTTGTCAATACTCTGCAAGAGTTCTGTGTTTGTCTCCTCTGCTGATTCCCTCGTCACAACCTCTGCTGTTTCGTTTGGTCTTGATGTGCTTTCCGCATCATCCGGAAACTTGAACTCCGGCTCTGCTGCCCGTTTGATTTCCTCTGTTTGAATATTTTCGTCATTCATCTGCATTGTTTTTCCTCCTGTTTTATCCGTTACTCCACGCACCCGAAATCAAAATCCCATTCTTGAACGTCAATGTTGCTGTTGCCCATTTTGACAATGTTCCGTCGCTGCTTACTGCTAAAGGTTGCTTGAATGTCAATGTTCCATTGATTGCCCCATCTTCAAAACTCACGTTTCTCAATTTATGATAGTGCATGTTAATGTCTGCCCCTGCATGTAGCATATTCGCCTCATAATTGTCGCACTGTTGTGTGCAGTACGCCCATTTCATCATGTATGAACTGCCGTTTGCACTTTCCTTGTTCGCCCATGACATATATGCTGTGTCATATTCTATATCAAACACAAGTCCTCTCTGACTGTCATTCCCTATCATGGTGTTTGTTCCGATTTTTCCGACATATTTTCCGTCACGATAGAAATGTTCACCGTTGTAATCGAATCGTGTTCTTTTTGTGTTGTCTGTGATAGTTCCTGTGTACATCGTGATTCCTGTCGAATCAAACTGCATGTACGAACTGCCTTTGTTGAATGCAATTCGGACATTGTATGCGTTCTGTGTGATTAGTGTTCCGAAATCATCGCTGTTCACTTTTTTGTTGACCTCGGAGGTTATTTCCTCCGCAGTCACTTGAATCTTTGCATCCGCATACAATGAATACAATCCTAATACTTCAATATCTGTGATATACACGGGTGCGTTCTGTGTGTATGCGTAAATGTAAATATATTTCGTTCCCTCTGATACCGTGATTTCACGTTCAATCGTCGTGAACTCTTTGCTCTTTAACATTCCGGAGGATGTCGTTGAATAACTTCCCAACGCCCCCACCTGCACCCTTGCCGTGCTTTCGTACCCTGCTGCTGTTGCTGCCTTATATCTCACACGATATGTTCCCGCAGGTATTTTCCCTAAATTCTGCCGTATATAGGAACTGCTTGAGGATGTTTTCAGTATTTTTGCAACCGTACCCAAACCGGACACATCCATCACGGAGTTGTTTGTCTCGTCATTGTTGTACCAATTATCATCAAACCCGTTTGAAAAATCTCCGTTCACAACATAGTTGTGCATCGAATTTTCCTCCACATGTTTGACCTCTTGTGAGATTTCATCCTTTGTCGCTTTTATCAACGAATCCATCTCGACCGACGTATAATAATTTTTTAGTTTATAGGAAACGCCCTCCTCAATAGCCTCTTTTGATGCCGTGATTTTGGTTTCTATTTCCTCCGTGGTCGAATAACTCTCAAGGACTTTCTTTGTCGCCCTGTTTGAGATGGAGACCGCCTCCTCCGTGGCTGCTGCCGTCTCCTCTTTCTGAATCTCTGCGAATGTCTTTCTCGCATTGGAAATCTCAACCGTGTTCTTTTCCGGCGATTCCGGATATTCTGTGATTTTGACAATCCTCTGCTTTTCCCTCGTCCTCGTTTTCTTTGACACAAGTGTGACCGTGTCTCCGATTCCGTATGAGAGAATGTCTTTGTATTCCTCTGACGCTTTCGCAAGGTCGACCACCTCTGCGGTGTATGCCTTATATGGTCTTGACATTTCCTCAATCTTTGCTGTCGCATCCTCAATCAGACTTGTGGTATTGGTATATCTTTCGTCTTTCCAAACATACGCCTTGATTTTGGAACTGTACTGAAAATTGTCGATGTAATCTTTTCCGGTCAACCATTCCGGTGTGATGCCGTCCTTGCCTATCGGATAGATTCTTGTGTAAAAATCGTATGTGTCCGACTTCAATGATATTTTCCGGAGGTTCAACCCCTCCATGAAATAGCAACCTTTGTCACTCCCTATCCGGTCATATATGTCGATTGTTTTTGTCAGAGAGTGGATGATGCACTCGCAACGATATGTCGTGAGGCACTTTTGCAGGACATCCCATGCCGTGACGCTTTCCTGCTCGTCGATGGTTCTTTTCTTTGTGACGGTGCATGTTCCGACATGCCATCCCGTACCCTCGAACGCAAACTCAAGACACGCTTTGATTGTCTGCTCCTGTGATTCAAAACCATACGGGAACGGCGTTCCCTCCAGCTCCTCGACATTGAGGACTGCTGTGTATTTGTTGAACTGCTCTCCCTTTTCAACCGCTTTGATGACATATTCGTCCGTTTTGGTGCGTATATAATATTCTTCTTTTAGCAGGTCAACCAATGCTCCCGCTGTCGGATAACTGAACGACAACTCTTTGTCTCCGGAATCCAGTGTCGTGGTGATTTCCTTGTTCTTGAATCCGGACAATGTTCCGATTCTTTTCTTTTTGTCATTAAAAATCTGCAATGCTCTCACCTCCTAAATCCACATAGGCGTGTATCTGATAGTCACTCTCGCCTTTGTGTTGGAGAATGTGAGTGCTGTTTCTCCGGTCTTTAATACCGGAAACGTCCACATGTTCACCTTGTCGAATGCATTTGCCCCGTCGATTGTCACAAGTCCGGTCTTTGCGTCTATCACAACCGTCTTTCCTGCTGCCAAACTCTCAATGATGATGTCATCCTCTCCCAGTCCGGTGATTGTGTAATTCGTCAAGGCACTCTTTGCATATACCTCCACAACGCACGGAGCGTCTCTTGTACCCACTTTATAGAACGATGCAGAGGTTTTCCCGTCGAATGTGATTGAGAGGTCGTCATCGACGAAAAAGCCGTCAAATTCGAGGTTTACAATGTACCTCTGTTTTACATTCTTTTTTTCGTAGTCATTTGTTGTGATGAATCCGATGTATGTTCCTTTGTAGCCGTCGAGTTCCATCTTGCAAGCCTTTGTGAAATTGCTCATGAACTCCGATGCAGCACGGATGATGTTGTTCCTGTCCTTGCCTTTGAAATATATTGACAGTTTCAAATGACCCATCTGAACCTCTGTCTCAAATTCCGTCGGCAGTGCTGCACTCGTCAGCCATTCATAAGAATTTGAAAAAGAGGGAGGCTGCACATCGGCGGTCAACTGCTTTGCATCGTATTTCTTGATGTCTATTCCGTTTATTTTCATCGCCCTGTTTTACCTCCCTTTTCGCTTATTTATTACCATTTCCGCATCAACCTTTGACACGGTTCTGCTTGCTATTTCGTCGCCGTCAATGTATGTGTGATTCGTTACATACACAACTTGCGATTTCTGTACTGCATCCAGTTTCTTGTCAAGGATGCTGTTCAATTTGTTGTAAAATTCCGCAAGAGGCAATATTGCCTCGTCTCCTGCCTCGCCTCCTACCATGAGACTGTTTCCGTTGATTCCGAACACGGTCGGATTCGTCATGATACCGCCGGATTTATACCACTGAATCGAAAACGACGGGAGTGAACCCTTTCCTCCAATTCCGAACGGTGCTTTTCCTCCGCTCACGCTAATATGGGGCAGGTTTAAGTGTGGCAATGACCATTTAAAATTGAACACGCCCTTGATTTTTTCAATCACGCTTGAAACGGTTGACTTTGCACTCTCAAGTTTTGATGAAAATGCTCCCTTAATGCCGTCGAGTACAGATGAAACGGTTGACTTTGCTGCTCCCATTTTTGACGAAAAAGCCGACTTGATGCTGTCAAGTTTCCCGCCCGTCAAAGTGTTCGCCGTACTCATGAGAGAGTTCATTGTGTCCTTTACGCCTGTGAACGTAGCAGACACGATTCCCTTGATTCCCCCGCCTTTTTCACTGTATGCGGATTTCATATTATTGAGTTTCGTTGAAACATTGGACTTTGCCGTCTCCATGAGTGAGGTTGCCTTGTCCTTTATGTTCGTGAAATCCGTCGACCATTTCGTTTTTATCTCCGAAACCTTTGAGGAAAATCCGGATTTGATTTCCGTCAATTTATTCGATGCGTTGGTTTTCCATTCCGTCATTTTTGTGGTGACGGTGGTTTTCATGTTCTCCCAACCTGTTGAAACATTTGACTTGATGTCTGAAACCTTTGTTGAAAAATTCGTCTTTATTTCATTCAGTTTGTTTGATGCGTTGGTTTTCCATTCCGTCATTTTTGTGGTGACGGTGGTTTTCATATTCTCCCAACCCTCGGAAACCTTTGTTTTGATTTCCGATGTCTTTTCAGAGAATTTTGATTTGATTTCAGAGAGTTTCCCTCCGGATAAATTATCAACGAATGTGAATCCTGCTGAATAATATCCTTTGATTCCCTCCCATCCGGCAGCAACAATACCCTTGATACCGCCTCCGTTTTCTTCATAGGCGGTTTTCATGTTCCCCAGTTTTTCCTTTGCCGTTTCGGTCGCTGCCGACATGACATTGTGAACCGTGTCCTTTACGCCGTTGAATACTTTCGATGCAGCTTGTCCTATTGTGCTATTTTTTATGTTGTCACCGATTTCCTTGACCTTATTCGTGACCGCCTCTTTCGCTTTCGTGAATGCTCCCGTGATGGTCTCTTTGATTGCATTGAATTTTTCTTTGATGTTGCCCCACAATTCGGACAATTTTTCTTTGACCTTATCCCAGTTTTTATATAGGGCGACACCTGCTGCAATCAGTCCGGCAATCAGTGTCACAATCAAAATAATCGGACACAAGTTCATAACTGCATTGAGTGCCGTTTGTGCCACTGTCATTCCTCCGGTTGTTGCCGTGGCTGCTGTTGTGGCTGCCGTATGTGCTGCCGTGGCTGCTGTTCCTGCCGTATCTGCTGCCGTTCCTGCTGCCGTGGCTGCTGTTTTAGCCGTAATCTTTGCAATTATCTTTGCTGCTCCGGAAACAAATTTCTGTCCGGTTGTTACTGTGTCGGAGATTCCCTTTGCCACCTTACCGAATCCGATTGACAACGGACCGATAGCAGCGACCACAAGACCGACTTTGAGAATTGTTTGTTGCTGTGCCGGAGAGAGCGACGTGAACCACTTTGTCAACTCTTGAATCTTTCCGGTCAGTTTCTCAATCATAGGTGCTGCGGATGTCTGTGCTGTGGATGCCAGTGTCGACAATGCCAGTTTTGCGTTGTTCATCGCAACTTTTGCATTATCAATCGGGTCGAGAGTTCCGTTGTATGTGTCCTCGACTGTTGAACCGTATTCCTCCATTGATGATGAAAGACTGGTGAGGTCAATTCTGTTCTCACGAATTGCCTTTGTCATTTCCGCAGCACCTTTTTTCCCGAACAATTCCGTTGCAATCTGCATCGCCTCGGTCTCTGTCTTTGCGTTCTTGATGCTGCCGATAGTATCTGACAACGCCTCGTCCATTGATTTTCCCTCTGATGTGGCGTTCTGTAATGCTTTTTTCAGACCCGCCATTGCTTGAGTGGAATCAACGCCGTTTGCATCGAATTGAGCCATCAAATTGATTGCTTGAGGCAATGACAATCCCATTTCTTTGAATTGTGCGTTATTGTCGAGGACATATCCCTCTAATGTATCAACAGAGATTCCGGTTTCCTGTGCCTTTGCCGTGAGCAATCCTAACAAGTTTCCCGTCTGTGATGCATCGACGTTCCACGCTTTCATAATTTTGTCAACTTGGTCAACTGACTGTGTGACGTTTGTTCCGTTGATTGTTGCAAACTGTATGAACTGTTTTGAGGTCTTTTCAAGTTCCGTTCCTGTTGTATGGAATCTTGTGTTGACTTCTCCGATTGCCTCGCCTACCGTCGACATATCCTCCGGCATTGTGCCGAAAACATTGTCCGCAGACTTTGTCAATCCCTCAAGTGCCTCTCCGGTTGCTCCGGTTTTTGTCACTATGGTGTCATATCCCTCGTCGAGTTCTTTGAACGCTGCAATAGATGCTGCACCAATGCCCGCAATTCCGGCAGAGACAACCGACATTTTCTTTCCGAAACTTTCCATCTTTGTTCCCGCCGTATCGCAAGCGGTCGCAAATTTTTCAAGTTTATTATCTTTCAACTGGTCATTAACATTTTTTAGTTCTGCCTCCATGTTCATGAGAGCAGTTTTTGACTTTTCCGTCTTTACTGTCTGATTCGCAAGTGCGGTCTCCGTCTTTCCGATTGCTGTCTCATTTGCGGTAAACTCTTTCTCTAACTTGTCAAGTTCCTCTTTGAGTGCCTTTGACTGTTCGGAGTTCTTTCCGGTCTCTGCTGTCGATTTCTCATAAGCCTCTTTTGCAGCATCAATCTTTGTTTTGAGTTCCTCTTGCTTTGTCTTTTGGTCTGACAGTTTCTTTGTCAACTTCTCCTGCTGCTCACTGTTCAATTTCACGATGTTTTTCTGCACCGTGATTTTTTGAGTGAGCGATTCGGCTTTTGCCTTGAGGCTGTCTGTTTCCGACCCGAACAACTTTGCTTTCGTCGCTGCCGTCGTATATTCCGCAGACAAGACTTTCATCTGCGATGCTGCTGATTTCATTTGCGATTGATAACTGCTCGAATCTGCCGATATTTTGACGCTTGTATAAGCCATTCGGTCGCCTCCTCTCTTACTGATTTTCGTTGATTGTATCTAATTCAAATTTTAAGTAGTCCAACAACGTGACAATGTTCTCTTTCATGCATTGACTGTATGAGTTTTTCAATAGCCGAATCGCAATTTTTACAACACGGTCAACAATTTCCCCGCAGACTTTCCATTGATTTTCCTCCGGTTGTTCGTCCTCGTCCTCATATCCATTTTCACGGTCATAGTCATCGAATGCGGATGCCTCTTTTTCCACCTGCTCAACCTCGACAATGTTCAACATCTTCTCTGCAACAATATTCTGCATGATGAAATGAACCGTCTTGATTGCCGTCAGAAATTCAACTGCATCAACCTCCCCAACTGCTGCAAGCGACAATTCATTCCCGAACATCTCCTGCATTATCTTTTTGTTGAAAAACATCACTCCGGAGAATTTCTCCGTGTCATTCTTTTCCATGAGACTGATGTATTTTTTATACTGTTCTACCGTTACGGAATTGATGAAAAGTCTCTCACCTCTGCAAGTGACCTCGATTTCCGGTATCACTTGCCACTCTGAAAATTTTTCTCGATGTTCTCCATTCTCTTGGTGAGTTCTTCTGCAATTCCCATGTCGATGAACTGGAACTCAAGAATCAAACCTGCTGCATCAAGTCCGGTCTCCGGATTCTTTAATTCCTCAACGGTGAACTGGTCTCCGTATGCTTTGCAGATAAAAAGACCCATCGCCTCAATGTCCTGCTTTGAATACCTCTGTTTTGCGTCGACAATCTCTGCAAGTTCGAGATATTCCGTGTATGTGTCGATTGACATTTTCGGCATTGTAAACTCTTTGTTATTGACTATAATTTTTCTTTTCATGATTTATCCTCCTGTTATATGTCCTCTTATTAGCCTAAACCGCCGTTTTTCTCCTGCACTTTGCTGAACCATGCCTTGATTGCCTCTGCTGCCTTTGTGTCTCCGGAAACGAGGTTTGATTCGTCAACCGAAATCTCATACGCATTGTCAAGACTTCTCTCATAGAATGAACCCTTGATGCTCTTTGTTGTCGGAGACAATTTGCCCTCTTTTGTGCTTGCCTCCTCACTGATGCCCTCTGCGAACTTTCCGGCGTATAACCATTTGAAATCATACTTTCCGTTGAGTTTTCTTTCTCTCCATCCGACAGCGACCTCCGGTGCTTTGTCATCCGCAGTCTTTACAAGAAAACCGTTCTCGTATAACTGACCGAAAAGAATCTGTCTGTCCTGTGGTGCGAGTGCATTGACCTCAAGTTCGATTTCTGTTCCCTCATAGGAATTGATGACTTCCTCTGTTCCATCGTCAGAGTAAATCTTTTCAGAACTCCACTTTTCGTCAACCTTTGCTTTGATTGCTCTTGCCAGTTTGACCGGAGTTTCTGCAACGTATGCTTTTGCATCGTTCTGTGTGAGTTTTGCGATGTAGAAATCTCTACAACCGCAAGTTCTACTCCTCACAATCTTCTGTTCTGTGTCGCTAACCTGTGTTACTGTTTCGCTCATGTCTATTCCTCCATTTCATAAAACTTTGAAAACCTTTGTGCTTTCATATAGATTCCGTCCTCCGGCTTTGAATCGTCTCCGTTCCTGCCGTCAAATGAGAAATCATTTTCTTTCATGAGTGACTTGATTTCCCTCGCAAGTTCAACCTCGTCATTCTCTGAAAATATAGTGACCTGCACTGACAGCGTCACTCCCTCTGCATCGTCGTCCGAAAAATTCTCGTCGTTTTCTCCCAAATCCCACAATGTCACATGTCTGTCATGGATGTTTTTGTCATACCATCCTTGCATCACAATGATTTTCCTGTCTGATATTGGTTTCAATGCGTCGGATGCATCTTTGATGATGTCCGGACTGCTGCTCATGCTCTCACCTCATTTCAATGTGTTGTCTAAATATGATTGATATTCCTGTTCTGCGATTTTTTGCAGTTCCGCATCTGCCTCACGCCCTGTTGCATAGATAAATTCTTGAGGCGGGCGATAGATAGTTCCCCAGTTTATGAATTTCACATAAAAGTGTTCGCTATTGTCCGACTTTTCCCATCCGACATCTGCTGTTGCTCCTGTGTCTTTCATTTTGACTGCTCCCATCGGTATGCTGTCCGCTGCATGTGATGTCACGGATGACTTTGAACCAAATCCTCGACCGGACAATTTAATGTCCGCAGATTTCGGAATCTTACCGGACATGATGTTTTTCACGACTGGTTCGCTTTGCTTGACAATCTTTTGATTGACCTCTTTTATGTCCTCGTCGCTTGCTGCGTCCTCAAATGCTTTCATAAGTTCTTTCAAACCTTGAAATTCCATCTCAATTTTCACTGCATCACCTCCGGTGTCAGATTATGACACTATGCTCCCGCTCTGCATTTCAACTGATATTTCCTGTCGTCTGTGAACATCGGACACGCATCATATATCTTGAACTCAATGCCTTTATACACTGCATAGAACTCTTTCAGATTCAATCTGATTTCCTCCATCTTGTCGCAGGCTCTCGTTTCAAACACAATCGTGTTCTCAAGACCTATCTGCAAGGCATTGTATTTCTCGTTTGTTCCCAAACTCTTGACATCGCACCAACATGAGAAAAATTCCTGTTCCTCTTGCTGCCGTCTGCCATCAACAACGCTTGTTGTCTTACGAATTATCTTGATTCTCCCCGTCATTCTGCTGCACCTCCGTATATTTCTTTCAGTAACATGGAGGAAACGGCAGCGGATAGCGTTTTTGTGTCGCTCCGGTACTTGTCACGGTTGTCGTACAGTTCTTTCACGGACATAAATGCAAGCAGTTTTTGACGGCTTGTGAGGTTGTTCCGGTCGAAATTCGGAATCAGTTCCGTCATTTCATCCAGTGTCGTGTCAAGCATCAATTCAAGGATTTCAATGTCGTCATCATAGTCGATGTGACAATATATCTTGCATGTAGCAATCAGACCGCCTCTGTACTTCTCTTTTTCTTCATCCGTCATGTTCTCACCTGCTTTCAATTAGCAGGACGGATTCACCGCCCTGCTGCCATATTACCCGTTGATAACTTCTGTAATCTGACCCTTGATGACTGCTCCCTTGTCAACAGGCTGCACATCGAAACGGTCACGCACCTTGATTCCGGTCATGTCTTTATCCCATAAACCCGCACCCTTGTCATTGAGGTCGATTGTGAGGACATTTCTGTCAAAGAGTGTGACTGCCTCTTTTAAGTCACCGCAGAAAATAGGATGCTTGTACCCATCGACTGTGTGACCATCGGTGTTCATAATCTTCTCGGATGCAAGAGTTTTCTTTGATAATTTGATGATAGGATATTCACCGAAAAGCATCTTTCCCTTTGTCTGCTGTGTCGGGTCTTTCTGTAAAATATAGTTGCCGTCTTTATCCTTTAACTTGTCAAGATAGTTGAAACCGCTCTGATTCGTGATAACAACTGCATTGTCAGCGATTGCAGGGTCTAACTGCTCGTTGAAAATGTCCTTGAGACTGTCAAGATTCTCGACTGTGACCTCTTTTCCCTTTGTCATCTCATTGAGTACCTTGAGAATCATTGCGTTACGGGTTGCCTTTGTCTTTTTCGCAATCCATTTATTGATGTATGCCATGATGTTGGATGCTGTGTCCTCAAGTAACTCTGCTGTCATCTTGAGGATTCCACCCTTTTTCTTTACCTTGTACTCAATCGGTAAAAATTCCGGTTCGTCCATCTCCGGAAAATCCGCAGCCTCGTCAACATTGTCAAATGGTGTCGATTCTGCATCAACCTCGATGTTTCGTGTTCCTGTCTTAGTTGTTACGCCCTCGACATTGACATACTGCTCAAGGTTGTCGGACGAACGACGCAACTCGATGATGTCTGTTCTGATGTCCTCCGGAATTGTGACACCGATTCCGACCTCTCCCTCACTTCCTGCGGTTGTGTCGGATGTGAGTGCATCCTTGTACACCTTGATGTCTGCCTCGTCTGCCTCTTTGTGCAGGAATCCGGCTTTGACAATGTTGACAAATGATTTCACGATGTTCTTTTTGTCCGGCTTGACATCCCCGCCGACCTGCTTTGCAGTTCCATCCTTGACCTTGTTCTCGATGCCGTCCTGCTCGTCCTCGTCCAAATCATAGAGGAGGTCGAATCTGTTCTGTAATTCTACGAGTTCCTCCTTTGCTGCTCTTGCCTTGTCGAGTTTTCCATCGTTCACAAGGCTCTTGACTTCATTCTTCTTGTCGTTAATCTGCTTTAATAACTTCTGTAATTCCTTATTCATGACTTTCTGTCCTCCATTTCTTACATACCGTAAAGGTATAAATCATCAAGAATCTGCTGCTTTTCTGCCTCGATTCTCTGTTTCTCTGCCTCTGCTGCTGCATTGTTCCGGTTTTCCAATTCTGCAATTACGGCATCGACAATGTCCTTTGTGTCAATTCCTTTGAGTACCTCCGGAATATTGTTGTATTTCTCGAAAAAGTCGGATGCACACGCTGCAACTGCTGCCTTTTCCTCGATTTCAACGTCGAAATACTGCTGCATCTTCTTACTGTCAAACCATGTCTCATTGCTCATAAGGGTCTGAATCTTGTCTCTTGTGACACCCTCCTGCACATGCTCCATGTAGACATCAAGAATCGAATCCTCGCAGAGATTCAACTGCTTTATAACTGCCTTGAAATCGTCTGCGTTTCCGTATGCCATGCATAACGGTTTGTGAATCATTGCTTGAGCACCTGTTGCAAAATGCAGTTCGTCACATGCGAACATGATAACTGATGCGATAGATGCTGCCATTCCGTCGACATATCCGACTTTGTGTCCGTCGTATCGTTTTAACTGGTTATAGATTGCCAGTCCTGCGAATACATCGCCACCGCCGGAATTGAAATAGATGTCAATGTCCTCATATCCATCTAACTGGTTGAGGAAATCTGCGATGTCCTGCGGGCATCTGTCCTCCTCGTACCACATGGATTCCCATGTTGCTGATACAATGTCACCGTAGAAATACAAGGAACATCTGCTCTGCTCCTCGTCCTGCTCTAAATTCAAATAGCCGACATTTTCAACTTTCCCGTTGCGTTTATTCTTCTTTGTAAAATCAAAACGTCTCTTTTTTGGCATGATTATTCACCTCCCTCCTGTTCATCCTCGTCCTCTGCCTCGTCGGTTTCGTCCGGTTCTGTTGCTGTGTCCGGCTGCTCTGTGTCCGGCTCTGTTTCTTCCTCCGGCTGTTCCGGTTCATCGGCGTTCTCCTGTTCGGATTCGCCTTTCAAATATGCTGCACCCGCCATCGTCAACGGTACGATGCTACCGTTTGCAAGTAGGACATCGCCTCCCTCCGCATCTTCCATGTCGAGTTTACGTCTTGCCTCATTCGGTTTGATAATCATTCCACCGACACCGTTTCTCAAATATTCCATCTGTGTTTTTGAATCGGTTCGGAATAATACTTTTTCGTTGAATTTGTAATAATATCCGTCGTCTGCATCTTCATCCGGCAGCATTTTGAAATTGATTTCCTCCTCGTACTGCTTGATGATGAACAGTTCTGTGTCAACGTAGAACGATAACTGCTGCATTTCGCTGTTGCTATATGACGACTTTGAATAGTCGTTGATTTGATTCGGTTTCACTCCGAACGCTCCGGCGATTTGCAGGGCATTATATTTTTTCAGTTCAAAGAACTGCGAATCAGTCAGTTTGATGTCAAGGGGCGTGAGTTTCATTCCTAACGGAACAGGCAGGATTTTTCCTGTGTTCTTTGCTCCGCTGCCGAACTCCTCAAACGACTTGACAAGTGCTGATTTTGCCTTTTCGTTCAATTCTCCGGTATATTCAAGAGTTGCCTTTGCCGTCAGACCGCTCTCGTACAGATTATTCATAAACGCCTGTGATTCGGATGCACCTGCAACCGTGTCTCTTAATATCTGCTGTACTGGTAGTCCTGTGATTCCGTCAAAACTGAAAGATGTCTTGAAATGCATCACCTCGTCTGTACTGAACACATATTGACGACCGGATGTCGGGTCTGTGTAGACGTACCACAAACGCCCCACTCCTGCGAATATCCCTGCATCGTCAACGACTATCTGCACACAATTTGACTGCATGACCCACAAATCAACGATTTTTATTTCACCGCCGAATTTCTTTCGGTCAAACTTCTTTCTCATATACACATAGCCGTTTCCGTAATGGTTGCGGTTGATTTCAACCGTGTTCCAAAATGTTGTTGGTGTCATGAACGGATTCGGTCTTTTTGAGAGCAGTTTTGATGTATCTGTCGCCTCTGCCTCAATGATTCCCTTGTCCGTTTTCTGATAATATTTGATAGGCATTTTTGCAAGGGTTTCTGACAGCATCTTGAGACATGTGAAATATGTGACCTCTGATGTCGGTTTCCCTTTTCTTTTCAGTCCTATCCGCTCAAGGAATGACGGTGAGTTCAATGTCGTTTTGCCCCCGCTGTCCTGTGGTTCGCCTTTCCACCAATTTGAAATTTTTGCTCCTAGTCTTTGAAACGGATTCATTTATTTCTCACCGCCTTTCTTCATGTATTTTTCAAATTGTTCAAGCCATTCATTGACAGTTTCGTTCACATCCGGTCGATACTCCTCTTTCATTGCGTGTTTCCATGCGTCGATGATAGCGTCAATCGGGTCAATTCGTTCTGTCGTGATGTCCTTGTCAATCTTTATTTCGCCGTAGTTGTTTGAAATGGTCTTTGCGTTTGCAATCGACCATACAAGCAGGCTGTCGACCGGAACAACTATCTTGTTTCCCTCTTTGCCGACTTCCATTCCCTCGATTTCCACATTGCCCGCAAGAATCTCAAGTCTGAAATCAACGGTCGCATCGTTCAACTCTTTTGCTGTCTGTGTGACAGAGATTGAATCGAATCCCATCGCCTCAAGGTCTGACAGGAATGCTGATGCGTTGTGTGGGTCGTAACAAATCAACTGCGGTTTGAGGTTGTATTCTCTCACTAAATCCTCAAGGTATTTGATGATATATTTGTAATCTGTCTTGATTCCTCCCAGTGTTTCCGTTACCGTCACAAGACCTTTTTCAATCCATACGTCGTATGGCACTTTGTCGGTCTTGATGTGTTCATCCACCCTTGAGGACGGAATGAATGAATGTGTGTGAACAAAATATTTTTTCGTGTCCTCCACCATGAACGGAATCACGATTGCGATTGATGTCAAGTCGCCTCCGGATGACAAGTCAACGCCGACATAGCACTTTGACCCTCTGAAATCCTTGAGTGATTTCAGAACGGCACATGCTTTCCATGATGCAATGTCCTTGATGTACAGTGAATTTGACCACTGCATCCACATATTCAACTGCTTTACAAGGAAATCTCTCAAGTCCTCCCCGCCCATATCACGGGCAGTGTGTGCAATCGGAATGAGGTTCTCAAGTGCATCCCTGTCAAACTCAAGAATCGGGTTCGCTTTTATCCAGTTTTCCGGTGTGTACCTGTCATCGTGTTCGTCCATCTGTGCGATGTAGACAAATTGACTGTCATTCTCGAAAACGCCCTTGAGTAGATTGCAGCAATACTCATATAATTTGTAGCACGGCGACTTGAGGTCGAACCCTGCTGTCGTAATAACTGAAATCAACGCCGACTTGAGTTTCTTGATACCGCCCTCAAGCAGTTTGTACATCTGATTTGTTTTGTGTGCGTGATACTCGTCGACGATTCCCAAATATGCACGGTGTCCGTCAAGTGACTTTGTGTCTCCGGACAACGCTTTGATTTCCGAATGTGTCAGCAAACAGTCAATCGTGTGGTTGTGGTCGTGAACCTTGAACCACTCTGACAAATCCTCGTCGGAATTGATGAATTTTGCGACCTCGTCAAAAACAATGTTCGCTTGGTCTTGCTTTGTAGCCGTACAAAATATTTTTCCGTACTTGTACCCGTCAAAATTGCCGTAATAACACGCCAAAATACCATTGATGAACGATTTTCCGTTCTGTCGTCCTAATTGCACATAGGATGTTCTGAATCGTCTGTATGACTTTTCCTTTGTTCTCCATCCATTGAGCGACCCTAAAATGAAACACTGGAACGGATATGCCGTCACATGCTCATTTTCCTCGCCCTCTGCAATGGTCAATTCCTCTGCGAAATTGATGATTTCCTCTGACTTTTCAACGTCGAAATAGTATTTGTACGGTGCTGCTTTCGATTTTTCGATGTCGTCAAGATGCCTCTGACATGCAAGACGGACATATTCTCCGGCTGTTATCTTGCCCGATACGACATCAAGGGCGTATTGTGTGCAGCGGTCTTGTGTTTCTCCTGCTTTTGCCATGCCTTAATTTGCATATTTCGCAAATTTGTTCTCCGGCTTTTGCTGCTGTGGTTTCGGTACGACCAAACGGCAGCGGGAGGAAACTGTCAGTCCGAAATCTGATGCTCCCTGCCTACACTGTTTCATGCAGCGGTCTTGAATAATCATGAGGCGTTCTCTTTCTCCGGAAACGACCTGTCTTGTACCGACCTGCACACGTTCTTTTTCGCCCGTGTCCGGATTTTCCCGCATCTCATAGACTGGAACATCCTCCATCAATGGAGTTGCTCTGATTTGCTCTGTGATTTCGATGTACTGCGTTTGTGCAATGAGCAATCTCGCCAGTGCATCGCAATCAAGGTTTGAAATCAGTTTGATTTCGAGTAATTCTTTCGCAATCTTCCGGAACTGTTTCTTTTGTTCCGGTGTCAAATATGACGGAGGTCTCACTTTGTCGCATGGTGCTGTGACCTCGGCGTTTTTTCGTGCCTCAATTTCTGCTTTTGTGAGGTGCTTTCGCCCATTCATCACAACCAAATCTGTGGGTTGTCTCTGTCCTGCCATGATGCAACAAACCTCCTTTCCGTCAGTATTTCAGTGCTTTTGTGTCACATTCTGACACCTCTTTCGGATGTACCCATCTACTGAAATTCTCGTGGGGAGTTTTCTCCAAGGAAAAGAGGGGGTGCGACTAAAAACGAATCGCACAAAACTTTTTTATATCCCCCTGCCTCTCGAAAGTGGTACTCAATCAGTGACCTCAACTGTTTTTGTGTTGCTCTCATACTTGCTTTGCTCTGCTTATATAAAGCAGTGATTGTGTTGTGTGTCTTATGGTTGAGAGGTATGAGGTTGAACGGATTCAAACGCTGTTCCCAGTCGTCCTCAAGTTCAATGATATGGTGAACCGGATTGCATGTGAGCAACTCATGCTCGACATATAATGCGTATATATCTACGTTGTCATAGACCTCAATGATACGCTCTCGCATCGCCCGCCATTCCTTTGATACATAGAACTCTGCTGCTCTCTCGTCTCGCCGTGTGTTGTTATATATCATGTGTCTCGACTGCTGCCGTTGCTCACATTCCTCGCACATCTTCATTGACTGCGGAATCAACTTCCCACACCTGCATGATTTCAATAGCATCTGTGTTCTCCTCTCTTGCTGTGTTCTCCTGCTATGTTATCCACAAGAGGCGGGCAGTTATGCACATGACTGTGTATATCCCACCCGCATATAACAGGAGGGCAAACAGGCAAGAAAAAAGCGACTGCACATCTGCAATCGCTCGTCTCAACTGTTCACGCTAACATATTATCACGTTTATTTTGTCTTTTGTTCACCCACTTTTTACCCCTGTTTTCACCCTCATTTCACCCTGTTTTCACTCCGTTTTTATCATTTTCAATCGCTTTTGCACCGAATAACTTGATTGACAACCGCTGAATCATCACCCTGCACCACTTTTTCGGTGAGTTGCGTCCGCATCCTGTCTCCCTCACTATATCCTCGTATGACATGCCCTTTATATAGACCGCCTCAAGAGTGTCGTATTTGTACCCCTCACCTGCTGCCTCTGCATCTTCCTTGAGCGATGCAAGAGCCTTTTTCAAGTGTTCAAACAGAATGACCGTCTCTGCACGGCACTCTCTGACCGATTGCAAGAACGCCTTTTCTGCTGATATGTTGTATTTGCCTATATCCGGCACTTGAGAGGTCTCTGATACTGCCTCGTTGATGTATCGTTCCATTTCACGATAATTTTCAAGATATAGCAAGGTTTTTTCAATGACCGTCTGCTCCTTTTCCTCTTTCATGCTTTTTCCTCGCTTTCTGCTTTCTTCTCATAGGCAGACCGTGCATTTTACGCCAGTTATTCGTGTTTTTGCGATTTTTCGCATCTCTCAAACTGCTCATTTTCAAAATTGCCGTTTTTGCCTGTTGCAAAGTCGTTCCCATTTGCAAAACTGCCTCAACGAACGCCTCTGCTGTTGTTTCAATCTTCATTTCCGGTTCTTTCGGTTTTTCCGGTTTCGTGACATCCGGATTTACGGTCGCTTTGTCTGCTGCCGTCTCAATAATGCCCGAAATCTCTTTTTCCGTTTTTCCCATCGCCCGAAATCGGTCAATTATGCCTTTTAAGATTCCCATATTATCACAACCCTCCTTTTCGCTTACATAAAAGGCAATTCGCCGTCGATACCGTCCGGAATGTTCATGAATCCGTCTCCTGCGTCTGAATATCCGGCATTTTCTGCCTGTTCTCCTGCTACCCTCTTGCTTTCTGCAAATTCCTGTTCCTCAATCACAACATCGGTCGTATATACCTTTTGACCGTCTCTGTTGGTGTATGAACCTGTCTGAATCCTGCCAGTTGCAGCAATTTTCGTTCCCTGTTTCAAATACTTCTCTGCAAATTCGCCATTTTTACCGAATGCGACGCATGATATAAAATCCGCTGACTGCTGCCCGTCTCTTGCACCTCTGCGGTCGACTGCCAGTGTATAACGTGCCACGCACATGGATTCCTGTGAACTGTTCTGCTGTGTATATCTGACATTCGGGTCTCTTGTGAGCCTACCCATCAATATGACTTTGTTCATTCTCTTTTTCCGTCCTTTCTTGAATCAATCTCTCGTATAAACGCAAATCATCCGGCGGGATGTCGAGATTCCAGTCTCTCGCAAATTCTATTCCGCCGATGAACGCCTCTTTTTCTCTATCAGTCATTTTCCCGCTGCATGACATATTCATTTTGCATTTTCTGCAATCTGACAAGTCCTTTTTTGAACTCAAGGTCATCACCGTTCATGCAGACATCGAATATTTTCTCATAGTCGACAATGTGTGTCTTGATGAACTCTGCCTCTGCTGCCGTCCTGCTCTCATTGATGAACATTCCCTTGACTGCCTCTTTTATCATTTCACAATGGGTCTGTTCCTCCTCTGTCGTTGGAGGTGTGGTTGCAATCATTTTCTCATACGCATTGTCAATCGCTCCTGCAATGAGTTCTTTCCAACCCTTGCCCCGCTCTCCTAATAACTGACATTCAATATCCTCGAAACGGTTTCCTTGCCCTGCTGCCGTGATTCTGATGTCCTTTTTGCCCTTTGCTGCAATCAGAATCAAATCGTCGTCGTATGCCTCCATGTAGTAGTCAAATTTCGCATCAAAATTCGGATTCGGATTGATGATGATTTCCGGTTGACTGCTGCCCTCTGTTTGGATGCTCACTCCGATGTATTTCGCATCTGTTGCCTTTGCATTGATAAATATTGCCTTTAACTCGCTTTTGTTCATGCTGCTCCTCCATTCACTAATCTGTTGAGTAACTGTTCATACATGGTCTTGTATGTGTCTCTTTCTGTCTGTAATCTGATTGTGTCCTCTGATGATGTCATATTTGCAATTTTCTTGTTTTCCTCAACGTATACTGCTGCATCCTGTTCAATCTCTGCGATTGCCTCCTCATGCTCCTGCTGCATTGTCTCAATTTCTCTCTTGAGACTGTCGATTTCCTCCTGCTGCTCCTTGATGGTCTTGTAATACTCTTTTGCTGTCTTAATGCCATTATCCAACTGCAAGGAAATCATGAGAGCAATGTCGATATTCTCCATTTCCTTGTCTGTCGCCTCTCCGATATATGTTCCGATGCGTTCCGTTGATACCGAATAAACCTGCTCACACAATACCGTGCTGATTCTGCCTGTTGACCTTATTGTCACATGTGTCGGGAGGTCTGTTTTTGGCTGTGTAGTCATATATACAACCTCAACAACATTGCTGTTCTCATTGTTCTTGTTGTTGCTAACCACTACCGCCGGACGGTCTGCGTGTTGTTCGCTCCCGTTGTAGGATGCCCCCCCTCTGCTGATATAGAACATTTCGCCTCTTTTGATGTCATTCATTGATTTTTACCTCCTGCATTCGATATTTTCATTTTCTGAAATCGTTTCATTGCCAACGATATACTTTGCAAGTTCTCTTTCGTCCATCAAATTATCACAGGTGTTCTCTGTTGCGATGATTTTTCCTAATTGCCCGAACCCGATTGCAATGTCGCATCGTATTCCGTCCATTGTGTAGTTTTCCGGAACATACTTGATAACCATTGATTCAGTCACAACCTGTGCTTTTGATGTGTGCAAATCTGCAATAACCGGAGTGCAATCCCTTAATATCATATAGAGCCACTCCGCTCTCTTTCTTGCCTCGTCTTTTGTCTTTGTTCTGACATATACTGTTTTCAATTATTTCCTCCAATTCTTCAATCTGTATTTGATGATATATACAATCTGCATCAAATACGGGTGTCTCTGTTTATGACTCATTCTGTCTCCTCTATGCCTCGCCTAAACCGATAACGCACCAACCGTCTGACAGTCCACTGCATGTGATGTCATCATCTTTGCAGGTGATTCTCATGTCTGCCGTCTCTCCGGTCGCTTTACCTGCTGCAAATACTACTAATTTGACGACATTTCCGACCTTGAATCCGTCGTCTTTTGTTATCATGTACGGTTTTCTATATTCTCCCGTGTATTCCTCGAATTTGTCCTGTGACACTCTGATTGTCTTTATTTCCTCCGGTGCTGTTGACGGGAGTTTCTGCATCTTCTCCTCCTGCTCCATCTCACGGAGTTTTTTCTTTGTCTCACGGTCGATTGCATCCTGTTCCTCTGAATATCTCTGCTCGTCGGTCTTGTATGCCTCTGTACGGTTCTTGTACTGGTCGCATGATGTACATGTTCCGGTTTTGACGTTGCATGTCTCATATTCGGTGCAGGAATAACATATTGATGTGATTCCCTCCGGATGCGGTGTTTCGTAATCGTCGCCCGCTCTCACTTCCGGCGGGTTCATGCCGATTTCTGTCTCTGTGTCGGATTCTGACACCTGCTGCCCTGCTGCCCTTTCTGCTTTCATGTCTTTCACATCTTTGTGTGTGAGTTCTCCGGTTTCTGTGAATTTCCCCAGTGCCTCCCGCTGCTCGTCCTCTGTCATCCCGCTCAATTCATAGGCTGCGGAAAATGTGAGGCGTTCTCCCTTGAGTTCCTCTTTCCATTCCGGAATCAGATTGTTGTTGACTGCCTCTATTTGAGCAACCTTTGTTTTGCTCATGTGCAGCATTGAGGAAATCACCTCTCTCAATCGTCCGGATTGCAGGTCATATCCCTTGATTTTCTTTCCCGCTGCTTTCATACGTTCAAGAGATGCCTTGAGGCGTGTTTCCTCCTCAATCATGTCGGAGGTCGTCTTTGTACGGTATGCGTTCGCAATTATGATTTCAACCTGCTCCTCGTCGTTATCCTGTGGCGTTGTCAATTTACTGGTTGCAAGTTCAAATTCTTTATATCCCTTTGACACAAGGTACTTGAGAGCCTCCCATCGTCTTTCACCTGCTACGATTCTATATTCGCCCTTGTCGCATGGTGCATATACAAGTTCAAGGTTCTGTTTCAACCCATACATGAGGATGTCTCCTGCCAGTTCCTCAATCTGCTCTACACTGTAAAAATTCATATCGTTCCGGTACATCTTGAAAATTGAAATGTCCTTTGTCCGGAATCTCGCTCTCGGAGATTCATCAATCCCCGCTTTGCTGTTCTTGTTGAGTGCGTCTTTCACGCTGAATCCTGCTGCCATCTGTTCAACCTCCTGTTATTACTCTGTGAGTTTCTGTTTCTTTGTCTCTGTACGTTCGACGTTGATTTCACCCTTTGCATTCTGTGAAATTGATGCTTTGCCCCCCCCTCGGAGGTTCAATGTGACTTTCGCAAGTCCTCCGGTGTAAATCTCCTCGACTGCTGCCTTTAAGATGTTCACGATGCCCTCACCGCATCTCTTGTCCGGTGCTGCGTTCTCTCCAAACAAGGCAGACACATTCATCATTGCCTTTTCTTTCCTCTGTTTCTCTTTCTGATACTCGACCGCCTCTGTGCAGTTACATGTCATTGTTGCCTGTTCCTCTGCCTGTGGTTGCGTCAGTTCCTTGTCGGTCTCAATCTGTACCATCTGACCGCAAAACCTGCACTGTGCTGTTTTGATAATGTCTCCCATGTTTATTCCTCCATTTCCTTGAGTAACTCATGCACAACGCATCTGTAATCTTGAGACACGATTCCTCTCTTTGAAAATTTCGGGAGTGGAATCATCGCCGTTGTTGATTTCTCTGCGACGATGGAACGACGAATCGGTGTGACGAACATGTCAAATCCGGATTCTGTTTTCAACCATTCCTCCACCTCAAGAGAGGTCTTGTTTTTCTGTCGCATTGTCATGAGTGCCTTGATTCTCAAATCCGGATTGATGTCTCTCAAGTCCTCAATCTGCTCCTCAAGGTTCTGCAATGCCTCGATTTCATATCCTCCGACCTTTACCGGAGCGATGACGAGTTCTGCTGCAATCAGAATGTTGATGACGACCATGTCAAGCAAGCGACCACAATCACAAATGCAATAATCGTATGCGTCAGATACTTCCTCCAATGCCTCACGCATCCTTGTGACTTGGTTGTCCTCTGACTTGAGCAGCAGATTCATGTCGGTTTTCATGAGATAGCCATTCGCCGGAATGATGTCAATGTGTGAATAGTCGGTCGGTCGAATCAAATCGCCCGTTTTATATGCACCTCCGACACATTCATGTTTCTCAAGCAGTTCACTCATGCCGATTCCGTCCGGTTCATATACCCCGAACGTCTTTGATGTGTCTCCCTGTGGGTCTCCATCTAACACAAGCACTCTTTTCCCCTGCTCCTCGCCCAACATATAGGCGATTGAATCGGATGTCGTTGTTTTCCCGATTCCTCCTTTTGGTGACATTACTGCAATAATTTTCATGTCTTTTCCTCCTGTTTTCCTGTTATTGTCCTGTTATAAATAAATTGTGTAATACAGTTTCATTTGCAATTCTTGAAACTTGAAATCCGGCGTTTCGTCCGGTCGTAATGGTGACATGAGGTTCAATTCTTTCCACTTCCTGTGAGTAATCTCCGGAACTGCTCTGAATTTCACGACCGTGTCGTTTTTGTGTTGCTCATAGAGTGTGCAGTTCGTGTGACCGACCTCCGGTGCAAATAATGCAAGATAGCCGACGAACATCTCCTCGCCTCCCTTGATGATTCGCAGCATGTCCGCACTCTCTAATGTGTTGAGTAAATCCGCAAGCGTCATGACCTGCCTCCCTTGACTTTCCCATCCTTGAGGATGCTGTTGTTCGGGATGCTCATTTTGTTGTTGAAATCCTCCTCCGGACAATAACACAACGCAAGATTCAAATATTCCTCAATGACTTTGATTGCCTCCTCTGCTGAATAGCAGGTTGCGACGAAATGTCCTGCTGCTGCCATGTCTGCAAGGAACTCTTTTTGCGTGTCCTGCTGCCTGTTGTTACCGAATTTCATTTCAACGAACAATCCGCAGTATGAGCCTTTCGGATATGGGAGGCACAAATCAGAAACACCCGCCTTGACACCCATCTGCTTGAATTTGACTGCCTCCTGCTTGTTTCTGCTGCCTCCGTTCGGTACATGGAACAACCATCTCAATTCCGGATAACGGTTCATGTTCCAATTCGCCCACGACACAACATTGATTTGCTCTGTGTCCTCACTTCTCATTGCATATTTCATGTTCATTTGCCTTTGCCCTCCTGTCTGCATGTGTCATAATATTCGCAGAACAAACAAATGTGTCTGCAATCCTTGACCTTGAACATCCATGTGAACCGTTGCAGCTTGTACCGCAGTATGTACCCGATTTGTGCAATGTACGGATGTTTCTGTCTGTATGTTTTCATTTGTCTTGCTCCTCCATTTCTAAAATCATAAAAGCATGTATGAAAATGCTCTTGTGTTTCTTGCCGAACTGGTCTTTTGCCGGAGGCACTTCATGCATGTTCTCAATCGTTCTCTTTGCCTCCCACCATCGGCGTGTTTTCCCGTCTCTCGAAATCGGTTTGAAATGTACCTTGACCGTTCCCTTGACGACGGAAAAACTGGTCTCTGTCTACCCGCAGGATGTCATCGAATCCCGCTGCCTTGACTGCTGCCTCCGCTTTTCGGAAATACCTCTCTTTCGATTCCGGTTTCCAGTCAAACCTCATTTCCCGACCACCTCCTCAATCTCTTTCATTCTCTGCATGATTGCCGTGTTGTATGAATAGACATACACGCCGTTGTTCCACAAATGTTCCCTTGCACCTCTTTCACCGTAGTTGTACGCTGCAAGTGCATCCTGCACCGTTCCGTATTTCTTGAGGAGATACGATAGGAAATCAATCCCGACTTTCACATTCTGATATGGGTTCATGAGGTCGATGCAGTTCAATTTCTGCATCCGGTCGGTGTGCCATTTCTCATATATCTGCATATATCCCTTTGAGTTCCCGTTGTCTCCGGTCTTGTCGAACTCATATCCGGATTCATACTCTATGATTGCCAATACAAGGGCATACGGAACATCGTTTTGCTTGCATAGACATCTTGTGTATATCTGCATTTTCTCCGGAAAATAGCCTTTGTCTGCATACTTCTCCGGCAGGTCGTAGAACACGAATCCCTCAAGGTCATCACTCCCCCAGTCCTCGGACATGGTATCAAACACCTTGTATTTGTCCTCGATGCTCTCTGCCGTCTGTGTCATTGTTTCCGGATTCTGTATCACTTCCGCTTGCGTCGTCTCCGGTTTTTCCTCCTGCTGCTCCGGTTCTTTGACATTGAACAATATCACGCAAAATCCTATCAGTAATACCGCAATCAATGTGATGTGAAATGTACTATATAAACCTGCTCTTTTCAATGCCCGTCTTATCCGTCTTATTCGTCTTTTCACCTGTCGACCTCCTTTTCCGCATTCGTGCATGTATATAAAACATGCAATTAAAATCGTTGTAGTACACTGCTGCATTCGTGAAATCCATGTCCGGATACCACTTTTTCAATATCTCCGGAATGGAATCCCTATCCTTGACCATCTTGTCAACGAATGAGCCTATTTTTTTATAACTGCCTCCTGCTGCCGGACGTTTGGAATGAACGACCTTGATTCGTGGGTCTCTCAATCCCTGCGAACTGTTCCACCTCTTTTCCGACGGAACACGGTTCTTTTCCTCGACGATATAATTCGCCATACCGGACAGACCGTTTTCGTCCGTCTGCAATCGGCGAACCTCATTCCTGCTTGACTGTTTCCAACAGGATTCAACCGTCTCCATGTCTAACGCTCCATCCATGACAATGTGATGATGCCATCTGATTTCCGCATCCGGATTGTATGCGGTCACATAGACATATTTCGCATTCGGGAGACCTCTCTTTTTCCTCTGATAGTTGATGCGTCGGATGTACTTTTGCACATTCTTGATTGCTGCATCCACATCCCCGTCCGGCGGGAGATGCTCGTCATCATAGGTCAATGTCATCCAAATATCACGGTCACTGAAATTCTCATTGATTAGCCTCTCAACATATTTCCGTGCGTTCTTGTCATTCAGATTCTTTTGAGCCTTGTTGTCTTTCTTGATAGTTCTCCCCTCCGGAGGTACTTCATCCATGCTCCGGAACTGCGGATATATCTCAATTTCAAACTGGTCTCCTGCTGTTATCTCTTTCAGTGCATATATAACTTTCTTTCGATGTTGGAACAGGTTCTCAATGAACCACTCATGCATGTCCTCCATCGCTTTGTTATATGCTGCCTCATAATCATACGGGATATATTGCATCCCTCTTTTTCTTGCCATCTGACACAATCCTCCTGTCATGTTTTCGTAGACTTGTTATTATCTATTACAAGGACGATAAAAGTTCCGAAAACCCTTGATTTTATAGACCTTTTCGGTCTCTTTTCAAGTTGCTTTTTTGTGTCAGATTTGCTATAATATTTCTAGTGAATTTCAAGTCTGACACGACTTGCACCGGACATCTGCTCGCAACGGATGTCCTTTTTCTTTACTCAAAATCATAGTCGAATATTCTCTCGTCTCCGGAGAGAACAATGTCTCCGTGTTTTATGTATGCCTTGCATTTGAAAAATGTCTCTGAATGGTCGTGTGATTCCTCAACCTCCTTTTCATCAAGTTCCAACTCAATGACGCTCATTTGTCTCATTCCTCTAATCACAAGAAACTTGCAAGCGTCAATCGGGTCTTTGCACATATAGACAACGCCATCCCACGACTTTTTGAGAACGCCCTCGGCGTATATCTTCATCATTGTTTCTTTTGGTGCTGCATGATAAAATCTCATTTTCTCACTCCTTTGCTGTTGTCTTTTATACGGTCGCAACCGCAAGTTCTCTTTTCTTGTCGCATCTTCCTCCTCTGCTCTTATCACAAGGACGACCACTGCAATGGTTGTCCTTTTTCTTTGCTCTCATGCTCCTGCTATGTACTGCCCCGCCGTTATGACGGGGCGTTTTCATTAAACGGCTGCAACCGCCTCTTTCTGTTCCCATCTGCGACGCTCCTCTGCTTTTCCTGCTGCCTTACCCTCGGCATACGCAGACATCACCATAATGGTCATTGACTTTCCCTCAAGGTCGTCAATATTCATGAATTTTTCTGCCATGCTCTCAATCACTGCCTTTTTCTCGTTTCTCGTCATTTTTCAACACCTCCTCGGATTCGCTCAATCTCTTTTTCTATGTTCTTTCCGGAATAATCTGCAAGCAGTTTTTCCGAAATGTGATACGTCCAAATTGAGGACATCTGCACCGCCGTTCCTATCGGGAGTTTTCCCTGCTGCATTGCTACCCTCACGAATTGCGGTGATACATTGAGGATTGCTGCTGCCTCTGTCGGCAATATTCGTCCTATATCCATCCTGTTTCCTCCTGTCGGTGGTTCTCTCGGTCTTTTCATCCCGTCCACCTCTTTTCCGGCAATGTATACCGTGTTTTGATTTTTCACCTTAAAAAATCAAGAAAAACCTGTTGACCATCCACGCACTTTGTAGCAGGTGCGACCGCTGCCATGTTTCCCACGGTATCGCTGAACGATGTCTTTCGGCTTGCCATCGTCAGAGTGTCGGTTGCCATCCGGACACTGACGGGGCGACTGCTGCCCCGTTTCGGCTTTAATAATTCAGTTCAATCGGCTTTTTCTTTTCGTCGATGCAATCCTCATAATCGAAATCAAACCATGTGTCTAAATTCAAATCGTGTCCGTCTTTTGCCAGTCTCTCAAAATCTTTTTCCTCAAGTGGCTTGATGATGTATTTCCCTGTTTTGATGTCAATGTCTACCAATTCAACATATTTGATGTGGTAATAGCATCCGTTCGGTGTCTTTCTGTAACCGCTCTTGTCTCTTACGACCATTCGTTTGATGTCTTTTTTCCTTTCCGGCTGTGGGATGCTCTTGAGCATTGTTCTGATGCTCTTTACAAATTCCGCTTTTTCAAGGTTGCTACTCATATATAATGTTTCAATCGCTCTGTACTGTTCGTTTGTTACTGCTCTACCTGCAAGGTTTTCAAATTCAGATTTCATCATTGTTTTGTACCTCCTGTGTTCTTTGTAAGAACAGTATAATTCCTTGAAAGAACAATGTCAACTCTTTTTTGTTCTTTGAAAGAACTTTTTTATTGATTTTTGTCTCTTTCGGTGTTATGCTTTAGAAAATAGAGGAGGTGATTTCACATGACACAAGGCGAACGAATCAGAGAAGTACGAAAAGCACTCGGTCTCACCCTTGAAAAATTCGGTGAGAAAATAGGAATGAAAAAGAACTCTGTCAGTCAAATTGAAAACGGAAAAAACTCCGTTACTGAACAGGTTATCAAATCAATCTGCCGTGAATTTAATGTTGATTATATATGGTTGACTACTGGTGACGGTGAGATGTTCGTTGATACCGACGATGATTTCATCGAAAGAATCGACCGCATCATGGTAGGTGAGGACGATGCCCGCAAGAATCTTTTCAAGGCACTACTTGAGGCAAGCGACGAGGACATCGCAGCATTTCAAAGAATCATAGATTTATTTGCATCAAAAAAAGACTGACAGTCTTTCAACTGCCAGTCTCATGGGTGTAGAGATACAACACGAATTTGTATATCCTCTTGAGGATGCGTTCGCTGTGTATCTTTCCGACTATTTCGACAATAGCCTCTTTGTAATTCAAGGGAGACACCACCCCCTTTCCGAATTGCATTGTATCATATATTTCCATGATTGTGGAAATATCGAGGTTGATTTCCATAATCATGGAAATCGTTCCTCCTGCTGCCGGAATCCCGCTGCATTATGGTACAATTATTTGTATTCGGATTCAAACAGGTCGGTGATGTTCACGCCTAATGCAATCGCTATCATTTCAAGTTGAAACAATGTCGGTGACACCTTACCGTTTTCGATGTTGTTTATCGTAGATTTTCCGATTCCGGATTTCTTCGATAACTCCATCAATGTGAACCCTTTTGAGGTTCTCACTTCCCACACAAGGATTTTCATTCTGCTCACCTCCTCTCTTGAGGAAAGTTTACAGAATGTTGATTTTATAGAAATGGAGGTGTGTTCATGAAATACGGTGTCAGAAAGCCAAACATTAAGAAAAGCATCAAGGCAAGAACAACAGGAAAAGTCAAACGGCAGGTCAAAAAGGCGGTCAATCCCCTTTATGGTAAAAAGGGAATGGGAATCGTCAACGACCCGAAAAAGGCAGCATATAACGCAGTGTATAACAGAACTACCGTCGGCGTGTCCGGCATCGCAAAAGGATTGACGGCTGCAAACGGAAATCCTGCTGCATCCAGTTCCACAAATGCACCGCAGAAAAAGGAATACTCTGCAAATACATACAGTGTTTGCGGAATCCTCATGATTGTTCTCGGTGCTGTCCTTGCACTTTTAGGATTGATTCTATTGCTTGCTGTTCCGGTTGCCGGAATAATTGCTATTGTGTTCGGTGTCGCATGTGTTGTCATCGGTCGCAAGTATAGAAAAGTCGCAAAAGAACGCCGTGCAAATGAATAATGCACAATAAAAAAGACGACCCACACTGCAATGTGAATCGCCTTTGTGAAACCTCCGTCTCATGCTCCTGCAAAAAGCACCGACAGAATGTTCCTGCAAACACCATTCTATCATAAAACCGTGCTTTTTGCATTGGTTTTATTTTTTATACTCTTTTTTAGGATGGTGATTTTATGAAACTACCGAACGGATTCGGAACGGTTTACAAATTATCGGGAAATCGCCGGAATCCTTATGTTGCCAAAAAGACAAAAGGATGGGAAATCGACCCGAAAACAGGTAAATCAAAACAATTATATACGGTCGTCGGATATTACCCGACCCGTAAAGAGGCATTGACCGCACTTGCGGAGTTCAATGCAAATCCTTATGATGTGGATGCTGCAAAAGTCACATTCGAGGATGTATATGAGCGATGGTCTGATGAACATTTTCCGACCGTCAGTGATTCCAACGTCAAGGGTTATCGTGCAGCATGGGCGTTGTGTGATAAACTTGCACGGATGCGGTTTGTCGATGTCAAACTCGACCACCTGCAAATGATTGTCGATGAATCCGGCAAAAATTATCCAACACTCCGGAAATTGAAAGTCCTGCTCGGTCTGATGTATAAATACGCCGTGATTCATGAGATTATCCCAAAAGAACGGAATCTCGTTGAATACCTCGACATCAAAAAGGCAGGAAACCCGAACGCATACAACCGGAAACCTTTTTCAAAAACAGAGGTCAAAAAGATATGGGATGTCAAGGATTCAAATATATATTATACTGTCATCCTCATGCTGATATATACCGGATGCAGAATCGGCGAACTCCTCGACCTCAAGAAAGAAAATGTGAACCTTGAGGAAAGATATTTCAAGATTGTCGCCTCGAAAACTGCTGCCGGAATCCGTACCGCTCCAATCTCTGAAAAGGTTTATCCGTTCTTTGAATACTGGTACAACCTCAATGATTGTGAATATCTCCTCTCTACTCCGGAGGGTGAACATTTCAAATACCGGAATTATTATGATTCGTACTGGTCGCCACTTATTGAGACCCTCGGAATGAAACACCGTCCTCACGATACCCGTCACACATGTATTTCCATGTTGACGGTTGCCGGAGTGTCAGACAAGGTCATCAAGAAAATTGTCGGTCATAAAGGGCAGGGCGTGACAGAGGTCGTATATACACATTTTGAAATCGAGGAACTGATTGACGCTATCAACAAAATATAGAGGTGTGCCATGAATAGAACTGAATACAAAAACAATTTCGGGCGTGAACATTACGAACGAATCAATCTCGTTGTACCTAAAGGCATGAAAGACATTATCAAGGCTCTTGCATCCAGTAAAGGAATGTCGGTCAATGCGTACATGCAAGACCTCGTCAGAAAAGACCAATGCGGTTTATTTGATACAATGCAGATTGCAGAAAAGAACAGAGAAATGATTTCCGGAATCACTGGAAACATGCACGACGGATATGACATCATTTTCAAGGACGGTCATTCCTATCATTGCCGGACGAAAAAAGATGTCCGGTCATGTATCATTGAATACTGCAACGAAAAGGGCGATTGATTCGTCCTTTTTTATTGCAAAAATGTGTCTTACATAAGACTTGCAATGTCTTACACAAGACAGTGTTTTCCGTGTTAGTTACCTGTTAGTTATGTGTTAGTTACCGTTGAAATTTCGTGTGTTTTTGTGGTGTCTGATAGATTTATCGGAATATAAAGAAATCCCCGAAAACTCGATGTTTTCGGGGAAATTTGCTCTTTTCTGATATTCGTTTGAATTATCTCTTTGAAAACTGTGGTGCTCTTCTGGCTGCTTTGAGACCGTATTTCTTTCTTTCCTTCATTCTTGAATCTCTTGTTAAGAATCCGGCTTTCTTTAATACTGGTCTGTTTTCAGCGTCTGCCTGAACTAATGCTCTGGCGATACCATGTCTGATGGCACCAGCCTGTCCTGTATATCCACCACCATGTACATTTACAACAACATCAAACTTATCAGCTGCATCAATAGCTGCTAATGGCTGACGTACGATTACCTTTAATGTCTCAAGACCAAAGTAATCATCAATGTCTCTCTTGTTGATTGTTACATTTCCTTTACCAGGCATAACGTATACTCTAGCGATACTGCTTTTTCTTCTACCTGTTCCATAATACTTCTCTATAGCCATTATCATTTCCTCCTCTCAGTTAACTAAAATGTTAATTCTTCCGGTTTCTGAGCTGCATGTGGATGCTCAGCACCAGCATAAACAAAAAGTTTCTTCATCATGCTTCTTCCTAAAGGTCCCTTTGGAAGCATGCCTTTAACTGCGAGTTCAATAACACTTTCAGGTTTCTTAGCAAGTTTTTCCTTAAGTGTAACTTCCTTCATACCACCAACGTAGTCTGAATGATGATAATAAACCTTCTGGTCTAACTTCTTTCCTGTAACCTTAATCTTGTCAGCGTTTGTAATAATTACATAGTCACCTGTATCAATATGAGGTGTGAACTGTGGTTTGTTCTTTCCTCTTAAGATTTTAGCAACTTCTGATGACAAACGTCCTAATGTATATCCTGTAGCATCAACTACATACCATTTTCTTTCAATATCTGCTGGACTAGCCATGTATGTTTTCATTGGTTTACCTCCTGAAATTTTGCTTATCTTTTAATATTTCTTTTATAAAACGTTCTATATCCATACCGGGGCTTTGGCTAAGACATAAAACAAACGTGCATAACACGTCACAATAGAACTTATTATATAATAAGTATTTTTTACTGTCAATTAATTTTTGTTGATTTTTTTAGTTTTTTTCAATAAAAAACTGTAGTTTCCTTATAATCAACTGAATTATATCATTAATCTACGCTGGATATTACCCAAACACCATTTTCTGTAGATGCTGAAACGGTAAACCCATCATAATAAAACATTCCATCATATTCACCGTCAACTAAGCAGCTCTTTGATTTGTCCATACTGTTGTACTGACCTATTGCAGCAACAAGCTGGTCTATTGTTTTTCCAACATAACTTTTAGCTGTAGCCTTAGCTTCTTCCGGACTAAGTGCTTTTGGTGCCTGTGTTTCCGTATTTTTCTTAACTTTCTTCTTTTTTACAACTTTCTTTGTAGGAGCCTCTGTTGTTTCCTCTGCCGTAGTCTCCTCCACTGTTGTTGCTTCTTCAGTTGTTACCTGTACTGTTGTTTCTGCTTTTGTTGTTTCATTATCTTTGCTATCTGAGCCACATGCAGTAATTGCAAATGCCATCATTGTAACTGTAGCAATCATTAAAATATTTTTTCTCATGTTCCATTTCCTCCACAATCATTCATTATACATTTATTTTATTTCTTGTAAACATCTTTTTGCGAAATTAATTATTTCTTAATCTATTCCTCAAGTTCCACTTCCACACCGCTGCCGGAAGTATAATATTCATTTCCCTTTTGAGAAATCACTTCCACATCATAACTTCCTGATGCAATATCTGCCGTATCAATATAAAGCCCGAAATGGTATCCATCTGCTTTTTCATTTTCATAGGATGCCGGGAATGCCTCAAAAGTATAAGAATTTTTATCATTGTACATTCTCACATATATATTTCCGTCATCGCTTAAATAGTTTTTGTCTACAGCACCTTTAAAGGGCAGATACTGGTTTTCACTGTCCACCATTTCAATAACAGACTTGCACTTATCCGTTGTCTGTACCGATAAGTTTTCAGTTCTAAGCGGCGCTGCCATATATGGAACTTCCTCAATAAGTGACGGAATATGTCTCTGCGTTATTTCAATAACAACTGCATCCGCATTATAATCATCCGCTAGATTTAGATTATATGGCACAGCCTTTGAAAAATAACCATGGTTATATTCATCTGCCACAAAGGGTAACAAAGCATTTCCAAAAGAATCCCTGTACATCACAATAGACCCTTTTTTAGAATCCTCTTTAGTTTCAAGAGAAATATCTTCCACGTTATTTGTCTTTGAAAGATATTCATATGTATGCTTTTTTTCGTAAATTACATTATCATCCTTTTTCTTCCCCTTTGGGAAAAGCATGCCATATAAATCTCCTGAGAAGTTCTTCTTAATAGTGTACTTTTCATTGCTGTAATCATAATGGCTTTTTCCTAAATTGTCCAAAATCCAACCACATGCCATAGCAGCTCCCTCATTATTCCAATGAGTGTCTAATTTATGATAAACACGTTTATTTACATTTTTAAACATCTGCCGCAAATCAAGAGTATTAACACCTAACTTTTCCATTTCAGCCTTTAACAGTGAATAATTGTTAACATCACTTATCTTTATGTATCTCGAAGGCATATACTCAGGATATAAGGCGTTTTTATCCGGTGCTGCTATAAACAAAAACTTTCTGTTATTGTTATTGGCATTTTCCTGAATCAGGGAAAGTACCTTTGCACAGGAATATATTTTTCTCTCTGACAATGTGTTTCTTCCAATATAATCATCTAATGTTTCACTGAAAAACAGCCAGCCGTCTTTGCCTACAATTACATTGTCATTATTAGATTCCTTAAACACATTACTTTTAATGACACCGTCAGCCTCAATTAATTCCTGCCTGAAGGCAAAATTATCTGCGAAAAAATCCGTTAATTCCGAAAAATAATCTCCATTTATATGCCCATCTTTCTTTAATTCCGGGAAACCCTGAACCTGACGTTTTTCCGCATTTAAATCCGTCTTGTAAAAAAACATGGCTACTGACGGAAGACAAATTATTATAAAAAATAAAATTATGAATATTTTCTTTTGCATTCCCATCACCACCTAAAATCTAAAATAAATAAACGGATTATATGTAGCCGTTGCTAAATTTATAACACATAGTAAAACAAGCAAAATGTCAAATGCATAAACAGCTGTATTTATGGTGTATTTTGCTTTTACGCTTCTGCCATCTACATAGCTTAGCAGATTTTCCCTTACAGGATATGCAAAAGCCACAGCCAATATCAAAATAAATATGTAATAAGGACTTAATAATTCAGCTATGTAGCTTACAGAATTTATTCCAAATGTAAAGCCTGTAAACATTGTTTTAATCATTCCAAAACCTTCAGCCACCGTGTCTGCCCTAAACATAACAAAAGCTACTGTTGCCACCAACCACACATATATATTTTTTATGACTTTGTTTTTTATTTTTATGCCCTTTCCTACAGTGTCCTCTAAAACATTTGCCACACCATGAATCATTCCCCATACAAGGAAAGTCCAGTTAGCACCATGCCATATACCTGTAAGTGCAAAAACAATTAACTTATTTATTTCTGTGCGAAGTTTTCCTTTTCTGTTGCCCCCTAACGGAATGTACACATACTCCTTAAACCAAGTAGAAAGGGATATGTGCCATCTGCGCCAAAATTCTTTTATGCTTTTTGAACAATATGGATGTTTAAAGTTTTCGCTAAATTCAAATCCAAATATTTTTGCCATTCCAATTGCCATATCAGAATAACCGCTGAAATCATAATAAATCTGTAAAGTATAGCTTATAGCTCCTACCCACGCCACAAAAAAGCCATAATCTCCTATGTTTAACTTAAATATGGCATCTGCTATATAACCTGCACCATTGGCTATAATTAGTTTTTTTGCAAGACCTCTTATAAACCGCTGAATGCCTGCAGCTGCCATATCTATACTTGATTTTCTGCTATTTATCTGTTTTGCTATTTCATTGTACCTTATAATAGGGCCCGCAATAAGCTGTGGAAAAAATGATACATACAAAACAAGGTTAAATAGATTTTTCTGCTCTAATTCAGGTTCCCTGTAAACATCAATTACATAAGACAAAGCCTGAAACGTGAAAAAAGAAATTCCAATAGGAAGGGCAATATTAGGATTCTTTATATTTATTCCATTTATGTGATTAAGATTTTCCACAATAAATCCGGTATATTTAAACACTCCCAAAACTCCTATATTGGCTATTACAGCTAATATAAGACAAATCTTTCTGCCCGCCTGGTTTTCATTTTTTGAAAACACGCCAATAAGCCTTCCGAACATGTAGTTTACAGCAATAGAGGCCAGCATAAGTAAAATATACACCGGCTCTCCAAATGCGTAAAATATCAGGCTGGCTATAATTAACAGTGCATTCTTTGCCTTAATGCCCGGTGCACAAAAATACAATGCACACACTATCGGCAAAAAAACAAACAAAAATATCGCTGAACTAAATACCATACCGTACTCCTATTTTATATCTTTCTCTTATCTACTGCCCAGCATGAATAATTTTTATATGATAAGCCGTAGTACTTTTCATAATCCTTTGCTCTGGCAAATAATGTATCATAAACTTTTCCGTTAAGCTCCATCCATGCATGTTCCGTGTCATGGGCAACATAAACTGTTTTATATCCGCTTTCATGTACCAGAAAAGCTAATGCTGCTGCTTCCGAAACACAACATCCGTCTCCATTTTTAAAGATATCATTGGCAAACGTTGATTCCCAGCCTTTTTGCTTATATATTTTGTTAAGGAAACGGTATCTCTTGTAAGGTGCCTTGGCAACCCAGTCAAAACATTTTCTCAACTTTACTTCCTTGCTGTCTGTAGCCTTGCAAATCTTATTTACCTTCAACCTTGCTGTAATCATTGTGTTAATTTTATCAATATTTAAATCTGTCTTTTCTGCCTTGCCCTTTTTATCCAGCTTAATTCCGTCCACCTTACGGTTTTTAAACATTTTTCCATTTACACGGCTGAAACAATAGTAATTTCCACGGCTTCTAAGCCATCCTAATGTCATTGTTCCGTCTTTTCCAAAGTGGTATGTTTTTCCCTTAATCTTTACAAAGCGTTTTTTCACATACTTTCCATTAACCTTATAATATGTATAACCGTTCTTTGTAACTAATTTTCCCTTCTTTTTTGCTGCCTTTTTCTTGGTATTCTTTGATACTGTAGTAGTTTTTTCAGACTTACCATCCTTATTGTCTACTGTGGCTGCTGAGGTAACTGTTAATGTACCTATACATAAAAACAATGCAACTAACATTAATACTTTGTGAATATGTAATACTCTTTTCATTTTCTGTTCCCTTTCTCATTAAATGTGATGTAATTATGTCTTTTAATCATTGGTATACTAGCACTGCGACTATACAAAATCAACATTTTGTTTATTACATTTCTATTACAAAAATTAACAATCTATTCTTGGTATTCAATGCCTACTAAAGTAAGTCCTTTTGCCGGTGCTTTAGGCCCTGCCATGTACCTGTCTTTTGCCTCAATTATCTCCTTTACATGCTCTGGCGGATACACCTTGAGTCCCACTTTCATAAGGGTTCCCACTATTATTCTTACCATATTATAAAGAAAACCGTTTCCACTGATTTTAATTGCTATAATATCATTTTCTTTATTTATGTCTAATTCATAAATTGTTCTCACAGTGGTTTTCACCTGGCTTCCTGCAGAGCAAAAGCTGGCGAAATCATGTTCTCCAACTATATATCCGGCAGCTTCCTTCATCAACTCCACATCCAAAGGCATATATACGAAATGAGTATACAACCTTACCATAGGATTTGGAAATCTGCGGTTTAATATTTTATATTCATATGTTTTTTTACTGTTGCAATATCTTGGATGAAAATCAGTAGATACTTCTTCTGATTTCTGTATTCTAATATCCTCCGGAAGTCTCTGATTCAGTGCAAAACTGATTTTTTCAGGAGGTATTTTTGTTTCCGTATCAAAAACAGCCACATTTCCTATGGCGTGAACCCCTGAGTCAGTTCTGCTTGCACCAATTACCGCAATTTCTTCTCCAAGAAGTCTTGTTAATTCTCTATTTATTATTTCCTCCACCGTAATACCGTTAATCTGTGTCTGCCACCCGCAATAATTAGTTCCGTCGTAGGAAATTATCATTCTTACTCTTTTCATTAAAACCTGCTCTCTATATGAAATATGCAAACACTTTGTCTGCACCTATTACAACTACTATCATACATAAACTTAACGCGTATCCTATGGCATCCCGCTTAGCATATTTTAACGGTTTCATTTTCGTTCTGTTTCCTCCATGATAGCACCTTGCTTCCATTGCCGTTGCCAAGTCAATGGCTCTTCTAAGGGATGATATAAACAGTGGAATAAGTATAGGTATTAAACTTTTTGCTTTCTGCAAAATATTTCCCGTATCAAAACTTGCCCCTCTTGCCTTCTGGGCTTTTGTGATTTTGTCTGTTTCCTCCATAAGAGTTGGGATAAAACGCAATGCCAGTGACATTATCATGGCAATTTCGTGAACCGGAAATTTCACTACCTTAAGGAAACCAAATGCCTTTTCCAGCCCATCTGACAGGTCATTAGGCGTGGTTGTAAGAGTCATTATGGAGGTACATATAATAAGGTATATAAGTCTCACGGAAATATATAGTGCCTTTATAAGTCCCTCTTTTGTTACGGTAAGAAATCCTATTTCCAACAGAATTTCGCCTTTTGTCATAAAAATATTTAATACCACACTAAAAAGCAGTATAAATAAAATTCCCCTGACTCCCTTCAACAGTTTCATAAATGGAATTTTTGAAGCTTTTATAACTGCTGCCATAAATATTGTAAATAATCCATAACCTGCAATTGTATTTATCTGAAAAAGTACAATTATACAAATCATCGTTCCTGCTAATTTGACTCTTGGGTCAAGTTTGTGAATTATTGAATTTTCGGGATAGTATTGTCCTATAGTAATATTTGCCATTTATCTTATCTCCCTAAACATTTAAGAATGTTTTCCTTTGCTTCTTCAAGATTAATAATATTTTCATCTACGTTGTATCCTGCTTTTTTTAATTCATGCATTACATAAGTTATTTGAGGGGCTGCCAGTCCTACCTTTTCAAGTTTCCTGTAATGGGCAAAAACCTTGTGAGGCACATCATCATACATTACCTCTCCGCCATTCATTACAATTATTCTGTCTGCATAATTTGCCACATCTTCCATGCTGTGGGACACCAGAACCACTCCTATTCCACGGTTTTCCCTTAAATCACTGATACATTGAAGAATTTTATCCCTGCCTTCCGGGTCTAATCCCGCAGTAGGTTCATCAAGAACTAATATTTCCGGATTCATTGCCAGTGTTCCTGCAATTGCCACTCTTCTTTTCTGTCCACCGGACATTTCAAAAGGTGATTTTTCGTACATTTCTTCGCCAATTCCCACCAGTTTCAGTGCCTCCTTAGCCCTAATCCGTGCATCCTCATTACTTAGTCCTTCGTTTTTCGGTCCAAAACAGACGTCCTTTAACACAGTAGCTTCAAACAACTGATGTTCCGGATACTGAAAAACCAAACCTACCTTGCACCTTAATTTTCGCAAATCAAAGTCCTTGTCAAATATATCTTTTCCATCATATAAAACTTTTCCTTCCGTAGGCTTTTCAAGGCCATTAAAATGCTGTATCAAAGTTGACTTTCCGGAGCCAGTGTGACCGATTATGGCCACAAATTCTCCTTTATTTATTTCCAAATCAACATTTTTTACGGCTGCAGTTTCCTGACTTGTTCCTTTTTCATATATATAACTTACATTTTCTAGTTTAAGCGACATATTAATTATCTCTTTCCATCTTATTTATCTGTTCTAACAGCTGGTCTACAGTAAGTATTCCATCTTCTATGTCAAGACCGCTTTTCTTTAGCATATAACCTAATTCCGTAACCTGCGGCACCTCAAGTCCATATCCTTTTATTTCGTCCACCCGGGAAAAAATTTCTTTTGGAGTTCCCTGCATTGCCAACTTTCCCTTGTCCATAACAAAGATTTTATCTGCTTTAATTGCTTCATTCATATAATGAGTTATTAAAACAATGGTTATGCCTTTTTCCTTATTAAGCTGATGCAATGTTTTGATAACTTCTCTTCTTCCTACCGGATCAAGCATGGCAGTTGGTTCATCTAAAATAATGCATTTCGGTTCCATGGCTATTATTCCTGCAATTGCCACTCTCTGTTTTTGTCCACCGGAAAGTTTTAAAGGAGATTTGTGCCTGAATTTTGTCATTCCAACGGCACCTAATGCCTTCTCCACTCTTTTCCATATTTCCCCTGTGGGAACCGACATATTTTCCGGGCCAAAGGCAACATCCTCTTCCACCATGGTTGCCACTATCTGGTTATCAGGGTTCTGAAAAACCATTCCTGCCGTCTGTCTTATGTCCCACAAAAGCTTACCATCCCTTGTATCCATATCATCTACCCAGATAGTTCCGTCGGTGGGCATTAACAGGGCATTTATATGTTTAGCCAAAGAAGATTTTCCGGAGCCGTTATGACCTAATATTACAATAAACTGCCCCTGTTCAACATCAAGGGATACTCCGTCAATGGCTCTTACCGTCTCTGTTTCTTCATCAGCTGTTCTATATTCATGAATAAGATTCTTTATATTAATTATTTCCATTTTAGTCTCCGATTAAATTTTGCTACGCCACCGCACTTATTTTATTCTATTTAGATTTTTTTTGCAACTTATATGCCAAATATTAGTTTAGACATTTGTAATTATTTATGGTATTTTATTGTGTGGAGGAATATTACAATGATTAATTCAATAAAAAACATAAGTATTAAGTTAAAAAAAGTAATTATCACTAACAAGGTTATTATATTAATGGCTCTTCCATTCTTTGCAATGGATATTTTTACCCGTGCTTTCGGTCTTAAAATTTCATATTTTCCGATTTACTATCCGGCTCCTAATATTTTCACTTTATTGTGGATTGTATTTTTTATGGGAATTGTCACTTCCTTAAAAGGAATTGCCGGTAAAATTCTTTACTGGATATTTTTCATTTTGTCCTTTGGGATGTTTTTGACTAACACCATTTATTATTCCCTTACAGGATTTTATTTTAGTTTTAATCTTACTAAAATGGCTGATGAAGGAAGTTCTTATATATTAGATACTATTGTTCATACAAATCCAGTTATATACATATTTGCCGTAATTGTACTTGTATACACTATTATTGTGGCAAAAAAATATAAGAAATATGATGAGTTTCGTTTAAAGAGGCTGCTTATTTTTGTGGTGGTTTTTGTTATACTTCATCTTTTAGCACCTCTTATGTTTGGTCACTCCAGTTCAGGGCTTAAGTGGAATAACTTTAAAAAGCCAAGAAGCGTGTACGAAAATTATAGTGACAGCAACAAAAGTATGAGAATATCAGGACTTTATGAATATTCCGTTAGAAACTTTTATTTTACTTTCCTTAAACCTAAGGATAAAATCAGCAAGGAAGATAAAAAGTTTTTAGATGACATATATAATGCAAAAACCGAAGATGAAACTAATTCATATACCGGTCTTTTCAAGGACAAGAACGTGATTTTTCTCCAGTTAGAAGGAATGGATACATGGCTTTTAAGCAAAGAAAATACACCTAACCTTTATAATTTGCTTAATCACTCCATTAATTTCACGGATCATTATTCCATATATACCGGTGGTGGTTCTACCTTCAATTCAGAATTTGCAGTTAATGCGGGATTTACCACCCCAATATCTTATACTGAAAATGTATATACTTTTAACACTAATACCTTTGACAATTCCATGGCAAGGTTGTTTAAAAAGGCCGGTTACAGTGTTAATGCTTTCCATATGAATTCGGCAGATTTTTATTCCCGTGGCATTAACTATAAAAGCTGGGGATACGATAACTACTATGGTTTAAAGGATATTGCCAAGTATAATAATTTAGATTATGAGTTAGACAGGGAATTGATTCTTAACAAAACATTTTACAATAAGATGTTTAAACAAAAGGGAAAATTTGTGGATTATATTATTTCTTACTCTCCTCATACACCTTTTACAACCTCCAAAGAGGTGGGAAAGCTTATTGCCGAAAAAAAATACGGTGTAGGTAATGTTCCCGATTTGTCGGAAGAGGAAACTGCCAAATTAATGGTGGGAGAAACAGATTATATGGTAGGTCTTTTAATTCAGGCGTTAAAGGATAATAACCTATACGATAATACAGTTATTGTTGCATATGCAGACCACTATCTTTACACAATTAAAGATAAGTCAGTTCTTGATAAATATAAGGAAACTGACAACAATCTTATTAATCATACACCATTCTTTATATGGAGTAGTGATGTTAAACCAACCGATGTTAATGAGGTTACAATGCAGATGAATATTCTTCCTACTGTGCTTAACCTGTTTGGAATAAAATATAACAGCAATAATTATATTGGAAAGAATGCTTTGGCAGATAATTACCACGGTTTTGCCTTTTTCAGCGATTATTCATGGTATGACGGAAAAGTCTACGTTGAAGATGGAAAAGTCACTAACGGTGGCAAAATCAGTCAAAAGAAGTTAGAAAAAATGAGTATTTTGGTAAACGATACCATTAAGAAAAATGATTTAACCTTGAAATATGATTATTTCAGAAAATAATTTTTAATTTATAAAATAAGCTACAGCTTAAGTGTTGCCTTAAACTGTAGCTTATTTTTTATCCTACCTGCTCTTCTATATCTTCAATTGTAATCTTGCTGTTGTGGGGAATTGGCTTCCACTCAACCTTTTTAAACAATGCTACATACTGGGTATATCTTTGTATAATATCAAAAGTAGGCCAGGTAAATACATAAAGTACCTTTCGCCATATGCTAAACTTCGGTATTCTTCTATGCTCAATTATAAACAGATAAACAGCTACCCATATATTCACAAAATATCTTCCTATTCTATAAAATAATCTTATCCATATTGCCAGTAAAATGCTGAAAAAATAAGCTTTTACTCCCGAGTCTAGGGCTACAGTGGTATTACCTGTAAAGTGTCTCACAATGGCAGATAAATATGTATCATTGCTAAAGACGTACATTGTAGCTCCTGTATTCCACGCAATAAAAGGATCAATTATTAATTTCAGTAAAATCCACTTGGCTGCATAGACAATATTTTTAGGAAGAAGTTGTGCAAAAGTATCAAAGGACATAAATCTATGCCTTATGGTTCTTATTAAATAGCTGTACCATTTATCATCTTCATAGTGCTTTGTGTTTTTATCTATGAATATATTTTTAAACAAACCCCATCCACTTTCAGCAAATGCCTGAAGATGCCCCTTAGACCAACGTAACCTTTGTCTCAATGCTACCTTTAAACTAACAGGTTGTTCATCATAGAAAATTGCATCATCATTGTAGGATATTTCATATCCCTCTACAACGCAATCTGCTGTTAATGCCCTATCTTCCGTAAGGGATGTATATTTCCATCCGTCTTTTACTATTTCATTGGAAAACAGAAAACCTGTTCCCTGAATGTTAGTTGCTAAGTGAAGAAGAGAACGGGCTCTATGCCTGTATCGTATTGACCGTAACCAATGAATGGCATATGTGGATGCTATCCAGCTTTCCGTCCAGTTCTTTGTGCTTCTATATGATGTGATTATCTTCTCTCCTGCATCAAAGGAATCATTCATTCTTGAAATATAATCTTTTTTCAGCAAATTGTCTGAGTCAAATATAAAATACCCTTCAAAGGACTCTATGCCATAATCTCTTTGTATTTGTTCAAAAAGATACTTAAGGGCAAATCCTTTGGTTCTCTCTTCAGGATTAAAATGCTCATAGCATATGGCTCCCTTTTCTCTTGCCACCTTTGCTGTATTATCAGTGCAGTTATCTGCCACAACGAATATGGTTATTAGTTCCTGGGGATAGTCCTGCTTTCTTATACTGTTAATAAGGTTTGCAATAACCGGTTCCTCATTTCTGGCAGGAATAAGCACTGCATATTTGTGCTGCTTCTTTGCCGGTTTAAATTTTCTGGTGGCAAACAAACCAATAAGCATATATGGTTTATCCTGTATTATAAGAATTCCCATAAATATTCCTACTACATAGCAAATCGCCAACACCGGCGACTTTATATTACACATAAAATCAACGATTCTGTCTATTATAGTCATTGACATAATCCACATGATTCTTTCCTCTCTATTCTGTAAAATCTATTACACTATACTAAGTTATATTAAAAAAAGCAAGTGGGAATGTTTTCATTTATGCACTATGTAAAACAGGCTTTTACTTTATTTCTCTATATTACTTGCCACAATAAGTGGTGCGTTCTCCCCTTGTGTACTATTTGCTATGTAATTATTATATTCCTTTTCATCTAATATCACATTTCCTAAAATATAATCCTGGGATATCTCATTTCCTTCTAAATGGGTTATTTTATAAAAATACTTATATGTCTTTCCGTTACAAACATACTCATCCCCATATCTCTCAACACTTATTTTATTTATACCTGTGTCATCTTTTGAGGATTTGTTTATTATAGTTATTTCCTTTGCAGCCTTATTGTCAATAAATGCATCAATACTGTCACCTCGTTCTTTCTATACAATTTCTATAGTGTTTTTTTCTTTTAACTTTGTCAAATACAAAAAATAACAAATCTTCATGGTTTTCAAAGAACCATGCCCCCACTCTTGTATAGTACCGTTTATTTTTACTGTTAAACAAAACAAACAGCCAACTATGTATAACATAATCGACTGTTTGTTTTATTTAATGCGAGCTTAACACTCAATATATTGCTATTATACTAATTCAAGTAATACTTCCATAGCAGCATCACCTTTACGCTGGCCAATCTTAACGATTCTTGTATAGCCACCCTTACGGTCTGCGTACTTAGGAGCAATCTCGTCAAATAACTTCTTAGTTAAATCAACTTTCTTTGCTTCATTCTTCTTGCCAGTTTTGTCTGTTACTGTGTAAAGAACCTTGTTCATCTGGCGTCTAGCATGAAGACGTGAAGGCTGGTCTTTCTTGATAGTCTTCTTTACTTCATCGTAAATTGTTACTTTCTTGCCATCAACTACTTCTTTAACTCTCTTGCCATCTTTATCTTTACGAGCAACTTTAGCTGTAACTTCAACTTCATCAAAGTTATCTTTTTCTTTTACAGCTAATGCAATAAGACCTTCAGCAACCTTGCTAATTTCTTTAGCTCTTGCTTCAGTTGTAACTATTTTGCCGTTATTTAAAAGACTTGTAACCTGACCTCTTATTAAAGCCTTTCTCTGACTTGAAGTTCTTCCAAGTTTTCTATAACCTGCCATTTTCTTACCTCCTGTTTTGTATTGTCACCATTGCTTAATAGTGGCAAATCGTCGGTGGGATATGTATATACCCTGCACCTCCTCTAACAAACTCATGTCTATTAGTTCTCGTCGCCTGGTTTCAATGCAAGGCCGAGTTCTTTTAACTTAGCAAGTACTTCTTCTAATGACTTACGTCCAAGGTTTCTTACCTTCATCATATCATCAGAAGTCTTATTTACTAATTCCTCAACTGTATTGATACCTGCTCTCTTCAAACAATTGTATGAACGAACTGATAACTCTAATTCATCGATGTTCATCTCTAACACTTTATCAATTTCATCATCGACCGGTTCTGCTATAACTTCAATATCCTTTGAAGTGTCAGAAAGATCAATAAATAACTTTAAGTGTTCGCAAAGAACTTTTGATGCCAAACTAACAGCTTCATCAGTATCTAATGTTCCATTAGTATAAACATCTAATGTAAGCTTATCAAAGTCTGTAACCTGACCTACACGAGTGTTTTCAACTGACATATTAACTCTCTCTACCGGAGTGTAAATTGAGTCTACAGCGATAACACCGATTGGAAGATTATCATTCTTATTTTTCTCTGAACTTACATAACCTCTACCCTTAGTAATGATTAATTCCATACTAAGTTTGCTATCTGCACCACCACTAAGTGTTGCAATAACTAAATCCGGGTTTAAGATTTCAATATCAGAATCTGTCTGGATATCAGCTGCTGTTACGACCTGGTCTCCAGTTACATCAATATGAGCAATCTTCGGTTCATCTGTTGTACTGTTGTTTTTAATCTCAAGCTGTTTAATGTTCATTACGATTTCCGTAACGTCTTCTTTTACTCCAGGTACTGAACTGAATTCATGAAGAACTCCGTCAATCTTAATCTGGCTTACAGCTGAGCCTGGTAATGATGAAAGCATAATTCTTCTTAATGCATTACCAAGTGTTGTACCATATCCTCTTTCAAGAGGTTCAACTACAAACTTACCATATCTTCCATCATCTGATTTTTCTACTATAATATTTGGTTTCTCAAAATCGAACACTAATTAGCCCCTCCTTTATTGGGAATTGCTTAAGCCTACTGGGAACAATCTTAATAAAATATATGAATATATTATTTAGAATATAATTCGACAATAAGCATCTCATCTACAGGTACATCAATATCTTCTCTCTTTGGAAGTTCCTTGATTTCACCTTTAAGATTATCCTGGTCTACTTCAACCCATGCTGGGACTGTTCTTCCACCAGTAACTTCGATGATATCTTTATATCTCTGTGAACCTTTGCAGTTCTCTTTGATTTCAATAACATCACCAACTTTGATTAAGTAAGAAGGAATATTTACCTGCTTTCCATTAACCAAAACATGCTTGTGATCTACGATCTGTCTTGCTTCTTTTCTTGTTCTTGCAAATCCCATACGGAATACTACATTGTCAAGTCTTGTTTCAAGCATGATCATAAGATTTTCACCTGTCTGTCCAGGTTTCTTCTGTGCCTTCTGATAGTAATTTCTGAAAGGCTTTTCTAATACACCATAAATGAATTTAGCTTTCTGCTTTTCTCTAAGCTGAAGACCATATTCACTCATCTTTCTGCTTGATCTGTTTAAATTTCTATTTGATTTCTTGTCTATTCCTAAATAAATCGGATCTAAACCAAGTGATCTACATCTTTTAAGAACAGGAACTCTATTTACTGCCATCTTTTCCCTCCTAAATTAGACTCTTCTACGTTTTGGTGGGCGACATCCATTGTGTGGTACTGGAGTTACGTCCTTAATAGATGTAACTTCAAGACCGCATGTAGCAAGGGCACGAATAGCTGCCTCTCTACCTGATCCTGGACCCTTAACCATAACATCTACTGTTTTCAAACCATGTACTAAAGCTGCCTTTGTTGCAGTTTCTGCTGCCATCTGAGCTGCATAAGGAGTAGATTTCTTTGAACCTCTAAATCCCAGACCGCCAGCACTTGCCCATGATAAAGCATTTCCTTCAGCATCTGTCAATGTGACAATTGTATTGTTAAATGATGCCTGTATATGTGCCTGTCCGTGTTCAACGTTTTTCTTAACACGCTTCTTTGTCACTTTCTTTGTAACTTTCTTAGCCATTTTCTAAACTAACCTCCCTTATGGGTTTATACTATTTTTTCTTGTTTGCTACAGTTCTCTTAGGACCTTTTCTTGTTCTGGCATTGTTCTTTGTGTTCTGGCCACGAACAGGAAGTCCACGTCTATGACGGATACCTCTATAGCATCCAATTTCCTGTAATCTCTTAATGTTTAATGCGATTTCTCTTCTTAAATCACCTTCAACTGTCTGACTTGCATCGATAACGTCGCTGATTTTCTTAACTTCTTCGTCAGTTAAATCCTTACAACGTGTGTCAGGATTAACGCCGGCTTCTGATAAGATTCTCTTTGAACTTGAAACACCGATACCATAAATATAAGTCAATCCAATTTCAACTCTCTTTTCTCTTGGTAAATCAACACCTGAAATACGAGCCATATGAATAACCTCCATTAGTTAAATTGTATGAATCTTCAAAATACGTAGCCCGTGTTTCCACGTCTGAAATGTTGTACGCTCCCAAAAATTCATATTTGTAAGTTTCAAACGAATAACCGGTTCAGCAAATTACCAGTCATTCTTTCTGAAAATATAAATCAATTATATCTTCTTTATTTCATAGTAACGTATATATAAAATATAGTTACTGCAGCCGCAAATTCGTAGTAAAACTACCTGATGCTCTCTAAACATAGCATCATTAATACGGTTAATACCGCATTACAATAAACAGCACAAATAAGTGAACAATATGTATCATTCACTTCTTTTCCGGATTAAATTAACCCTGACGCTGTTTGTGCTTAGGATTCTCGCAAATAATTCTTACGATTCCTTTTCTTTTAATGACTTTGCATTTTTCGCATATTGGTTTAACTGATGATCTAACTTTCACAGTAAATCCTCCTTCCACAAAAAAGTCCGAATATAATGTTATCATAAGATTATAATTATTACAAGGACTTTTTTTCAAAAAAATTATATTTTTTAGTTACTCTATAAAAAGCTGCACCAATTACAGCCTTTCTTCCTTATAAGCTGCGCCAGCTCAATTCCGCTTCGCTTCATTTCGCTGCGGGGCATACGCCCCATAATAATAAAATTTTGTGCAAGGGTTTGTATGTAAACATCCAAACCCTTTTACAAATTTTATTATTGCGCAGCTTATTTATCACGCCATATGATTCTTCCTTTTGAAAGGTCATATGGAGACATTTCTATTGTTACTTTATCTCCAGGGAGTATTTTGATATAGTTCATTCTAAGCTTACCGCTGATATGTGCAAGCACTATATGTCCGTTTTCAAGCTCTACCCTGAACATCGCATTTGGCAATTTTTCTACAACTGTTCCTTCTATTTCAATTACATCTGCCTTTGACATGATTTCATTCCTCCACTTTTATAGTCTTTTACAGTGTTAATATTTCCGGCTCTCCCTTTGTTATAAGAACCGTGTTTTCATAATGTGCTGCCAATGATCCATCATCTGTAACCACTGTCCAGTCATCATCCATAAATGCCACATCTGCTCTTCCCATATTAATCATAGGTTCAATACAAAGTGTCATTCCTGCCTGTAACTTCATCCCTCTTCTTCTTTGTCTGAAATTCGGAATCTGCGGATCTTCATGCATTTCTCTTCCAATGCCGTGACCTACCAAATCCCTGACAACTCCATATCCGAATTTATCAACATAATCATTTATAGCTGCTGATATTTCGTATAAGTGGCATCCCTCTTTTGCAAACTTAATTCCCTCGAAAAAGCTTTGCTTTGTTACCTCTAACAATTGTTTTGCATCATTACTTATTTCCCCAACAGGCAATGTTCTTGCACAATCTGACTGGTAACCTTTATAGCTTAAGCAAAAATCAAGACTTACAATGTCACCATTGTCCACAAAGTGATCTTTTCTAGGTATTCCATGAACGACTTCGTCATTTACTGATACACACAACGCTGCCGGAAATCCTTCATATCCTTTACATGTTGGAATACAGCCATAGCTTCTTATTAACTCTTCTCCAATTTTGTCAATCTGATAAGTACTCATGCCCGGCTTTATTTCTTTTGCCAGTTCCTCATGGACCTTGGCAATGTATTTGCCGGCCTGACGCATAAGTTCAATTTCTCTTTCTGATTTAATTGTAACTGCCATTTTTATGCTCCTAAAATATCAACAATTGCATTGAATACATCCTTCATGTCAACTGTTCCATCAACACTCTTTAAAATTCCCTGTTCATTATAGTAATCTATAAGTGGCTGTGTCTGATTGTGATATACTTCAAGTCTGTTTAATACTGTTTCAGGCTTATCATCATCTCTTACAATAAGCTCTTCTCCACACTTATCGCACACACCTTCAACCTTTGTCGGGCTGTATACTACATGATATGTTGCTCCACAGCCTACACATGCTCTTCTTCCACCCATTCTCTTTACAATGTTTTCATCCGGTACGTCAACATCTATTGCGAAGTCAACTTTTTCACCCTTAGCTTTTAATGCTGTATCAAGAGCTTCTGCCTGTGGAATTGTTCTTGGGAATCCGTCTAAAACATATCCGTTTTTGCAATCATCCTGTTTAAATCTATCCATAATTAAGTCTAATGTTAATTCATCAGGAACCAACTGTCCCTTATCCATATAAGACTTAGCTTTTTTTCCTAATTCTGTTCCATTTTTAATATTTGCTCTAAAAATATCTCCTGTTGAGATATGTGGAATGCTGTATTTTTCAGCAATCATCTTTGCCTGTGTTCCTTTTCCGGCTCCAGGTGCGCCTAACATAATAATTTTCATATTTTTTTCCTCACACAATAAACAATAGTAGTTTTAGGGGGCAGCATAAGCCGTCCCCTAAATTATCTGATATCTTCTAGAATATTCCTCTGACTGTACTGTAACTGCGTTCTGAAACCATTGACTTAATAGTCTGAAGTGTTTCAAGAATAACACCTACGATAATGATAATTGATGTACCGCCAAATCCAACTTTTGCTCCTGTTACACCTGAAGCAACGATTGGAATAACCGCTACAATAAGAAGTCCTACTGCACCGATTAAAATTATATAATTTAATATCTGTGTCAAATATTCAACTGTTGGCTTACCGCTTCTGATTCCCGGTATAAAACCACCTCTGTCATTAAGGTTTTTAGCAACCTCACGAGGGTTAAATGTTATTGATGTGTAGAAATATGCAAAGAAAATAATAAGTAATATATATACTACAAATCCTATAGAATATTTCATATTCGCCGGATTACACCAATATGACTGACTAAGATAATGAGCCCATTCCGGATCTTTTCCGAAGAACTGAGCAATTACAACAGGGAACTGTAATAATGATGATGCGAAGATAATTGGAATAACTCCGGCAGTGTTAACCTTAAGAGGTATATTTGACTGCTGTCCACCAACCTGTCTTCTTCCCTGTACTTTTTGTGACATCTGCACTGCAATTTTTCGTGTTGCCCCCTGAAGGATTACTACAAGAACGATAATTCCCACAACTACTCCGATAATAATCAAAGCTGAAAGACCTCTCATTCCTGGAGATATACCATCTTTAGCAACAAAGTTTGTAAATAAGTTGGCAATATCACTTGGCATACCTGAAACGATATTAATTGTAAGTACAATAGAAATACCATTTCCTACACCCTTTTCTGTGATTTGTTCACCAATCCACATAAGAACTGCTGAACCGGCTGTCATCGCCAAAATTCCTGTTACGATTACTCCCCATTTTCTTATGGCATGCATATCACCATACTTAATAGCGTCTGTATCAAATATTCCCTGATTTGCAAATCCAATAATCATGGCAGTTGACTCGATTAATGCAAGAGCAACTGTTAAATATCGTGTAACTTCTGCTAATTTCTTTCTGCCTTCTTCCCCATCTTTCTGAAGTTCATCAAGTTTTGGAATAGCAATTGTTAATAACTGCACGATAATAGATGCAGTGATGTACGGTGTAATGCTCAAAGCAAACACCGACATCTTTTCCATTGATCCACCAGTGATGGCAGTAAAGAAACTAAAGTTTTCATTTGAGAAATTGCTCATAATATCTTTTATTGCATCACCGTTTACAAATGGAATAGGTATCTGACTACCTAATCTTACAACTATTAACATCAGAAATGTATAAAGTAATCTTTTTCTTATCTCTTTAACTTTTAATGCTTTCTTTAAGGTTTCTAACATATTAGATCACCTCACAAGTTCCACCTGCGGCTTCAATCTTTGACTTAGCACCTTCACTAAAAGCATCAACTTTTACTGTGAGTTTCTTAGTGATTTCACCATTACCAAGTATCTTAACACCGTCTCTAGGATTTTTAATTACCCCAGCTTCAAGTAATGTTTCTACAGTTACTACTGTATCATTGTCAAATCTTTCCAAAGCTGTAACATTAATTCCTACAATGTTCTTTGTATTAATATTTGTGAAGCCTCTCTTTGGGATTCTTCTGTATAATGGCATCTGACCACCTTCAAAACCTGGTCTAGGGCTTCCTGAACGTGCTTTCTGTCCTTTATGACCTTTACCGGCTGTCTTGCCATTTCCTGAACCATGTCCACGGCCTCTTCTGAAATTATCACTATGTTTTGAGCCCTCAGCAGGCTTTAAGTTTGATAAATCCATTGTCGCACCTCCTTATCTAATTAGATTAAATTTCTTCAACTTTAACTAAATGTCTAACCCTCTGAATCATACCTCTGACTGCAGCATTGTCAGGCATTTCGACTGTCTTGTTAAGCTTTGTAAGTCCTAAAGCTTCTGCAGTCTTCTTGTTTTTTGGAACTGCTCCAATTGTTGATTTTACTAATGTAATTTTTAATTTATCTGCCATTTTCATTTCCTCCTATTAGCCTAAAATCTCTTCTACAGTTTTACCGCGAAGTGAAGCTACTTCTTCCGGAGTCTTTAATGCAGCTAATCCTTCAATTGTAGCAAGAACTACATTCTGCTTATTCTTTGAACCTAAAGACTTTGTACGGATATTTGTGATTCCGGCAAGTTCTGCAACACTACGTGCAGGACCTCCGGCGATAACACCAGTACCTTCCTTAGCTTTCTTAAGAAGTACTTCAGCACTTCCGAATTTTCCAATAACATCGTATGGAATACTGTTATTCTCATCTACAGGAACAGTAATAAGGTTCTTAATAGCATCTTCTTTACCTTTACGAATTGCTTCAGGAATTTCAGCTGCTTTTCCTAAACCTGCACCAACGTGTCCATGTTTATCACCAACTACTACTAAAGCTGCGAAACGCATATTACGTCCACCCTTTACTACCTTAGTAACACGTTTGATTGATACTACTGTCTCTTCTAATTCTAACTGACTTGCATCAATTATCTCACGTTTCATGTGTGTTACCTCCTCAACTAAAATTCCAGTCCAGCTTCTCTAGCTGCATCAGCTAATGCCTGAACTTTACCCTGGTATATAAAGCCGCCTCTGTCGAAAACAACTTCCTTAATACCCTTTTCTACTGCTCTTTCTCCGATAACCTTACCAACATATGCTGCGGCATCAACGTTATTAGTCTTTTCTAACTCTTTCTTAATGTCAGCTTCTAATGTAGATGCTGCAACGAGAGTTTTTCCAACTGTATCGTCAATAATCTGAGCATACATATGATTATCACTTCTAAAAACTGCTAAACGTGGGCACTCTGTTGTTCCACTTAAATGATTACGCAGTCTGTTATGTTTCTTAACGCGAACTTCGCTTCTAGATTTCTTACTAACCATCGTCTACACTCCTTTAATTATTTCTTACCAGTCTTACCAACTTTACGTCTGATAACTTCTGTTTCATATTTGATACCTTTGCCCTTATATGGTTCAGGAGCTCTCTTGCTTCTGATTTCAGCAGCATACTGGCCAACTTTTTCTTTATCAATACCTTTTACAGTGATCTTATTCTGTCCGTCTAAAACAGTTTCGATTCCTTCAGGATCTTCCATTTCAACCGGATGTGAATAACCAAGTGAAAGAACTAACTTCTTTCCCTGCTTCTGTGCTCTGTAACCAACACCGTTTACTTCTAATACCTTAGTATAACCCTCTGTTACACCAACGATCATATTGTAAATAAGTGTTCTTGTAAGACCATGTAAAGATTTGTTTTTCTTTAAGTCATTTGGTCTTGTTACAACGACATGGTCGCCGTCTAATTTAATGTCCATAGCCTCAGGTAAAACTCTTGAGAGTTCTCCCTTTGGTCCCTTGACAGTCACTTTATTATTTTCTGCTATATCAACAGTTACTCCTGCTGGTACAGCGATAGGCATTCTTCCTATACGTGACATTTCGCCTTACCTCCTAATTTTTATTTACCAAACGAATGCGAGAACTTCTCCACCTACGTTTGCTTTTCTTGCTTCCTTATCTGTAATCACACCTTTGTTTGTTGAGATGATAGCTACTCCAAGTCCACCGAGAACTCTTGGTAATTCATCTTTTCCGGCATAAACACGAAGACCCGGTTTTGAAATCTTCTTGATTCCTGTAATAACCTTATCGTTTTTGTCCTTACCGTATTTCAATGTGATTCTGATTGTTTTGAAGTTTCCTTCTTCTATAATATCATACTTTTTGATATATCCTTCATTTAAAAGAATGTCAGCAATAGCTAATTTCATCTTTGATGCAGGAACATCTACAGTATCATGTTTTGCAGTATTTGCATTACGAATTCTTGTAAGCATATCTGCGATTGGATCACTCATAGTCATAGTTTACTTCCTCCTTCAAATTTTCTCTTACCAGCTTGCTTTCTTTACGCCTGGGATCTGTCCCTTGTATGCTAATTCACGGAAGCAAATTCTGCAGATTCCGTATTTCTTTAAATAAGCATGTGGACGACCACAGATTCTACAACGGTTATAAGCCTGTGTAGAGAACTTAGCTTTTCTTTGCTGTTTAACTTTCATAGCAGTTCTAGCCATGGATCTACCTCCTAATTACTTTGCAAATGGCATATTAAATAATGTCAATAATTCACGAGCTTCTTCATCTGTGTTAGCTGTTGTAACAAAAATAATGTCCATACCTCTAACCTTATCAACCTTATCATATTCAATTTCAGGGAAGATAATCTGCTCTTTAATTCCAAGTGCATAATTTCCTCTTCCATCAAATGCGTTAGGGTTAACACCTCTAAAGTCTCTTACACGAGGAAGTGCAAGATTTACTAATCTGTCTAAGAATTCGTACATCTTATCTCCTCTAAGAGTTACTTTACATCCGATTGGCTGTCCTTCTCTTAACTTGAAGTTAGCTACTGAATTTTTAGCTCTTGTAATAACTGCTTTCTGACCTGTAATTGTCTCAAGATCCTTAACAGCTGTATCTAAAATTTTATGGTTTTCTTTAGCTTCGCCAACACCCATGTTTATTACAATCTTATCGAGCTTTGGAATCTGCATTACGTTCTTATATTCGAACTTTTTCTGCATAGCATCCATAATCTCGTTTAAATAAGTTTCTTTAAGTCTGCTCACTTTTTCGGACCTCCTCTCTTAATTAATCGATTACGCTGCCATTTTTCTTGGCAATACGTACTTTCTTTCCATCTTCAACTTTAAATCCAACTCTTGTTACCTGTCCTTTAACAACAAGCATAACGTTAGAAATGTGAATAGGTCCTTCCTGTGTGATGATGCCACCATTCTGATTCTGAGCACTTGGTTTTGTGTGCTTTGTATGCATGTTGACACCTTCGACTGTTACAGTTCCGTTCTTAACGTCTACTGCACTAACTTTTCCTTCTTTACCTTTGTCTTTACCGGCAATAACTCTAACTGTATCACCTTTTTTAATCTTCATAGCTGACATTATGCATACCTCCTATAAAACTTCAGGTGCCAAAGAAACAATCTTCATAAACTGTTTGTCTCTTAACTCTCTGGCAACCGGCCCAAAAATACGAGTTCCTCTTGGGGTCTTATCATCTTTTATAATTACAGCAGCATTTTCGTCAAATCTGATGTATGAACCATCTTTACGACGAGCGCCCTTAACAGAACGAACTACTACAGCTTTAACAACGTCACCTTTTTTAACAACTCCACCTGGTGTTGCATCTTTAACAGTAGCAACGATGATATCACCAATATTAGCATATCTTCTAGTAGATCCGCCCATTACTCTGATTGTAAGTAATTCTTTAGCGCCTGTATTATCAGCGACCTTAAGTCTACTTTCCTGTTGAATCATGCTGTATTCCTCCTATCTCTATATAAGGCCTATTTAGCCTTTTCAATAATTTCAACAAGTCTCCATCTCTTATCTTTAGAAAGTGGTCTTGTTTCCATAACTTTTACTGTATCACCAATACCGCACTGGTTTTCTTCGTCGTGAGCCTTTAATTTGTAAGTTCTCTTAACGATTTTGTTATATAAAGGATGCTTTACATGATCCTCTACAGCAACAACGATTGTCTTATCCATCTTGTCGCTGACAACTTTTCCTGTACGTGTCTTTCTTAAATTTCTTTCCACAACAATTCTCCTTTCTTATTGGATTAACCTGTAACTATTCAGCAGCATTTGCCTTTTCGACTATTAAAGTCTGAATTCTGGCAATGTTTTTTCTAACTTCTTTAATTCTGCTTGTGTTATCTAACTGGTTTGTTGCGTTCTGGAATCTTAAATTGAAAAGTTCCTTCTTAGCAGCTACTAATTCCTCTTGTAAATCTGCAGCTGATTTACCTCTTAAATCTTCTACATAATCCTTAATTTTCACTGTTATCACCGCCTTCTAAATCTTCACGAGATACAACCTTGCATTTAATTGGAAGTTTGTGTGTTGCAAGACGTAATGCTTCTCTTGCTGTTTCTTCCGGAACACCGGCAATTTCAAACATTACTCTGCCCGGCTTAACTACTGCTACCCAATATTCAAGTGCACCTTTACCTTTACCCATTCGAGTTTCAGCTGGTGTTGCTGTTACCGGCTTATCTGGGAAAATCTTAATCCAAACTTTACCACCACGCTTTACGTAACGTGTCATTGCGATTCTGGCTGCTTCAATCTGATTTGACTTAATCCAGCCCGGTTCCATTGCTACGATACCGTATTCACCATATGAAATCTTGTTTCCTCTAGTTGCCTTTCCTCTCATAGAACCACGGAACTGTTTTCTATGTTTAACTCTTTTTGGCATTAACATTATTTATCGCTCCCTTCTTTAGTTGGAAGTATTTCGCCGTTGTAAATCCAAACCTTTACACCTACTTTTCCGTAAGTTGTATCAGCTTCCGCGAAACCATAGTCGATATCAGCACGTAATGTCTGAAGTGGAATAGTACCTTCGCTATAAAACTCAGTACGAGCCATATCAGCTCCACCAAGACGACCTGAAACAGATGTCTTGATTCCTAACGCACCGCTCTTCATTGTTCTGGACATTGCTGACTTCATAGCTCTTCTGAATGCTACACGGTTTTCTAACTGTGTAGCAATGTTTTCAGCTACTAACTGAGCATCTTTGTCAGGTCTCTTAACGTCCTTAACGTCCATAAATAACTTCTTTCCTGTCATTTTCTGAACTTCAGCTTTTACTTTTTCAATTTCAGCACCGCCCTTACCGATTACGAGACCAGGCTTAGCTGTATAAACATTAACTCTTACTCTATCAGATGATCTTTCGATTTCAATCTTAGAAACACCTGTGTTGTATAATTTCTTCTTAAGGTATGTTCTGATGTTATAATCTTCGATTAAGTTATCTGCAAAATCTGCTTCTGCATACCACTTTGAGTCCCAGTCTTTAATAACTCCGACTCTTAATCCATGTGGATTAACTTTCTGTCCCATACTTTGCCTCCTATCTTATCTCTCATCAAGCACTACTGTAATGTGGCTGTTTCTCTTTAATATTCTATAAGCTCTACCCTGTGCTCTAGGTTTAATTCTCTTCATTGTAGGTGCTGAATTTGCATAGCATTCTGCAATGTAAAGTTTACTAACATCCATGTTATTGTTGTTTTCAGCATTTGCAATTGCTGAATTTAATAATTTTAAAATTACACTTGATGCGTATCTTGGATTGTATGTGAGAATACCGATAGCACTCTGAACATCCTTTCCTCTGATGGCATCTAATACGAAGCATGCTTTCTGTACAGACACTCTAGCGTAAGATAATTTTGCTGATGGTCTTGTATCTTTATTAGCATTTCTTTCTCTCTTTATCTGGGATCTATGTCCTTTTGCCATAGATGAGACCTCCTTTCAAATTCTAAAGGGTATTATTTCTTACCCTTCTTTTCATCTTTTCCATGTCCTCTGTAAGTTCTAGTAGAAACAAATTCACCAAGTTTATGTCCAACCATATCTTCTGTAACATATACTGGAACATGCTTTCTACCATCATGGACAGCGATTGTGTGTCCAACCATCTGTGGGAAAATTGTTGAACGTCTTGACCAAGTCTTAACAACTGACTTGTCGCCTGATTCGTTCATAGCATCAATTTTCTTTAATAAGCTCTCATCCGCAAATGGGCCTTTTTTTAATGATCTAGCCATTAGTTTCTACCTCCTATTTCATGTTCTTTCCGTCACGTCTTCTAACGATCATCTTGTTAGACTTCTTATTCTTTTTACGAGTCTTCAAACCAAGAGCCGGTTTGCCCCAAGGTGTACATGGGCCCGGACGACCAACTGGTGCACGTCCTTCACCACCACCGTGTGGATGGTCATTAGGGTTCATAACAGAACCACGAACTGTAGGTCTGATACCCATATTACGCTTACGTCCTGCTTTACCAATGTTTACAAGACCGTGTTCAATGTTTCCAACTGTACCGATTGTTGCACGGCAAACGATAGGAACCATTCTCATTTCTCCTGAAGGAAGTCTAAGTGTAGCATACTTTCCTTCTTTAGCCATTAACTGAGCTACGTTTCCAGCAGCACGTACTAACTGTCCGCCCTTTCCAGGATATAACTCAATGTTATGAATTTCTGTACCAACCGGGATAGCTGATAATGGTAAGCAGTTACCAACTTTAACATCAGCATTTTCACCGTTCATAAGTACGTCACCAACCTTTAATCCGCTTGGAGCAAGGATATAAGCCTTTTCTCCATCAGCATAGCTAATTAATGCAATATTAGCTGTTCTGTTTGGATCGTACTCGATACTCTTAACTGTTGCCGGAACATCAACTTTATTTCTCTTAAAATCGATGATTCTGTATTTTCTTCTAGATCCACCACCGTGGTGTCTAACTGTTATTTTACCCTGATTGTTACGACCAGCTGTTTTCTTAAGAGATTTTGTTAAAGACTTCTCTGGAGTAGCCTTTGTAATCTCAACGTTATCAAGCATGGTCATAGCTCTTCTTGAAGGTGTATATGGGTTAAATGTCTTAATTCCCATTTTATTTCTCCTTTCAAAATCAAACTAGATTTATTATCACGCTTCTATTGCGTTTAACATTACGGCAGATTATTTATCTGCCCAAGTGATAAGTCTCCTTTTCACTTTTATCTTACAGTCCTGCAAAGATTTCAATATCAGCGCTATCTTCCGTTAACTGAACAATAGCTTTCTTTCTCTTTGCGGTCTTTCCTGTAACATATCCTCTTCTACGGTTCTTACCGTCTAAGTTCATTGTGTTAACCTTAGCAACCTTTGCTCCTTCGAACATTTTTTCAACTGCTTCCTTAACCTGAACCTTTGTTGCGTCTGTGTGAACGTAGAATGTGTATTTCTTTTCTGACATAGCGTTCATACTCTTCTCTGTAATTACAGGAGCGAGTATAACGTCATAATACTTAAGGTCTGCCATTATGCGTACACCTCCTCAATTGTTTCTACAGCTGCTTTTTCAACAACTACTGTATCGTACTTAAGGATGTCGTATACATTAATAGTATTTGTTAAAGCTGTCTTTACTGTAGGGATGTTCTTAGCTGACTTTACAACATTTGCATCGTTCTCGCTTAATACTACTAAAGCTTTGTTAGCTTTTAAGTTTGCCATAACCTTTGCAAATTCTTTTGTCTTTGGAGCTTCAAACTTAAGCTCGTCAACTACGATTAATTTTCCTTCGTTAACTCTTGATGTCAATGCTGACTTAAGAGCAATTCTCTTTTCTTTCTTATTCATCTTAAATGAATAATCTCTAGGTGTTGGAGCAAATACAACTCCGCCACCTGTCCACTGTGGAGATCTTGTTGAACCCTGTCTTGCATGACCTGTTCCTTTCTGTCTCCATGGCTTTCTTCCGCCACCGCTAACCTCTGAACGGGTTTTAGCTTTCTGTGTACCCTGACGGTTATTTGCGAGCTGGTTCAATACTGCCTGATGTACTAAGTTTTCATTAACTTCAACACCAAATACTGCATCGCTAAGTTCTATTGTTCCAACTTCGCTTCCTTCCATATTTAAAACAGATACTGTTGCCATCTGTGTGTTCCTCCTTTCAAATACTACTTACCGGCTTTAACTGATTCTTTAATTGTTACTAAAGCTTTCTTAGGTCCCGGTATAGCACCTTTAACTAAGAGTAAATTCTTTTCTGCGTCAACACGAACGATTTCAAGGTTCTGTGTTGTAACTTTCTTGCCACCCATGTGACCAGGCATCTTCTTGCCCTTAAACACCTTACTAGGAGTTGAACATGAACCGTTTGAACCTGCATGCCTGTGGTATTTAGAACCATGAGCCATAGGTCCTCTTGACTGTCCGTGTCTCTTGATTGCGCCCTGGAAGCCTTTTCCCTTTGCAATTGCAGTAGCGTCAACCTTATCTCCTGCTTCAAATACGTCAGCCTTGATTTCATCTTTAACTGCGTATTCTCCTTCAAGTTTGAATTCTCTTACATATCTCTTGTAAGAAACTCCTGCCTTGTCAAACATACCTTTAACAGGTTTGTTAACAAGCTTTTCTCTGATATCCTGGAATCCAACCTGTACTGCACTGTATCCGTCATTTTCCACTGTTTTTACCTGAGTAACAACACATGGTCCTGCCTGAAGAACAGTCACAGGTACTAATTCACCATTCTCGTTGAATATCTGAGTCATACCAACTTTTGTAGCTAAAATAGCTTTCTTCATTTTAATTACCTCCTGTTAATCTACAGCGGATCGCTTACCGCGATCATCCTAGAACAGTTTCCGTAACTATTAGTTACTATATAAACCTTCAAGGATAACTCTCTAAAATTATTTGTCGTTCTTCATCTTAATATCGATGTACACACCTGCTGGCATTTCTAATCTTGATAAAGCTTCAACTGCCTTCTGGTTTGGAGCTACGATATCGATAAGTCTCTTGTGAGTTCTCTGTTCAAACTGCTCTCTAGAGTCTTTGTACTTGTGTACAGCTCTAAGAATTGTAACTACTTCCTTCTTTGTTGGAAGAGGTACAGGACCACTCACTTCAGTTCCTGTTTTCTTTGCAGTTTCAACAATTTTCTTTGCTGACTGATCTACTAATTTGTGATCGTAAGCCTTAAGTGTAATTCTCATTACTTGTGCCATAAAAAAAGCCGCCTCCTTTTCGTACTATTTAGCACGACAAGCGGTGACCGTACAACCTTTCCGTGTGTGTCCCAAATCAAAGGGCCATAAACACGGTGTTTCCACTACCTCGGTGGACTGATTTTTGTACAGTGACTTGTCGCCAGTTTTCTAACTTGACATTCGCTCCACGGAAAACCTGCATCTGGTGCAGCAACCTCTCGCTTCTACGCTATCAATGTCACAGCAAGGAACAGTTTAGCATACACTGTTTCAAAAATCAACCCCTATTCCAATTTTTTTCCATAAAAAATATGAAAAATTAGCATCCCTCTAAATCTTAGAGAGATGCCATATAAAAATCAACACTTATCCTTTCACAACTGTACTGCTCCAGTCGTAATCTTTTGTCTTATACTCCTTGTTCACTACTGATAAAATATCATTATATAAGTATTCATGATGCTCTTTTGAATTCATCTTACATCCCTGATATAATATATCAGCCACATCATAAATCGTATATGTATATGAATCTGTATATACATAAGTTCCATCGGATAGTTTTGCATATGCACGGATTCTCCATTTATCACTATACTCTGGAGCTGTACCTGCAGCAAATTTCATTGTCATTGCATAACTTGTAGCAATATCCGAATCCGAAAACACTCTATCTGACTTGCCCGCAGATGTACTTTCATAACTGCATACATAATAACTTGAACTTCCTACATACAGTTCCGATGCATCCACATAATCTGCCAGAGAATATATCAGTCCTGAACTTACAACTTCTTTTCCATTAATTTCACTATCCACAGAATAAACCACGCGCATACCCTTTGTTGTGGCACTTATCTGATATCCGTTTACTTCTATTCCACCGTTTATTGTATTTATAGTCTTTGTTGTTTCTTCCTGCGCCGTCATTTTTTCTGTTGTTGGCTCTTCCGTTGTTGGTTCCTCTGTTACAATATCCGATTCTTTTATAAACTTAAAATAATCAACATTTGCCACATAATAGTAATCACCTGTAGTAACGTATTTTACATATACTATATGGCTTCCCGCAGATATTTCGCTGTCAAGATTTGCAGTAACATTTCCGTATTCCTGCCACGACGAAGCATTATTGGTAAGAACAATTGTTCCAACTTTATTATCAAAATCATCCACATATATCTCGGCATTTCCAAGAGCTGTTCCTGTTGGACTGGAATAACAAAATTCTATTGCACTTGCATTTTCATTAAAGTTAACATTTTCATACGTCATATATACTCCATTTGAAACACCTCCAATATTATGTCCACCGCTGGCACTGCTATTTGTATCCACTACCCCTCCCTGGTTGGAAGTAAACTGTTCAGCCTCTATAATACCAAAAGCATCAAATACTTTTGTTGTCGTCTCTTCCTTTTCTTCAAGGGAAAAGCTTGTGATTACAAAATTTCCACCCGCAGGTACTTTTCCTAAATCTATAAATATTTGCGTATTATCTGCTGTCGGTGTGAAATCAATCTCAAAATTATTAGTTCCATTCACAAGTGTATATTTTTTTGCTGTCTGCGTCCCCTCATCCTTAAATGTAATTGTATCTGTCATATCCGAATTAAATGTTGCAGATACTTTACATGTGTATGTTTTTCCTATTGTTGTGCTAAGTATATGAGTCTTCATCTGAACTCCCCACTCAGCTCCACTATATTTGTTAACATAAACTCCAAAGTCGTTGTAGGAACCACCATCTTTATAGCTTCCTGTCGGATTACCACCCCAATCTGATGCAAAGTATACAGACCAATAATTCAAATTTGTCCAATTTGCTCCTGCAGTGGTATATCCTGAAGGAGTGTCAGATGATACCGTGGTTGTTGTTTCTTCTACAGTACCACCTGCTGCGGATACTACTGCTGCATAAGCATTTGCAAATCCATAGGCATATGTATAATCTCTGCCGGAGTCTCCTAAGTCTTTGGCAGTATTAATAAGAATATTTTTTACGGTATTACTATTTAACCCTGCGTTCACGCTGTACATCATCGTTACAATAGCCGACACCATAGGAGACGCAAAGGAGGTTCCTCCTGCAACAATGGTATCTGAACCTGAGCCTGTTATATTCGGTGCATATATTGCTACCCCCGGTGCACAGATATCCTTATTCCATCCCCGGTTACTGGTTGCTGCAATATTATAACTCTCATCAACAGATATTACGGAAATCGTGTTTGCATAATCCGATGGATACGTTGCAACGTCAGATCCATTGTTTCCTGCACCGGCTACAACTGTTCCACCTGCTGCAACAAAGTTATTAATTGCAGCCTCTTCTACATCGTTTGCCCCCTCATGGGCGAGGCTGAGATTGGCAACCTTTGCTCCTACCTGTCTGGCATAATCAAGCCCCACTGCAATCTTATCCACATACATCTCAATTTTAACGTTAATTAATTCAGCAACATCATTATTAATACAGCTTGCGACTCCTGCAATCTGCGTTCCATTATTTGCGGTTCCCGCAAGAACACCTGCTACAGCAGTGCCATGATTATTATTGTACATAGATGTACTTTGTCTTAACGGAATATAACTACCATCACTCAAAATTTCTGCCGACAAACTTGAACTTGCCTGAAGGTCTGCACTATTTAAATCTGCGCCACCATCTATTACTGCCACTTTGACCTTTGAATGGTTGACGCCTCGGATATACTGCCATGCATCTACCACCTTCATCGTTCTTAAATAATACTGGTTTGCCGCATATGTATCATTCACCAATTCATATGCTTCCGAAATCTGCTCAACCTTATCATTTCTTGCAACCTGCATTGTTTCATCATAGGCTCCATAAGCATCAACTGCCTTGTCCACTGTAAGACCCAAAGAGTTTTTTACTTTAACAATATATGTTCCATCCGTACATTTATATATATACTCACATTCTCCGTACTGATCAGCAACAATGTCTTTAATTTTCTGTTTTGAAATGTCCGCACCAAAAGTTAAAATGGATGTCCCTGCCTCATAAGAAAGTTTGTCTGCATTCTTTCTCTCTTTGGCAGCTTCTTTATATCCCTTTATAATACCTGCAGCTTTTGCATTTACATTTTCTTCAAATGCCTTACAACAGTCTGTATTTCCGTCTTTATAATATTCCGTGAGTATTTTGTTCACTGCCACCTCAAAATCATTTCCATTTAGTTCATTTACTCTGGCTGCTGCTTTACTGCCATCTTTTTTTGCTGCGACAACAATTTCTTTTAAATCTTTGTCACTAACAGTAAATTCTTTCAGTTCTGTTTCTGTTCCTGAAACAGATGGCCTTTCAGTAAAATCTGCTTTGGGTGCAATCAGAGTGACCACCATCAGCACTGCCAGAATCAGACTGAACGTTTTTATTTTCCTACTTATCATTTTTTATTTTCCTTTCTTTTTTGTTGCATTCCTCTCTAGAGTATACATTTCAATATTCTATCTTAATTTAACACATTTAAATTTTAATTCTAGCACCTTATTTTTTAGAAAGTGTACTTTTTTCTCAAAAAAATATCAGAAAAATTTTACATTTAACCCGAAAGAAACAAAAACAGCCACATACTTTGATATAAATAAAGTCCTACAAACAGCATATTTACACTGGTTGTAGGACTTTTCCCTTTTTACAACTGTAAAAAACAGGAGCATACCTTGCGTAATCCCCAACCGAATTTCAGCGAAGCGGAATTGAGGTTCGCGCACTTCTTATCTTAGACTGTATAAATTTAATTTTAGTCTAACGGAAGTCAGACCAAAACTTTTTTTAGTTTTTTTAAACTGTCTATTCCTCGTATTAACGGTCTGTAAAAAAACTTCGTTTGTTATACATCATTTATTTGTTTCATTATCTTTTATATATTGATGATTTTGGAAGTATTTATTTGCGTAAGTATTATAGTAACATAACGAATTTAGAAAATATTTCGTATCCTGCTGTTTTTCAGTTGATAATCCTAATGCTGCTATTCCACCATTATTAATCATTTCATAACAATATCCAATAACGCTAAACTCAAATTCACACTTTTTTGAGCAATTATCCTTTTCAGCAATTGTAAGTGTCAATTTATCGTCAAATCCATTCGCAGGAAAATTATCCAATATTATATGATACACTTTATCTGATGTTCCTCTTAAATCTGTAAACGGAAGTTTTTCAACATTAAAAGATATTTATAAAAATACTTGCAGATCATTTAAACAAACGAAAGACTGTTATAGAAAGAAATGTGGATTGGTGGAAGCTAATTTCATATGCCCAAATGCATCAGGTAGATGGGATTTTTTACTATCAGTGTAAAAAAATGAATTATCCCTGTATGACAAAGTCATTTTGATTCTTCCAATTCCATTGCCTCAATGGGCAACAAATTTACTTTTGACACTCATATCATTATTATGTTAATATATATCCGGTTGATTTAAACCTACTATTATAATAGGAGGAAATACGTTATGTGGATAGCAGATAATTGGAAAGATTATGAAGTTATTGATACTTCTTCAGGAGAGAAGCTTGAGCGTTGGGGAGATTACATTTTGTTAAGACCTGACCCTCAGGTTATCTGGAATACTCCTAAGAAAGATTATAGATGGGAAAAATTAAACGGACATTATCACCGCAGCAACAAAGGTGGCGGTCAATGGGATTTCTTTGATTTGCCTGAGCAGTGGACTATTAATTATAAGAACCTTACATTTAACCTTAAGCCTTTTAGTTTTAAGCATACAGGGCTTTTCCCAGAGCAGGCAACTAACTGGGACTGGTTTTCTGAAAAAATAAAAAACGCCAACAGACCGGTTAAGGTTTTAAATCTTTTTGCCTACACAGGTGGTGCCACTTTGGCAGCCCTTGAAGCCGGTGCCATGGTTACTCACGTAGATGCATCAAAGGGTATGGTAACCTGGGCGAAGGAAAATGCTGTTTCGTCTAATTTAGCAGACCGCCCTGTAAGATGGTTAGTAGATGACTGTGTAAAGTTTGTGGAACGTGAAATAAGACGTGGGAACAAATACGATGCCATTATTATGGACCCTCCTTCCTACGGAAGAGGCCCTAAAGGAGAAACATGGAAAATAGAGGAGAATATTTTTCCATTTATTGAACTGTGTACTAACATTTTAAGCGATGACCCTCTTTTCTTCCTTATAAATTCATATACCACCGGATTACAGCCGGCAGTTTTAAGTTATATGATTAATACAGCCATTGTAAAAAAATTTGGTGGTCACGTTACTGCCGATGAAATCGGACTTAATGTAACATCTAACGGATTGGTGCTTCCATGTGGAGCCTCCGGTCGCTGGGAGAATTAAAGAATATAAAATCTATATGGGAGTTTCCCATTATACAAAAAGTTTTCACCTTAATGTAAATTAAAGTGAAAACTTTTTTAAAATGCAACTTCTTCTATATTAAGTTCCTTATCCCTTATATCTGCACAAACAGACATAATATATCTTTCATCTAATTTCATCTGTAAAATCTCATATCCCGGATTATCCATAATCTTTGCCTTTCCTTCGGCAAAATTTACTTCAAAAGAATTAAGAGGTTTTCTAAGACCTATACCTACATTTTTCAAATAGGCTTCCTTAACTGTCCAAACCTCATAAAACCTCTGGGTTTTAACATTTTCATCTTCTCCCTCGTTTATATAGGTACATTCATTTTGGTGGAAATTCCGCTCAGCCACTAGCTGATTGTTTTTTTCCATTCTCTGAATATCAATTCCAATATTAAACCTTGAAACTGCTATAACCACATAATTTCCTGAATGTGAAATATTAAAAGAATCCTTAGTTCTCAAAAAATGAGGTTTTCCAAATTTATCAATTACTATTTCGTCATTTATATTATACTTTTCTTTTATAAATTCAATTAGAAGCCCTGCTCCTAAACACCTTAATTTGTCATCGTTTCTTTTAAGTCTGGCAATTTTCTCCTGACGTTTCTTACTTACCTTACTTAAATTCCTTTCAAAGATAAATTTATTTCTTAAAGGTGTAATATTAAAGTAATAAATATCCATAATATTCCTCTTTTGGTTTTTTATCAGACTTTAGTGTATCACATTTTTATGTTTATGGAAACTGATTTTTCCTTTAGTTTTCTAAACCTTTCATCAATTTCTTTTTGAATTTCCTCAACTACACTACTATATTCCTCTTTTACTAAATGCCTGGTTCTTCCCATCATGGAAAACCACTGTTTTACAGGCATTTTTTTGTTGCTGTTTTCATGATTATAATTAAGTTTAGTAATTCCCTTCTCCACTTCATATAATGGAAAATATCCACAATTCACTGCTGCTTCTATAACCGCCCTTTCTGTGGCAGGGTTGTCATTCCAATTGAGAGGACAGGCTGATAGTGCTTTTATATATGCCATTCCCTGATTTTTGGCATAATACGCCGCCTTTGCAGCCTTAGTAATAAAATCCTTAGGATTGCACTCTGCCACCGTTGCCACGTAAGGAATATTAGCCGCTGCCATTATTTCCGGCATGTCCTTATTAAAAAATGTCTTTCCGTATTGAAGAGGTCCCACATGGGATGTAGCACTTTTTGCCCCTTTAGGAGTAGAATAAGACAACTGGTAGCCGGTATTCATGTATCCTCCATTATCATACTCAAATATAATCATGTTATGGCCTCTTAAGGCTGTTCCAATGGCTGACCCCATACCTATATCCATGCCTCCATCGCCGGTTACCATTATAAAAACAATGTCTCCTTTAGGTATTTCCCCTTTCTCCTGTCTTCTTTTACAGGCTTCTACTATTCCGCTCATGGTGGCAGCCCCGTTTTGAAAAAGATTATGAATATAAGGAACCCTGAAAGATGTTTTAGGATATGCAGTGGTTATAATCATTCCACAGCCTGTCTGAAACAAAAGCACCACCGGGTCTTCAATTGCCCTAAGAAGAAGATTTAAATTTACTAATATTCCGCACCCCGGACAGGCTCCATGTCCCGGTGCAATTCTATCAGGCATTGCCGTTGTGGCATTAATCTGTCCCCCCTTTACCATTAAACCCTCTCCGGTATTTTTTACTTCCGTAATGCCTAACATTGTTCTTTCTTTATCTATCTTTTTAAGAAGATTATCCTGTACTTTTTCTTTGCCGCCTTTTGTTACGCCATAATAACTAAAATCAGGGAGATTATCATATTGCTCCAAAAGCCATCTTCCATCAGATACGTCAAAGTCAATACCACCTAAGCCATATACCACTGATTTAATTTCCACATTTTTCTTTTTTCTTTGAAATGCCGCCCTAACTTCTAAGGATAGATTTCCCCCATTAGCCCCATAGCTGTCCTGTCTGTCTGCCACAAGTATTTTACATTTATCTTTAACCCTTTTAACAACTTCATCAATGGGAAAGGGGCGGATTACATCAAGGGTAATGACGCCTGCTTTTATTCCCTCTTTTCTTAATTTATCAACTGCCACTGTAACTGTGTCAAAGGCAGAGCCTAACAGTATCATAACAATTTCAGCATCCTTTACCTTATACTCCTCCACCATTTCATAATGTCGTTGTGATAAATTTTCATAGCTTTTAAATATTTCATCAAGTCTCTTTCCTGCTAAGGTCACTGCCTCATACAACTGAAATCTGTTATTTATTAAATCAGGCTCATTCATGTATGAACCAATGGTTATGGGATTTTCAAGGTCTAATAAATCATGTTTTTCCTTCTTTTTTCCCACAAAATTCTTTACGTCTTCATCTGATTTGAAGCTATAGCTTCGTTTTTTCTGATGGCTGGTAAAAAAGCCGTCATATGCCACTACCACCGGCAGGCTGACACTTTCTCCTAATTTAGTGGCAATAATATTAAAATCGTAAACCTGCTGCACACTATGGGCAAATAGAATAATCCACCCGGTATTTAGCATAAACATAATGTCGCTATGGTCTCCCTTAATGGATAAAGGCCCCGAAACCGTACGACACGCCACATTCATTACCATGGGATACCTTGTACCTGATTGCACCGGAAACTGCTCTAGGGCATACAAAAGTCCATTGGCACTTGTGGCATTAAAAGCCCTTGCCCCTGCTGCCGATGCTCCGTAACATATTCCTGCTGCACTATGCTCTCCTTCTGCCGGAATCATAGTTATGTCAACTTCTCCCTTAGCCCCCATTAAATCCAGATTTTCTGCAATTTGAGTAGAAGGAGTAATTGGGTAATAACCCATTATGTCATACCCTATTTGTTTCACTGCCAACGCTGCAGCCTCATTTCCTGATAAATATTTTTCCACCTGTTCCTTCATATCTTAAACTTCTCCCCCTTCTATTCTTTTTTCATCTAAAAAAGCCTCCGATGTAATATATCCGTCGGCACCTGTCTTTTCATAACAATCCGGTGTTTCCTTAAGTTCTATGTTGGGAATAAACCACGGCTTCACACTATAATCTTTCTCTTTTTCCTTTATTAAAGCCTGGGTAGGGCATATTTCCACGCATCTTAAACAGCCTTTACAATGAAAATAATCAAGTCCTTTATTCACCATCATTTCCTTCCCCTTATAAGTTCCTTTTTCAAACTGAAAAACCATATCAGGGCAGGTTACATCGCACATTCCGCAATTAATGCATCTCTCCTTTATAAACACCGGAATATACCCTTGCCTGGATGGGGACAAATCATTAGTTATGGTGCTTCCCGTACTTAAATTTACTCCCCCTGTAAGCATGTTTTCATATCCCTTAGAATTGCCATTTTCTTTTGAATTTGAGGTAATCTTATAATTAGGAATATTACATTGGATGGCTTCATTATATCCTCTATATATTCCCTGCAAATTATTTTCCAGCACATCAGGGTACTTTGCCCCTAATATTTCACTGCATATTTTATTAACGCACTCCATGGGAATAAAACCGCTTGCTTTTGCCATGGCACCTAACATTACAACGTTAATTCTCGATTTGGTTTCCATGGCTATGGAAAGTGCCGGAACACATACCAGCCTTGCCCCGGATATTTCATTTGCCTTAAGGTAGGAATTAATTATATTTTCAGGTGCTATGTCAGAATTAATTACAATAACCGTATCATTACTACATCCGTTAAAAATCTCAGGATTTTGCATTAATGCCTCATGGAATATGCAGAGCATATGAGGTCTTTTAACCGGTGAATTTAGCCTGATTTCCATATCCTTTCTGCAATATCTTACATATGCCTTTACAGGAGTACCTGTTTTTTCTGAGCCATAACTTGAAAAACCGGCACTATTAAGTCCCAAAAACTTTAGTGCCAGTTCTCCTAACATTTTTCCGCAAAGGTTAGCTCCTAAACCACCTATGCTTTCTATTCTTATTTCATAATATCCTTCATCATTTAATAATGGTAATTTTACTTTTTCCATTCTTCTCCCCCACAATATTTTATTACCATTATTAGCAGATTTAATTATTTTATACTGATTTTTCCTTTTACACTATAGTCTGCCATATTAACAGCCCATATTGCTTTGCTGCAATCTGTAACATACAAATAATTATCTATATAAAATCCCCTGACATCGCTATACTCCTGCTCTCCTAACTTTAATCTTAAAAGTTGTTTGAACCTGTTATTTTCATACTTAAACAAATAGTAATACACGTCTTCTGAATAGTACTCATCACTGTAGTTGTCCTCATAAACAGGAATCCCTATAATATTTTTTTCACTATCTGCTAACAATGCTTTAGAATCGTAAAGTGCATCGCTGTCAGACTCTTTTTTCACCGTGTAAGAAGCCTTTCTCTCTGCCTTCTTTCCAGAAATTCCATACATGTCAATTTTAAGCTTAGATGGTTCATTTTCATCGTTAACTCCAATTCCCAGCATGTTATTTTCGTCAAACATCTGGAGATAATCAGAATATCCCGGAATTTTAAGAGCTCCTGTTATCTTTGGATTTGCCATATCGGTAAAATCAACTGTAAACAGAGGATCTGTCTGTTCATAGGTTACAAAATAACCATAATTGCCTAAATATCTTGCAGCATATATATCCTCATTCTTTGCCAGACCTAAAATTTCACCCTTTTTCTTCATGGCACTGTCAAAGGTATAAACTGAATTATTTTCAGTTGATGTTATAACCTTGTCATCTATACACTCATCATCCACCTGCTTTCCATCTTTGTAATATACATATGAATCCTCCAAAGTGACTCCTTCACTAACATGAGCAACTAATCTTAAGTATCCATCCTTTTCATCTAAAGAAAACCTGTCATCGATTCTTCCATTAATACCGGTTCCTGCTATAAAGGTTATTTTTCCATCCTTATATGAATATTTTATTATTTCCGATTTATCACTTCTTTTTATGGCTTTTACCTGACGTTTCTTAGTATCCGCCTTTATTTTATCTAATGCGTAGTGATATTTTATTTTTGTCTTTTTATTTAAGTCTATTTTCTTATTTTTTACGTATTTATCAATTTTTGCTTTATAGTTTTCATCATCTGAAACATCCTCTTCATCAAACACCTGGCTTATAAGATAAATATTATTTCCACTAACATAAACATCACTGCTGCTACCTAAAACAGATACACTATTTTCTATTTTCTTAGCTGTATCAATGTTAATTGAAGTAATTATTGAATAGGAATTGTCCTCTGAAACATCCGGTATAAAAATATCCTTACATTCCACCTTTTTTTCGTTGACATAAGGTATGCAGTCATCCTTATCGGCATCCCATGAAGATATTGTATACAGATATCCATTGACAATCCTTGTTTCAGCTACACTTCCATCCTGATTGTTTTTACTTATAAGCTTCGGATTTTTAATGTCGGATATATCATAAATCAGGATATATGTTTTACTTTTTTTATTTCGTGCTATTACATCGTCTACAACTCCACATGTTGCTATCCTGTTGATAGTTGAAGCAATGGCTACTAAACGGTTATTTTCCACATATATTTCCCTTACACTGGTCTGTTTTCCCACTGTTTTCTCATCAAACATTATTGTGGATATATTTTTCATATTTCCGTTAGTTGCCTCAGTAATCACAACCTTATTATAGGCAAACTCTCCATTTTTTTTACATTTTTCCGTTAGGGTATAAATGTACTTTCCGTCAGTTTTTACACTATCCCCCTCATGGACACCTTCAGTCTGCTCATTAGTTTTTGAATAATTGTTTTTTCCTGTACCTGTGCTTCTGCTTATACCATCTGTTGCAGCATCTGTAGACTTTTTAACGCCCCGTTCATTGTCTTTATATCCAGGTACTTCTTCCTTAAGCCTTGACTTAATCTCATCATAGGAATCTGCGAATTTTCCTCCCTGAACATTTTTATTAATCTTAGATAGGGTAGCGTAATTATCGGCGTACATTTTTTCACCGCTGCTTCTATATACTTCTTTGGTATTAACATGATTCCATATTGTCATTCCTGCCACAAGTACAATACATGCCGCCACTGCTGTTGCCATTTTATAAATTCCGGTAAATTTCTTTTTTCTTCCGTTTCTAATACTTTTTATTATCTTTTCATTAGTTTTTTCATCAATTGTTATCTTTTCGCTGTCATTTATTAACATTTTGGCTATCTCAATATTTTTTTCGTCAAAATCTTCAAAATTTCTGCTCATTACTGCACCTCCAAATATTCTCTCATTTTTTCAAGACCTCTGTTCAGCCTTGTTCTTACTGTTGACGGGTTCATGGACAAAATCTTTCCCACTTCGTGGCTTTTGTATCCCTCCACCACACATAGTGAAACAATGATTCTGTCTGTTTTATTTAATTTTGATAGCGCTATCTGTATATCTGTTGCTTCTTCCCTATCTTCATATTTTGTGCTTTCCCTTAACTCCACATCTTCCATGGTTTTTGACTTTGGATTAAAAACTGAAAACTTATTATACTTGTCCTTTATCTTCCTGTTACATTTAGTTGTTAATATTTTTAATATCCACGGCTCAAAGCTATCAGGATTTTTTAATTTTGTTATACCTGTCAGGGCATCTAGCACAGTGTCACTTACCACCTCCTGTGCTAACAAAACATCTCCCATTATGTAAATGCCCATCTTATACAAATCATTGTTGATGGAGCAATATAACCTTTCAAAAGCTTTTTTGTCATTTCCCATTGCAAGGACTACGTCCTGTTTATCATATTTCATATTGGTACCTTTTCCCTTTTATTATGATTAATTAATCTTTTCATATATGTAGTGTACGGAAATATAGATTTTGTTGCAATAAAAAAAAATACACCGGAATGCTGTCTACACATTCCGGCATATTATTAAGTATTTGAGTTGCCGGTTTCCCGGCGAATTAAATTGGAGAAAATCTATGCTAACGCTTTGCCCAAAGCCTTGCACGCATCAATTGCTTCATCATCCGGTGCTTCATTGCATATAACAAAATCACATGCCATAACAGCACCATCATTTCTGCATGTCTCATCCCAGTTTCTCATCCACTCACCATCGCCCCATCCATAAGAGCCAAAAAGTGCTATTTTTTTGCCATTTAGCTTCGCCTCGCACTGTGCAAATACAGGTTCAAATTCACCTTCTTCTAACTGTTCAGCTCCCATTGAAGGACATCCGAAAGCTATGGCATCATATTCATCCATCTTATCAGCACTAAAATCAGATACAAATATTACATCTGCCTGTGCTCCTGCTTCCTTTGCTCCTTCTGCAACATTAGTTGCCATAACTCCTGTATTTCCTGTTCCACTCCAAAAAACTACTGCCACTTTACTCATTAATCTTATTCCTTTCTGCCACAATATATTTATGGTTAATACTCCTTAGCTATAGTAAGGAATTATCCATTTTACGCTGCCACTGTAAGCTTCAAAATGCTTCTTCCGGCATTCCATAGTTTTGTATAAATCAATCTGCACTTATCATATCTGGCAAATTGTTTCACTGCTGCCGATTCGTCGCCATAAACCTTCCAATAACCACAACACTTGAAATTATCCCCTTTATTTTCAATAAATCCAATAACATCTTCCACCGGATAATCCAAAAACAATCCGATTTCATGGGGAAAGTCATTTAAATTTCTAAGCCTCTCTTTCAAATGTGCAATGGAATACTTTACATCACAACATGTATACCCACATTTTTTTAGCAGCTCCCATGTCTTCTCCTGCTTCAAATCCTCTTGCAGTCTATTAGTCCTATATACATATATTAATGCTGATTTTTCATTTTCCCGCAATATTTCTATGCTTATTCCTTTTTCTTCAAATATCGTGTTCATGTCTTTTACATTTTTGTAAACGTCTTCCCTTGTTAATCCATCCCATGTATAAAACCAGTTGAATAAACTGGCGGTTTTTAGAGATGCCAGAGTGGAAGAACACCATTCAATAAGATATTTTTCAAGCATGTTTTTTACCTTTTCACGTTAAAAGCTGCCATACCCGGATAAACTGCCGCATCTTTTAATTCTTCTTCAATTCTTAATAACTGATTGTATTTTGCCACACGTTCAGTTCTGCTTGGTGCTCCTGTTTTAATCTGGCATGTATTAAGAGCCACTGCCAAATCAGCTATAGTTGTATCTTCAGTTTCACCGGAACGATGAGATGATATTGCGGTGTATCCTGCCTTGTGTGCCATTTTAATTGCCTCTAAAGTTTCTGATACTGAGCCAATCTGATTTAATTTAATAAGGATTGAATTTCCACATCCTAATTCTATACCTTTTCCTAATCTTTCAGTGTTAGTTACAAACAAGTCATCTCCTACTAACTGAACCTTGTCTCCTAATTCTTTTGTAAGAACCTGCCATCCTTTCCAATCTTCTTCATCTAACGCATCTTCAATTGAGATGATTGGATATTTGTCAACTAACTTTTTCCAATGCTCAATAAGTTCATTTGATGTATATTTTGTGCCTGCTTTTGGTAAAATATACTCGCCTTTCTTTTCCCCTTTCCATTCGCTAGAAGCAGCATCCATTGCCAACATAAAATCTTTTCCCGGCTGGTAGCCTGCTTTTTCAATTGCCTTTAAAATATATTCAATAGCTTCTTCGTCACTCTTTAAGTCCGGTGCAAATCCGCCTTCGTCACCCACCGATGTAGCAAATCCTTTTTCTTTTAATAATGTGCTTAACTGATGAAATACCTCTGCACACCATCTAAGAGCTTCTTTAAATGTTTCTGCCCCTGCCGGCATTATCATAAATTCCTGAACGTCTACAGTGTTTGCCGCATGAGCTCCACCGTTTAAAATGTTCATCATTGGAACCGGAAGTCTGTTTCCTGATATTCCTCCTAAAAATCTATACAAAGGAATGTCTAATGATATTGCAGCTGCTCTGGCACTGGCAATTGAAACTGCCAAAATGGCATTTGCTCCAAGATTTGATTTATCTTTAGTTCCGTCTGCTTCAATCATAGCCTTGTCAACTGCGTATATATCTGATGCATCCATTCCCTTTAACACATCATTAATAGTTGTATTAATATTTTCTACTGCTTTTAAAACACCCTTTCCCTGATATCTGCTTTTATCACCATCTCTTAACTCAAGGGCTTCAAACTCACCTGTTGATGCTCCACTAGGTGCAGTTCCTCTTCCTACTGTTCCGTCTGCCAAATAAACTTCTGCTTCTACTGTAGGATTTCCTCTTGAATCCATGATTTCACGTCCTACGACTTTTTCAATCTGTAAATAATTCATTGTATGTTCCTCCATATTTCTATAAAAAATAAATTTTAGTCTTGAAATAATTAAGTAAGGAATCCGAATGGAAGGCAGCTACCCCTTCCATTTCCCGTTCGGAGTCCAAATGTCTATTCAAAAGAGGTTAGTTTTTTCTAACCATAGTTATAATATACTAACATTTTGATAAAAGTCAATAGGGAATTTGAGATTTTTTATTTTTTTAAGTTAGACGTTAAGGAAGAGGGATGGTGTGTGCTTTTCCCATAATAGCAAATTTATTTGTTTTTCCGGGGTGGGTACCATTGACCAGTTCAAATTGCCACTTTCAACTGTTCTTAAACACATTGTCCCCTAACAAATTTCATGCCACACTTATATTTGACTTTCCAATCGCAGCAGATAACTACTATCTCAACAATTGTCCACAAAAAGGCACCACGTTAATGACTAACTTTCATTAACGTAGTGCCTTTTCTAAAATGTCCTATAGATATCAACTCTCATACACATCCACAGATATTCTATAATGTTTAATCTATATACACATCCACTTTTATATTTCTATATCCTTCATGCTGCTTAAGCCTATTGCCAGAGTTGATGAATTATGCAGCAATGCTGACGTTGCCGGTTGTATCAGACCGCAGGCCCCAAGAATTATCAGTGCAGTATTTATACCAACAATTGAACGATAATTCCTATGTATCTTCTTCATAAGACCTTTGCTTATTTTTATAAGAGTAACTATCTGGCTTAAATCTTCACCATCTATAGTTATATCAGCTATATCTCTTGCTAACTGTGCGCCGTTGCTTATGGCAATACCCACATCTGCTTTTGATAAAGCCGGTGAATCATTTATGCCATCCCCAATCATTATGACACATCTGCCCTTTTCGGTTTCACTTTCAATAAACTTTGCCTTATCCTCCGGCAAAACTTCTGAATAATACTCATCAACACCTACCTGCGCAGCTATTGCTTTCGCAGTTCTGTCACTGTCTCCGGTCATCATAACCACCTTGCTGATACCATTTTTCTTTAATTCCCTTATGGTCTCAACAGACTCCTCCCTTAACGGGTCTTCAATAAGAATAACTGCAGATAGTTTGTTTTCAATGGCAAGATATAAATGAGAATACTCCGGTGGAAGATTTTTGAACAATTCTTCCTTTCCATCAGGAATAACACACTTTTCATCTTCCATTACAAAATGATAACTGCCAATAATTGCACGCTTTCCATTAATTGTAGTAGCTATTCCGTGAGCTACAATATATTCCACCTTACTGTGAAATTCATCATGCGTAAGATTTCTGCTTTTTGCCGCATTAACAACAGCATTGGCCATGGAATGTGGAAAATGTTCCTCTAAGCATGCTGCGATTCTTAACAAATCATCCTTTGACCTGTCTTCAAATGCCACTACATCCACAACTGTAGGTTCCGCCTTTGTTAAAGTGCCTGTTTTGTCAAACACAATAGTATCCGCCACAGACATCTTTTCCATAAACTTTCCACCTTTAACGGTTATTTTATAGTCATTTGACTGTCTTATCGCTGCTAAAACAGATATTGGCATGGCAAGCTTAAGAGCACATGAATAATCGACCATAAGAATGGAAATGGCTTTTGTTGCATTTCTTGTAAGAAGATAAGTCAAAATCGTTCCTCCCAAAGAATATGGAACTAACTTATCTGCCAAATGCTCTGCCTTTCCTTCCATTGATGACTTAAGCTTCTCTGACTCCTCTATCATATATACAATTTTGTCAAATTTACCTGAGCCACTGGTTTCCTTTACAATAACACCTATTTCTCCTTCTTCAACCACCGTTCCTGCATAAACATAATTTCCTTTTATTTTACGAACCGGAACAGCTTCACCGGTCATAGATGCCTGATTAATCATGGCTTCGCCATCTGCCACTTCGCCATCAAATGGAACTACTTCGCCCATTCTTGCAACAACTATGTCTCCTTTTTTAATATCTTTAGCCGGCACCATAATCTCTGTACCGTCCTTTTTCAGCCATACTTTGTTGATATTAAGTGACATACTACGTGCTAAATCACCTACAGACTTCTTATGTGTCCACTCTTCTAAGAGTTCGCCTACTCCTAACAGAAACATAATTGAACCTGCAGTATTAATATCGCCCCTAATCATGGAAACGCTAATGGCCGTGGCATCTAAAACCGGAACCTCCAATTTTCCCTTTGCCAATGTCTTAATTCCTATAAGAACATACTTAAAAGCACTATAAGAAGTTAAAGCGATTTTAACCGGCATAGGCAAAACCACACGGCATGCATAACGCATAAAAATTTTATTAATAAGTTTTTCCTTATAATACTCGTTAAGCTGGCGACCTGAATTTTCTAAATACTGTTCCGGTACATCTACCTTTTCATAAGAAAACCTCTTAAGCATATCCAAAACAGCCTGTCTATCACCTGAATAACAAATGACCGCATCATTTGTTCTATTAAAAACCTGTGAAGAGATTATATTTTCCCTTCCCATAAGATAATACTGTAAAATATCTGCCTGTCTGAACGTCATATTCTTATAGACAAAATGTACCCGGAGTCTCCCCCTTATCTCATGTTTAATAACAAATTTCATTATTCTTCGCCACTTTCGTCTTCAACGCTTTCATCTTCAAAGCATTCTTCTGCTTCTGCTTTTCTGTCCTCGTTAATCTGCTGTGCTTCTGCATAAATGTCGCCGGCATTTTCCTGAACAGTTGTAACTGTGTCCATTACACAATCCTTAGCTCTAAGAACTGCTGCGGTGCAATTGGCATACACTTTCTTTGCATCTCTGCTTGAGAGAACCTTAATACCTGCTGTTCCAAATAATGTTCCTGCTGCAAATACAGCTACCTTCTTTAAAATATCCATTATAAAACCCTCCTATAATATGTATTGCCCCCTCCCTTCGGTCAGCGGCATTTCGTCGGAAACATCCTTAGCCATGAAGTTGATTCATTATGTTTCCTTCTGCTTTTAGGTTTGTTACGCCTAACCAAATAATACTTCTTTTGTGAGGATTTTTCAAGTATTTTAAATAAGACCATCCCTTCAATGTTTAATTCAACATTAACAGAACAGCCTTATATTACTTACAGTGTACTCCATTAATCTTTAAAGGAAGAAATACACAATTTATCTTTAATTAATTCTGTCTTTTCAGCACTCATATATGGAATTTTATGTCCTGCATTAGAAATTGCTGCCAGTATTCTTATAAAGCCTTTGGTTATCCCCAGTTTATTTTCCAGAATATTCCGATTAAAAGTAACAATTTGTATTTTTTCAAATTTTATTATAGTTGTAGTTGTGCCAAAAATTCCTGATTTTACTTTTATCTGGCTATTGCCAATATAACTTCCCTCTGTTTTGTATGACAATATGTTACATACAATAATCCACAACATAATCACTGCCAATACCCCTATTTCTACTATCAACGGAATACCTAAAACAATATTACATCCACAAAATGTCACTATGCAGATTATATATTTTACAATAATTTTTAGCATCTTTATAACCCACACTGACTTTGGTTGTCTTTCTGTTTCACAGGAAAAGCTTTCGGAAAATTCCGGCAAAAGCCTTTTTATGATTTTTTCTGTGTTTTCCCAGGTGTCATAAAAAGTAAAGTATGTCTGCTCCTGCTTTTCATCTCCCATACCTACATTTACAATTTCCACTGCATATTTCTTAAACAATCTGGCAATAAAAGTCTGATGTACAATAATGGCATTTATTCTGTTGACAGGAATGGCAAAATTAACCTTTTTAAACAATCCGTATTTTATATATATCTTGTTATTCTTTCTTTTAAGCTTAAAGTCATACAGCTTAAGGAAATTTTTAACAAAACCTGCACCGGTACCTAACGCCAGAGAAAACGCCACTGTAATTGCTACAATAAGTACTCTGAAACCATCTCCATCAAAACCTGCTGTAACAAATTTCGGGATAATACTAACTATACTCCCAATACTTGCTATAAAAATAATTATTCCTAAAATACTTATTGAATATAGTCCATTCATAATAATGTTTCTTTTATTAGCAACCACATCATAATCTTCATTATTTAAAATTTCCTGCTCTACCACATCATCCCCATCACCCTTTATCCGGTTTATATGTTTGATAATGTAATTTCTTAATTCCTCAGCCTCTTTTTTCTTTAGAATTATTTTAACATCCGTGGTGTTAGCCGTGGATAAGCTATCTGTATCAAATTTAACCTTGCAGGTTCCTATTAACATTTCAAACAGATTTTGTTCCATATTAACATTGGATATATTTTTAAACCCAATAGTATTCTTTAGTGAAATAATTGTATTTCTCTCCACTGACAATGTATCATTATCAATTACAATCCATGTTTTATACCATACCCTGAAACGCCATGCCACAAATATTGCTATAATCACAATAAAAATCAGCAAAATAAAGACAACATAAACGGTTTCTACTGAAAATCCTCCACGGGATATATCCACTATCATATCAATAATATCATCGGGACTTCCCATAATAATAACCACCAGTGCTATTAATGCTGCCCCAAATTGTTCCACAACACTGGTCCAATGATTTCTAAATCTCTTATTTTCCATAGTCCCACCTACTTATCATCCAATTTTTTTACGTTAATGCCTTGAGTTTCATGGTCTAAAACGTCACCATTTTTTTGTATATCCGCTTCTCTTTGGCAAACTGCTATTTTGTTTATCCTGCTTTTAAGATTTTCGGCTATATTTTCTGCCTTTTCCTCGTCTAAAAACCTGATAACCACATCTCCTCCGGCAGTCGTTACCACAATCTTTGCCACTTTACAGATTTTATCGAAAGGTCCTCTTTGAATCTGCAACTTGTGAAGACGTTCAATAGGAACAATATTTCTTTCCACAAATATGTATCCCTCAACAATATCTATACACTCATCGTCAATTTTATATCTGTATCTGTGAAATCTGAAAACAGGACTTACTATACAATTTATTACCATCAAAATTGTCACTATAACAAGTATAACTGTTCCAATTGTAAGATTATTAGGTATAAAAATAGCAAGTTCCACTACAAGTGCAATAATAAGATATACCACCGTAGCAAAACCTGCTGCCATATACATGTTTTTTAAAGCTCTTTTAGATAATTTTTCGTACATATTAGTCCTCCTGTAAATAAACTTACTGTAAGTTTACCATATAGTTCATGACTAATCTACCAAAATCATCCATTGTCTTTATTCACCTATATTGTTTTTCATCTTTGTTAGAGATAATATTCTATGCCTTCACTTCCCCCAATACTGTAATGTCCTTTTCAATTTCTTCCTCTACTTCGTCTTTTATATTTTCCGGAAGTACCTCTAAAGTAAAGGCTGCCACTGAAAAAGGAACTGCGAAAAGGCTTGCCATATATCCGAACTCCTTACATGTAAAGTACGATATAGCAACTCCCACATGAAACCATATAAGAGAATTGCCATAAAATTTGCCTTTTTCTAACTGCTCCGGATTTTTGTCTAAAAGATATTCAGTAAAACCGATTACACACTGTTTCAAGTTATTAGTTGAAAAAATTGTTGCACTATTATATTTTCCAACGCCGTGAAAAACACTCCACTGGGTTGACATCATAAAAAATATAGGAAGAAGTCCCACCAGAGGATTGATACTTTTTGGCATGAAAACCAATGCAATCATAATTATAATTTCCACGGTAATTGCGTATTTCCTTGTATTAACATTAGTCATTTTTCCTAAGCAAACGCAAATTGCGATTGCCGTAATGTAAAGCACAAAAGCTAAAATTCTTAAGAAAAAATCAAAATAATTTTTTCCTAAAAGAGTACACACAATATCTATCATATTCGTAGTCTGGGCTGATCCCATATTTTCAAATCCATTAACTATGGCATATGCCCCAAAAAATCCACCAATTATGCACATAAGGCTATGAATGTACATTTCTTTACTTCGGAAGTTCATTTTCTAACACCATCCTTTATGTTTTCTTCCGAGATACTATCATAGCACTTTTTTGAAAATTGGCAAATTTATTTCTTATAATTCTCATAAGAAGGCTTTTTATAATCAGTTTCTTTCCATATTTTGTCGGCAACTCCTGCCCACTCTTTTGCATATTCACTACATTTTCCGCACAAATGCTCTACCGTCTCCGGTGATTGCAGGTCTGTTGACTTAGCCCTTGTTTCCTTCACCATTGGCATTAATATGAAAATAATTCCTTCCTCCTGCAATACATCCGCCAACAAACTCTCCATCATTTTGGAAATCCATAGTAAAAATTCCAGGTCCATTGCTTTCATAACTTTGCCATACACGCCTTCACCACGTCTTAAATCATTAACTCCCTCAAAACCTTCAAGACTTATGGCAAGATAGAAATTACCCACTTCCTGCATTTGTTTACACAATTTTTCGTCTACTAATGTGCCGTTGTTTTTAATACATTTGGATTAACTTCCTTAAGCAACCTGTCAATTTTGTGTGTCATTGTTCCCATATTACTTACCTCCACGTTTCGACATTATCACTTATTAAAAAAAATTTAAATGTCCATTTTTTTACATATGTATAACTTGTTGGTAAGTATTATTATTTGAGCATTTTTAGAATATATTCTGAAATCCGTTTATAAATTAGTCGTACAAACCTATTTTCTTGTTTTTCCGGTTTTTACCTTACACCAATATGAATAAACTCTCTTTCCTTTTACACAATAATATGTTCTTATTCTCACATAATATTTTTTCTTTTGTTTTAACTTCTTTATGGTCTTTGAAGTTGTTTTATAGTTTTTGATTAAAACTGTCTTTGCCTTTTTAAACTTCTTAGAGGTAGAATACTGTATCTGATATCCTTTTACTCCCTTAATCTTCTTCCAGCTTATTTTCAATGATTTCTTAGCTTTTTTAATAGATTTAATGGATGTAGCTTTTGGTCTTGTAACCTTTGTTGATGTTCCGGAAGTAGCTGTAGGTTTAGATGCAGGCTTTGTGGTATGAGGTTCTTTTGTAGTTTCTTCTCCACCTGTCACCTTTATATCTACAGATTTTACCAGACGTGCATCACTTATGGTAAGTTCACCATTCCTACATTCTGATGCTGCCATATGCATATGAAAACCTAAATTATATTTGCCCAAATCTAAGCCTGATTTTTCCAAATCTATTATTAACAACTTATCTGTATCATATAAAGATAATACCTTTTCATCTGCTGATACAAAATTATTATCATAATATACATTTTTAAACCAGTATGGCTTTGACTTAATCTCATCACTGCCTGACTTACCTCTAAATTCCAACCTGAATGTAGAAATATCACCGGTATATCTTATTACCAGATATTTATAAGAGCTGTCTGCCAGTCCCTTAAAGTTAACAAATCCCAACCACTGATAATCCTTATCTGTCCATGAATACGACCCAATCATTGCCTGATTTCCTTTTGGATTTCCATCAAGAACAATATCATCTGCACTTTCATTGTAAGTTACTGTTATATTCTTTTTAGGTGTAGCATCTCTACCACCTGCAAACTGGGATTTTAAATATTTATCTCTGTCTATTAACCATTGTCTTAAATATTCAATTGCACTATTATAATCCTTCCACTTAGCAGTACCTGCGTAACTAATGCCATCAGCGCTGTCTTTGTTGGTTACACTCCATCCTGCACCACCATTTTTCTTTGGAAGATAATTTCTTGCAAAAGAATTTTTATATGTAGATGTTATGCAATTAATTGAATTGCCGGTATTTCCATAAATCATATTTGAAATAAGTCCTGATACCTGACTGTAACGTTCAGACACCATATTATAAAACTCCGGCATTTCCATAAGTTTTTTAAACCATGTAAACTGCTGACACCATAATCCCTTACTGCTGTCACCATTTTCAAAATAAGTAGGATAATTCACCGGATTGGCATTTCCGCCGGACAAATCCAAATCCCATAATGGTCCTGCATACAACACACCGTCTTTTATGTAAAACCTTGTGGAGCTGTAATTAAAGTCTACATTTTTAAACAATTCATTTACAATATAAAAATTAGCAAATGATTTTACATCCACAAACTTAGATATTTCCTCAAAATCACCATTTTCCAATGCTGTTTCAAATCTGTTTAACACTGTAAGGGTCTGCTTATACTGCTGCGTATCTTCCGAAAGCCCTTCCGGGTCACCTACATTAAACCTTATTCCATATCTTATGGTTCTAAGATAAGTCTGTCCCTCTTCTGTTCTGTCATATTCCTTTTCAAGAAGAACATCATTTGAATCCTCAGTATTAATGTTTACTCTGCTTTCCCCCACTTCCACAGATTCAATTAGCAGATAATTTCCGTAATAAACATCATTTATGTATAAATCAACAAACGTGCTTTTACTTGTGTACTTAAGTCCTAAATTTGTGGCAAATTCCATGGCAAGACGATTTCTAATTAAAGACTTATCAAAGGCATTTGCCAATAGACTCCATTTCTTTGCCTTGCCCATTCCAAACACATCTTTAGCCTTTGAGAATGAAATATTAAATGGCTTTTTATCAGCCACTGCTGTTGAATTTCCTCTTACCTTAATTGTTCCATCAGACTCTATTGTGTCATAAATTGCATTATCTTCATACAAATCTCCACCTTCTTTATCTACCACGGTAATCTGCGCCGGAACCTTTTTTTCTTTAGTTATGGTGGTTCCATCGGTAGTGACATAAATCGTACGAATGTCTCCCGGCTTCCTTTGTTCATTAGCAGATACGCTTTTTCCATTACACAACGCCCCTGAAACGACAATCAAAAATGCTGTCATTGTAATTAGGAATTTTCTAAGCATAATCCTTTCCTCCGTTCATTTTGTTTTATCCTATATTGCACTTCCTATATTTAATTTAACCCGTTCATCTCATTGATATAATTGTATCAGAGTATTGTATTTTTTTTAATAAATTAAATACACAAAAATAAAAAGAGGCATAATGCCCAAAAGCAAAAGCCTCATTTTATGCTAATTAACCATTAATATTTTATAATAATATTTTTAAAATCAAAATCTATTTTTTTGTAACTTCCATTTACAACCTTTAATATATTATCATACAAATATATATGACCTGCATTATTGCTCATTAATGCATTTTGGTACAAATAATCTGCAATGTCATATATTTTAATCTTCTTAACATTGCCATACACATAATTACCATTTTTTAACTTTGCGTATGCTCTGACACTTATATTACTGTTATAAAACGAAGCATTTTTAATAAAAGTCATAGTCATGGCATAACTTTGTCCCATTGGATAACTGCCATAATTATTGTCCATTCTTCCGGCATCACTTGCCTGATAATTTACTACGGCATTATTTGTACTTCCAATAACCATATCCGAATCATTTACTGATAATCCGTATATAAGGCCAAAATTTTCCACTTCACTGTCAGAATCTTCAAGAGAATAAATTACCCTGTATCCTTCCTTTGTGGTACTTATCTGACATCCATTAATTTCTAATTTAACATTAGTGCTTTCCGGCGGAGTAGTCTCCGGTTCCGTAGGTTTTTCACTTCCTGTTGCATCCTGCAAATATTTCCAAGGCTCCGAACCATTGTCTGTGGCAACTCCCGGAGTATCTCCCTGCGTCCACCATGATGCCTGCCATATTTTTCCATTATATAAAACCTTATCACCCTGGGAATACGCTGTACCCTTCTTCCATTCCTTAATAACCTCACCATCTAATTCATAATCTCCATCTGAACCTGCCGGTGGAATTGTGTATGCATTATCCCCCATAAAGGTTTTAAATACATTGGTATGTTCATACATTCCCGTAATTCCCTTATTAGCGCCATACTGCTGACAATCACGGTTTAAGCACCAAAAAGATGTCATTCCAATATTTTCCTTTATTGCCTTATCATTTACGACCTTTGAATAATCAGTAGTCCAGATTGGGAAACTTGCACTTTCCTCTCCTATGGAAACTGTAACTCCAACCTTTTCATATGCTTGCGAAGTACTAAGTGACTTTCCATTATTTTTGTATGTACTTAAAATCTGACTTGCTGTATTATCAATAGCACGGACTGATGCACCTGCGTAAGTTTCCCCGGGTAAAATAGTTGCGTTACCATAGCACATAGCCATAATGTTTACCATTTTAACGTCCACACCATTTTCTATATATGCCTCTAAAGTTCCAAGTCCTAAATCTGTCAATCCTGTAGGCAATACCGGAAGTGTAAGTACAATTTCTATACCTGTGGTTTCCTGAACTCTCTTAAGTGCTCTGGCATTAGCAATATTAATCTGTTTGCCCTGAGCACCGCCTTCAATATCCAAATCAAGCCTCGTAAGTCCGTATCCCTGTATTACATCCATGTATGAATTGTATAAAATATCTTCATCCTGAGTTTTCTGGAAAAAGTTTCCCTCGTTCAATCCTCCGATAGATACGATAACATCGCCACCTTTTGAACGGATATACTTAATAGATTCTTTAATGCCGTCAATCTGCCATGTATCAGTTGCTTTTTCGCTTAATGTGGAATAGCCACCCCATGACCAGTCAATAACCCCATCTGTAATGCCACCTGTTGCAGTAGTCATTATAAAACCTAAGTTATAATATAAAATCCCCGTGTCCTTGTACATCTTCTCCAGACTAAGAGTTCCCGCCGAAGAATAATTCTTATCTGAAACATAAGATACAATATCCACAAAAGGTGCAAAGATATGATCCGGAATCTTCTTTCCTTCACCGACTCCGTAAGCTCCCCGATCAGCGTAAATTGCTGCCTTAGCTGTCTTTGGCGTGATGGTCATTGAGCCGATAACCAACACAAATGCTAACAATCCTGTCAAAAATCTTTTTGACCATTTTTTTAAAATCCCCATTTACTTCCTCCTTAAAGATTTTTTTAACCCCTTAAGTATATCAAAAGTATAGAATCATTTCCACCAAATGGGGAAAAAAAATTGTTTTATCTACTCAAAATCCAGTTCCACAGGACAGTGGTCTGACCCCATTATTTCCGTATGAATTTTGGCATCCTTCATTCGTTCTTTTAAATCCTCAGACACAAGGAAATAATCTATACGCCATCCTGCGTTCTTTTCCCTTGCCTTAAATCTGTATGACCACCAGCTGTACACCGACTCCAAATCGGGATAAAAATATCTGAAGCTGTCCACAAATCCACTGTCTAACAACTCAGTCATTTTTTCTCTTTCTTCATCAGTAAATCCGGCATTTTTCCTGTTTGTCTTTGGATTTTTCAAATCAATTTCATTGTGTGCCACATTCATGTCTCCACATACAATTACCCCTTTTTTCTCTGCAAGACTATTTAAATATTTTCTAAAATCATCTTCCCATTTCATTCTGTAATCAAGTCTTGCCAACTCATTTTGAGAATTAGGAGTATAAACAGTAACCAGATAAAAATCCTGATATTCTAATGTAATTACTCTGCCTTCTAAATCATGTTCTTCTATATTAATGCCATAAGAAACAGAAACCGGTTCATGCTTTGTTAATATTGCAGTTCCTGAATATCCCTTTTTAACTGCATAATTCCAATACTGATAATATCCCGGTAACTGAAGGTCAATCTGCCCTTTCTGCAACTTAGTTTCCTGAAGGCAGAAAAAGTCTGCATCTAACTTTTCAAAATCCTCCATAAAGTTTTTCCCTACACAGGCTCTTAACCCGTTTACATTCCATGATATAAATTTCATAATATAATCTGCCTTTCCATAAGAAAATTGTTTTGTTATTCCACCTGCTTTATTTTAATTTAAATTTCATAAATACCGGCTGATGGTCTGAATATAAAAATCCGTTATCCTTAACTGTATAATCCGTCATTTCCACATTATCCGAAATAATAAATCCATCTAATATACAGGTAAAAGTTTTTCCCGGAATATATTCAGTATCATCATTTCTGTTAGAATCTGCCAGACTGTCGTACTTTTCCTTTGATAGCTGATCCATGGCAAATGAAAGACCTTCCGGCATTTTGCTTCTTGGAAATGGATATGCCCAACTTTCATATTCAACGCTGTCATCCTCTGCTAATTTTAAGTCATGATTAAAATCACCGCCACAAATAACATAATTTCCTTTATCCATTTCAGACTTCATATCCTGAAAAAGCATGGAGGTTTGAGCCTCTCTTATTTCATCACTGTTTCCATATGCAGACATGTGAACGCCGTAAATAATTAATTCCTTTCCGTTTTCCACCGGCACTCTGCTTACGCTGTAACATCTGTCTAAATCCAACAATTTAGAAAATGATGTGGAAATAGGAAAGCTTCTTCTTAGGGCAGAGGTTATCTCGTACTTTGAGTAAACACTAATACCAGAATATGATTTTCCAATAGGTTCATTGAAAGGATAAAATAAATATGCAGAATCATAGTTTACTGCGAAATTCTGAAAATATCCCTGAAACTTTTTATTAATAAGATTTTCCTGATTTACGTGATAACTTCTGGTGGAATCCCTGTCAACTTCCTCAAAAATCATAAAATCAGGATTTTCACTTTTGGCATAATCTGCTGCTCCATTAATGGCATCTATACCTGACTGCCTGCTAAAGCATCTGGAATACTTGCCTCCATCCATAAAGAAACTGTAATCCGGAGTATATGCACCAAATCCCACATTATAAGTACCTGCTGTATATTCCACTCCTGTCTTAACCTTGCTTCCTTCCGTGGCATTTAAAGAATTGATTTCAATAAGCTGCTTATCCTTAATTCTGTGATAGGTTCCAAATACATATAGAACATACACAATCACCACCAACAAAAATGCCGCAATAACAGACAACAGAGTTACTACTATTTTCTTTTTAACTGACCATTTTTTCTTCATTTGTATGTTGCTCCTTTAGGCTATAAATATTTTCACTGTTATTATAAATGAATTTAATATGAGGTTAGTATAACATATTAGGAGGCGGGGAAGCAAACATGTCAGCAGATTTCTATACTTCCCTAAAATGAAATTTTAAATTCCACTCTCCCACTGTACAGTGGAATTTACTTT
>NZ_QUHB01000019.1 GCF_003479405.1 Eubacterium sp. AF16-48 | reverse complement strand
TATAACACCTCTTTCCTTTAATATTTCGAGGTGTATACTATTAGTTTTTCTTAATCTTTTTATAGTATACACCGGATGTAAAAAAAATACAATAGTGAGCATTAGAATCCACTTGCAATCCTCACATCGCAGTATTTTTATTACATCTTACATTTATTATATTACATATATTTTGTTGTGTAGTCAAGTTGTTTTTGTTGTTTTACATATTTTTTGTGTTTTATCGTGTAACCAGCATAAAACATAAATTGCATATTCATTGTCAAGTACCCCACAAAAAATGGAGACATCCTGCGACATCTCCACTTTCACTTAATCTCTATTATTTATCCACATTAATCTCTTTCAAAGATATCTCTTGTGTATACCTTGTCTCTTACATCATCTAAGCATGAATCATATCTGTTGGCAATAATTGCCTGGCTTAATTCTTTAAACTTAGCCAAATCATTTACAACCCTGCTTCCAAAGAATGTTGAACCATCCTCTAATGTTGGCTCGTAAATAATAACTGTGGCACCTTTAGCCTTGATACGCTTCATAACACCCTGGATTGATGACTGACGGAAATTATCTGAATTAGACTTCATTGTAAGTCTGAATACACCAACAACAACTTCCTTTTCCTTTGATGCATCATAAGCATCACTACCGGTATATGCGCCTGTCAGTTCAAGAACTCTATCTGCTATATAATCCTTACGTGTTCTGTTAGACTCAACTATGGCAGTCATCATGTTCTGTGGAATGTCAGCATAGTTGGCAAGCAACTGCTTTGTATCCTTTGGAAGGCAATATCCACCGTAACCAAATGAAGGATTATTATAATGAGTTCCAATACGAGGATCTAAGCAGACGCCGTTAATAATCTGCTGGGTATTAAGTCCCTTAGACTCTGCATAAGTATCAAGTTCGTTAAAGTATGATACACGAAGTGCAAGATATGTGTTAGCGAAAAGCTTTACAGCCTCTGCCTCTGTAAATCCAATAATTAATGTATCAATATTTTCCTTAATGGCACCTTCCTGTAAAAGACCTGCAAATGTATGTGCAGCCTCTACTAAACGAGGATCGTCTAAATCAGTTCCCACAATAATTCTTGAAGGATAAAGATTGTCGTAAAGAGCCTTAGACTCACGAAGAAATTCAGGGCTGAATATAATATTCTTTGTGTTGTATTTTTCACGTACTGACTCAGTGTATCCTACCGGAATAGTTGACTTAATAACAATAATTGCCTCCGGATTATACTTAAGAACCAATTCAATAACAGCTTCAACTGCTGATGTATCAAAGAAGTTCTTCTTGCTGTCATAATTAGTAGGTGCAGCTACAACTACAAAATCTGCATCCTTATAAGCTGCTTCGGCATCAAGAGTTGCTGTAAGATTCAAATCCTTCTCTGCCAAATATTTTTCAATGTAATCATCCTGTATTGGTGATTTCTTATTATTAATTAACTCTACCTTCTCCGGGATAATGTCAACAGCCATAACCTCATGATGCTGTGACAAAAGTGTTGCTATAGACAAGCCAACATAACCTGTTCCTGCTACTGCAATTTTCATAAAGTAACCTCACTTTCATTTATGTTTATAAAATAGTATTTTCTGTTTAATCAAAATGCTTTCTATATTATAAAGCATTTTGTTAAAGTGTGCAAATTATTTAAAGATTTTATTATTAATATTTCAAACTTTTCAAAGAAAAAGCGGAAACACCTCTACGATGCCTCCGCTTTTTCACTATATTTGCTTCACTAATGTAAAGCCATTATTTTTATCCTAATTTTTTCCTACAAATTCGTATATCCCATCAGTGACTCATCTACTTCCTTTGCGCAGTCTCTTCCCTCACGGATAGCCCACACAACTAATGACTGGCCTCTATGAACATCTCCTGCCGTGAATACGTTTTCTACACTTGTTGCATATTTTCCGGGCATTGTGGCAATGTTGGTTCTAGGAGTTGTATCCACCTTAAATGCCTTTGTCACATAATCTTCACTACCTAAAAATCCTGCTGCAATAAGTACTAACTGACAATCAACTTCGTATTCACTGCCCGGTATTTCTACCATGTTCATACGACCTGTTTTCTCGTCTTTTTTAGCCTCCAGTTTAACAAGGATAAGTTTACATAAGTTTCCTTCTTTGTCTTTAACAAACTCCTTAACTGTAGTCTGGTATACTCTTGGGTCATGACCAAACACAGCTATGGCTTCTTCCTGACCATAATCTGTTTTGCAGATTCTAGGCCACTCAGGCCAAGGATTATTAGCTGCTCTCTCATCCGGTGCCTTAGGCATCATTTCCAACTGCAAAACACTTTTAGCTCCATGTCTGATACTTGTTCCCACGCAGTCATTTCCTGTATCACCACCACCGATTATTACTACATCCTTATCTTTTGCAGACACATAGGTGCCATCAACTAATTTGCCGTTATCCAGAAGGCTTTTGGTAGTAGACGTAAGGAAGTCAACAGCGAAATAAATTTCCTTTGCATCTCTTCCCTTTGCATTAATATCTCTTGCATGCCTTGAGCCACAGGCTAAAACTACTTTATCGTATTTCTTAAGAATATCTGCTGCCTTAACATCTTTTCCTACATTTGTGTTAGTAACAAATGTAACTCCCTCTTCCTTCATAATATTAACTTTTCTGTCAATAATATGCTTCTCTAATTTCATGTTAGGAATACCGTACATGAGAAGTCCGCCGATTCTGTCGTCTCTTTCATATACCGTCACACTGTGACCACGCTTATTAAGCTGATCTGCCACTGCCAGTCCTGAAGGGCCTGAGCCAATTACAGCAACCTTCTTTCCTGTTCTTACATGAGGTGCCTTTGCACTGGCATATCCCTTTTCATAAGCATTTTCTATAATAAGGTGTTCATTTGCCCTGACACTTACCGCATCACCGTTTAAACCGCATGTGCAGGCTTTCTCACATAATGCCGGACAAACTCTTGAAGTAAACTCCGGAAAGTTATTTGTTTTATGAAGACGATTATAAGCCTGCTCCATATTTCCGTTGTATAACAAATCATTCCACTCAGGAATTAAATTGTTAAGAGGACATCCTGAAACCATTCCTGCTATAACCTTACCATTCTGGCAAAACGGGACTCCACAGTCCATACATCTTGCAGCCTGACATTTCTGTTTATCCACAGACAGAGGTTCGTGGAACTCGTTAAAATTTTTTATTCTCTCTTTTGGCGAAGTTGCCTTTGCTTCTTCACGTTCATATTCTAAAAATCCTGTTGGTTTACCCATCTTCGTTTCCTCCTCTATCTTGTAGCTGCATAGAATGCTTCAATCTGTGCCTGTTCAGGATTAAGACCCTTTTCTTCCATCTTTGCTATTGCGTTAAGCATCTTCTTATAGTCATAAGGTATAATCTTTTTGAATTTCGGAAGGTACTCTTCAAAATTATCCAAGATTTCTTTACCCTTAACTGAATTTGTATATTTAACATGGTCTTCTATCATTGCCTTAAGTTCTAATACATCGTACTTATTTGAAAGTTCCTCCGTAGATACCAATGACTTATTAACCTTTCTGTACAAATCATTATTTTCATCTAGTACATAGGCAACTCCGCCACTCATACCTGCTGCAAAGTTCTTTCCTACCTTACCGATTACTGCGACACGTCCGCCTGTCATGTATTCGCATCCGTGATCTCCTACTCCTTCAACTACAGTAGTTGCACCGGAATTTCTTACACAGAAACGTTCTCCGGCAACACCGTTAATATAGGCTTTACCACTGGTTGCACCATAAAAAGCAACGTTTCCAATGATGATATTTTCATCCTGCTTAAAGGTTGAACCCTTTGGCGGTTTAACAACAATTTTACCACCGGACAATCCCTTTCCTAAGTAGTCATTGCTGTCACCTGTAAGCTCAATTGTCATGCCGTTTGGTATAAATGCACCAAAGCTCTGACCACCTGCACCGTTACATTTAATAATATACATATCATCATCTAATGTGTCGTTATAGCGTTTTGTTATTTCAGAACCAAATATTGTACCAAATGACCTGTCAATGTTAGTTACATCTACCTCAACTGTTGCAGGCTTTTTAGCCTCCAGCGCCTTTCCTAATTTTTTAAGAAGAACTGTCACATCCTTAGTACTTTCTAACTTAAAGTCATATACATTTTTCTTTAGGTACTGAACCCTTGTGTCTGCAAAATCTGTGCTTAAGATTCTTGACAAATCAACTTCCTTTGCTCTCTCAGGTGCAATATTGTCTTTAACCTTTAATAAATCAACTCTTCCTACTAATTCATCTATTGTTCTTACACCTAACTTAGCCATGTATTCTCTTAATTCCTGAGCAATAAACTTCATGAAATTAATTACATATTCAGGTTTTCCCTTAAATCTCTTACGAAGTTCAGGATTCTGTGTTGCCACACCTACAGGACATGTATCAAGGTTACATACTCTCATCATTACACAGCCCATTGTTACAAGAGGTGCTGTGGCAAATCCATATTCCTCTGCACCAAGCATGGCTGCAATTGCCACGTCTCTACCACTCATTAACTTACCATCTGTTTCCACTACAACCTTATTTCTAAGTCCGTTGGCAATAAGAGTCTGATGAGCTTCTGCCAATCCTAATTCCCAAGGAAGTCCTGCATTGTAAATTGAGTTTTCAGGAGCTGCTCCGGTACCTCCGTCAAAACCTGAAATCAGTATTACCTGGGCACCTGCCTTTGCAACACCTGCCGCAACTGTACCAACACCTGCCTCTGACACTAATTTAACTGAAATTCTTGCATCTCTGTTAGAATTCTTCAAGTCGTAAATCAACTGTGCCAAATCTTCAATAGAATATATATCATGATGTGGTGGTGGTGAAATAAGACTTACTCCCGGTGTCGAATATCTTGTTTTAGCTACCCATGGATAAACCTTCTTTCCAGGCAAGTGTCCGCCTTCTCCCGGTTTTGCTCCCTGTGCCATCTTAATCTGAATTTCTTCAGCACTTACAAGATATCTTGATGTAACACCAAAACGTCCTGATGCCACCTGTTTAATTTTTGAACATTTATTAAGTCCGTCTTCTCCTATTGTAAGACGCTCTACGGATTCTCCACCTTCACCTGAGTTTGAACGGCCGCCAATCATATTCATGGCAATAGCCATTGTCTCATGAGCCTCCTGTGAAATGGAACCATATGACATGGCACCGGTTTTAAATCTCTTTACAATAGAATCAACACTTTCTACTTCATCTATAGGAATACCACCGTCTTCCGGATAATTAAAGTCCATAAGACCTCTTAAATGTACCGGTGACATTTCCTCATCTATCATATGAGTATATTGTTTAAACAGCTCATAATTATTAGTCCATGTTGCCTGCTGCAATGTATGAATAGTAGCAGGATTGTACTTGTGTTCCTCCTTACCGCTTCTAAGCTTGTGGTCACCACTGCTTTCCAATGTAAGGTCTACATCTAATCCCAATGGGTCAAATGACTTAGAATGAAGTGTTTCAACACTGTTTTCAATATCCTTTAATGTAATTCCTTCCACACGGCTTACTGTTCCTGTGAAATATTTATCTATAACATCTTTACTGATACCAATTGCTTCAAATATCTGTGAGCCCTGATATGACTGGATAGTTGAAATTCCCATTTTTGATGCAATTTTAACTATTCCGCTAAGTATTGCCTCGTTGTAATCATCAATTGCCGCATATGGATCTTTGTTAATCATTTCCTCTTCTACCATTTGTTTAATGGTGTCATGGGCAAGGTATGGATTAACGGCACTGGCACCATATCCTAATAATGTTGCAAAGTGATGTACGGCTCTTGGCTCACCACTTTCTAATACCAAAGAAAGTGTAGTTCTTTTCTTTGTTTTAACTAAATACTGATGTACTGCCGAAACTGCCAGCAATGATGGAATCTGTACATGGTACTCATCCACTCCTCTATCTGATAAGATAATAATGTTAGCTCCATCTTTGTGTGCCTTATCCACATCCACAAATACCTGATCTATAGCTTTTTCAAGAGATATTCCCTTGTAATATACAATAGGAACAACTGCTGTTTTAAATCCCGGTACATTAATGTTTTTAAGTTTCAAAATATCCGTATTAGTAAGTATCGGATTGTGAATCTTCAATACTTTACAGTTTTCCGGCTTTTCCTCTAAGATATTTCCGTCTTTACCAATATATACCGATGTAGAAGTTACTATTTCCTCTCTGATTGCATCAATTGGAGGGTTAGTAACCTGTGCAAATAACTGCTTGAAGTAGTTAAATAACGGATGGGTTCTGTCACTTAAAACTGCAAGAGGTGTATCTTTTCCCATTGCCTTTGTAGCTTCCATTCCATTATTTGCCATTGGAATAATTCTCTTTAAATCTTCAAAAGAATATCCAAAATTTTTCTGCAATCTTTGTCTTTCTTCTTTTTCATATGTTTCTACCTTAACATTAGGAATATGAATGTCCTTTAAGTACACAAGATTGTTGTTAAGCCATTCACCGTATGGCTTTCTTGCTGCATATTCTTCTTTTAATTCATCATCATCTATTAGCTTTCCATTTACTGTATCAACTAACAGCATACGACCCGGGCGAAGTCTTTCCTTGGCAACTATTTTAGACGGATCAATATCTAAAACACCTACCTCTGAAGAAAGGATCAGCTGGTCATCATTTGTAATATAATATCTTGACGGACGAAGACCATTTCTGTCAAGAATTGCTCCCATGTAATCTCCATCGGAAAACAGGATAGATGCAGGTCCGTCCCAAGGTTCCATCATTGTGGCATAATACTGATAGAAGTCTCTCTTTGACTGGCTTATTGTGTCATTTTTCTCCCATGGTTCAGGGATACACATCATAACTGCCAATGGCAAATCTACACCATTCATTACTAAAAACTCTAATGTATTATCAAGCATTGCTGAGTCTGAGCCCTGTGTGTCTACTACAGGCATAACCTTTGTCAAAGACTTCTGCATATATTCGCTGGACATGGATTCTTCTCTGGCAAGCATATTGTCGGCGTTACCACGGATTGTATTAATTTCTCCATTATGAACAATAAATCTGTTTGGATGTGCACGTCTCCAGCTTGGCTGTGTGTTAGTTGAAAATCTTGAGTGAACCAAAGCTATTGCTGACTCGTAATTTTTGTCCATAAGGTCTGCGAAAAACGGACCTAACTGATTAACAAGAAACATTCCCTTATATACAATAGTTCTGCTGGAAAGAGATACTGTGTATGTTCCTGTATTACTGTGAGAGAAAACTCTTCTTACTATATAAAGCATACGGTCAAAGGCTATTCCCTTTTCAACTTCTTCCGGTTTCTTAATGAAACACTGCATTATATGTGGCATGCACTCTAATGCCTTTGTTCCCAACACTTCCGGATGAACAGGTACTTCTCTCCATCCTAAAAACTCTAATCCCTCTTTCTGGGCAATGATTTCAAACATTTTCATTTCCCTGTTACGCTTTAACTCATCCTGTGGCATGAAGAACATACCTACGCCATATTCTCTTTCTCCTCCAATGTCAAAGCCTAAAGGTTTAGTAACCTTCTTAAAAAATTTGTGGGAAATCTGTAGCATAATACCTACACCGTCACCGGTTTTTCCTTCAGCATCTTTACCTGCACGATGTTCAAGGTTTTCTACAATTTTTAAGGCATTTTCTACTGTGGCATGACTTTTTACACCTTTGATGTTTACAACAGCTCCTATACCGCAGTTGTCGTGTTCAAAGCGTGAATCATACAAACCATCTTCTTTTGCTTTTTCAAATAACACATTTTGATCCATGAATTTGTCCTCCTGTAAAAAAAGAGGTGCAAAGGGACATAGTATCTCTACTATGGTGCCCCATTGCACCTCTTTCTTGTTCTTTACTTAATTTTATAAACTATTTTATCAAAAAAATCAAGTAAAATTAAGTTTAAATATTAAGTTTTATGATTTTATTAAGTTCTGATGTGTTAAACTTTCCCACCAGCCCTTTGTTTCTTTAAATTTTTAATCATTTAAGAAGTCTTTAATCTTTTTGCTTCTAACAGGATTTCTCAGTTTTCTTAATGCCTTTGCTTCAATCTGTCTGATACGTTCCCTTGTTACGTTAAAGATTTTTCCTACTTCTTCAAGAGTTCTCGGATGTCCATCCCTTAAACCAAATCGTAAAATAATTACTTCTCTTTCTCTATCCTTCAAATCCTTAAGCAGCACATCAATATGTTCACGAAGCATAACCGACTCAATATTGGCTTCCGGTGTAACCGTATTATTGTCTGCTACAAAATCTCCTAAGTTAGAGTCATCCTCTTCACCGATAGGTGTTTCAAGGGATGCCGGCTCTCTTGCAATCTGCATAATCTCTAAAACCTTCTCCTCAGTCATGTCTAAGGCATCTGCTAATTCCTTAGTAGATGGCTCATAACCTAACTCAAGAGTAAGTTTTCTCTGCATCTTTGACATTCTATTAATAGTTTCTACCATATGAACAGGTACTCGGATAGTTCTGGCATGATCCGCTAAAGCTCTTGTAACGGACTGTCTAATCCACCATGTTGCATATGTACTTAACTTGTAACCTTTAGTATAATCGAACTTTTCTACGCCTTTAATAAGACCTAAGTTTCCTTCCTGAACCAAATCAAGGAAACTCATTCCACGTCCGGTATATCTTTTTGCAATACTAACTACAAGACGGAGATTAGCCTCTATTAATTTCTCTTTTGCGGCAACGTCACCTTCTGTCTTACGTTTTGCAAGTTCAAGTTCTTCATCGGCGGTCAACAATGCTACTGTACCAATTTCCTTTAAGTACATTCTTACAGGATCTTCAGTTCCTACACCCTCGAGCAAATCCACGGCATCTAATTCTACTGCCTCTTCATCATCATTTTCAAAATCCTCGTCTGTAGGTCCTAATAAATCTTCTGCATCAATGTCTACCAATGCTATGTCTTCATCAGTCGGTTCGGCAGCAAGGTCTGAATCACTGGGTTCTACATCATCTAGTGAATCTGACTCAAACTCATCTTCCTCATTACCTTCCTCAACCGGTTCCGGTTTCTTAGCATCTTTCACATCTTTTTCTGCACTTTTTGGCTCTGCATCAGACATAACAACGCTAATTTCAGCCTCACTTAGTCTCGCAAGTATAGTGATTTCCTGCTTTGCAGTCAACTTGTCCTCTGAAAAATAATCTTTAATTTCTGATGTTGTTATCTGGTTATTCTGTCCCTGACATTTTTCAACCAGCTCTTCAACTTTTTGATTAAAATCTTGTTGTTTCAATACAGTATCCTTTCTAAATCACGAAACTTCTGTTTCTCTTTAAAGTATCTGTCGGTCCACATTATATTATACACAAAAATTGACCGGTGTAAACACACCAGTCAATTTTTTTTGTTTTCTTGTTGAAAATTACAACTATATGTTATTTTTTCAAATCATCCGGTGATACAATAGGTGACCAGCCGTCATCCTGCCCCGGATATTCTTCTGTTACTGTTTCGCCTTTTTTATTTGTCTTTGGCTCTTTGTTTTGAGATTCTTCTATAATAGAAATATTATCCCAGTAGTTTGTTTCTTTATTGTTCTTATTACCTTTTTTGCTGCTCTTTTTTGAGTTTTTTTTGCTTTTTGCTGTTGTTTCATCACCTGCTACCGGTAAATCTTCGTTACCATTTTCAGCTGTTGTCACATTTTCATTACCTGCTTTCACTGTTGTCTCAACCTGAGCTGCTGTTGCGTTATTAGTCTGCGGTGTATCACTATCTTTGCCTTTTTTTGAAACAACTACTGCCACTATTATTGCAATTACTATAACTGCTACTAATGCTATGGCAATTATATTTTTTTTCTTTTTATCCATCTCTATCTCCTCCTTGTATAATATGCGATGCCACCTTCTTCGATCAGCGGCAGTTCATCGGAAACGTTTTTCTAAAATGTTCCCTCCTCTTTATTTAGTGTAACATTTTTCTATAATTGTCCCAATTCCATTATAATCCGGGCTATGGCATTTTCTGTGTTTTTAACCGTAATTCTGTCTGCTATTTTCTTTACATATGGAATAGCATTACCCACTGCATAGCCTATATCTGCACATTCTAAAAGAGATATATCATTTTCATAATCTCCTATGCCTAACGTGGTATGAATGTCAATACCTAAATGTTCCTTCATGTATCTGACCGCTGCCCCCTTACCACTGTGTGCACTGTTTACTTCAATGCCCTCCGGCCAGCTTAAATCAAATATGAAGTCTTCTCCAAACTTCTCCTTTAAATCCTTTTGAAGTTTAGGGGTTATATTTTCATTTTGGAAAAGCAATATTTTTAACGGTTCACTGTCTAAACTGTCCATAAACCGGGCTAAAGCTTTAGGTTCGCCTTTATGCTCCTTTGAATCAAAATGAGCACTTTCAAACTTACCGTCTTTACTTATTGTGTTAACCCAATAAGTTTCTGCTTCCTTCCAGTTGTCATTTACATATGTTAAAAGTTCAAGGGTCTTTTTCCTGTTCATATGCCAGGTTTTAATAATCCTATCCCTTTTCTCATCATAAATAACTGCACCATTCAGTGATACTATGGGAGCATTCACCTTGAACTGACCTTCAAACAGCTTTGCATGGTCGGGAAATCTCCCGGTGGCTAAAGTAAACAACCCACCTTCTTTTTGAAAATATCTGATAGCTTCAGCATTTTCCTGTGATACTTTTCCCGGTTCATATGTTAATGTTCCATCGCAATCTGTACAAATCAAATACCCTGTAAATTTTCCCATTTTACTTTTCCTGTTTTTGTATTTCTATCCTTTTCGACACATTTTACAATTATACCAAAAAAATACAGCTAAATCAATGGCTATTGGATATAAATCATAAACTAACATTTTAAAGTCATTTTTATGTTAATATAGACATAGTTTATCATCGAAAGGAGGCTTTATATGGCAATAACTCTCACTTTAATTGCTATTGTTTTATTTTCATGTATATTAGCAGACAAATTTTCCGGCAAATTTGGTATGCCTGCTCTTATTCTTTTTATGACTATCGGTATGCTGTTTGGATGCGATGGTTTCTTTAAGATTCAGTTTGACAACTACGACTTTGCAGAAAAAATATGTACTGTTTCTCTTAGTTTCATTATGTTTTATGGTGGTTTTAATACCAAGTGGAAAACTGCCGGAAATGTTGCCGGACGTGCTATATGCCTGTCTACTGTAGGGGTACTTATTACTGCCGGCATAACAGGTGTGTTTTGCTATTTTGTTTTACACCTTAGTTATGCGGAAAGTTTTCTTATTGGTGCCGTATTATCATCTACTGATGCCGCCAGTGTTTTCTCTATTCTCAGGACAAAAAAACTTAATCTTAAAAATAGCACTGCCCCTCTTTTAGAAATTGAAAGTGGTAGTAACGACCCTGTTTCATACCTTCTTACAATGATAGGTATCATTATATTAAATGGTGGGAAACTTACTAATCTTCCATATTTTACTTTTGCACAGATTGTTTACGGTATTGCTATTGGAGTAATCATTGCCGGTTTAGGTATTGTAATTCTTACAAAAACCTCCCTTATTTCCGATGGATTAGATACTATTTTTATGATTGCCCTTATTATTTTTTCCTTTGGTGTTTCAACTGCCATTGACGGAAATGCCTTTTTAACTGTGTATCTTTTAGGAATAATATTAGGAAACAGTAAAATTAAAAATAAAAAAATTATGATTCCTTTTTTTGACGGACTTACAAGTCTGGCGCAAATTCTTATTTTCTTTTTGTTAGGACTTCTTGCATTTCCTCATAAGTTTGTGGCAATTATAATTCCGTCTCTTTTCATTGCAATATTTTTAACGCTAATAGCACGACCTATAGCCGTTTTTTCAATATTAGCACCTTTTAAATGTAGTTACAGGCAATGTCTTTTAGTTTCATGGGCAGGACTGCGTGGTGCTGCCTCCATTGTGTTTTCCATTATGGTTGTAGCCAGTGGCAGGGATGTTCCTTTTGACATTTTTCACATAGTTTTTATGGTGGCACTGTTTTCCGTAGCAATACAGGGTACCTTAATTCCCTATGTAGCCAGAAAACTTAATATGATTGATGACAATGATGATGTCCGTAAAACTTTCAACGATTATCAGGAAGAATCTGCCATTACATTAATGCGAATGTATATACCTAAAGGACACAACTGGGAAAATAAGCTTGTAAGTGATGTTAATATGCCTACCAATTCCCTTGCCATTATGATAAAAAGAAATGGCGACACCATTATTCCCAATGGTGATACGAAAATCCTTGGAGGCGACAGCGTTATATTAAGTGTTCCTTCCTATGAACCTTCCGGAAAAGAGAATCTTGAAGAAGTGGTTATTGACAAAAATCACAGCTGGTGTGACAAGCGTATTCAGGATTTAGATCTCCCTGAGAATGTGCTAATTGCCCTTATAAAACGTGGAGACGAAAGTCTTATTCCTGATGGAGGGACATATATAAGAAGGAACGATGTAGTGGTTACTTATAGGTAATTTTTTTAACTACATATTCTTAATACAAAGCAGCAGATTCCGGCACCATATTATTTCATTCCGGAATCTGCTTATTAGTTTTTAATTTTATTTATCCAGCAACGCCCTAAGCAACATAATATGATATTCTTCATCTTTTATTATTCTTGCCATTATCTGATTGATATTTTTATCTTTTATCATATTCATATGTCGGCGGTACTGGTTAATGGCAATTCGCTCACCTTCAATGTCTGCCCACAGCATATTTCGTATATCTCCACCTATTTTTACATTAGACGGTGACCACATTACCTGCCTTCCTGTGGAATTTTTTGTTGTAAAATCTAATGTTCCTCCCAACAGGCATATTAATTCTCCTAATTTTTGAAGATGAATCATTTCTGCCATGGCTATTCCCAATATAATTTGAGCTATCTCGCATTTATTGCCGGACATTCTTCCTTCCTGATTTATATACTGCATGGTTGATGTCATTTCAGATGACTGACCGCAATAATCCAATGCAAGCAACTCTGCATACGCCTTGTTTCTTTCTTTTACCTTTATTTCCGGATACGGAAGTGCAACCAGTGCTGGCTTTACACTGGAAAAATTGCATTTATTAGTTAGCATGTCTTCTATCATTTATTTTCCCCACAATGTTTTATATATTAATATATGTATTTTTAGGCAAAGGGTACTTGTTTATAATAAAATTGCTTTTGTTTTAATAAGGCATTACTTTTTTGCTGCTAAAATAGTATACTATGAGTATGATTTTTAAGTAGAATATGATGTAAGCGAGTGGCATAATGTATTTTTGCACACACATCATATTATAAAAGGAAATCTTTATCAGGTATTATGAATTAACAAGGAGGCAACAAGATGAATACAATAAAATTAAGCAATACAGATTTTCATGTTCCAGCAGTTGCTGCCGGATGTATGCGAATTAACTGCTTAGATGAAAAAGCCCTTAGCAGTTATATCGAGGGATGTATTGAACTTGGAATTAATTTTTTTGACCATGCTGATATTTACGCAGGTGGCGAATGTGAGAAACTTTTTGGACAGGCTCTTTCTAATATGAATATTAACCGTGAGGATATTGTTCTTCAATCAAAATGTGGAATCATTCCCGGTGTAATGTACGATTTTTCCAAAGAACACATTATCAATTCTGTGGATGGCATTCTTAAAAGATTAGGTACTGATTATCTTGATATTCTTTTACTTCACCGCCCGGATGCATTGGTGGAACCGGAAGAGGTTGCCCAGGCTTTTGATATTTTGGAAAGCTCAGGAAAGGTTAGACATTTTGGTGTTTCTAACCAAAAACCTATGCAAATGGAACTGCTTCAGAAATATGTTAGACAAAAGCTGGTTGTAAACCAAATTCAATATAGTATTCCTTTTTCTAATATTGTAGCTAATGGTATGGAAGTTAATATGCTTACTGATGGTGCAATTGACCGGGACGGAAGTGTTTTAGATTACTGTCGTCTAAAAGATATAACTATTCAGACATGGTCGCCTTTCCAATATGGATTTTTTGAAGGTGTTTTTATTGGCAGTGACAAATATCCGGAACTTAATAAAGTCCTAAATGAATTAGCAGATAAGTATAATGTTACTCCAACCACCATTGCTACTGCATGGATTTTAAGGCACCCTGCCAATATGCAGGTTATAGCCGGCACTACAAAGCTTTCAAGAATGAAAGAGATTGCGGCTGCAACCTCTGTTAAATTAGAACGTTCCGAATGGTACCGTCTTTATTTGTCAGCCGGACATATGTTACCATAATGGAAATTTTATGACGATAATGCGTTTATTGTGTTAGCACAAATGATGTTGTTACAGTGCCAATAATGTTGTATTTATTTAAGTGGTGTACCAGACATACTTTACTAAAAAATCCACATAGCATTACTCTTTAACGGGTGTTTGCTAAGTGGATTTTTATATGCACTTATATAATTGTGCTATTTATTCTTTTTTCAATATTAGTTCTTACGATATTTTTAATTAGGACGGATTAGTTATGGTCACCATCTTCTATTATTTAATTAGAATAGATTAGTCATTGTCACCATCTTCTATTTTTTTAATAGGATAGTTTAGTCATCATCACCATCTTCTATTATTTCGTCTTCTATATCTCTATCGGCATCAAAAGCTATCTGCTCTATGGTCCAACGTTTTATTTTTCCTGAAACAGATAATGTTGTAATAAGGTCAATCAGTCCTGTAACGGCAAAGATAATACCTGTGCATTGAATAAAGAAATCGCCTGCAGTCTTTGTTCCATTATCATTGGAATTCATTGGCATCATTAAAACTGAAATTCCCAAAAGAATACATATTATGGCAAATACGAGTAATGGCACCCAATGGTTGCCCATTCTTTTAAGGTCAATGGCATTTTCAACTTTCATTAATCCACTTATTATGATTATTATTGCTATAACATAAGTTATAATTGATAATATAAGTTTCATGCATGCTAATACAAGTATTCCTGCTGCAATAAGCACTATGCCTACCACTAATTCATATCTGTAAAAGTCTTTTATTACATTGCTTCTTTTGTATTCAATGATATTTCTGATTCCCATTACAAACAAAATCATTGCCAAAATAACGCATACTCCTGTCATTATTTTGCCGGGATATTTCCACATAAGTATTCCCATTAAAATACTTAGCAATGAGTAGATAATCATTTCCCATTTTAGATTTTTTAAATAACTCATAGTCGGTACCTCCTTTTATTTGGTAGTTGTGAAAGTCTATTTCGTTTCGGGCTGCGCACACCTTTTTGAGAATGCAAAGCCATGTAACTCATAGACCTTCGGTCTATTTCGTTTCGGGCTGCGCACACCTTTTTGAGAATGCAAAGCCATGCAACTCATAGACCTTCGGTCTATTTCGTTTCGGGCTGCGCACACCTTTTTGAGAATGCAAAGCCATGCAACTCATAGACCTTCGGTCTATTTCGTTTCGGGCTGCGCACACCTTTTTGAGAATGCAAAGCCATGCAACTCATAGACCTTCGGTCTATTTCGTTTCGGGCTGCGCCCTATATAAATAAAAGTGAAAATGCTCTCTTGAAAGCAAGCTTTCATCGAGCCTTTTCACTTTTATTTATGCATGGCTTTGCTTACGAAAAGTATTCAACGCCTGATTCAAAGACTTTAAGGTCTTGTTCACCATAGATGTTTGTGGCAACTGATGTGCCTTTTCTTTCTATGTGAGCCATTTTACCTAAGCATCTTCCATCCGGACTTGTTATACCTTCTATTGCATAGTATGAACCATTTACATTCCACTCTTCATCCATTGTTGGTATACCCTGTTCGTTTACATACTGTGTTGCTACCTGACCGTTAGCAAACAATTCTTTTATGCAGCTTTCAGGTGCTACAAATCTTCCTTCTCCATGGGATGCAGGATTTACATATACACCACCTAATTCTGCTTTCTGTAACCAAGGCGACTTATTAGATACAACCTTTGTATATACCATCTTTGATACGTGACGGTTAATTGTGTTATAAGTAAGTGTTGGCGAATTAATATCCTGTCCTGTAATTTTTCCGTTAGGAACCAAGCCTAACTTTATAAGTGCCTGAAATCCATTACAAATACCTAATGCCAAACCGTCTCTCTCGTTAAGCAATTTGTGTACTGCCTCTTCAATCTTTGCATTTCTAAATGCTGTAGCAAAGAACTTAGCTGAACCGTCAGGTTCATCACCTGCACTAAATCCACCTGGGAACATAATAATCTGTGCCTGTGAAATAGCCCTTTCAAAGATATTAACTGAATCTCTGATATCTTCAGGTGTAAGGTTTTTAAATACCTTTGTTATAACATTTGCACCTGCATTTTCAAAAGCCTTAGCTGAGTCATATTCACAGTTTGTTCCCGGAAATACAGGAATAAATACTGTTGGTTTTGCTACTTTATTCTTACATACATATATGCTGCCCTTGTCATAAACAGGTGTATCTAATAATGACTTATCATTATGGCTTCTTGTTGGGAATACCTTCTCTAATGGCTTCTCCCATACCTTTAATGCTTCATCCATAGGTATTGAATCGTAGCCATATTCAAATGTAGCCTTATCATTTGTTTCACCTATTAAAACATAGCTTGCTGTTATATCATCTAATTTATCTGACGGTATTTCAGCAATAATATCACCAAATGATGGTGCGAACAAATCAGCGCCAGGTATTCTTCCGCTGATGCTTACACCAATGTTATTACCAAATGCCATCTTACTTACTGCCGGTATAATACCCTTGCTTTCAAGAGCATATGCTGAAATAATTACTCCATTCTGAATCATGTCATGAATCTTATCGTATAGCTTCATCACTTCTTCATAAACAGGCTTCTCATACTGATCTCTTACAATTTCAAATTTAACAATCTTATTACCTGCTGCTTTAAATTCAGGTGTTATAATATCTTTTTCCTTTGCAACATCCACTGCAAATGAAACCAGTGTCGGTGGTACATCAATATCATTAAATGTTCCTGACATACTATCCTTACCACCTATTGATGGTAAACCAAATCCCATCTGTGCGTCATATGCACCAAGAAGTGCTGCAAACGGCTGGCTCCAACGACGTGGTTCTTCAGTCATTCTTCTAAAGTATTCCTGGAAAGTCATACGAATCTTCTTATAATCACCACCACTAGCAACTACTTTTGCAATAGAGTCAACTACTGCGTAAATTGCCCCGTGATATGGGCTCCAGCTTGAAAGATACGGATCAAATCCATAACTCATCATTGTTACTGTATCACATTTTCCTTTAAGTACAGGTAACTTTGCCACCATAGTCTGTGTTTCTGTCTTCTGGTATTTTCCACCATGTGGCATAAACACTGAACCTGCTCCAATTGAACCGTCAAACTTTTCAACAAGTCCCTTCTGTGAACATACATTTAAATCTGATAATGTTTCAAGCCACTTATCTTTTACATCATCTACAACCGGTTTCTTGAAGAAATTCTTTTCTTCATCAGGCATATCCACCTCAACTGTTGTTTCCTGATGAGCACCGTTTGTATCAAGAAAAGCTCTTGAAATATTAACAATTTCCTTTCCTCTCCATTCAAGAACCAGTCTAGGTTCTTCTGTAACGTAAGCTACAACTGTAGCTTCTAAGTTCTCTTCATTTGCATACTTAAGGAACTGTTCTACGTCATCTTTATCAACTACAACAGCCATTCTTTCCTGAGATTCTGAAATAGCTATTTCTGTCCCGTCTAATCCTGCATATTTCTTAGGAACTTTATCTAAATTTACATGAAGTCCGTCTGCCAATTCGCCAATAGCTACTGACACACCACCGGCACCAAAGTCATTACATTTCTTAATTATGTGGCTGACCTCTTCTCTTCTAAATAATCTCTGTAACTTACGTTCTGTAGGTGCGTTACCTTTCTGTACTTCTGCACCACATGTTTCAATAGACTCTTCTGTGTGAATCTTTGATGAGCCTGTTGCTCCACCACATCCGTCACGACCTGTTCTTCCACCAAGAAGAATAATAATATCTCCCGGATCAGATGTTAATCTCTGAACGGCACGTCTCGGGGCTGCCCCCATAACTGCACCTATTTCCATTCTCTTTGCAACATAATCAGGATGATAAATTTCTTTTACCAATCCTGTTGCAAGACCTATCTGGTTTCCATATGAACTATATCCGTTAGCGGCACCCTGAACTAATTTCTTCTGTGGAAGCTTTCCGTGAAGAGTTTCACTCATTGGCTTAGTAGGATCTGCTGCTCCTGTAACACGCATAGCCTGATATACATAAGTACGTCCTGACAACGGATCTCTTATAGCTCCTCCAAGACACGTTGCTGCGCCACCAAAAGGTTCAATTTCTGTAGGATGGTTATGTGTTTCATTTTTGAAGTTTACTAACCATTCCTCTGTCTGTCCATCTACTTCTACAGGCACCACAATACTACATGCGTTAATTTCATCTGATTTTTCCTGATCATCTAACTTGCCTTCCTTCTTTAACTTTCTCATAGCTATAAGTGCTAAATCCATAAGGCATACAAACTTATCTTTTCTTTCACCAAAAACATCTTTTCTGGTATCTAAATAACTCTCATAGGTTTTCTCAATTGGTTCATTGAAATATCCTTCATCAAACTTAACATCTGTAAGTTCAGTGTTAAATGTAGTGTGACGGCAATGGTCAGACCAATAAGTATCCAACACTCTTATTTCTGTCATGGATGGATCTCTGTTTTCTTCATTTTTGAAATAATTCTGGATATGAAGAAAATCCTTAAATGTCATAGCCAGTCCAAGGGAATCATAAAGCTCTTTAAGAGGCTTTTCTTCCATATCTTTAAATCCCTCAAATATAATAACATCTGCCGGTTCTTCAAACTCTGTAACTAAAGTTTCCGGTTTTTCCAAGCCTGTTTCTCTTGAATCTACCGGATTTATGCAGTAATTTTTAATCTGTTCAAATTCTGCATCTGATATATCGCCAACTAAAACATATGTTGTAGCTGTTTTTATAACAGGATTCTCATCCTCGTTTAAAAACTTAACACACTGTACCGCTGAATCTGCTCTCTGATCAAACTGTCCCGGCAAAAACTCAACACTAAATACTTTTGAATTTGCTTCATCATATGGGAATGTTTCTTCATAAACATCATCAACAGGCGGTTCTGAAAATACTGAAGTTAATGCCTTCTTATATGTGTCCTCTGAAAGATTTTCAACATCATATCTTACAAGAACCCTAACTTCTTTTAAACCATCAATCTCCAGATATCCTTTAATATCCTCTGTAAGTTCTTTTGCAGTAACAGCATATGGCTGTTTTTTCTCTACATACACACGTTTAACTTTGCTCATCGATTCCTCCTAGAATAGTACAATAAATCTTGTGTTATTAATTTTGCCAACCATTACAATATGGCAAAACTACTTCGGTTAGTATAACACTAAAGCAATAAAAAGTGAAGAAAATACGCTTAAATCTTTGTAATATTTGTAATATTATTTCATTTCTATCATATACTTTCGGTACCATTGTGGAAGATTAGTCTGCTGGCATTTCGGATTGTACCTTTCATCAATACCTATTGTATCAAAAAACACCTTCCATAAATCTCTGTATTCATCATCCTTTTGAAGTCCCTCAGTTACTACTTCTATATCTCTTCCTTCAACTAAAATAACCTCTGAATCATGCCTGTGAACTGCTGACTTTTTTCTTTTTGTGTCATATATAATCCAGTCTTCTCCCGGAAATCTGTTTTTAAAATGCTCTGTTAAAAGAGGAATAACATCACACTTAGGCTCAATTTTTCCAAATAAAACTCCTCCCCTCAATTCATCAAATCTAATAAATCCCTTATATAAATGTGCCTCATTTACTGCTTTTCTGCTTAATTCCATAACCCGCATCACATACTCATTTCCCAGCATTTTAGTTACCTTTGCCCCAACATTATATCCCACTTTCAGGAAACCGAAAACGGCATCCCCCCGGTCTTCTTCATAATGCATGCATGCTCTGAAAACCATCGTATATGCCTCTAATGATATCTTTACCCTGATAGACTTAGCTACCTTTACCGCCTTTTCCAAATCTGTCTCAACAGGCACAAATTGAGAGAAAAATGTAGGTGCGTAATTTTCCCCCGGATGTATGCTCACATTGTATCCTCTATTCATATATACCCAGCCGTCATAAACGGCAGTCATTATTCCATCAAAACTTTCATGGCAAACTAACGTAATATTATCCATTAACTCTCACTCCCATATCCATAAGGGTCATCTGCTTATATGTTGTATCCTGCTCTATAGCGTATGTCTGCCTTTTATCTGTATCTGCAAGACTTCTGGCTATAAAATCCTGATTCATATTAAGAGGAAACATAGTTTTTCCGTTGCAGGTAATAAAATAAGCTGCCCTTTTTAATACAACTCCCATCTTTTTCAAACTTTCAAAATTAAGATTGTTATATCTCCTTGCTGATGTAATTCTTTTAGCTGACTTTACTCCAATTCCCGGAACCCTCAACAATGTATAATAATCTGCCCTCATAATTTCCACCGGAAACCGCTCCAGATGATTTACTGCCCAGTCACATTTTGGGTCTAAAACCACGTTAAAATTAGGTCTTTTTTCATTTAAAAGTTCATTTACCATAAAACCGTAATATCTTAAAAGCCAGTCTGCCTGATACAGCCTGTGTTCCCGCAAAAGCGGATTAGGACCTACCGGTGCAGGTGCATCAATGTTATGATTTACATTAACAAATGCTGAATAAAACACCCTCTTCATCTTGTATTCCTTATACATATATTCTGTTACAGACATTAGCTGATAATCTGTCTCAGGAGTTGCCCCGATAATCATCTGGGTGCTCTGACCTGCCGGAACAAACTTAGACTTCATCTTGTTACCCCTTCTTGTAATAAGACTGTATCCATCATTCACCGGGGCAATAAGATTTCCGCTTCCAGCCTGTATCTGCCGCATAGGTGCAAGTATATTCTTCTGATTCTTATTAGGAGCCAGCGCTTTTAGACTCTCCTTAGTAGGTAACTCCAGATTAGTGCTCATTCTGTCTGCTAAAAATCCTATTTTTTCAATGATTTCCGGCGAAGCTCCGGGAATTGCCTTTACATGAATGTATCCGAAAAAATGATGTTCATTACGAAGCTTCCACAGTGTTTCATATATAAGTCCCATAGTAAAATCAGGGCTTTTTAAAATGCCTGAGCTTAAAAACAGACCTTCAATATAGTTTCTTCTGTAAAATTCCATGGTCAGCTTACACACTTCATCCGGTGTAAAAGAAGCCCTCTTCACATCATTAGACTTTCTGTTAATGCAATATTTACAATCATAAATACATTCATTTGTATATAAAATTTTTAATAAAGAAACACATCTTCCGTCTGAAGCAAAAGTATGACAAATGCCACAGGCATGGGCATCTCCCATACCCTTACCTTTATTATTCCTGTCAACGCCACTGCTGGTGCAGGCAACATCATACTTGGCTGCATCTGTAAGAATTTTTAATTTTTCTGAAATGGTCATGTCCTGCTGTATTTCCATTGTCTGCTCCTTTTCTCGAACGTTTGTTCTGTTTCGTTTAGTATATCCCATTTTGAAATATAAATCAAGCCCAAAAATTTGGAAATTCAAATTTATAAACATTCCCCGGCCGGATACAAAAATACCGGTCTTCAATATATTTGAAAACCGGTACCTGTAGTTTTTATGTTTTTTCCTAATTCACAGTGTCCTACTCTTTTATGCCGTATACGCATTTTACAAATTTCACTGCCGCCTCTTTATTTTTAGAGAATTCCGGAAAAGCTATAACTGCATCCTTGTAATTATCACTGTAACCCTTGTAAAATTCAGTATCAGATATATCAAGTCCATATACTACACCGTCATTTTTATCCTTGTCTGTTTCTTTTTCAAACCTGGCATACACAAAATATGGTTCCAATTTCTTGTATAAATCCTCCGGCAACACATCCTTTACCCCAACAAGAAAACCTTCACTTTTTACCCATAAAAGTGAGCTTCTGTCAGTAATAATTACATCCATTTCTTTTGCTGACTGAACACTCATAAATCTAATGGATGAGCCTGCATCAATGCGGTTGTAACCGTATTCATCTGACATTTTAAAACCATATCCCGTGTCCACTTTAATATCATTTTTTTTGCAGCCTGTGTACTCGGAATACTTTTCCTTAACACGATCCTCTATTTTTTCGTTATTTAAGTCATTAAACACTGCACAGTACAATGGTTTTCTATTATTTGTTGCCACTCCATGTATTATTGCCGTCCCAAGGGCAATGGACAGAACCACAATAGTAATTCTTAATTTATAAAATTCCCAAGTATATTGAATTTTTGCCGTAAATGATAATGCTCTAAATTTATCTGACATTAATTTTCCTGACATTTTTTCTCCAATCGTAACATATAATAAAATGAATTTTCACATACAAATAATTCGGTTAAATACATTCATTAACCTGATAATTTTCATTTAATTTTTCATTAATCAGGCTCCGCTAAATGTTCTACCCTGTCAAAGCTATTTATTTACTGTACAATATTGTCTGCTAAAATGCAACTGACATACTTAATGTTTTTATCCAAATACAACCTACAAATTTTAATGTTTTATCTTCTTTCCTTATGTGTTAAACTAAGGTAAAGTTATTTTATGGGGGTGATTTTATGCCATCAACTTATGCACATAATAAATTTGGCAAATTAGTCATTGCCAAATTATCTGGCGACACAAAAGATATCATACGAAAATTTCCTGACTCCTTCCGCATAGGACTTCAAGGACCGGATTTTCTGTTTTTTTACAGAGCATTTTATATTAATAAAATAAACCAGACTGGTGTTAAACATCATAGGCAGGATGTTTATGATTTTATGGAACATGCTGTTTCCGTTATAAAAAAATATGGCAAAAACAGCCCTGAATATAGTTATATTTTGGGATTTATATGCCATTTTACCCTTGACTGCAATTGCCATCCTTATGTAAATAAATTTATGGAAATAACAGGCTGCGGTCATGTTGAAATAGAGGGTGACTTAGAACATCTTATGATATCAAAGGATAATTATATCCCCCAATATTACCCTATGGATTACCTTATTCCTGCAAATAGGGAAACTGCATTAAGCATGGTTTCATTTTATGAAAATTTATCTTCTAAAATTATTTTAGAAAGTCTTAAATGGATGAAATTTTTAAAGAGATTTTTTGTAGCTCCGGGATTTTTCAAAAGACATCTCATAGATACCTGTTTCCATATGACTATGAATTATAAAAAACTAAACGGTCACGTTATTAAACCGGGTATTAACAAAAAATGCAGACAGCAAACAAAATTTTTATATAAAGTTCTGAGAAATTCCGTTAAAAATGCCGTATTTTTAATTAATGATTTCAATAACGCAGTAGAACGCGACACTTCTTTATCAAATGAATTTCATAAAGATTTTAATGGAAATCCCTATTAGGAATCAATTCTGTAACTTAGGGCTGTGGCTTTAACGATTTATAATCCTTAGAGCCCGGCTCTTTATTTATTTGATTTTACACAAGAAACTCTTCTATATTTTCTGAAACTATTCTCATACTTAATGGATGTTGTTTTGTCTCAAATGTCATAATCAAATTCTTTCCCGGAAATATTCCATTTTTTTCATAATTTTCGATTTTTTTTATTGTTTTTTCTGCATACTCCCTATCATCCATCATCCCGAAATGCTCCCAGTAATACTCTTTTCTAGTCTTTTTGTTTAGAATTTTAAAGTCCGGCAATACATATCCGTATCCATTAAGCAAAACCGGTTGCTCATATGCATAAGGTATTCCCATTGACTTAAATTTATCAGCCAGAATTTTTTCTGATTTAGATTTAACCTTTTCGCCATTTTCTGTGATAATTTCTAATTCATCTTCTATCATATATCTCTTTGCAATTTTATTGCTTAATTTTTCCTTTTCATTCTTCTGGTATTCATACCAATATTCAACATAATCTTCTTCCGGCAAAACATACGGATGCACTATGGTTTGTTTCAGGGGATTTAATTTTTCGTACACCTGTACTCCTTCGTCAAAATTATACTTATTCAAAATTTTTTCAATGTATTTTTTATTTTCTTCTACTTTAGTTAGTAATTTTAATGTATATTCTTTTTGAGCCAAATCCCAAATCAGTTTTTTATTTTTCTTTTTAATATAGACACCATGCCTGTCTTCTTTACTTTTTCTCCAATAATACTGACACTGTTTCTTATTATTAGTAATATACAAGCTTCCTTCCGGTGCTTTTTTTAAGAATTCTACACTTTTGTTTTTCAATATATCCAATCTATTCAGCTCATCCATTAAAATCTCTCTTAAATTTATCATCGCTCTCCTTTGTATGTAACTTATGGTTTAAATATTATAATTTATTATATATTATTTCTTTCTTTATTTCAATATAGTTATTCATACTTTATATGTCTTTGTTGCAAATATTTTGTTCATTTCTGTAATTTTGTTTTTGTAAATCAGCAAGAGACGCTTCATACCGGGACTTCTCTATGAATTCATTATTTTCCCGGTTCATTTCACTTCTTTCAACTGATACGGAGATGATTCTTGCCAGGATTTTCTCATGAGTTCATTATTTTCCCGGTTCATTTCACTTCTTTCAACCGGTACGGAGACGATTCTTACCAGGATTTTCTCATGAGTTCATTATTTTCCCGGTTCATTTCACTTCTTTCAGCCGGTACGGAGACGATTCTTGCCAGGATTTTCTCATGAATTCATTATTTTCCC
>NZ_QUHB01000018.1 GCF_003479405.1 Eubacterium sp. AF16-48 | reverse complement strand
AAAGTAAATTCCACTGTGAGATGGGAGAGTGGAATTTAAAATTTTAATTTTGGCCGGTGCAAATATGGAAAGAAAGTTATTGTATATTTTTTAAAGTATATGCTATAATTAATAAGTATTTTGTAAGGAATAATCTTTATAAAATAAACAAAGACTGAAATTTATTACGAAAGGAGTACTACTATGAGACATGATTTAGACCACATCGATGAGCAGATTATTAAGCTTCTGCATGCCAATGCCCGCATCCCCCTTAAAACTATTGCGAGTCAGGTGTTTTTATCATCCCCTGCGGTGTCTGCCAGAATTGAACGATTAGAGCAGGCAGGAATTATAACAGGATATAGTGCCAAAATTAATCCCGCAGAGTTAGGCTATCACATTAAGGCATTTATTAACCTTGAGGTAAATCCGGACCAGAAGAAGGAATTTTATCCTTACATAAAAAGATGCAACAACGTTGTTGAATGTAACTGCGTTACCGGTGATTATGCCATGCTTATTGAGGTTATGTTTAAGAGCACTGAAGAGCTTGACCATTTTATAGGTGAGCTTCAGACTTTTGGAAGCACAAAGACACAGATTGTTTTTTCAACTTCCGTTGAACATCGTGGAGTACCTATTGCCGACGATGAATTATTTTAGATATTAAATATGGCAATAGCCATTTATGGAGAAACAGTATGATATATGAAAATGAGATTAGATATGTTTTATGTTTGTTAAAATGTGCTGTTTCAGACGAAATACCTCCCAATCCACCTGAAAACCTTGATTGGGAGGTTATTTTTAAGATTGGGAAAAGTCATAAAATCTATTCCACCTTATTTTTTGGACTTCAAAAACTTTCCCCTTCCTTATATTCGTCTATACCACATTTTGAAGATTACGCCACTGAATATAGGAAGAATCTGGTTTTAGACACTAACCGTTCCTTTGAAATTGACATAATAAAAAAGGAATTAAAAAAGAATGACATAGATTTTGTTTTGCTAAAGGGCACTGTAATTAAATACCTTTATCCTGATACGGCGATGAGAGTTATGAGCGACGTTGATATTTTATATCGCTCTCAAATTCAAAAGATTAACCGGCAAAACGAACTGCTTATTTCCCTTATGGAAAATATCGGATACAAAGTATGGTCAAGAGAACCTTTGGAAATAAGTTTTTATAAGCCGCTGGCAGCTATCTCCAGAAATATGCGTATAGAAATGCAAACAGAGCTTATTGATAAAGGATATGAGGTCTGGTCTGATTACCTAAAAAACATATGGGATAAGCTTATTAAAAAAAGTGACCATGAATATGTTATGAGAGATGAAGATTTTTATATTTATCATATCATTCATATGGCAAAACACTTTATTAACGGTGGCATCGGAATTGTTCATATTCTGGATATTTGGATTATGATTAATGCCTACCGGTCAGTGGACAAAGATTATATAGCCGGAGAGCTTAAAAGTATAGGACTTTTGGATTTTGAAAAAAATGCCCGGGCTTTATGTAAATATTGGTTTAGTAATGACTATGTAATACCGGATGATTACACAAGGAAAACCCTGAAACTTATGGAAACCTTTGTTATTTCCAATGGTGCCTATGGAACCTCTGCCCAGGCTGAGGCCAACCGTGTTGTAGAAGATAATGGTAAAAAAGTTTCCCTAATGGCAAAGATATTTCCTAAAAAAAACATCATGATTAATTATTATGGAGATATATTAAAAAAACACCCTTCCCTCCTGCCTTTTTATTACATAAGGCTTAATTTGAAGCGTGTTTTCTTAGCACCTAAAAGTAGCAGTAAGCGACTTAAGGCAATGAATAGTGTCACTGACAGGCAGATAAGCAAAACCCGGGAGCTTATGAAAAGATGCGGTTTATAATCTTAACTGCAATTAAGTACAAGCCATATCCAATGGCTGCACCCACTGTATTTAATATAACATCATCTATATCACAGTGACCAAAAGCTGAAATATATTGGAATATTTCTATACATACTGATAAAATGCAGGCGGACAATATTGTTCTCCTGCAATTTTTTTGTATGCTTTTTTCCATAACAAAGGGGTACAAAAACCCGTAGGGCATAAACATAATAATGTTACACGCCAGATTTTTAACAAACCAATCTGTTATGGCTCTTGCCTGTTGTATATAAGGTATAATCGTTTTAAATGGAATAAGCTGAGGTGTAAGTCTTGCTACCTCAGCTCCTTTCATCCATCCTTTTATGGTATTGCTTACCAATCCCGTGGGAAATTTTAAAACAATTACTATAAACAGGATTCCTAAATATAATGCAAAAATTCCACTTACACAAATATGAAAAATCTTTTCTTTCTTATTCATCTTCATTTTTATTTTCGCCTTTATTCTTTCTTTCGTTCTCTAACGCTTTCTTTTGTTCATCCGTTGTAGTTAAAGAAATACTCTTTGTAAGCTTTCTAGGCTTGCTTATAAATTCCTTGTCCGAATACTTTCCGTAACTTCCATAACCATAGCTGTAATAACCATAACTTCTATAGTATCCGCCATAATTATAACCACCGTAATGCTTGCCGTATCCGTAACCGTAAGAAAGTTTAAGCTTACCTGCTGTTCCATTAAGCACACATCCAATTATCGGCACACGGGTATATGAGAACTCCTGAATGGTATCAAGAATCTTGTTTACCTTGGCACCATCTTCCTTAACTACATAAACTACACTATCGCTGTACTTAGCCCAAACCGCAGCATCTGAAACCTCACTACATGCCGGAGCATCTATTATTACATAATCAACTACATCTCTACATTCGTTAATAAAACTCTCCATGGCATCTGAGTTTAAACAGTCAACAGCGGTTTTATCCTTAACCGGCAAATCCGGGGCTAACATAATTACTCTTGTGTCCTTAATGTTGGCTATGGCATCACTGCTTTTAACCTCTTTATTTAAGAACTGCTCCATATCATAGCTGGCAAGACCCTCTCTTAAAAGCTCCGGATTTACCCTGCTCCTTAAATCAGGTCTCCTAATATTACCTTCAATAAGCATAACCTTATTTTGAAGTTTAGACAATGAGTATGCAAGATTTAAGGCAAATGTAGTTTTACCTTCCCCCGCCTGGGTACTGGTAACTAATATAACCTTGCTATTTTTTCTCTCTAACTCTCTCTCACATCGTGAGGTAATAGTTCGCATTGCCTCTAAATATCTAAAACCAATTTCCTTGTTTAATATGGAAATCTTATATTTCTTGTCCTTTTTGCTGTTGCCAACTACCGGTAACGCTCCAAAACATGTAACACTTAAATACTTTTCTATGTCGTCTCTTGACTCAATAGTCTTAACAAAGAAGGCATATATAATACTTGGCAGCAATCCCAAAACTAAACCTATAAATCCATATTTTAAAGTCTGATTCACCGGCTGGTATGGATTAATGGCAGTATCTCCTCCTGACGGGCGCTCCAAAACCGTAAGTTTTGTCTCACCTAAAACGAATTCAACCACTTCTGAATAGTTATTAATAACAGAATCAATAACCTTGGAGTTCATTTCCGCATTGGTTCCGGTTGCCTTAATACTGATAATGTTAGTGTTTTCAACAGCTGCCACGGTAATTGCACTAGGCACATATGAAAGCCCTAAATCCTTCTTGATAATTTCATAAAAAACTTCATTATTAATAAGGTAATTAAAACTTACGCTCAGAGTAGATGCCAACTGATTGTTATCTGTGTATGTCTCATCCGGTCCGTCATACTCCGGAGAAGTAATGGAAAATGTAACTTCTGACTGGTACATAGGTATGTAGCCGGTCCTATACTTGTAATATCCAAGGAAACCTGCTACTACCATTAAAATAACTGCAATCCACCATAATTTCAGAAATGCCTTTCCGAAGCTTTCCATTATTTCTGCAAGACTCTTTGTCTCTTTTTGTTCCTCTGCGATGTTATTGTCCATATTATTCATCATAAACTTCCACCGCCCTTTCGCTGCTTTGGTCATATCCAAAGTTCTTTATGCCTGACTTATTTCCAAAAGTCTTATAGTTGTTCAAAATACAGCCTAACAGCTTAGCATTGGAATCATTTACTAAGTTAATACTGTATTCAATATCTTTCTCATATGAGTAGTCATATCTGACTACAATAGATACAAAGTCAACCACATCACACAACGCCTCTGCATCAGATACCATTGCCATAGGTGGTGTATCCAATATAACATAGTCTGCCATCTTGCTACACTTACGCACAAGGTCTTTCATGGCTCCGGACTTTACATATTCATGGGTGCTTGAGTGTCCTTTGGTAGGCATTATAATATCAAGACCTAACTTTTCCTCATGGTATAAAACCTCATCCAGACCACAGTCACCCTGCAATAACTTAATCACATCCACAACATTGTCCTTAGGGATGTCCAGCATCTTGCAAATAGCAGGCTTTCTCATATCTGCATCGATAATAATAACCTTCTTTCCATCCCTTGCAAAGGAAAGGGCAAGATTAAGAGCTACCGTGGATTTTCCTTCATTTTCACAAACGCTGGTAACCATGTAAACATTTTTTTCAGGATTTCTTTCATGTTCATATTCCATTTTAACCCTGATATTATTTATTGACTCAATAAATCTCGTTGAAATAATAGGGCTGGTTATCAGCAAAACCTTAACTTTCTGTGCAATCTTTGCCTTGAAGGTTCTGTTTTTCCTTTCATGATAAATTGAACCTAAAAGGGTTGTTCCTAACTGTTCTTCAACTGCATCTTCAGTTTTTAATGTTTTACGCATTATACTTAAAGCTGCTAGAATTAAAGCCGCTACAAAAGCACAAATCATTCCCGTCTCAATAGATTTGCTGCGGGGCATAAGGGCATTGTCAGGATGTGTAGACACCACCGGTGCCCTTAAAGTATCAATAACCGCATCTGAATTTAAATATTCTGACAATTCATTATAGTTGTCCATAATAGAACCGATAATCCGGAAGGATTTAACAGGATTTCCCGATACTACCGTAACCTTCATCAAATTAGTTTCCGTAATCAGTTCAACATTCATATTCACATCTTTCATATCAATATGAAGCTCTTTTTTTATGCGGTTTTTCATAATATCTGCATCTAAAAGATTCTGGAAAACACTTATAACATTTTCCGCAAATCTTTTATTAGTGTAAACATATCCTGTACTCTGTCTTGGGGTTACTACATATATAGCTGAACTGCTATACTGTGGTTCATAGGAATCCTTGATATAAGAATATGTTACCATGGTTCCTATGGCTCCAATCATGATAATAATCCACAGTCCGTACAGCAAATCTTTACTAAGAGAATATAAATCTAAATTATGTATATTAAAGGTTTTTTTATCCATTTATTCCTCCACAATAACAACGAGATATGTTATATATTCGTTTTCCTGTTCATAGTTCACTGCATATTCTACCGTATAGCTTCCCGGCTTCTTTAAATTAACGGAAGATTTTACCACCTTTACCAGATTAGTAGGCAGTTCCTTTCCATTTTTATCCTTAACTGATGCAACATAGCTTTCCGGATTGAATTTGTCATCAACCTTAAGGTATACAATATTTTTCTTAAGCTTAATGGTAGGTGCCAAATTATTTTCCTGCCTAATGGTTACAGTAGCTTTAATGGTAGATGTAGCTCCCAGACTGTTAGTAGCCTGAGCGGTAATTACATATGAACCTGCAATTCTTGTAGATGCAATACTTGACAAAATCTTTACCTTATCAGTTATATCACCATCAACATCATCTACCGCGCCTAAAACATCTGGTACATTAACATCTGAACCAACATAGAAGCATAACGGAGCCGACAATGTAAATCGCGGCTTTCTATAATCTGTGTACTGAACCTGTCTGGTTTTCTTAGTAACATTATTGTCTGAATCTGATACTACATAAGTTATATTACTAATATGTTTTTTCTTGTCCACAAACTTGGAAATACTTTCAATTACAATATTGCTAGTGATGTCTCCGTCCTCTGCATCCTTTGCAATAACGTCCTTTAACAATTTTGATTCGTCATCCTTTATGGATACCTTAATTAAATCATCTCCGAACTCAATAGTTGGAGCATGGTTATTATCTGCCGTTTTCTCTTTATAATAATTAGCTGAAAACACAATGGTAACAGCTAAAAAGACAACAACAATCAATGCCTTAATTACTCTCATATTGCCTCTTCTTTCCTCTAATGCTTATTTATTAACAGTAGTATTATACCCGATAACTTATGGGATGTTCAATAGGTAAGTTGGGGTTTTGTGATTTCAATTTTCAATAATATGTTTATTTTTAATCTCAAATTTAAGGTAAAAAATCAGTGTCCCTATTCATCAGATAACTTATATATATTACCACATTGATAAATTTTTAATTTTTCTTTCTTTATTTTACACTTGCAATCAAGCCTTCTTATAACTTTTCCATTTCTATTTTCTAATTTTGATATAATACATTGTTGCTTATCCTCGTATATAATAAAATAGATATTAACATTTTTCCCATCCATTTTAAATTCAGATTTTTCGTTGTTTCTCACTGTATCAATAATTACTTCATAATCTTTTCTTTGTAATTCGTAATTTTTCCCATAAGAATACAATAATATCACTTCAAGAAATAGAGCCAAAATCACAATTATAATACAAGATAGTACCCATCCGTATTTTCCTCTTTTACTATTTTCGTTTTTTATTACTGACTCTCCACTACCTCCATTCTTGAGCTGTCTTTTTTTCATATTATCATTATGTATTTTACTATGTATAAGTCTAAAGAATCTATCATTTTTGTGTATACATAGTAAGATTGCATATATATTTACAACAAAACTTGTATATAATGCCAAAATTAAAAATCTACTTATCTGATTCCTATTAGCTCTTCGAAATTCACTTACCGCTTGCCTCATAGAAAAATTGGTTTCTAAAATACTGATAAAAATTATTACACCTGTTACGAATAATACATATGCTATTGATTTTAGTTTACGCCTTAATCTAAGTCTCCCAGTATCTTCAACCGTCCCTATAGCATATAATATATAATTTGATGCAAACATTATTAACAATATAAATATATATTTAGCAATGGTAACTATTATTGTTTCACCGGACATATCTATATATTCATCTCCCAAACAATACACTGAATACGCCCCTTTATAATAGCTATAATATAATATTCTGCAAACAATAAAAAGCACTGTTAATGCCCCCGCAACAACAGTAGAAATTAGCTTCCAATGTTTTTCGCATATTATAATTTTTTCCTTAATTGACTTGTTTTTAATTACTTCTATCAATTCGTTCATTACTCTCACCGTCTCTCACTTTTATTTACGCTCATTACTATAATATTTTTAGTTTTAATGCAAAACATTCAATGTTATTTATGCTCTCCTCTTAAAATAAAATAGTTCACACAACAACAAAAGCATTTTCGATTTATAATTACAACAGTGCCACACCACCGTCCGCTAATCTCGAAAATGCTTTAATTTTATTTCTGTTTTTTATTTTCGTCTACTATATTACACAACTTCTCGCAAACTCTTTTTACATATACATGAACCTGATTTTCTTTCATATCCATCGTACTTGCAATTTCTCTGTTGGACTTTTCAAAATAAAACTTGTCTATAAGCAAAAGCTTTTCTTTATCAGTAAGTTCATCTATTGCATCTATAACCTGAGATAACTGATAATTTCTAATGGATACATCCTCTAGAGAACAGAACTTTCTCTCTTCAATGACACTCTTTTTCAGAAATTTTTCATAATCATCTGCTTCCACTAAATCTTCTCTGCCTGTTTTTCGCAAATAATCTATTGTCACACTATTAATTGTACTGACAAAATATGTAGCCATCTGAAATTTATTTAAAGTTACAACCTTATCATAATTATTAATGATTCTGATAAAAGCCTCATTTATCATGTCACGGGTTATATTCTCATCATTTGACAATGCAAATGCTTTATCAAACATTAATCCGTAATAACGTCTGTACCAGCGTTCCACGGTAAGTCTCTCATCATCATCCTCTATTGCCGATATAATTGCAATCATTGGTTCCCTCCCGATTAATTTGTAATAATATGGTATAAATATAGCACAAAAATGGTGGTGGGAAAAGTGGGCAGTTAAAATTTTATGTATTTTTTCTTTGTTCTATTTAATTTTCTCTCTACTCTTGTTATAAAATTGATACCATCATATTTTACTGCCAATTTATCAAACGATTTCTTTCCTAATTGCTTATAAAATTTTCTTCTTCGTCTATCTTTAATTGGTTGATGAAACATTCCATAACTATACTTTATAACATATTCCTCCGCAACAGAATTAATGCACATCTTATTGCGGATTTTAGCGAACGTATGCTCTCCATTCAAAGTATGTATTATAATCAAAGATGTACCCTTTGAATTATATAAATTTGCATCATATTCATTTATACACCATGCATCAGCTAGTGTTATATCACTTATACGCTCACTTTTTTTATAAATACACGTATAGCATGACTCTCTTAATGCAATATCATTTAAAAATACTTTTAAAAATGTATCCTCCCTCCTATCTTTGCTATATATTATCTTATTGTTTTCTCTTATGCTCATCCCAAATTCTTCCCAACCATTAACCTTATCCCTAAAAGAAATTTCATAATTGTGCTTACATTTATTTAAGTTCCTGCATTTCAAATATTCATTAAAAACTTTCTGGCTTGGCACTCCATGGCACGCAAAATCTACCAATAATAAGTTATCATATCTCTTTCCCAGATAATTATTTAATCCGCTAATTTGACATGGAGTACCACAAAACAATACATTTCTGTTTTTTGTTAAATCCTCCTTTACATACTTATATGTAAAACCAATGTCACTTTGTATGTATTTTGATTTTAATAGCTTCTCTAATTCATCTATATTATCAACACGTGTATGTTTTAATTGGTAGTCATTGTCCATAGCTGCCCCATATACAACTCCCTTTGCACTCAAAATTTGTCTTGCGAGTAATACAAATATTCCCCCAGAAGAGCTCCTTTCAACGTCCTGATTATCATTATTAACGCACACATATACCTCATGTTTTTCATCCGTGTTTTTCTGACGCTTTAACTGTGGACATACTCCTATGCATTTCCCACATTTTATACATACTCCCTTATCTACAAACGGATACTTAAAGCCTTCTTTATCCGCTTCCATCTCAATACATTTTGTGGGACATATATTATAACATGCCGCACATCCAGTACATTCTTTTTTATTTTTTAGTTTTATCATAATATTCTACTACCTGCCTTATTCCTATCTAGTTTTTAATATCCAACAGCATTTTTATAAATATCGTAGTTTTTTATCACCAAATCCCCTAATAATTTACTAAAACATATATACAAGCCAATGTAATAATAACCGTTGGATTCTCATAGTTCCACTGATGAATTCTTTTTTATCCATTCATCTTATCCTTACTTATTTATTATTTTTAATATTGTTTCCGCAATTAATTCTTTATAATATTTAAATTCACTTGTTTTATATTTTATTATTGCAAACAATGCATTTGGTACAATCACCACTATAACACATTGAATAATAAAACCAATCCATGTATATCTCGGTATAAACAAGCATATACCATACGTGATTGCCATAATTACTGAAATAATTAATAGATTATTTATGAACCATTTAATGAAATAATTTCTCTTCATTCCAAAAACATCTCTATATATAATCTTTGGATCAACAGGTAAAATCGTAACAACATAGGAAATAATAGTAGCTAACAAAACTCCCACTATTTTATATTTTTCTACAGGTATTACTATTGCTAATATTACCGAAAAAGTAATATTTACTAATGCGGTAGCCAAAGTTCTATATCTAGTCTGCCAAAATAGTCCGCATGCATCCTTGTAAATTGTGTTTGTGTGATTTAAACCTGGAATTAAAAATGTAAATACAATTACAATGGTTACAACGGTATCAAATGCATAATTTTTTCCAAAAAATAATACTATAAACGGATTAAATAATACCATAAATGCTATTGCACAAAACCCATATATCCAAAAATTAGCAAACAATATTCTCTTATATACAACATAAACATGTTCTTTATCTGATGATGCATTTAAATCACCTACACTATTTCTTAAACTATTAAATATAATGTTTATAATTCCCGTCACAGCAACCGTAATCATTGAATAATTTGAGTACAAGCCAACAAATATAGTCCCGATAAATGTTGATATAACTATATTATCGCTGGCATAATATATTGTACTACTTAATTTTGTTACCGATAACGCATACACATTTTTTTTGATTTTTGTTAATTCACTTTTTTCCAATTTGCTCTTGCACTTATTGTCTAAATATGGATACAATCTACTAGACACTTTATATACTATATAATTTTTAATTATTAACATAATAATGGGAATAGTAAGATAAACATAGTAAGACGTATTTCCTTTCAAAAGCACCAATGCAAAAATCTGCATTATTGTCTGTATAATTGGAAAGCTTACATTTATTTTTACTAATAAATAATCCTTTTGTGATGCCCCAATAATAGAATTTCTGTATGCATAAAACCAATATGAAATAACTGAATTCATTAGGAACAAATAATAAATATAGTAATAGTTTATATCTACTCCCTGTTCTAAATTAACAATAAATTTCAATATTGGTGTTATAGCAATTCCTATAGCTAATACAATACAACCAATAATCCTATAAACCCTCTTATATAACTCCATTAGCGCATGTATCTTTTCTTCATCATTCTCAGCCAATGGCTTATACAAACTAAAAACTATCGCACTTCCAACTCCCAACTCAGCTAATGACAACACTGATAATACGTTGGTAAACAAACCACTTAACCCTAAGTAACTTGCCCCCAACACTACAATAAATATTTTCCGATTTACAAACTGCAAAATATTTGTAATAAGCATTTGTGCAATTCCACTAACAACATTTCTTTTGGCATTTGTTGTTCTTGATAAATTATTTACATTACTAATATTGGGAATAATATTTATTCTATGAATTACTTCATATATTACAATAATCGTAAGTATTACAATTATTGGCAATGTCCACTGTGTAATTTTACTATTCATTAGGTTAAAATAACCAAATAAATATCTATAACCATACATCACTAAAGGGTGAAACAAATACATCGCCAAAGATATATTCTTGCCAATCTCTACAACATAATTCTGTTTAATATTTGGTTTGATGCTGCACATAAGCATTATTGTGAAAACTATAATAATACTAAACAAGTATACATCCATACTATTACCTATGATGTATCTCTCTAATATGCATCCAAACATACTAATAATCAACAACATATATGTCATTTTATAACTGAATACTTCTTTAAGTTTATTTTCTAGTTTTGTAGAAAATAAATACCCAAACATAAAAAATGGAATTCCTACCGTTAACCAATTTCTGTATATAGCAGAATTTTCATTAAGTTTTTCCGATAAATTTCCACTATATGCAACTATCTTCAACATATAACTTAATAAAAAAACACCAAATGAAAGAAAAGCTACAACGTAATAGCTCTTTGAGCTTTTTAAAAAGATCAATAATATATATATATATATCAATGCTAATAAATACCATAAAACTGTACATATGAAATCTGTCTCATTAAAAAGAAGCAGTTTAATAAAACTCCTTGCATTAATAACATTAACTGCTTCAAGATGAAGGGCACACTGCACCATTATTCGATATAAAATATAAACTGCTGTTATCGCTATAAACAATTTTAAATTTTTTTTAATTTTACATCTTGCTTTATAAGTTCTTTGATTAATTTCTACTTTTGCCCAATAATATCCAGATATCGAAAAAAACAATGGGACTGCAAATCTCGCAATTGTCTCTGTCACAATTCCCACTCTTCCCGGTAATTGACAATGAATTAAAACAACAAAAATGCATGCTATTCCTTCCCAAAAGTATAATCTGTTATTAACTAATTTTTTTGTTTCTTCTACCATTTACTATCTTCCTTATCTTTCTTTCAACACGCACTCTAAATGTTATTTTTTTTAATTTATTAACTATCTCCATAAAATCTCTGTTATTGTTTAATTGTTTAAAGAATTTTTTTCTTCTTGAATCTTTAATAACACTGTACATCGCATTAACATTATATTTTAATATATAATTCTCGTTGTTCCTTTCAAATTCAATATTTTTTGTTATTTCATCAATTAATTTCTCTCCATCATTTGTATGAGCTATTATTAAAGATGTCCCTCTTTCATTGTAAACTCGACTCCCACTTAATTCTCCCCATGCATCTGCCAAGGTAATATCTGACTTTCTATCTATTCCTTTAAAATTACATTTATAGCATGAAGGTCTTAAATCAATATCAAATAAAAATGCTGCAAGATATTCATCTTCTATACCAAATTTTTCAATACACTTACCATTTTCAAATAAAAATTTAAGTCCAAAATTGTTCCATCCCTTTGTTTTTGTTCTAAAAAAGATTTTTGTAATACTGCTATGATATTTCTTTTCTAAACATGATACATAATGATGTAATACTTTTCCACTCGGAACGCCATGACAAATAAAATCAACGGTGATTAAATTATCATATTTCTTATTTAAAAAACTCAACAATCCATTTACCTGACATGGTGTTCCTACAAATAAAACTTTTCTACCTTTTTTTAAATCATTTTTAACTTTTATATAGGAGTCTCCAATAGCACTTTGAACATACTTTGATTTTAACAAAGGTTCTATTTTCTCATATTTGTCAGCTGAAGTATGTCTTAAAACAAGTTTTTCATCAAACGCAGCTCCATACACAACTCCACCATTTTCTATTGTTTTCTTTGCCAATAAGATAAAAATCCCCCCTGATGAACTCTTTTCAACTTCTTCTTTATTGCAATTATATGCAATGTTTATTATTTGATTTTCATCTTTGCACTCTTTAACATTTAATACCGGACATACTTTATTACATAAATTACAATTTACGCATTTGTTTTTATCAACTATAGGATACTCAAATCCCTCATTATCACAAACCATTTCTATTGCATTTTTTGGACATATATTTTTACACGCAGAACATCCTGTACACTCACTTTTTCTTTTTATATTTATCATATCAAATACTTCCTTTTAATTTATGTAAAAAGTCATAAAATTTTTTCAAACATTTATTTTTACCCACACAATATCGCACATTGTCCTTAAACGAAAATAACTTGTTTTTCTTTAATATTTCTTTAGTATTCTCTAGTTCATCCCGAAGTCCATGGTTCATAGAAAAAATATATCTTTTCTTTACATCCCACATTTCAATACTATGAATTATTTTTTTCTTGTTATCTGAATCCATCCTAATATTCTTTACAGATTCAATTCTATTCTCTGTAAATTTTTTTTGTAAAAATAACTGTTTATGAACATCCTCTGTATGGGACACTGAGTTCTTTCTCATAACATAATCCATTAAAGGTTCATCCACAACATAACTTCCACTTGCAAAAGCAACCGGCAAGACAACTTGCAAGTTCTGACCATACTTTGACAGAAATATGTCTCTATTTTCTATATTTTTACTAAAATCCTCTGTTCGCATCATACAACATCCCGCCCAACTATACGCATGCTCATATATGATTGCATTAAACAATCCATTATTTTTTATATAATCAATATCATTTCTAAAAACTGTTCGTTTTCCACTATCAATATTAAAAAAATATCCATTATTAATGACTATACCGACATTGCTATTTTCATCAAAAACTTTTACTTTTTTACTTACATTATCAGGATATAATATATCATCTATATCAAACAATTGAAAAAACTCACCTGTCATAATCTTCAATCCCTGATTAACTGCCGCCGCTGCCCCCTGATTTTCCTGTAACATATATTTAAATGTATATCCTCTTTTTTCTATATCACCCTTATAACTCCAAATTTTTTCTTCACTATCATCTGTAGAACCATCATTTATTATAATTATTTCTATATCATTATAGTTCTGTTCCAAAATGCTCTTAATACACCTATCAATATATTCACTTCCATTAAAACACGGAATAATAATTGAAACTAATCCTTTTTGCATTGCTTATTTAATACCTTTCTTAAATATTTTCTTGATTTTTCTATTTCATCGTTTACCTTCTCCTCATTGTATTGTGTGTCAAAAAGTTCTGCTTCATTATCTATATCAATATTTTCTATTACTCTGTTATCAATTCCAAACAATTTCTTTATTGTATTCATTCTTGAATTCATAGCGACCTCACCATTCATTAATTTTCTTTCAAAAATTGCAACAGGTGTTTTCAAATTATATGAAAAAATTGTTCCATGAAACGAGTCAGTACATAATAATCTACAGTTATCAATTAGATATATGAACTCTGCAGGATCTGTACCGTATTCTTTTTTATATTTCGGGTTATTTAACCAAATGACAGGCAAATTATATCTTAACGATATAATTTTAATTTTTTTATTTAACTCTTCGGATTCTACTCCCAGTAAATACACCAATATATATTCTCTTTTATTTAACCATTTAGGTTTTTGGGCTATTTTTCTCCATTCATCTCCGTTCAATAAAAGTGTCGGATCAACAACCACCGAGGCTTTTTTACCTATTAATTCTTCTACAATTTCAGCTCCCCTTTGTTCCCTGACAGATATGTTTGGAATTTCTTCTAGCCATTTTTTATATGTAGAAATTTTATTATTTGGGATTTTATCAACTCCAAAACTTGCCGCATATGAAATTCGCTTTGATTTTGTAGCGAAATCCATAAATTCAATATGAGAATTAAATAGATAATACGGATTCCAAATTTGGTCACTACCTGCCACAAAGAAATCATATTCATCATCTATATTCTCAGGTACATATATATCTGAAATTGGAGTGTGATATTGTGATATATATCTCTTTGTAAATTTATCAAATTTTTTTCTTCTATACCAATTATTAAACTCAACATTATTTGAAAATGGCATAATATAATAAAGAGTAGAAATGATTTTTTTTATTGATAATTTCAACTTTGTAACTATTTTATATTCATCTTCCGCTCTTGTTAAATTTTGTACAGTATCAACCGTTAAACCTTGTTTTTTTAATTCTTCTTGTAATGCGAAATTCTGAAGTCTGTTTCCAAAATTTTGACCACCTGTTATTGTTAATATTATTGCTTTCATCTGTTACACCTTTTATTTACCATCATATCTTTGAATTTTAATCCATACTCTCATGCAAAATACAAAAATGCCATAACTTTTCAAAAACAAAGAGATTTTTGCAATCCTATGTACCATCTGTGGTTTTTTTACATTTTTAATTGCCTTCTTTATCAATTCTTCTTCATAAATTTTTTTTAAACTTTCTTTTGCTGTCTTAAACCCCTTATAATTTTCTTTTGTAATATCGTAAGTCGGACCAATTAGTTCATATGCAATTGCAGAATAAATTTCCCTATAACATTCGTTATACATATCCATTTTTTTATACTGCTCTATGCAACAACAATATTTCGTATATGATGCTTGCCAACGATATTGCACATCTACAACTTTAGTTAATGAATTTTTAACTTCCTGATAATAATAATACAAATTATTATGTACAATGCTAACCTTTGTCACATATTCCAGATATTTTATGTTAAATATGAAATCCTCCGCAAATGATATTTTATCATCAAACCTTATATTATTCTTCATTATGATTTCAGATAAATATAATTTATTCCACAATGCTCCAAAATAAACGCTATACAAATATTTCGACATTATTTTTAAATATTCATTTCTTGTTTTCAATCCATTGGTATTACCAAATGGTGACGGTCCATCTTTTTCTTCGTTGTCAAAATAGTTTACAAAGCCACAAACTGACAATTCACATTTTTTAATACCATCATATAACTTTTGTATCATGTTAATATCAATATAATCATCACTATCTACAAAACACATATATTTTCCCTTAGCTATATATATACCATTATTTCTTGCCTGTGAAACGCCACCATTTTTCTGATTAATAACAACTATTCTATTGTCTGCCTCAGCAAACTTTTCTAATATTTTCTTTGTATTATCCGTTGAACCATCATTAACCACAATAATTTGTAAGTTATTATAAGACTGCTTTACTATGCTATTTAAACATCTATCCATATACTTTTCCGCATTATATGCAGGTATTATTACACTAATCAAATCGTCCATAATTAATATTCCTATTCCCTATTTTTTAAACATTATTATATACTAGAATCCTGCAATACGTCCCTTATGTATTTCATCATCTTATCCTGTTCCTTTTTCAATATTTTCATAGTTTCTGTATAATCTACTTTATCAGTCGTAAAATCATTACAACCACTTACAAACTGATCGATTAATCCGAACCTTTTAAGAACATATTCCAATCTTGTGTTCATATCGTTTTTATCCTGGTATCTATTCAACGCGACAAAATCCTTACGATATATTACACTAAATGCAATTGCGTGAAAAGAATTTGTAATGACAAATTGTGCATTTTTTATAAGCCATATAAACTCTCCTGGTCCAATTTTATAGAGTCGGTTTGATTCATCATGGATATCTATAATTTCTATCTTCTTTTCTTGTGCTATTTTATTAATTATCTCCTCATTGTCTAAATTATCATCCCCTAACATACATTTTATAATATATCTATCCGCAACTCCCTTTACCGGTTTCGATACTCTGTCCCATTCCTCACTGTCTAACATAAAAACAGGATCTAAATTAACATCCACTTGCACATCACATAACCCCTCTATAATGTCTTTCCCACTCTCTTCTCTTACCGTAATTTTATTGAATCCACACAAGCCATTTCGATAATAATCTCCCTTTTCTTTAGGAATTCCATCTAATCCAAAACTTGGAGATATAGTTGCCCTCTTTTTTTTCTCCGCAAATCTCAAAAACATATCATCTGATATAACATCCGGATGCCAAACCTGATCACTTCCAACTATAAACATATCGTATAAATCATTTAAGTCACTCGTATTAGAAATGTTTTTTGCATTCATGTTTTTTTGAAACTTCAAAAAAGACAAATACCTTTCTATCCTATTATTTTTAAATATCCTTGAATATATTTTTTTAGCAAAATTTTCTAGTTTATTATTATATTTAAAGATTTCCTCATAGCATGGTAGCACTAGCGTTGTAGGAACCACACCGCACTTCTTCAAAATCTGTTCTACTGCATAATTTTGAAGTCTGTTTCCGTAATTATTTAAATCAAATATAGTTACTATTCCAACTTTTCTCATATTATTCCTCAAATATCTTTTCAAATTGTTTTATGCATGTATTCACATTAAAAAAGTCTTTTCTCTCTAATGCCATGCTTTTATATTTTTTTAACAGATTTTTGTCTGTTACCAATGTTTCAATGCCATTTTGCAAACCCTTGTTTGAATTTTCAACAATCATTCCATATTTTCCGTTGTCAAGTAATTCCAATGGTCCTGTACAAGCCGTACTTAATACAGGAGTTCCTACCACCAAACTCTCTGCAACAACTAAACAATATGACTCATGAATTGAAGAACATATAAGCAAATCTGCATTTTTTATATATGGGTATGGATTTTCTTTAAAACCCAATAATTTTATTTTATCCTTCAATCCATACTCATCTATTTTGTTTTTTATAATGCTTTCTTCTGGTCCCTCACCAATAATATTTAAGTTAAATTTGACTCCTTTTTCATACAGACTTTTAGTTACATCAATCAACCGAACAAATGCCTTCTGTGGCATAAATCTTCCGATTGCAAGAATATTAAATCCTTCATCGTATGATTCCACCTCTTCTTCTTTTTTAATTTCTATATCTTCTATGTCTATAGGATTATAAATATATGTTACTTTATTCTCAAAACCATATTTTTCAATAAACTTTTGTGCACAGTCTTTTGATACTCCAATAATTTTATCAAATGGAGAAAAAAACTCCCTAACTTTTGAAGTTGAAAAATGAGTCGCCGTTGATTCATCCAGTGTTACATCCATATGTTCCCAAAGTATCTTCTTCGATTTTTTGTTTGTTGAACCACCAATTAACGTTGCCGCCCAAGAATCTCCACAGGCAATTTCAACATCATATTTTCTGTGGACAAACAATCTGTACATTAATTTTCTTGGCATTCTGTCACAAACAACTCTTATCAAATGATTATATACCGGATGCTTTCTTGCATCTATAAATGTATTTGAAACCACTTTTATTTGTGAATTTAGTAATGAGGTGTAATAACCTCCTGGGAATCTTCTCATTACAGTAACATCATATTTATCATAATCCATATGATTGACAAAATCTAATACTACCTTATCCAATCCCCCTTTGTTTAACGAATCTAAATAAAATAAAATTTTCTTTTTCATTAATTAATAACCATTCTTTTCTTAACTATTTTCTTAACATATTTATATATAAATACATATATTAATATTGCAATATTAGTTGCAACATGTAACATTATTAAGCATAAATAATTTGCTCCATATTGATATGTATAAAAAGGTATAACGTCAAAAACAAAGACAAGTAAAATATCTGTCACCTTGTATAATATTGGTTGTGCCAAATAAAATAGCAAACTATTCTGACCTATATAATTAACCAACTTAATATGAACAAAAGAACACAAAATTATAATTCCTATAGATATAAAAAATGCAGCAATGACCATAAGTGGTAATATTCCATAAGTGGCACTATGAATATCTATAGATTTTTTAATTATCATCGAATTGCAGAATCCTAAAATACTACCAACAAAAATCAACACGATTGAAACTATAATTTTAATTATTACACTCTTACTTATTATCTTATTTATACCATTTCTACTTGCATAACCTAAAGATACGAATGTACATGTTACAGGAAGTAAATCTATTTCCCAAGGCAGTCTCAAATTAACGAAACATTGGTACGACATACCAATTGCACATAACAATATTATTAATATCCCTTTCTTCATGTTGCTATCAAATACCTTATATAACCAATATAATGCTAATTCCGTCATAAATAATGCTGGCAAAAACCAATATATGGGATCAAACATCCTTGATGTCAATCGCCAATTAACAATTATTTTAAACGGAATCATATAAATATGGTCGTCTACAGCAGATATTCCTATACTTCTACATGCTGATTGAAATACAACATTTACGCAAACCGCCATCAACCATGGCACTAAAAACGCTTTAGCTTTTCGTTTTACAAATTTTACAAATTTATATTTTTTTATATCTAACGTAACACCTGAAAGAATAAAAAACAATGGCATATGAAAGCTATATATCCATATCTGCAATCCTCTCGGACAATTATAATGACCTATTCCTACTAATATTATTGCCAATGCTTTTGCTACATCTATCCATTCAATTCTCTTTGTATTATCGCTTAACATCGTTTTTTATCCTTTTACTAAATTCATTATAGTAATTTATCTTATCATACTCTTCTCTCATCGTAACCTCTGTACATGCTTCTTTAACAAAACTCTCTCTTTTTTTATCATTTATGAACATATCATTCATCGCATTATACAAATTTTCTACAACATTTTTTTGTTTATCCACTATAATTGCAGTTTTGTTACTAAGCACCTCTACCAATCCACCTGAATTTGTAGCTATAATAGGTACTTTCATTGCCATTCCCTCAAGAGCTACAACCCCAAAAGGTTCTTCCCACATAGACGGAATAACCAATACATCCCCTAAAGTATATATTGCCGGCATATCTTCCGGAAAGACATATCCTGTAAAAACAATTCTGTCTTCATAACCTCTTGATTCCTCAATTAACTTTTTAAAATATTCATCTTTTGCAATTAGATTATACCAACGACTTCCAACTACTACCAATTTAGCATTTTTATTTTCTTTAGCAATCCTTTTAAAAGCTCTTACTAATTCCAATATTCCCTTCTCCGGACAAACTCTTCCTGTATATAAGTAAACAAAATCGTCACTATTTAATCCGTATTCATTTTTTAGTTCCTCAGTGTTATATTTCCGATTTACATTAAATACGTTTAAATCAATGCAATTATATAACACTTTCATTTTTTCATTAGGTGCAACACTGTTAAAGTGATTTTCAATATATTTACTTACAGGTAAAATAGTCTCTGCTTTGTCAGCGATAAATCGACACAAATATTCCGGCTTTGTTGTTCCATCTATGTCATTATGCATATGATAAATCATATGCTCTTTTCCATTTTCAGCATGTTTATATATATCTTCAAAAGCCTGCATATTATTTTCAATTAGTATTTTATCATAATTATCTCTAAATACCTTTAACAATGCCCTGTTATATGGTATAAATCTGTATTTTCTTTTTAAAGCCTTTAGAAACATATTTCTAAACTTGCAAAAAAACCAATTCCATTTTGTAATATGAATTTGTATTATTTCTGCATTTTTATATTTGATAGAATCAAGCTTAGGAGATTCTATTGTATATATGTCCATATAATACTCTCCTGCCACTTCGTTTCCATTAATAATCTCTGTCGTTAAAACTTCTCCTGCTCCACCATCCACAGCTGGAACAGGCACAAACCCTGCCGAAATTACTGCCATTCGTTTCATAACTTGTTTCCTTTACAATTACTTTTACTTTTTAAACATTTTTCGTTTAATATCTCCCAATTTTACATATAGATAAAAATATTTCATATTTCCCTTTTCTATGCTTTTGTATAATTCTCGCAAATATTTTCCATTGTCCCTATCTGAATATAATTCACCTTTATTAGGACATCTATCTATAGTTTCTTTTATTAATTGTTTCTTCTCTTTTGCATTTAACTCTGCGTTCCATATAATATTTTTTATAATTGCATCAGCTAAATAGTGCAAGACAACCATATTGAATACTTTTCCTTGTGCCTCGCCTACATCAATATCATGTACTCTTTCTACAAAATACTCCACACCATTCAATCTTGCCAAATTTGAATTATGTAGCAGGCTTGTACTTCTTTGTAAGTACTCATATCCAACATAATCTATATAGGTAATCTTATTCCAATATTTTAACAACTCCATATTGTAAATCAGGTCTTCTCTGTCAATGACTTTTGCATCACCTAATACACCTGACTTGTCTAAAATCGATTTACGATATAACTTATTCCATGCGTACCCAAAGGACATTTCACAAATAGCTCTATATAAATGTTCTGTCATTTCATTATGGCTATATATCTTATTATCCCAGCTACACACTTCTAATATATTTCCATCTTCAGATACTTTTTCATATCCAAAGATAACAACATCTGACTTATCTCTTTCTATTGCATCAACACACTTTTTCACTGTGTCTTCTTTTACACAATCGTCGCTATCAATATACATAACATACTCTCCGGTTGCCACCTCATACCCTGAATTTCTTGCAGATGCGAGACCTCCGTTATTTTTATGTACCACTTGTATCCTTGAATCCTCCTTAGACAGTTCATCGCATATTCTTCCACTACTATCTTTTGAACCATCGTCTACAAGTATTATTTCAAGATTTCTATATGTCTGATTTTGAACTGACTGTACACTTTTCTTTAAATACTTTTCAACATTGTATATCGGTAAAACAACCGACACTTTATCCTTATATTCCATTAATTTTCTCTCTTATATCTGTTCTATTAATTCCATCCACTGCTCACTTATTTTATCAATATTAAACTTTTCTGTCCCCACCATAGAATTGTCCGAGAATTTTTTTCTTATATCTTGATTTTCTATCAACTGGTTTATTTTTTCTGCCATTTGTTCTATATCAAAACAATCTAAAAGATAACCATTTATGTCATCCAATATTATTTCACTTGGGCCTGCCGGACATCTAAAACTGACACACGGCAAACCTTCTTTTTTTGCTTCGGTTAATACCAATCCAAATCCTTCAGTTCTAGATGTTAATACAAATATTGCAGATTTCCTATAATATTCTTCTATATTGCTAACATTCCCTTTCAAAATTAGGTTCTCTGTTAAATTATTTTTTTCTATTTTTTCTTCCAGTCTTTTTCTTTCTTCGCCTTCACCGCATACTACCCATCTCCAATCATTATGCTTCTTTAGCACAATTTTTGCAACATCAATCAGCATATCAAACCCTTTGTTATAATTTAGCGTACCCGCACTTATTATTATCTTGCTTTTCATATTATAGCAAATATCTTCACCATTCCCAATTTCAATCGGGTTATATATACGTCGCAAAATTCCTTTAACATTAACCTCTCTTTCATAATTTTTTCTATCTTCCTCTGTCAATACAACAATTGCATCCGCTTTTTTTGCCGCCCATTTTCTTGTAATTTTTCGATATCCCACATATGGATTGACGTAAAAACTAAACTGCTCCCAGGATATTAACTTACATTTCACTCCTCTTAATGCCGGTATAGAATACAAATCCAATATTCCATCAATATCTATCAGAACATCTATATTGTTACTTTTCACAAACTTTCTAAGCCTGTGAACATATGTAAGTATCCTTTTTCCACTGGTAACTTTTTCAAATAAAGTATATCTCTTAATTTTATCATTTAATGTATAAAACAACTTATCGTTGTTTTCCCATAAGCTTAAAAAGCATATATTAAATTTCTTATTCTTTACTAACTGATTAGCAATAACGGTACTAACTCTTTCCGTGCCACCGCTTCTGGTTATATCACCGGAAAAAAAACATATTTTCTTCATTTGAAGTAACTACCTTCCTAAACTTTATACAATAAAACTAGCTAATTTCCACAACTTATAGTTTCTGGTTTCGAATGCTCTCTCAATATCTTTGTCAATTGTTCTTCCCTTTGCCTTATAATGCTCCGGTCTGATGTTTTCAAGCATTTGACATGCCAGATTAAATGTACATTCTATCACTTCATCAGACATTAATGAAATTCTTCTATAAAGTAATGTAGACATATGACCTTTAACCAAATCATATTGTATTTCATCATTTTGCAATCCGATATCTCTCGCATCCTCTAATACCTGTTCCATAACCCAATAATGGTCTATACACTTATTACTATGCCTTGCCTTTGCTGTTATACCATTTGGATTTAACCTATACGCATACACAACATCCGATGTAACCACCATTTTCTTGCACATTCTGTATAAGACCATACATACAATAGTATCTTCAAACCATACATTTAGCGGAAATCTTAATTGATTAAACATTTCTCTTTTATATATTTTTGCCCACGGAAATCCCGGTGCTTTCAATATATTTTCTGTTGATGTAACTGTTGTATCTTGAAATTTGCTATAATTAAAAGTATTAGTATTTTCTAAAAAACTATAGTAACTTCCCTGTACAATGTCAGCTCCGAATTCTCTTATTTTTCCCATCATACCTTCTATGCAATTCCCAACTAACATATCATCGGAATCAAGGAACATTATATATTTCCCAACGCTTGCATCTATACCTGTATTTCTTGCCCCTGAAAATCCTTTATTTTCCTGATTAATCAAAACTATCTTTTCCGACTTTATACCGGTTACGATTTCTTTTGTTTTATCACTTGAACCGTCATTGACTATTATAAGTTCGTAGTCAACACTTGTTTGCTGATTTATTACTGAATTGATGCATTCTCTTATTGTTTTCTCCGCATTATATGCCGGAACAATTATAGACAAATCTTTACTACATTCCTTATTTGTATACGTAGTTTTCATATCAGGTCTCTTACTGCAACTATCCATCAGTTTATATGCTTCATCAATAGTCATGCTGCTTTTACTCTTGCAAAAAAGTCTTGCCATATAATAATATGCCAACAACATACAATAACTAATGTTAGATATAGCCTTTGCCAACTTAACATTTTTCAATTTTCTATAAAATGTGTTATACATACGTTGCTTCATCTCTCACCATTCCCTTCGCTGTTGCACTATTTTGCACTCTATTTTGGTATACTAATAATTGGAATACCGGAAATGTGGTAGCCTCATGTCTAACCCAGGAGCCAAAATCCGGTTCGAAAACTACCGATCCAAAGAAATATGCCACAAAGCATGACAACGCCACAACCACCTTTTTATCCATTGCCTTAATGTTAGCAAGTGCCTTAAATAAATACATTAAAATAAATATCTGATAAATAAAAAATGGAGCATATCCAGGGCTTTTTAGCAGAAGTTCTATTGGAATCATCATCCTAAATGCATTAATTACATAATCAATCATAAAAACACCAAGATTTCCATTAACCTCTATAGGGTTATAAATTGCCGAAGCTGCTCCACCAGCCTCTCTTATCGTTCCCGTAGAATTATCTCTAATATTTAATGCCTCATAGTAATCATCATATGACACTAAACTACTAGCATAAAAGAACACAAATACTCCTATAAAGCACATAAGCACCGTTGCAAATATAATAAATTTTGTTATTCTTCTTCTCTTCTGAAGCCATAAGAATATAAAGTATAGTAAGACACTCATTGCCGCCATTATTATATAGTATGACCTAAATGATGTACTTTCCCAATAATATACTAATGCACACCCTAATATCTTTAACAATGTATTTTTTACAGGGCTATTAATAATTATATAAATAACAAAAAAATATAAAATCTGTATCATTTCTTTATTAATACAAAAAACATAAATATTTAAAACTCCCGTTGCCATAAGGGTAAACAATGATTGTTTAAAGTCCATCTCCTTAGTTTTTGACACAATAATCATAATGGCAATAGTCATAATCAATCCATAAAATGTTGAAAATTGATTTATAGTAGTAAAATGGAATATATTGATTGTTCTATGGAAATCTACTGCCGTTTGATATCCTGTCCATCCACTTGTTGCCTTATCACCATTTACTAACATATCTATCATTCTGTAACTATCAAAAAAATATCTCATTGGTAGAAAATACATATATATAATTTTTGCCAATATAGCGGTAGGTACTATTAAAAGCATGGTAGTATCTCTGTTTTGTTGTCTTATTTTTAAAATTTTCTGTTCCATATATTAATCTCTATCTTATCACTATTTTCTCTATTTTTTTTAATATAACTGCAGCTAATATAGTACATATTACAATCATACAACTATCTATTACCAAATTAATTTTTCCAAACATATAAAAAGGAAGTTGCATAAACATCATGTGTACCATATACACTTCCATTGTATATCCATCCATGGTCTTAATTAATCTATAGTTTAGATATTCCTTAAACATTTGATATACATACTTTATAGCAATTATTATCCATATACCTAATACGACCTGTGTATATAATACAATTATATAATCATATATACATGAATCACCTATTACCACCTTACTCACAAGTCTAATTCCCACAGCTATCAGCATCGTTACAGACCATCTTAATGCACTTTTCCTACTTATATTCCTTATTATATTAGGTAATATATAGTACCCTAAAGCATAGGTCCCTACATAAAACACATACAATGCTATGAACCGTATTCCTATTAATCCTGCTACTAACTGTATTAAAATAAATATAGTAGTTACTACTTCTTTTATGCGTCTATTCCAATCTTTAGTTTTCTGTAAAAACGGAGTGATAAGATAACAAATCATTATTATTGTTAAAAACCACAACTGTCCTGCCCCTGAAATACTAACGCCAAACGCCTGCAAGTTTAATGCATACATTACATACGCCTTAGGACTAACTTGTATTCCTTCAAAATACAAAGCAACAAAAACCACTACCACTACAATATACAGTGGCACAAATATTCTAGTCATTCTTTTTTTATACCACGATGCCAGTTCGCCTTTATTAATTTGTTTCTGCCCCAGCAAATATCCGGATATCATAAAAAACACAAATACACCTACGTTAAAAAACTGAGCTGTCTGTGCTATTATTGGATTTCCAAGTATTTGCACGTAATGACATAAAAAAATCATAATACATGATACGATTCTAACCAATGCAATGGAATAATCAAACTCTCTCTTCTGCTCCATCTTATTCTCCCTGCATCCTTATGTTAATCCCACTACCACAGGTAGCGATGGCACACTCCGGCACATCCCTATCAACTACACAACCGGCTCCTATCACTGCATTATCTCCTATAGTCACGCCTTTTAATATCACCACATTACTTCCTATCCACACATGTTTTCCTATATGCACAGGTGCCACTGTATATCCCTGACTCTTTATAGTATCCTCCGAACTTCTAAACCTGTGGTTATGGTCATATACATGGCTATTCTCTCCAAAAATCGTTCCGTCCCCTATTGTAACTTCCTGCAAACTGTTTATCGAACAATTATTATTAAAAAAGCACCTTTCACCTATGCTGATATTACCGTCTCCTTCCACCATAGCATGAAAGCCATTTCTGAAAGTGGTCTTCCTTCCAAAAGAAATCTTATTTCCGCTCAATACTCTATATCCCACCTTCTTAATCATCGCTTTCACGTGATAATACAGTTTTAATAATTTCATTGTTACCTTCAATCTCCTGTTTGTATACTGTTAAAATACATTGTTTAACAATTCGCTTCAAATTACATATATCATCTTATTTTATCAAAAAAAAGCTTTTTTTACAACAAAATACAATATAACATAAATTATATCCATTAGAACATTTGTCTGTACTCACAAATTGTTTATCTTGCTATTAAACCTATATACACAAAAAAGCCGGACAGCCTTTTCATGATTGACTATCCGACTTTTCTCTCTTATTTTCTTATTACGCTGTCTGCCTCTCGGCAAGTTGTCTTTTTAATTCTTCTATTTCTTTTTCATATTTGTCTAATCGGTTCTGCTTTTCATCCAGCTCTTTCTGCATTATCTTACGTTCAGCTTCTCTTCCTCGTGCTTCTCCTCTCGCTTCCCCTCGTGCCTCACCTAATGCTTCCCCACTCATTCTTGCGTCATTCATCATGTCATCAATTGCCTTACACATATCCTGTCTCTCCTCCTTCTCTTCAACCTTTATGTTAATGTTTGCACATTCCCTGATTACCACCATGGCATCCCTTTCCATGTTTGAATATATGTTATGTTTTTCATTTAAAAGACTGTTCATCTTTTCCTTATCCCCTGATGCTTTCATAAATTCTATTATGTATCTAAAATCCGACATAAACTTCTCTGAATTGTTAATCTCATGGGGATCTATGAGATTAATCCTGTAGTCCGGAATTAATTTTAATATTTCATTACCTTTGTGTTACACCTTAAAAGCCGGATTCCCCTTTGACCATCCGACTTCTTATTACGCTGTCTGCCTCTCGGCAAGCTGCTTCTTTAATTCCTCTATTTCTTTTTCATATTTATCTAACCGAATCTGCTTTTCGTCCAGTTGGTTCTGCTTTTCGTCCAGCTGGTTCTGCTTTTCATCCAACTCTTTCTGCATTATTTTACGTTCAACTTCTCTCCCTCGTGCCTCACCTAATGCTTCCCCACTCATTCTTGCATCCCTCATCATGTCATCAATTGCCTT
>NZ_QUHB01000017.1:8834-34062 GCF_003479405.1 Eubacterium sp. AF16-48 | reverse complement strand
AAGAAAAATATGGGGTGAAAATTGTTTGGTTATTCCTGAATATACATTTGCTGTTAGGATGGATACAACAATTTTGGAATTGTCTCAAGAGCATACGGAATATGAATGGGTTGATTACAATACCGCATTAAAAAGACTTAGGTATGATAGTAATAAAACTGCGTTATGGGAATTAGATAGTAAAATTAAATTAGGAACATTAAATTAAGAATATTTATATTATGATTTATTTACAACAAAATTGTAGTGCGTTATAGTTATAAGCTTGTCATAAGCTCCAGATTTTGAAATATAGGCTGAAAATTAGGGCTATTGGCAAATAGTAAATGACGAAGAATCTAATAAGCCAACTTGTATTATTCTTTGCACTGATAAAGATTCAGTGGTTGCGGAATATGCTTTAGAAGGATTAGTAAGTAATATTTTGCATCAAAATATATTTATTATATTACCAATAAAGAACAACTCATAACGGAGATCAAAAAAGTGATAAATCAGTGGAGTAAAAATAAAAGATACAAAAGAAAAATGGAAGAAATGAGATTAAAAGAAATACGTAAAAACGAAAGAAAATCACATATAGAAATATATTCTAATGCCGAACTATATAAAGAGGGTAGTTGGCTAATAAGACCAATAAAAACAGTAGTAGATTTGATACCTCTGTTTGATAAATACGAAGAAATTAATGTCTTGGATTTAGGTTGTGGAGTAGGAAGAAATTGCATATGTATTGCTCGACATTATTATGATAGGTTGTGTAAAATAGATTGTGTGGATATACTGGATTTAGCTATCGAAAAACTTTATGCTAATGCTGATGAATATGGTGTTACATCAAATATATGTGGAATAGTTAAATCGATTGATGATTATCAAATTAAAGAAAGAAATTATGATTTAGTAATGGCGGTATCATCTTTGGAACACGTAGATTCAAAAGAAACCTTTGTTAATAAATTGCGAGAAATAGAACATGGCATCCGCAAAAATGGCATTGTATGTTTAGTTGTAAATTCTAATATAAAAGAGTTTGACAAGAAAACAGGAAATGAAATGCTTCCACAATTTGAAGTATGCTTACCTACAGAAGAAATGCAAAGGATTTTTGAAAAAGCTTTTAGTGAATGGACAGTATTAAAATCTACTGTGGTGGATTAGCAATATGATATTCCGAAAGATAGTGGAATATGTGAATTGAAAACAAGTGTAGTTACTTTTGTAGCAAAAAAAAGGATAGAGATAAAATGGTTAAGGCACTATTGCAGAAAAAAATCAGTATCAAGAAGTGGTAAAGGAGAATAATACATATGGAGAATAAACTAATAAACACTGGTCAAAATAGTATTATGGATAATTTTATTGAGACAGATGATATATTAAAAGACATGCGACAGATTATTGAATCCTCACAGAAAGCTGCACATCAGGCAGTTAATATGACTCTTGTGCAGAGAAATTGGATGATGGGCTATCGAATCGCCAGTGAGGAATTGCATGGTGAAAAGCGGGCAGAGTATGGAACAAAGATAATAAAGAAATTATCTCAGGAATTATCAACAGAGTATTGAAAAGGTTTTACAAAAACAAATCTATACAATTTTTATTCATTTTATAAAACTTATCCAGAGATTTTCCACTCAGCGAGTGGAAAATCTCAACCGATATTATCATGGACACATTATCGCATTTTATTACAAGTAAAAGATGAAAAGGCACGTGAATGGTATGAGAAAGAAGCGCTTCAACAAGCATGGAGTGTTAGAACATTACAACGTAATGTTTCTTCACAGTACTATTACCGTATGCTTCAGACTCAAAAGAAGGATCTTGTAGAAAATGAAATGAATGAACTAACCAAGGAATATCAGAATGATAAGTTAGAATTTATAAAAATCCGGTTATTGCAGAATTTTTAGGTATGGCTTTAAATACAGATTTTACTGAGAGTGATTTAGAAAATAGTATTTTGTCAAATTTACAGAAGTTTTTGATGGAATTAGGGAAAGGGTATGCTTTTGTGGCAAGACAGCAACATATTCATACAGAAAAGCAGGATTATTATATTGATCTTGTTTTCTATAACTATATTCTCAAATGTTTTGTACTAATAGATTTGAAAACGCAGAAAATTACACATCAGGATGTAGGTCAGATGGATATGTATATTCGGATGTATGACGAACTTAAACGTAGTGAAGGAGACAATCCTACAATTGGAATTGTACTCTGTTCTGATACAGATGAGGATATTGCAAAGTATTCTATTCTTCATGGTAATGAACAGCTTTTTGCATCAAAATATAAGTTATACTTACCAACAGAGGAAGAATTAAGAGCAGAGATTGAAAATCAGAAAACAATGTTTTATTTGCAACAACAGGAAAATGACGAGTAGTTTTTATTAAAGTATAGAAATACTAATGAGTTACTACATTTTGCATATGTATATTTGGAAAGGTTATTATCAGGTTGGGACCCCGTGTCCCAACCATTTTTTTTTATTATTTCTAAAAAATAAACCATAGTAGATGTATTTTTCTACAAAAATAGATCACCCTAGAATTCGACATTGCAATATTAATAGAGTAAAATATAGCCATAAAGATTTAATAACAAACAAAAAGTTTAGCAGAATAAACTTTAACTTTGCGACATTATGTCGGGAAGTGCATTTTGTAAAACTATTATTTTCACATTCCTACTGTGAAAATAAAAAAATTTTAGCAGTTACAGTTTTATGAATAAAAAAATCTTTATGTTAAACTAATTAGGTCAGACCTGGGAAAGACAATTTAATAACAATAAAAAACGCCAAGAAGTAATCTACAGAAAAAGTAGGTTTTACTCTTGGCGTTTGTTGTTATCAGGGTATTGTAAGATAATATAGTTTATATCGAATAATAGGGAAGAAATTAGGATAAACATTAAGAAGCGTAATTATTTAAATACGCATAGTGTATATGCTGTCTTTTATGTATAATAGATATATTGACGAAGATGTAAAACTTAAGGAATACAAAAATTGTTCCGTTTTGATAACTGTTTTTAATAATAGTCATGAATAAAAATAAATATATTATAAAAAGAGGAAAAAAGAATGAATCACTATGTGTTAGAAGTATGCGTGGATTCTGTAGAATCAGCTATTGCGGCAACTAATGGAGGGGCAACTAGAATTGAATTATGTTCAAATATTATTATAGGAGGAACAACGCCTGATTTAGAGTTATTTAAAATAATAAGAAATAAAATTCAAATTCCAATAAATGTTATGATAAGACCAAGATTTGGAGATTTTTGCTATACAGAATCAGAATTTGAGATAATGTGCAGACAAAGTGAAAAATTTGCAAGAGAAGGAGCAAATGCCATTGTTATAGGTTGTCTTAATCCTGATGGAAGTTTGAATGAGGCATATATGAAGGAAATTATGAATATGGCAACAGGATGCAGAGTTACTCTTCATAGAGCATATGATATGTGCAAAAATCCATTTGAAGCATTTGAGACCGCTAGAAAATTAGGTGTAGATACAATATTGACTTCAGGACAAAAAAATAGTTGTATTGAAGGTGTAAAGTTAATTAAAAAACTAGTTGAAAGATCAAGTGATATAGAGATTTTAGTTGGTGCAGGTGTAAATTCAGATAATATTAAGGAAATAGCTAAAATAACCGGGGCAAAAAGCTTTCATATGACAGGTAAGGTTGTAGAAAACAGCAAAATGGAATATCGAAATGATGATGTTAATATGGGAATTCCCGGGTTAAGTGAATATGAAATTTATAGAACAGACGAAAAAAATATAAGAAAAACAGCTGAAATATTAAAATTATTAAAATAATGCTTAATATAATTATACAAATAATTTGGACATAGTTTAAATAATTAAATTGTAGAAAAATAATAAATTTATTGTTGCATGATTTAATAATAAGTGATAAAACAGAGCTTGTAAAAAGTAATAGTTAGTTGCGTAGAAAGGGATACATTACAATAAAGTGTCTTGATTACAGAGAACCGAGGTAGCTGAGAATCGGAAGAAAAGAATTGTTGTAACATCACCCTGGAGCATCTCTCCCAAAACTTTTTATAGTGAGTAGGCAGAGACGTAGTCTTCACGTTACAGAAGAAGCTGTTGGATGTGACAGTGATGAGTGGTTTTAATTAGTAATAATTATTTCAAACAAAGTGGTACCACGAAATTGATATTTTCGCCTTTGTTGTCGTAAGACAATGAAGGCTTTTTCTTTTGTAATAAAAGAATAAACTATCTAAATAATAACAAAAGAGAGGTAATACAAATGAATGGAATCTTAATGATGGTAATTGCGATTGTAGTACTTGGAGGAGCGTATCTTCTTTATGGTCGTTATCTTCAAAACAAATGGGGCATTGACCCTAATGCAAAAACTCCGGCATATGAATTACAGGATGGAGTTGATTATGTACCGGCTGATACAAATGTAGTATTTGGACATCAGTTTGCATCAATAGCAGGTGCGGGTCCTATTAATGGACCTATTCAGGCAGCAGTTTTTGGCTGGCTTCCTGTTTTATTATGGTTGCTTGTAGGTGGTGTGTTCTTCGGAGCTGTTCAAGATTTTGCATCAATGTATGCATCAGTTAAGAACAAAGGTCGTACAATTGGTTACATAATTGAAGAATATATTGGAAAATTAGGAAAGAAATTATTCTTACTTTTCTGTTGGTTATTTTGTATTTTAGTAGTTGCAGCATTTGCAGATGTTGTAGCCGGAACATTTAACGGATTTACAGTACCTGAAGTTGCAGGACAGGCAGTAGAAAAAATCTCAGCAAATGGTGCAGTAGCAATGACTTCAATTTTATTTATTTTTGAAGCAGTAGCACTTGGAATGATTTTAAAATATGCAAAATTAAATAAATGGGTAAATACAGTAATAGCAATTGCAATGTTAGTAGCAGCAGTTGTAATTGGTTTAAACTTCCCTGTTTATTTAACAAGAGAAACATGGCATCTTTTTATATTCGCTTATATATTTATTGCCAGTGTAGTTCCTGTATGGGCATTATTGCAGCCTAGAGATTATTTAAACAGTTATTTATTAATTTTTATGATTGTAGGTGCAGTTGTAGGTATATTTGTTTCAAATCCTTCATGTAACTTACAGGCATTTACAAGTTTCAACGTAGATGGACAGTATATGTTCCCAATTTTATTTGTAACAATAGCATGTGGTGCCGTATCAGGTTTCCATTCACTTGTTTCATCAGGAACAGCTTCAAAGCAAATTAAAAATGAAAAGAATATGTTACCTGTATCATTTGGTGCAATGCTTATGGAAAGTATGCTTGGTGTAATCGCATTAATCGCAGTTGCTTCATTTGCAAAAGGAGAAGCAGCAGCACAGGGCTTAACAACACAGCCACAGATTTTTGCAGGTGCAATTGCAAACTTCTTATCAGCAGTTGGTTTACCACATAATTTAGTATTTACATTAATTAACCTTGCTGTTTCAGCTTTTGCTTTAACATCACTTGACTCAGTTGCAAGAATTGGTCGTCTTTCATTCCAGGAATTCTTCTTAGATGAAGGAGTAACTGATGATAATATGACACCATTCCAGAAGGTAGTAACAAATAAGTATTTTGCTACAGTTATTACATTAGTTCTTGCATTCTTACTTGCAAAAGTTGGTTATGCAGAAATTTGGCCATTATTTGGTTCAGCAAACCAGTTGTTATCAGTACTTGCTTTAGTAGCTTGTGCAGTATTCTTAAAGAAAACAAAACGTCAGGGTTGGATGTTATGGGTACCAATGTTCTTCATGATGGCAGTTACATTTACAGCCCTTGGAATGACAATTTACAAATTAAGTGGAGCATTTGCTACAACAGGATTATCACTTGGAAATACATTACAGTTAATCTTTGCAGTATTACTTTTAATCCTTGGTGTAATTGTTGCCGTACAGGGTGTAAAGAAGTTATTTGAAAAAAATGAAGAAAAAGAAGTTGCATAAAATGAGACGTAAGTAAGTTATAAAGACTGTCATATTAAAATGATAGAAAATCATTGTTAATATGACAGTCTTTTTTTACAGCACCTTATTTTTTTGAAAAGGAGATTTGCGTGAAAGAATATATAGTGGGATTAGGACTAGGAATTATTTTGATTAATATTATATACACAAACATTGTTTTGTGGGAAAGAAATTAATAGATGAATGATAAGAAATTCAAGTTAATGCTATCTGCCATAACTATGACGACAACAATTTTAAAGGTTGTAGTACAGCATAGAAATCAGGTAAAAAGGGAGAAAGGCAAATAGATGGTAAAAACATATTGGACGAAAAAACAAAATATACAATTATTAAATGATTGTAAAACATATAATATTCCTTTAACAGTAGAAGAAGAAATAAAAAGAGTATTGAATGTATTAGATTTGAATTACGGAATCGAAAGAAGCTTAGAAGAAGATGGAGGATGCGTTTTCCTATTGATATCTGATGAAGAGAAGGAACATAGCAAAATAATGAAAAAATATTTTGTAGACAAAGAGGATTGTGAGTTTAAAGATATATTAGTTGAAAACAAGGGCGAACAGTGGATTCCTGAACTATATATTTCAGCTACAGAATATAGCATTACTATTGTGCACCAAAGGGGGAGAAAAGAAAAAATGTTTAATTGATATTTAACACACGGATAAGTATAATATAAATATAGAACAAAAGTCGTAGACTTATTTGGAAAGAGGTGTTAAAGTGCAAATAGATGAATTAAAAAAGTATATTTCAGAAAACGCTATTCGATGGTCTGCACATTGTTTGGAGAGGATGCAGGAAAGAGACATTTCAAGAGCAGATGTTAAAAAATGTGTTTTGGAAGGTGAAATAATTGAAGATTATCCAGATGATTTTCCACATCCTAGTTGTTTAATTTTTGGATATACTATAAATGATAAAATAATACATGTTGTTGCTGGAAGTGATGGAAAATATATTTATATTATTACAGCATACTTTCCAAATACAATCAAGTTTGAAAAAGATTTAAAGACAAGGAGGAAATAGATATGTGTATGTTTTGCAAATGTGATACAGTTAAACAAAGTACTACAACTCATGTTGTTAATTACAAAAATAGTATCATTGTAATTAAAAATGTTCCTTGTGAAGAATGTGAGCAGTGTGGAGAAAAGTATTATACAGACGAAGTAGCTGAACAGTTAGAAAAGATGGTTAATTTAGCAAAGCAAATGATGCAGGAAATTGCAGTGTTAGATTATTCAAAGGTAGCATAAAAAGATAAAGCAGAAAGAGGAGTGGCTGTAGTAAGCCTATGATATGTAGCAGCTCAGGCAGCTATCGCTAACAAGTAATTAATATACTGGTAAGTGATATAATTATAAGAAATTACCCCTGCATACATGGTGTGCAGGGGGTTTTGCAAAAAAGCATGTTGGTTATCTAAAAAGGAAAGTATTTCATATGAAAACTAAAATTATATTATAGTAATTTACAAAGGTGAGAAAGATGAAAGTGCTACTGGGAACAACTAATCCGTCAAAGGTAAAGAGGTTTTCTAAATTGTTAGAAAATTATAATATAGAATTTATAACATTAAAAGATTTAGAAATAAAAGATGAACCGGATGAGACAGGAAAAACGCCGGAAGAAAATGCAATATGCAAAGCAAGATATTATGGCAAATATTTTGATAGGGTGATTTGTAATGATTCAGGATTATATTTTGAGGAACTAAGTTTAGAAGATGAGAGACAACCGGGATTAAATGTCAGAACTCCAATGGGAATGAGCAGATTATCAGATGAAGAAATGATTGAGTATTATTCAAACCTTATAGCGGAGCTTGGCGGAAAGGTGTCTGCCTATTATCTGGACGGTATAGCTGTATATAACAATGGTATGATTTCGTCATTTATGGATAGAGAGTCAGCAAAAAATATAGGCGCTTTTTATATGATAGATAAAGCGTCCTCTAAAAGATTTGAGGGATGGCCACTTGATTCTCTGTCGGTTAGTAGAGAAACAGGAAGATATTTTGTTGATGGCAGTGATACTGAAAGTAAGGAAAATATAATATATGGTGAGTATGAAAAGAGAATAGTAGGATTTTTGAAGGAAGCCTTGGGGATTAAATAGGAGAAAAATATCATGACACTACAGGAATTTATAACCAAATTTAATATAAATCTAAATAAACAACAGTTAGAAGCAGTGCAGAGCGTCGAAAAGCCTACACTGCTTTTAGCTGTACCCGGAAGTGGAAAGACTACAGTTTTTGCATAAAACTAAATTGTGTTACATTTATATGGGGAGCAAGAGGACACTTCTTCTGGAATGGTAATAAACGAACCGGTTTATTGCTTGAAAATAAGATTTTGATTTCTTCAGGTGCAGGTATTATGACTATTATGGATAAATATATTGAACAGTTTAATTCGCTATTGCTGTAGTATTATAATATTGGAAGAAGCGAAGAACTACAGATGTTGTTAGATTATTTTGATGGCAGATAACCTGAAAGTCAGCTACCACATTCTCTTTTGACGGAAAAGATGCAGGAAAGATAGTTTTATCAGGACATTACGCTGAAACGGATGTAAAGAATGCAATAGATGGAAAAGAAGTTAATTGAAAACAACAGTGCATATGTTATACTGAAAAAGTGGAAAAATAAGAGATAATACAAAGGGGTATGAACATGAACAACATCAAAATATTTAAAACAATAAAATATGCACTTGGAATTTTATCGATATGTACATTGATGAGCATAGCTACATTTTCTACTCAGACAAAGGCTGAGGTTTCAGGAGAGAAGGTTACAACATCCGTAGAAGCAGTAACAACTAAGCCATCTGAAAGTACAAAAACTACAGAGACAACTAAGCTCGCAGAAACTACAAAGCCACAGGAAACTACCAAAGCATCAAATATTAAAAAGTCAACTTTGAATCCAGTCAAGTCTAAGGTTATTTTGCTTGATCCGGGACATTGCAAGAAGCATATAGGTGCAAGGGGCAATGGATTAAAAGAAGAGGATGTTAATTTGGACATTGGCAAGGTTTGTAGAAATTACTTAAATAAATATTCAGATGTAACTGTTTATATGACAAGAACTAATAGCAAGTGCGTTAAAAAACTTAAGCTAGGCGATTGCCTTACAGCAAGAAATCATTTGGCAAAAAGGTTAAGTGCAGATGCAAAGGGCATTATTAATTATTACAAGCTTAGTGCAAAAAACACCGAAGGTGATTTTCAGATAATTTCAGGCAAGACATATTTTGTTGACAAGGAAGGAAATAAAATAGCAGGCTGGGTAAAAAAAGACGGAAAGTGGTATCACTTTAACAACAAAACAGCCGTTATGAATAAAGGTTTCTTTAAAGAAGCAGGAAACAAATTTTATCTGAATCCGAAGACTGGAGAAATGACAAGCGGTTGGTTTACTATTAGTGGTAAAAGTTATTTGGCAAAAGGTAACGGAGTTGTAGTAACTAATCAGATTTACACAGACGGAGTGAAAAGTTATTTCTTCAAGAAAAGTGGAAAAAGAAAAAACGGCTGGGTAACATACAAAAATGCTAAATACTATTTTTCAAAGACAAAAGGCATGCTTAAAGGCAAACAGAAAATCAAAGGAAAAAGATATACTTTTAGTAAGAAAACAGGAAAGCTTAAAAAGAAGAAATAAGTATATAATTGTTGTAAAGGAGAAGAATTTTGAACAAAAATATATTTTTAGCACCGGGAACACACGTTGTAGGAAATGTTGAAATAGGCAACAATGTTGGGATTTGGTACAATGCGGTAGTTCGTGGTGATATGGAAGGAATAACAATAGGCGATAATTCTAATGTGCAGGACAATTGCACATTGCACACAGGTAATGGCTTTGCGTTAACCATTGGCAATGGGGTAACAATAGGTCATAACGCCATAGTTCATGGTTGTACAGTTGGCGACAATACAGTTATTGGAATGGGAAGCATTCTTCTGAATGGAGCAAAAGTAGGCAAGAATTGCATTATTGGTGCCGGTGCTTTAGTAACGGGAAAAATGGAAATCCCTGACAATTCAATGGCATTTGGTAATCCTGCTAAAGTTATCCGAAATCTTACCGAAGCAGAAATAGAAGACAATAGAGAGAATGCAGAAGAATATGTGAAATTAATGATGCAGGAGGTAAAGTAGAATGCTAGTAACAATAAGAACAATCTTAGGCATTATATGCTTGGTACTTTGCATGTTGGATATTTGTTTTTTAATAAAAATTAGAAGGACAATGAAAATGGAATCATTAACCAAAGAAGATATTTTATTAAAAGATAGTTTAACATATAAAGAGTTGATGAAATCACTTAAGCTGTTTGGTGCAATAGCAATATTGGCGTTTGTGGTAATAATTCTTAGCTGGTTTTAGAGGTGGATTTTTGGATGAAAGTTACGACTTTGTGTTACATAGAAAAAGATGAAAAATATTTAATGTTACATAGAACTAAAAAAGAAAATGACATTAATAAGGATAAGTGGATTGGCGTAGGCGGTCACGCAGAAGGAAATGAAAGCCCTGAGGAATGTCTTTTAAGAGAAGTAAAAGAGGAGACAGGCTTGGAATTGTTGGCGTATAAGTTTAGAGGTTTGCTAACTTTTGTAAGTGATGACTGTGAGCCTGAAATGATGTGCCTTTTTACATCGGACGATTTTCGTGGAGAGATTATTACCTGCGACGAGGGAGAATTGGAATGGGTAAGCAAGACGGAAGTGCCTAAACTTCCAACATGGGAAGGGGATGCTATTTTTCTAAAGTTGTTGCTTGATAATGAAGAAAGATTTTTTACATTAAAGCTTGTTTATGAAAATGAAAAATTGGTTGAAAAGGCAGTGCAAATCTATTAAAAAATCATAAAATATTCGAGAAATACTTCTAAAAAATATTTATGATAAAATAAAGATGAAAACGTTTCAATTGTCACAACCACGAAAAAAGAAAATCCATATTGATTTCTCCCGAAACAATAGTACAATCAAGTTATAAGTGTATGAACAGGAGGACAAGATCATGAAAGGAAATTTAAAAAAATCTTTATCAATCTTTGGAGCATTGTTTTTTGCTTTTACAGCAGGATTTTTGCTTAGCAATGTCAATGTTTACGCAGCAACTAACCAGACACTTGAACTGAACAAGGATTATTATTTTGACTTGAATGGAGATGGGCAGGCGGAGAAGATTAAGTACACAACTCAGGTTAATAAAGATGATAATGACTTCTTTAATAGTGTAAGTTTGTTTATAAATGATAAGAATGTTTACACTAAGAAGTTAACAGACACTTGGGCTAAGTATACGGTTCTTGATATTGACAGTAGTGATAATACTTTGGAATTGAATTTGCAGATTGGAGGCTATTCGGATGTTATGGATTACAGTTCATTTCAGAGATGGAATGGTGCGTCAATTGTAGAATTTGATAACGATAAAAACAAGGCTTTGAATTATACAAGAGAGTATTCTTTTAGCAATGTAAAAGGCAACGGCAGATTTAATATTGTGGTAGATACACCATATTCATTGCCAATTGGCTGTTTTTATGCTAACATTCCATTGAAATTACAGAATAACAAGATTATAACAACTACAGGAACATATAATCTTGTAGGAAGTTCAAAGAAGTATAAGTATAAGGCTAAGAGTAATATTAAGGTTTACAAAAAAGCATCAAAGAAGTCAAAGGTGAAATTTACAGTCAAAAAAGGTGACAAGATTAAAATCATAAAAATTAAACCAATGAAGAATGTGGCAAAACGTCCACAGGGCAAGTACGGAGAGGAAAAGCCAATTAATGCTTATGCTTATGTAAAAACAAAATCAGGAAAGAAAGGTTGGATTTACCTAAGTAAAAAGAAATCAAGCTGGGGCAGGAAGATGTTGTTTAAAAAAGTTCCGGGCTGGGGTTGATAAAGATTGATTATGAGCAAAAGAGAAGATATTTTTGAAAAGTTAGATAATTTAATAGAACAGAATCAGTTTGAACTTGTGTCAGATAAGGTAGATGATAACAGGCTTAAAGTTATTTATCTTATGAATGATGCGGTTGAAAGTTTTATTGTATTTGAAAATGCAAGAATTACAGGAGAATATATAAAGGACTATCAGGGAGAGATTAATACATCCCTGATAGTTCAAAAAAATGACAGTACAGGAAATGGTGAATATGTTTTGGTTGTGCATCAGAAAGATTCGGTGTGTACTGTATTTTTTGAGGATGTTAGTTTTGAAGTTAATTTGTATAATTACGGAAGAACTGCACATTTTTGGATTGAAGGTTATGAATATTTAAGACAGCTTGAATACAAAATTTCAATTCTCAGAGATAAACTTGATTATTTGGGAGAAAAGTATTGTAATGATTTGGAGAAAGAGCTGGCTAATCTTACAGATTTTCCACCGCTTAATTATTGCTTTTATCCTTCGGTGCCTGAGAAGTATCTTGTGCCAAGGGACAATCCGTGGGAGCCAACAGACAAGACAATCAGTGTTATGCTTAAGGTGGCAAGAGAGCAGCAGGACAAAATGCTTTATCAGGTTCTTGTTTTATATAAGCAGTTTAAGAACAGAAAGCTTGCAAAAGTTATAGCAACTATGTTACATAGAAAGTCTCACAGAAAAGTTGTGGAAAGTCTTATGGAAAAAATGACAGAAGCAACAAAGAATTATCCAACAAGAAAGTTTGGAAAAGCTGCAGACAATGAGCATAAGAAGATTTTGACAAGGGCAAAGCAACTTCAGAACAAGTTAAAACACAAAAAGATAAAGTCAGAGATATTCGTGGAAGAGCCTTTTGTTGTGGCAACTGATTCCATAGAATACAAAGTGTATCTTATGATATGGAAGAAAAGCCTGATAAACACAAAAGTAGAAATACAGGAAATAAAATAAAGTAAAATAAGAAACAGAAGTATTAAACAATTATTGTATTGCAAATACATAACATAATAAAAAGACAGAAGACTTACAGAATAATTATAGTATCAACGTTGGAAAGCAGATAAAATTGTCTCCAATTATTTTGCCATATGATGCTACAACCACAAAATTATTATGGTCAAGTAGTAATAGTAAATACGCAGTTGTGGATTCAAATGGTAATGTTTTTGCAAAGAAAGCAGGAGCTGGTAAGACAGTAACTATATTTGCAAAGACCACAGATGGCAGCAATATTACATCGTCAATAAAATTAAAAATAAATAGAATTTTAGTAAAAAAAATAACATTAAAGGCACCAAAGACTATAAAAGCAGGTAATAAAACAAAGATTAAAATAACTATAAATTCCGATGCTACTAACAAAACTGTAAAATGGTCTGTCAATAATAAAAAATATGCAAAGATTAGTTCAAAAGGAGTTTTAGTTACCAAAAAAGATTCCTTATCTCATAGAAAAACTATTATTTATAGATAATATACTATACATAAAAAGAACATCTTGATTATCAAATTTTATATAATTATTCAGAATCTTTGAAGAAACATATCTAATATCAATAACAGTAATCTTCCTATAACCATCTATTAATAGAGGAACTAAACTACTGCCATAAGAATCACGAAAAACAATTAATTCTTTATTACTATTTGAAGTAGGATTAACAATATCTATAATAGAAGATGCTCCTGATAAATATATATCATATTTATCTAATGATTTTATTTTATCATAATCATATATTTTTGTATATTTTTTAGTTTCATAATTATACACACTACTATTATCAATAGATGGATTAGATATAGTTTTTATAGTATCAATATCTTTAGTTACTGATAGTCTACCAGCATAACTACCCTTAAAAGTAGTAATTGTATTTTCAACATTGTTATTAGTTATATCAAAATTCATTTGATTAGCAATAGTATTTGCGACATTAAATAAATCTTCTTGTTTCCAATGAGTGTCTGTCTTATAATAATTATTAAGTGTTAATTTATCAAATATATTTATATAATTAAGATTTGTTAAATTATTTTTCATCATATCTTGTAATTTATTATAATCAAGTTTTAAATTACCTTTATTAACAAAGTAATTTTTATCAGGAATAATAGTATAATATATATTACTATTATTATTCAAATATGTATTTTTTATATAATTAATCTTATTTGTTAAATTTTTAATAGAATTAGTATTTAAAGGAAATATTTCTTCAACAATATAATCATCATACATATATAAATTGTTGTATTCACCTTTAGTAGATAATTCTATATCTATTTTAATTTTTCTAAAAGTATCTCTTTTGATAAATTGATCCGTAACATAGGAATCAAATTTCTTAAAATATGTACCATCAAACAAGCTTTTAGTAGTTAATTCTGGCATGGTAGCAAGTTTTCTTCTCTCTGCTATAGAAATATCAGTATCTTTTATTGTAACATTAATCAAAAATAACGAAATTATAGTAAAAAGAAATACTAAAGTTACAACTATATCTTTAGTTTTATCGTTCATGTATAACCTCCTTAAAATCTAAAGTATAAAAATGGATTATATGAATTATCTATCAGATAAGAAGTAACAACAAATAATATTATAACTATTAAAATTGGTTCTAAAATATTAATTATGTTATTTAGATATTTATTTTTTCTTAATTTATCTATTAATGTTTTAATAAAAGGAGTAGCCCCAAATATAGCAATAATTAATATTGGTAAATAACTCTTTAAATAATGAAGTGTATAATCATTAATAAAAACCTCTCCATTCATACCAAATAACCCTTTAATATTAATCAAAGCCTCTGACATATTGTCAGAATTAAATATAACAAATAATATCATAACAATAAATAATACATATATTCTTCTTATAAAAGAAGGTAATTTTTCCATAAATTTATTAAGGAATATTTTTTCTATTATAAGAAGAATTCCAAACAATAATCCCCATATTAAAAAAGTCCAATTAGCACCATGCCATATTCCAGTTAATAACCATACTATTAAAATATTTCTTATTTGTTTATATTTACCATCTCTATTGCCTCCAAGTGGAATATAAACATAATCTTTGAACCATGTACTAAGAGAGATGTGCCATCTTCTCCAAAACTCAGTTATACTTTTTGATATATATGGGTAATTAAAGTTTTCAGGAAAATGAAATCCAAATATTCTTCCAAGACCAATAGCCATATCACTATAAGCTGAAAAATCAAAATACAACTGTAGCATATAACTTATACCAAATATCCAATAAAATATTACGGTTGTTTCATTTAGAGCAAAAGCTTTAGTGCAAAGTTCTCCCAAAGCATTAGCTATTAATACTTTTTTAGCAAGTCCAATAGAAAATCTTCTAATACCATATGAAAAATTATTAAAACTATGTACTCTATCATCTAATTCTTTTTCTACTGTCTGATATCTAACAATAGGTCCTGCGACTAACTGTGGAAATAAAGACACATAAGTTGCTAAATTTATAATGTTTTTTTGAACTTTAACTTTACCATTATATACATCAATAAGATAACTCATAATTTGAAATGTATAAAATGATATTCCTATTGGTAATGCAATATTTAATAATTTAATATTAGCATTAGATATATCATTAATTGATTGTATGATAAAATCAGTATATTTAAATATTATTAATAAAAATATATGTATAATTAAAGTTGTTATTAATATATTTTCACTTTGATTTTTATATTTATCAATTAAAATAGCACCTATATAAGCAATAATAATTTCTGCAATCATTAAAAAAACATATTTAGGTTCTCCGTAAAGATAAAATAATAAAGATGCAATTAATAAAATAATATTTTTATATTTTTTAGGTGTTATAAAATATATAATTATTAATGCTGGTAAAAAATAATATAAAAAACTAATACTACTAAATAACATCTTATCCTCCTTTAAAAAGGCACCTTAAAAGGTTCTTCATTATTTTTCTTCGTCATTTGATTTTTCTAATTCTTTTCCAATATTATTATTTACATATTTCTTAAAATCATTATATACTGCTTTAGCAACATCTTTATCAGCCATTACAGAAAATATTACATTACCACTATTTGTGATATATAATTGTTCTGCAGAAACACAAATCCAACGTCTCATATCAATATTATCTAACATCTCTTGTTTAATTTTTTCTACATCAGCATTGTCTTTAACCTTAACAATAGCAACTGAATAAGCTTGTGCTGTTATCAATGGTTCTGATACAACAATTGATTCGATTCCATCATTTGTTTTTAATCCAGTATAACTAGTAACTTCATCAATATTCTTTATATCTACTTTCATAGTTTCAAGTTCGGGTAAAACATTTTTGTTATTTTTATTTATAGTATTAATAACGTCATTAATGTCATTAATGGCTTTTGGTGTTTCAACATTACCTTTGTTACCACTACCTTTGTTACCACTACCTGATACTAGTATGAATATTATAAATGAGATAGCTGCTAATAATATCAAACCTATTATAAAAAATTTTTTTTGTTTCATTTCTTTTTCCTCCTATTATCAAAATTCTATCACATTTTTACTAGAATTTCCAGAAAAAGTATTAGGTTTTACAAATATAGAAACTGTACTTAAATACATTTTTGAATTATCTGTAGAAGAGAAGATTATTTTGGTGTTGGATGAGTACCCATATATAAGGGAATCAGTTAGTGGTATGGACAGTATATTGCAGGCATTAATTGACAAGTATAGAGATAAATCTAAATTATCGCTGATAATATTAGGTTCGTATGTTGATGTAATGAGGTCACTTTTAGAACATTCAAATCCTTTATATGGACGAGTTGATTTGACGATTAACTTGCGACAGATGGATTACTATGAGTCTTCATTGTTTTATCCTAAATATTCAGAAGAGGATAGAGTAAGAATTTATTCTGTGTTTGGAGGTATACCATATTATAACAGATTAGTGGACGATTCTAAGAGTGTAAAAGAGAACATTATTGAACTTATTGCTTCGCCGGGAGCAAGATTGGAAAATGAAGTATCAATGTATTTAAATTCTGAAATTTCAAAAATAGTAAATGTAAATGAAGTTTTTGAAGCGTTAGCAAAAGGGTATCACAAATATAGTGACATATTATCACAATCTCATGTCTCTAGCGGACCAACGCTCGTGGACGTGCTTGACAAATTAATGAAGATGGAAGTGGTTATAAAAACAAGTCCCATAAATGATGAAAACAATAAAAGAAAGACAGGATATTATATTTCTGATAATCTTTCGTTATTTTATTACAAGTATATCTTTAAATACTCATCTCAGATGAATATTATGGATTCCAATGTATTTTATAAAAAATATATAGAAAAAGATTTTGAAGAACAGTATGTTCCCCATATGTTTGAGTCGATATGTCGCCAGTATCTGATTAGAAAAAACAGAAAGGGAGAGATTGAGCCGGTTATTGAGAAGATAGGAAAATATTACTATGACAATCCTAAAGAACATAACAATGGTGAATTTGATGTTGTAACTGAAGATGAAAAAGGATATGTTTTTTATGAAGTTAAATTCAAAAATAAACCAATTACAGATGAAATAATAGATAAGGAAATAAAGCAGGTAGAGGCTGCGGGATTAAATTGCTACAAATATGTATTTATTTCTAAATCCGGATTTAAAAACAAAAATAGAAGCAATGTAGAGTTGATAGAATTAAAGGAGTTATATTAAGTTTGTTGCACAGAAACATATGAGTTATAAAAGACACATGCAAGCTGTTCAAATGTGATATAGTAAAAGAGAAGGGGATATTACAATGTCAAAATTTAAAGATAAATTTCATTTATTGCCAGAACAGAATTTGTTCTTGGCAAAGAAGAAACTAGATGAAAATATATATTGCGGAATGAAAATGAAGAAGTTAAAGCAATTTTTGTATGACAATGCAATTTTGGGCTTAACTGTTTAAATATATTAAGCATAAACTACCTGCTTTCTGGTGCGAAGGTTGGTAGTTTTTAATCCAAAAAACACAATAAAAATCTGATTATCCGCTAAAATACAGTATCTATCAGCATTTTCAAGGAAACAAACTCATCAATTTACTACTTATTTACTACCAACGAATGAGCCTTGATACGCAAGTTTTCCTAGATATGCAAAGATATGGTACAGCACATCAGTATTGAAACAAGAAAAAATTGAATATTTCATAGACTATGGAACGCCTAAAATGACGTTCCTTTTCTATTTTCAGCCGTTCTTATTGGACGGCTATTTTATTACCCAAAATGAAAGGAGCATTAGATTTATGAAAAAGATATTAAAACGATTGTGTACGGGCTTCTTAGCTCTTGCAACTGTCGTTACTGCTTTACCGACTACACCCGTTCATGCAGAAAGCAAGCAATACTGGACGGAAAGTGCAGAGCGTGTCGGTATCATTGAAAAAGTAATGAATGACGGTTCTATTGGTTCTACATTCAATGAGGGCATGATGAAAGTTGAGGGCGAAACTGCCTATTGTATCGACATCAATACAGATTTTAAGAATGGCTACAAGACCAGAGCTGACGCAAGCTCACGCATGAGTGCCGACCAGATTTCAGATGTGGCGTTATCCTTAGAATATGTCAAACAGTATGGCGAAGCCCACAAGGAACTGAACTACAAACAAGTTTATCTATTGGAACAATGTGTAGTCTGGCAGAGATTGAGCGTACATCTCGGCTGGCAATGTGATAACGTGCGAGCTTCTTATGATGAAATTCCAAAGGCAACGCAGGACGAAGTTTTCTCTGGTGCAAGAGCCTTTGTCAAAGAAAATAAAGGACGCTATGAATGTGGAGGTTATATCTACTCTGGCGAGGGACAGGAATTAGGGCAATTCTGGGCGAAGTTGAATGTCGGAAATGCTACACTTCAAAAGACTTCCAGTAATACCGGCATTACAGACGGTAACGAAAATTACTCTATTGCTGGTGCAACATACGGTGTCTTTGCTGATAAGGACTGCACAAAACAGCTTGCCACCCTTACGACTGATAAAAACGGAAATACAGATGTTGTAGAGGTAAAAGCAGGCACAATCTATATCAAGGAATTATCCGCACCAGCAGGATATAAGGTAGATAAAACTGTATATTCCTTAAAGGTTGAAGCTGGAAAGACAGCGACTTTGAAAGTATCTGATACGCCAAAAGTAACGGACACTTTGATTGAGCTTTTCAAGATTGACATGGAAACACAGAAAAACAATCCGCAAGGGAACGCTTCTCTAGCAGGCGCGGAATTTACATGGAAGTATTATGCTGGCTTCTATAATAAAGACAATCTCCCTGCCGAAGCTACTCGTACATGGGTTACAAAGACAATCGCTGAAACAGACAGCGACGGGACAGCCCACTACATTACAAAATTAGCGGACGCATACAAGGTATCTGGCGACAGCTTCTATATGCAGGACAGCAAAGCGGTTCTTCCACTTGGGACGCTAACCGTAGAAGAAACAAAAGCTCCAAACGGCTACTTGTTAGAGGGTGCATATATGCAGGCTGGCGATAAGTCCGAACAGATAAAAGGCTTATATGTAACACAGATTACCGAGGACGGCGACCTTGCCGTATTATCTGGAAGTAACCAGTTTTCCGTATCAGACAAGGTTATCCGTGGCGGTGTCAAAATTCAGAAACGAGATTTAGAAACGGGCGATACCAAACCACAAGGAAGTGCCACTTTGAAAGATACTGCCTTTGACATCATTTCCTTAAATGATAATGCGGTATTGGTTGAGGGCAAGCTCTACAAGAAAAATGAAGTCGTAAAGACTATTCATACAAACCTTGAGGGTGTCGCTTCCACTTCTGCTGACCTTTTACCTTATGGAAATTTCAGTATCGCTGAAAGTGAAGCTCCAAACGGATATTTGACAGACGGTGCAAAACCGATTGATTTTGCAATCACAGAAAACGGAAAAATCGTGGACTTAATCGACGAAGCCCATTCTATCTATAATCAGATTAAGCGTGGCGATATTGAGGGCGTAAAAATCGGTGCAGGCACACACAAGCGTCTTGCTGATGTTCCCTTTAGGATCACAAGCAAGACGACGGGCGAAAATCATGTGGTGGTAACTGATGATAACGGGCAATTCTCCACTTCTGCTGACTGGGCTTCTCACAAGCACAATACTAACGCAGGCAAGACCAGCGAGGACGGTGTGTGGTTTGGAACTTCTGAACCAGACGACAGCAAAGGTGCATTGCCTTATGATACCTACATCATTGAAGAAATGCGTTGCAACAGTAACAAAGGCTTTGAACTTATCCCACCTTTTGAAATCGTGGTATCAAGAAATAATCTTGTGATTGATTTAGGGACTTTGACTGATGAATACGAAAAAGAAATCTCTATCCATACCACAGCAACCAGCAAGGACGGCGAAAAGACTATCCTTGCAGGAAAAGAGGTTACGATTGTTGATACTGTCAAATTAGACGGACTTACAAAAGGCACAAAATACCAGCTCAAAGGTTGGCAGATGTTAAAGGAAGAAAACGCCGAGCTTATCATTGACGGGAAACGTGTAGAAAACGATTATACCTTTGTCGCTGATGATGAAGAAATGAAAGTGGAAATTTCCTATACATTCAACGCGTCTGCTTTAGGTGGCAAGAACCTTGTTACCTTTGAGGAATTGTATGATTTAAGCAATCCAGACGAACCCGTAAAAGTTGCGGAACACAAGGACATTGAGGACGACGGGCAGACGGTACTTATCACAGAGCGTATCATCAAAATTCATACGACTGCTACCGATAAGGACGGCAATAAAGAGCTTAAAGCAGGAAAAGACGTTACAATCATTGATACCGTAACCTTAGAGGGCTTAGAAGTCGGTACACAGTACAAACTTGTGGGCTGGCAGATGTTGAAAGAAGAAAATGCAGAGTTTCTTATCAATGGAAAACGTGTGGAAAGTGATTACACCTTTACTGCTGACAGCGAAAACATGAAAGTGGAAGTTGTCTTTACCTTTGACGCTACTTCCCTTGACGGAAAACAGCTTGTAACTTTTGAGGAATTATACGATTTAAGCAATCCAGACGAGCCGAAGAAAGTTACCGAGCATAAGGATATTGAGGACGAGGGACAGACGATTACTTTTAAGGAAAAGCCAGAAGAACCAGAGAAACCCGAAACACCACCGACACCGGAAAAGCCTAACAGACCTAGCGACAGTCCAAAAACGGGCGACAGTACAAATGTAATGGCATTTATCGTGATGTTGCTTGCGTCTGCTGGTGGACTGGCTGGAACATATCTTTACAAACTCCGTAAAATGAAAAAATCATAAGGCGGTAACGGTATGATGAAAGAAAAATCACGTTCTCCGCCGAAGCGGTCAAACGGCAGATTTTTGCTTATTCTGGCTTGTCTGCCAACAACCTGCAAGAACACGGATAGTCAAGGGTGCGTAAGCATTGATTTTACCCTTTACTATCTGTGGGATTGCTGGTACTTCCCAAACCGCTAGAATAAGAAATCACAATCAATTAACTTATCAATTATCAAAATAGAAAGAAACGAGGTAAAACAATATGGAAATGAAATATGTCGTGCCAGATATGGCACAGTCTTTTGGAACTCTTGAATTTGCAGGGGAAAGCGAGCCTATCTTTGAAAGAGATAAAAACAATCGCAAGGTCATAGCCAGACGAAGCTATAACCTTTATTCTGACATACAGAAAGGCGAAAATGTTGTGGTGGAAATTCCTGTGCAGGCTGGCGAAAAGCATTTCAAGTATGAGCAGAAAGTAAAACTTGTCAATCCGAAGTTATACGGCAGAGGTTACGCAATCGGGGATATGGGACATACCGATTATGTATTAGTTGCTGATGATATTGTAGCAGTTGAAGAAAAGTAAAGGAGTGGAAAATTTATGAGATTATCAAACGGGTTTGTTATTGACAAAGAGAAAACATTTGGAGAATTAAAATTTACAGCGGTACGTGATGTGTTCTTGCAGAATGAGGACGGGACACCGAGTACCCAGCTTAAAAAGCGTATCTATGATTTGAAGTGCAGTCTGCATGGTGGAATTATCCCCGTGTCCGTACCGCCAGAAGTACCGTTAAGGGAATTTCCTTACAATGCAGTTGTGGAGCTTGTCAATCCAGTAGCCGATACGGTATCAAGAAAAACCTATACGGGTGCAGATGTGGACTGGTATGTAAAGGCAGAGGATATTGTATTGAAGAATAAAAGCAACCAGAACGCAGGCAATACACAGAACCATACACCGCAGGGACAACCGAAAAAATAGACTTGCTGAATAGATTTTCGTTGTAGAGGATATACGGAACTGTTATAATATGGGTATGAAGAAAGCGACAAATTAAAATTTTTAGGGAGTGAGAATAGTATATGGACAGTTGGTTTACCGTCGAACAAATAGACCAAGATACATTCGTCATCAGCGAATACAAACACTGGGAAGAAACACATTGTTATCTATTGTGTGGGACAAAAAGAGCCATTCTGATTGATACAGGTTTAGGTGTTTCCAACATCAGAGAGGTTATTGATGGATTGACGAAACTGCCCGTTACAGTAATCACTACTCATGTTCATTGGGATCATATCGGTGGACATAAATATTTTCGGTCTATTGCAGTTCATGAAGCAGAAAAAGAATGGCTATCGGTCAAATTCCCTATACCTTTGCAAGTGGTAAAAAACAATATTATGTGCAATCCATGTGATTTCCCCTCGGATTTTAAGGTAGAGAAATATCAGATTTTTCAAGGGGTTCCGCAAATGATTTTACATGATGAAGATTGTATTGACTTAGGGAACAGAAAGTTGGTAGTTATTCACACGCCCGGTCATTCTCCCGGACATTGTTGTTTCTATGAAGCGGATAGAAAATATCTGTATTCCGGCGATTTGATATATAGCGGTTGCCTTGATGCTTTTTATCCATCAACAAACCCACAAGAATTTTGGAAGTCTGTTAGAAAAATTCAATCTTTAAAGATAAGTCGAATTTTGCCAGGACATCATCATTTATCTATTCCAGTTACTATAATTGACAAGATAGAGACAGCTTTTCACAACTTGTCAAATGAAGGGAAATTAAAACAAGGGAATGGTATATTCAGCTATGAGGGGTTTCAAATCCATATCTGAAATGCAATCTTAGTTTTACAATTTTATATCCCTACACACAAAGCAGTTAGTCTTAGGATTGACTGCTTTTTTCATACCCAGAAAGGAGTGATTGATTTATGCGTATGATTTGGAACAAAGGACACCGTATCAGAGCCAGCGACAAGCACCTTGTTTATCATTTTTCCATAGAGACGCTTCTGTTTGTGTTCGTGGCAGTTCTCCTGCTACTGAATAGCAAACAGCTCATGCGTACCGACTGGGAGCATTTCAGCTTGTTAGAAAACGGCTTGACGCTTTCCCCTTACAACTTCATAACCATATTGATAGCGACTGGTGTTTGTGCATTGGTCGCTTTTGGGTATTACCGCTTCTGTTACGACAGTTTCAAGAAGCTACTGCACCGTCAAAAGCTGGCAAGAATGATACTGGAAAATAAGTGGTATGAAGCCGATACCGTACAAGACAGCGGTTTTTTTACTGACCTGCAAAGCAGATCAAGGGAAAAAATCGTCTGGTTTCCAAAGATTTATTATCAAATGGAAAAAGGACTTCTTCATATCCGCTGTGAAATTACGCTGGGAAAATATCAAGACCAGCTTTTACGGTTGGAGGATAAGTTGGAAAGTGGCTTGTATTGTGAGCTGACAGACAAGACCCTGCATGACGGTTATATCGAATATACCCTACTTTATGATATGATAGCGAACCGCATTACCATTGATGAAGTACGGGCAGAGAACGGCTGTCTTAGACTGATGAAAAATCTTGTCTGGGAATATGACGCACTTCCACACGCCCTTATCGCTGGTGGAACGGGTGGCGGTAAAACTTATTTTCTGCTGACGCTCATTGAAGCCCTACTGCATACCAACGCTGTCCTTTACATCTTAGACCCGAAAAATGCGGACTTAGCAGACTTAGGAACAGTCATGGGAAATGTGTATCATACCAAAGAAGAAATGATTGATTGTGTCAATGCCTTTTATGAGGGCATGGTACAACGAAGCGAGGAAATGAAGCGACACCCGAACTATAAGACGGGCGAAAACTACGCCTATCTGGGACTGCCACCCTGCTTTCTTATCTTTGATGAATATGTGGCGTTTTTTGAAATGCTGGGGACAAAAGAAAGCGTGAGCTTACTTAGCCAGCTAAAGAAAATCGTTATGTTAGGGCGACAAGCAGGTTATTTCCTTATTGTCGCCTGCCAGCGCCCAGACGCAAAGTATTTCTCGGACGGGATAAGGGATAACTTTAATTTCCGTGTGGGATTGGGGCGTATCAGCGAATTAGGCTACGGTATGCTGTTCGGTTCAGATGTGAAAAAGCAGTTTTTCCAGAAGCGTATCAAGGGGCGTGGCTATTGTGATGTGGGAACAAGTGTTATCAGTGAGTTTTACACGCCTTTAGTCCCGAAAGGACATGATTTTTTGCAGACTATCGGCTCTCTTGCACAAGCAAGGCAGGACGGGACGGCGACGTGCGAAGCGAAAGGCGACGGCACGGACTAGCTGTTGCTGGTGTGGCGTAAGCCACGCCAGCAGGTAAAACCCCTCGGTATCTAACAGAGGGGTACGTTTGCAAATAGACAATAGACAAAAAACATAGGAAACATAAGGCTTCTGGCATGGTTTTCTAGCAAAAATCGGCTGTGAAGTCGCCTTAAAAAACTTCACACTTTACAGATTGGGGGTATGGTTCTGAATGAAGAACAACGGATAAAAGAATTACGGGAGAAACGGATTGCTTACGGTATCTCACAAGGCAGGCTGGCGGTGGCTTCTGGTATCACAAGGGAATATTTCAACAAGATAGAAAGTGGAAAAATGAAGCCGTCAAAGGAACTTCTGGAAACTCTGCATAAGGAACTGGCAAGGTTCAATCCAGAAGTACCGCTTACCATGCTGTTTGATTATGTGAAAATTCGTTTTCCCACGCTGGATATACAGCACATCATCAAAGATATATTAAAACTGAATATCAATTATATGCTCCATGAAGATTACGGACATTACAGTTATACGGAGCATTAT
>NZ_QUHB01000017.1:0-8824 GCF_003479405.1 Eubacterium sp. AF16-48 | reverse complement strand
ATCTCACAAGGCAGGCTGGCGGTGGCTTCTGGTATCACAAGGGAATATTTCAACAAGATAGAAAGTGGAAAAATGAAGCCGTCAAAGGAACTTCTGGAAACTCTGCATAAGGAACTGGCAAGGTTCAATCCAGAAGTACCGCTTACCATGCTGTTTGATTATGTGAAAATTCGTTTTCCCACGCTGGATATACAGCACATCATCAAAGATATATTAAAACTGAATATCAATTATATGCTCCATGAAGATTACGGACATTACAGTTATACGGAGCATTATTCTTTAGGGGACATCTTTATCTATACGTCGGCTGACGAAGAAAAAGGTGTCCTTTTAGAGTTAAAGGGGCGTGGTTGCCGACAGTTTGAAAGTTACCTGCTGGCACAACAAAGAAGTTGGTATGACTTTCTCATGGACGCACTCATAGACGGTGGCGTGATGAAGCGTATCGACCTTGCTATCAACGACCATACGGGTATTTTGGATATTCCAGAGCTTGCGGAAAAATGCAGGAAACGGGAATATATCGGAAAGTCCAGAAGTTATAAGTTTTATCAGTCGGGCGAGCTTATCAAGCATAGAGAGGACGACAGAGAATATATGGGACGCACCCTTTATCTTGGTTCGCTAAAATCAGATGTGTATTTCTGTATCTATGAAAAGGACTATGAGCAGTACGTCAAGTTAGGGACACCGCTGGAAGAAGCCGACATTATCAACCGTTTTGAGATACGGCTTAGAAATGAACGTGCCTATTATGCAGTACGAGATTTGCTGACCTATTATGACGCAGAGCAGACTGCCTTTTCTATCATCAACCAGTATGTGCGGTTTGTTGATGAAGAAGCAGACAAGCGAAAAAATGACTGGAAACTCAATGACCGCTGGGCGTGGTTTATCGGCGATAACAGACAGAGCTTGAAGCTGACGACAAAGCCAGAGCCTTACACCTTAGACCGTACATTGCGGTGGGTACAACGGCAGGTAGCACCGACCTTGAAAATGCTGAAAAGGATTGATAAGGGAAACGGAACAGACTACATGAAAACTATCGAACAGCAGGCAAAGCTCACAGAAAAGCATGAAATGATAATCAAACAGCAGACGACCCCTGCAAAAGATTTAGTAGAAAGTTAGGAGTGATGAAAAAATGTGGGAATTATTGAAAGACTTCCTGCTGGTATCTGTTGGAACGGGTATCGGCGTAGCCTTGATGTGTATTTTAAGTGTTGGCAAAGGAGCTGACTATGAAATGAAGAAATTAAAAGAAAGCGAGGACAAATAACATGAATTTCGGGCAAAATTTGTATCAATGGTTTTTAAGCAACGCACAGAGCTTAGTGCTTATGTCGATTGTGGTTATCGGTATCTACTTAGGGTTCAAGCGTGAGTTTTCAAAACTTATCGGTTTCTTGGTAGTTGCCTTGATTGCTGTCGGCTTGGTATTCAATGCTGGCGGTGTGAAAGATGTACTGTTAGAGCTGTTCAATAAGATTATCGGTGCATAAAATTTTATTGTGGGGCTGATGTATGGGTGCTATAATGTGAAAAAAGAAGTAATCGAGGTGTTCTATTTTGAATGAGAGAGAAAAAATTATTCGTTTATGGTTTGATATGTGGTTGAAACAGCAAGACTTAGGAATAGATAAAATTTTTACAGAAGATGTTGTTTATACGGAAAGCTGGTGTCCTAAATATGAAAATCTTAAAACAGTAAAACATTGGTTTAATGAATGGAATACTCGTGGTAAAGTCATTATTTGGGATATTAAACAGTTCTTTCATAAAGAAAATCAAACTGTCGTAGAATGGTATTTTAAAAATGAAATGAATACGGGAAGCGTTGAAGAATTTGACGGTATTTCCTTAATTGAATGGACAGAAGATAACAAAATCAAATCATTAAAAGAATATGGTTGCAATCTGAATAACTATAATCCATATCAACACAGCGATAACCCTCAATTTAGAGATGAAAAAACAAACTGGTTTTAAAACTTAATCAAATTATATCCATATACATAAAGCAGTTAGTCTTAGGATTGACTGCTTTTTTCTTACCTAAAATCAGATTGGAGTGATGAAATGAGCGATATTTTTAAGGATATGCAGGCAAACGTCGGCTGTGATTATATTTCTAACCTGCCCTCTTACAAGCGTAAAGTGTGGCATGAAATGAAGCGATTACCGCTTACGAATTATGATATAAAACAGTTAGAAGATTTTTCAAAGTATGTGTTTGGTATGTCGTACCAGAGCTTAAAAGATGTGATGAAGCAACAGAAAGGACGTGAGGAACAATGCAGGAAACAAGGGTGCTGGTGGAAACGAGAGGAACAACTGGCGAAGAAACAATATCATACTGGTTCGACCTGCCGATAGATGTTGCCGAGTTTGAAGAAAAGTTAGGTATCGGTGCAGAAAGTGGGGATTATCGTATTATCGAAAAGGTGTTGCCTTATGCTGATGAAGTCCACGAACACACCAGCGTGTACCAGCTCAACGAATTAGATTTTATGTACCGCCAGCTTTCAAGTGATATGCAGGAAGAATATGTATCACTACTTACGGTGTTTGAAAATTTAGAAGCACTTTATATTTGCAGGAACGTGATTATTGTTTATCCCGACTGTAAAAGCATGATAGATGTTGCAAGGCAAAAGCTGATGAACGACCCGATGTTCAAGCATTTATCCGAGGACTGTCAAGAATACTACTTTGACTTTGAAGCCTACGCTTCTCACTTGCAGGAACACGGGAAATTTTTAGTAACGGAACACGGTATCTTTGAACTGCCAGAGTAGGAAATGAGGTGGTGCTTATGATTGATGATATGGCGGTTTATATTGCTAATCTTGGCAAATACAATGAGGGCTATTTAGTCGGTGCTTGGTTCACGTTCCCCATTGACGAGGAAGATGTGAAAGAAAAAATCGGCTTGAATGAACAGTATGAGGAATACGCTATCCATGATACCGACAACTTTCCCATTGCGATTGGCGAGTATGTTTCCATTGAAGAACTCAATGAGATGTATGAAATGATAGAGGAACTTCCCGACTATATTGTAGAGTGTCTGGACGAATTTATCAGCCACTATGGGACGCTGGAAGAAGTCGTGGAACATAAGGACGATATTTACTATTATCCCGACTGTGAAACCATGACAGATGTTGCCTACTACTACATAGACGAATTGCAGGCACTTGGGGACATTCCACCCAGCTTACAGAATTACATTGACTATGAAGCCTACGGGCGAGATTTGGATATGGGCGGTTGCTTTATTGAAACAAGCCGAGGTATGTGCGAGATACCATATTAACGCTGGAAGATCAGCGACAAGCATTGTTGCTACTGACAGCGTATTTCTCTTTAAGGGACAGTCTGAAAATGGCTGTCCTTTTCTATTTTGAAAGGAGCTGAAAGAACTTGAAAAAGATTAAAAGCTACACGGGTATCTGGAACGTGGAAAAAGTCTTGTATGCAATCAATGACTTTAACTTACCCTTTCCCGTTACTTTTACACAGATTACATGGTTTGTGATTACGGAATTTATCATCATTCTGTTTGGGGATATTCCCCCACTTTCCATGATTGAGGGAGCATTTCTCAAATACTTTGGTATTCCCGTTGCTCTCACTTGGTTCATGTCGCAGAAAACCTTTGACGGAAAGAAGCCGTACAGCTTTTTGAAATCACAGATAACCTATGCCCTGCGACCAAAAATCACTTATGCAGGAAAAGCCGTAAAACTGCATAAGCAGATATTGAATGAAACAATCACGGCAGTAAGGAGTGTGAACTATGTTCCCGATAAAATATATTGACAATAACCTTGTCTGGAACAAGGACAATGAGGTGTTCGCCTACTATGAGCTGATACCATACAACTATTCTTTTCTATCCGCAGAGCAGAAATTTATCGTGCATGACAGTTTCCGACAGCTTATCGCACAGTCCCGTGAGGGTAAAATTCATGCGTTGCAGATTGCCACAGAAAGCTCAATCCGCAGTATGCAGGAACAGTCAAAGAAGCTGGTAACTGGAAAATTAAAGGAAGTTGCCTGCCAGAAGATAGACGAACAGACCGAAGCGTTAGTATCTATGATTGGGGACAATCAAGTGGACTACCGCTTTTTTCTTGGCTTTAAGCTCATGGTTACGGAAGAACAGCTCAATCTGAAGAACATCAAAAAATCGGTGTGGCTGACGTTCACAGAATTTCTCCATGAAGTGAACCACACGCTGATGAATGATTTTGTTTCCATGCCGAATGATGAAATCAACCGTTACATAAAAATGGAAAAGTTACTGGAAAATAAAATCTCCCGTCGCTTTAAGGTGCGTCGCTTGGAAATCCATGATTTTGGGTATCTCATGGAACATCTTTACGGCAGGGACGGTATCGCTTATGAAGATTATGAGTACCAGCTACCAAAGAAAAAATTGAACAAAGAGACGCTGATAAAATACTACGACCTTATCCGTCCGACAAGGTGTGTGATTGAGGAAAGCCAGCGGTATTTACGATTGGAACATGAGGACAAGGAAAGCTATGTGTCCTATTTTACCGTCAATGCGATTGTAGGAGAGCTTGATTTTCCGTCGTCTGAAATCTTCTATTTCCAGCAACAGCAATTCACATTCCCCGTTGATACGAGCATGAATGTAGAAATCGTGGAAAATCGGAAAGCATTAACGACCGTCCGCAACAAGAAAAAGGAACTGAAAGACCTTGATAATCACGCCTATCAAGCAGGAAGTGAAACCAGCTCAAATGTGGTGGACGCTTTAGACAGCGTGGACGAGCTGGAAACTGATTTAGACCAGACAAAAGAAAGTATGTATAAGTTAAGCTACGTCATACGGGTGTCTGCACCCGATCTTGACGAGCTGAAACGCCGTTGTGATGAAGTCAAGGACTTTTACGACGACCTCAATGTAAAGCTGGTGCGTCCTGCTGGGGATATGCTGGGGCTTCATTCTGAATTTCTTCCTGCCAGCAAGCGATATATCAATGACTATGTGCAGTATGTAAAATCAGATTTTTTAGCTGGGCTTGGCTTTGGTGCGACACAGCAGTTAGGAGAAACTACGGGTATCTATATGGGCTATTCTGTTGATACGGGAAGAAATGTGTACCTGCAACCGTCCCTTGCCAGTCAAGGTGTAAAAGGTACAGTTACCAACGCTTTAGCGTCTGCTTTTGTCGGTTCGCTTGGCGGTGGGAAATCGTTCTGTAACAATCTTCTGGTATATTATGCGGTGCTGTTTGGCGGTCAAGCACTTCTGTTAGACCCTAAAAGTGAGCGTGGTAACTGGAAAGAAACGCTCCCAGAGATTGCACATGAAATCAATATCGTAAATCTTACCAGCGATAAGGACAATGCAGGGCTTCTTGACCCGTTTGTGATTATGAAGAATGTAAAAGACGCTGAAAGTCTGGCAATCGACATCTTAACATTCCTTACGGGTATTTCTTCAAGGGACGGCGAAAAATTCCCCGTACTTCGTAAGGCAGTACGCTCCGTTACCCAGAGCGACAGTCGGGGCTTGCTCCATGTGATAGACGAGCTACGCCGTGAAGATACGCCCATATCAAGAAATATCGCAGACCATATCGACAGCTTCACGGACTACGACTTTGCACACCTGCTGTTTTCAGACGGTACGGTAGAAAATGCTATCAGTCTGGATAATCAGCTCAATATCATTCAAGTAGCCGACCTTGTACTGCCAGATAAAGATACCACTTTTGAAGAATACACGACCATTGAATTGTTGTCTGTGTCTATGCTGATTGTGATTAGTACCTTTGCCCTTGATTTTATCCATTCGGACAGAAGCATTTTTAAGATTGTCGATTTAGACGAAGCGTGGGCGTTCTTAAATGTGGCACAAGGAGAAACCTTATCAAATAAGCTGGTTCGTGCTGGGCGAGCTATGCAGGCAGGCGTTTATTTCGTTACCCAGTCTGCCTATGACGTGTCAAAGGAAAGTCTGAAAAACAATATCGGCTTAAAGTTTGCATTTAGAAGCACGGATATAAACGAGATAAAGCAGACCTTAGAGTTTTTCGGTATCGACAAGGACGATGAGAACAACCAGAAACGCTTGCGTGATTTGGAGAACGGACAATGCTTATTGCAGGACTTATACGGGCGTGTCGGTGTGGTGCAGATACACCCAGTCTTTGAAGAACTGCTACACGCCTTTGATACCAGACCGCCCGTACAGAGAAATGAGGTGGAGTGATGAAAGAAAGGATAAAAGGTGTGTTCACAAAAAAGAAGATTTTCCACTTTCTCAAAATGGCTCTGTTCGTGGTGGCACTCTCCCTTATCCTGCTTTCACTTTTGGGGACGGTGGCTCATGCGACGGGGCTTGTAGACGATACCATAAACGCAGAAAATCTTTATTCAAAATATCCCCTTTCCAACTACCAGCTTGATTTTTTCGTCGATAATAGCTGGTCGTGGCTTCCGTGGAACTGGCTCGACGGTATCGGAAAATCGGTACAATACGGGCTGTACTGCATTACCAACTTTGTCTGGACTATCAGTTTGTATTTGAGTAATGCAACGGGCTATGTGGTGCAGGAAGCCTATAAGCTGGACTTCATCAATGATATGGCAGACAGTATCGGAAAGAGCATACAGACCCTTGCAGGCGTTACCGAGAACGGCTTTTCTTCTACGGGCTTCTATGTTGGTTTCCTGCTTCTCATTATCTTAGTGGTGGGAATGTACGTTGCTTATACGGGACTGATAAAACGGGAAACCAGCAAAGCACTTCACGCTGTTATCAACTTTGTGGTGGTGTTCGTGCTGTCCGCTTCATTTATTGCTTATGCTCCCGACTATATCAAGAAGATAAATGAATTTTCATCAGACATCAGTACCGCTTCTTTGGATTTGGGAACAAAAATCATGCTCCCTAACTCCGACAGCGAGGGTAAGGACAGCGTGGACTTGATACGGGACAGCCTATTTTCTATTCAAGTGGAACAGCCGTGGCTCTTGCTTCAATTCGGGAACAGCAACGCAGAAGAAATCGGGACAGACCGTGTAGAAGCTCTCGTATCGGCAAGTCCAGAGGACGAGGACGGGAAAACCAGAGAGGAAGTCGTGAAAACAGAAATCGAGGACAACGACAATAACAATCTGACAATACCGCAGGTCGTGAACCGTTTGGGTATGGTGTTCTTCCTCTTGTTCTTTAACTTGGGTATCACGATATTTGTATTCTTGCTTACGGGCATGATGTTGTTCAGCCAGATACTTTTTATTATCTTTGCAATGTTTTTACCTATCAGTTTTTTACTTTCCATGATACCGAGCTATGAAAGCATGGCAAAGCAGGCAATCGTGAGAGTATTTAATACCATAATGACACGGGCAGGAATAACGCTCATTGTAACGGTGGCATTTAGTATTTCCAGTATGTTTTACAACATTTCCACAGACTACCCATTCTTTATGGTGGCGTTCTTGCAGATAGTATGTTTCGCTGGTATCTACATGAAGCTGGGCGACTTAATGAGTATGTTCTCACTTAATGCTGGCGACAGTCAAAGCATGGGACGACGCATATTCCGCAGACCGTATCTGTTTATGCGACATCGGGCTAGGCGTATGGAACACCGTATTGCAAGGGCGGTAAGTGCTGGCGGTATTTCGGGCGGTGTAGCTGGTGCGGTGGCTGGAAGTGCCGTTGCTGGCAAGAGAGCCGAAAGAAAAAATACGGCTTCTAAAGAAAATCGGGGCAATACCACTTCCAGCATGGGACAGCGTGCAGGTTCAAAAGTCGGTGCTGTTTTAGATACGAAAAATAAAGTGAAAGACAAGGCAAACGCTGTCAAAGAGAATATCAAGGATATGCCGACACAGACCGCTTATGCGGTGTATTCCGCAAAGGAAAAGGCAAAGTCCAGCGTGTCCGACTTCAAGCGTGGCATGGTGCAGGAACAGCAGTCCAGACAGACGGGACGCTTGGAAAAGCAGGAACAGCGTAAGAAAAATATCGCTGACAAACGTATGGAGCTTCAAAAGGCACAAGAAGCAAGGCAGGTACAGCGAAAGGCTGACGGATCAGCGACAACGGGAGCTACCCGTCCCCATGAGCGACCAGTCACAGCTTCAACCATTCCAAAGCCGAGTGTTGAAAAAATGCAGGAAGTCAAACGCCCAGCCACAGCTCCAACTCCGAAAGCAAGTGAGCCAGTCAAGACAAATGTTATCAAAGAGCGTCCGTTATCTTCTGGTGCTTCTGATAAGAAAGCACCCCAGCCTACACAGACAGTACATAGGCAGAATGTAGAAAAAGTGGTATCGCAGGAAACACGCCAGAATGACACCAAAGACCGCAGGATAAAGGTTCAGCAGACCCAGAGCGTCCAGAAGAACCAGCAGACCATAGAGAAAACCCGTAACCTTGTAACGAAGAAAGGACAGAAGAAAAAATGAAACTGAAACATATCGCTATCATTGGCAGTCTGTTTCCTATCCTCTTTTCTCTGGTGCTTTTCTTTGGCGTCCTCATTAGTGCGGACAGCGACGACGAGAACAGCAATTTTTCTTCTGGCATTACGGGTATGAACCTATCCGCAGAAGTCTTGAAACATCAGCCTATGGTAGAAAAATACGCCAGAGAAAACGGTATCTCCGAGTATGTCAATGTGTTACTTGCTATCATTCAAGTAGAAAGTGGCGGTACGGCAGAAGATGTTATGCAGAGTTCGGAAAGTCTTGGTTTACCGCCTAATTCCTTAGATACGGAAAGCTCAATCAAGCAGGGGTGTAAGTATTTTGCGTCCCTGCT
>NZ_QUHB01000016.1:5880-48639 GCF_003479405.1 Eubacterium sp. AF16-48 | reverse complement strand
GCATATTTCCTACCGGGAATTTCTTATGAAATCAATCTTTTCCTGGTTTATTTTCAGATTATATTTCTCTCACAGCATCCAAATGATTTATGTACAGTTGAATTTCTCAATTCAAACTTTCCAACCGCCCCATACGACTATTTCCACCGGGGTTTACCTATACTTGTACAGTTGAATTTTTTAATTCTAGCTTTTCAACCGCCCCACATACCTATTTTCACCGGGTTTCACCTGCACTTGTACAGTTGGATTCCTCAATTCACACTTTCCAACCGCCCACGCCTAATTTCCAACCAGCTTCCATTTAGCCTAATTCCCCTATTTTCTGCCATTTTCCCTTTCTACCCATTAGCCACCGGCTTGCCCGTCTACCTGTTAGCCACCAGCTTGTGTATAGGATTTCCCATTTGAGAAAACTTGCTTTCATATTCCGTCATTACATTTCCTTTAACCATTTCGCTATCATTGTGAAGATCCCATGTCTGTGCTACCAGATTCCATCCTGCCTCCGGCACCTGCTCTAAGGAAAACTGGAAAAGCAAATCATTATCTGTCTTAAATTCCACCACTCCGTCTTTTTTTAGAATATTATCATATCTCTCGAAAAACTGCTTTGACGTAAGTCTTCTTTTTGCATGTCTGTCCTTCGGCCACGGATCTGAAAAATTCAGATATATTCTATCAACTTCTTCCTTATTAAATACATCACAAATATACTCCGCCTCCATTCTTATAAAACGGAGATTTGGTACCTCTATATCCTGGCACTTTTCAATTGCTCTAATCAAAACGCTGGAATACTTCTCAATTCCTACATAATTAATATCCGGATTTTCAAGGGCTAACTGTGTAATAAACCTACCCTTGCCCATTCCTATTTCTATTCTTATGGGATTATTATTTCCAAACTCTTCATTCCATTTTCCTTTTAAAACCTGTGGTTCATTTATTGCTAAATTGCTTTCTGCAATAGCTTCCCTTGATCCCGGTACATTTCTTAATCTCATGCCTGTCTCCAATCTGTAAAATACATAAATTTATTTGCCTGATATAGATATTAACTAATCACTTATTATAATGAAAAATTCTAATTGGTTTCATTAATTTTTTCAAGTTTTTATTGTAATTTTTACAAAAAGTGTTAAAGTAGACTTAAAGTCTAAGAAAGGGTATTTGAGCAAATCTGCCCTTGATGTGTAAGTCTCGGTAAGATTGTCACCGGGGCTTTTTGTCTATTATCTTTACTACATATTTTGTTAAATGTATTATTAATTATTATTTAAGGATAATAGTATAATAGAGGGGCAAATGTATTTTTAGTGCCACTCTGTTTTATGCCCAAAACCATATGATATAAAAATCTCACAACATAAAAACATATGGTATAAGATTATATGACATAAAACAATATAACTTAAAATGAAGGAGGCTGCACATGAGTCAGGATATTAACAAAATCATAAACGAATTGGCAGAAATTGATTCAGCTTCAGCTAAAATTATGCAACAATCGCTTAATGAAAAAGCAAAGTATGCAGATTATATTAATCAGCAAAAAAAGCAATACGACCGGGAACTTCAAATGGATGTGGACTCCTGTGTTAATGAATATAAAGAACAGTTAAATAAAGAAAACGAAATAGAAATAGATAAATGCCAAAAGGAATGTTTAAAGGATATAGAAAAGTTAAACAATCTCTTTGCATCAAAGGGTGAAGCCTTAGCGGAAGGTATATTTAACAACATTATAAAGGAGTGAGCCTATGAGAAACGGAAAATTAGTGGCTTACAGTGGCATGACTACCAAAATAAGGGCAATGAAAAAAGGTCTTATTTCCCAGTCTGAATATGATGAGATTGCAAACTTAAAAACCGTTCCTGATTTAATCAGTTATCTGCAAACCTTTCCATCATATGCAGATGTTTTGTCGGATTTAGATGCTTCCACAGCCCATCGTGGAGATGTGGAAAGCCGCATGACCTTTTCAACATACTATGATTTTTCTAAGATATTCCATTTTGCCGGAAACATGCAAAAACGATATTTGGAATTTTATTTTATGAAATACGAAATTGCCACTTTAAAGGCATCCATGCGAAATATTATGGACAGCAGAAATTCAACTATTCCTGTCCTTGTTGATAAACATTTCAAGCGACATTCAAAGCTTGACATAGATAATCTTATAAACTCCTCCAACATGGAGGAATTTGTAAACAATCTTTCAGGCTCTGTTTATGAAAAAACAATTAGAAAGGTTTACGAACTTGACAGTCCTACACTTTTTGATTACGAAATGTCCTTAGACCTTTTCTTTTTCAATTATGTGTGGGACAACAAAAATAAATTTATTCCAAAGGGTGAATGCAAATACTTCCTGGATTCCTTCGGTTCTCAGGTGGATTTGTTAAACATTCTCTGGATTTACCGCTGCAAAAAATACTACACGGTAACAGATTCCCAGATTTATTCGTTTCTGATACCCATTTATCACAATATTGAGAGAAACGACATAAAAGCCATGGTAGAAGCTGAAAATAACGAGGTATTTTTTGAGTTAGTAAACAGGAGCTATTACGGACGTACTTACGGGTTTGAGCCGGGAGAATCAATGGAATCCCAGTTTGGTGGAATTTTAAATACTATATATATGGAAGATTTCCGAACTGCTCCATACTCCTTAGCAGCTATAAATGCATACTTCCACCTAAAAAATTTGGAGGTTGCAAAGGTAGTAACGGCAATGGAGTGCATAAGATACGGATATTCTCCGGAAGTCATTACCCGATACATTAATCAAAAGAAAGGGGTTTTGTAATGATTGAAAAAATGAGTTTTGTGACTTTAGCCGGTCCCAAAAATGAAATCGATTATCTCGTAACCCACTATTTAAGTAAGCATGATATTCACTTAGAAAATGCTTTGGCAGAATTTAGTTCTTCCGACCAGTTCACCACTTACAACGAGGAAAATCCTTTTAAGGATGCCCTTAACAAAAGTCACGAACTTATGGGACTTGTGAAGAACCCTGAAAAGGTAAAAATTGAAAATATCAGTATTAAAAGTGCTGAAGGCTTTATAGATAAAATTGATGACAGGCTTTCAGACATAGAGGATGAGATTTCAAAGCTTAATACTCAGATTCAGGCTCTTGATGCCGACTTCAACTCCCTTGCCCCATTTAAAGGGCTTAATTACACATTAAAAGGAATTTATGATATGGATTTTTTCAAATACCGTTTTGGCAAAATTCCAAAAGTCAATTTTGATAAGTTTGAGTCGTACCTTGACCCTGATATTAACGCAATTTTTATTACTACTTTAGCAGAGACGGAATATGTTTACGGGGTATTTTTTGCACCTAATGAATATTTTGAAGAAGTTGCAAAAGATTTTAAGAACATAAATTTTGATGAAATTGCCATTGCAAAAAAATATAAGGATTTTCCTGACAAGGAATGTGAAAATATTTTAAGTCAGAAAGAAGATTTGCAAAAGCAGGTTCAGGCAAAGGAAGATTCCATAAACGACGTTATTGAAGAAAGCAAAACTAAACTTGTTTCCGCTATCAGACGAATAGAAACTGCATATAGTAATTTTGACGTAAGGAAATTATCAGCGGTTACAAGGGAATCCGGTGTGAATTTTCAGGTTTTATGTGGATGGATGGCAACTAAGGAGGCAAAAAAACTCCAGAAGGAAACCGACGACGATGTAAATGTTGTGTGCATTGTCAGCGATGATGTCACGGAGCATAAAACCAAGCCACCAACAAAATTAAAGAATTTAAAAATTGTAAAGCCTTTTGAATTGTTTGTAAAAATGTACGGACTTCCGGCTTACAACGAATTTGACCCTACTTTATTTTTAACCATAACTTATGCCTTTATTTTCGGCATAATGTTTGGTGATTTAGGTCAGGGGCTATGCCTTTTTATTGGTGGGGCCATTTTATACAAGGTTAAAAAAATGGATTTGGCAGGAATTGTCTGTGCCGCAGGAGTAAGCTCCTGTATATTCGGTGCCCTGTTTGGAAGCTTTTTCGGATTTGAGTTTGATTCCGTCATAAGCCCTCTTAAATCCATGGTAACGCTACCGTTTTTAGGAGAAATTAATATTGTTCTTGTAGCAGCATTTCTCTTTGGTTCATTTGTTATATTAACCACCATGGTGCTTAATATTGCCAATGCTATAAAGCAGAAAAACCTTGGCAAGGCATTGTTTGGGCCTAATGCCGTAACTGGTTTTATCTTTTACGCCAGCGTTATAGCAGTTATTTTACTTTACATGACAGGAAAGCCGTTGCCGGGAACAGTGTTACTTATAATAATGTTTGTTGTTCCCCTTGCTTTAATATTCTTTGAGGAACCTCTTAAGAATTTAATTGCAAAGAAAAAGCCTATAGATGAATCGGCAGGAATTTTTGCGGCAACAGCGTTTTTTGAATTGTTTGACTACCTTATAACTTATTTGTCAAATGCTCTATCCTTTTTGCGTATCGGAGTTTTTGCCATAAGCCACGCAGCCATGATGGAGGTTGTTATGACCTTAGCCGGTGCGGAAAATGGTGGCATGCCAAATATACTTGTAGTCATTATTGGAAACATTATTGTTTTAGGTATGGAGGGACTTGTTGTTGGAATACAGGTACTCCGTCTTGAATATTATGAAATTTTCGGACGTTTTTATGATGGAAGCGGACGTGAATTTGTTCCATTTAGGAAGAATAATAAATAAAAACATAAAAACCAGGAGGAAATTAACATGTTAATTAGTATTTTATTTTTAGTAGCTTTAGTACTTACAATTGTACTTCCAATTATTGTTTATTTTGTAGGTGAGCAGAATAAAGGTCGTTTTAAAAGAACAATGCTTACTAACTGCATTACATTCTTTAGCGTATTTCTTTTTGCAACTGTTTTCTTATTCACAAACACTGCCAGTGCTAAAGTAGCTTCAGATTCTACTATTTCAAGTGGTATCGGTCTTATTGCTGCCGGCCTTGCCATTGGACTTTCATGTATAGGTTCAGGTTATGCCGTTGCAAGCTCAGCCAGTGCAGCTCTTGGTGCATTAAGCGAAGATTCAAGCATTTTCGGTAAAGCCCTTATCTTTGTAGCCCTTGCAGAAGGTATTGCTCTTTGGGGATTCATCGTTGCTTTCCTTATTTTAACACACGTTGCATAAATAACGTTTTTGGAGGCGTATATGAAAATGTATTTAATTAGCGATAATGTGGACACTTTAACAGGCATGCGCCTTGCCGGTGTTGAAGGTGAAGTTGTACATGGTCGCAAAGAGACAAAACAGGCAGTTGAAAAGATTTTAGAAGACAAACATCTCGGTATTCTGCTTATTACGGAAAAATTAAGTTTTGAAATTCCTGAAATAATTGATGATATCAAGCTTAACAGGAAACGCCCTCTATTAGTGGAAATTCCTGACCGTCACGGTTCAGGAAGACAACCTAACTTCATTACCAATTACATTAATGAAGCTATTGGAATAAAACTTTAGAAAGGATGTGGCGCCAATGACTATAGAAGAAAAGATGGAGCACTTCAGAATGATTTCTCTTGAAAGTGCCAATAATCAAAGTGCTGAATCATTAAGCAGCTACAAAAAATCCTTAGACGATGATTTAGAGGTCTATAAGGACAATTCTAAACGACTTGCAGAAGAATCAAAGCGTGCAAGAATTAATCAGGTTAAGTCTGATTGCAAAAAGCAGCTTGCGTCTTCCCAAATGGCAATAAAAAAGGATTTAACAAAAAAACAGTCTGAAATTAAAGTTAAAGTTTTTGACATTGTCCGTAAAAAAATTGCTGATTACAGAACTACTCCTGAATACATTGCAAACATTAAGCATCAGATACAGTCTGTTTTAGATGAATATGGTGATTCTGAGCTTACGGTTTATATTGATTCAAATGACTCAGCTTTACTTGATGAATTAAAATCAGATTTTAACTGCAATATACAGGTTTATGATAAGGATTTTCTTGGAGGCACAAGAAGCATTATTCCTGATAAAAATATTCTGATAGACTATTCTTTTAAGACAAAGCTTATGGAAGAACAGGAAAAATTCGCAATTACATTGTAGGAGGCAGCCAATTGGAAAAAACAGGTATTATATATGGCATTAACGGGCCTGTCGTTTATATTAAAGGAAAAACAGACTTTAAAATGGGCGAAATGGTTTACGTTAGTTCTGAAAGATTAGTTGGTGAGGTAATCGGACTTACTTCAGAAATGACTACAATTCAGGTATACGAAGAAACCAGTGGTCTTAAACCCGGAGAATTGGTGTATGGTACTGACAGTGCTATTTTCGTTACACTGGCTCCCGGCATACTTGATAATATTTTTGATGGTATTGAAAGACCTTTAAGTGAAATAGAAAAACAGTCAGGAGCCTTTATTTCAAGAGGTGTCAGTGTAGATTCCCTTGATACTAAAAAGAAATGGAAGGTTCAGATTAAGGTTTCCGTGGGAGAATATGTTTCCGGCGGTACAATCATTGCGGAAACTCAGGAAACCCGGGCTATTGTCCACAAATCAATGGTTCCTCCATACATAGAAGGAACGGTTATTGATGTGGCTGAAGATGGTGAATATACCATTAACGACACCATCGTTACTATAAAGAAAGAAAATGGAACTATTGTAGACCTTTCTCTTACCCAGAAATGGCCTATCAGACAGCCACGACCTATTGCAAAGCGCTATGGAACAACACAGCCTCTTGTTACAGGTCAGAGAATTATGGACACATTATTCCCATTGGCAAAAGGCGGTACTGCTGCCATTCCGGGAGGTTTTGGTACCGGAAAAACCATGAACCAGCATCAGATTGCCAAGTGGGCTGATGCAGATATTATTATTTATATCGGATGCGGTGAGCGTGGTAATGAAATGACTCAGGTTCTTGAGGAATTTTCAGAACTTATCGACCCGAAATCCGGCAATCCTTTAATGGATAGAACAACACTTATTGCAAATACAAGTAATATGCCTGTTGCAGCCAGAGAGGCTTCTATTTATACAGGTATTACTCTTGCAGAATATTACAGGGATATGGGATATCACGTTGCAATTATGGCTGATTCCACTTCCAGATGGGCTGAGGCTCTCCGTGAGTTATCAGGACGTTTGGAGGAAATGCCTGCTGAGGAAGGTTTCCCGGCATATCTTGCCAGCCGTCTTTCGGCATTCTACGAAAGAGCCGGTTATATGGAAAACCTTAACGGAACTGAAGGTTCCATTAGTATTATTGGCGCAGTTTCACCTCAGGGTGGTGATTTTTCGGAACCGGTTACACAAAATACCAAACGTTTCGTACGTTGTTTCTGGGGTCTTGACAAATCCCTTGCCTACGCAAGACATTTCCCGGCCATTCACTGGCTTACAAGCTACAGTGAATATGTGGACGAACTTGCCAACTGGTACAACACAAATGTAGGCCCTGACTTTACCGAATGCAGAGCTAAAATACTTGCCCTGCTTAATCAGGAAAGCTCTTTAATGGAAATTGTAAAGCTTATTGGTAGTGACGTTTTGCCGGATGACCAGAAGCTTACTTTGGAAATTGCAAGAGTTATAAGACTGGGATTTTTACAGCAGAATGCATTTCATGACCAGGATACCTGCGTTCCGCTGAAAAAACAGCTACTTATGATGAAAACCATACTTTATTTATATGACAAGGCATCAAGTCTTATTTCATACGGCATACCAATGTCAGTTTTAAAGGAAAATAAGATTTTTGAAAAGGTTATTGCCATAAAATATGATGTTCCTAATGATAAATTAGGTATGTTTGATGATTATACAACCGCTATTAATAACTTCTATTCAGAAATAATGGAAGAGAATGCATAAGGAGGGTACCATATGGCTATAGAATATTTAGGATTAAGTGAAATTAATGGACCGCTTGTTGCATTAGAAGGTGTAAAGGATGCGGCTTTTGACGAAATTGTTGAATTTTCCATTAATGATGGTGAGGAAAAACGTCTTGGACGTATTATTGAAATATATGAGGATAAGGCAATAATTCAGGTTTTTGAAGGCTCGGAGGGTATGTCTCTTACCAATACCCATACCAAGCTTACAGGACACCCTATGGAAATTGCCCTTTCTCCTGACATTTTAGGACGTACTTTTAACGGTATTGGCCGCCCTATTGATGGTCTTTCACCTATCAATGGCGAAAAGCGTGATGTAAACGGCAAACCTTTAAATCCGGTAAGCCGTGAATATCCCAGAAACTATATAAGAACCGGTATTTCCGCCATAGACGGACTTACCACATTGATTCGTGGACAGAAGCTGCCTATTTTTTCCGGCAACGGACTTCCACATGACCAGCTTGCAGCCCAATTGGTAAATCAGTCTTCCTTAGGAGACAGTGATGAAAAGTTTGCCATTGTGTTTGCTGCCATGGGCGTAAAAAATGACGTTGCTGACTTTTTCAAAAAGTCTTTTGAGGAATCCGGTGCCTTAGAACATACCGTTATGTTCCTTAACATGGCGAATGACCCTGTTGTAGAACGTCTTATTACCCCTAAGGTTGCCCTGACAGTTGCAGAATATCTTGCCTACGAAAAAGATATGCATATTCTTGTAATTCTTACTGATATGACAACCTATGCAGAAGCCATGCGTGAGGTATCTTCTTCTAAAGGTGAAATTCCTTCAAGAAAAGGTTACCCGGGATATTTGTACAGTGAACTTGCTACAATTTATGAACGTGCCGGCATTATTAAAGGTGCCAAAGGTTCCGTAACCCAGATTCCGATTCTTACAATGCCAAATGATGATATTACTCATCCAATTCCTGACCTTACAGGATATATTACGGAAGGTCAGATTACTTTAGACCGTTCATTAAATGGCCAGGGAATTTATCCTCCTATTAATGTTCTTCCGTCCCTTTCAAGACTTATGAAGGACGGTATCGGTGAAGGATTTACAAGGGATGATCATCAGGATGTTGCAAACCAGCTGTTTTCGGCTTACGCCAAAGTAGGTGATGCCAGAGCTCTTGCTTCAGTTATCGGTGAAGATGAATTATCTCCAACAGATAAGAAATACCTTGAATTTGGTAAAGCCTTTGAGACTGAATTTGTAGGTCAGGGTCTTGGAGTAAACAGAAATATTATTGAAACATTAAATCTTGGCTGGAAGCTTCTTCATATACTTCCTAAAGAAGAACTTGATAGAATTGACACAAAGATACTGGATAAATACTATGATGCATTTGGAGAAAATTAAAGTTTTTCCACTTAAATTGCTAAATGTGATTACACCACTTTTGGTAATTATACACTTACTAAAATAGGAGTGGGTTTATTATGAATTTAAACACAGTACCTACAAAAGGTAATTTGATGTCCGCAAAAAGCTCCCTTACCCTTGCAAAACAGGGATTTGAGCTAATGGACAAAAAAAGAAATATTCTCATTCGTGAAATAATGGATCTTAACGAAAAAGCAAAAGGTATTCAAACAGAAATTGACATGACCTTTAAGGAAGCCTATAGTGCTCTTGAAAAGGCAAATATTGAACTGGGAATTAAAAACGTGGAAACTTTTGCTTTTAACGTTACTCCTGAGAATGACATAAGGATAAAATCAAGAAGTGTTATGGGTACGGAAATCCCTCTTGTAAGACATAAGGAAGAAATCCGAAACCCCGTATATTCTTTTTATGGCACTACGGAATCCCTTGATATGGCAAAATCCTGTTTTGAGAAGGTTAAGGATTTAACCATCAGACTTTCCATGATTGAAAATGCCGCTTATCGTCTTGCTTACAATATCAAGAAAACCCAAAAGCGTGCCAACGCCCTTAAGAATATAACCATTCCAAGCTATGAAGCATTAGTAAAAACCATTGAAAATGCTTTGGAAGAAAAGGAACGTGAGGAATTTACAAGACTTAAGGTTATAAAATCAAGGGTTAAATAAAAAAAACAGTAACCATTGGACAATATTAACTGTTCATTAGTTACTGTTTTTTATTATTCTTATACTATAGTTTACCCTTTACTACGTTAATATTATATACATACAACTATTTATTTCCACTACTTTTTTATCATTATTTTTTTATTCAATATATGATTTATCAAAAATATTTTGTAAATTAATTGCATTTTGCCTTTATTTTATGTAAAATATATTTTATATGATTATATTTTGGAGATTACAATGATTACATATAGATTTAAAAAATTTTTATCAGCATTGCTTATTATGATGCTGGTACTGGGAAATATTTTTATCCCAATTACTGATTTCAACACAGGATTAGGAATTGCAGATGTTTCTGCAGCCCCTAAGAAGACAAGCACCAGTTGGCCTAAGTCACCTACTTTGCACGGTGAAGCTGCTATATTAATTGATGCATCCACAGGTACTATTTTATATGATAAAAAGTGTAACAAAAAAATGTATCCTGCCAGCATTACAAAAATAATGACGGCACTTTTAACAATAGAGAATTGCAAATTAGATGAAACAGTAGTTTTTTCAAAAAATGCCATTAACGGATTAGAATATGGTGATGCCAATGCCGGTTGTCAAATTGGTGAAAAGTTATCTGTTAAGGACTGCTTATACGCATTAATGCTTACATCCGCCAATGAAGTTGCCACCGCACTTGGCGAACACATTGCCGGCTCCACAAAGGAATTTGCTGAAATGATGAATGAGCGTGCCGAAAAAGCCGGTGCCACAGGAGTTCATTTTGCCAATGCCAACGGTCTTCATGACCCAAATCACTATGTTACGGCATATGGCATGGCTATGATAATGCGTGATGCTCTTAAATATCAGACTTTCAGAGACATTATTAACACATCAGAATATACAATTAAAAAGAATAACAAAAGAAAAGAAAATTTTAATTCTTACCAGCGTCATAAAATGGTTAGACGCTACAGCGGATTTTACTACGATGGAATTATTGGTGGAAAAACCGGATTTACTAATCAGTCTGGGACAACCCTTGTTACCTCTGCCGAGAGAAACGGCATGACTCTTATTACAGTTGTGCTTAACTCAAATGGTAACAATGTTTACTATGACACCAAGGCTTTACTTGATTACGGCTTTGACAATTTTCACAAGGTTAATGTTGCCCAAAACGATTCCCGTTTCAAAAATACAGAAAGTGTTACTTTGAAATCACCTTTCTGTAACGACAACAGCAGCATTTCCATAGATGATTCCGCCTGTGTGGTTATTCCTAAAAAAGCAAAGTTTGCAGATTTAACATCTGAAATATCCTTTGGAATTTCTAATGATAAATTTGCAACTATTACTTACAAATATGGTTCAAAATCTGTAGGAACAGCTGGTATTAAATACACTAATACCGTTGCAGATACCCCAAACGAGTCATCTACAACTTCTGTTGCTGAAAGTGGAACCACAAACTTAAGTTCAGAAAGTGTACAAAGCACAACCGCTTTAGACACTGAAAATAAAACTGCAGCCGCAAATAGTGATAATTCAAAGAAATCTAACTTCAAGGTACCAAAAATTCTACTGCCTATTATTATTGGTATCGTAATTGTTGTTATTTTAATATTAATCATTGTTATGCAGCATAGAAGATTAAATAAAATAAGAGCGAATAAACGAAATAGAAATCGCTGATTATTAATTTAGGAGGTATTAATATTATGAATTGGGTAGCACCTATTAAGGACGAAGACACACTTCGTCTATTTGGCAACGCACTTAAAGAAGTTGACTATAAGTACTACATCATGTTTGAAGTTGGTGTAGGCACGGGACTTCAGCTTCAGGACATTCTTTCATTTAAGGTTAAGGATGTAAGAGACAAAGATGAAATAACTGTTGAAATTGGAACAAAGAACATTAAGAACATTTTTAAAGTTCCGGAAGATTTAAAGAAAACAATCCATACTTTCACAGAAGGTAAGGATCCGGATTCTTACTTAATATTAGGACATAACAATTCTAACAAGCCTCTTTCAAGAGAACAGGCATACAGAGTTCTTCGTGCAGCCGGACATAGCATCGGACTTAACTCTATTGGAGCTCAGACCATGAGAAAAACATTTGCATGGAAATATTACAATGAAACAGGAGATATTTACTATCTTCAGAATTTATTTAACCATGCTTCTCCATCTATCACATACCGTTTTATTGGAGAAAAACCTAATATGCAGGTTGTTTTAAAGAAAATGACTCCACAGGAAAATGAAAAGAGCCGTTATATGCTTTACTTAAATGGTAGTGGTAAGAAACGTCTTAATGCTGTTATTGATGCGGTAACTGAAATCCGTGACAAATTCGACGATCCTATGAACAACGATTCATTCTATGGTAAAGTTGATTGTCTTTTAACAGAACTTGAAGCTCTTATGGAGAATTATAAGGAAACTAAATAATAAACAAAAAAGTAGCTGCTTATCCTTTTCGGATATACAGCTACTTTTTTATTTAATCGTCATCCTCATTTTCATCCCATAACTCATCTATGACGATTTCTTTATCCAGAGACCTCTGTCTTCTCTCACGCCTCTTTTCCCTAATAGATTCCTGTTTGTCGTAAATACTTTTCGCCCCTTCTTCGTCAGTGGATTTCATAATTTTAATTGCAAAGAAACTGTCATCTTCCACTTTCTTTATCTTAATCTTTCCTCTGACATAACCATGCACGGCACATTTTCCTAAGCAATAATAAGTCTTTCCACAGTCGGAAAACCAATCCAGTTCCTTTTTCAAATATTTGCCACATTTATTACATTTCATGTCGCTTACATCTTTATCTTCGAACATTTCTTCTTTAGAAAGGAATTCCCTTGTTACTAACTTGGTATACTCATCAATCCTAACGAAAATCTCTTCTTCCTTAATTCTAGGTGAATAAAATGTATCAATAGATAATCGGTTCTTATATTTGTCAAAGTCCATGGTCTGCATAACTCTGGCCGTGTAATAGGCATCGCTCAAAGCCCGGTGGAATTCATGATCCTCATCAATTTTCAAATATTCAACAGCACTTGTGAGAGTTCGTTTCATATGTCCATCGTCATATCGCAAACTAAACATTTTCTGCAAATCCACAAAAAATAATGGGAAATCCAGCACTCTCTCTAACCTGTAATGTTTCATATTCTTCTGGAGTTCCGTTAAATCCATAGAACCCCATGTACAGAACATATAATCATCTCCGCACCAGTCAAGAAATTCAATAATTGCTCTCTTGAAATCCTTTCCTTCCTTCAATTCTTCTTCAGTAAAATGAGTTATTTCCCGAATTTTATAATGAAGTTTCTTATATACTCTTGGTCTTATAACCTGTTGGTAAGAATCCAGTATCTCTCTGTCCTCACTAACTCTCACTGCACCAATTTCTATGATTTCAAATGGCAGGTCCGGATAATAATTACTTTTTCCATATGGATTTTGATTCCACTCTAAATCCATTACAATATAGTCCATTATCAATCTCCATATTTAGTTTTATATCAGATAATTATACTACGATTGTAGTAATATTTCAACTTGCGACGTTTTTGGGTATAACCACCCAAAATTAAAATTTTAAATTCCACTCCCGCATCTTACAGTGAAATTTTCTTTTATAAATCAGCTATGTATAATTGTGAATTTTGTATTTTACTTTCCACTATATATTTCGGTTACCTCTTCCATATCTTTTCTCTCATAACCTTTAAATATGCCTATCATAATGAGCGTAAAAAGCAAAAAAAACAATGATGTAATTCCTTCAGTTTTTATTATTTCCATATTACTTTCATCAATTCCATCTAAAATTATAGTCAATAAAGTAAAAAGCAAAAATAAAAATGTCATTAAACACATTGCAAAAAATGGTAATGATATCATTTGTGTAACATGAATAACCACACCATTTTCTGTTTCTTCAAATCGTCCCACATTTACCGGTCTTGCGATATTTTGCCTAATAAAATATTCCGTACTTCCATTAATTGATATTTTAAAGCCCTTATTATTGACTCTCCCAAAAAAATTGGCTTTTCTGTAGTTTCCTAATTTAGGCAGATTTTCTTTTGTATATTCTATACACTGTTCTTTAGACATATTTGTATTAATAATGTATTTCATCTTATTCACCTCAATATATCATAATTTATTTTCTCAACTTTTATCCTCTTGATTTAATGTACTCAATGATTCTATTGTCACTACTTTTTACTTTTTTTAACAATGATATTATTCCAAATAATATTAAGTACCCTATTAAAGCTCCAATAGTATTAAAAATTAAATCATTAACATCAAAGGTTCTAAAATTATATCCTATTAACATATTCACTAACAGCTGTGAACTCTCGACTACAAGACTTAAAATAAATCCCACAATAATAGTTTTTTTCCAATTATTCTTTACTACAAATCCCTGCAAAAATCCTATCGGAATAAACATAACAATATTCAATAGACTTGTCATATGAGCAAAATCTTTAAAAGGAATCAAATTAACATCCCTACCCAATTTTATTCCACCTAATTCAGTTTCCATAACATCATTATTAATAAAGATTGGAAACTGAGTTTTATAAATTATCAAAATAAAATAAAAGCATATTAATAATAAAGCATTTGTTTCTTTAAAATTCTTATTAAATATTTTTTTACACAATACAACTAAAATCAACGATAAAATTATTAAACAAATTAATATTTTAAAATTAAAATCATAAATCATGTTTCATCTCTCCAAATTAATCTTAATTTTTGTAGTCCAAATGGAAAAGTATATTAATGTGCAGAAAATTTATCTTCCATACAAACGTATTAACATAAAATGCAGCAATGAATCTACAACCATTGCTGCATTTTATAATGTTCCCAGCGGGAATCGAACCCACAACTAGTGCTTAGGAGGCACTTGTTATATCCATTTAACTATGAGAACAAGTGCCGGCTTAAGACTATGGAAAAACCCGTAATCCATAACCGGCATTTTATTTTTTAACCAGTATATATAATACTATTTTGCTTCTATTTTTTCAAGTCCACCCATGTAAGGTCTTAAAACTTCAGGAATTACAATACTTCCATCTGCCTGCTGATAATTTTCCAAAATAGCTGCTGTTGTTCTTCCGGCTGCAACGCCACTTCCGTTTAATGTATGAACAAATTCAGCTTTATCACCTGCATTATCCTTATACTTAATGTTTGCACGTCTTGCCTGGAATGTTTCAAAGTTACTGCAACTTGAAATTTCAACATATCTGCCGTAGCTTGGCATCCAAACTTCAATATCGTACTTCATTGCAGCTGTGAATCCTAAATCTCCGATACAAATCTTAACAACTCTGTACGGAAGTCCAAGCATCTGCAATACATCTTCTGCATCTCTTGTAAGTTTCTCTAATTCATCATATGAATCTTCCGGCTTACAGAACTTAACTAACTCAACCTTGTTAAACTGATGCTGTCTTATAAGTCCTCTTGTGTCTCTACCTGCTGAACCTGCTTCAGCTCTAAAACATGCTGTATATGCACAGTGCTTAATTGGAAGCTGTGAGCCATCTAAAATCTGGTTTCTATACATATTAGTTACAGGAACTTCTGCTGTAGGAACTAAGAAATATTCCTTTCCATCTCCCTGTACCTTATATGCATCTTCCTCAAACTTAGGAAGCTGTCCTGTACCTGTCATGCTCTCACGGCTAACCATAAATGGTGGAAATACTTCTGTATAACCATGCTTTGATGTGTGTGTATCAAGGAAGAAGTTTACAATGGCTCTTTCAAGTCTTGCACCTAAATCTCTGTATACTGTAAATCTTGAACCGCTTATTTTAGCTGCTGTTTCCGGATCAAGTATTCCTAAATCCGCACCTAAATCCCAATGTGCCTTTGGCTCAAAATCAAAATGAGTAGGCTCACCGAACTTTCTTATTTCTACATTATCTTCATCTGTCATTCCTGCCGGAACAGAAGGATGAGGAATATTAGGTATTGTAAGCATATAGTTGTTTAAGTCTTCTTCTGCTTTACTTAAATCAGCGTTTAATGTCTTAACCTTATCTGAAATTTCTTTCATTTCTGCCATAATAGGTGCAACATCTTTTCCCTCTTTCTTATACTGTGGAATCAACTTAGATGTAGTATTCTGCTTAGCCTTTAATGCTTCAACCTCACTTAAAAGATTTCTTCTCTTTTCATCAAGGTCCTTAAAAAGACTTAAATCAAAATCTTCGTTTCTTGTAGATAAAGCCTTTGCAACTTCATCAAAATTATTTCTCAATAACTTTATATCTAACATTTCTCCTCCTACGAGTCACTTTTCTATTTGTGTTATTAACACGGAATGACTCTTATTAACAATCTTTTCACGGTATTTCGATTATACCCCTAACCTCCTATTTTTGCAAGGATTATGGCAAACATCGTCAATATATGTTATACTATTCTTAATTTCATTATAATAATACATTTTATTTAGGAGAAGGTAAAACATATGAATCTTGAATTAGTAAACGAAAGACGAAATAACAGTATTTATACTGATGGAAATAATACTTATAAGATTTTTAATAAAAATTATAAGAAAACTGATGTATTTTTGGAATCTTTTATTACATCTATGGTTGAAACAACAGGCATCAATGTTCCTTCTATAGAAGAAGTATCTGTGATGGATGGAAAATGGTATTTTAAATCTTCTATTATAAAGGGCACTACTTTGTTTTCCATGATACAGTCAGACCCTGATAATGCTGATAAATATTTAGATAAAATGATTGAAATTCAAACATCAATTCATAAAAACAGACTTGATAAACTGCCATTCCAAAAGGAAAAATTTGCAGATTATATTAAGTTTTCCAACTTGGATAAAAATCTTAAAATAGACCTTATTGACATGTTAAACACCTGTCCACGTCATAGGAAATTGTGCCACGGTAATTTAACACCTCATAATATTATTATTAATGAAGGTGAGGCTTGTGTTCTTGACTGGAATCATGCATCCCAGGGAAATGCCAGTGCCGATGTTGCCAGAACATATTTGTGGATGAAAATTAATATGCCTGATTTGGCAGAATCATATCTGGATAAATTCTGCGAAGCAACAAGCACAAGCAAGCGTTACGTTCAAAACTGGATTCCTATTGTTGCCGCAGCAAGAATTGCAAAAAATAATCCTGAAGAAATAAAAATATTAAAAAGTTTCATATCAGTTGTGGAATATTAAAATTTTCATTGAAAAAAGCAGAGTTTGTAGAAACCCTGCTTTTTCTATGCTAAAAATCATTTTATTTTATACCCTTACTATTTCCACTGCTCCTAATTTAATAGTACCTGATAAAACAACAACAGTATCATTTACTGCATCTCCTTCATAGTGCCCGGTTTCATCCAATGCCCCTAAAGTCGCTGTTGTAAGATTTTTAACCTTCCAGCTTTTTGGAATATATATTTCAACTCCGCCACACATACATTCAACTCTCACGTAAACCTCATTGCCCGCCGGAACTGCCTTATCCATATAAATTTCGCAACCACCAAACTTATTTATAATTTCCACACTTTTTAAATTTTTAGAGTCAATATACTTTTCAGCCCCTGAAAATTTAGTTACGTGAACTATATTTTCTCCCTCTGCATGACTTGAGGTAAAATTTCCATACCCATCTTTTTCGTCATATCCCTTTTTACACGCCTTTTTCCAGTTACGTCTTTCCTTGTTTCCGAATATAAGTGAAAATCCTATACTTAACAATATTGCCGAGCCTACAACCGGCCATGGAGTGATACTTTCTATTTTTAATTCATGTTGCCATACAATTCCAAGAAAGGCAATACTCATAAAAATAGAGAAAAACCCTCTATCCAAAATTCCCTTTACAAGCCATGCTGCCCACAGCAATGTAAACGCTATTTTTCCAAATTGCACACCGGGAAATATATCTAATTTGGTAATTATCCATATTACCGCAATAGCTATAAGTGCTATTCCCCAGAAAATATTTTTTCTTTTCATTATTCTTTACTCCTTATTTCATCTAATTTACTTTTTAAAGGTTTAAAATATCCTCGTGAAACAAATACGTGTTTATGACTGTCTTTAAATTCTATTTCACTTGAAGCAGTTATATTTTTAGTAATTGCATATACCTTTTTTACGTTTAATATTGCAGACTTTGAAATTCTGCAATATGTCCATGGCAATATTTTCTCAAGTTCATAAAGTCTGTAACCTGTGTCAAAAATATCATCCCTTGTATGTGCCTTAACCATGTCTCCTTCTGTCTGGAAAAACAAAATGTCCTCAATATCAATATAATAATCCTTCTGATCCTTATATAGCTCAAGTTTAATGTTTTCAGATAAACTATTGCTTATATTTCTTTGAAGCATGGCAATTTTTTCGTCAAATTTTAAACACTTTATTATTACCTGGTTTTCTATGCAATTTTCATCAATATCAATGATAACCTTCATATAACTTTCCTACTAATTAAACCTCTCTGTTTCTAATTAGAATTTTATTTTATTACTATATAAATGTAAATAGTATTTAGGCAACAGGTTAATTATCTCCTGTGACAGGTTGATTTTTTGCATATAAAAACCGCCATGCTAAGTTTTTAATTTAACATAACGGTTCTTATATCTATTAGAATTCAAAATATGGCTTTCCATTTTCCAGTTTGCAGCCTTTAGCCTCTGCCATTTCAGACACTGTAACTAACTGATATCCCTTTTTTAGTAGTTTTGGAATAATCTTTTTTACTGCATCTACTGTCCATCCATGAATGTCATGCATTAACACTATATCTCCATCATGAGCATCATTCATAACAGACCTTATTGTTTCCTTTTTACTTTTTGTCTTCCAATCCAATGTATCCACAGACCAGCAAACCATAGGTGCCTTTACATATTTGCTTACCTTCTTATCTCTGATTCCTGCTCCGTAAGGTGGTCTCACAAATTTAGCTCCATGTCCTACATGTTTCTTAATTAAATCATTAACCCCTTCCACTTCCCATTTAATTTTTTGGGAGGATAATGTTGGCAATGACTGATGATCCATTGTATGATTTCCCATGTCGCATCCTAATTCATCCATTTTCTTTAAAATTTCTTCCACCTTTATATCGTTTCTGGAAAGACTTGTGCCACACATAAAAAATGAAGCTCTCACATTGTATTTTTCCAATGTTTCCAACAATTCCAGGGTTCTCTCCCCCGGTCCGTCATCAAAGGTTAAAGCAATCATAGGTTTATTAGGATCAATTACTCTTTTATTATCTTTTGTTGTTTTCTCTTCAGTTTTACTGGTTTCTTCCTTTGTTTCAGTTGAAGTATTTTCACTGTTATCTGCAACATTCTTTGTTTTTTCAACAACTCCACCATTAACTCTGACAACTTTTTTACTCTCTTTATTTTTTTCTATTAAAGCGCAACCGCCTGCTACAATTACCAAACAAAATATTAATAACGTGGATATCACACGTATTTTAAGTTGTCTTATTCTCCTTTGTTTTTTTTCATTTCTTGTCATCTTATTCATCTCCATCATTTATATTTATGTTTCTTAATTATTTAAAATTTTTTTTACTATATCTTTTGATATTACAAACTTAGGTGCCCCTGTACATCCTGGTCCTACTTCGTACTCATCAAATGCTATTACTATATTTCCCTCATTATTTATATAATAGTTTTGATTACCTGAGATTTCTTTAAATCCTGTAGAAATACCATTATCTTTAATAAAATATACAACGTCTTTAGTCAACATTTGCTGTTTCATTTGTCGTTTTATATCATTACTTATAATCTTTATATAATCAGATTTTTCCTTAAATATATCTTTTAGACTAACAATTTTTCCACTTGATTTATCTATATTGTAATATCTATGAAATTCATATCCACTTGCTCTGGTTTCGTTTATTGTAAATGCTATTGTAAACCACTTATCATTATTAATAACAATTTTATAATCCATATATAAATCACTAAATCCACTTGAACCTAAATCAACTTTATATTGATTTACTATCTTGTTTGTATATTTTTTTATATCATTGTTTAACTTTTCAACTGTTTTTTTATTTTTAATATCTCCATTAGAATCTATTTTTGCCATATTAATTTTGATATTTTTGTCTTCATCATATTTTCTAACTGTTATTACACTAAAAATATTTCCCACCAAAGGTATATTTTTTAAAGATGATGCTAATGTTTCATTTGTATTTGGCATAATTACAACTAACAACAATGCAGCAACAGAAATCATCCATCTTGTAATTATAACTTTTTTTCTTTTTCTTTTTCTATCTATCTTAGCATACTCTAAAATTTCATTTAATTTATTTTTTTCATCATCAGGAACTTCAACTCCAATATATTGATCTTTTAGTTTTTTTAACATTTCATCATTTACCATCTTAATTTCTCCTTCATATCACAATCTATTTAACTATCATATACTCTTTTAACTTTTCAAGTGCCCTATATATTCTACTTTTTACTGTACTTAAGTTTTCACCTAAAATGTACGCAACATCATTTAAACTCATTTCTTCAAAATATCTTAATACAATTACAGCCCTTTCTTTATCTGTTAATTTATCCAACGCCTGTTTCAATTCAATCTTATCGTCTTCAATTTTAAACATATCTTTTTCATCTTTCATTTCACTTACAATATCTTTATCCCAATTAAACCTGTTTTTTTTGATATAACTAATTGCTTCATTTATAATAATTTTACATATCCATGTATCTGCATATTTTACCTGACGCAATTTTTTCGAATTATATATAGCCTTATATGCTCCTTCTTGTACTATATCCTGTGCATCATTTTTATTTTGTGTATAACTATATGCTATGTGATAATATTTGTCATAATTATTTATAAGAAGTTTACTAATTATATCTTCTTTTTTCTCTTTCAATTTTATCTCCTTTATTCTTTATATTATTTAGACTATTCAAAGTACCAAAAAGTTTCATTTTTTTTAAAAAATTTTTCTTCTACACTTCAACTCCCCTATCTTCCAATTATGAGAGGTCATTCAATATATCCTATAAACTTATTGCCTATATTCATTACTATTATTTTTTTCTCATAATATATAGTCTGAACCTCCCACTTTTCATATAATTACAACTTTTTATAAAATAAAAAAAGAATGTAGCATTTTTGTACCACATTCTTGTTTAAATTATGAATTAATTGCTTTTTCTAAAGCTTCCTTTTCTTCTTCACCTAGTGTTGCGTACGCCTCACCTTTTATAATTTCCTTTATGTAACTGTAACTACTGTCACGTCCATGCATGGTGTTTAAAATAAATCCGGTGTTTGTATCATCTAACAAACAAAGAGCAAAACTTAAATTACCACCCATTTCCTTAAAGGCATCATACTTAACAATTCCCAACTTATGAAATGTTGTTGTTATATTTTGAAGAGCCTGCTCCATCTTTAATTCATTTTTCTGATGTGATATTTCCAGTTTATCCATTTGCTGAAAATTCTCTTCTATTGCATCTGCAAGATTTTCAGCATTTTTTCCTTTCATAAACTTCTCATATCTGTTCATAAGTCTCTTTATTTTGTTATTTTGTTTAATATGAAGAATAATAAATATTACAAACATTGCGACTATTATTCCCATATATATATAATCGTTCATTTCTAACTCCTTTTCTGATTATAGATTAGTTATAGTTTATAACATTAATTTAGTTTTGTATACCATTAAATAATTCCAATAATCTCTCTAATTCTTCCTGAGAGTAATATTCTATCTCAATCTTACCTTTTCCGCCTTTTTTGTGATTAATTGAAACCTTTGTACCCATAATTTCCTTTAATTTATCGGAAAGTTTTGAATATATAGCCTCTTCACTGCTAGGAATTGGAAGTTTTGACTGTTTTGGATTCAAAATTGACTTTACAAGCTTCTCTGTATCTCTTACACTTAAGCCTCTTTCCATAATTGTATTTGCAGCATCAACCTGTAAATCCTCTAATTCTAATGCCAGCAATGCCCTTGCATGTCCCATTGAAATCTGACCTTCCACCAGCATATTTTGAACCGGTTCAGCTAATCTAAGTAATCTCATGGAATTTGCTATAGCTGCTCTTGACTTTGAAACTCTTTTAGCCAGTTCATCCTGTTTAAGATTATATTCATTAATAAGACTCCTATATGCAAGTGCCTCTTCAATAGGATTTAAATCACTTCTCTGAATATTTTCAATAAGGGCAATTTCCATTACCTCCTGAGGAGTATACTCCTTTACAATAACGGGAACTTCCTTTATTTTAGCCAGCTTTGCAGCTCTCCATCGTCTTTCTCCTGCAATTATTTCATAATAATCATCCTTTTTCTGAACAACTATAGGCTGAATAATTCCAAACTGTCTGATAGAATCTGCCAGTTCATCTAATGCCTCTTTGTCAAAATTTTTACGTGGCTGATCTCTATTAGGCTCAATATCTGAAATTTTCATCATAGTTTCAGCCGGAACAGGAACCTTTACTTCCTTTACAACCTCTTTTATTACTTCTTTAACAACCGGCTTTTCCTTAACCTTTTCTTTTTTATTACCTGTATCTGTCTGAGGAATTAACGAATCAATTCCTCTTCCTAAACCTTTCTTTTTTACTGCCATACTTTTTCCTTTACATTTTAGTTATAATAATAATAATATATATTTGATAATTTTATTGTGATTTTTATATATTAATATCATTTTAACTTTATAATTAATATTTTTATTTTATTATTTCCTTAGCAAGATTCTTGTATGCAACAGCTCCTGCTGACTTTCCATCATACATATGTATTGGAAGACCAAAGCTTGGTGCCTCTGCTAATCTTACATTTCTTGGAATAACTGTATCATATATATTTATATGTACATTACTTTTTACATTTTCAACTACATCTGATGATAAATTTGTTCTTGAATCATACATTGTAAATACAATTCCGTCAATTTCCAAGTCATTATTAAGTCTGTCCTGAATCAGGTTAATTGTATGAATTAACTGAGACAGTCCCTCTAACGCATAATATTCACACTGAATAGGGACAATTACCGAATCAGCTGCAGTCATGGCATTAACTGTTAATATATTTAATGAAGGAGGACAATCAATTATAATATAATCATACAAGTCCTTTATCTGGTCTAGAACATTCTTCAAAATATATTCTCTGTTTTCAACTCCAATTAAATCAATTTCTGCACCTGACAAATTTACATTTGACGGAAGTACATTTAAATTATCCACAACGCTTTTTGTTAAACACTCTGATATGGTACATTCATCAAGAAATAATTCATAAACTGTATTTTCTAAATTTTGTTTAATAATTCCAACCCCACTTGTTGCATTTCCCTGAGGATCAATATCAACCAGTAATACTTTCTTTCCTAAATCTGCTAAACAAGAAGACAAATTAATAGATGTCGTTGTTTTTCCAACTCCACCTTTTTGGTTGGCAATAGCTATAATTCTACCCATATAACCTACCTATCTCTATATAAAGCCAATAAATTTGCACAATTTTCTATTGACTTCTATCCTTTCATTAATTTTAGTATTCCTTATGTTTCCTGCTGATATATTTTATCATATGTAAATAGGATTTTCCATAACATATCTCCAAATTTGTGCTAAATATTTCTTATTTTTAATGTTTCACGTGAAACAATCCTTAAATATGCCTATTTTGCCATATATTAACCCAAATGTTGTTCTTATTTGTGTTTCACGTGAAACATAATAACACAAGGATTATTATCAAAAAAGGATATGCCCTAGGGCATATCCTCAATATTTTATGTACTTACGATAATAATTTTAATATTTCATCTAATTCAACTGCTGCTCTTTTGCTATCCACAGAAACAATGTCCTTGCAAAGCTTTAATTTATCCATAACCTCCTTCTTAATTGTAGGTCTTCTTCTTTTATACTTTGTTTCACGTGAAACATAATCACTTTTGAATTCATTAATACTATTTTGAATATCAACTAATTCTTTTGATGCTTTTGCCATCTTAATTTTCAAATTATTATTTTCACATTCTATTAATTCTATCTTCTCTTTAATTTTATTAACTTCATTGTTTTTATGTTCACTATCAATTCTGGCTTTTGAAGAAAATATTTCTGATGCCTCATCTATAAGAGAATTTAATTCATCTATCTTATTATAAGCTTCCTCTTTTTCAATTTTATTATGTTCCAGCAATTCAGAATATTCATTTATTCTATCAAGCATCATTTGTTTTCTACTATTTAAATATTCTTCTAACATATATCCTCCATTTATTAAAGAAATAAATCAATTATAATGGCTCCTTAGATGGAGTACCTGCTTTTCTTGGATATTTTTTTGATGTACATTTATCCTTTTTAATAATTACTATATTTCTCTTTACCTCTGTACCAGGTAAAGCAATTTCACATACCTTACTAATACTTCCACCTAATATTTTAATGGCGTTTTTTGAATTATTTATTTCTTCTTCACTGTCTGATGCCTTATAACTGGCAAAAACACCATCTTTCTTAATAAAAGGAATACAATATTCACTTAAAGTAGATAAATTAGCCACTGCCCTTGAAACACATAAATCATATTTTTCTCTGTATAAATCATTATTTCCTAAATCTTCAGCACGTCCATGTACAGTTTCAATTCCATCAAGTTCCAGTTCACTTATAACATCATCTAAAAATTTCAATCTTTTGTTAAGAGAATCAATTAATGTAACTTTTAAATGAGGAAATAATATTTTAATAGGGATTCCCGGAAAACCTGCACCTGTTCCCACATCCACTAATGTATAAAAATCAGACATATCTAAAACATTTGAAATTAAAACACTGTCTAAAAAATGTTTTGTCATTACTTCATTTAAATCTGTAATTGTAGTAAGATTCATTACCTTATTTTTTTCTATTAACAAGTCATAATATTTCATAAATTGTTCAATCTGTTTATCAGTAAATTGAATATTTAATTGAATTAATCCCTGTTCTAGCAATTTACGCCCCTGAATCATCTATTCCTCCATTAATTTTCATTAAATCATATTAGTTTACATAATTTTATTTATATTAACCAGTTACGGTTTACATAATATTCTAGTGTTTTCTGTTCATTTGTTCCATATAAATCAGCAAAACCGAAATATCTGCCGGTGAAACTCCGGAAATTCTTGATGCCTGTCCTATATTAACAGGTCTATAAAACTCCAGCTTTTGTACGGCTTCTATGCGCAGACTTTTTACCTTTTTATAATCAAAATCTTCAGGTATCTTTTTATTTTCCAATTTTTTAAAATTCTTTACCTGCTTCTTTTGTCTCTCAATATAACCATTATATTTAATATTTATGTTAACCTGTTCTATTACATCATAAGGCAATTCTTTTCTATCTTTATCCAACTCTTTTATTAAATCATAATTTAACTCAGGTCTTCTTATTAATTCCCCTAAAGTTGTAGCTGTCTTAAGAGGTGTAGTTCCAAGTTTCTCTAATATCTCCTGATTTTCTCTTGCTGCACCTACCTTATAATTTTCCAAACGTTTAACTTCTTCTTCAATTAACCTTTCTTTCTCACAAACATACTTATATCTTTCCTCAGAAACCAATCCGACTTCATAACCAATCTTTGTAAGTCTCAAATCAGCATTGTCCTGTCTTAACAATAACCTGTATTCTGCTCTAGAAGTCATCATTCTATAAGGTTCATGGCTCTCTTTAGTTACCAAATCATCAATTAAAACTCCAATATACGCCTGAGATCTGTCCAAAATAATTGATTCCTTGTTCTGAACAAAACGTGCAGCATTAATTCCCGCAATAATTCCCTGAGCAGCTGCCTCCTCATATCCCGAACTTCCGTTAAACTGTCCTGCACTAAACAATCCCTTAATATTTTTAAACTCCAAATTAGGTAACAACTGTCCATATTCTATACAATCGTACTCTATTGCATAGGCATTTCTAACTATTTTTGCATTTTCAAGTCCGGGAACTGTATGATACATTGCATATTGAACATCCTCAGGCAGTGATGATGACATTCCACCTAAGTACATTTCATTTGTATACAATCCCTCTGGCTCTATAAATACCTGATGTCTGTTTTTATCTGCAAATTTAACTACCTTATCCTCAATTGATGGACAATATCTTGGGCCGGTACCCTCTATCATTCCTGAAAATAACGGTGAACGGTTAATATTTTCTTTTATAATTTTATGAGTTTCCTCATTAGTGTAAGTAAGCCAACACGAAACCTGTTCCTTTTGTACACTTTCAGGGTCTGTTGAAAATGAAAACGGCACTACCCTTTCATCCCCAAACTGCTCTTCCATTTTTGAAAAATCAACAGTTCTTTTATCCACTCTTGCAGGGGTTCCCGTTTTAAATCTTCTCATTTTAATTCCATTCTTAATCAAAGAATCTGTTAAATGATTAGCTGCCATAAGTCCGTTAGGGCCGGTGTACTGGAACACATCCCCATAAATACACTTAGCTTTCAAATAAACTCCTGTAGCCAAAACTACTGATCTAGCGTAATAAGTTGCACCGGATACAGTCTTTACGCCCTTTATTACACCATCTTCCACTACAATTTCCGCAACTTCACCTTGTCGCACTGTTAAATTGTCAGTATTTTCAAGAGTTTTGCGCATTTCTCTTGTATAATCCTGCTTATCAGCCTGGGCTCTAAGGGAATGAACTGCTGGTCCCTTTGATTTATTAAGCATCTTTGACTGTATAAAAGTCTTGTCAATATTTTTACCCATTTCACCACCTAAAGCATCTAGTTCTCTTACCAGATGTCCTTTAGATGTTCCTCCAATGTTAGGATTGCATGGCATTAAAGCAATACTGTCAACACTTACAGTAAAAACAATAGTATTAAGTCCAAGTCTTGCTGAAGCTAAGGCCGCTTCACATCCTGCATGACCTGCACCAATTATTACAACATCATAATTTTCAACTACATTCGGCATTTTTTTATCTCCAATAATTATTTTCCCATACAAAATTTAGAAAAAATTTCATTTACAAGGTCATCTTCCACACTTTCCCCTATTATTAGTCCCAAGCTTTCGTAAGCATCCATTAAATCAATTGAATAAAAATCCTCCGGCATACCTGCGTCAACTGATTCCTTTACACGACACAAACTATCATATGCATTATCCAGTGCTTCTTTATGTCTTGCATTAGTTATATAAATTTGGTCATTGTATGTTACTTTCCCTGAGTAAAACATCTTTTCAATTTTATCTTCAAGTACATCAATTCCATGACCTTCCTTTGCTGAAAAAAGTATTACATCCCTTTTTGAACTTTCTTTTAAGGCATCTATGTCAATAACCGTGTTAATATCTGACTTATTTATTAATATAATAGCCGGTTTATCTTCAATAATGTTAATAATATCCCTGTCATTATCATCTAACTCTTTAGAACCGTCTGCCACAAAAATAATAAGGTCTGCATCCTTAGCCATATCCTTTGCTTTGTTAACACCTATTTGTTCCACCTTATCATCAGTATTTCTAATTCCTGCAGTATCTATTATCTTAAGACTTATTCCTCCAAGGTTAATATTTTCCTCTAAAGTATCACGGGTAGTTCCCTCAATATCCGTTACAATAGCCCTTTCCTCACCAAGCATTAAATTAAGAAGTGATGATTTTCCTGCATTGGGCTTCCCAAGAATAACAGTTTTAACTCCTTCCTTCATTATTTTTCCATTATCAAAGGACTTAATCATCTTCTTTATTCTTAAAATATTATCATTTAACATTTCATTTATTTCATCCTCATATCCATCTAAACTGATATGCTCCGGATCATCTAATGCTGACTCAATAAAAGCAATGTGATATATTATGCTGCTTCTTAATTCCTTTATTTCCTCAGATATATTTCCCCTTAACTGATTAATTGAACTGTCAAGGGCAAAATTATTCTTTGAATTTATTAAATCCATAACTGCTTCTGCCTGAGACAAATCCAACTTTCCATTTAAAAAAGCTCTCTTTGTGAATTCTCCCGGTTCTGCAGCTTTAGCACCGTTCTTTAATACCAGTTCTAATACCTTTTTAAGTATAAGCATTCCGCCGTGGCAATCAATTTCCACCGTATCTTCCCCGGTATAAGAATGTGGATTTTTTAAAACAATAACTAAAACCTGATCTATAATTTTATCTCCATCAACAATATGTCCATAATGAACCGTATGGGAATCTACATCCTTTAACCTAATATTTTTATGGGATTTAAAAACTCTGTCTGCAACTTCTATTGCCTCATCACCGCTAATTCTTATTATACCTATTCCTGAATTTCCAGCAGATGAAGATATCGCTGCAATAGTCTCTGTTATCTTCATAATACACCTTTTCTAAATTAAACTTTACTAAATTTAAAGTATATCACATATATACAATTTAGTAAAAGAAAAATGCCCTCCACTTTATGTGAAGAGCATTTAAAATTCCATATTATTATTTTTTCAAAACAACAACTACGTGTCTGTAAGGTTCTTCTCCCTCACTTCTTGTTGTACAATATCTGTCATTCTGAAGAGCTGAATGAATGATTCTTCTTTCATATGGATTCATTGGCTCTAAAGCAACCGGTTTTCTTATTCTCTTAACCTTAATTGCAATGTTCTTTGCAAGATTTTCAAGGGTTGCTTTTCTTCTTTCTCTATAATTTTCTGTGTCAAGCTTAACTCTTATAAACTTGTCACTTTCTTTATTTACAACTAAACTTACAAGATACTGTAATGAATCAAGAGTCTGTCCTCTTTTTCCAATAAGGATTCCAACATCATCACCAATAACATTAATGTTTGCAATGTTTTCTTTTTCTTCTTCCCTTATGTCAATGTCAACCTTAACTGTAAGTTCCATTGCCTCGAATACTTTGCCAAGAAATTCTCTGATAATACCTTCTGTAGAAGCATTCTTTCTTGCCTTTATTACAGCAGGTTTACTACCAATTCCTAAAAATCCGTTACTTCCCTTTTCTATAACTTCATATTCTAACTTTTCTGTTGGTACACCAAGGTCTACACATGCTTTTGTGACTGCCTCGTCAACATTTTTTCCATTATATTCTTTAAATTCCATTATTTTTACCTCTATTTTTCATTACGTTTATTATACTCATTAACCATATTCACTTTAGATGCCATAGAATTTGGCTTATTTGCTGCAGCTTCCTTTGCTTTTCTGATTTTTTCTTCTTTCTCAGAAGCACTTATCTTAGAATTACCGGAAATATTCTTTGTATTTGTTTTTGAAGCTTCAAGAACCTTATCTCTGTAAATTCCTTCTTTCTGCTTACGCTTTTCAGCCTTTGCAGCTGCCTTTTCCTTATTTGCCTCAATAATATCATTAACATCTATTTTTTTCATGTGGATATTAATAAATATCTGTTGTAACATCATAATAAGTGAACCTGCCATCCAGTAAAGACCAATACCTGTTGATAAAATCCAGCACATATATATTGACATAAGTGGCATCATAATGTTCATTATCTTCATTGAACTTGCCATTGGATTATCTGCTGAATCCATAGCAGCTCCATTAAGCTTCTGTGAAAGCTGAACACTTAAAAACTGGAATAAACCTGATAAAATAGGAATAATAAGTGCAACAATAATTGAAATCATTCCTGCATTAAACATTCCACTAGGTGACATACTTAAATTTAATCCAAAGAAATTATTAATTCCTTCTATCTTATCTGCTACACCTTTGTCGGCAACCTCTAAGATTTTACTTAATGTAACACCATCTGAAAGTTTAACTCCACTACCTGAACTTGTGTAGCCTGACATTGCATCAATACAACCGTTTATCTTATCCTGAGATAAACCGGATGCTAAACCATCAATTCCGAAAAACTGCTTCATCTGTGTAGCATTTAATCCGTTAAGAACCTGTAAATATAAATCCTTAACCGGCTTAACATATGCCGGAACGTTCATAATAACTCTGTAAAGTGCAAAAAGAATAGGCATCTGTATTAATAACTGTAAACAGCTTCCTGTAGGAGATGTTCCATACTTATCATATACTGCTTTAATTTCTTCCTGCTGTGCCAACTGGGATTGCTGGTCTTTCTTTCCCTGATACTTCTTCTGGATTTTCTGAATTTCAGGTGTCATTACTGAATTAAGCTTTGAAAACTTCTGCTGCTTAATCTGCATTGGAAGCATAAGCATTCTTACAACAATAGTAAATAATATAATACAAAAACCAATATTATAAATTCCCATTGTTGAAAACAAATCATAAATAATTTCAAGTATTTTACCTAAAATCCATGCAAAAGGTTTTAAAATACCACCTGTCTGTGTAGCTAATATTAAATTATCCAATTAATCCTCCTACCTTTTAAGGAACTGGATCGTACCCACCCTTATGTAAAGGATTACATCTGAGTATCCTTTTAATGGCGAGATATGACCCCTTTAATGGTCCATATTTTTGTAAAGCCTCTACTGCATACTGGGAGCATGTGGGAATATACCTGCAATGGCATGTTCTCTTCATGGGAGATAAATATTTTCTGTAAAACTTTATCATTCCTATTAATGTATAATTGATTGCCTTAGATATTAATTTAAAAATCTTCATATTAAATCCTCTAATCAATTAAATTATGCAGTCAAAAGCCTATTTTCAAATTAGTTACAAATTTAATTTCAAATAATCAATTTAAATGTTATTTAAAATCTTCTGAATTTTTCCTAAGTGCATTAGTGCACTTTCGATTTCTTTATAAGATTTGTCCCTGGCAGTATTTCTCACTACCACGACTATGTCCAAACCACTATTGAACATACTGCTATTTAATCTGTAGCTTTCTCTGATTAAGCGGGTCAGGTGATGTCTCACTACACTATTTCCTACTTTTTTACTTACTGAAATACCTAATCTGTTAATGCTTAAATCATTAGATAAAACATACATAACTAAATACTTATTTGCCATTGACTTTCCGTTTGCGTAAACATTTTGAAAATCACTATTTTTTTTTAATGAATCATAATTCTTTTTTAAACTATTCATAATAATTTTCTCCTGTTAAATGGCAAAGAAAAAAGGTCACATTGAATGCGACCTAAGCTGATAATTTCTTTCTTCCCTTTGCTCTTCTGCTGGCAAGAACTTTTCTACCGCCTGCTGTGCTCATTCTTTTTCTAAATCCATGAACTTTTGATCTCTGTCTTTTCTTTGGCTGAAATGTCATCTTCATAATCCGGCACCTCCTTTTCTGTTCTATAGTAAAACATCATTACAATTATAAATGTAAGAATATTCGTAGTCAAGCATTAATTAAACCACATTTCTCCATTAATTTCAACCCTTTTTCACACTTTTACCCAATATCCCCGATTTTTTATAATTCTTTGATTTTATTTAATTTTACATTTGATTTACATAATTTTACCTCTACTTAACATAAGTTATCAACGCGATGTTAATAGAATGTTAATAACTTGCCCATTTTTTTAACTTTTATGCCCATTTTTTCGGATTTTCCATTTTTTAATGTTAATAACTTTTAATTTATTTTGTCGATAACTGTCGATATTATGTAAATCCAAAATAATTTTATGTAAATCGCATTAAATAATCCTCAAATTGTTAATTGTTAAATATGACTATTATATCCTGCTTTTTTTCTTTCTTCCTATTATTTATATCTATTGAAAATGAACCTTTTTTGGTGTATTATATTACTGTATGGGCTTTTGAGCCTTTTTATCATTTTAGGAGGTCTTTATGATAGACATTTTACAACAAAAATGGTCTGAAATATTGGATTTTTTCAAACAGGAGTATGATATACAGGATATTTCTTTCAAAACGTTTATTTTACCACTAAAAGTAAAATCTTTTGAAAACAATGTCGTGACTCTTGTTTTTACCGGAAGAAGCGGAAGCGCAAGTCTTCAATATATTAATAAAAAATATTTCGATTTTCTTCAGATTTCCATTTCCGTGGTTCTTGAAGAAGACATCGAATTACAAATTGTATTGCCGGGAGATGATGAAGAAAAGAAAGTTTCATCTATTCCTGCAGTAAATGATGAGGATTTAGTACTTGAAAAGAGAATACACGAAGCTCACTTAGATTCAAAGTATACTTTTGATTCTTTTGTAGTTGGTAACAATGCAGCCGCTCAGGTTACATCCCTTGCCGTTGCAGATTCTCCGGGAGAAGTATATAATCCCCTTTTTATCTACGGAGGTGTAGGTCTTGGAAAAACCCACCTTCTTCAGTCTATAGGAAACTATATTTTGAAGCAGGATAAAAAAGCAAAGGTTTTGTACACAGATACTGAATCCTTTACCAACGAAGTTATTGATTTACTTCGTGCTAAACAGACAAGTCAGGAAGAAATTATTGAATTCAGAAATAAATATCGTAACGTTGATGTTTTGCTTATAGATGATATTCAGTTTATTTCAAAAAAAGACAGAACCCAGGAAGAGATATTTAACATTTTTAACAATCTCTTTTTAAAGCATAAACAGATAGTTATAACATCAGATAGAAGACCTGAAGAAATAGAAGATATTGCTGACAGACTAAAAAGCCGTTTCCAGCAGGGACTTACAGTAGATATGCAAAGTCCTGACTATGAAACCCGTATGGCAATTCTTAGAAAGCATGCTGAATCAAAGGGATATATTCTTACAGATGACAAGGATGATACTTTCAGTGTTAATTTCTTAAAGGCACTTGATTACATTGCCACACACTTTGTATCAAATGTCCGTGAACTTGAAGGTTCCCTTAATAATGTTATAGCTTTTTCTAAGATTAACAATGATTCTGAAATAACTGCGGAATTTGCAGCTGAAACATTAAAGGTTGAAAATAAAGAAAACAAAATAACATGTGATTACATTATAAATATTGTAGCAGAGCATTTCCAGATTTCTCCTGCGGACATTTGTTCTAAGAAGAAAAGCAAGGAAATTGCATATCCACGTCAGGTATGTATGTATCTGTGCAGAGTTTATACTGATGAGAAATTATCAACTATAGCTGCAGCCCTTAAAAAGAATAATCACGCTACCGTTAGTTTTGGATACGAAAAGATTAAGAACGAAATTGAGGAAGATGATAACGTTAGAAACATGATTGATGTTCTTAAAAAGAAAATTAACCCAAATTAATGTTAATAACTTTGTTAATAACTCGCGTTTTTACGTTAATAACAGTGATTATAGCATGTTAATAACGTGATAATAACTTTTTACGGATGATAATTACTTAACATTTAAACCATGGGTTATTGTTAATATCTTGTTAATTATTTTCATGTTATTAACATGTTATTATTTTGTTTTTCCCTTTATTATAAAGGAACTTCTAAAGTTTTTAACATATTAACACAGCTTATTATTATTATTAAAATATTATTTATATATTTATAGCTAAATTTTCTAAATGAAGGAGAGTACTTATGAAGTTAGTTTGTAAAAAATCAGATTTGATATCAGGTATTAATATTGTAATGAAAGCCGTATCATCTAAAACAACCATGTCTATATTAGAATGTATTTTGATTGATGCTACTGAAGGTGAAATTAAAATGACAGCCAACGATATGGAGCTTGGTATTGAAACAAAGGTATTAGGAGAAATTATTGAAGCAGGAAGTATTGCTATTGATGCAAAGATTTTTTCAGAAATTGTAAGAAAGCTTCCTGATAATGATGTATTAATAGAAGTAAATGATGAAACAAAGGCTAATATAACCTGTGAAAATGCTAAATTTAATATTCTTGTAAAGTCTGCAGAGGATTTTTCTTATCTCCCTGTTATTGAAAAGAATAACAAAATCACAATTTCACAGTTTTCTCTTAAAGAAGTAATCAGACAAACAAGTTTTGCTATAAATGATGCTGAAAAAAATAAACTCCTTACAGGTGAGTTATTTGAAGTTCATGGAAATAAATTAAAAGTTGTAGCTCTTGATAAATTCCGTATTGCCATTAGAAATATTGAGTTAAAAGAAGAGTACGGTGATTTTAAGGTTTTAGTTCCGGGAAAATCATTAAATGAAATTAGTAAAATATTAAACGGTGGAGTTGATGATGATGTTAATATCTACTTTACAAATAACCATATTTTGTTTGAGTTTGATGATACAATTGTAGTTTCAAGATTAATAGAGGCAACTAATTATTTTGACACTGATAAAATGATTAGTAACGATTATAAAACAAAGATCACCATAAATAAAAAAGAAATGGCTGACTGTATTGACAGAGCCACACTTCTTATAAAAGAAGGTGACAAGAAACCGGTATTTTTGACAATTAAAGATACTGAAATGGAATTATCCATTAATACATTTATAGGTTCTATGGATGAAAGTATTCCTATATCTAAAGAAGGTTCAGATATAATGATTAGTTTCAATCCTAAATTCCTTATAGATATATTGAAGGTTTTAGACCAGGAACAGGTAAGCATTTTCTTTACTAATCCTAAAGCACCATGCTTTATCAGAGATGAGGAAAACAGCTACATTTATATCGTGCTTCCTGTTGTACAGTAGCGGAAAGGAAGATTAAAATGGAAATAACCATTAAGGATGAATATATAAAATTAGGACAGGCTCTTAAACTTGCAGGTCTTGTAGGTTCAGGAGTTGATGCAAAGTTTGTAATTCAGGATGGACAGGTTAAGGTTAATGGAGAGGTGGATACCAGAAGAGGAAAGAAGCTTTACTCCGGTGACAATTTTGAATTTGAAGGAACATTGGTTACAGTAAAATAATGATAGTTACAAAATTAGAACTAAGTAATTTTAGAAATTATAAATTATTAGAGCTGGATTTAGATAAGCAGACAAATATTTTATATGGTAACAATGCTCAGGGAAAGACGAATATACTAGAAGCTATATATATGTGTAGCACAACAAAATCTCATAGAAGCAACAAGGATTTTGAGTTAATTAATTTTGACAGTGATGAAGGTCACATAAAACTTCACATTAACAAAAATGGAAGAGAACAGCGGATAGATATTCATTTAAGAAAAAATAAGTCAAAGGGAATTGCCATAAATGGTATTCCCATAAAAAAGGCAAGTGAGCTATTTGGCGTTTTTAATGTAATTATTTTTTCACCTGAAGATTTAAATATCATAAAAAATGGTCCTTCTGAAAGAAGAAAGTTTATAGATATGGAGCTTTGTCAGTTAGACAAGATATATGTGTATAATCTTGTAAATTACAACAAAGTTTTAAGCCAGAGAAATCAACTTCTTAAAGATTTATATTTCAAACCGGAACTAAAGCAGACCTTAGATGTCTGGGATATGCAGTTAGCAAAATATGGTGGTGAAATTATAAAAAGAAGAGAAGAATTTATAAAAGAAATAAGTAATATTCTTATACCTATTCACAATGAACTGACGGATAATCAGGAAGATATAGAAATTATATATGAGAAAAATTGTGAAACAGATGATTTATATGAGAAAATAGTGACAAATAGAGAAAAAGACATAAAGTATAAAAACACTTCCGTTGGCCCACACAGAGACGATGTTTTGTTTTTTAACAGGGGAAAAAATATTAGAACTTACGGAAGTCAGGGACAAAAAAGAACAATAGCCCTATCACTTAAATTAGCGGAGATAGAGTTAGTAAAATCATTGATAAATGATACACCTGTGTTGCTTTTAGATGATGTTTTATCAGAATTAGATTCAAAAAGACAAAATCATCTTCTTAAAAGCCTTGATAATATTCAGACTATTATTACATGCACGGGACTTGATGAATTTATAGAGAACAGATTCAAAATTAATAAGGTTTTTCAGGTTACGGAAGGTACCGTATCTGAAAAAATGGTTTAAAAAAATAGTTAAACGGAAAGGAGTTACTAATGGGTAACAACACAAACGTTGAAAATGAATATGGAGCTGATCAGATTCAGGTTTTAGAGGGACTTGAGGCAGTTAGAAAAAGACCTGGTATGTATATCGGTTCAACATCTTCAAGAGGATTACATCACTTAGTTTATGAAATAGTGGATAATGCTGTAGATGAAGCTTTGGCAGGTTACTGTGATACTATTGATGTCCAGATTAATAAGGATAATTCAATTACAGTAAGAGATGATGGTAGAGGAATACCTACGGATATTAACACAAAGACAGGTAAACCGGCTGTTGAAGTTGTATTTACTGTTTTACATGCCGGAGGTAAGTTTGGTGGAGGAGGATACAAGGTATCCGGTGGTCTTCACGGAGTAGGTGCGTCAGTTGTAAATGCATTATCAAAATGGCTTGAAGTTAAGGTTTGCAGAAATGGTAAAGTTCATTATCAGCGTTATGAATATGGTAAGGTAGTTGAACCATTAAAAATCATAGGAGATTGTGACGAAAATTTTACAGGAACAGAAGTAACATTCCTTCCTGATGATTCAATATTTGAGGAAACACTATATGATTATAAAACTCTTGAAATAAGACTTAGGGAAACGGCTTTCCTTACTAAAAATTTAAGAATTGTTTTAAGAGATATAAGAGAAGAAGGTGAAATAGAGAAAACTTTCCATTATGAAGGTGGAATAAAGGAATTTGTAACATACCTAAACAAAGGAAAAACACCTTTATATGATGATGTTATTTATTGTGAAGGAACGGTAAATAATGTTTATGTTGAAGTTGCAATGCAGCATAATGATGCATATACAGAAAATTCTTTAAGTTTTGTAAACAATATTAATACACCTGAAGGTGGTACACAGGTTGAAGGATTTAAGAGAGCAATTACAAAAACATTTAACAACTATGCAAAACAGAATAAGATTTTAAAAGAAAATGAAGAAAATCTTTCAGGTGATGACTTTAGAGAAGGTCTTACAGCTATTATTAGTGTAAAAATTGAAGACCCGCAGTTTGAAGGTCAGACAAAACAGAAACTTGGAAACAGTGAGGCAAGAGCTGCAGTTGAAGGTGTAATGAGTGAACAGTTAACTTATTATCTTGAACAGAATCCAACTATTGCAAAAATGATATGCGAAAAGGCTGTTTTGGCAAAGAGAGCAAGAGATGCTGCAAGAAAAGCAAGAGAAGCAACAAGAAAAACTGCATTATCAGTGGCTGCTCTTCCGGGAAAACTTGCAGACTGTTCAGATAAGAATCCTGAAAACTGTGAAATATTCATAGTGGAGGGAGATTCAGCCGGCGGCTCAGCTAAAAAGGCAAGAACAAGAGCAACTCAGGCTATACTTCCACTTAGAGGTAAGATTCTTAATGTGGAAAAAGCCCGCATTGATAAGATTATGGACAATGCAGAAATCAGAACAATGATTACAGCTTTTGGTACAGGAATACAGGAAGATTTTGACATAACAAAACTTAGATACAACAAGATTATTATTATGACTGATGCCGATGTAGATGGTGCTCACATTGATACACTTATGCTTACATTCTTCTACAGATTCATGCCTGAGTTAATTAAGGACGGCCATGTATACCTTGCAATGCCACCACTTTATCAGGTTACAAGAAATAAGAAGAATTACTATGCGTACAGTGATGAAGAGTTAAATAAAATACTTACTGAAATCGGTCGTGATAATCAGAATAAAATTCAGCGTTACAAAGGTTTAGGAGAAATGGATGCAAGCCAGTTATGGGAAACAACAATGGATCCTAATACCAGAATTTTAAAGCAGGTAAAAATAGACGAAGAAAAATTATCAGAAATGGATCAGACATTTACAACTCTTATGGGTGATGATGTAGAGCCAAGAAGAGAATTTATTGAGGCAAATGCTAAATTTGTTAAAAACTTAGATATATAGGAGGAAAATATAAGTGGACGATAAGATATTTGACAAAATTCATGAAGTAGACTTAAAAGAAACTATGGAAACCTCTTATATAGATTATGCCATGAGCGTAATTGCATCAAGAGCATTACCTGATGTAAGAGACGGTTTAAAGCCGGTTCAGCGTAGAGTGCTTTACTCAATGGTTGAACTTAATAACGGACCGGATAAGCCACACAGAAAATGTGCCCGTATTGTTGGTGATACCATGGGTAAATTCCATCCACATGGTGACAGTTCTATTTACGGTGCCTTAGTTAATATGGCTCAGGAATGGAATACAAGATATCCTTTAGTTGACGGTCACGGAAACTTTGGTTCAGAAGATGGCGACGGTGCTGCCGCAATGCGTTACACTGAAGCACGTCTTAGCAAAATATCTATGGAAATGGTTGCAGACATTAACAAGGATACTGTGGAATTTACGCCAAACTTTGATGAAACAGAAAAAGAACCATCAGTTCTTCCATCAAGATATCCTAATCTTTTAGTAAACGGAACCAGCGGTATTGCCGTAGGTATGGCTACAAACATACCACCACATAACTTAACAGAAACAATAAATGCAATTGTAAAAATAATTGACAATAAAGTACAGGAAAACAGAGACACAACCATAGAAGAAATTATGGAAATTATTAAGGGGCCTGATTTTCCTACAGGTGCTACAATCTTAGGTAGAAAAGATATTGAGCAGGCTTACAGAACAGGCCGTGGAAAAATAAAAACACGTGCAGTTTCTGAGATTGAAACTATGGACAATGGAAAAAGCAGAATAATTGTAACTGAACTTCCATACATGGTTAATAAAGCAAAATTAGTAGAAAAAATTGCAAGTCTTGTAAAAGAAAAGAAAGTTGATGGAATAACAGATTTAAGAGATGAGTCCGACCAGGACGGTACACGTGTTGTAATTGAAGTTAGACGTGATGCCAATGCCAATGTTATTTTAAATCAGCTTTATAAACATACACAGTTACAGGATTCTTTTGGTGTAATTATGTTAGCGCTAGTTAATGGAGAGCCAAAAGTATTAAATCTTCTTCAAATGTTAGACGAATATTTAAAGCATCAGAAGGATGTTGTAACAAGAAGAACAAAGTTTGAATTAAACAAGGCAGAAGAAAGAGCACACATTATTAAAGGTTTATTAATTGCCCTTGATAATATTGATGAAGTAATAAAAATAATCAGAGGTTCAAGGACAACTGCTGATGCTAAAAATAACTTAATTGAAAGATTTGGTCTTTCAGATGCACAGTCACAGGCTATTGTGGATATGAGACTTCGCCAGTTGACAGGTTTGGCAAGAGAAGACCTTGAAGCAGAATATGCTGAATTAATGGCAAAGATTGATTATTTAAAATCTATTCTTGCAGATGAAAACAAGCTTCTTACAGTAATAAAAGAAGAAATGGAAATTGTAAGAGATAAATTTGGTGATGAAAGAAGAACAAAAATAGGAATTAATGTGGGAGATTTATCTGACGAAGACTTAATTCCGGAAGAAGATACAGTAGTAGCCATGACTAACTTAGGTTATATAAAGAGAATGACTGTAGATAACTTTAAGTCACAGAACCGTGGTGGAAAAGGTATAAAGGGAATGCAGACTATAGACAATGATTTTATGAAAGATATGTTTATGGTTTCAACCCATGATTATATATTATTCCTTACCAATACAGGACGTATTTATAAGCTTAAATGCTACGAAATACCTGAAGCAGGAAGAACTGCAAGAGGAATGGCAATTGTCAATCTTTTACAGCTACAGCCTGGAGAAAAAATATCAGCTATGGTTCAGATGCGTGAATTTGAAGAGGACAAGTACCTTATAATGGCAACAAAAAATGGTATTGTTAAAAAGACACCTGTAAGCGCATATACCAATATTAGAAAGAGCGGAATTCAGGCAATTACACTAAGAGAAGATGATGAGTTAATAGATGTGATGATATCTGATAATTCTGACAATATTATGTTAATAACTAAGAATGGTCAGGGAATAAAATTCCGTGAAACAGATGTCCGTGAAACAGGACGTTCTGCAATGGGTGTAAGAGGCATAGAATTAAATTTAGGCGATGAAGTTATATCTATGCAGCTTGAATCACAGGGCGAATGTATATTAATTGTATCTGCAAACGGAATGGGTAAACGTACACCGTTTAGTGATTTTAAACTTCAAAACCGTGGCGGAAAAGGTGTAAAATGCTATAAGATTACCGAAAAAACCGGTGAGGTAATAGGTGCAAAAGCAGTAAATAACGGAAATGAAATTATGATGATTACCAATGAAGGTATTATCATAAGAATGTTTGTTGACGATATTTCCATACTTGGAAGGGTTACATTAGGAGTAAAACTTATGAATACGGGAAATGACAATGATATTGTTGTAGCAAGCATTACAAAGGTAAAAGAAAGTGTAACTGAAGCTGACGCACAGGCAGCAATGCTCGAAGAATCAGAAGAAAGTGAACAGACAGAAGAAGATTCTGAAAATTATTAAAAAAAGGCGGCTGAAATAAGTCGCCTTTAATGCGTTAAAAAGAGAGGAATATATATGAGAATTATAAATACTGATGAAATAATCAATAATATAAAAGAAATGTGTATAGAAGCAAATCATTATCTTGCACCGGATATGTTAAATGTATTAAATAATGCACGAAAAAATGAAAAATCTCCTCTTGGAAGTCAGATTTTAGAACAATTAGATGAAAATTTGAAAATAGCTGCAGAGGATATGATACCTATATGTCAGGATACGGGAATGGCTGTGGTTTTTATGGAAATAGGACAGGATGTACATATAGAAGGTGAAAATTTAGAAGATGCCATAAATGAAGGTGTAAGACGTGGCTATGTAGATGGGTATTTAAGAAAATCAGTAGTAAGCGACCCTATAATAAGAGAAAATACTAAAGATAATACACCGGCAGTAATACATTACAGCATTGTTCCCGGAGAAAATATAAAAATAACATTGGCACCAAAGGGATTTGGAAGTGAAAACATGAGCCGTGTGTTTATGTTAAAACCTGCTGATGGAATAGAAGGTGTAAAGGATGCTGTAATTACAGCTGTAAAGGATGCAGGACCGAACGCCTGCCCTCCTATGGTTGTAGGTGTAGGAATAGGTGGAACATTTGAAAAATGTGCTATTTTAGCCAAAAAAGCATTAGCACGTCCTGCAGATTTATCTTCCCACATACCATATGTAAAGGATATGGAGGAAGAATTGTTAGAAAAAATAAATAAATTAGGAATAGGACCGGGAGGATTAGGTGGTACCCAGACAGCTTTGGCAGTTAATGTGGAAACCTATCCTACCCATATTGCAGGTCTTCCTGTAGCAGTAAATATATGTTGTCATGTAAACAGACATGTATCAAGAACATTATAACAAAAGCACAATATATAGAATAATGTAATTACACATTATAATAGGAAGAAACTAATAACAAATCACAATATATAGATATAAGGAGATAATATGGATAAGAAAATACAGGCTCCAATAAGCAATGAAGATGCAAATTCATTAAGAGCAGGAGATTATGTTTATATAACAGGAACAATATACACTGCAAGAGATGCTGCCCATAAAAGGATGTATGAGGCATTAGAAAAAAATCAGCAATTACCAATAGAAATGGCTAACAATATAATATACTATATGGGGCCATCCCCTGCCAGGGAAGGCAGACCAATAGGTTCAGCAGGACCGACTACTGCCAGCAGAATGGATAAATATGCTCCAAAACTGTTAGATTTAGGATTAAAGGGAATGATAGGAAAAGGAAAAAGATCTCAGGCAGTCAGAGACGCCATAGTAAGAAATGGAAGTGTATATTTTGCTGCTATAGGAGGAGCCGGAGCAATATTATCAAAATGCATAAAGAAAAGTGAAGTAATAGCATATGATGATTTAGGAACAGAAGCTATTAGAAAATTATATGTAGAAGATTTTCCTGTAATAGTTGTAATTGACAGCGAAGGAAACAACTTATATGAAACAGCTATAGAAAAATATAAGGAATAAAACATATCTAAGAGGTAATAATATAATGAAAATGAATAGAATAGCTTATCTTTTTACAAGGAGATTCTATAAAGTTCCATGGTTATTTCACGAAATAGGAAAAGCAGGAAATGAAAATAAATATACAATAGAAGAAAGATATAATATAGTAAGAAACGTGTGTAAAAAGGTAAACAGATATGCCCACGTGGAAATTGAGTGTTCAGGACTTGAAAATATTCCTAATGAAAATGGTTATATACTTACGCCAAATCATCAGGGATTGTTTGATGTGCTGTTAATTTGTGACACTCATAAAAATCCTACGTCATTTGTAATACGAAATGATTTAGCAAATGTTCCATTACTTAAACAAACAATAAAGGCATTAGATGCAAAAGCAATAGATAGAGGTGACCCAAGACAGGGAATGCAAATTATAAAAGAAATGACAGAGGGAATTAAGCAGGGGCGTAATTATATAATATTTCCTGAAGGTACCAGAAGTAAAAATGGAAACGTACCGGGAAACTTTAAAGGGGGATCATTTAAAAGTGCGTACAAAGCAAAAGCACCAATAGTTCCGGTGGCATTAATAGATTCTTTTAAACCATTTGATATAAAGGATACTAAAACAGTTAAAGTTCAGATACACTATTTAAAGCCTTTATATTATGAAGATTATAAAGATATGAAAACAACGGAGATAGCAGAGCTTGTTAAATCAATGATAGTTAAGACAATAGAAGAAAAGCTAT
>NZ_QUHB01000016.1:0-3370 GCF_003479405.1 Eubacterium sp. AF16-48 | reverse complement strand
GGCCTATGGTACTATGCTGGAGACGGCATGGGAGAGCGGGTGGCTGCCGGATTACAAAATGGGCTTATAGCTCAGCTGGTTAGAGCGCACGCCTGATAAGCGTGAGGTCGATGGTTCGAGTCCATTTAAGCCCATCAATAACTTAATATTAGACACCATGGGGGCGTAGCTCAGTTGGGAGAGCACCTGCCTTGCAAGCAGGGGGTCAAGAGTTCGAATCTCTCCGTCTCCACTTGAAACAGAAATGTCTCATCATTGTACATTGAAAACTACATACTGAGAAATAGAAATAAATGAACAAAGATTCAAAGAATTAAATGTTCATGCCAATTTCAAGACATCCGAGGCGCATCGAAAGATGCGATAAAGAAAACACAGAAAAATAAGAGACGATCTTATTTAGAAGAGTAAAACTCAAGCCTTCCCTGTTGTAACGCTATACAACAGAGAAATGGTTAAGCTAATAAGAGCGCAGGGTGGATGCCTTGGCACTAAGAGCCGAAGAAAGACGTGATAAGCTGCGAAAAGCTGCGGGAAGGAGCAAATATCCGATGATCCGCAGATGTCTGAATGGGGAAACCTGTCTGGAATAACTCCAGTCACTGCATGATGAATACATAGTCATGCAGAGGGAACCCGGTGAACTGAAACATCTAAGTAGCCGGAGGAAAAGAAAGAAACATCGATTTCCAAAGTAGCGGCGAGCGAAATGGAAGGAGCCTAAACCGGGATGCGTGCATTCCGGGGTTATGGACCGCAACAAGTGACCTGGCGGATAGGAGAACGGCATTGGGAAAGCCGGCCATAGAGGGTGAAAGCCCCGTAACCGAAATTTTAAGGGAGCGAGCGGAATCCGAAGTACCACGAGACACGTGGAACCTTGTGGGAATTCGGGGGGACCACCCCCCAAGGCTAAATACTACTTAGTGACCGATAGCGCATAGTACTGTGAAGGAAAGGTGAAAAGAACCCCGGGAGGGGAGTGAAAGAGAACCTGAAACCCTGTGTTTACAAGCTGTGGAAGAACTTTAAAGTTCAACCGCGTACTTTTTGTAGAACGGTCCGGCGAGTTACTCTTACTGGCAAGGTTAAGGACTAAAGGTCTGGAGCCGAAGGGAAACCAAGTCTTAATAGGGCGTTATAGTCAGTGTGAGTAGACCCGAAACCGGGTGACCTACCCATGTCCAGGATGAAGTTGCCGTAAAAGGCAATGGAGGTCCGAACACACATCCGTTGAAAAGGGTGGTGATGAGGTGTGGGTAGCGGAGAAATTCCAATCGAACCCGGAGATAGCTGGTTCTCCTCGAAATAGCTTTAGGGCTAGCCTCAATTTAGTCTTGCGGAGGTAGAGCACTGAATATCCTAGGGGGCGTCAAAGCTTACCGAAGATTATCAAACTCCGAATGCCGTTAAGATGATGATTGGGAGTCAGACTGCACGAGATAAGTTGGGTAGTCAAAAGGGAAACAGCCCAGACCTCCAGCTAAGGTCCCAAAGTGAGTGTTAAGTGGAAAAGGATGTGGGATTTCGAAGACAACTAGGATGTTGGCTTAGAAGCAGCCATACATTCAAAGAGTGCGTAATAGCTCACTAGTCGAGAGGTCCTGCGCCGAAAATGTCCGGGGCTAAACACTACACCGAAGCTGAGGAATGTGTAAACATTGGTAGAGGAGCATTCTTAACTGCGACGAAGCTGTACCGTAAGGAGCAGTGGAGTGTTAAGAAGAGAGAATGCCGGAATGAGTAGCGAGAGTGAGGTGAGAATCCTCACGGCCGAATATCTAAGGTTTCCAGGGTAAAGCTGATCTGCCCTGGGTAAGTCGGGACCTAAGGCGAGGTCGAAAAACGTAGTCGATGGATAACAGGTTGAAATTCCTGTACTGCAATATATCAGAACTGTGGGGACACAGACAGAGAGCCTGAGCCGGGAGTGGAAAGACTGGTCTAAGCGAGGTAGGAGTGCATTAGGCAAATCCGGTGCACAATCTGAAGACGTGAATGGGAGCGAAATTATAAGTAGCGAAGCAGGTGAGCTGGCTGTCAAGAAAAGCCGCTATTGTGTATATTGTACCCGTACCGTAAACCGACACAGGTGGATGAGGAGAGAATCCTAAGGCCGACGGAAGAAGTATTGTTAAGGAACTCGGCAAAATGGCCCCGTAACTTAGGGATAAGGGGTGCCTCCTTCAGGGGAGGCCGCAGAGAATTGGCCCAAGCAACTGTTTAGCAAAAACACAGGTCTATGCGAAACCGTAAGGTGAGGTATATGGGCTGACGCCTGCCCGGTGCTGGAAGGTTAAGGGGAGAGGTTAGACGCAAGTCGAAGCTTTAAACTTAAGCCCCAGTAAACGGCGGCCGTAACTATAACGGTCCTAAGGTAGCGAAATTCCTTGTCGGGTAAGTTCCGACCCGCACGAAAGGCGTAATGATTTGGGCGCTGTCTCGACAATACATCCGGTGAAATTGAAGTACCAGTGAAGATGCTGGTTACCTGCGCCAGGACGGAAAGACCCCATGGAGCTTTACTCCAGCTTGATACTGGGATTCGATATTGCATGTACAGGATAGGTGGGAGACTAGGAAACGTGAACGCTAGTTTGCGTGGAGTCGCCCTTGGGATACCACCCTTGCAGTATTGGGTTTCTAACATGCAGCCGTTATCCGGCTGGTGGACAATGTCAGGTGGGGAGTTTGACTGGGGCGGTCGCCTCCGAAAGAGTATCGGAGGCGCTCAAAGGTTCCCTCAGAATGGTCGGAAACCATTCGCAGAGTGCAAAGGCATAAGGGAGCTTGACTGCGACACCGACGGGTGGAGCAGGTACGAAAGTAGGACTTAGTGATCCGGTGGTATAAAGTGGGATTGCCATCGCTCAACGGATAAAAGCTACCCTGGGGATAACAGGCTTATCACTCCCAAGAGTTCACATCGACGGAGTGGTTTGGCACCTCGATGTCGGCTCATCGCATCCTGGGGCTGTAGTAGGTCCCAAGGGTTGGGCTGTTCGCCCATTAAAGCGGTACGCGAGCTGGGTTCAGAACGTCGTGAGACAGTTCGGTCCCTATCCGGCGTGGGCGTAGGATATTTGAGAGGAGCTGTCCTTAGTACGAGAGGACCGGGATGGACTGACCTCTGGTGTACCTGTTGCACTACCAAGTGCATAGCAGGGTAGCCAAGTCGGGACGGGATAAACGCTGAAGGCATCTAAGCGTGAAGCCCCCCTCAAGATGAGATATCCCATTCGTAAGAATTAAGACCCCTTGAAGACGACGAGGTTGATAGGTCAGAGGTGGAAGTGCAGTAATGCATGGAGCTGACTGATACTAATAGGTCGAGGGCTTATCCATAAAGGAAGGAAGAGGAGTTATCCTC
>NZ_QUHB01000015.1 GCF_003479405.1 Eubacterium sp. AF16-48 | reverse complement strand
AACAGTGGGTGGAATTTAGTCTTTCATACGGAATTTACTTTTACAAGTCAGCATTTCTATACTTCTTGATTTTCTGCAACAACCAGACCATCATCATTCTCTTTTACATTCATAATATCCTCAACTTCCGCTAAATTTTCCTCACATGTGTCCGCTAATGCTTCACAATCTATGTAATCCGTTAAAGCATACATACAGTTAAGTTCCTCCTATTTTCATTCACTTCATTGGTTGTGTTCGTATTCGCTTTCGCCTTATGCATATTGCTGTTTTCAAACAATTCATCCTTTATTTCACGACGGTTTTCACCACAAACCCTTAACAGCTCCACAAGATCAGTTGCTTCATTGTCATCTGTTTCACACAATCCAATATAATGCAAAACATCACAAATCTTTTGGTCTACTTCTGACTGCTTTTTTGTTAATTCATCTTTGTAATCAGTTAAATTTGAAGCCTCATATGCAAAATGTGTTAAATATTCCTCCCAATCCATTTCCGACAAATCATAGGAAGATGGATTTTTGGTTATACTACAATGAACTTCGTCTCTGGTAAGTTTTTTTGCCAGTGAAATATCTTCCTGAACAAAGTCATAAGTTTCCTCATTTCCACTGTACTGAACCTCAGTTTTCTCATAATCTAACGATTCATTTTCCCCTTCCACCGGAATCATACGATAAAAAGATGATTTTTTTCCCAACGGATATTTTGCTATTTGCCTGAGAAAATGTGAAAACTGTAGTTTCTTCTTTACCTGCTGCCACCACCAACTGTTCCTCTTTATTTACCCGGTAATAATTTTCGCTGTAATCCATAATGTAATATAGTAAATCTGTACTCATGTGAGCCTCCTTATCTTATAAAGTTTCATATTAATTTAGCCAATGAACTTTATTTGTTTCTTAAACAAACCTCAACAAACATAATTAAAATAAAAATTGCAATTACCAGTAAAACCGGGTGAAGTAACAGCCACATAAGTGCAAAGACAAATATTATACCTCCCACAATTTTTCCTATTCCTATCAACCCTGAAAAATCCCCATTGCTTGCCGCCACTATTGAACCAACTACAAGCATCAATATAAAAGCTAAAATATGCATAAATGCCACCTCCGTTTAAATTTAGTAAAAGTTAATAAAGATTAATTAGTAGTAAAATTTGAAGATTATAAATTTACCTTACATAAACATTAGCATTTTTTAAGTCCATTAAAAAGGACTTGTGAAGGAACGGATGTTTGTTGTGAAGATGGAATTTTGTTCCTTGTATCTATTTTCGTTCAAATAAAAAACTACTAACCCAATGCCGGCTAGTAGTCTTCACCTATTATGTTCAATAATAAATTTTCATATTTTTCTTATATCAAAAGATTTCCTTGTCTGTGGCGTTGTTTAAATCAATATAGATAATGATGCGCATATAACAATACTATTATGTTAATTTTTAGGATTATGAGGGGTGAACCTTGAGAGCATTCAAGGAATGGCAATGTCATTTCTACACCCTTACGAAATTTACAAGATCGTTAAAAAAAAATATGAGTTGTGTCAGGTTACACAGAAAAAAGAGTTACGCAAGCTCTAGATGTACAAGCCCCTAGATTGGACGTCCGAAACGCTCTTGCTTCTCCTCTTAATAGAAGTATATCTCAAAATAATGAAAAAACAATGCCATCTTAAATCAGGATAGAAAGGATAGAAATACAGATGTTATAAAAAATCTGCAAATAAATTTGGACTATAAGAGCGATTTTTATGAAATAAATACTTCAAATTCCTTGCTGTGCTTTTTGATTAATTCATTCCAACCTCTCTCCATTGGCATTCCATCCTCATAAGCCTGATTCTTGCATTTTCAAATGCCTTTTTTAATTTCTTATGCAATACATCACTGCTTACATTAGTTCCACTGTCTTTTTCCATCTTCTTAACAAGCATATCTATTGCCCTGTTCTGATATAAAAGTCCCTCTATATCACTTTTTTCTCTTAATCTACCCAAATGATTATTTACATCTTCTGATAAACTGTCGCCATAGTATTCCTTGACTTCATTTAAAAAGTCTGATACTTTAATGTTAGAAGAGATGTTGGAGGCATCAGCATTAGCTGTAACCCTTGTCGGCATTACCGCCGTAAATGTCTCTTCTTTTTTTGCTTTTACAGCATACATATCATCTATATAATAATCTCCAATTCTATTACTATCGTATCTGTTTACTACAATGCGATAATAATAGTTATTGTTTTTTTCATCCATCATACATCCCATCAAAACATATGAACTGTCAGCATTATTTCTATTTCCTATTGCTTCATTAACCTTGATTCCATATTTAATGTCATCACCTATATTTAAGCTTACAAATATTGTTGCTTCTGAATGTCCCATACGCATTCCGTGTTTTAATGATTTTTTAGTTACTTGAACTTTATCTCCTGTATCCAAATTTGTAATTACCGGATTTTTTCCCCTGTACTCAACACCCGGATATTTTGTTAAAATATCAACCGCTTTTTGAACAACTGTGTTTATATCTCTAAATTTCGATTTATTTACACTTGTAATTCCTGCATCCATCAGGGCTGCCATTCTATGTCTGCCCTCGTGTCCTTTAACCTCCCCATCATCATATATTCTTAAGTATATTGGCTGACTGTTATTTCTTAACTTCTCTTTATCCAGATTGGTTGACTCACTTATTATTCTGTTATACGCATCATCATCCTCTGTGGTAAGTTTCAAAAACTCTTCCGGTGACAGTCTGGTCAGATATGCCTGTGAATAATCTTCGTTCATGGCAGCATAATCTGTATACAAGTCCTCCAATCTTTCTTCCGTGTAACTTGCTATTCCATTATCCTGTGTCATGCTCTCTGCATCTGTTATGGCATTTATTCTGGCCTGGTAGCGAATGTCTTCACTTTCTGCCGATTTATTATTGACAATATAACTGCTCTTGTGTATTATGGTGTCAAAGTCATAATTATTCAGCGAGTAAGGGAATTGTACCCTTGCCAACGAGAATATGTTATGGCTTTTTTTATTGTTTATATATAGTATTTTGTTATCTTTAGCAGCTCTGTCTATTAACGCAGCTATTCCTTTTCTTCCATACATACCCGTTATGAAATTAGAGGCTACCTGCTTTAATTCATATACGCCATTTCCATCAATTCTTACGCTTACAATTATTGACAAATTATCATTATCGCATATAAAGCATTTAATCCTTCCCACTGTTTATTCAAAATTTTATCAACCTGTTCTGACAGTTCTTCATAACGTCTGTAGTCCTGATTATCTTTCAGGCTTAAATGTCCTCTTCTGTTAAACGTCATTTTAGAATCATCAATTTCATATTTCCATATGTTATCAATTCCACGGAACCAACCTGTTTTCTTAAATATATCTTCAAAACTCTCACCTTCCTTTTCCATCTCATTAGTTCTTTGCAACTCCCGCAAATCCACATTGTTAGAATTTCGTCCTCCATATGAATACAAAATGTTGCTGTCCTGTTTTAAGATGTCATTGCCTTTTTCACTATTTTGAAATATACTCTCATTAAAGGAGTCTTTTAGGGGCGCATTTACGGATGTCTGGTCAGGGTTATTTTTAGCATTGGCTACCACTAAGGCTCCTTTTTTATCCATAAACGCAAAGTCATTGACATTTTGATATGCATTTGTTATCTTATTTACAGAACCATATTTGGTTGTAGATGATGGCAATTGGAGCCTGAGTACTGACAACCATTTATTGGTTCTTTTTTTGTCAGGCTCAATGTATCTTATATTTGAATTATTTATTAATTTTTGTAAATTGTTCAAATTTTTACCATACGCACTTGTTATAATTCCAAAGTCCTGTATTATTCCAGATTTGTTTTTAGGATCAACCAGTAACGAAACTATAACGGGTTCGCCTTCTTTAGAAATTAGGTTTCCCAAAATTACTAAACTATCACTTCTGGTAACTGAATCCATTATTATAATTGGTTTTTCCAATATTTCCGGTACCTGTTTTATAAATTCTATATCCATATCCTGATGCTTATTTAATATCTTTTGTATCTTTGATTTTCCAAAATATATATTATAGTCTTTTACGTTTATAGACTTTAACACATCAGATGTTCTTTCAATCAAAAATCTTCCAAGACTTTTCAATCTCTGTTCCTTAGTTGTATTGTTATACCACTCGTCAATTTCCTTTTTATAATCTTGAGCTTTATCTTGTGCCCTTCTTTCAAGAAATTTCTTTCCTAAACCATCTTTTGAATATTCTATCAGTTTTGCATATTCTTCCCTTAACCTGGAATTTTCTGACAATGTTTTGTATGAAATATTGTTGTCACGAACAAATTCCTTTATGTTATCACTCATTCCATAGCTTGATGTTGGCTCTTTAAGTACCGGTATTACTTCTAATTCCTTTTCTGAAATAAAGCTGTTTTTAACCTGATTGTTATACCTTAAATATTGAACTGCACTCTCCCTGCTTCGTCCTTCAAGATTTGATTCTAAAAATCTTTCTGACACTCCCAGTTTATTTGCAGCCTTCTTTATAACATCTGTATTTCTATCCTGCTTTAAAATATTGTTGTCATTTTCTGAATTTCGGGATATACTATTAATAGAAGAGTTGACTAGTCTCTTGTTATTCTCATTCATTTGAGAACCAGGTTCGGTCGGCTCTTCTATTTTTGTATTTTCTATATTTATTATGTCGTAAAAATACATTTTGTTGCTACTATCTAATGCTAAAATCACATCTGCGGTATAGTCAAATTTTCCTATCCTTATTTTTGTATCCCCTCTATAAAAACCAATTAAATTATCTTTTCTCGGGTGTAAAGGCGTCTCATAAGAATATTTCTTTACAGATTTTACTATTTCATCAGCATTACCCGCCATACGCAATTTTCTAGTATATATAATCTTGTGCTTTCTTTTCAGCCAATTGCTGTATTTTGAATCCGTAAATTCTTTTCTAGTTTTTCCACTGGACCAGACATTTCCTTCATCAATTTCAATTCCAGTCGAAAAACTATCTCTTATTGCTTCCTTGACCAACTTTATTCGTTCTTTTTTATTAGTTACTCCTTTAAAAATATCTTTGTCAATTTCCACAAATGGATTATTATCAGAATCATACCGTATCATTTCACGAACACCGCCTGAAACACTGTTCTTCTCACTCTTTACAGCATTACTCTCTCCTGCTGCACCTACAGCCTCATTCCACAATGTCCTTAGCTTTTCTGCATACTCCTTCATCTGCATTGCTTCCTTAGAAATTACGTCGTTTTTGATGTTTCCATCCTTACCCAATATTTCCTTACATGCATTGATGATACTGTCTGTAAACTCAATTATCTTCGCCTTGATTTTTCCAAAAAGTCCACGGTTTCTTTCTGCCAGTTCCCTGATTGTTTCCGCATCCGTAAGAACCAGTTCACAGCCTCTTGCCACAAGTTCACTCTTGGCCCTGCTCTCTGTCACTTCAATATTCGTTCCGTGTTCCCGGTTCTGTCTTCTCTGATGTTCCGTTTCCTCTGCTATAAGCTCTTTAATGTCCTTACCTGTATTCTTTGAAAGTACATCAAAGACAAATTCCTGCAAGTCTGCATACTCCTTATGGACGAAATTCTCCGCATAATGAGTAAGTTCATGGGAAAGAGTTAATATCATTATGTTATGACCTTCCGTTTCAGATATCTTTCCGGCATTGATGTCTATTCTCAATTTTATCATCTATGTTGACTTCACTAACTTTTTTTAATAAACTCAGTATTGAAGGAGCACTTGGTACTTCAGGAGAAGATACTTTTGTATCGAAGGACCTGATTGATGATGTATCAATCGCTCCTTCTTTTACACAGTACACTTCATAAAGCTCCAATGCATTATTCGATTCACTTACCCTTATTGATGCCCCAATCAAATACTTTCCTTTATTTTTTCTTCTGTTACTTCTGATGCATCTCTAAGCATATTGTTTTGCGATAACTTAATTCTTCCAAGTGCTAAAATGCTCTTTTGATACATAATCGTCAAATAAATCTGTGATACTATTCATGTATCCTCCTTTCTTTTTGTGATTGTTTTTCGAAAAAACAATCACAAGAGAATAAGGAGAAAAAGAAATTGGTAGATTAAACTACTAACTCAATACCGGCTAGTATTCTCTTCAGTTATTTGTTCTGTTCAATAAATTCCGTCATCATTTAAGCACTAACTTTCCCAACCTATCATCATATATATTACTGTTATCAGCATAACCACAATGCTATTGTTGCAACATCTCTGCATACAATCATAGCTCCGTCATCATCACCCTCACGAGATACTGCAAATATTTTACAATAACTTGATTCTTTCAGGTACTAAAACCCTCATACATCAAACAAGCGTTTATTATTCGTTTTATGATAACTTAAGGTTCTCAAGCTCACCACCTGCATCAATTCCCGGCTTTAATTGTTTTGCACTCTTACAAAATCACAAGGTTCTCAAACGCGCACATTAAAGGATTCTTACTCCTGCAAGTTTTACACTCTTACAAAATTACAAGGTTCTCAAACCCAGATGTACCAATTAATGATATACTATGAGTTTTACACTCTTACAAAATTACAAGGTTCTCAAACGCAATCTGGTAGTCTCGGAGGCAGTGGAGAGTTTTACACTCTTACAAAATTACAAGGTTCTCAAACTCAACATTTCCCAAGTCGATTCATCCGTTGGTTTTACACTCTTACAAAATTACAAGGTTCTCAAACTATTCTGGTACTTGTATCGTTATTTTCTCCGTTTTACACTCTTACAAAATTACAAGGTTCTCAAACGTCCACTAAACAAAAAATAACAAAGTTTAGGTTTTACACTCTTACAAAATTACAAGGTTCTCAAACCAAGAATAAACCACCTATGCATCCAAATTGGTTTTACACTCTTACAAAATTACAAGGTTCTCAAACCTGTTGATGATGAAGAGGATTATTATCCTGGTTTTACACTCTTACAAAATTACAAGGTTCTCAAACCAACCTTTTTCTGGTTGCAATAATTTAAAGGTTTTACACTCTTACAAAATTACAAGGTTCTCAAACTTCTAAAGTGTTCAAATCAGCATCAATTTTTGTTTTACACTCTTACAAAATTACAAGGTTCTCAAACTAAGGAAGTTAAAGATATGCCATACACACAGTTTTACACTCTTACAAAATTACAAGGTTCTCAAACAGACACGACAGAAATTTATACAACTTTGAGTTTTACACTCTTACAAAATTACAAGGTTCTCAAACAAATAAATCAATCGAGAAATAAATTTTACAGTTTTACACTCTTACAAAATTACAAGGTTCTCAAACAAAATTCCGTTGAGGATGCAACGACCGAGGTGTTTTACACTCTTACAAAATTACAAGGTTCTCAAACGTTACCATTGAAAACATACACGCCATTTCGGTTTTACACTCTTACAAAATTACAAGGTTCTCAAACTTGCCTAAATGCATTTTTGAATTTGTTGTTGTTTTACACTCTTACAAAATTACAAGGTTCTCAAACAAAAAATATAGTCCGTTGTTTGGCTTAGTTGTTTTACACTCTTACAAAATTACAAGGTTCTCAAACCTGTGTGTCTTGTCTTTTCCTCTAATGCTTGTTTTACACTCTTACAAAATTACAAGGTTCTCAAACACTTGGAAAACTATCAACTAGAATAGTCATGTTTTACACTCTTACAAAATTACAAGGTTCTCAAACAAGAATACAAGGGAAATAACAAAATAATGCGTTTTACACTCTTACAAAATTACAAGGTTCTCAAACAATCCGCTCCGCTATTCCCACCGAACCACTGTTTTACACTCTTACAAAATTACAAGGTTCTCAAACCTCAAATTGTCATCACCGAACCTATATACTTGGTAGTATTATAACTTTGCTAACATTTATTTTACAATCAAACACCTGTCTTTGTCTATAACAAATATGTTTTCTTGATTTGATTTATATCTTTCCACACTTTCTATTAACAACACGTGCATCTTATAATAAAAGCAACTTTGTTTTAAATTTTGAATCTGCTCCATACTCAAATAATCCTTTAGATTTAAAAAAACTACTAGTCTGGAATGATACACATTTGACAATATTTTTATGTACTCATCAATTCTTTCGAACAAAGAACTACAATTATCATCAATTCTCACATTATACAGCTTATACAACGATTTCCATTCGAATTCCAAATTATATGTAATATTATTATACGAAACCTGGTTTGTTATTTTGTCCAAGGTATTTACTATACTACTATTTATCTGATTATATTCTTGTATATAATCATTTCCAACATCAGATAACTGCTCATATAATCTGTTTATTATTTTTTTGTTATTAAAATCAATGGCAAACGGATTAACAATAAATACAACATCCTTATCAATCTTTATGCTTGTGTTGTCTGAAAGAACAAAATCTCCCTCTTCCCCTTCTATTTGTTTCATAATATTTTGAACCACGTCGGTAAGAAATTCCGGCTTTTCCACAATCAACGTATTTATTTCATTCTCTCTAAATTCAATATTAATTCCATATCTGCTATTAACCAATCTCATAAAATCACAACCCTCTCATCAGAATCTAAAACCTCATTTTTACGCTCACCTACAATATATTCCATCCTGGAAAATTGTTTTTCTGTAATTTTCAAAGTTTGAACCAATCCTGATGGAGGTTTGTTCTTTCTTACACCTTGAGTTATCAAATCCGCTGCCGTGGAATTTTGTGCTAACTTACAATATACACTCTCCTGCAACATTAGAAATCCATTCTTTATCAGATATTTTCTAAACTGTGTATATGCTCTTCGATCACTTATTGTAGTCACTGGCAAATCAAACATTACTATAATTCTCATATATCTATAACTCATTAAAATAAAACCTTATCTGCGAAATATCTCTATCATTTAACGCATCAAATACACTTCGGCAATATATTTTTATTGCATTTCCCAGGATTTCCCTCTTACCTGCTATTTCAACTTCTTTATTCAAAAGTCCCAACATTCTATGTTTTTCATCTTTTTCAAAACAATTCGGTTTTAATTCAACCACCATTTCATCAACTAATGGTCTAAATGGTTCCATAAAATCTGATGCCAAATTAAATTGATTAAACATATTATCATGAAACAGTCCTATCTGTGTTAAATATCCGGATGAAACTATCTCCCTATTAAAAAGTGATAAGATAATACTATAACCGTAATTTAAAGCCGCATTTGTCGGTATTTCATCTGTTCTTGTAAAACTCTTTCCAAATAAAGCATTGAAATACACTTTAGCTGCATGTCCTTCTCTATTCGTAATATCTCCAAACTCTACCTCTGACATATAACCATATAACATATTTGCTTCATTCTTGCCATAACGTTCCAGTAACAATGCCTGTTGTTTTATTTTTTCTGAAACGATTTCCGTCCAGATAAGTGCTTTATCCTCTTTTGTCCATTCCATCTGTTTTCTGATTTTCGCACTTGTATCATGGCTACCGTAATATGAAACTAATTCTGAAATTGGATTTCTTTTCTCATCACAAAAAATAACTTTTACTTTATTTTTTATCAATTCACTTAACAGATAGGAAGTCATTGACACTGCTGTACTTTCAACAATCAATGTTCCTATCTCATTTAAGTGAATTTTGGTAGTACTCTCTCCCCTAACTACCAGATATCCAATCTGATAATCAAGTTTAGCATTATTTGATATTACGACTGTTCTCCAACTCATACCGTCAACAGATCTATTTCGTTTTCAAAAAGACCCGTTACGGATTGATTAATTAACTTGAACTCATCATTTCCTGATATTTTTTTACTAATTTTACAAGTTCCACTGGCTTTTGAACCCCCAATTTCCCTTAAATCCACTCCCTCATTAATTAATTGTGACAACTGAATAATTTGTAAAAGCACATACACCTGTCTGCTTAAAGGTAAATCAGAAAACTTTTCTGTCCCCCCATTCAGTTTAGAGCCAACTGCATTAGGTCTTTTACTATATATTTTGTTCATATGCTTATCTTTTAGTACCTCGTATAACTCCAAATTTTTCTCCCTTGTTATCTTTTCATCTTCATCATACTGTGCCTCAGATTGGTACTCGTCATTTACCTTTGTAATCCATTTAACGTAACGAGCCATCTTTGCGTCTAACGATAACTGCACTGCATTCAATACCCGTAATTGCTTTCCTGTTCTTCCTGTAAGATACAAATAGAATCCATTAACCTTAATTAAGGAATGCCGCTTTATCCTATTATATATTACAACAGGATTTTCATATCTAAATCTTTTTTCTTTTTTAAAATATTGTTGTAATTTTTCCCTGCTATCCAACTGTTCCTTAAGATATAAAGGTATATCTTCCAGTGTCCTAACTCTCTTCCCTTTCTCCGTATGTTCAACCAGAACAAAATATGTTCCTTTATATTTTTTCATTCCACCATATTTACATGTGTCACTTATTTTTTCATCGCTACTTTTTACAGAAATATATCCATCACCATTAACCTTCGAAGCTTCTTTTGCACTATAAATAGTCTGATCTGCTATTCCGCCATGTTCCTCATAGTTCATTCTAGTTACTAAAGGTGTATTTTTAGCCATCATTTTTCTAACCATTTTAAAACTTTCTCCACCTTTCGTAATCCATGCATTTTCTTCACCTCTTGAAACCGGATATTCAAATAACTTATCCATGTGATACTTATATTTCTCCGGATCACGTTTATAATCCTTAATGAAGTTTATAGGATGCTTAGTAAACTTTGTATTGTACACATTTCCCACAACAATATTTAAATATGCGTCATTTGCATGATGAAAATCATTTATATTTCTGCATTTTAAGAACCCATATTTATGTCTGAAATCACTGACCAGCCCTGCCTTAACATATATAACTTCACTTTGAGGGAACGTTTTTTCGAACAAATCCGTTATGACTTTTGTTCCTTGTCTAGTTTCTACAATCTGTCTGCTAATAAATTCTGCCTGCTCCTTATCAGTAAATTCATTATTCCTCATTAATCTCTTGTACTTTTCTTCTGTAATAAAATTACCATCTCTAAGCATTTTCCATATTGAATGCATATTTCTTCTTATACTCTCTTCAATTGGAAATGTATCACTTTTATGGGCATTATGTGTCTTTTTTACCAAAACCAAATTATTTTCAATACTATCATCTTTAATAAAATGTCTTGGATAAATATGATCAATATCATATAAATTATCGTTAAATAAATCCGTTAACTCTATATTTTCTCCTGAGTACATACACTTTCCTTTTTGTGTATAATACAAATACAATTTTTTACTTTTAAATTTTGACTCCTCTGTTGCCTCAAGTTCACTTTTCCAATTTCGTGATTCTTTTTGACATTGTTTGTACAAATCTAAAAATTTCTTCTTTCGGCTGTCCTTTCTCTGATTCTTTTCTCCCGGTCCTTTAGCCATTTCGACAAAAATTTTGTCCGGTCCATATCCCATGACTTTTTCTAATTCCTTAAGAACTAATATTGTCTGCCACACCATTCTTTTAACCGGTGCTGATATGTACAACTCATCTAAATCTGAATATTCCATCGTTGAGAGTGTTTTTTCAATCTTTTTTACCCGTTGTTCAATTTCTTCTGAATAGGTAAACTTATCTTCTGCCATTAATTCCATAAAATTGTAGTTTTCATTCCACATTTTTGAAATAATAGATGAAACTTCTCCTGTCTGCTTGTCTGTTCCATTTAGTTCTAATAACTGTCTCGAAAATCTTCCCCAATCTTTGAATTTCATTCCTAAAATTCTCTTGATTTGACTTTCATCCAAAATATTCTGATATTTTTCACGTATTTTTTCAGAAAGGAATTTTCTTGAATCGCCATATACTGTTGAATAGAAAATAACATCTTCTGCTATATTAATTTGTTCCTGCGTTAGATTATCTTTACCAAAAATTTCAAAAAACTTTTTGTGATTTGCCAGTCTATTTGTAAAGTCCCCATCTATTCCTGATATTTCCGGATTGTCATTCGCATCAACCTCACCTATGTCCTTCAAATACTTAACCAACATTTTAGATGTAACTCTTTTTCCCTTTTTAAACAAATCATTATAAATATTTTGCTTTAATTCTACACTAATGCCCTCCCCATTTATTTTTAACTTGTTAAGTTCATTAAGAACCATATATTTTTCATATAATAGCGAATTTTTAGGCAAAACTGTTTCGCCATTTAAATATGTACAATGATTTGTTAAATTGTTTATAAATTTTTCAGCTGATTTTTTTATGTCTATTTTCTGTTCAAAGTTCCACGGTAACACGGCACCGCTCTCTTTTCTAACAGACCACATATTTCCTCTTTTCCCCATTTTTTCGTTTTCACCAACTTTATATGATAAAGGTCCTACATAATATGGAATCTGAAATTCAAAAAGTTTAATTATTTTTTCTCCAACACTCAATCCTGATTCATCTTTATAAGTTAGAAATTCCAAGTACTTCTGAGCATTTTCGATTATTCGTTTTAATTCTTTTTTATGTACCTGGTTTGGAATTACTCCATTTGAAGATGTAACTTGTTTAGGCAAAAATGTTCCCTTATCCAGTTCGCATAATATATAGTTCTTTTCTTCGCAATCTTCACATCCACTAACTATCGCTTTCATTTTCTTAAAGATTTCGTCTGTGTCATGCTTTGCTCCCCTTCTTACTTTTTCGTTCTTATAATTAACAGAGCCAACATATGCACTATAATTATTGTCCTCCATAATTCTAAACATTTTCTTATAGCTATCCATTGAATTGCTCTTCAGCACCCTTTTTAAGACTTCTAAATCTTTTTTATGTTTATCATATGCTTTTACTCGTGCAACGGACAAATATTCTTCTCCGGACATTATATTTGCCAAAACTGCCCAATCATGAATCTGTTTTGCAATTAGTAGCATTTCAAATTCATCTTCTGCTAAAATGCTTTCTACTTCCGTTATGCTTTCTTCATAATTTGCATCCCTAAAAGATATAGACATTTTAACTGTATCTTCATTAAAATCTCCGTTTTCAAATATCTTTGAAAGTGTACCCTTCAATCCACATATTAGTTTTAAAATTTCTACTTCCTGCTTATTTTTACTTTTTGACAATTGGAATAACTCTATAAGTTTCTCTAATCTGGCTGTGTTGGAATAATTTTTTGATGATAAAATGTTTTCCAGTTTTTCCTGTTCCACCTCTTCAAGTCTTTTTCCTAGAATATCCAACATTGATATATTTAATTGTTCAACACTCTTATGTAAATCACTTCCACTTTTTTCATCTAAATTTGCATTCAAAAAGTGTCCCCTATGTTTAAACATATTAAGTATTGCAAGATAAACTAATCTAACATCATACTCTTTTCCTGTATTATTCAAGTCTAACAGTGCTTTTCTTAAATGAAATATAGTCGGATAATCATGATAATATTCCTTATCAGTATATCCGGTATCTGCAAACAACGCAAAAGGCTGATTACTCTCTTTATCTTCTCTATGGTATTTACTATCAGCTAATCTTTGATAAAATCCCGGATCAATCTTATTTATTTCTTCAGCAAATAATTCACGTAGATATCCTACTCTTGCTTTTTCTCTTTGTAATCTTCGTCTAGCTGTTCTATGACTTCTCCTATCAGCTGCTGTGTTTGCTTCACTGAATAAACGAACGCCCCAAAGATCCTTACCTTTTCTTCTCAATAACTGATATTTTTCATTTGTAACTGCCCATCCTAAGGATGATGTTCCCATGTCCAAACCTAAATAGTATCTTTCATATGCCATAGTTTTTCCCTCCTACTCTTGACATTCTATAAAATTTTGTTATAATGTAATTACAAATTACAAGGTGAGTTCAAATAAGGATTTATCCGAAATCGCCGTAAGGTCCACATTGTGTGGTAGAAAAAAGACTTTTAAAGTCTTTTTTTTTATGCTATCCGCTCAAAAAATCTGGTTCCATTATATCATACATATTAATACTTTTAAAACTATTTTTTACTTTTTCCCCTCTATTCCCCATATTCCGCCATAACATCATCATAATAATCCTCTGCATCTTCTTCTCCGTCAAAATCATCGTAATTGTCCTCATAGAAATCCTCTGCGTTACTGTAATCTCTAACATTATATTTATCATAGACTTTATTAGATTTATTGTGTGTTTTGTTGGAATAATTGCTATATTTGTAGGTATTTTTTTCGTATCCTGATGTTTCCATTTCTGTTTTTTCTTCCGTTTCCCTGCTCAACACATTATTATTACTATTATAATTACTATTGTATCTGCTATTATAACTCCCATAACTCCTATCTTGACTTGAAGAAGATATATTAAAATTGGCTACTACACCTATGAACAATATTCCAGCTGCAACTGCTCCAATTGTAATTAGGACTTTGTCAGCCATGCTTGTGCTTTTATTCGAACTTGAATATGAATTTTCTTTTTCTGTGTCATTATTAAATTTTGTAGTTCTTTTACTGTAACTTCCATATTCATTTTTCTGTGCTTCTATTCTTTCCAGATTCCTTTTATAAATGTTATATTCAATATAATCATCCATAAAATCTTTTTTGCCATTATGATTCCAATCAAACAACGCCATCCTTCTACCTCCTAAAAAATTTTATATTTTTATTCTACTTATCTGTTGTATCACCTAAAACAGTAGCAATAATCCTACACACTACTCCACCATTAACTACAGACACCACCTTTCCTTTCGCCTTATCGGCTTTCCCCATCTTCTCCATACTCATCCATTGCTTCATCCATTGAGCCTATTACAAACAGAACACCTATTATCACAAAAAATATTGTCAGTCCCTGTCCAAATGAATTCTTTCTCATACAAATCAGCCTTCTTTACCCAAATCTCAGTCCAAATCATAATCATCCGGATCCAATCCTGCTTCTTCCAATGCCTCTGCCCTGTCATCTGAATCCATAAGTTCTAATTCACCAATATCAAGTCCTGCTGCCATAGCATCAATCTCTAAATCATCCTTAGTGTCATCTTCAAAGTCCCCAGCATCTCCAAATAATGCTTCATGCTCTTCCCTGCTGGTGCAAAGCATTTCTTCTGCAAACATCATTTCTGAGCTATCTATTTCGCCATCGCCGTTTAAATCCATCCAATCTCTCATCGCTATACCTCCTATAATAAAGAATTATCAAGGTTATTTGTTTCTGATTTAATGATTTACAGTTCCAAATAATCCCGGTCTGCTATATCCCTCTTTTTTCATATTCTTGTACCTCACTTTCTCCATTAATGAAATAACCAAATCAACATTATTATTGCTCCAATCGATAGCCATATAAGTCATGTTACTATATACGCCACGCCCCGGATTCAATCATGGAATGATGTGTTAGCATGATATCCACCTCTCTGTCATTTCTTGCGATTGGAAATTAGTTTTTTGTTTTCTTCTATATTTTTATTCTCTACTCCCCATATTTCGTCATTACTTCTTTTTATCCTTTTTTATAAAATATTCACCACGAATATATTTACGTTTAGCATAATCATTGCCATACCTGTTTATATCAAGAAATTGCTGATTTATATCAAATTCTGTATCTTCCGGCTGCTCCGGTTCGTGTAGCCAGAAATAAATCTCCTCGATATGTCCCATAACGTAACCCACTCCAATTGTTAATATTATTGTTATAATTTCTGTCATTTCTCCTACCTCCTAAAAATTTTATATTTTATATTTTTATCATACCTAAATCCTATCATCCAAGCTGTCCATTAAAAAGGACTTGCGAAGGAACTTTTGTTCGGTTTTTCCGTGGTTCCTTCAACCCTACAGGATTTTTTTCAAATTGTTTATATTTTATTGTAATTATTGCTAATCTATATGCCTAAAAAGTGCTTGTTCCTAGATATGTACAGGATATTTTTTAAATTCAAATTTTTTTATTGTAAAATTTGTGATTTCATTCCCTTCAACACCCCTTCGCAACAAATAATTACATTATTTTTTTCAAATCAAATTTGTTTTATTGTAAAATCCACGATTTCATCGCATATAACCTTTCCCACCTACCAACAATTACATTAATTTTTCAATCTAAATTTGTTTTATTGTAAACTTAATAATTTCATTCCTTCACCTACCTGCTCTCACGCCACTACCGGCAATCCCACTGGCATTTCCTTAACAATAATAAAAAGACGCCCATGCCATTTTCTGACACAGACGCCTCTCAAATTATCTCTTATCCTACATTTTTATTACATTTTTCCCATTTTTTCCCTATACTGCATTTACACTACATTTCCCCATTTTTTCCCTATACTGCATTTACACTACTTTTCCACGCATCTTCCCTATACTATTTCCCTTACTCTACTTTTCCCCATATCTTCCCTATACTACTTTTCTTCTATCTTTCTCATTACGTCCTTATATCCACTCCAGTCCGTAATGTAAATATCCGCCAGTTCCTTTACCTGCTCCTGGTTTCCGGCACTGCTTTCATCGTATATTCCCACAGTGTTTAACCCCATGCCCTTAGCTGTTCTCATAGAGTATGCGGCATCCTCAAACAACCACGTATCAGCAGTTGTTGTTCCCATCTTCTCCATTGCCTTTAAGAAAATATCCGGTGAAGCTTTTCCTTTTCCCACTTCAGTAGTGGTAAATATTTCATCAAAATACTTCATAAGGTCAAGTCGTTTAAGAGCTGCCTCAATCATAGGTCTGTCTGTAGATGTGGCAATAGTCATTTTAATGCCCATCTCCTTTGCATCCTCTATGAAATTTCTCACATATTTCTTTTCCATGGCTTCCTTATCATAGAATTCAAACACCCTGTTGTTTATTCCGTCACAGATTTCCTCTATGGAAAGGTCAAGACCGTAGTTCTTTTTAAGATATTCTGCCCCTTCCGCCATGGTCAGGTCAAACATTACTTCTCCAATATTTTCATCTGTTTTAATTCCTAAACTTTCAAGATACAACTTTCCTGCATCCATCCATATGGACATTGAATCAAGTATTGTTCCGTCTACATCAAAAATAAATCCTTTAGCCAAACTTATTCTCCTTTCCTGCTAATCTGCCAAAAAGCCACGGCACTTGCAGCTGCCACATTTAATGAGTCAACTCCGTTAGCCATAGGTATTTTTACTGTATAATCACTTGCCTCAATGGTTTCAGCCATTAAGCCTTCCCCTTCTGTTCCAAGTATAATGGCAAGCTTTTCCTGTGACAACAATTCTTTATTATCAATACTTACTGAATTGTCAGTAAGTGCCATTGCCGCAGTTTTAAATCCCATATTTTTAAGGATTTTCATGCCATCATATGGCCATTTTAACTCCCCTTCAAAAAAAGTCCAGGGAATTTGAAACACAGTTCCCATACTTACCCTTATGGCGCGTCTGTATAGTGGATTGCTGCACCCCGGTGTCATTAAAACAGCGTCCATTCCAAGAGCTGCTGCCGAGCGAAATATTGCCCCTATATTAGTTGGATTTATAACATTTTCCAATATGGCTATTCTCTTAGCCCCGGCACAAACCTCTTCTATGGTTTTAAGCTTTGTTCTGTGCATGGCACATAACATGCCTCTTGTAAGTTTAAATCCTGTTATTTTTGATAACACATCAAACTCCGCTGTATACACCGGAACACTGCCACATCTTTTTATAATGTGTTTTGCCTCTCCATCTATATGTCTGTGTTCCACCAGCATGGAAATAGGTTGGTATCCTGCATCTAAGGCTCTCTCCACTACCTTTGGACTTTCCGCTATAAAAATTCCACCGTCCCTGCCAAAGCCTCTAAGCAGCTCCGGCTCGTTACATCTGGCATATATATCTAGTTCCTTAGATTCAAAATCCGTTATTTCCACAATGTTATTATTATGCATTCTTAACTCCAAATTTGCTTACTATCACACATATAATCACTGTAATTACCATATCCGGCAATGTATTACCTACAATTATATCTACTGTCATCAAATATCTGTACAGTACAAATCCGATTATCCATATGACCACATTTGCTACTTCCACATTTTTTTCTGTGCTATCCTTCTTTATAATAAAGAAATCCGCTATCTGAATTGCAATCATTGGTGCAAAAACTGAACCGATTAAGTACAAAAAGTCTGTAATATCATCCATTGGATAAACAATTGCAGCTATTGTTCCCACTATTGTAACAGCGATTGCCATATATTTTCCTTTTATTTTATGGGAAATGGTTTCGCTGGAAATTCCTGCTGAATAAGCATCTAAATAAGTAGTTGTAACTGTAGAAAATACAATTATTAAAAGACCTGCAATTCCCAAACCTGCCTTTAACATAATCTGGTCAATTCCTGCATCCTGTGTATAAATTGCAGCTCCCATTCCGATTATGTACATCCAACAGCTTACCAAACCATATACAATGGCACTGGCTGCAGTTGCTTTAACAGGCTTTTCGGCTTCTCTTGTGTAATCACTAATAAGAGGCAGCCATGAAAGAGGCATTGCAACGGCTAATTCCACTGCTGCTCCAAAGGTAAGCCCGTCTCCTGCAACGCTAACCATCTGATGATTGTCAAAAAATACTACTTTACAAAGAATAATTGTAAGTATAAATAACGCTGACATTGCTACCACATTTATTTTTTCCACATTGCTTATTCCCACAATAATCCACAAAATAATAAGTACGCCTATTACAAGACACCATACCCATTTTCCTGTGTTAAATATGCCGTTAGCAGATATTGCTCCATCATAAATCATTATTGCCGTCCATCCTGCTAACTGAATTACATTTAATGCTGAAAAGATAATGCTTCCTTTTTGTCCAAAGCTTATCTTAACTGTTTCCATTGAACTTTTCTTTGTTTTAGCGCCAATTATTCCTGCTAAAAACAATAACACACACCCAATAATATGTCCAATAACTGTTGCCAGTATACCCTTTGTCATACCAAGGGATGCCAAATATGTTCCTGTTACGATTTCTGCAATTGATACCCCTGCCCCAAACCAGATTAAACTGTTACTAAATACTGATGTTCCTTTTTTCTCCATGTGATGTTCCTCTTTCCTTTATATTTTAGTATTCGCCTTTAATTGCAAATGCATGGTTCATAGGTCCACTGCCTTTTCCTAAATCAAGCATTGCAGCCAATGCTCCTGAAATGTAAGCTTTTGCTTTTTCTACTGACTCATCTAAATCTCTGCCTTTTGCCAGATTTGAGGCAATGGCACTAGAAAGAGTGCATCCTGTTCCGTGAGTATTTGGATTATTAATTCTTTTTCCGTAAAACCACTTGTATTCCCCGTTGCTATATAACAAATCGTTGGCGTCATTTATGCTATGACCTCCCTTGCATAATACGGAGCAGTTATATTTTTCACTAATATATGCTGCTGCCTTAATCATGTCTTCCTCATTGCTAATAGTCATTTCCGACAATACTTCCGCTTCCGGAATATTTGGCGTAATCACTGTGGCTAATGGTATAAGGTATTCCTTTAATGTTGCAATTGCATCATCGCTAATTAATTTAGCTCCACTAGTTGCCACCATTACCGGGTCTAAAACAATGTTTTTTCCATTGTATTTTTTCAAGTTACAGGCTATGGTTTTAATAAGTTCACCGGAAGATACCATACCTATCTTAATTGCATCCGGTGTAATATCCTCAAAAATAGCCTTTAACTGTGCCTCTAAAAATTCAGGACTTACCTCATAAATATCTGATACGCCGGTGGTATTTTGTGCAGTTAAAGCTGTAATGGCACTCATGGCATAAACACCATTAGCTGTCATTGTCTTTATATCTGCCTGTATTCCGGCGCCTCCACAAGAATCGCTTCCCGCAATTGTTAATGCTGTATTCATTTTCTTTCCTCCTTGCTTTTTCCTATGGTCAATAGTTTTAATCTATCGTTTTATATAGCGGTAAAAGGTGGTGCCCCCAATTTGCCGCTTTGTTTTCTTTATTTAATCATTTCTAAAGTTTTTTCTTTAAGTTCTGCTGTTGCTTCTTCAATATTTTTCTGGGCAAATATTGCACTAATTACAGCAATACCGCATATTCCGCTACCGGATAGCTCTTTCACGTTATCCTTTGTAATGCCTCCAATGGCAATAACCGGAATATCCACTGCCTGGCAAATTGCCTTCAATGTATCGTAAGATACATCCTCTGCATCATCCTTTGAGCCTGTAGGGAATACTGCTCCTACTCCTAAGTAATCAGCGCCTCTCTCCCGGGCTTTTATTGCCTGCTCCACTGTTTGAGCTGACACACCGATTATTTTGTCATTGCCGATTTTTTTTCTTACGTCTCCGGCTTCCATGTCACTTTGTCCTACATGTACGCCATCTGCATCCATTTTTAATGCAATGTCAACATTGTCATTTATAACAAAAGGAACATTGTACTTTTTACATAATTCCTTTATTTCAATGGCTTCCTGTAAAAAACTTTCCTCATCTAATTTTTTCTCTCTTAACTGAACAAAAGTTGCTCCGCCTTTTAATGCTTTTTCAACCTGTTCATAAAGTGTTTCGCCATTTAACCATGCTCTGTCGGTTACGGCATAAAGCAATAATTCTTCCGGTGTTGTATTACCTGATTTCATATTTTGCTCCTTTTTCTAATACTTCTCCATCCATGTTGTAAATAGCATCAATTATTCTGTTTCTGTAAGTTGAATTTCCGTCACCTTCTGCCATTCTTTCGTAGCCGATTTCTCCTGCTAACCCCATGGCACATACTGCTGCAGCTGCTGCCTCAAGTTTGTTATTCTTGTTAGCAACTACAAATGCTGTCATCATTCCTGATAACTGACAGCCTGTTCCTGTGATGGCACTCATTTCCGGTCTTCCGTTTCTTATAACATAGCACTTATCACTGTCACATACTAAATCAATTGCTCCTGTAACGGCAATAATGCTTCCCGTAGCCTTTGAAAAAGCCTTTAACTTAGCTATTGTTTCGTCTATGTTATCTTCTGTAACTTTATCTGCCACGTCAGCATCTACACCTTTTGTGCTTCCGCTTCCTAACATCAAAGTTTTAATTTCAGAAATATTTCCTCTAATAACATCAAACTTAACCTCATCAATTAACTTGTTTGCTGTTTCTGTTCTAAGCTTACTTGCGCCTGCTCCAACAGGGTCTAACAATGTAACATGACCTAATTCGTTTGCTTTCTTTCCTGCTGCAAACATTGAAGGTATTGTGTTTTTGTTAAGAGTTCCAATGTTAATGTTAAGTCCTCCACATATAGAGGTAATATCCTCTACATCATCAATGTCATCTGACATGATGGGACTTCCGCCACAGGCTAACAATACATTTGCCACATCGTTTACAGTTACGTAATTTGTAATGTTATGTACTAAAGGTACATTTTTTCTTACATTTTCAATACATTCCTTAAACATCTTTTCCTCCTGATATTTTTATAAAATAAAACGGACAAACCTAACCTGGCTTATCCGTAATGAATCCTTTTATATTCCCTACGTTGGCATTATCCAAATCAGGTTAAAGGGTCGAAGTTGATTACTTCCTCTCAGCCTGCCTACAAGCTCCCCTGCTATTAAATTTGTCCGGTACTATTGTATATCTATTTGGAAGATATTTCAATAAGTTTTATTTCTTTTTCATATATATAATTCCCGTTATATCCGCCAGCGCCCATCCAATAGGAATTGCCATCCATATTCCGATTTCCCCTATAAATGGAGACAGAATATATGCTAATGCAACTCTTGTACCTAGAGATATTACCGTAAGAACAACTGACATTTCCACCTTTTTAATTGCCCTATAATACCCATATAATAGAAACAGACAGCCTATGCCAAAATAAAATGCCCCTTCTATTCTTAAATATTTTATACCTGCTGCAATAACCATAACTTCTTTTTTGCTGATAAAAATATGCATAAGAGGCTTGGCAAAAATCCACACTAAAAGGGATATGACAATGCTAAAGGAAATACTCATTATAAATGCTGCCTTAGTACCTTTTCTTATTCTGTCTTTATTCCCTGCACCATAGTTTTGTGCAACAAATGTTGAGTAGGCATTGCCGAAATCCTGTACCGGCAGATATGCAAATGTATCTATTTTAACTGCTGCCGCAAATGCCGCCATAATAGTTGTTCCAAAGCTATTTACCAATCCCTGAACCATTAATATACCAAAATTCATAACTGATTGCTGAAGACATGTTAAACAGGACAAATTGGCAATTTCCTTAAGTATATTTTTGTTAAAATGAAGCTGACTTCTTTCAGGATAAAGATCTCTTCTTGTTTTCAACACATAAATTGTTATACCAACACCTGATACATACTGGGAAATAACCGTAGCAAATGCTGCCCCTCCTATTCCCATGGACAATACCATAACAAACAGCAAATCAAGACCTATATTAAGAACCGCTGAAACTGCAAGAAAAACTAAAGGTGCCGTAGAATTTCCCAGTGCCCTTAAAAGACATGAAAAGAAGTTATAAAGGGATGTGGCAAAAAGCCCTGAAAAAATAATTATTAAATATGTCCTCATTCCTTCATAAACATCCTCCGGAGTTCTTAAAAAGTGCATTATTCCGTCAATTCCTACATATACTGCCACATTTAAAATCACGGTTATTAACATAATAAGCACAAATGCATGAATTATTGACAATTTAAGCAACTTATCCTCGCCTTTACCCTGATAAATAGAAAAAAGTGCTCCGGAACCCATACTTAGTCCTAAAAATATTGATGTTAAAAAAGTCATCAGGGTATATGCAGAACCTACCGCCGCTAACGCTGCTTTTCCTAAAACCTGACCTACTATCAGGGTGTCTGCTATATTATAAAATTGCTGCAAAAGATTTCCTGCTATCATCGGCAACGCAAAAAGCAGAAGACTTTTATATATTTTTCCTTTAGTTAAATCGTAGTACATTTCTTCTTCTCTTTATTTTTGTATTCTCTGGGACTTACTCCCACTATTTTCTTAAAGGTTTCCGCAAAATAACTTGAGCCATTAAATCCACATTCATAGGCTATTTCCGTCATTTTCATATCTGTTTTCATAATTAAATCAATGCTTTTGTCTATCCTGTATTCTACCAGGTAATCATTAGGACTTCTATTTATTATTTCTTTAAAAATTTTGCAACACTGGCTTCTACTAACATTGCCTGCTTCAGCTATTTCTTCTAACTTAATAGGTTCTTTATAGTTAAACTGAATAAACGCAATCATTTTATGCAATGTATCTGCCCAGGGTGATACACCTATTTTTTCTGCCCCTTTACAACTCCAAATATAGCTGTTCCCAATAACGCAATACAAATAATTGCCAATATAATCTTCTTCATAATAGTAATCCTCTTTATAATTTCAATCTTAGTTTCTAATGTTTTTCTGTGTATTTTCAGTATCAATGAAATTTACATATTTTCTATTTGTTGCATTTTTATTTGCACAACAAGCTCTTTTATTATAAAGATAATCGATTTATTTGCAAGTTCTGTCTCGCAATTTGGAGTAATTGATTACGGTTAAGTTTCAATTCTTTCAGGACTTTTCTGTGAAATTATTAATTTCCTTGGTCTCACCCGGGGAAGGGGCGATTCCTACCAGGATTTAACCATGAATTCATCAATTTCCTGGTTCAATTTACTAATTTCAGCCATAAAATGGGCGATTCCTACCGGGATTTAACCATGAATTCATAAATTTCCTGGTTCATTTTACTAATTTCAGCCATAAAATGGGCGATTCCTACCAGGATTTAACCATAAATCCATCAATTTCCTGGTTCAATTTACTAATTTCAGCCATAAAATGGGCAATTCGTTCCAGGATTTAACCATGAATCCATCAATTTCCTGGTACAAGAAATTTTCCATGTCTTACAAATTAATAATCCCATTACTTACATATCAAAAAAGAGCCTTACGCCAACACGTCCCACCAATGTGTTTCATGCCAACATAACGCTCTTTTTGTTCTTTTGTCTTTCCGTCTATTTTTGTTTTGAAAAGCTTATTTCTATTTTACCTTGAAAAGTTTCCGTCTATTTTTGTTTTGAAAAGGCGAGATAGCCTGCGCCAATTAAACCTGAATCTTCATTTAATGTGGATTTTCTAACCTTTATATATGGCTTCATTACTCCGTAAACTTTTTCCTTAACCAAAGCTTCTATTTCTTCCACAAATCCATCAATCTTAAGGGCAACAGAGCCACCTAATATTACGATATCCGGGTCAGCGAAACCATATATTAAAGCAATGAAGTTAGCAAGATAATTTTTTGCGTCCTTCATTATTCCTGCTGCCACTTCATTTCCTGACAATGCCAAATCATTAACTTCTCCGGCATGTTTAACTAAAAGTCCTGCCTTTTTGGCTCTTTCAGTAATGGCTGTTCCACTGCTAATTGCCTCAATTCCTCCCGGAAGAATGTTTCCGTGGCTTGGGCCGTCCTGAATCATAATACTATTTGCCACTTCGTTGGCAAAACCATGGGCACCTAAATAAACCTCTTTGTTAATAACAAAGCCGGCGCCAAGTCCTGTAGATACAGTTAAATACTGCACAATATTACAATCCTTTCCCTCACCAACTACTGCTTCAGCCAATCCTGCCAAATTAGCATCGTTATCTAAGTAAACAGGCTTACCGATTTTCTCACTTAACACCTTTGAAATTTCAAGATTATGCCACTTACCATTAAGATTAGGCGGTGTCAAAACCTTTCCATTTATTAAATCAAGAGGTCCCGGACATGACATTCCAACACCTACAATATCCTTATCAAAGGATTTGATAATGTGACATATTTCATTAAGTGTATTTTCCGGTTCCTTATTATCAGTAGAGAACTGCTCTCTACTGATAATATTTAACTCTTCATCTATTAGGGCAACTCTTGTATTGGTTCCTCCAATATCGATTGCTACCGCATATCTCATTTATTTCACCCATATTGTCACAAACTTACAGTGTGACAATTCCTTTACTGAAATTGTGTTATTTTCAACCTTGATAGCCTCTGTCTTTTCTTCTCTTAAGTTAGTATAATATGCCTCTTTTACATCAAAATTGAACTTAATTTTATCATCCAAATTCCTATGGTCTTTTCCATTGTAAAGACGAATAATATATCCATCATCTTCTTCTGCCTTTTTAATAGCTGATACCACAAGATTTCCTTCAGTTTCAAACAGGCTGTGAACAATATCATTCTTTCCTTCAATTTCTCTTTGTGAGAAAATAAGTCTGCCATTTAAGAACTCAGCATATGTGTACACTTCCATATTTGTATCGTACTGTTTTGCCAATGTATCAATATCAGCGTCGTTAATATCTCCTGCATAAGTTGTAAATCCAAAGTTAAATTCCATTTGCTTTAACAACTGAGCTGCCGGTGTTTCAATAATTCTCTCTCCACTGGCACGTCCCGGACGATATATAAGATTCTCCTTACCCATAAATCCATAGGTTCTAAACAATGTTAATCTTATTTTGCTGTCATCTAATACTTCGTACTCACGCACTCCCTGTGGAATAACTGCAACGCCTGTTTTTCCATCAGTAAGAGATACATATGACTGTGTAGGTTCAATGCTAATAGGTGGCTCCTGCCATGTAGACTGGTCATTTGCCCAGTTGGCAAGTTCCTGTATTCCTGTCTTCTTTTCAGACCTATTATTCATTGATTCCATATACAGTTTCATTTCTTTTTCGTAGTAATTAGGACGTTTAATAAGTCCAAACTGCTGGTCTGCATAGTTAAATGCAGAAACTATCTGGCTGTCAAATACTACACATAATCTGTGGGAAAGACCTTTGTTATCAACCTTAACATTGAAATCAATAACCTTTGAGCCTTTTCTTAAGGCAACTGTCATATCAACAGGCATTGTTACGCTGACTTTTCCCTCTGCTCTCTCTTCAAGATTTTCAGGAACAACCATGTCAAAATGAATAACTGCCTGACTGTAAACATCACTTCCGCTAATTTTTACAGAAGACTCTGATTCATTTGAAAATACTTCCAAATCTTTTCTTGGTGGTGAGTAGTTAAAGCTGTCTCCGTCGTCACCATTTTCAACCAATATTCCCTGATTTTTGTATGTTACATTATTTTCCTTATCTACTATTGTAAGTGAGCCGTCCTTTTCCACTTCAATTGTGTAATATTCATTTTCAAGAACTGACTTCTCTTCCATTTCCTTATGGCTGTCTTTTTCTGTGTCAACACTGTACTGTACATATCCAAGAGCCGGCACATCATTAGCCTTAATTGCCATTGTAACTTCAAAAACATGGTCAGGAATGTAGAATTTTCTTGACGGGTCAATAGTAATAATCTGGGATAAAACATAATCCGTTAAATCTCTTGACTGAATAATTGTATAATCTACATTATTTCCCTTTTCATCAACAATTGCAAATTTTCCACCTGGAACATAAGTTTTAACAATAACTGTATCTTCACGTTTCTGTGGTAATGTATTGATTAATGTAAATGTCATATCTGCACTGTTTTTAACATTAGTTGCAATTAATCTTGAATGAAGTTCCACAAGATTTATGGCAATATCTCTTGCCTGCTTATACCTTACATAAACATCTTCGTTGGCTGTATCGGAAATACATGAACCAATTGAATCATGAGCTGAATTTTCAAATAACAGCTTCCAGATTTCTGCCACTGCCTCGTGAGGATATTCATTTCCTAAGTTATAAGAAATTGTAAGTAAAGGCTCCATTACATTTGTAACATAATTTTGAATCTGAGTGTTCATAACCTTAAGGTCTGAACGGGATGAGAAAATTGACTTGTGTATTCTCATATGCTTTGCAATAACTAACTCGCCCTGTACTTCCTCCAATTCCGGCTTTTCACTTTTAACATCCTTAATATAATCTTCAATACAGCTGATAACATACTCGTTCTCAGGATCTTTCTCGTTTCTTTCCTTTATAAGCTGTGGAAGATTGGTACGGATAGGTGCCTGATCAAATCCGTTAGGGAAATATATATGTCTTGTAGCACTACGTCCACCTGCTTTTTCAAGACACTCCTTCTCCCAAAATTCATCATTTTCCTTTGGATCTTCCGGAATCTTTCCACCAATATAATAACCGAAAGGAATCTGTGTTGTAAATACCACGCTGCCGTCATCACCTTTCCAGTTGAAATCAGTGTGTTCAACCATGTCATCACTAACACCACGCCAGAATAATGTATCTTCAATGCCAAATTCCCTGTAAATCTGCGGCATGTTTCCTGACTGTCCAAAAGAATCCGGCACATAACCTACATTCATGTATTTTCCAAAGCTTTCGCAACGCTTCATTCCGTAATACATATTTCTTACAATGCTTTCTCCTGAAATAACCAACTGGTCTGTCTGGGTATACCAAGGACCTATAACCAGTTTTCCCATTTTCACAAGCTTTGTAATGCGCTCTTTATCCTGTGGTCTCCACTTTATATAATCATCTAATAATGAGCCCTGGGCATCAACCATAAAATACTTAAATTCAGGGTCACTTTCTAATGTATCAAGAACATCTCCCAAATCCTTCATAAGATATACTTTTGATCTTGATGTGGTAAAATACCATTCTCTATCCCAATGTGAATGTGGTACTACATGTATCTTTCTTTTCATTTCAATTCCTTTCCTTATTTATTTTAAAGTAAATAATTTTAAAACAGGCAGGGGCAAAAACTTAGCCCCTGTCCATTAACTGAGTTATTAATTTGTTGTAATACTTATAAACTTATGAGTGACAAAATTTACTTTTGATACCACGTCATAATATATTATTTTTTACTATTTAACATCTTCAAAAGATATTTCAATTTCATCAATATCAATGTCTTCTGACTTTCCTTCGTCTCCTTCATTAAAGTCAACCACTAATGTTGCAAGTAAAGCGATGATTAATGCTCCTACTAAAATACCTATAAGGTAAGCCCATCCATGTGTTACTGATACGAATCCGTAAATTCCACCAACAGGAGGGATGTCACCTTTTCCACCTAAAAGAGCAATTACAGCTGTACCAATAGCTGCACCAAACATGTTAATTGGAATTAAGAACTGAGGTTTTACAAGTGTGAAAGGAATAGCTCCTTCTGTAATTCCTACAAATCCCATTGCCCAGTTTGATTTACCTGTCTCTCTAAATTCTGCTGAGAATCTCTTCTTTCTGATTACTGTTGCAATAGCGTATGCAAGTGGTGGCATACAAATTGCTGCGTTGATAAATACGTTTGGCTGATAAATTCCTTCTGCCATTAATGCGTTTCCTGCCATCCATGCTGACTTGTTGATTGGGCCACCCATATCGCAGGCAATCATTGCTCCAAGGATTAATGCCATTACTAACTGTGAGCTCTGGTTCTGGCACATTGAACTAATCCAGTTTACAAGCCATGTGTTTATTGCTGCTAATGGTGTTGCCAATATAACACCCATAATTATTGCAACTAATCCTGTTGCTATTAAAGGACAAACAACCAGTGGCATTACAGAATTCATTGACTGTGGTAACTTAATGTGCTTCTTAGCCCATTTTACTGAATAACCTGCAATAAAAGCTGCAATTACAGCACCTAAGAATCCTGCGTAAGTATTTGATGCAACTGCACCACCGATTAAACCTGCACCAATTGCCGGCTTATCTGCAATACTGTAAGCAATAAATCCTGCTAATACTGTATTAACCATTCCAATACCTGTCCAACCTACATTTTCAATTAACTTCATTATATGCCAGATTCCTGTTCCATCTGCATATGGATCTAATGAAGTGATACCAAAACATAATGCAATAAGCTTTGGTATTGCAACTACTAATGATGCTCCGATAATAAGTGGAAGCATGTAGCCGATACCTGTCATCAAATGACCTTTAGCGTCTTTAAAAAACTGTTTCATTTCTTAATCTCCTTTTTTATTTATTATTAATTTTTATTTGCTAACTGCTGCTACACATTTTTTAAGTACAGCTTCCGGTGCCTTGATACAAATGTTTATATCAACACGGATAACTTTCTTGCCGGCGAAACGTTCCATGCCAACGATTTTCTGGTCTGATGCAATGATTACCAAATCTGCTGCCTTTGCTTCTTCATCAGTAATTGTATTTACCTGACCCATGCTGCCCTGCTGTTCCATTTTTACGTCATATCCTAATGCCTGTCCTGCCTTCTCCAATGCCTTTGCTGCCATTGGTGTGTGTGCAAGTCCTGCCGGACATGCTGAAATTCCAACGATCTTCATCTTAATTATCCTCCTTCATGATTTTTAATATATATTCCTTTAACATTGACTTGTCTGTTGAAGACTTAACTGTGTCTTTAAATTCGTCTTCTAACAAACTTGTTGCCAATTTTGAAATCATTATTAAGTGTTCATTTCCTGCCTTCTCAGTAGGAACTATTAAGGCAAACACATATTTCACTTTTGTGTCGTCCATTGTTTCCCAATCTAATGGATTTTTGCATTTTACAAAAAATACTGCTGTTTCTTTTGCGTATTCTGACTTTGCATGAGGAATTGCAAATTCATTCTGAAGTCCTGTAGAATACTCAGCTTCTCTTTTTAAGAAATCACTCTTTAAGCCTTCCTTGTTGTCTGTAATTCCCATTTTCAATGCTTTTTCGCTTACAAAGTCAAGTAACTGTTCCTTGGATGCTACATCAACATCTAAAAAAATATATTCTTCTCTAATCATTCTTTTTTCCCTTCTCTATGTGCTTTTCTTTGTTACTATGGCTATATCATAATCCACCGGCATTTCCATTTCAATTCATACGATTTCCAATTGAAAACGGAAATCATTACAATTAAAAATCCGGTATTTCCGTTTCAAAGTGGAAATAATGTGCAATTGTTGTATCACATTTCCGTTTCAAAACGGAAATTTTTGACTTTGCTCTTTTTAGTTAAATATTCTATACTATGTTATATATAAATAAGGCGTGAATTAAATATCAGACATTATTACTTTTTAATAGGAGAGAGGATATATGTTTCAACACAAACGTTTAAACATGATGTTCAATCATATTAGGAAAAACGAATATACTCCTGTAAGCAGTCTCCAGTCATTGCTAAACATTACCGACCGAACTATCCGCAATGACATTTTGGAAATTAATGATACTTTGTCTGCTTGTGGAGCTTTGGTTAAACTTAAGAGAAATTACGGATATTATATAGAAATAACTGATGATGAAAAATATTCAGATTTTCTAAAAACCTTTGAACACAGTGATGATAAAAAAATGAATATTGATACTTCTGAGGAGCGTATTAAATATATACTTAATGAATTGTTGTCCTCTGAGGATTATGTATCTATGGATGAGCTTTCGGAAACTGTATTTATTTCAAAAAATACTTTAAATAAATATATAAAGACTATTAAAAATATTGTTAATAAGTATGATTTGGAATACATTACAAAACCAAGCTCCGGTGTAAAAATCATTGGTTCCGAGGACAGAATCAGAAAGTTATATGTGGAATATATACTGTCCGCTAACTTTAATGAATATGTCACTTCCTTTACCAAGGAAGAACGTTCTATTTTTAGTAACATTGATTTGGACTGGCTTAGAAAAATTACCATTGACCAGTTAAATAGTCATTTTGTAAAAACCAGTGATTATAATATGAAAAATATTATTATTCATCTTGCATTAATGACAACCCGTGTTCTTGGTAATCATTATATTAACCTGTATAATATAACACCGGATTCTTCTATTATGGGATTGATTAACGGATTATGCCGGGAAATTGAGGAAAAATACGATATTATTCTGTCTCAAAGTGAAAAGAATTATATGTATCTCCAGCTTATTGCCAATACTCATTTAGATATTACTTATATTGACGATGAGAAGCTTCGGGATTCCATTAATCAGATGCTTGAGGTTATTTATACTGATTTTAATTTTGACTTAAGAAATGACGAAATTTTGTGTGCGGATTTGTTTAGGCATCTTAAGTCTATTTTTACCAGTAAACTTTATGATCTAAACAGTAATAATCCTTTGCTTGAAACCATAAAGACCAATTATCCTTTAGAATATGAGATTACTCTTACTGCAATTGCCAAAACTTTTGTTTTTGAGCCTTATGTTTTAAAGGAAGATGATGTAGGCTATGTTTCAGTTTATATTGGAGCTGCCATTGAGAGATGTTATTATAAATCCCAGAAAAAGAAAAATGTTATTCTTGTTTGTGGCAGCGGTCATGCAACTACACGAATGCTTGAAACAAGACTTAACATAGTTTTTCCGGACAAAATTAATATTGTAAAGTGTTTGTCCTATAATGAATATTCAAGCTACACTAAGGAAGATGTGGAAGATATTGATTTTGTTATTACAACTATTACTTTAGATAATAACCTTCTTCCGTCAGTTATGGTTGATTTCGCTTTAAACAATAAAGATGTGGAATCTATCAACAGACATTTGTCTAAGATGCTTCATAAACGTCTTCAGATGTTTGAGCACTTTTTTGATAAGGATTTGTTTATGCGGCTTAAAGGCAATACCACCAAGGAAGACGTTATAAGAACCATGTATCAGAAAACTTACGACAAAGGTATTGTAGACGAGCGTTTTATTGATTCCGTACTAAAACGTGAGGAAATTGGCAAAACAAATATGAATGACGTTTTTGCCCTTCCACACCCTATGGAATTATGTGCTACAGATACCAAGGTTGTGGTGGCTCTGTTAGACAATCCTATTAACTGGAACGAAAGCAACATGATTCAAATTGTGTTTATGCTGGTAATAAAACAGGGTGAGCAAACAGATTTTGAGCATTTATATGATATTTTTATTGAAATAATCAGTGATAGCAAGCTACAGCAAAAAATTATAAATTCTCAAACCTATGAGGAATTTATGGATGTGCTCTACGATGGCATAAGTATAGATTAAAGTTAAAAATACCCGGATATAGCGACTAAATAACTATATCAGGGTATTTTCTATAATTCTTCTGTTTTATAAGTTGTATATCCCTCGTAATAATAACTACAATCAATGCCTTTCACATGAAGCAGAACTGATACTTTAATTATAACATATCTTTTGGCAAATACCTGTATTTTATTAAACAAGATTAAAAATATTTATAAGGAATATTAAAGCCAGTCCGTAGTATGTTACCACTGCCACTAAATCATTTACGGTGGTAATCAAAGGGCCTGATGCAACTGCCGGGTCAATTTTAATTTTGTGAAAAATCATTGGTATTGCAGTTCCCACAATACTTGATATAACCATGGCAACTAAAAGGGATACTCCCACACATGCTGATATTAAAAATGCGCTGCCCCATGCATAATGCTTAAAAACATGAATGTATATACCTAAAAATGCCAGTGACATTATTCCTAAAATGGAGCCGTTAAGCAATCCCACTCTTACTTCCTTAACCAATAGCGTAAGTTTTTGCTTTCCTGTCAGCTGTTCATCCATTAACACCCTGATAGTTACTGCAAGGGACTGGGTTCCAACGTTTCCTGCCATATCGAGCACCAGAGACTGGAAGCATATAACTATCGGTAAAACTGCCACTACTGATTCAAACATTCCCACCACTGATGATACCGCCATACCTAAAAATAACAATATAATCAGCCATGGAAGCCTTTTTTTACTGCTTTCAATAACCGGCTCTTTCAAATCTTCTTCCGCTGTAAGACCACCTAACTTAGCGTAATCTTCTCCCATTTCATCATCAACTAATTCTACAATGTCATCTGAAGTAATTACACCTACTATTTCTCCGGTAATCTTAAGCACCGGTATTGAATCCTCTGAATACTCCACAATCTTGTCCATACACTCATCTATCAGGTCATGCTCAAGAAGATACGGATATGACTGGCTGATTATTTCAATTAATTTATCGTCCTTTCTTGCAAGAATCATATCTTTTAAATCAATTGCCCCAAAATATTTTTCATTATCATCAACAACATAAATTGTGGAAATATTGTCGTTGTCTCCTGCCTGTTTTAAAAGCTCCTTAGTTGCCTCCCCAATAGTTAAATGATTGTGAATGCATATATAATTAGTTGTAATGCGGCTTCCGATTTCATCCTCGCTATAGGACATAATCTTTTGCACATCTTCCTTTAGATTTTCATCAAGATGCTTTAAGATTTTTTCCCTTTTATTTTCATCAAGACTTTCTATTAAATCAACTGCATCATCGGAATCCATTAATGATATTACTTTTACTGCTTTTTCTAATGTTAATTCATTAAAATATTTTTCTATATCATCAATATAAGTGAAAATCTCTGCAACATGCTTTGCCCCTAAAATCCTATATATATGTTTTCTTTCATTTTCAGTAAGGCATGTTAAAGCCTCTGCAATATCATTGTAATGGTAGTTGTCAATTCTTTTTGCCAGTTCTTTTTCAGGCAATGTGCTTCTCATTAAAGCTACAAGCTCTTTAACATAGTTCTTTTTTTCAAATTTTCTTGTTTTCATTTATGCCTCCTTACTTTTGTGCATATAACCACTCATCTATATGATTTTATTTTTGCACACAAAAAATACACCACTTAAAGTGGAACCTACAGTTACATGTTGTGATGTATGCTATAATTCCCTGTGGTGTATAAAAAGACATATGAATAAAAAGTAACTAACCCAATTTCACAGACAGCCACTTCTTATTGTTCATTAATTTAATACCACAGCTACTATATAGCCTAATACTATCGCAACTATCCATGAAACTCACCTCCGTTAACTTTTTTTACTATTAGAGTTTAACACTCTGAATTTTCTTTTTCAACCTAACGTAATTTTGTTTTTTCACTATTTTATAAACTTTTGTTCCACTACATCAAACAGTCCTATATCCGTTATTTTTACTTCTGGTATAACCGGTAATGACATAAAACACAATGTCATGGTTGGTTCTACATTAGGATTTACCTTAAGCCTATCATAAGCAATATTATGAATTTTTGTTAATTTATCCCTAACCCACTCACCGCTTTTATCGCTCATTAATCCTGCTATTGGAAGAGGCATGGATTCTAAAACCTCTCCGCCATCTACCACAACAATGCCGCCTTCTAATTCTATTAACTTAGATACTGCAAATGCCATATCTTCATTATTAGTTCCTACTACAATTATGTTGTGGGAATCATGTGCCACTGTTACTGCAACGGCTCCTGTCTTTATTCCATAACCTTCTATAAGTGCCGTTGCCACGTTGCCTGTCATCTGGTGTCGCTCAACTACTGCCACCTTTGCCACATCAATATTTTTATCAAACTTAAAATCTCCATCTTCCCCACGATTAATTTTCATTACCTTTTTCTTTGTAACAACGCTATCCGGCAAAATTCCTATTACCGTAGCCTTGTCAGATTCTAAATGCATTTTTAGTTTGTCAATGGAAAAATCTTTTACTTTAACACTTCCTGCCACCTTTTGGATTCCAATATGCTTTGTGTCTGCCAAATAGTTGCCCTTATCTGCCACCAGATTTCCTTCAATCCAAACCTTGTCAATTTTGAATTTTTCCAAATCATCCACTAAAACAATATCTGCTTTTTTGTTTGGTGCAATGGCTCCCCGGTCATCTGAGTGGAAACATTCCGCTGCATTAAGAGTTGCCATCTGCACAGCTGTAATAGGGTCAATTCCATTTTCAACGCATATACGAAGTTTTTCGTCCATATCTCCCTTTTCAAAAATTGTCACCGGCTGTAAATCGTCGGCACAAAGAATGCAACGTCTGGAATTTTGTTCATTTACCCCTTTAAGCAACATAGGAAGCTCTCTACAGGCAGAACCATAACGTAGCATAACGTACATTCCATTTCTAAGTCTCTCATTAAGTTCCTCCAAGGAACCGCTTTCGTGGTCTGTATGTATTCCTGCTGTAACATATGCAGACAAATCATCCCCTTTAAGCCCCGGAGAATGACCGTCTATCAGCTTTCCTGCCTGATGACAAAGACTGATTTTTTCAATGACTTCTGAATCTGTGTTTATTACTCCCACAGTGTTCATAAACTCTCCCATGCCAAATACTTTATCCTGATTAATAACTTCACTAATAGCCTTTGAATCCACAACTGCTCCTGCATGTTCCCATGGTGTACATGGCACGCAGGATGGAAGCATGTATTTAATATTAAGGGCTGCATTTTCCCCTGCCTTTACCATATAATCAAAGCCGTCCATACCACATACATTCACTATTTCGTGAGGGTCTGCAATAATGGTGGTAGTTCCGTGAGGTACTACCAAACGGCTGAACTCTTCCGGAGAAACAAAGGATGATTCAATGTGAATATGACTGTTAATAAATCCCGGTAGGGCATATCTGCCTTCTGCATCCACTTCTTTTTCTCCACTGTAATTTCCCACTGCTGCTATTTTTCCGTCTGAAATGGCAATGTCTCCTTCAATAATTTCGTGGGTAAACACATTAACTATTTTACAGTTTTTTATTACCAGATCTGCCGGCTGTCTTTTTGCGGCAATGTTGATTCTTTTTTTGATGTTATCATGCATATAATCTTCTCCTCTTTATATATAATTGTTTAACATTTCTTCCACTAAATCTCTTATTTCCCCTGCTACCTCTTCACAATATTGTTTTTTCAAACCGGCATTAACACCTACTTCTGTTAATTCCTTTACTCCCGGATTTCTGCCATTCCCTGCTACCGTTGTAGTATGCTCTCCATAGTAGGTATTGCTATAGGTCAAATCATATGCCGGGCTAAGCCGCCAAGTGCTAAGGTTCCAACAGGACGTTCATTATAAAATACATTTATTATTTCACTTGTTTTCATTAATTACCTCCTGAATGTTTTTGTATGGAACCTGTGAAAATATTTCCCTTAATTCATTAACCACATCCAATGCCGTTGCTATTCTTGTTAAACTTAGCAGTGAAATCTGCCCTGTGGTTTCAAAACGTTTTATGGAGCCATAGCTTACTCCACTGATTTCAGAAAGTTTTTTTTGGGAAATACGACGCCTTTTCCTTATATTCTTAAGTCTGTCTGCAATTTTCAAATTAATTTCTTCAGGGGTTTCCCATATATAATTTTGCATCAAGTTGTCCTTCTCCTTTATGGATAATATTTTATCCATTTCCCGTGTCAAACATTATGCCTTCCTCCTATTAACTGATTTTATTTTCCCACACGCTGTATCCCTGAGTTAATGCTGATTCATAAATGGGATGTAGTCTTTTATAAAGAACCTGGCTAAAATTATCCGGTTCAATCCCTTCTATGTACAATTCGTCTAAAGGCCATATTGAATTAAGATTATATCTTTTACAATCGTTAAAAAGCCGCCCTGCATATTCATTACTATGAACTGTTCTATTTAACAGATATTGCCGGTGAGCAAAGCCCCCGTAGTAGTTTTCCCATTGGGGAAGTCTGTTGTTTTTGGCAGAATTAAGATTTCCCTTGACAGGAACCAAATTCCAAAGCTCGTCATTTGCCACGTAAGACCAGGGGATAAAGTGGTCAATATCGTATTCGCCATTAAGGGGAGCGTTAGAATAAATATCACTAAACTCACCGCCATTTATTTCCATTACACAATCCCAAAGCTTTCGGGCTTTTTCAAGCCTGCGTTTTTTATCCTTTTCAGGCTCCAACTTATATATAATGCCAGGCACACCGGGATTTCTGTCCTGAAGATATTTTAATTTTTTCATCTTAATCCAGCCACGAATTGTTACCATATTATCAATGAAAAAGCTTCTCCAAGAGTTATTTATTATGATTTTTTTGTTCAATCCTGTCCCCTCTTCTATTTTATATGGCAGACATTCTTTTTTATCCACCATATCGAAATATGTTATCAGGTGTTTCCTCTTGTCCCACAAAGGATCATTTCCCTTAATCTCTTCAATAAAGGGTGACAATATACGATAAGGCACGTTTTTTGCCAAATCCATCATCTCTTTTTTAACACAATGTCTGTTGGATTTTATCTTTTCAATTATGATATCTCTAGCCTCATCATTTTTAATATCCACAGCCTGTCCCAACTTGTTGACAGCCCGTTCTAAAATATCTGAACTGCTTCCGTCCTTGTTTTTAGGACCAAGTCTTAAGTGATATTCACTAACTGCATACCATGCATCTGCTATCATGCCTGCAAAAATTTCAAGAAATGTTGGTGTTTCCTCTCCTCTTGCTACTAGCTGCATTATGGAATCTAACCAGAAAAACTTGTAACACTGCGTGGTATTATCCAGCATTTTTGAGAATTTCTTTACGTTTAGACTGCAATAATATTCTATTAAATTTTCCATGGCGTGCCCTCCATCAGTATGATTCTATGCAAGATATTTATGTGTTGAAACCGGTCATGCATTATATTTTTTTACACAACCGGCTTTTTATTATTTATATATTTTCTCTGTATATTCAGGTGTCACCTTGGTTAATATGGCGTTATATAGATATTTATGTCCATCTATTGTTGGCATCATACAATTATTATACAACTGTTCTGCTATTTCATACACTGAGTAATCTATTGCATTACTGTACACTATTTCTCCGTCTTCTAACACAGCATAGGCTCTTGCTTTATACTCTGCAGTATATGCCTCTTTGCTATTTGCACCATACGTCATAGTTTCTACATACGTAGTTGTATTATCTGTTTTTTTCCAAATGCCCTTTTGTGTTGTATTATAACTCCTTACAAACTGACCCTCCATTCCAATTTTCAAATGGTCAGATGTTATTCCTGTTTTTTTCCCATTATATTTTAACAGACCATAAATCAAACCAAACTTAGTTACTTTTTTATTATTAATACTGTCAGTTACTTTTGCCACTATTTTCATTCCACCAATTTTGGTATTTATACAAACTCCATCTATTTTTATTAAGCCTTCTAATTCTGCAGTTGTCTCCTGATTTACTTTAGTTTCATTTACAGTTGTTGTTTCTTCCGATATATTTGTATTTTTAAACAATATCGTAACGCTTTCTTTGTTATAATAATCCACCACCTTTAGTGTGTGGTATCTGCCACTTGACAGGTCAGCATCAGATATATTTACAAAGGCTCCAGCCTCCGGTGTCATATTTTTGTCATCCCATGTCACTGATGAAAACTTTGCTGCAAGATTTAATCCTACATAAACCTTTCCTGCCTCGTACTTTATCAATACCAATTTTGTTTCACCGGCTATTACGCTATACTCCAATGAATCATTGCCTATTACTTTTGACCATGTAGTATTACCTGCAGGTTTTGTAGTTGTCGCATTTTCCTTAGTTGTTGGTACTACTATTGATTCGTCCGGATTGCCTGGTGCATTTGTTATCTTTTTAAATCCTTTTTCAGATACTGTTCCGTGTTCACTAATTATATTAAATGCAAACACTATGTATTTATCCTTATATGAAGTCAAATCTATATCCTTTGACCAATACCCATTATTTTTACCAAGTTCCTGTCCTATATATCCTGCAATACTGTCATTATTATAGGCTTCTGTTGCCTCCTCTATAGTATCATATATGTGATATAAAACTATTATGTTGGAAGCACTGTCATTTAACGCTACAAATGTTGCCTTATATCCATTCATTGTCATATAAAGATTGTCATTGATATAACAGTCCCCGGCTGATGCCCAACATGCATACAATGTTATGTTTCCATATACATCACTGTCTATTTTTTCTATTTTGTTTGAATATGATGCATCTGTGTACCACCCCCTAAACACACTGTTTTCTTTTCGTGGTGTTGGCAGGTCTATGGTTTCACCATACACATATGAATTTACCATGTTGTTACATGTGCCACCATTTAACTGATAAGTTATATTATATTTTCCTCTGTCATAATATATTTTCAAATGTGTTCCTCCAGATTTTATGGTTCCTTCCAACACACTCTTTTCCTTATTTATAATATAACCTTTTTTCTCTGTTGGTGTTATCTGCACTTTTTCATTATTTTTACCATACTGTATGTCAGTTCCTGCCAAGTCATACTGACCACTTACATTTTGCACATAATACTCTACATAGTATTCCTGTCCCTTCATCTGGCTTTCTGTTCTTATAGTCATCTGGTTTGGTGCTGCGCTAAATTTTGCTCCATCAGAAAACTGTACTGTTTTTATTTTACTGTCTGCATTATACACTGCGTAAGTTTTCTCGCCATTTGAATCTTTAAACACCATACTTAACTCTGTATTTGAAGTAATGCCTGTCTCAGGTGTTCCTGCCTTTTGCAATGATTTTATAAATTGATAAATATGTGCATTTGTCTCACCATTTTCCGGTGTTGATCCACCCCATCTGTCAAATCCTCCGTCAGGATCAGCCATAGCCAGATACTCACTCCATATATCGTTCCATGATTTTGAATTGCCTTTATTTTTCAGTGTTTCTATACTGTTCTTTATGTATTCCTTGTTTGTGGCAAGATAATATGAACCTGCTGTTATAGGCAAAAGCTGAATTCCCTGAACCATGGCAGGATCTGCTGAAAACCATGTTGCATAGTCATATTTTCCACTCCATACAAGAGAGGCCATGTTGTTTTTTATCTGATTTGTTCCCTGTTTTACATACTTACTGTCCAGCACATCCTGATCAATATCAAACCAATATGAATTGATGGCAGACAATTCTGTTGTATATAAATAGATTCCCAAATCTTTTATTTTCTCATTGTCACTTGCCATTCCGTATAAAATCACTCCATACCAGGCATTCATTGCCTCAGATGTTGACTCCTGATTGTTTCCACTTTCAGGATCTTCAAATCCTGATGCCCATGAGTGGCCCTCAAAAGGCGAAAAGTTTCTCATATATGGATATCTTGAATCCTTGCTGTTTTGCTTTGTACATGCTATATCGTCAATTAATTCTTCTATAACCGGTGCATATTTTTTAATCCACTGTTTATCTCTTAATCCCACCTGTGCTGCTGCTGCAATAAAATATCCATAATGAAAATGATGATCGTTCATCTGGTCAATGGAATTATAAGATGATGGGAAACTAAACAAAGAACCTATGCCATCATCATAGGCAAAATACTTTCCATCTCCATCGCCTGAGTATGTAAACCAGTCTTCCAAAGATTTTTCCATTGCCCTTAAAATACGTTCACTGCTTTCAGTATCATTTACATCCTCTGCTGCCGCCAACATATTTGATGCACGATTTAATTGCTTTCCATACGCATATGGGTCTCCATTAGTTTCATCTACGCATAATTCATAATTACCATTTATCGGCATTTTTGATGTCATGTATTCATTTACATATTCTTTTAATTTGCTTTTGTCATTGTCTGCTACTCCTGTTACAAAAGGAAGTACACCTGAATATTTAAGTTCTGTTGTAAATGATGAACCCTTTACAAACTTTACTGTTCCTCTTAAGGTTCTTGCTGTATTTTTCATGTATGAAATATTTGTCTTTATATTTTTGTACTGATGTGGCATTATGCCCATTATTGTTCCATCAACTGTGCTTTCGCTTTTTTTATCAACTGTATAAATGTATTTTGTAGACACAGTTGAAACCTGCTGATTATATGTGTATTCAGCTTTTGTGTCTGTTATAAAATTGTAAGCATATGCTTTATATTCCTTTGCAATTGCCAATGCTTCTGCATCACTTCCGTCTGACTCAGTAAGCCATGCCATTGAAAAATAAGCTTTCTGCTCTGATGAAAATTCTATATTAATATTTCCAACACTACTTGAACTGTTGTCTGTCTGTGTCAGTGTTGTTCCCTTTGGCAGATATATTCCATAATAATCATATTTTGGATAGCCGTTTTTTTCATCAGTGTCATCATATACTTTTAGAACTACATATGACGAATTTTTAAGAGTTGTACCATCATAATAAATAATCTTTGAATCAACATCTTTTCTGTATTTTGCAACTGTCAGCTTTTTGCTGTTCTTTAATGTAAAAAATCCAAAAGGACTTCCCTGTACAATTGTTGTTTTCAGATATTGACTGTTATCATTTTTGTTTTCCAAAACCACATCATATGTCCAATCAGATATTTTATCTACCTTTGCATTTTCCGTGGAAAAGTCCGGTCTTACGGAAAAATCTGTATAATCTCCATTTGTAGTAAGAGTCATAACGCAATATGTAGAACCAATTCTTGTACTTGGCTTTGATATCCACATACCATCTTTCGCAGCTTTAAATGCCAATGGATAAGTATACATGCTACCGGAATACTTATTATTTCCATTAAAATTCCACATTGCAGATGTTCCCCAGTTATTTGTATCAAAAGCTCCATTGTTATTATCATAATTATCTGTTGTAAATCTTGTTACATTGCTATTACTTTTAGATGGCAGTTTTGATGCATCACTTTGCAACGCCTTTGGCAATCCTTCTGCAATACTTCCACTTCCCATATATTTTGTCTGTTCTCCTTTTACTGTAAATAAATTTGGCACTGATATCCCTCCAAATGCCATTGACAAACATACAATTACACATACTATTTTTTTTAATGCTTTACTCATAAATATCTCTCCTCTAAAGAACTATTAACATTTTTCAAAAAAAGCAACTCTATTATCAGTTATAAAACAAACTTAAATATAGTACAAGATGCTTGTTTTTAAAATTTATATGCATTTTTCATCTTATATCACTATTTTTTTTCCATCTTGAAAGGGCTAAACTTCATAATAACAGGTCGTTGTCTGAACATCTGACTTTTTGCTTATAACTTCTTAACCTTAAAAGTTATTGTTTACTTTATGAATACATCTTTGCCACTGCTATCAATACGTTTTTATTTGTTCTGTATATTTTTTTAAATTCACTATTTTTTACAGGTGCAGGCATTGGACCTGTTTCCAATGTGCAGTTTAATATATTTCTATCATCCAGATAATCACTGAATGTTCCATACTGCGTCTCACCACTTATTATGTGGGTATATTTTGTCACGGAATAAAGCATATTACTAAGTTTTGTATGCTTTCGATGGTACATAACTTTACCTGCCTGATGATAACAAATTACTACATCAGGTTTCACCTTTTCCACAACAAATATCTGTGCCTTTGTTTCCGGTGTCGTAATTGCTTCCTGATGTGCTGTTGTTACATCAACTGTTGTTGTCTCCGCTTTTACCTCCGTAAAATTAATTCCCAGCGCAACTACTCCCATTAACATTAGTAACTTTAGCGTTTTTTTCATCCGTTCCTTCCTTCCAATTTTCCGCTTGCTATTATGATGATACAATTATACTATATAATGTCTGATAATTTTATTCTTTTTTACATTTTAGCCGTAATATTTTCGATGCAATACCGTGTTCATATATATTTTTTTAATAAAAAAACTTACTAAATTTCTGATTATCTTTTCATAAGTTGGTAAATGCCGATATATCCCGTATTTTAGGGCTTTATCGGTATTTTCTTTTTGGAAGATACCTTGCATAAGCTGGCATTTACCAGCATGAAAATGCAACCAAAAGTAGTAAATGAGTAGTAAATATAAGCTCCGATATTAACAAGCCAGTCTTTCCAGTTCTGCTTTTGCAGATTGAAATGTACCGTGTGCATAATAGCCAAGTGTCATGGTTATGTTAGCGTGTCCCATAAGATATTGCAGGGTGTTTGGGTTCATTCCTCTGTTTGCCATATTCGTACAGTAAGTATGTCGGAATGAATGTGGTGTGATGTTCGGTAACTTGTCCGTGTGATACTTGTTATACTTCTTAATTAGTCCTCGCACCATGCCCTCATAGTTTCCTGCAACTTTAGGTAAGCCCTCACGGTTCAAGAATAGGAAATTGCTATAACCACCTACAATCAACGGTTGTGCCTTTCCTCTGTTCTTTAGTATTCTTTGGATTGCTTGATAAGCCCGTTCTGTCAATGGAAGTTCTCGTTTTCCGTTTTTGGTCTTTGGCGTTTCAATATAGTAGCCGATTTCGCTGTCTTTCAATAACTGGTGGTCTATATTGAGTATTCTGTTCTGCATATCAATATGCGTCGTTAGTCCGCAAAATTCAGAAATACGAAGTCCCGTTTCCAGCAGAAGCACAACCTCATCATAATACTTGCTGTAAATCTTATCCTTTTCCATAAAGGCAAGCAGGCGTTCTTCCTGCTCTGGTGTAAGGATAACTTTCTGCTCCGTATCATCTTCCAGAACATCACTTAGCTTAAATTCAAACGGGTTCTTTCTGATACAGTCGTCTTGTATCGCCATGTAAAATGACGCTTTCAAGGAACGCTTGTAGTTATCAATCGTTTTATAGGCGTATCCTTTTTCGCTCATTCTGATAGCCCATTCTTTAGCGTCCGACTGCTTAACAGTATCAATCGCCCTCATACCCAATGGGTCATTTTTCAGAGCGTTCATAAGATACTGTCGTCCTTTTTCAGTAGCCCTCTTGATGTTCTTTCTTTGGCTGTTCTTCTTGTCGTAGAGCTGGCAGACTGTCATTTTACCGCCTGCTGTATCGATACCGTCGTTAAGGTCTTTTTTAATCTGTGTTTCTTTTTCCCTCAACGATATATCATCACGCTTTCCAGCAGGTGTCTTGTCTGTCGGTACAAGTTTCCAAGAATAGATAAATTGTGGCTTTCCGTATATATCGGTATATTTATAAACGTATCTTCCGTCTTTTCGCTGGCTCTCTCCATTACGCAAATTGCGATTTTTACTGTCTTTTCGTTTTACATTAGACATAGTGTAAAGCTCCTTTCCGTCATGGAACGAGCCGTGATACGCTATATTTATTATACCATATCTACGGCTCAATGACATTAGATTTCGTCCAATGTATCTATGATTTTTTCAAATTGTTTTCGCTTAATCTGAATACGGTTGCCGTTCACGATAACCCAGCCAGCGTCAAGATTTTCTTCGGCTAATTTACGCAATTTCTTTTCGCCAATGCGGAAGTATTTGGACGCTTCTTCAACCGTCAGCGTATATTTTTCCCAAATAGGCACATCAGTATTGTTCATAATCTATGCACCCCCCTTTACTGTGTGTCGTTTTTTACAAGCAGGCAGACGGCTTTGGAAAGCTCCATTAGTATCTCAACTATTCCCATTCTTGTGGGCAGAACCGCACCATGCGGACGTATCATTATCCTGTGAGGATAGGTCATGGCAAAACGACTTTTCCAACAGTCGCTCTCGGATCACTGCGTGGGTCGCTCGCTTTCTTTTGAAAAGGTCGTGGCGTACAGTCCCCGTGGCTCGCCATCTCACAAACGTATCTGTCTGCTTTATTCAGTTGTCAAAGAGCTGTGGTGAAAGCGTGTTGCTTTCATATAAAAGCAGGTGGCAGAGCAGGAAAGAGGGGGATATTAAATCATGCTCCGCTAAAAACTGCTTATTCTTCTGGTTCTAAGTCCATATCTTCAATATCAAAACCTAAAATCATTTTGATAAGTGCTTCTCTGATACGTCCTTTTAATTCCATATCTACAACGATATAAACATTGCCGTATTCATCATAAAGTGAACGCAAACAGCACTTTGATATGTAAGGGTCATAAAATGCCAGTAATTTTTCAATCGCTTTTTCGTTTCAATCCATAGCTGATGAAATCAAGTAATAAGACGGTTTCTTAAATAACTGTTTCATTTTCTAATGTTCCTCCTTGAGTATTTTTTTCATAGTTTCCAAAGCGTGATGTCGGTTTCTAAATACACCGCTTTGCGTGATTTTCTGCAAGTTGGCAATTTCACTTTCTGTCATTTCCAAGAAGTAATACATCAACAGAGTATTGCGTTTTCTTTCTGGAAGTTTCTTCAAGGCTTCTGCCAATTCATCATCAAGGACACGAATATCAATGCCACATACTGAAAAGATTGTATAATCTGTTTCGTAGTCGTCCCAAACAGCCATTTTATCAACAAGGACATCTGGCAATTCGCTGAAAGATATTTCTTTATTCTTACGACGGTTTAATTCCTTGTAATAATCTTTCACGACACTACGGACAACTTTCTTTAAACAACTTTCAAAACGACATTGAACTGTTTTCTGGAAGTCAGACGGTTTCATCAATCTCACCTCCTTTCCTTTATGATTTGAAAAGTGTTTATCCCTCTTTCCGCACCATATAAGGACAGCTAGGTGTGATTTAATGACCTCTTTTGAAAAATTTTTTAAATTTTTTCGGGTATGAAAAAAGCCCGCACAAAACATATAGTCTGTACGAGCCTTTAAAGCTAAAACATAGTAATATTGTATCATTAAGAATCACAAATCACAAGTGATTTGTGATTAATCACTTGTGATTTGTGATAAGTGATTTGTGATTAATATATAAAAGCCCTCTTTAAAGGGCTTTTATGTTTATTTTGAAAAAGAGATAAAATCAATATATCCCTTTTCCCCAATTTTTACAACGGCATTGTAGGGCTTTTTCTCTTTGTTTTTGATTCCTTTTACCAGGGTTTCTTTTCCCTCCAGTAATTCTTTTACATTCGTTTTGGTTAGTTTTTTCTTTCTAAAATGTTCAGCTAAAGTAAACTTACATTCAGGATAATTTGAACAACCATAAAACGATTTTTTTAATACAATATTGTTGCCACACTTAGGACATTTTCCTACAAGGGGTCCCGAGCGCTTAGTGGGAATTTGTACCCCTTATCGATACAAATTCCCCGTAGGCGCTAGGGACCTCTTTAGCTTCTTGGAAGCTGTCAGTAGTATATCTAATAATTTATCTCCATTCCCTTTAGTAACGTGTAACTTTCCAAATTTAAAAAAGCGACTCATAGAATTATTTCCTCCCGTTAAATAATAGATAACTATTAAAAATAGACAATACTTGCTCATAAGTAATGGTACTTAAATTGTTTACTTTGGCGTGTTCCATTGCTTGATGAAACTGATTTTTAGTAAACAGTTGACGATATTCTCGATTGACCCATTTTGAAACAAAGTACGTATATAGCTTCCAATATTTATCTGGAACATCTGTGGTATGGCGGGTAAGTTTTATTAAGACACTGTTTACTTTTGGTTTAGGATGAAAGCATTCCGCTGGCAGCTTAAGCAATTGCTGAATCGAGACTTGAGTGTGCAAGAGCAACCCTAGTGTTCGGTGAATATCCAAGGTACGCTTGTAGAATCCTTCTTCAACAATCAGATAGATGTCAGACGCACGGCTTTCAAAAACCACTTTTTTAATAATTTGTGTGCTTAAATGGTAAGGAATATTCCCAACAATTTTATACCTCTGTTTGTTAGGGAATTGAAACTGTAGAATATCTTGGTGAATTAAAGTGACACGAGTATTCAGTTTTAATTTTTCTGACGATAAGTTGAATAGATGACTGTCTAATTCAATAGACGTTACCTGTTTACTTATTTTAGCCAGTTTCGTCGTTAAATGCCCTTTACCTGTTCCAATTTCGTAAACGGTATCGGTTTCTTTTAAATTCAATTGTTTTATTATTTGGTTGAGTACTTTTTCACTCGTTAAAAAGTTTTGAGAATATTTTATATTTTTGTTCATGTAATCACTCCTGAAGTGATTACATCTGTAAATAAATACAGAAGTTAAACGATTTGTTTGTAATTTTAGTTATCTGTTTAAAAAGTCATAAGATTAGTCACTGGTAGGAATTAATCTAACGTATTTATTTATCTGCGTAATCACTGTTTTTAGTCTGTTTCAAAACAGTAGATGTTTTATCTACATTACGCATTTGGAATACCAACATGACGAATCCCTCCTTCTTAATTACAAATTTTTAGCATCTAATTTAACTTCAATTCCTATTATACAAAATTTTAAGATAACAGTCAAGAACATATCTGCACAAGTTGTAGATATACCATAAATGCTGATAATCAACATGATTACGCTTACCATCAAATAAGTAAGTGTTTCTTGCTTATTAAAATTATCCATAGTACAACGTGAATTCCAGAGAAAAAGAGAAATCGCACCAAGAATAATACTTAAAACAAAAATGACATTTCTTTTTTTACTGTCACGGAACATTTTCTTTTCATTTTGTTTGTCAAAATAAAGAAAATCACGTATCGTCATTTTACTTATTCTTCTTAATAGATTAAGCAAAACCAAAACATAAATAGTTAAAAAATAAATTATCAATAGTCCAATAGAAACGAAATTCAAAGAAATAAAGAGAGTTTTTGGAATACCCAGTAAGTTTACAATTACTAACGACACAAACTGGCTGAATAAAAAGCCAATAGGAATAGCTAATACAAATGCTAAAATTCCCAACAGTATATTTTCAATTACAACTAAGTGGGCAATTTCTTTTTTCTTAATGCCAAGAAGCATATATGTTCCTAATTCTTTACTTCTTTTTTCAAACATAAATTTCGTTGTATAGTTGATCAAAAAGCATATCACAAAAATAATAAGAATATTTACAGCGAACAATGAATTCTTAAATGCATCCATACTGGAACATAACTTTACAATTTCATCAGAATTTGCCACCAAATTAAAAGCAAATATAAGAGAAAAGGATGCAGTAACGGTTATCAGATAAATCAAATAATCTTTAATATTTCTTTTTGTATTTCTATACGCTAACTTACCTAACATTTCCCACTTCACCTCCGAGCAAGGTTAATATATCCAGTATTTCATTGAAGAAATCTTTTCTGCTTTTTTCCCCTCTGAAAATTTCATTGAATATTTTACCGTCTTTCAAGAACAAAATACGTTCACAGAAAGACGCACTAAACGGGTCATGTGTTACCATTAAAATAGTAGCCTGCATTTTCTTGTTGATTTCAGACATTGTTTCCAGTAATAATCTGGAAGCTTTTGAGTCCAAAGCTCCCGTCGGTTCATCAGCTAAAATCAGTTTCGGTTCATTGATTAAGGCTCTAGCACAAGCACAACGCTGTTTTTGTCCGCCAGAAACTTCATAAGGAAATTTCGATAAAATATCACGAATACCCAATTTATCGGCGATAGCATGAACTCTTTTCTCAATATCAGTAGGGTTCTGTTTGTTGATAACCAATGATAAAGAAATGTTTTCTCCAATCGTTAAAGTATCTAAAAGGTTGAAATCTTGAAAAATGAACCCTAAATTTTCACGTCTGAAATCAGCAAAATCTTTATCCTTGATTTTGGTAATATCTTGATTATTGACTGTAATGTGTCCGCTGGTTACAGTATCAATCGTAGAGATACAGTTTAATAGGGTAGTCTTTCCAGAACCACTAGCTCCCATGATTGCGACAAATTCGCCCTTATCTACATACATAGAAATACCGTCTACTGCCTTTGTGATATTTCCAGAGTTACCCCCGTAGTATTTTTTTACTTGCTCTAAATTTAAAATGTGTTCCATTAAAAATCGCTCCTTTCTTCCTGCCACATTTATTTGTTTTGGAATACAATTAAATTATAGCAAGGGCAGTATTCAATTACACTTACAGTTTTGAAAGTAAACAGAGAGTAAAAGAGCCGTGATAATGCAGATCACAATTTTGTGAAGCATTTCCACGACCCTTTTATTATAATTTTGCCTTTGTCTTTTTCGTAATGATATAAATATATTCTTCTGGTGTAGGGCGTTTATTCCCAAAATACTTTTTGAAATTTGCCTGCACCTCTGGGTCGGTGCTATTCATAGCTTCATCAATCGTAGCTTCAATATCCGCCCGAACATCAGCCAATGATACACCGCCAGCTTTTGCACCAGCTTTCAATGCCTTTTTTATATCTCTTTTGTTCAGTCCTATCATATTCATACCTCAATTCTACTTTTTAAAGCTAATAAGTTTTCCATTGTATTTTACAATGATGAATATGATATAAAACACTCCTACAACAATCAAAATAAGACCTATGTAATAGCCTAATTCAGAATGAGAGATTAAATTGATAATCGGCATAACAAGAATACCAATACTAACCAGTAAAGTGCCTATTCCTATTTTTTTTGTAAACACCTTTTTATCTTTAGGGTCAAGTTGTGTATAATGATAACCATGTAATAAAGTAATATTCTCTTTTATACCTATTTGATAAGATGTAAAAAGTAAAAACAATCCTATAACTATTTCAACAATCAATTCCTCTAATTCCATAATCGTTCTCTCCTTTAATCAAAATAAAATAATTCTTCAAATTTTTTATCTAAAGCTATACAAAGCACTAATGCCAATTTTGCTGTTGGATTAAATTGTCCAGTTTCAATAGAACTAACTGTATTCCGAGAAACCCCGACTAGTTCAGCTAATTCTGTTTGTGATAATTTTTTTTCTTTTCGTACAGTTTTTAATCTGTTTCGCAAAATTAAATGTTCGTCCATTCTATAAACCTACCATTAAAAATTTATAAAAGTAATACCCCATAAATAGAAAAAAGAATAAAGCAATAACAAATTTGGATTTATTTTTTGAAATATGTGCTTCATAACCCATAGAGCCAAATGCCACAGACCCAATAATTGTCATTATGTCATAGTAAGGTTCTTTACAAACTGCTTTAATGAAAAGAATTAAAATGCAGATAAATAAAACAAACATTAAGCCAAAAGATTTCCCTTGAAGTTTAATATGTTTTTCGTATTCATCAAGATATAGATTCTCTTTTTTGTTTTGTGATAGTATTTTTTCTTTATCCATTATATAACGCTCCCTTCAAATAATACCAAGTACACTTGTCATTTATATTATAGCATTCGGTCATTACAAGTCAATATTTTTGCACAGTTTTCTTGTCGTTTTGTAAAAGCGTGCAAATCTGATAGGAAATGCACGCTATATCATTTATCCTACAATCTTCCAGTTACTATCCTTATGTAGCACAAGCTCATACTGCGATACCTGCGTCGCTTTTGTCTGATTATCAATGAATTTTACCGCAACCTTGACTTTCACATTGTCGCCGTCCTTTATAAAGATAGGGTTTACCAGTTCAGAATAAAGGTAGTCCCTGCC
>NZ_QUHB01000014.1 GCF_003479405.1 Eubacterium sp. AF16-48 | reverse complement strand
AAGTAAATTCCACTGTGAGATGGGAGAGTGGAATTTAAAATTTTAATTTTGGTTAAAGAGGTAATTTAAAATAACAGTTGCCTAATACATTTTTCTAATGTAAAATGGACAGTGATGTAAAAATGCATCCGTAGTTTAATGGATAAAACGCCGCCCTCCGGAGGCAGTAATGTGGGTTCGATTCCCGTCGGGTGCATTTATCACATTATTATGAATACAAATTTTGATAAAGGAGTGTGTCATTGTGAGCACTGAAAAAAAGCAATTTATAAGTTCTGAATTAGAGGATTTATTAAAAGAGGTTGAAGAAGATCACAAAAAGTCCGGTGAGATTATAAAAAAGAAAAAAGAAAATAAGAAAAAGAAACCCAAAATCAGATTTGATATAATAATTGCCATACTTTTGGCAGTAGTAATTTTAGGAGGCGTTGTTTTCTTAGTATCACATTTTGTGGGAAAAAATAATTCAGCATCAAATAAGGAAACAGTAGCAAATCCTTTAGAAGATGAAAAGTATCCTGAGATTTCCGATGTTATTAAGAATTACCTTAATGCATTTTTAATTGAGGATGAGCAGAAGCGTCTTCAGGTATTAGCCCAGTACGTTGGAAATATGTATGACATTAACAAAATTAAATACAACAACTATGTTTCAGCATATAGTGACATAGAGTGTTACACTAAAGAAGGACAGTATGAAAACACATACGTTGTATATGCATATTATCAGACAGAGTACAAGAATATTGATACTCCGGCTCCGTCCATAACCCGTTTTTACGTTGTTCGTGATGGGAAAACAGGAAATGTGTATATTCAAAATGATCCCGGTGAGGAAGTTGAGAAGTACATGGACAGCCTTACGAAAGATGATGATGTGCAAAAACTGTTAAAGAGTGTAAGTCAGGAATTTGAAGAGGCAAGAAAGTCTGACAAGAAGTTAGATGATTATTTTAATAAAATAAGTGAAAAGGTCAGTGAGAAAAAGGAAGAAGCTTCTACAAAAGAAAACAGTACAACAAAGGCTTCTGATGAAACTACACAGAAGGCTACAAAGAAAAAGAAATAATTATAAAAAGAAGTATTGCATTTGTGATACTTCTTTTTATACTAAAAAACAGAAGTAAATGTTGCAAATATGGATGTATTTAGTAACCAATGAAATAGAATTTAAATATTACCAAGGAGTTATGTGTGGAGAAAACATGTTATATAGCAGGTGCCGGGGATAATACAGGCACTGATTTTAAAATAAATGAAGGGGATTGTGTCATAGCAGCAGATGGTGGAGTGAAAATTCTTGAAAAGTTAAACATTACTCCTGATTATATATTAGGGGATTTTGATTCATTAGGCTATGTACCGAAAGGGGATAATGTTATAAGATATAAGGTAATGAAAGATGACACGGATATGATGCTGGCTGTGGAACTGGCAATGGAAAAAGGCTATAATAATATAGTAATATACGGCGGAACCAAGGGTAAAAGAATAGACCACACCTTTGCCAATATTCAGGTTATGCTTTATGCATCAAAAAGAGATGTTAATATAAAAATGATTGATGATGTTAATACTTACTATATGATTACCAATAGGAAAATAACCATTCCCAAGCAGGAAAAAGGTAATTTGTCGGTATTTGCCATAGATGGTGATGCTAAGGAGGTTACAATTAAGGGGGCATTGTATCACGCTGAAAAAGTAACCATTGAACCGGATTCTACATTATCAGTGAGCAATTCATTTATTGGAAATGAAGTGGAAATTGAAGTTAAGGATGGAAGCCTGCTAATAATAACTGATGAAATGAGTCATTAATTTATTAACAGGTAAGGAAATAATATGAGTAAAATAACCAGGGCGTTTTGTATAGATAACAAAGAAATATCAAGAGAAAAAAACAGGGACTTAACTCCTATACGTCTTAATAAATATTTAAGCGATTCGGGATTTTGTTCAAGGCGTGAAGCAGACAGATTAGTGGAACAGGGAAAGGTTTTTGTAAATGATGAAGTGGCTCTTATGGGGCAGAAAATCCTTTGTACTGACATAGTAAAAGTGGAGGATAAGGTAATTATAAGGGAAAAGCAGCAGATACTTATTGCCCTTAATAAGCCTGTAGGAATTGAGTGTACCTCAGATATGAAAAATCCTGATAATATAATAGATTTTGTTGGTTATCATAAGAGAATATATCCCATTGGCAGATTAGACAAAAACTCTCAGGGGCTTATTTTGCTTACCAATGACGGTGCTTTTGTAAATGGAATATTAAAAGCATCTAATTACCACGAAAAGGAATATATAGTCACTGTAGACAAAAAAATAACTGACGATTTTATTAAAAAAATGTCACAGGGAGTAGAAATATTAAATCAGAAAACAAGACCCTGTAGGGTATCTAAAATAAGTAATAATACCTTTAATATTGTTCTTACTCAGGGACTTAACAGACAAATAAGAAGAATGTGTGAGGCACTAGGCTATAATGTTCAGAAATTAAAAAGAATCAGAATAGTTAACATTGAAATGGGCAATATGCCTGTTGGTGCATACAGAAACGTAACAGAGGAAGAGTTAAATAAATTAAAGAAAATCTGTGGTATTTAAGAGAGGATAAAATGGAGAAATCGGAGAGAATTAAAGAATTAGTTGAACTTTTAAATAAAGCAGGAAGAGCTTATTATCAGGAGGCAGAAGAAATAATGTCTAACTTTGAATATGATAAGCTTTACGATGAACTTCTTTCATTAGAAAAGGAAACAGGAATTGTTCTTGCTAACAGCCCTACGGTGAACGTAGGATATGAGGTAGTAAGTGAACTGCCGAAGGAACAGCATGGAAGTCCTATGCTGTCATTGGATAAGACAAAGGAAGTGGAGACATTAGCTGCATTTGCAGGGGAGAGAAAATGTCTTTTGTCATGGAAGTTAGACGGACTTACGGTAGTTTTGACATATAACAACGGAAGTCTTCAAAAGGCAGTTACCCGTGGAAACGGACAGGTGGGGGAAGTAATTACTGCTAATGCAAGAACCTTTAAAAATATCCCTGTATCCATTCCTTTTAAAGGGGAGTTAACTTTAAGAGGTGAGGCTGTAATTAAATATTCTGATTTTGAGGAAATAAATAAGTCAATAGAAGATATAGATGCAAAGTATAAAAATCCAAGAAATTTATGCTCAGGTTCAGTGAGACAGTTAAATTCGGAAATAACAGCTAAAAGAAATGTTAATTTTATGGCATTTGCCTTAATTAATGCTGAAAATGTGGATTTTCAAAATTCCATGGAAAATCAGTTTATATGGCTTGAAAATCAGGGTTTTGATGTGGTGGAACATAAAAGGGTAACTCAGGATAATATGAAGGAAACCGTGGAATATTTTGCAGAGAAAATAAAAACATATGATTATCCTTCAGATGGACTTGTACTTATGTATGATGATATTGCATATGGAATTTCTCTGGGGTCAACGGCTAAATTTCCAAGAAACGGCATAGCCTTTAAATGGGAAGATGAACAGGCTGAAACAACTTTGAAATATATAGAATGGAGTCCCAGCAGAACAGGTCTTATAAATCCTGTTGCAGTTTTTGAACCGGTGGAATTAGAAGGTACCACAGTTACCAGGGCAAGCGTTCATAATGTAAGTATAGTGGAACAGTTAGCCCTTCACTCAGGAGACAGGATAAAGGTTTACAAGGCAAATATGATTATTCCACAGATTTCCGAAAATCTTACCCAAACCGGAAATATTGAGGTTCCTGATACATGCCCTGCCTGTGGACATAATACGGAAATAAGAAATGATAACGGAATAAAAACTCTCTATTGTCCCAATAAACAATGTCCTGCAAAAAATATTAAGGCATTTACTTTGTTTGTATCAAGAAATGCAATGAACATCGATGGATTATCAGAGGAAACATTGGAAAAATTTATTGATGCAGGTTACATCAGAGAGTTTGCAGATATTTACCGTATAAGCAGATACAGGGAGGAGATTACCAATACATCGGGATTTGGTGAAAAGTCCTATGATAATTTAATAACATCCCTTAACAAGTCAAGGAATGTGGAACTGCACGCCCTTATATACAGTTTGGGAATCCCTAACATAGGTGTTGCAAATGCAAAACTTATCTGCAAATATTTTGATAATGACCTGAAAAAAATCAGACATGCTACAGTGGAGGAACTGGTTAAGATAGATGGAATTGGGGACAAAATGGCAGAAAAATTCACGGAATATTTTTCAGATAAGGAAAACGTTGAAAAATTAGACAGGCTTCTTCAGGAAGTAACAATAAAGAATCCGGAAGTAAACCATAACGCTCAGAATATGGAGGGACTTAACTTCGTTGTAACAGGTAGTGTTAATCATTTTGCCAACAGAAATGAGGTAAAGGAATATATTGAACAAAGAGGCGGTAAGGTGACAGGCTCCGTAACATCTAAAACCAATTATCTTATCAATAATGACATAATGTCTAATTCTTCTAAGAACAAAAAGGCTAAAGAATTGGGAATTGAAATCATTACAGAGGAACAGTTTATTGAAAGATGGAGCTAGGGCAATAAGTCATGTTTAGATAGTGCAATATTTTTTTTAATAAAATGGGTTAAAACCATTGAACCATATCATATATTATGATAAATATATATCAGTATTAAATTTCTAATGAATAATTTATGGGAGGAAAAGATATGCGTGACGATATTATAGAAATTTTATGCGACATTAATCCATTATGGGATCCGGATGATGAGGATATGAGCATAGCGGAGTTCTTAGAGTCAAAACAGCTTATGGAGTTGATTGTTGCACTTGAGGATAAATTTGATGTAGATATTCCTTATGATGAGAGAAACGAAGATAATTTTGAAAATATTGACACTATTATTGAACTTTTAGAAAAGCTTCAGTAATAAGCTGTAATTAATAGGTCTAAAATAGAATATGCAGTATAATGCAAAGTATAAAAGATTGTTGTTAAATGTCTGAAAGATAATTTAATGACAATCTTTTATTTTATGTATAAATCTTGGGGAAAATATTATTAAGATAGCAATTTTTAATGTCAAAAAATATGCCGAAAACAGGGATAGTTTTTCTTGACATATGTAAAGGAAAATTGTATTATTAAATTGTACTAATTGATGTAGTACAATTAATAAATGAAAGGGGAATAATATGTTCACAGTAAACTTTGGTTCAAGAACGCCGGTTTATCAGCAGTTATATGATGATGTAGTACGGCTTACATCCCTTGGAATACTTAAAAGTCACACAAAACTGCCGCCGGTTAGAACTCTGGCTACAGAATTAGGCATTAATCCTAATACGGTACAGAAAGCATACAAGATGTTAGAAACAGACGGATATATATATTCAACTGTAGGCAGGGGAAGCTTTATTTCAGACAAATTAGGACAAAATGAAGCTGAGAAAATAGAGATTAAAAAGAAACTTACCGGTGTTATCGGGGAAGCCTACAAAAAAGGCATTACCAGAGGTGAGATGATAGAAATTATAGATGAAACTATAAGTGGAGGAAAGACAGAATGATAGAAATAAATAATCTGACGAAAAGATTTGACAAAACAGTTGCCATTAATAATTTAAACTGCGTCATATCTGAAGGAACAATTTTCGGCTTAGCAGGAAGTAACGGAAGTGGTAAAAGTACCCTTTTAAGAACCCTTGCAGGAGTTTATGAGCCTGATGGGGGAAAGGTTATAATAGACGGACAGGATTCCTTTGATAACCATGAAATAAAGGAACGCTGCTATTTTATTTCCGATTATCCGTATTTTTTTAATGACAGTACAGTGGAAAATATGGCAAAGCTTTTAAGAGGTCTCTATAAAAGCTGGGATGAGGAACGTTACACACAGTTATGTAAAATGTTCCCTATAGAAACAAACAAACGAATAATTAATATGAGTAAAGGTATGCAAAGACAGGCATCCCTTATTCTTGCCTTTTCAACAAGACCGAAATATTTGTTTTTAGATGAAATATTTGACGGATTAGACCCGGTTATAAGAAAAACATTAAAGACCATTATAATCGAGGACGTTACGGAGAATAACATGACATGTATTATTGCATCCCACAATTTAAGGGAAATTGATGATATATGTGACAGAATAGTATTATTACATAGTGGAAGTCTTGTTACAAATAAGGAAACAGACGAACTTAAGAATAAGATGCATAAAATCCATATGGCATTTAACAATCCGCCGGATGGAGATGCCTTTAACCATTTAGATGCCCAAGTATTAAGCCAGATAGGTGGATATTATGTGCTTATGGTAAAGGGAGATTTAGATGAAGTAATGGAAGAACTAAAGAAATTAGAACCGGCATTTTTAGAAGTAATGCCATCAACATTAGAAGAAGTATTTATTAACGAAATGGAGGGTGTAGGTTATGGAAAATAATGTAGGATTATCAGGCAGAAAAAAAGCAGTTGCATTATTTAAATGGTCATTAAGAAAAAATCTTCCGTTTTCAATTGCATATTGGATTTTGTTGTTTTTATCATTTCCAATGATTGAAATATTTGCAATGATAGTTTGTGGTACGCAGCAAAATTTAGGAATGGAAAGTTATATAAAAGATATGAAAGAAGTTTGTGAATATCTTCCGGCTATATTTTTTGTGGCATTTGCCATAATCTTTTCAATAATCATGGCAATAATGTCATTTTCATATATGCATAATAAAAGAAGTGTGGACTTATTTGGCAGTTACCCAATAAGCAGAAGAACCTTATTTTTTGTAAGATACTTTTCCACATTGGTTTTATGTATAGTTCCTATGATTATAATAGGTTCTGTTGGTGCCATTTTAGGTTTAAGTGATGTGGCATTAATTGAATCATTTAAGGTAATAGGAATACTGACAGTTACAATTATTGGAAATGTAAGTTTTATAGCTATGATTTCATTATGTTGCGGAACAGTGGCTGATGTACTTATATCATATGTGGTAATCAGCGCTATATATCCTATATGTGTCCTGATTGGGGTATTGTTTCCACAATCTGTTATTCCGGGACTTGCTGTATCAGAGATTCCAAGTACGATTCTTACATTTTTATCTCCGGCAGCATCATTTTATACATGTAAATTCGGAAGTGGAAGCGGCCTTGGAATTGCATGGTGGATATGTCTTTCAGTGGTTCTTATGGCAGCATCCTTTGTACTTTGTAAACAGAGAAAGGCAGAAAGTGCCCAGAATGCCTTTGCCTTTAGCATAGTGGAAATTATTATTAAATTCTTCACATGTTTTGCAACAGGATTTGGTGTGGGATATATGTGCTCATTTTTGGGAGATGATAGTTGTAAGGCACAGTATATATGGTTTGTTGTGGGAACTGTAATTGCCGTAATGACGGCTAATTTGTTATTGCATTTAGTATTTCACAGAGGACTATCAAAGTTTAAGTCTAGCCTTATGGAATGTGGTGTGGTATTTGTGTGCATCATGGCATTTTTACTGATTACAACATCAGGAGGATTGGGATACCTGCAAAGAGTACCTGATAAGGAAGATGTACAGAAAGTAAATATTGTTCAGGGAAACACTCAAAGTTTTGTTATTGATGGGAAAGATGTTTTGGCATCTTATACAGATGATGCTAATATTATAAGTGATGTATGTGAAGTACATAAGCTGATTACAAACAGCTTAGATAAGCATCACGGATTTTTACCGATTAAAAGCAGATATGGTGGTAGTGACCAGGAAAGTATTAGTATTAAGTATGTGTTAAAAAATGGAAAAACCATTTCAAGAAAATATGATGGTTATTACATTGCCAGAAATACAAAAGATATTATGAAAAAAATGTCTGATATAACATCAACTAAGTATTATTCTCAGGTAAAGCATCCTTTTTACATAATACCGTATAAATACATTACAGATATGCAAATCTCTAAATATGTTGTAAATGGTGATGCTGATGAAGAAGAAATATATGGTGATGATTATGCTGTTAAGGCAGGTCAGGTTACGGATGAGGTGGATTATTTATCAAAGCCTGAAAATAAGGAGTTGATTAATTCCTTTGTAGAGGCACTTAAAAAGGATGTGGAAGCTAATGGAATGTATATTCCGAAAAGCTACGAAAAAATATGGGGAATTTCAGTTACGTATAGAATATCATCAGATGACGGATATGATGCTGGTGGTTACGCCGGTGGACTGATTTATATTCCGGAAGCTTACACTAACACTATGAAAATTCTTGAGGATAAGGGGTATTTAAATGATGCCTACAACTTTGTAAGTGAGTGCGAAACATATACATACAATGAAAAAGGAAAGTATTTATCCGGCAAAAAAATATATTTCACCCTGCCTGAAGGGTGGGATAAAAATAAGGAAGTACAGTGTGTTGCTGTAGGTGATGATGAGACTATGCTTACAGAAATTGATAATACTTTAACAAAATGTAAAAAAGTTTCAGACACCGTATGGATGTATGAAATACCGGATGATGATAAATATACACAGTTGTACAAAGAAGAAAATGATGAAGATTTTGTAACTAAGGGAGTGGTATTTTATCAGATAGGGAAAAAAGATATGAATATTTCCGGGTTAATCACATTGCCTGAAAAACATGACGGGCAGCAGGTTACTCTTGGAAAACAGCTGAAAAAAGAATATGAGAATTTCTTTTCAAATATGTATGAGTATAATTGGACAAAGTTCAATAAATAGTTAATAATGTCATGCTAAATATTGACCGTAAAAAAAAATAGTAGTATATTTAAATAAGTTAAAAACTACTAAGACAAACGGAGGAAATTTAATATGGACAAGAAAAATATTGACTGGGCAAATCTTGGTTTTGGATATATCCAGACTGACAAGAGATTTGTATCTAATTTCAAAGATGGAAAGTGGGATGACGGAAAGTTAACAGACGATGCTAATGTAGTCATAAACGAATGTGCCGGAGTTTTACAGTATGCTCAGACAGTTTTCGAAGGAATGAAAGCTTACACCACAGAGGATGGACGTATAGTAACATTCCGTCCTGATTTAAATGCAAAGAGAATGGCAGATTCAGCCAGAAGACTGGAGATGCCTGTATATCCTGAAGATAAATTTGTAGAAGCTATCGAAAAGACAATCAAGGCTAACGCAGGATACGTTCCACCATATGGCAGTGGAGCTACACTTTATGTAAGACCTTATATGTTTGGAAGCAATCCTGTTATTGGTGTAAAGCCTGCTGATGAATATCAGTTCAGAGTACTTACAACACCTGTTGGACCTTACTTCAAGGGTGGCGCAAAGCCTATTACAATTAAGGTAAGTGATTTCGACAGGGCAGCACCTCACGGTACAGGTCATATTAAGGCAGGTCTTAACTATGCCATGAGCTTACATGCCATTGTTACAGCACATAAAGAAGGCTTTGACGAGAATATGTATCTTGATGCAGCTACGAGAACAAAGGTAGAAGAAACAGGTGGTGCAAACTTCATTTTCGTTACAAAGGATAATAAGGTTGTTACACCTAAGTCAAATAGTATTTTACCATCTATTACACGTCGTTCACTTATGACAGTTGCTAAGGATTACTTAGGACTTGAAGTTGAAGAGAGAGAAGTATATTTTGATGAAGTTAAAGATTTCGCAGAGTGTGGTCTTTGTGGTACAGCAGCAGTTATCTCTCCTGTAGGAAAGATTGTTGACCATGGAAAAGAAATCTGCTTCCCAAGCGGAATGGAAGAAATGGGACCTACAACAAAGAAGCTTTATGAGACTTTAACAGGAATTCAGATGGGAAGAATTGAGCCACCTAAGGGATGGTTATACGAAATTAAATAATTTGATTAAATGTAAGCCCGCTTGCAAGTTGTAAGCGGGCTGTTTTACACTTATAAAATAAAAGTGTTGAGAGGAGTAAAAGTATTATATGTGGAACAGAGTAGAACTAAAGAATAATGCAAAACAGATTATGAGAAAAAATTACTGGTGGATTGTACTTCTTTCAGTAATTACGGCTATTGCAATAGGACAGGGAATCCGTTTAAACGTAAATTTAGGAACTAACGGAATATCTACTAATTATAGTAAGGGTCTTATGGGAAGAAGTTCCGGAAGTTATTTTGACCAGATAATAAATGGTAGTGGAATAACAAACATGAAACCGGACAGCAGCATTGATATCTCTTCTCAGATGTTTAATGTAAGAAATTATATTAAAAATATATTTAGTGGTATATCCTTAGTTGAATTGTATGCAATTATGAGTGTGGCAGGTTTCTTTATGCTGGCATCTATTTTGCTTAGATGTTTTCTTTTATCCCCACTTGAAGTCGGATGTAAAAGATGGTTTTTAAAGAATAGAACCCAAAAGCCTGAAACATCTGAAATAGCATATGCTTTTAGAAAGGGATACGGAAATGTAGTAAAGATTATGTTTTGTAAGAATCTTTTTACAGCACTTTGGAGCTTATTGTTTATTATTCCGGGTATAATTAAGTCATATGAGTATAGGATGGTGCCTTATTTATTGGCAGAAAATCCAGACATGGATATGCATGAGGCTTTTGAAAGAAGTAAAAACATGATGATGGGAAACAAGTTTGATACATTTGTATTAGATATTTCTTTTATAGGTTGGAGATTCTTATCTGCGCTTACTGCAAATATATTGGATATTTTTTACGTTAATCCGTATGTTTTCCTTACAGATGCAGAATTATATGTTAAATTATGTTCATTAGGAAGTACAAACAGAGAAAATTATAATTATTAAAATAAACAGGGGGCAAAAATAATGAGCGAATTAAATAAGGCTTTGGCAGTTATTAATGAAGTACAAAAGGCAGTAGTTGGAAAAAACGACGTTATTGAAAAAATAATGGCAGCAATTATTGCACAGGGACATATTCTTATAGAGGATATGCCGGGGGTAGGAAAAACTACCATGGCTAAGGCTTTTTCAAAGGCTATGGGAATTAAAGACAGTCGAGTACAGTTCACACCGGATATAATGCCGTCAGATTTAACGGGATTTTCCATATACAAAAAGGAAACGGGACAGTTTGTTTACAAACCGGGAGCACTTATGTGCAATATGTTTTTGGCAGATGAAATAAACAGAACATCCCCTAAAACCCAGTCAGCATTATTAGAGGTTATGGAAGAAAGACAAATTACCGTTGACGGAATAACAAGAGAGATGGGAAATCCTTTTGTGGTTATAGCAACGGAAAATCCTGAAGGCTCAGCAGGAACCCAGATGCTTCCGGAGTCACAGTTAGACCGATTTATGATTTGTGTAAATATGGGGTACCCTACAGTGGAAGAGGAAATGGAAATCCTTAAAAGAAGACATATGGGAAATCCTTTAGAATATGTAAATAATGTAATAAGTGCTAATGACATTATCCTTATGGAACAGGAAGTAAAGGAAGTGTACATTAAGGACAGCGTGTACAAATATATTGTTCAGGTGGCAGAAAGCACAAGAAACCATGAAATGTTAGGAGGGGGAATGAGTCCCCGTGGAACAGTGGCTTTAGCGGCAATGAGCAGGGCATATGCATGGATGAAAGGGCGAAACTTTGTTGTACCACAGGATGTAAGAGATGTATTTGAGTGTATTGCAACTCACAGAGTGAGACTGAGTACCAAGGCAAAGGTAAGCCATATTAATAAACACGATGTTTTAAGTGAAATTTTAAGACAGGTACCTGAACCTGCAATGAGAAGGTAGGTATGATTAAAAGAAGTTTAATTTATAGTTTGGTTACCTTAATAACCCTTTGCATGTTTTTTCTTTTTACAGAGAAGGTAATAGGAATTGTTCTTTTAATGGAATGTATGTATTATATTATGGCAATTGTGTATGTTCGTATTGTATCACGGTTTATACAGGTTAAATTGGATAAAGGCTTGTATTCTGCTGAAAAAAACAGTGAAATTCCAATATTAATTCAGGTAAAAAATAAATCAAAGTGGTTAAGTGTAAGGTGTGGCTTTAAAATTAAGGTGGTAAATAATTTTACCGGTGAGGTTAAAAAGGAAATAATTAATCATACCGTTACAAGAGGAGTAAAGGAAACTTTCAGTGAAAGCTTTTTATCCTCAGACTGTGGTGAAATTTCCGTATATTTAGTGGAGTATTATGTATATGACTGGATTGGCTGCCTTTATTTAAAAAAGAAAACAAATGATGTTAAGAAGATAGAAATATTGCCGGAAACCCATCTTTTAATGACAGAGATACAAAGAACCACCAGAGAATTTATTACAGATTCAGAGGTATATTCTGATAGCGAAAAAGGTGATGATTTATCTGAAATATATCAGGTAAGGGAGTACGTGGAAGGTGATCCTATACATGATATACACTGGAAACTGTCAGCCAAGACTGACAATCTTTTAATAAAGGAACACGGAAAACCATTAGGCTGTGTGGTTCTTATATGGATTGACTTGTTTAGAAACAATACCGTAAAGCATCTAAGAGGAAAGAAACATGGCAGAAAAAATCTGCCGGTAAATGCCATTGAAATGGCTGCTTCGGTATCTCTTTCATTAATAGAACAAAAATGTGTTCATATGGTTGCATGGTACGAGGAAAAAAATGACAGAATTATTAGGAAGAGAGTAGAAAATGAAGAAAATATATACGAACTTCTTAACAGGCTGCTTTATTTAGAATCATATCATGACAGAAAAAGAGCAGATATGCAGTTTGATGAGCGTTTCGACAGAAATGATTTCAGCTCCATGGTGGAAATAAAGTCTGATGGAAGGCTGATTGTAAATGGCAATGAAATAGAAGTAAAGAAGAAGGGCGATAAAGTATGTTATGAAGAGACATATATTATCGTATAGCGTAGGATAAAATGGCGGGAATAGAATTTGTTAAACTTGAAAAAAAGAATAGTAATTTCATTATGTATCTTTTGGCAGTATTCTTTGTGCTGTTATGTTCTTTTGATGCAATTTCCTCAGTGTTTAAATTTGATATAAAACCCATAATTACAATATCAGTCAGCGGAGCAGCCGCAATAGGTGGATATGCTTTATTTATGCTGATGATAAAAAGCAGAAAAGCTATGGTGATAATAGGTGTTTTGTATCTTTGTGGATTGTATTTTTTCAGGGCAGGAAGTGGAATTTATATAAACAAAATTCTGAAACTTTGGAATTTTTACTATGAGACCAATTATGTAGGCTTAAAGTATAAGTCATCTTATCTTTACAATGTGGTGATATTGCTATTGGTGGAATTATTAATAGCAGTTATTTTATACAGTATTATCATAGGGAAAAATTGCCGGTATGTGGCTTTACTACTGGTATTAGCACCTGTGATTTTAGATTCGGCAGTAGGTTATCTGCCTTCAGTTTCAAGTACATTAGAACTTATTTTTGCAGCAGTATTTTATTTTACAATATACCGTCAACAGGGAGAAAAAAATGTAATTACCACTGCTGTAGCAACCATGGCAGTGTTACTGATGGTGTCGGTTCTGGCTTTTAATATTTCACCTAAGCTGGAAAAGTATAAAAAAATGGACAGTTATAAGAAAACAGCAGAGGCTATTAAGAACTTTGATAAAATTAATCCGGGAGATTTCTTAAGTTCCATTTTTGAAGGCAGCGGAAACTATGCCAAAGCAGGAATTGGAAAAGGAAAGTTAGAAAATATTAATGAATTCAGGGCTACCGGGAAGAAGGTATTAAAGGTTACGGTTACAAAGAAGCCTACAAAAACGGTGTATTTAAGAGCTTTTGTAGGAATAGATTATAACGGGAAGGAATGGACAGGTGCCGATAAAGATACCGTAAAGGATATAAAAGAATTTTATAACACACAAAGTCAGTTTAAAAAGTTAATAAATGAACCCTATAATAAGTTTTCAACTTATACATCCCTGGCAAAACAGAAAATGACTATTGATGTTTTAGGGGCATCCGGCAAATATGGATATTCACCGTATTTTTCCGAAGTAAAGGATGAAAGTGCTGATTATGATACCTGCGCCTTAGGTGATGGAAAAAAACAACATATATATTTATATTTCGATGGAAATGATTTAAGTAATAATTTTGACTATTTAAGCAATGTATCTTCCTATTGGTACAAATATAGTGAATTTACAAAAGTAAGATATATCGGAAAACCTAAGGGGCTTGATGAATTAAAACATAGATGTAATCAAATTGACAGTAATTACGAAGTAGGTGTTGCCACGGCAATTAATGAATGGTTTAGTGATTTACAATATAGTAAAGCGCCGGGAAAAACAACAGATGGCAGGGATTTCGTGGAGGATTTTCTTTTTAACAGGAAAACGGGATTTTGCGTGCATTTTGCATCGGCGGCAACGTTGATTTACAGAATGAAGGACGTACCGGCAAGGTATGTGGAGGGATACGTTATTGACCCCTCAAGTTTTACCAAACAAAATGACGGTACATTTGCAGCTACGGTTACTGATGAAGGGGCTCATGCATGGTGTGAGGTATTTAATGATATTAAAGGCTGGCAGGTAAGGGAACATACACCGGGATACAGCACGTCGAGAATATCAAAACAGGAAAACAATACTACAAAGCAGGAAGCAACTACAGTTGCAGCGGTAGCTACAACCCACGCAAATGAAAGTACAACGGCTTCGGCGGATAACACAAAGGCAACTGTAAACAGTGAAAGTCATAAGAATACATCTCACAGTGAAAATGTAAGTTTAAAGCATGTAATAAAGGTGTTAAAAGTAATTTTCATACTTATAATATGTGTGGTGGCGGGATTCATTATTTTTGTTTTGCCTCATAGAATTAAGAGAGTCAGTAAAATACGGAAAATAAAAGGGAAAAACAGTATATGCAGCACTTATAAGGAAATCTGTAATATATGCAATTTCTTCGGAGCAGGTTTAAATAAGGGCAATTCCACAGAGGCAATAGAGAAAATGATAAAACAGTTTCCACAGCTCTCAGAAGAAGAATGGCGATGGATATATGACATAACCCTTATAGCAGCGTTTTCAAATGACAGGGCTACAGATGAGGACAAGAGGAAAATGTACATGCTTTATCGTAAATTTAGAAACGATATGTTAAAGAGTTTAAAGGGCGTTAAAAAGTTTATTTTTAAATTCATAAAGGCAATGTAATTAAAAATAATAAAACTTAACTGGTTTTAGTGAAAAAATGGCGTTAATTCGCCATTTTTTTTATTGAAGATACTAGACAAAGGAAATAGAATTTGTTAAAATTATAACAATCTTGGAAATATCAGATATGTTACATATTTTTCACAAAACATTAACAGAGTTATTTCAAATGTTTATTGCGGTTAAATTCAATTGATGATATTATTTAAGAGTGTGAGTAATTTTTAAAATTGATGTAATTTATTATATTAAATTAAATTTTTATGGAGGATTATATTATGTCAAAGAAAGTAGTTATTGCAGGCGCATGCCGTACAGCAATCGGAAAAATGGGCGGAGCATTAAGCACAACTCCGGCACCGGTTTTAGGATCTATCGTTATTGAGGAAGCTCTTAAGAGAGCAGGCGTTCCTAAGGAAGCAGTTGATCACGTATATATGGGATGCGTTATCCAGGCAGGTCTTGGACAGAACGTAGCACGTCAGGCTTCACTTAAGGCAGGACTTCCTATTGAAACACCGGCAGTTACAGTAAACGTTGTTTGTGGTTCAGGTCTTAACTGTGTAAATATGGCAGCTCAGATGATTAAGGCAGGAGATGCTGATATCGTTGTTGCAGGTGGTATGGAGAATATGTCAATGGCACCTTTTGCACTTCCAAAAGCAAGATTTGGTTACAGAATGAACAACGGAACACTTGTTGATACAATGGTAAATGATGCATTAACAGATGCTTTCAACAATTATCATATGATGATTACAGCTGAAAACGTAGCTGAACAGTGGGGAATCACAAGAGAAGAATTAGATGCATTCTCAGCTAACTCACAGCAGAAATGTGAAAAGGCTATGGCTGAAGGTAAGTTTAAGGATGAAATCGTTCCAGTTGTTGTTAAGAACAGAAAGGGCGATATCGTTGTAGATACAGATGAAGGACCAAGAGCAGGAACAACTGCTGAATCACTTGGTAAATTAAGATGCTGTTCAGGAAAGCCTGATGGTGTTGTTACAGCAGGTAATGCTTCAGGTATTAATGATGGAGCAGCTGCAGTAGTAGTTATGAGCGAAGAAAAGGCTAAGGAATTAGGCGTTACACCTATGGCTACATTTGTTGGCGGAGCACTTGGCGGAGTTGATCCTTCAATCATGGGTGTTGGACCTGTTGCTTCAACAAGAAAAGTTATGGAAAAGACAGGCTTAACAGTTGACGATATGGATTTAATCGAAGCTAACGAAGCTTTTGCAGCACAGTCAGTTGCAGTTGCAAGAGACCTTGGATTTGATATGAGCAAGGTTAACGTAAACGGTGGAGCTATTGCACTTGGACATCCTGTTGGAGCTTCAGGTTGTAGAATACTTGTTACATTACTTCACGAGATGCAGAAGAGAGACGCTAAGAAGGGTCTTGCAACATTATGTATCGGTGGCGGAATGGGCTGCTCAACAATCGTTGAAAGAGACTAATTAAATATATAAAAAGCTGGTAGCAGATTTTACTACCAGCTTTTCATGTGTTTTTTAATAAGGTAATTTAAAGGAGAAGTGATATGGAATTTATTACTTATGAACAGGAAGGATTTGTTGGAGTTATTACCATCAACCGTCCAAAGGCATTAAACGCATTAAACAGCCAGGTCCTTGATGAATTAAACGCTACATTAGATGCAGTTGATGTTAATGAAACAAGAGCATTGATTTTAACAGGTGCCGGAGAAAAGTCATTTGTTGCAGGCGCTGATATAGGAGAAATGTCAACACTTACAAAGGCTGAAGGCGAAGCTTTCGGTAAGAAGGGAAATGATGTTTTCAGAAAACTTGAAACATTACCTGTTCCTGTTATTGCTGCAGTAAACGGATTCGCTTTAGGTGGCGGATGTGAAATATCAATGAGTTGTGATATTAGAATCTGTTCTGAAAATGCTATTTTCGGACAGCCTGAAACAGGTCTTGGAATTACACCGGGATTTGGTGGAACACAGAGACTTGCAAGAATCGTTGGACCTGGAATGGCTAAACAGATGATTTATACAGCAAGAAACATTAAGGCTGATGAGGCTTACAGAATCGGTCTTGTAAATGCAGTATATCCACAGGAAGAACTTATGGATGCAGCAAAGAAAATGGCAGCAGGCATTGCAAAGAACGCACCTATTGCTGTAAGAGCATGCAAGAAGGCAATTAATGATGGATTAGATGCAAACATGGATGATGCAATCGTTATTGAAGAAAAATTATTCGGTAGCTGCTTTGAGACAGAAGATCAGAAGGCAGGTATGGGTAACTTCCTTGAAAAGGATAAAGAAAAGAAATTAAAGGTTGTACCATTTAAGAATATGTAATATAAGCCACTTAGTTTTTTATAATTATTGATTTGAGACATAAGTGGATACAAAATAAAATTATCATAAATATTATGGAGGAATAATCATGAAGGTTGGAGTTATTGGCGCAGGAACAATGGGTCAGGGAATCGCAAAGGCTTTCGCTCAGGTTGAAGGATACACAGTTGCATTATGTGATATCAAGCAGGAATGGGCTGAAGGTGGAAAAGACAAGATTGCTAAAGGTTATGCAAGACTTGTTGAAAAAGGAAAAATGACACAGGAGAAGGTTGATGGTATTCTTAACAGCATCACACCTGGTCTTAAGGAAGATTTATGTGCTGACTGCGATTTGATCGTTGAAGCTGCTTTTGAAAATATGGAAGTTAAGAAAACAACATTTGCAGAATTAGATAAGATTTGCAAGCCTGAATGTGTTTTCGCTTCAAATACATCATCACTTTCTATCACAGAAATTGGAAATGGTCTTACACGTCCTATGATTGGTATGCATTTCTTCAATCCTGCTGACAGAATGAAATTAGTAGAAGTTATCGCAGGGGTTAATACACCTGATGAAACAGTTGCAACAATCAAGAAGATTTCAGAAGAAATCGGAAAGACACCTGTACAGGTAAATGAAGCTGCAGGATTTGTTGTAAACAGAATTTTAATTCCAATGATTAACGAAGCTGCTTTCATTAAGATGGAAGGTGTTTCAGACATTGCCGGTATTGATGCTGCAATGAAACTTGGTGCTAACCATCCAATGGGACCTCTTGAATTGGGAGATTTCGTTGGTTTAGATATCTGCCTTGCAATTATGGATGTACTTTACAATGAAACAGGGGACAGCAAATATCGTGCATGCCCATTAATCCGTAAGATGGTTAGAGGCGGAAACCTTGGTGTTAAGTCAGGTAAGGGATTCTATGTATATAACGCAGACCGTACTAAGACACCAGTTGATGCTCAGTAATTAGAGCAAACTATAAATTTGGAGGACAAATAAATGGATTTTACTTTAAGCAAAAAACATGAAATGGCTAGAACACTTTTCAAAGAATTTGCAGAAAACGAAGTTAAGCCTCTTGCTCAGGAAACAGATGAAAATGAACAGTTTCCTGTAGAGACAGTTGAAAAGATGGCAAAATATGGTTTCCTTGGTATTCCGGTTCCAAAGGAATACGGCGGACAGGGATGTGATCCTTTAACATATGTTATGTGTGTTGAAGAATTATCAAAGGTTTGTGGTACAACAGGTGTTATCGTATCAGCTCATACATCACTTTGTATCGATCCTATTATGACATTTGGTACAGAAGAGCAGAAGAAGAAATATGTAGTTCCCCTTGCAAAAGGTGAAAAGTTAGGCGCTTTTGGTCTTACAGAGCCGGGTGCAGGAACAGACGCACAGGGGCAGCAGACAAAGGCTGTTTTCGATGAAGCTACAAATGAATGGGTATTAAACGGTTCTAAGTGCTTTATCACAAATGGTAAGTATGCAGATGTTTACATTGTAATCGCTGTAACAGGTAAAGTTGAAAAACGTGGTAGAATGATGAAAGAAATTTCAGCATTCATCGTTGAAAAAGGAACACCTGGATTTACATTTGGAACAAAGGAAAAGAAGATGGGTATCCGTGGTTCAGCAACATACGAATTAATCTTTGAAGATTGTCGTATCCCGGCTGAAAACTTACTTGGTAAGAAGGGTAAAGGTTTCAACATCGCTATGCACACACTTGATGGTGGACGTATCGGTATTGCAGCTCAGGCTCTTGGTCTTGCTGAAGGTGCTCTTGAAACAACAATTGATTATGTTAAGGAAAGAAAGCAGTTTGGCAGATCAATCGGACAGTTCCAGAATACACAGTTCCAGTTAGCTGATATGGCTACTAAGGTAGAAGCTGCCAAGTTATTAGTATACAAGGCTGCTATGGCTAAGGCTACACAGCAGACATATTCTGTAGAAGCTGCTAAGGCTAAATTATATGCAGCAGAAGTTGCAATGGAAGTTACAACTAAGGCTGTTCAGTTACACGGTGGTTATGGTTATATCAGAGAATATGACGTTGAAAGAATGATGAGAGATGCTAAGATTACAGAAATCTATGAAGGTACTTCAGAAGTTCAGCGTATGGTAATCTCTGCTAACTTATTAAAGTAATAGGAGGTACTAATCGTGAAAATTATCGTATGTGTAAAACAGGTACCTGATACAAAGGGTGGAGTACAGTTTAACCCGGATGGTACATTAAATAGAGCTGCAATGCTTACAATCATGAATCCAGATGATAAAGCAGGTCTTGAAGCAGCACTTAGATTAAAAGATCAGTACGGAGCAGAAGTTACAGTTCTTACAATGGGTCTTCCAAAAGCTGAAGATGTTCTTCGTGAAGCTATAGCTATGGGTGCTGACAACGGAATCTTAGTAACAGACAGAGTTTTAGGTGGTGCTGATACTTGGGCTACATCTACAACAATTGCCGGTGCTATCAGAAACATTAAAGATTATGATATTATTATTACAGGACGTCAGGCTATCGACGGTGATACAGCTCAGGTTGGACCACAGATTGCTGAACATCTTGGAATCCCTGTTATTTCATATGCTGAAGGCATTGAAGTTGACGGAGACAGCGTAATCGTTAAGAGACAGTACGAAGACAGACATCATATGCTTAAGGCAAAGATGCCGGTTCTTATTACAGCTCTTTCAGAATTAAATGATCCTAGATATATGACTCCGGGTGGAATTTTTGATGCTTGTGATGCAGAAATTACAACTTGGGGAAGAGCAAATCTTGTTGATGTAGAAGATGGAGATCTTGGACTTAAGGGCTCACCTACAAAGATTGCTAAGGCTTCAGATAAGGTTCGTAAGGGTGCAGGCGAAAAGGTTACACCTGATTCACCGGAAGAAGCAGTTGAATACATCATGGACAAATTAATAACAAAGCACGTTATTTAATAGAGAGGAGATTATAATTATGCAGAACATTAATTTAGAAGATTATAAAGGCGTATTTGTCTTCGCTCAGCAGGTAGATAACGAATTAAGCCCAATCGCATTCGAATTACTTGGAGAAGCAGGAAGACTTGCAAAACCTTTAAATACAGAAGTTACAGCAGTACTTCTTGGATCAAAAGTTGGAAACTTGGTTGACAAATTAGCAGAATATGGTGCTGATAAGGTAATCGTAGTTGATGATCCTGAACTTGAAACATACAGAACTGAGCCATATGCACATGCATTAGCTTCAGTTATTGAAGAATACAAGCCTGAAATAATGTTAGTAGGTGCAACAGCTATCGGTAGAGATTTAGGTCCTACAGTTTCAGCCAGAGTAGCTACAGGTCTTACAGCAGACTGTACATTACTTGAAATTGGTGATTTTCCAATTAACCCAATTCCGGGAAAGGAGCAGAAGCACAATCAGTTACTTATGACTCGTCCTGCATTTGGTGGAAACACAATTGCTACAATCGCTTGTCCTGACAATAGACCACAGATGGCAACTGTTCGTGCAGGTGTTATGCAGAAGGCTGATCCTAAGCCTGGAGCAAAGGCAGAAGTTATTGAATTTAACCCTGGATTTGAGAAGAACAACAAGTATGTTGAAATTCTTGAAGTAGTTAAGTCAGTAGCTGAAACAGTAGATATTATGGATGCTAAGATTTTAGTATCCGGTGGACGTGGAGTTGGTTCAGCAGAGAACTTCAAGATTCTTGAAGACCTTGCAAAGGTTCTTGGTGGTGAAGTTTCATGTTCAAGAGCTGTTACAGATAATGGCTGGTTACCGGTTGACAGACAGGTAGGACAGACAGGTAAGACAGTTCGTCCACAGGTTTACTTTGCAATTGGTATTTCAGGTGCTATTCAGCACGTTGCCGGAATGGAAGAATCAGACTTAATCATCGCAATCAACAAAGACGAAGATGCTCCAATCTTTGACGTAGCTGATTATGGTATTGTAGGTGATTTAAACAAGGTAGTTCCACAGCTTACAGAAGCTATTAAGGCAGAACTTGCAAATAAATAATCGTGAAGCATTAAGCATAGCGAATAAATAAGAGATATAAAGAGAATGTCCCTTGCAACTATGGTTGCAGGAGGCATTCTTTTTATAATTGCATTGGACGAAGGAAATATATCTGTTGGAGATATGGTACTTGGCAGTGATAATAAATATGTGGTAAGTGTCCCATCAACCGAAGAAGGAAAATCCAATATAAAGTTGGGAAATTCAGGTACAGCAGATTACTATGTTATGACTATGAATGTTGATAAAGGATATTGTAAAAGCTATAAAATTAGACCTTATGTTGTATTGAGGGATGGAAGTGTGGTTTATGGTGCCATTCAGGGATATAATGTGTTCGATGTGGCAAAAAAAATATATGATAATAATTTAATGAACAATGAAAAATCCCATAATCTTCTTTATGACAATCTGATTAAATTAGTTGACCCTAATTATATGAGGGTGGATTTTGACTGCCCTAAAATAAATGCTGACACATAGAAGAATATATTAATTTGTAAAAATGTCAAAAATTACTTTTTGCACTAATTTGTTGAAAAATTAGGTAGATATAAACTGAATTTGTGGTATAATTAAATGGTGTTTTTGCACGAATAAATATATTCTAAAGAAAGGAAATGTATGGTCAGAGGACTGTACGGAGAGGAAAATGTTAGAAAAAATTTTCAAACTCAAACAGAACAACACTTCTGTAAAAACAGAAGTAATTGCGGGTCTTACAACATTTATGACTATGGCATATATTTTGGCTGTAAACCCGAACATCTTAAGTGATGGCACAGGCATGGATAAGGAAGCTATCCTTATTGCAACATGTTTAGCATCATTTATCGGTACTATGTGTATGGCTTTTATGGCAAATCTTCCATTTGCTTTATCAGCAGGTCTTGGACTTAATGCGTATTTTGCATACACAGTTTGTGGTGAAATGGGATATTCATGGCAGGTAGCGTTATTTGCAGTATTTGTTGAAGGTATTATCTTTATTGTACTTTCATTAACAAATGTACGTGAAGCTATCTTTGATGCAATTCCACTTAATCTTAAGAAAGCAGTATCAGTTGGTATCGGTTTATTTATTGCATTTATCGGATTACAGAATGCAGGTCTTGTTGTAGATTCATCAACACTTGTTACTATTACTGATTTCACAAAGAATTTCCACACAGCCGGAATCACAGCATTATTAGCTGTTATTGGTGTATTTATTACAGCTATACTTTATATTAAGAGAGTTAAAGGCTCAATTCTTATTGGTATCGTATCAACATGGGTTCTTGGAATTATATGTGAACTTACAAAAATCTATGTTCCTGATAACGAGAGCTTTTTCTCAGTTATTCCTACAAGATTTGTAAGCTTTGATTTTTCAGCATTAGGAAAAACATTTGGACAGTGCTTTAATCTTGATTTCAAGGCTGTAGGTATTGTAAACTTTATTATTGTTGTATTTGCATTCCTTTTTGTTGACTTATTTGATACATTGGGAACAATCATCGGTGTAAGTACAAAGGCAGGTATGCTTGATGAAAATGGAAAGTTACCAAACATCAAACCTGCACTTTTATCAGATGCTATTGCAACATCAGCAGGTGCCATACTTGGTACATCAACAACAACAACATTCGTTGAGTCATCAGCAGGTGTAGCAGAAGGTGGACGTACAGGTCTTACAGCAGTTATTACAGGTGTGTTATTCTTAGTAGCTGTAATTTTCTCACCTTTATTTATAACAATTCCATCATTCGCTACAGCTCCGGCACTTATTATGGTTGGATTCCTTATGTTTGGTGCAATTACAGACATTAAGTTTACAGATGAAAATTTAACAGAAGCAATTCCTGCTTACCTTTGTATTATTGCAATGCCATTATTCTATAGCATTTCAGAAGGTATTTCAGTAGGTATTATTTCATATGTATTACTTAACCTTGTTTGTGGAAAGGCTAAGAAGGTTAAACCATTATTATATGTTTTAGCTGTATTATTCGTTTTGAAATATATATTCTTATAAAAAGTTTAAAACCAATAAACAAAACAAAACCGGGCTTCAAAGCCCGGTTTTGTTTTGTTTGTCTATCATTATTTTGTTATTGTATTATTTCATCATCAGGCATAACCAATGCTGCTATGATGTAAGCAACAATACCCGTACCACATGAACACAATGTAACAAGACACCAAATAAGTCTTACAACAGTAGAATCAATGTTTAAATAAACACCTAAACCGCCACATACACCGCATAACTTTCTGTCAGTACCGGATTTACATAGTCTTTTCTTCATAAAAAACTCCTTATCTTATTAATAAGTCATAGCCTTTTCTTCGCCACTCATAACCCTTAATGCACCCTGTGCTAAAGCTAATAATTCATCTTCACCAGGATAAATTGTTATAGGAGCAAGGAAACTTACAGCGTTCTTGAAGTATTCCTGAGTGATAGCATTGTAAGCAATACCACCTGTTAAGATAATCTGGTCAATCTTACCACCAAGAACAACAGCCATAGCACCGATTTCTTTTGCTAACTGATAATGGAAAGCATCCATTACTAACTGGGCTTTTTCATCATCCTTAGCCATTTTTACAAGGTCTCTCATATCGTTAGTTCCAACATAAGCATTGAAACCACCGTTACCGTTAATCATCTTTGAAACTTCAGCCTGAGTATATTTTCCGCTAAAGCAAAGCTTCATTAAAGCACCTGATGGAAGTCCACCTGATCTTTCAGGAGAGAAAGGACCGTCACCATCTAAAGCATTGGCAACATCAATAACCTTGCCGTTCTTATGAGCTCCAACTGAAACACCGCCACCCATATGAACAACGATTAAGTTAAGGTCTTCATATGCTTTTCCAACTTCTTTCGCATATCTCTTAGCAACAGCCTTCTGGTTTAATGCATGGAAAATTGAAATTCTTGGCATTTCAGGGTGACCTGAAAGTCTTGCAACGTCCTGTAATTCATCAACAACTACAGGGTCAACAATATATGATGGAACATTGATTTCAGATGCAATCTCTTTAGCAAGAATACCGCCTAAGTTAGAAGCATGCTGTCCCTGTTTTCCAATCTTTAAATCCTCTAATAATTCAGGTGTTGTTTCATATGTACCACCTGGTATTGGTTTAAGAAGACCACCACGACCTACAACAACATCAATATCATTAAGGTCTACACCTTTTTCCTTTAAAACATCAAGAATAACTTCTTTTCTGAAATCCTTCTGATCATAAATAGTAGCATACTGTGCAATCTCTTCTGTAGAATGTCTGAGAGTTTCTTCCATTAACTGGGTTTCATCTTCATAAACACCAATTTTAGTAGAAGTAGAACCCGGATTAATAATTAAAATTTTATATGACATAACTGCCTCCTTTATTTTAATTTCTCTGCAACGATTGCTGCAAGAGCAATAGAGTTAACTTTAACTTCAAATTCATCTGAACGGGATGTAAGAATAACAGGAGCTTTTGTACCTGTTAAAATATTACCGTTTTTACATTCAGCAGTGTGAACTAATGCCTTATATGTAATGTTACCTGCGTGAATATCAGGGAATAATAATACATCAGCATCACCAACAATTTTTCTGTTAGTTGTTCCTTTGTGGAATGCAGCCTGAGGCTCAATAGCAAGGTCAAGGGAAAGAGGTCCGTCAACGATACATCCTTCAATTTCACCATTTTCATTCATTTTTGTAAGTTCGTCAGCATCAACTGTGCAAGGCATCTTAGGGTTTACAACTTCAACTGCTGCAAGTGGTGCAACCTTAGGACACTCAATGCCACAGGCATGAGCAATTTCAACTGTGTTTCTAATAATGTTTGCCTTTGTTTCGAGATTAGGATAAGGAACAAAAGCAACGTCTGATAAGAATAAAAGATGATCAATACCCTTTATTTCAAATACGCAAACATGTGATAATGTTTTGTCTGTTCTTAAACCAACTTCCTTATCTAATACACTCTTAAGGAATGATTTTGTATCAATAAGTCCCTTCATGTACATATCAGCTTCGCCGTCATGAACTAATTTAACAGCAGTTCTTGCTGCTTCAATAGGATCGGCAACATCGATTATTTTATAATCATTTAAATGCATTTTAAGAACCTGTGCAATTGTTCTTATTTTAGATTCATCACCAACTAAAATAGCATCGGCAATGCCTCTTTCTTTTGCAGCCTTTACAGCCTCCAAAACAGCATCATCGTGTGCGCATGCTACAGCAACAGTCTTTTTAGGACAATCTGCAACCTGTTTTAGTAAATCATCAAAACTTTTACTCATATTCATGTACCTCTTAAATTTTATTTTCTTCAAATATTGCCCTGCAATATTTGGGATAAACCACCTTAAATAATAGCACCAGCACCACATTCGGTCAAGGAAAAACGCTGTTTATAGGGAAAAGATGTTCCATAAAAAGTATAAATATTTTCTAATTGCTAACTTTAACCATAAAGGGTATACTTGTTTAGTAAAAAATTAATTTGAGGACGTATTCATGAAGAGTTTACTAAAGTATTTAAAAAATTATAAGAAGGAATCATTTTGCGCACCATTGTTTAAAATGCTTGAAGCATGTTTTGATTTAATTGTACCGTTAGTAGTATCAGCAATTATTGACAATGGTATAAAGACAAATGACACATCATATGTGTTAAAAATGGGAGGAGTTCTTGTATTATTAGCTTTTGTGGGACTGGCATTTTCCATTACAGCCCAGTATTTTGCTGCAAAAGCATCAGCCGGTTTCGGACAGGAATTAAGACATGAGTTATTTAGTCATATTCAAAAGCTTTCCTATACCAATGTAGATAAATACGGCGCATCTACATTTATTACAAGAATGACAGCAGACGCGAACCTTGTTCAGTCTCAGGTAAACATGGCTCTCAGACTGTTACTTCGTTCACCTTTTATTGTTTTCGGTGCCATGATTATGGCATTTTTTGTTGATTTTAAAACCGCATTGGTATTTGCTGTTTCCATACCGGTTTTGTCAGTTATAGTATATGGAATAATGCTTATAACAATTCCTCTTTACAAAAAGGTTCAGGGAGCTCTTGACAAGGTAATGGGAAGTACCAGAGAAAATTTAAGCGGTACAAGAGTTATCAGGGCTTTTAATAAGGAAGATGAAGAAATTGACAGATATAATAGTGAAAATGAACTATTAAATAAATTTCAGATTTTTGCCGGAAAAATTTCCACAATAATGAATCCTATGACCTATATAGTTATAAACGTTGCTATTATTGCAATTTTGTGGATAGGTGGGGAAAGGGTTGATACAGGCATACTGACTCAGGGAAAGGTTGTTGCCTTAGTTAACTATATGTCTCAGGTTTTAGTTGAATTAGTTAAATTGGCAAGTCTTATTATTAATCTTACAAAGGCATTTGCTTCCGCGAAAAGAATACAGGACATATTTGATATACCATGCAATATAGAGCAGGGAACTTTAAAGCAGGGTAGTGATAAGGAAAATATTGTGGAATTTGACAATGTATCCTTAACCTATGAATTATCAAAGGAGCCATCCATAGAAGGAGTAAATCTTAAAGTTAAAAAAGGTCAGACTATTGGAATCATAGGTGGAACAGGCTCTGGAAAAACCACCCTTGTAAATCTTATACCAAGATTTTATGATGCCACGGAAGGCACCGTTAAAATAGAAGGTGTAGATGTAAAGGAGTTTAATAAGGAAGAACTGGGAATGAAGGTTGGTATAGTACCTCAAAAGGCATTGTTGTTTAAGGGAACTATTAGAAGCAATCTTTTGTGGGGGAATGAAAATGCCACGGAAGAAGATATGATAATGGCGTTAAAACGTTCCCAAAGCTATGATTTTGTTATGGAAAAGGATAACGGCTTAGATGCTGATGTGGCACAAAACGGAAAGAACTTTTCCGGAGGACAAAAACAGCGTCTTAGTATTGCAAGAGCTCTTGTAAGAAATCCGGAAATCCTTATATTAGATGACAGTTCTTCAGCACTGGATTTTGTTACAGATGCAAAGCTTAGGGCAGCCATAAAGGAATTAAAGGATACCACGGTTTTTGTGGTTTCCCAAAGAACTGCTGCCATAATGGATGCAGATAACATTTTAGTGTTAGATGACGGAAAAGTAGCAGGAGTGGGAAAACATGAGGAATTGCTGGAAAATTGTCATGTATATAAAGAAATATATGATTCACAGTTTAAAAAATCACAAGAGGAGGGCAAATAAATGAAAGATAATATGATTTCACAAAAAGAGGCTCTCATAGAACTGGGAAAAAGAATAAAAAAATATTGGTACATGTTGGCAGGCTCCATGGTCTTTGCTGTGGTGTATGTTGTACTATCATTGTATATTCCAAAGCTTATAGGTTATGGAACAGATAAAATTATTGATGCTAAAAAGGTAGATTTTTCGGGACTTAAGAATGTGATTTTTACCATAGTGATTTGTGCCATAGTGGCAGGAATTGCCCAGTGGATTATGGGACTATGTAACAACAGAATTACATTTAATGTAATAAGAGATATAAGAGAGGAAGCATTTGCAAAGACGCAGCGACTTCCTGTAAGCTACATTGATTCAAGGTCAAGTGGCGACATAGTAAATAATGTAATTACAGATGTTGACCAGTTAGCAGACGGTTTGCTTATGGGATTTTCAAATCTCTTTACGGGAGTTGTAACCATTGTTTTAACCCTTATATTTATGTTGCAGACTAACTGGAAAATAGCCTTAGTTGTAATTTTAATTACACCGGTTTCTTTCTTTGTGGCAGGCTTTATTGCAAAGCGCACCTATTCTATGTTTAGAAAGCAGTCAGAAATAAGAGGTGAGCAGACGGCATTAATAGATGAAACAATTAGTGGTATTAAAGTTGTAAAAGCCTTTGGACAGGAAGAAAACACTGTTAAAAGGTTTGATGAAGTAAATGACAGATTATGTGATGTTAATATGAAGGCAACTTTCTATTCCTCTATAACTAACCCATCTACCAGATTTGTAAACAATTTAGTTTATGCAGGGGTTACCATAAGTGGTGGTTTAGAAGCGGTTTTAACCGGAGGAATTACAGTAGGTGGTCTGACATGTATATTAAGCTATGCAAATCAGTACACAAAGCCTTTTAATGAAATATCAGGTGTTGTTACGGAACTTCAAAATGCAATTGCATGTAGTGCAAGAGTATTTACACTGATAAATGAAGAACCGGTAAAAGATGTTGAAAAAAATGAAGATACGGTACTTGATAACATATCAGGAAAGGTCGATATTGAAAATGTTGATTTTTCCTATGTACCTGACAAAAAGCTTATAGAAAACCTGAATCTTCATGTGGCACCGGGAGAACGTGTTGCCATAGTAGGGCCTACAGGTTGCGGTAAGACTACAATAATAAATCTTCTTATGAGATTTTACGATGTTAATTCGGGAAAAATATCAGTAGAAGAAAAAGATATAAGAGATGTAACAAGAAAAAGCCTTAGAAATTCTTACGGAATGGTGTTGCAGGAAACATGGCTTAGAAATGCAACTGTAGCTGAAAATATTGCCATGGCAAAGCCTGACGCCTCAAGAGAAGAAATAATAAGTGCTGCAAAGTCAAGTCATGCTCATAGTTTTATAAAGCGTCTTTCGGAGGGATACGATACTGTTATAGGAGAAGATGGAGGAAATCTTTCCCAGGGGCAAAAACAGCTTCTTTGTATAACAAGGGTAATGCTGGCATTGCCACCAATGCTTATTTTAGATGAAGCTACTTCATCCATTGATACAAGAACGGAAATCAGGATACAAAGGGCATTTAACAAAATGATGAAAGGAAGAACAACCTTTATTGTTGCCCACAGACTTTCAACCATAAAAGAAGCAGACTGTATTTTGGTTATGAATGCAGGAAAGATTATTGAGCAGGGAAATCATGAGGAGCTTCTTGCCAAAAAAGGATTTTATTATAAACTGTGGAACAGCTAAAAGGCTGTGCCACAGTTTGACTTCTTAAAATCAATTTCGTTTTTTATAAAGTATAGAAATACAAGCATAATAGCAAGGGCACTTATTCCGGCAGAAACTATGTCAAACATTTTGCCGGAGAAAGAAGAAAAACTAAATATAAATTTTATCAGTTTACCCGCTACCAGACTGCAAAATAGCCAGGCAGTGGGTTTTATAATGTTATCTGTAGCGGAGAAGGAGAAATGTATTTCTTTATAAATATATAATCCGTGGAGAAGGGTTGTTAACAGATTACTTATTAAAAGTCCCCATAAATAGCCTGTTATACCAATAAGGGGAACTATAAACCAAAGACAGACAAGCCTTATAATGGTACCTATTACATTATGGACAAAGGCAGTGTTGGTTTTTCCAAGACCATGAAGTACGGAGCCTAAAGTAATGGATAAATACATAAAAGGGCAAAGCCATGCCAATATTTTGATATATTCACCTGCTTCACTATGACCGAAAATTGTAGTTCCTATAAAATCACCATAACATAGGAAAATACCTATGCAAAATATTCCCGTGACAAAGGAGAACCATACAGATACCTCTGTGGTTTTTATTACGTTTTGAGACTTGCCACCGGCATTTTCTCCTGCAATGGCAGGTAAAATCATGGTAGAAACAGATGTATTAATGGCTGATGGAAAAGTGACCACTGGAAGTGCCATTCCGGTAAGTATTCCATAAACACTTAAGGCATCATTAGAAGTCATTCCGCTTTTTACCAGAACAATAGGTACTAATATAGCTTCTATACATTGAAGAAATGTAATCATTATCTTGTTAATTGTAAGTATGTATGAAACTGAAAAAAGATTTTTAATCTGAAAGAAAAGCTGGTTAATTTTAAATTTGTAGATTTTTTCAGTGCTTATTGCAATTACACAGAAAATAACCCCTCCTAATTCTGATATTACCATTGAATATACTGCAATAAGAGGAGTGATTTCTATGGCTTTTTCCACCCAGACCAGTCCTAATATGTATAGGGAAATAACCTTAACAATCTGCTCAAAAATAGAGGAAACAGCCGGAACAAAGGTTTTCTTCAGACCTAAATAATATCCCGATACACAGGCATGAAAGGTGGTAAGGGGAATGGTTATGGCTGCATATTTTAAAAGTTTTTCACATTCATTGTTTTTTATTATGTGTAAAGAAATACTGTCTGCAAAATAAAAAAGCAGAAGTGCTGTTGTAACAGACAGAAATAATGACATTATAATGCTACTTACAAATACAAGAAATTTATCTTTGTTATTACGGCTTTCTGCAACAAATCTGGATACGGCAATTTGTATTCCACCACAGCTTAAGGCAACACAAAAGCCTAAAACCGGAAAGATTAATTGAAAAATTCCCATACCTCTTGCAACTATTAAGTTTGACAGGAATATTCTATATAAGAAACCTATTACCCTGCTTAAAACACTGGCAAGGGTAAGAATAATTGTACCTTTGATAATTTGATTTTTTACTGACATAGCAACACATAGCAATAATTATTTATACAATTTATTCACAAAATGGGAAAAAATGCTATTAACATAAAATAAATAAAGGAGTAGGCCATGATATATCTGGATAATGCAGCAACTACAAAAATAAGCGATGGGGCAATAAAGGCAATGGAGCCTTATATAAATGAAGTGTATTCTAATCCGTCAGGAGTGTATGCTTTTTCAAAAATGTCCAAGGAACTTATTGAAGAAACCAGAAAAAACATAGCAGATTTTATAAATGCCAAACCGGAAAATATTTTCTTTACCTCCGGAGGAACTGAATCCGATAACTGGGCATTAGAAAACTCAAAAAATAACGGAAAACACATAATAACATCAAAAATCGAACATCACGCAATTTTAAATAAGTGTCAGCAGTTAGAAAAGGATAAAATGAAAGCAACTTACCTAAACGTAGACAGTCAGGGAGTGGTAAATGCTGATGATGTGGAACGAAATATAAGGAATGACACGGCAATTATTTCAATTATGTTTGCCAACAATGAAATTGGAACAATAGAGCCTGTAAAAGAAATAGGTAAGATTGCTAAGGAGCATAATATAATTTTTCATACAGATGCAGTTCAGGCTTTTGGGCATGTATCCATAGACGTGGAGAAAATGAATCTTGACATGATGAGTGCCAGCAGCCATAAGTTTCATGGACCAAAGGGAGTGGGATTTTTATATGTGAGAAATCCTGAAAAAATGATCCCCCTTATTTATGGAGGGGGACAGGAAAGAGGAAAACGTTCAGGAACGGAAAATGTAATTGGCATTGCTGGAATGAACGGGGCGTTACAGGAAGTGATGTCTAACTTTAATGATAGAGTGCAAAAGGAAACTAATTTAAGAAATTATCTTATAAACAGAGTTTTAAGTGAAATACCGTATATAAAATTAAACGGCAGTATGGCAAGAAGGCTTCCGGGAAATGCCAATTTTACCATTGCAGGAGTGGATGGTACCTCGTTAGTAGTATTAATGGATAATGACGGCATATGTATTTCATCAGGCTCGGCCTGTTCCTCAGGTTCAGATGCACCATCCCATGTAATATCTGCAATAGGTGTACCGGAGAAATTTGCTTATGGAACTGTAAGAATAACATTGTGCAGTGATAACACAAAGGAAGAAATTGATTACACCATTCACAGATTAAAGGAAAACATAAAAATGTTAAGAAGCAGGTAAAAAAAGAAAAACTACGTGTGCCATAGGAACAAATCCATACAGCCACGTAGCTTTACATAAATTATTTCTCATAAATCTTTAAATTATATCTGTTAGCTATATCCTCTATTTTGTTGAAACCAAAACCTATATCACAAGCCTTGTGGGCATCAGAACCTATCGTCACATATTTTCCACCAAGTTCAGTGTAACGTTTTATAATGTCTGTGTGAGGATTTGGAAAATCAAGACCCTTAGCAAGTCCTGCTGTGTTAATTTCCAACTTTATATAGTGAGTAATAATAAACTTTAATATTTCATCAATTACATCCATGTAATCAAAAACACAGTAATTAGCATCTTTATTTGGGCTGTATCGCACTATGTAATCCAAATGACCTAAGGTATCAACGGAATTAAAACTATGCAAAGCATCAAGGAGGGTGGAAAAGTACAATTCAAAAGCCTCCCTGTCGGTGTGGGATTCCCAAAAACTGTAATAATAAGGGTCCATATTGTCAACCACATGGCAGGAGCCTATAACAAAATCAAAGTTTACATTATGTAAAAGCTTCCTGCATAATTGGACATTATCCATTGTAATGCCAAGTTCCACACCTTTTAGAATCTGAATTTTGTTTTTATACTTGTCTGCATAATGGTTTAATGTGTCAAAATACCTGTTAAAATCAATATAAGGTGACTCTCCTTTAACAGGCCAGTTAAAATCCTGATGGTCTGTTATGGCAATTTGTTTCATATTTAAAGAAACTGCTTTTTTTATAATATTATCTAAAGTTTCCTCGCTGTCAAAAGAAAAACTGCTGTGAACATGATAATCTGAATACATAAAAACTCCTTTATTAGTGTGCATGAATAAAAAATGAAAAAATAAGCAAAATATCAGTTGTTAAAACAATCAGGCTTTTGCATTAATAACAAAAACAGCCGGTGAAAATATTTTGTTTACACCTAGAAAAATATAACAAAAATACCAATAAAAATCTACTTTTAAGTGCAATTATGGATTTCTTGACAAAATTTTAACAAAAAACCAATAAAAACCACAAAAACACCTTGATATTTGTAAATGAATTATGTAAAATAAGTTTTAGGTTAATGAAGATTAACAAAAAATTTTTAAATTCTTATTTTTAGGAGGAAAAATCAAATGGCAGTTAAAGTTGCAATTAACGGATTTGGACGTATCGGACGTCTTGCATTCAGACAGATGTTTGGAGCAGAAGGTTATGAAGTAGTAGCTATCAACGACTTAACAAGTCCTAAGATGTTAGCTCACTTATTAAAGTATGATTCATCACAGGGTAAATACGAAAAGGCTGATACAGTTTCAGCTACAGAAGACTCTATCATCGTTGATGGTAAGGAAATCAAGATTTACGCTGAAGCAGATGCTTCAAAATGTCCTTGGGGCGAGCTTAATGTAGACGTAGTTTTAGAGTGTACAGGTTTCTATACATCTAAGGCAAAAGCTCAGGCTCATATCGATGCAGGTGCTCGTAAGGTTGTTATTTCAGCTCCAGCTGGAAATGATCTTCCTACAATCGTTTACAATACAAACCATACAACACTTAAGCCGGAAGATACAATTATCTCAGCAGCTTCATGTACAACAAACTGTTTAGCACCTATGGCTGATGCACTTAACAAGTACGCTCCAATCCAGAGTGGTATCATGTTAACAATTCATGCTTACACAGGTGATCAGATGACTCTTGACGGACCACAGAGAAAAGGTGATTTAAGAAGATCAAGAGCAGCAGCAGTTAACATCGTTCCTAACTCAACAGGTGCTGCAAAGGCTATCGGATTAGTTATTCCTGAATTAAACGGAAAATTAATCGGTTCTGCACAGAGAGTTCCAGTTCCTACAGGATCAACAACAGTTCTTACAGCTGTAGTTAAGGGAAAAGACATTACTGTTGAAGGAATCAACGAAGCAATGAAGGCAGCTTCAAATGAATCTTACGGATACAATGAAGACGAAATCGTATCAAGCGATATCGTAGGAATGAGATATGGTTCATTATTCGATGCAACACAGACAATGGTATCAAAGGTTGACGATGATACTTATGAAGTACAGGTTGTTTCATGGTATGACAATGAAAACTCATACACAAGCCAGATGGTTAGAACAATTAAATACTTCTCAGAACTTGCTTAATTAATAAGTATTATAAAAGTTCTCTAATATTTAAATTAGATCCAAATGGGTCCGGCTTTAGGGCCGGACCTTTTGTTATATGAAAGGAGCACAAATATGCTTAATAAGAAATCAGTTGATGATATTAATGTTAAAGGATTAAGAGTTTTAGTTCGTTGTGACTTTAATGTACCTTTAAAGGAAGGTGTTATTACAGACGAAAACCGTCTTGTTGCAGCACTTCCTACAATCAAGAAATTAATTAATGATGGTGGAAAGGTTATACTTTGCTCACATCTTGGAAAACCAAAGGGAGAGCCAAAGCCTGAATTATCTCTTGCACCTGTAGCAGTAAGACTTTCAGAATTATTAGGACAGGAAGTTAAGTTTGCAGCAGATGACAATGTAGTAGGTGAAAATGCTAAGGCAGCTGTAGCAGCTATGAAGGATGGAGACGTAGTTCTTCTTCAGAATACACGTTACAGAGCAGAAGAAACAAAGAACGGAGACGAATTCTCAAAGGAATTAGCTTCACTTTGTGATGTATTTGTAAATGATGCTTTTGGTACAGCTCATAGAGCACACTGCTCAAACGTTGGTGTTACAAAATATGTTGATACAGCAGTAGTTGGATATTTAATGCAGAAGGAAATCGATTTCCTTGGAAATGCAGTAAACAATCCTGTAAGACCTTTCGTAGCTATTCTTGGTGGCGCTAAGGTTGCTGATAAGTTAAATGTTATTAACAACTTACTTGAAAAATGCGATACACTTATTATTGGTGGTGGTATGGCATACACATTTGTTAAGGCACAGGGAGGAAACGTTGGTATTTCATTAGTTGATGATACTAAGTTAGATTACTGCCTTGATATGATTAAGAAGGCAGAAGAATTAGGAAAGAAATTATTACTTCCTATTGATACAGTTGCAGCTGACGGATTCCCTGATCCTATTGACGCAGAAATTGAAACAATGATAGTTCCAACTAATGCAATTCCTGATGACAAGGAAGGACTTGATATTGGACCTAAGACACGTGAACTTTTTGCAGATGCTGTAAAGAATGCTAAGACAGTAGTTTGGAACGGACCTATGGGCGTTTCAGAAAACCCATGTCTTGCAGCAGGTACTGTAGCAGTAGCTCAGGCATTAGCTGACACAGATGCAACAACAATCATCGGTGGTGGTGATTCAGCAGCAGCAGTAAACAACCTTGGATTCGGCGATAAGATGACTCACATTTCAACAGGTGGTGGAGCTTCACTTGAATTCCTTGAAGGAAAAGATTTACCAGGTGTTGTAGCAGCAAACGACAAATAACGCTAAGGCAAATGAGTCCATTTACACAAAAATAAATCAAGAACAATGAATGCTTGCATTCATTTGTTCATAGATTTATTTTTGTGAAGCTGGCGAATGCCAGCGTGCTTATTGACGTGGAACGTCAATAAGGAATGGAAAAAGTGTTAACATATAAAGGAGACATAAACATGAGAAAGAAGATTATTGCAGGCAACTGGAAAATGAACAAAACTCCTAGCGAGGCAGTTGCATTAATAAATGAATTAAAGCCATTAGTAGCAAATGACGAAGTAGACGTAGTATTTTGCGTACCTGCTATTGATTTAGTTCCTGCCATTGAAGCAGCAAAGGATACTAACATCAGCATTGGTGCAGAAAATATGTACTTTGAAGAAAGTGGAGCATATACAGGAGAAATCGCTCCTAACATGCTTACAGATATTGGAGTAAAATACGTTATTATCGGACATTCAGAAAGAAGAGAATACTTTGCTGAAACAGATGAAACAGTTAATAAGAAAGTTCTTAAGGCATTTGAACATGGTATTACACCAATCATTTGTTGTGGAGAATCTCTTACACAGAGAGAACAGGGAATTACAATTGACTGGATTCGTCAGCAGATTAAGATTGCTTTCTTAAATGTAACAGCAGATCAGGCTAAGACAGCAGTTATCGCTTATGAGCCAATCTGGGCTATTGGAACAGGTAAGACAGCAACATCTGACCAGGCTGAAGAAGTATGTGCAGCAATCAGAGAATGCATTAAGGAAGTTTATGATGAAGCTACAGCTGAAGCAATCAGAATTCAGTATGGCGGATCAATGAATGCCGGAAATGCAGCTGAGTTATTAGCTAAACCTGACATTGACGGTGGTTTAGTAGGCGGTGCAAGCCTTAAGCCGGATTTTGGAAAGATTGTAAACTATAACAAATAATAAATTGTCTAAACATACAGGACGCCGGATGTAACCGGCGTTCTGTTATGGGTTTATAGAGAATAAAGGAGAAATAGAATGAGCAAGAAACCTACGGTATTGATGATATTAGACGGTTACGGTTTAAATGATAAAGTAGAAGGAAATGCTGTTTTACAGGCAAATACACCTAATATGGATAAGCTTATGGCTGAGTATCCATACGTTAAAGGTTATGCCAGTGGTTTAGCAGTAGGTCTTCCTGATGGACAGATGGGTAACTCAGAGGTTGGACATCTTAACATGGGTGCAGGACGTATTGTTTACCAGGAACTTACAAGAATCACAAAAGAAATTGAAGACGGAACATTCTTTGAAAATGAAGAGCTTGTAAAGGCAATGGAAAATGCCAAGAATAACAACAGTGCACTTCATATTTTCGGATTATTGTCAGACGGTGGTGTGCATAGTCATAACACACATATTTATGGCACAATTGAAATGGCAAAGAAATTCGGATTAGACAAGGTATATGTTCATGCATTCTTAGACGGAAGAGATACACCTCCATCATCAGCTGCTGAATATATGGAACAGTTAGTTGAAAAGATGAAGGAAATCGGTGTTGGTGAAGTAGCTACCGTTTCAGGACGTTATTATGCAATGGACAGAGATAACAACTGGGATAGAGAAGAAAAGGCATATGTGGCAATGACAAAGGGTGAAGGGGTACAGGAAACTGACCCGGTTGCAGCTATAAAGGATTCTTATGCAAAGGATGTAACAGATGAATTTATGCTTCCAACAGTTATTACTAAAGACGGACAGCCTGTAGCAACTATTAAAGACGGTGACTCGGTGGTATTTTGCAACTTTAGACCTGATAGAGCACGTCAGATTACAAGAGCTTTCTGCGCAGATGACTTTACAGGATTTAACAGAGAAAAGAAGCTTGATTTAGTATTTGTATGCTTTACAGAATACGATGTTACTATTCCAAATAAGTTAATTGCATTTAAGAAGGTAGAAGTAACAAACACATTTGGTGAATTCCTCGCAGCTAATGGATTAAAACAGGCAAGAATAGCTGAAACAGAAAAATATGCCCATGTAACATTCTTCTTTAACGGTGGTGTGGAAGAACCAAACGAAGGAGAGGACAGAATATTAGTTGAATCTCCTAAGTATGTTCCAACATACGACAAGAAGCCTAGAATGAGCGCATATACAGTTTGTGATGAAGTTTGTAAGGCGATTACAGGTGGAAAATACGATGTGATTATAACAAACTTTGCTAACCCTGACATGGTAGGTCATACAGGAGTTATGGAAGCTGCGGTTAAGGCAATAGAAGTTATTGATGAGTGTGTTGGTGAAGTGGTTGAATTTATCAAAGAAGTTGACGGACAGTTATTTATCTGCGCAGACCATGGTAATGCAGAGCAGTTAATTGACTACGAAACAGGAGAACCATATACAGCACATACAACTAATCCTGTACCATTTATTTTGGTTAATGCAGATCCTAAATACACATTAAGAGAAAATGGTGTGTTAGCTGATATTGTTCCTACATTAATTGAACTTATGGGAATGAAACAGCCAAAGGAAATGACAGGAAAATCACTTTTAATTGAAAAATAATTAAATTATATATGATTTGAGGCGTGACAGTTTATAAAATTGCCACGCCTTTAATATTAAAAGGAATGCAATGAAAAAAAGAAAAAAAGCAAAAATGAATTATACCCGGTATCGTTCCAGGTATATAAGAAGGAAAAAATTAAACACAAAAAGAGTTGCTATATGCATATTAAGTATATGCCTTGTAATAACAGCAGCTGTAACAGCCGGTATTGCAGGGAAAAAGAAAAATAATAATGTAAAAGAGGCAATGGCTACTCCTGCATACACAAAAAATGAAACTACAGATAATAAGGAAAAAGAAACCACAAAAAAAGTAAAGGCAGAAAAGACAGATGTTACCCTTATTGCGGTTGGAGACGATTTGGTAAGTGATTCGGTTTTATATACAGCTAAAAGAAGCGATGGAACCTATGATTTTTCAAGTGTGTATGAAAAAATGAAGCCGGATTTTAAAAAAGCAGACATAGCTATTATAAATCAGGAAACAATACTTGGTGGAGACAAGTTTGAATATAAAGGTTATCCATGCTTTAACACCCCTGACAGCATGGGAAAAGCCATTATGGATGCAGGGTTTAACATTGTGCAGCAGGCATCAAATCATTCCTATGATACGGGAGTAGAAGGAATAGAACATTGTATTAAATATTGGAAAAAACATAAAAAGAAAGTTCTTATGGTGGGACTTAATGAAAATGAAGAAGAATACAATACCATTCCCATATTTAAGTGTAAGGGTATAAAGTTTGCCATTCTTAATTATACATATGGCTTAAATGGCTTTAAATTGCCTGAGGATAAAGGATATCTTGTAAATCTTTTAGATGATGCCCACTGGGATAAGGTAAAGTCAGATATAGAAAAAGCTGAACAGATAGCAGACTTTACCATTGTACTTCCCCATTGGGGGCAGGAATATGTTCAGCCGGACCCAATACCGGAGCAGGAAAAGTGGGCGAAGATGATGGTTGAAGCAGGAGCAGATTTAATAATAGGAACCCATCCTCATGTAGTTGAAAAAATTCAATGGATTAAATCTGATAACGGAAATTCGGCATTATGCTATTATTCCCTTGGAAATTACACCTCCGGACAGGAAAACTGGAAAACGCTGTTAGGAGGAATGGCAAAGCTAACCATTAGAAAAGATGAGAAAGGTATACGAATATTAAAAAAGAAGGCAGGAGTCGTTCCTACAGTTAATCACTATGTGTGGGGGAAGTCTCAGGGAGTGATAAGACAGCAATATACATATAGACTGTCTGAATATTCACAGGACATGTTGCAGGGACACAGTATACAGTGGTCAAATCCTGTGACATACACGGATTTAACAAAACTTTCCCAGGAAGTTTTTGGAGACTGGGTGATAGAATAAAAAAAATAATAAATTGGATAAAAACCTCTCATATGTACAAAATAATTACTGGTAATTATTTAACGCAATGGGAGGTTTTTATGTATAAATATTTGAAAATAGTAAATGTAAAGGGCAGGGAAGTCATGGATTCAAGGGGAAATCCTACAGTGGAAGCGGAAGTTACCGTAAAGGCTTTGGGAATGCCGGGAGAAATATATACAGGATGTGCCATTGTTCCATCAGGAGCATCTACAGGTATATTTGAGGCGGTGGAATTAAGAGATGGAGAAAAAAGGTATGGTGGAAAAGGTGTATTAAAAGCAGTAAAAAACATTAATGAGGAAATATATCCTGCTTTAGAAGGAGAAAATGCCTTAAATCAAAATAAAATAGACCATATTATAATGAATCTGGACAAATCTGAAAATAAGGGAGAATTAGGGGCTAATGCAATACTTGCAGTATCAATGGCAAATGCGAAGGCCTGTGCTTTAGCTTTAAATATTCCTGAATATAAATATGTGGGAGGAATAAGTGCCAAAACTCTGCCGGTTCCAATGATGAACATATTAAATGGTGGTGCCCACGCATCAAATAATATTGATGTACAGGAATTTATGATTTTGCCTGTTGGAGCTGACAGTTTCAGGGAAGGGCTTAGATGGTGTGCAGAAGTTTATGACAGTCTGAAAAAAATACTGAAATCCAAGGGATTATCAGTGGCAGTAGGAGATGAAGGAGGATTTGCCCCTGATTTGTCAGGGGAAGAAGAAGCCCTTGATATTATTGTAAAAGCTATAGAAAATGCAGGATACAAGGCTAATGAAGATTTTAAAATATCCCTTGATGTGGCAGCTTCCGAGTGGAAAACAAATCAGGTGGGAGAGTATCTTATGCCAAAGAAAAACAAGCAGATGAATACAGATGAATTAATAGAAATGTGGGAAGAAATTTCAGATAAGTATCCTATTTTTTCCATTGAAGATCCCTTAGATGAGGAAGACTGGAAAGGCTGGGAGAAAATCACGGAAAAATTAGGAGATAAAATCCGTTTAGTTGGAGATGATTTGTTTGTTACTAATGTTAAAAGACTTAAAAGGGGATTAAAAAATAAATGTGCCAATGCAATATTAATTAAACCAAATCAGATAGGAACAGTAACGGAAACCTTAAATGCAGTAAAGATGGCTCAAAATATGGGATATATTGCCATTATGTCCCATCGTTCCGGGGAAAGTGAAGATACAACAATAGCTGATTTGGCAGTAGGATTAAATACAGGGTATATAAAAACCGGAGCACCTTGCAGGGGAGAGAGGACGGCTAAATATAACAGGTTATTAAGAATTGAAGAGCAGATGGGTATTTAGAAAAATATATCAATTGTCCGCTGAGAAGGCAACTCCTGGAAACAGGAGTTGTTTTACAGATTTTGTCCTTGGGCATTTTCAGGAGCTAATTTCTCATTTGCGATATATTCGTAAATGTTGTCCAATTCATGGATTGATCCTTCCACAATTTATACTTGATTTTAGTACCTTAATATGTTAAGATAATCAATGTTTGATACGAATTAGAGGGGAAGCGTGTGGTGTTTTCCATAAAGAAATATAGAGGAGGTGTGGACATTGACATTATTAAGAGTATTAACAGTAGTGTTTATGATAATTTGTTTAATTATAACAGTAGTTATCTTACTTCAGGAAGGAAAGCAGGCAGGTCTTACAGGAGCTATTAGTGGCGCTGCTGAATCATATTGGGGAAAGAACAAAGGACGTTCAATGGAAGGTAAGCTTGAAAAAGCTACTAAGGTTTGCGTAGTTTTATTCTTTGTAATTTCTATAATTCTTAATATGGGATTTATCAATTATTAAGATTAATTAAAAATGACTGACTGATGAAGGTGTAGATTTCTACACCTTTTTTCTATATATTGAGAAAGGATATTGAATGGCAGAATATAAAGACATAATAGAAGAAAAGAAAAAGGTGCTTATGAGTCTTATGAATGATAAGCATTATGTACCAATGAAGTTTAAAGAGTTAGCAGTAATATTAAATGTAAAAAAAGAAGACAGAAAACTGTTGGATTTTGTATTGTCTGAGCTGGTTAACGAAGGAAAAATAACCATATCCAAAAGGGGAAAATATAGCCTGCCAAAAGAAACCTATGTAAAAGGAATTTTTATAAGTAATGAAAAAGGTTTTGGTTTTGTGGAGGTAGAAGGTGAAGAGGAAGATTATTTCATACCGGAAAAAAATATTGGAGGAGCCTTTCATCATGACACTGTTTTAGTGGCGGTAGAGCCTTTTTCTACAGGAAAGAGAAAAGAAGGAAAGGTTATAAAAGTTTTATCTCACGAAATAAGTGAAGTGGTGGGATATTTCCAGAAAAATAAATCTTTTGGATATGTGCTTCCTGATAACAATAGAATATCAAGTGATATTTATATTCCGGGAAAGTACACCATGGGGGCTGTACAGGGACATAAAGTAGTGGTGAAAATCACTGATTATGGTTCAAAGGATAGAAAACCGGAAGGAAAAGTCATAGAAATTTTAGGACATGTAAACGACCCGGGAGTTGACATTCTTTCAATTGTAAAGGGATATAACATACCATGTGAATATCCTAAAGAGGTGATGGAACAAATTGAAAATATTCCTGAAGAGGTACAGGAAAAGGATAAAGAAGACAGACTTGATATCAGGGACTGGCAGACGGTTACAATTGATGGAGAGGATGCAAAGGATTTAGACGATGCCATAACCCTTAAAAAGGAAGATGGTATTTATACTTTAGGAGTTCATATTGCTGACGTGTCTCATTATGTAGTAGAAAATTCTCATCTTGATAAGGAGGCAAAAGAGCGGGGAACCAGCGTATATCTGGTAGATAGGGTTATTCCAATGCTTCCCCATAAGTTATCTAATGGCATATGTTCGTTAAATCAGGGCGTTGACAGATTAGCTCTTAGCTGTATTATGAAAATAAACGAAAATGGGGAAGTAATTGATCATCAGGTAGCAGAAACTGTAGTTAATGTTGACAGGAGAATGACCTATACAGCGGTAAATGAGATTATTACAAACAAAAATCCCGATACAATGAATGAGTACAGTGAATTAGTGCCCATGTTTCAGCTTATGGCAGAGTTATCTTCAATAATCAGGGAAAAAAGATATGGCAGAGGAGCAATAGATTTTGATTTTCCTGAATGTAAAATTACATTAGATGAAAAGGGTTATCCTGTGTCTATTAAACCTTATGACAGAAATGCAGCCACAAAGATTATTGAGGATTTTATGCTTATGGCAAATGAAACCATTGCAGAATATTATTTTTGGCAGCAGATACCTTTTGTTTACAGAAATCACGAAAAACCTGACAGTGACAGAATGAAACAGCTGTCATTGTTCATTACTAATTTCGGATATCATGTTAAAATGTCTAAAGACGAGGTACATCCAAAGGAATTACAGAAGCTTTTGAAAAGTATTGAAGGAACTCCGGAGGAGGCAATGATTAGCAGAGTTACCCTTCGTTCAATGAAAAGGGCTGAATACACACCGGAGTGTTTGGGACATTTTGGCCTGGCTGCAAAATATTATTGTCATTTTACATCACCTATAAGAAGGTATCCGGATTTACAGATTCATAGAATTATCAAGGAATGTCTTCGCGATGACATGACGGAAAAGCATATTGAACATTACAAGTCTATTTTGCCGGAGGTCACTAAGCATTGTAGCATGACTGAAAGACGGGCAGATGATGCAGAAAGAGATTCTGAAAAAATGAAGAAAGCTGAATATATGAGAGGCTTTATAGGAGAAGAATATACAGGTGTCATATCTTCAGTTACAAGCTTTGGCGTGTATGTTGAATTGGAAAATACAGTAGAGGGACTGGTTCATGTATCAAATATGACAGATGACCATTACGAATACGATGAGGCCTCCTATAGCCTTAAAGGTCAGCAGACAATGAAGACATATAAGCTAGGTCAGATAGTGAAAATCAGGGTGGAAAATGCTGATAAAGTAACTGGAACAATTGATTTTAGTATGGTATAAATATGGAAGGAGGGGAAAAACATGGCAAAAATTTCTGAAAAGTTAATTGCTACTAACAAAAAGGCAAGACATGATTATTTTATTGAGGATACTTATGAAGCGGGAATTGTGTTGCATGGCACTGAGGTTAAGTCCCTGCGTGCGGGACATTGCAGTATTAAGGAATCCTTTGTGAGAGTGGATAACGGAGAAGTTATTATATATGGAATGCATATTAATCCATATGAAAAAGGCAATATTTTTAACAAGGATCCTTTAAGACCTAAGAAATTAATGCTTCACAAATATGAGATAAATAAGCTTGTAGGAAAGTTAAATGAAAAGGGACTAACACTGGTTCCGCTTAGGGTTTACTTTAAGGGAAGTTTGGTGAAGGTGGAGATAGGTCTTGCAAGAGGTAAGAAACTCTATGATAAGCGACAGGATATTGCAAAGAGAGACATTAAGAGAGAAAGCGAAAGAGATTTCAAAATCAGAATGAGATAAAGTGACAGGAGGATATAAAATGTATACAGAATCATTAGTTAAATTAGGAAAGGTACGTTCAGAAATAAGGGAAATTTTTGAATATGGAAATAAGAGAAAGGCAGAAATAGGGGCTGAAAATGTTTTTGATTTCAGCATAGGGAATCCAAGTGTTCCGGCACCTAAATCAGTAAATGATGCCATAATTGACCTTGTAAACAATTTTGATTCAGTGGCACTTCACGGCTATACATCAGCTCAGGGAGATGCAAAGGTTAGAACTACAATTGCAAATTACATTAATAACAGATTTAATACAGAGATTGCACCGGATAACATTTATATGACCTGTGGTGCAGCATCATCTCTTACCATTGTATTTAATGCAATAATGCAGAAAGATGACGAGTGTATAGTGTTTACACCTTATTTCCCGGAATATGGGGTATTTTTAGAGAGAACAGGTGCAAAGCTTGTGGCTGTTAAATCTGAAGATAAAACATTTCAGGTAGATATGAAAGGATTTGAGGCTGCAATTAATGAGAAAACAAAAGCAGTTGTAATAAATTCTCCTAACAATCCTTCAGGTGTTGTTTATTCAGTAGAAACAATTGAAAAAATGTGCGATTTGTTAAGAAAGAAGGAAAAGGAATATGGACATCCTATTTTTCTTGTAACGGACGAGCCATACAGAGAATTGGTTTATGATGATATAGAGGTTCCATATCTTATTAATTACTATGATGATACTTTTGTATGTTATTCATACAGCAAGGCTTTATCCCTTCCGGGAGAACGTATAGGATACATTGTTGTTTCTCCAAAGATGAAAGATGCAGGAGATGCCTATGCAGCAGTTTGTGGTGCAGGACGTGCCCTTGGGTATGTATGTGCATCAAGTATGTATCAGAGAGTTATTGAAAAGTGTATTGATGATACAGCGGATATTTCAATTTATAAGGTAAACAGGGATTTACTTTACAACAACCTTACGGAAATGGGATATGAATGTGTATATCCTGATGGAGCATTTTATCTTTTTGTAAAGGCAATGGGAGATGATGCCCATGAATTCTGCGAAAAGGCAAAAGAGCATGAACTTTTGTTAGTTCCTGCTGACAGCTTTGGAACACCGGGATATGTAAGAATTTCTTACTGTGTTCAGACAAAACAGATTGAGGATGCATTGCCGGCATTTAAGAAATTAGCAGAAAGCTATCAGAAGTAGGTGAAATAATGAGTGAACAAAATAGTTGCGAATTTTGCAGTAATTATGTTTATGATGAAGAATATGAGGAATATGGGTGTGTGGTAAACATGGATGAAGATGATTTAGCCAGATTACTTCAGTTTAAAAACTCCAGCTGTCCATATTTCTCATATGGTGATGAATATAGAATAGCAAGAAAGCAGTAGGTAATGAAACAGGAAACTTACATAAAGATTTCAGAATTTGTAAGAAAATATCCACATGGAGAAAGTATAGTAAAATATGCCAATAATATTATTACGGGAGTAGTATATATGGCATATTTTGTTATACTTATATTTCTTGCAGTAAACAGGGATGAAAGGGTAATAAGAATAGTTTTAGTAACAGGCATATCTTTTATATTGGTTAGTATTTTCAGGTATGTTGTGGACGCACCAAGACCTTATACTTTGTATGAATTTAAGCCTGTTGTAAAAAAAGAAAAGACGGGGCAGTCAATGCCGAGCCGTCATGTTTTTTCAGCATTTGTTATAGGTATGTCAGCACTTTATATAAGTGTTCATTTGGGAATTCTTATTTTGGCTGACAGTTTTTTAATGTGTTTTATGAGAGTAATAGCAGGAGTACATTTTCCAAAAGATGTAATTGTCGGAGCTATTATTGGAATATTAAGTGGAGTAATTGGATTTTACATTATTTAATTAAGGATTGGAGACTAAAATGGATAATCAGAATAAATATGTAAAAGATATGACAGTAGGAACACCATACAAGTTGCTTTTAGCATTTGCAATACCACTGTTAATAGGTAATGTGTTTCAACAGCTGTACAATATGGTGGATTCCGTAATAGTTGGACGGTTTGTAAGTGCAAATGCCCTTGGAGCCATTGGAACTACAGCATCATTGCAGTTTTTTTTCTTTTCACTTGTAGGTGGTCTTTCCGTGGGAATTGGAATCATTGTTTCCCAGTATTTTGGTGCCAATGATGAAAAAAATGTTAAAGACACCATTGGAAATGCTACCATAATTATAATTGCATGCTCTACCATAATGGCTATTGCGGGATACTTTGCAGCAAGACCTATTCTTATACTTTTACAGACAGATGCAGTTATTTTAGAGGATGCAGTGGCGTATCTTAAAGTTACATCAATTGGTATTATATGTATGGGATTATACAATGGTGTATCAGGTATTTTAAGAGCATTGGGAGACAGCAAGACACCTTTGATCTTTTTGATATTTGCCAGCATTCTTAATGTTATATTAGATCTTATTTTTGTGCTGGTGTTTAACTGGGGAGTAGTGGGAGCAGGTGTTGCCACAGCGTTTTCGCAGTTTATTTCAGCAATAACATGTATAATATATGCTTATAAAAGTAATTCATATTTTAGAATTAAAAGAGAAAATTTCAAAATCAATAATATGATAATTAGAAAAAGCATGAGACTGGGTATTCCGGTAGCATTGCAAAATGCACTTATTGCTTTTTCATTAATTGTTTTACAGGCAATTGTAAACAGCTATGGAGCAGATTTTACCACGGCTTTTACGGTAGTATCAAGAATTGAAACCCTTATCCAACAGCCATTTATGTCTATGGGTGCAGCAGTATCTACATATACGGGACAAAATCTTGGAGCCGGAAAAATTGACAGGGTAAAAAAAGGATTTAACACGGCAACAACCATTACCACAATATTTGCAATTAGCATAATGCTTTTATTCTGGATATTTACACCGCAGATTGTTTCCATATTCGGAAAAGACCCTACGGTTATGAAACAGGCTGTTGACGGACTTAGAATAACAAGCTGTTTTTACATATTTTTGGGAATGATATATACCACCAGAAATGTGTTAAATGGTGCTGGAGATGCAATATTTTCACTGTTTACCGGAATTGTGGAGTGTATAGGACGTGTAGGTTTTGCATATCCTCTTACCCTTATACCTTTCATGGGAAGCTACGGAGTATTCTATGCTACGGGAATAACATGGCTTTTAAACGGACTGTTTAGCCTTATAAGGTATAAAAAAGGCAAATGGAAAAATATTAACATAGTAAAAAATGATATTTAAGGAGCGTTTATGTACGAAACCGCAGAAAATACGGAAAAAATAATTTTAGTTGCCGTGGCAACAGGAAATGAAGATGACGCAATGGAATCTTTAGATGAACTGGAGGAGCTGGTTAATACAGCAGGTGCAGTGGTTGTGGGAAGAGTTATCCAAAATTTAGACCACATTAATAACACTACCTATGTAGGTTCAGGAAAGGTTCAGGAAATAAAGGATTTAATATGGGAAACAGAGGCAGATGCCATAGTATGTGATGATGAATTATCTCCTGCACAATATAAGAATCTTGAAGATGAATTAGATGTTAAGGTAATGGACAGAACTCTTATAATTCTTGATATTTTTGCAGGAAGGGCAAAAAGTGCCGAAGGAAAAATCCAGGTAGAGTTAGCACAGCTTAGGTATCGTTCCACAAGACTTATTGGAATGAGAAATCTTTCAAGACAGGGTGGCGGAATAGGAACAAGAGGCCCGGGAGAAAAGAAATTAGAGGTAGACAGACGTCTTATCAGAAACAGAATATCCCAGCTAAAGGAACAGGTTAGAAATATGGAAAGCCACAGACAGGTTACAAGGGCTAAAAGACAGGACAATCCTGTTCCGGTGGTTGCCATAGTGGGATATACCAACGCCGGAAAGTCTACACTACTTAATACTTTAACAGCGGCAAATGTGCTAGAGGAAGACAAGCTTTTTGCAACTCTTGATCCTACAACGAGAAATTATAAGCTTCCTAACGGTCAGGAGGTTTTACTGACAGATACAGTCGGATTTATAAGAAAATTGCCTCATCACTTAATAGATGCTTTCAGAAGTACCTTAGAAGAGGCAAAGTATTCAGATATAATTATTCATGTGGTGGACTGTTCAAATCCTTCTATGGATAAAAATGTCCATGCAGTTTATGAAACACTAAAAAATCTTGAAGTAAAAGATAAAATAATCATTACGGTATTTAACAAAATAGATAAGGTAGAAGAAAAGCCGGTTTTAAGGGATTTTAATGCTGATTACACAGTTAGTGCTGCAATAAAGAAAAATATCGGACTAAATGAAATAAATGACGCAATAGAGGCAGCTTTGAAATCCATGCGTGTAATGGTGGAAAAGGTATACGATTATTCAGAAGCAGGAAAAATAGGAATAATCAGAAAATACGGTCAGGTACTTAGTGAGGAATATAAAGAAGATGGAATACATCTTAAGGCATATGTACCTTCGCAAATTATGGACAGAATATAGACATATCAGAAACGAAAGGCATAACAATGACTACAAAAGAAGCAATTAAGGAGAAGGACAGGAGGCATTGTAATGAAACATATAGAAAAAATATCTTTAATCGGATTAGGAGCCATGGGAGTATTTTTTGCACCGAGATTATATGAAACTTATGGTGAAAACTTTAGGGTTATTGCCAATGGTGAAAGAAAAGAAAGATTAGAAAATAAAGGTGTCACCGTAAATGGAATAAATTATAAGTTCCCAATAATTACTCCTGATGTAATGGGAGATGAGGCCGATTTAATAATAATTGGCGTTAAGGGATATTCCTTAGAGCAAGCTATCGAGGATATTAGAAATCAGGTAGGGAAAAATACCCTTATTTTGTCACTTTTAAATGGGGTTGACAGTGAGGAACGTCTGATAAAAGAATTTGGAAATGAGCATGTTTTATATTCATTTATGAGAATGTCAGTAGTTATGAAGGATGGCAAGGCTGATTTTGATCCATATTGGGGAAAAATTCACTTTGGTGAGAAAGAAAATCACGAGTATACAGACAGGGTTTTGGCGGTAAAAGAGGTTTTTGATAAGGCTGATATTCCCTACTCCATTGAGAAAGATATGTTAAAGGGAATCTGGTTTAAATATATGTGCAATATTGGAGAAAATATGACCTGTGCCCTTTTAGGTATACCTTTTGGCGCTTTTAGAACTGATGATAATGCAAACTGGATTAGAATAAATGCCATGAGAGAGGTGGCTGCAATTGCCGGGAAAAAAGGAATTGATTTAGGGGAAAAGGAAATAGAGGCACAAAACAAAACTGTAGTTACAATACCTGAAAAGAACAAACCATCAACCCTTCAGGATTTAGAAGCAGGGAAGAAAACGGAAATAGATATGTTTGCAGGTAATGTGGTAAAAATGGGTAAAGAGCTTAATGTGCCTACTCCGATAAATGAAATGTTTTATCATGGAATACGTGTATTGGAAAATAAATAAAAAAGGAATATCAATATGGTGTTTCTAATTCTATACAACACGAAATGCAACACAAATGATTCAAATATGATGAGAAACTTTAAAAAAGGCAAAAAAATAAAGCTGCCAACGGGATTTGAACCCGTGGCCTCCGCCTTACCAAGGCGACGCTCTACCTCCTGAGCCATGGCAGCCTGTCATACGACTTAAAAATAATAACATATTCTAATGAATTTTACAATAACATATTTTAGTAATGTCATAATTGCATAATTCGTTGAATGTATGAAATTTTATTAATAAAATATTTTCACTAAATATTGAAACGTAAAAATATATGTGTTATGATTATACGAGCATTAAATCTGAGAAAAGAGGATGTACATATGAATAAAAAGGTATTATCGGTTTTAGTAGATAACACATCAGGTGTTCTTAACAGAATTGCCGGTTTGTTTAGCAGAAGAGGATATAACATTGACAGTTTAACAGTTGGAGAGACTGAAAATCCTAAATATTCCAGAATGACTATTGTAGTAACAGGTGATGATGCTATATTAGAACAGATTGTTAAGCAGATTACAAAGTTAGAGGATGTCAGAAGAGTTGATGTTTTAGAACTTAATAATTCAGTTACAAGGGAACTTATTCTTGTAAAGATAAAGACTACTCCTGCACAGAGACAGCAGATTATATCCGTGACTGAAATTTTCAGGGCTAATATTGTTGATGTGGCAAAGGACAGTGTTATGATTGAGATTACAGGAAGCCAGTCAAAGCTTTCTGCATTTTTAAGTCTTCTTGAAGATTATGAGATTTTAGAATTAGTAAGAACAGGTATCACAGGTCTTGCAAGAGGAATTAAATAGTGTAGTTTATATATAGAGAATTAATATTTACATTACATTCTTTATAAAATAATAAATATTTTACAAATGGAGGCGACAATTATGTCAGAAGCAAAAATCTATTATCAGGAGGATTGCAATCTTTCATTATTAGATGGTAAGACAATTGCAATTATCGGCTATGGTAGCCAGGGACACGCACATGCTTTAAACTTAAAGGAATCAGGATGCAATGTCATTATTGGTTTATATGAAGGAAGTAAGTCATGGGCTAAGGCTGAGAAGCAGGGATTTGAAGTATTTACAGCAGCAGAAGCAGCTAAGAAGGCTGACATTATTATGATTCTTATTAATGATGAACTTCAGGCTGATATGTATAAGAAGGATATTGAGCCAAACCTTGAAGCTGGAAATATGCTTATGTTTGCTCATGGTTTCAACATTCATTACGGATGTATTAATCCTCCAAAGGATGTAGATGTAACTATGATCGCTCCTAAGGCACCGGGACATACAGTTCGTTCAGAATATCAGGCAGGCAAGGGTACTCCTTGTTTAGTAGCTGTTGAACAGGATGCTACAGGTAAGGCTTTAGATTTAGCACTTGCATATGCTTTAGGAATTGGCGGAGCAAGAGCAGGTGTTCTTGAAACAACATTCAGAACAGAAACAGAAACAGACTTATTCGGTGAGCAGGCAGTACTTTGTGGTGGTGTTTGTGCATTAATGCAGGCTGGTTTTGAAACATTATGTGAAGCAGGATATGATCCAAGAAATGCATACTTTGAATGTATTCATGAAATGAAGTTAATCGTTGACTTAATTTATCAGTCAGGATTTGCAGGAATGAGATATTCAATTTCAAACACAGCTGAATATGGTGATTATATAACAGGACCTAAGATTGTAACAGAAGATACAAAGAAGGCTATGAAGCAGATTCTTTCAGATATTCAGGACGGTTCATTTGCTAAGGAATTCTTACTTGATATGTCACCTGCAGGACGTCAGGTACACTTCAAGATGATGAGAAAGAAAGCATCAGAACATCCATCAGAAAAAGTCGGAGAACAGATCAGAAAGCTTTACAGCTGGAACAACGAAAACGACAAATTAATCAACAACTAATCCGTTAGCAATTTTTAAGCGAAGGATTATAAACCCAAAAGAACACACAGCCTTGTGCTTGCACAAGAGGCTGTGTGTTCTTTTGGGTTTATAGGCGTGCATTTAAGGAATGCACGCCGCTTATTGATTTTCGTTTTAAAAATATCTAATTAATGAAAAAAATAAACACGAAAATCAATAAGAAATCCGTCGCTAAAAGCATCACTTGCGCAAAAAAAAGGTACGCTTGCGCAAGATCTATTGAAATATTAAAATCCCAATAATAAAATGTGAGTGAAAGTCTTGTACGAATTATATTTGGTTTGGTGGGGGCAAGTAGACAATGAAGAACAAATAAAAAGGGGGATCAGAGGTTAGGATTATAGCACTTATAATCAATCATAAATATTACTTGTAAGAACCCCCATTTTTAAAAATGGAACTTAGGGAGAAATTGAAGTAGTGAACAAAGGAAATGGAGGAAAAGTTATGAGAAGGAACATTTATGGTAAAATGATTTCGGTAGTAATGGCAATGGCATTGTGTGTAACAAGTATTAATGTTTCAGCAGTGCAATCAGAGTCGGAAATCACAAAGGAAAATGCTTTAATGTCAGATAAACAGGAAATAATTGAAAATAATGACAAGAGCATTGATGATGAAGGTAGAGAAAAGCCTGTTGTAATTAAGGAAATAAAGAGTATGAGAGATGAAAATTCAAACACGTACCTTATGAGCAACGGAATGAAAAAAACAGTATATTATTCAGACAACATACGCTTTGAAGAGGATGGAAAATTAAGAAATTATAATTCAGAGTTGGTTTCCGCTGAATCACAGGATAAGAAAATCATATCTTTGGCAAAAAATATTTCCGTAAAAAATTCAAAAAAATACAAGTATGTAAATAAGTCCGGAGATACAAAACAATATTTGCCGGAAACAATCGGGGAGGAAAGCCCGGTTCTTCTTACACAGGATGACTACAGAATATCATTTGTACCGTTGGATGCCGGGGAGAATTCGGATGATTATGTAGAAACTAAAACCGATAAGGTATCATTAGAAACTGAAAAAATTGAGGATGCCGTAACTGGAAAGAAGGAAGAAAAAAGCATAAAGGCAGTATATGAAAACACCGGGAATGATACAAAAATAGCATATCATTCGTTAGAGCATGGAATGAAAGAAGACATTATACTTAATGAAATTCCTGATAATAATGAATTTTTATATAAAATATGTACTGAAAATCTTGAGGTACGTCTTGATGCAGTAGGTGGTGGGATTTCATTTATTGACAAGGAAAAAGACAGTATTGTTGCGGGAATTCCGGCACCATCAATGAATGATAGTACGGGAAAAGCATACAGTGAAGATGTACATTATGAATT
>NZ_QUHB01000013.1:45216-57558 GCF_003479405.1 Eubacterium sp. AF16-48 | reverse complement strand
GAGACGATTCTTGCCAGGATTTTTCTACGAATTCATCATTTTCCCGGTTTATTCAAATGAAAATAAATTAAGGTATTGATTTTACGCAAAAAATCTCCGGCTTCTAAGTTTTAAAACCTGAAAACGGAGATTTCTATTTTTCCATTCTATTTTTCCTTTGTTTCCTTACTCCTACTTTTCCCCTATTTCTGCTTCACTATTTTACTCTTACCTTCTTAACCTTACTCCACTTCTTTGAATATACCTTTTTCTTTCCGTCCATTTTGTAGGCTTTAACTCTAAAATAATATACTTTTTTGGACTTTAATTTCTTTATGGTAAGAACATTTTTTGTGGTTGTTTTTGTTTTGGTATTTTTTTTCTTAAAGGATTTAACAGTGGAATATTGTATCTGATATCCTTTTATTCCTTTAACTTTTTTGATGCTTATCTTAGCACTTTTCTTTCCTTTGGCAAGCTTGCTGATGGTGGAAGTTTTTGGTGCAGTAACCTTAACTGCCGGCTTAGTTGTTGGCTTTTCAGTTGTCGGTTCAATTATAGGCTTATAATTTCTTGCATTGTATGTACTATCTCTTACCGGTGCCAACCAGAAATTAATATCACACTTTCCATTTACACCAGCCACTGTTCCTGACTCCGTATATTGCCACATTTCATAATTATAACCAAAGTTTGTTCCCACATTGTTATATTGTGCAACCCACTTAAAATAATTAGGATTTGTAGCCACTTTGCTCTCTATTCTATTAGTCCACCAGTCTAAATTAGAATATACTCCACATTCATACCCCTGCTTCATTATTTCCTTAGAAAAAGTGTCTATTAATTCTGTAATCTGTGACTTAGTAAGCTTCTTCTGAACATCAGCCTCCACATCATAATATATAGGAAAGCTTAATTTATGACCGTCAACAAGTCTTAAAACGTGTTTTGCCTCACTTAATGCCATTTCTTTAGTAGTAGCATAGGAATAAATATACACACCATATGGAATGTTATTATCTTCGCAACCTTTCACATTTTGCTGCCAATATGTATCGTCCTGATTGGCCTGATCATTGCCGTATCCGCATCGTATAATGGCATAATCTATATCACTTTCAGCTACTGTTTTCCAATCTATGTTGCCGTTGTAATGACTTACGTCAATACCTTTCATAGTTGCACCTTTTATTATGTCACCATTTCCATTTACAAACTGTCCATTTTCATTTTTAGTCCATGGAGCAGTTGCCGCAAAAACAGTTCCCGTGCCAATGGTTATGCAACCTATAAGAACCGCCAGTGTCACAATGGCTGATAACATTTTATATACAATATTCTTCATGTAAAATCCTTTCCACAAATCCTAATATAATTTTTTCAGAAATCTATCTTCCTCAAAAATCCGCTTACCATTACAACCTTCCAACAATCTCACTTATAATATCATATGCCACCTTTTCCTTAGACTCAATAGGAAGTTCCTTTGCGCCATCCTCTGTTATGATTGTTACTACATTAGTGTCTGTTCCAAAACCGGCACCTGATACCTTTAAGTTGTTGGCACAAATCATATCCAGATTCTTCTTTTTAAGTTTTGCCTTGGAATTTTCAATCATATTTTCTGTTTCCATTGAAAATCCACACATAAACTGTTTTGTCTTTTTAGCAGACATTGTTCCTAAAATATCATCTGTGCGCTGCAACTCAATGACAGCATCCTTATCCTGCTTTTTGATTTTTTCTAAAGCCACTATTTTTGGCCGATAATCAGCTACGGCTGCACTCATAATTACAATATCCTGATTTTCAAATTCACCATTAACTGCATTAAACATTTCCTTTGCACTGTAGGCTTCAACTATTTTTACAAAATCAGGCTTTTTAATGTATGTTTTTCCTGTAACCAAGGTAACATCTGCACCACGAAGCATGGCAATTTTTGCCAGGGCATATCCCATCTTTCCTGTGGAATGATTACTTATAAATCTCACAGGGTCAATTTTTTCCATGGTAGGACCCGCAGTAATTAAAACCTTCTTTCCCTTTAAGTCCTTTTCAAAAGCAACTTCCTTAATAATATAACTTTCTAAAACCTCCGGGTCAGGCATTTTCCCTGCTCCCACATCTCCACATGCAAGATATCCGCTATCAGGCTCTATTACTTCGTAACCATAGTTTTTTAACTTTGATATGTTGTCCTGAACAATAGGATTTTCAAACATGTTGGTATTCATTGCAGGCGATATGATTTTATGGCATTTAGCTGCCATAATAGTAGTTGTAAGCATATCATCTGCTATCCCATTTGCTATTTTGCCTATAACATTGGCACTGGCAGGAGCCACCATAAATACATCTGCCGCCTTTGCCAATGAAACATGTTCCACGCTAAATTCAAAATTTCTGTCAAAGGTATCCACAAGACACTTATTTCCCGTAAGGGTTTCAAAAGTTATGGGATTAATAAAATTTGTGGCATTTTTCGTCATGATAACGTGAACCTTTGCCCCTTTTTTTACCAGCATACTGGCTAAATTAGCTATTTTATAAGCTGCAATACTGCCTGTAACTCCCAATACAACTGTTTTATTCTGCAATATTTTATCCATACAAAACTCCATTAACTATGCTTCCTTCATTATGTCAAACAACTTACCGTGCTTTTCATAATTTGTAAGCCTTGTCATCTTATTATCATCATCAACAAAAACAACCTTAGGCTTATTTTCCTTTGCTTCTTCAGGTGTCATTTGTGCATAACACATAATAATGATTTTATCTCCAATATTCACCATGTGAGCTGCTGCCCCGTTAAGACAAATCATTCCTGAATTTCTCTCACCGGCAATAACATAAGTTTCAAATCTGTTGCCATTGTTTACATCGGCTATCTGTACCTTTTCGTATTCATATATTCCTGCAGCTTCCATCAATGCCTCATCTACGGTTATGCTACCTACATAATCAAGCTCTGACTGAACTACTGTTGCTCTATGAATCTTACTTTTTAACATATTTATCTGCATATATTCTCCTTCATTTACCCTAATATATAATTGTCAATTAATCTTGTTTTTCCAATATATACTGCCATGGCAATAAGCATTGGTGCCTTTATTTCCTTCTGCTGCTGCATTGTTAAACCATTTACCGCCTTAACGTAATCAATTTTTGCCAAAGGTTCCTTTTCAATGTTTTCCTTCATTTTTGATACAACAACATCTGCGTCTGTCTCTCCATCAGCAATAAGCTTCTTACATAATTCCACTGTCTGGCTTAATATTAATGCTGCCTTTCTCTCTTCCAGTGAAAGATATGTGTTTCTTGAGCTTTTTGCAAGACCGTCTTCTTCCCTTACAATAGGGCATCCGATAACTTCAATGTCCATATTTAAATCCTGCACCATATGTTTAATTATGGCTAACTGCTGAGCATCCTTTTCTCCAAAATAAGCACGATCAGGCTGTACAATATTAAATAATTTATTTACAACAGTACATACACCTCTGAAATGTACCGGTCTGCTAAGTCCACATAATTCTTCTGTAAGCACTGACATATCTACATATGTGCTAAAGTCATCGTGATACATTTCTGATGGTTCCGGATGGAATATTAAATCTGCCCCAAGGCTTTCACAATATTTACTGTCTTTTTCCAAATCTCTCGGATAACTTTCTAAGTCCTCAGTGGGACCAAACTGCATAGGGTTTACAAAAATACTTACTACAACTCTGTCATTGTTGTTTCTTGCAGCTGTAATAAGGCTTCCGTGTCCCTCGTGTAAATATCCCATAGTAGGCACAAATCCTACTGTTTCTCCATTTTTCTTCCACTGTTTTACATAATCTCTTACTTCTTTAACTGTTGTTACAACCTTCATTTTTTTATCTCCTTAATATAATTTATCAATTATCTCATCATCAATTTTGTATGTGTTTTCTTCCTTCGGAAAGCTTCCATCACCAACTGCATTGATGTAATCTGTAAATGCCTGTTTCATTACTTCACCTACATTGGCAAACTGTCTTACAAATTTTGGAACATAGTCTGTAAACATTCCCAACATATCCTGATATACCAATACCTGTCCGTCACATCCGTTTCCGGCACCAATTCCAATAGTTGGAATATCAAGCATTTCCGTAATTTTTGTTGCCAACTTGGCTGGAACTGCTTCAAGAACAACCATGGTAGCTCCTGCTGCCTGTACCGCCTTTGCATCTTCAATTAATTTTCTTGCAGCAGCTTCCGTTTTTCCCTGTACCTTAAAACCGCCAAATGCATTAATTGACTGAGGTGTAAGTCCAATGTGGGCGCAAACAGGAATTGAAGCCTTAACTATTGCTTCTATCTGTGGTACAACCTCCACGCCACCTTCTAATTTAACCATGTTAGCGTGTCCTTCCTTCATAAGTCTGCCTGCATTTACCACTGCATCATAAACTGATGTCTGATAGGACATAAATGGCATATCACAAACTAATAAAGTATTCTTAAGACCTCTTGATACTGCTGCGCTGTGGTGAATCATATCCTCCATTGTAACCTGTATGGTATCTTCATAGCCAAGCATTGTATTTCCCAATGAGTCTCCCACTAAAATAGTGTTTACCCCTACTTCTTCCATTAACTTGGCTGTTGAATAATCATAACATGTAAGCATTGTTATTTTGTTTCCATCTTTTTTCTGCTGTAAAAGTGTATTTACTGTATTCTTCATTTCAAAATCTCCTCTATTTTACTATAATCTCTATCCTTATTTTTTCTTTTGGCAACCTCTAACACCTGACGGGACACTGCAATATATGTTTCCCTGTCATTTCCACTAATTGTCGCTAAATGCTTTTTAATGGTATCCGCATCTCCACGCTCTATAGGGCCTGTAAGTGCTTCTACCACACCATTATTTAATATGTGTTTTATATTGCCCCACACTATAGGTGCTAAGGCATCTCCTGCCTCGTCTCTTTCAAATCCGCATTCCATCAGCAGTTTTTCACTTAAATCAATAAGACCTACCACAAGGTTGCTTGCTATTGCTGCTGCCGCATGATACTTAACCTTATCCTTTGCAGAAATAATGCATATCTTATTTCCCATTTTTTCAAATATCTGTCTTATTTCACCTATTTTTCCCGGTGAACCTTCTATTGTAAAATAACTGTTGGAAAGCTCCTTGTATGAATTGTATCTGTCACTTACTGCAAAGAGCGGATGGATAGAATAACCGAAACCTCCCAGTTCCGATATATCCGAAAAGACTTTTGATGATAAAGCGCCACTACAATGGCACACAACTTTTCCACTAATACCTGTTTTCTTTACCTGATTCCAGACCTTCTCAATTGCTCCGTCAGGAACCGTCAAAAACAAGACATCACTATCTCTTACTAAATCCTCAATATTTTTATAAACTGATGACTTTGTAAATTTTGACGCTTCTAAGGCGTCTTCCTTAAACTCACTATAATAGCCGACTACTTCCATTTCATTGTCAGCTAAGTATTTTCCCAGGGAAAATCCGACTTTCCCTGCTCCTATAAATCCAAATTTCATGGGCATCCCTCCTTAACATAATTAATTTCGGGACAATGAGTCTCATTCTAAAAGATATGAGCTGCGCTCACTAGTTTATAGTGAAAAAATAATTATATCGGTATAGTTTCTTTTCTGAATACTATCCGGAGATAAATTTATCACAATAAGGTATTTTATGCAACAAAAAAAAGGAAGTAATTGGCCAATTATTTTCACTAATTACTTCCCATATTTTAATAGTTGTCTAAGAAGTTATGCTTAACTCCCTTGCTTTTGTATGCAATTACCGTATCAAGATTTACATTTTCAACGCTTTTAAAAATATTTCCCTCCACATATGGATTGGTTTCTTTCATGGTCTTAATAAGCTGCTTTATTTCTAAACGTTTTGATGTATTTTCTCCGTTATTACACGTGGTGCAGGTATCTGTAAACTTGCATGCACACTGAATAAAATGAAGGTCATTGTAATCACGCCATGCTTTTATGTCATCCTCCCTCACTAAATACAAAGGTCTTATAAGCTCCATTCCTTCAAAATTGGTACTATGAAGTTTCGGCATCATAGTCTGCACCTGTGAACCGTAAAGCATACCCATAAGTATTGTTTCAATTACATCATCGTAATGGTGTCCCAATGCAATTTTGTTACAGCCTAATTCCTTTGCCTTATTGTAAAGATGACCTCTACGCATTCTTGCACATATATAGCAAGGTGATTTTTCTATGTTAAACACTGACTCAAATATATCTGATTCAAATATTGTAACAGGAATATTTAATTTTTTTGCATTACCTTCAATTATCTTCCTGTTGGCAGGACTATATCCCGGATCCATAACCAGGTATTCCACGTCAAAATCAAATTTACTGTGTCTTTTTAATTCCTGAAAAAGCTTTGCCATAAGCATTGAATCTTTTCCTCCGGAAATACACACTGCAATCTTATCTCCCGGCAGTACCAGCTGATATTGATTTATTGCCTTTGTAAATTTGCTCCAAATCTTTTTTCTAAACTTCTTCTGAATACTTTTTTCTATGTCTCCTGCCACGGTGTCTTTATTCAGCCTTTCAAGAAGCCACGCCTGATATCCGCCTTCTAAATTGTATGCATTGTAGCCCTTCTGACAAAGATTTTCTGCCACTTCTTCGCTGATTTGTCCCATTTTACAGCAGATAATAATTTTTTTATCCCTGTACTTTTTCGCCTCTTCTTCCACATCTTCCGGCTTTACATTAAGTGCTCCCGGTATGTATCCATGCATATAGGCAATGTTATCTCTTATGTCAAATATAATGTACTTGCTTATCTCTAATCCCTCTAACTGCTGAATGTTTATGTTCATCTTGTCCACCTTAATTGATTTAGTATATGACTTTCCTCCTTCAAATCTGTTATATATATTATCATATTTTAAAAATATTATACAATACTTTCTATTATGAAATTTATCTCCCCAATTTATCTCCTGATTTTAACCTTCTTCACTTTTGACCACTTCTTTGAATAAATCTTTATCTTTCCTTTAAGTACATAAGACTTTGCCCTAACGTAAAGTTTCTTTTTGTTCTTAAGTTTTTTGCCCTTAATTGTAAAGGATACTTTCTTTACATATTTCTTTACAAGAACTTTTTTAAACTTCTTAGATTTAGAAATCTGTACATAATATCCCTTGGCTTTTTTCACTTTCTTAAGACTTATTTTGATTTTTGATGAAGATTTCTTCTTTATGGCTTTTTTTACTTTCGCTATACCAGGTCTTACTACTTTGGTAAATTGTGATTTTTCTTCATTAATTTTTATTTTAATGCTACCTGTATTAGCCTTCCCACCATTTCCGTCATCAAATGTTGCACCGGCATAATTTGCATTACCATTAAAACTGTAGATTAATTCATTTTGTTATCCGCCACCCCAAACTTCGTAATGCAATTGAAAACTTTATACCACCTATAACGGAAGAATAAAGTAGAACCCATATCAGTCATAAGCTGACATGGGTTCCTTTTGTATTTTTAAATTCTAATTTTTAAGTTTTCTATTTCTTTATTTTTATTGTTTTAACAGCTGACCATGCCCCGTATTTTTTAGATGTGCCGTTTTTAACATATGCTCTCACCTTAACATAATACTTCTTATTCTTTTTCAGGTTCTTAATGGTAAAAGTTGTTTTAGCAGTGTAAATGGTCTTAGTAGTTTTTTTGCTAAACTTTGTTCCTGTAGAGTATTTTACCTCATATCCTTTTGCTCCTGAAAGCTTTTTAAGACTGAGTTTAACACTCTTGTTGTTTTTAGCTCTTGTAATCTTTGTGATTTTTCCCTTACCTGGTGCCTTAACCACCTTCACTGTTTTAACATTTTCATCTAAAACATCCATTACCTTATCATATGCTTTTGCCAAATCATATGCCGCGCTGTAAGTTGCATACACATCACTTTCATCTACATCTGCTGCCTTAACATACTTATTAATCATTACCTGAATTTTACCCTGTGGATAAACAGTGTAATTATCATAATTTATTGTATCAACCTTTTCCATAAGGTTATCTAAATATTTATCCAGGTCTTTATCCTCTAATGCCGGTGTAGTATAAGGTGCTGTTCTTATGTTATCATATCCTGATGTTTCCTGATAACCGTAAGCTATCTCTATTAACTCTTTTTCGTTGCCATAGCTTGTAAAGAGATTAAAGCCCATGGGCATCTCTTTGTCATATCCCAAAGTTTCATCTGTATCACATAATCCCATTGGAATAGCCATTTCCGGTAATCCTGCTGTTGGTCCGAAATGACTTGTATAATTTGCAGAGTTTGCATAACTTGCATTCTGTGAATCAGCCTCTTTATTAGCAGGCTGTGTATAAGGCACAAACATAACTGCATCAATGCCATTGTCTTTAAGTATTTTATTTACTTCATTTCTAAACTTAAGCCTGTTTGTAACTGCATTTGTGTAACTTTCTAATGACCTTGGATTAGTCATTTCTGCTAGTGAAGTTGCAGGATTTCTTACAGATACATTAGTATAATCCACACCATAAGTGTAATTTGTTACTAAATCATACACTGATTTAATTGGTGCATTTTCTCCTAATGAAGCAAAGTAATTATTTAAATCCCATTCAAATACGTTTCCTACTCCTGTATTAGAACGAAGAGACGTTATTAATGAATCAGGAAGAATTTCTGACATATCGACTAATTCTGCTCCGCCCTTCTTCAAATTACTTTTAGCTCTTTCTACTATCTTTTTCATGCATGTTGCTGTTTCTTTTGGATTTTCCACTGCCTCACCTTTGTTGTTATAATAATATCCAAATGAATTCTGAAGGTATCCTATTTTCTTTCCTTTAAGTCCATCTGCCTTTAGATATGATGTATAACCATCTGCCGGTATCATGCTGTCTGAATCTTTAGTCCATGAATCATTGCTATCGGTTCCTGCCATTACGCTTAACATAAGTGCCAAATCCTGTGCACTTCTGCATAGCGGTCCTGCAATATCATTATCAAGACTTAATGGAACTATTCCATCTCTTGATGTAAGTCCTAAAGACACTCTTAAACCAAAAAGGTTGTTCATTGTAGACGGTGCTCTTACTGATGAACCGGTGTCTGTTCCAAGACCTGCTGCGGCAAAGTTTGAGGTTATTGCCACTCCGGTACCACCTGATGAACCGGCCGGAGTTCTTGTGGTATCATATGGATTATGTACCGCACCGCCTATTGTACTCCTTGAGTTTCTTCCACTTGATGCAAACTCTGACATGTTTGCTTTTGCCAAAATAATTGCCCCTGCATCCTTTAACTTTTTAACTACAAATGCATCATCCGGTGCAATGGAGTTCATTAAAGCCTTACACCCTGCGGTTGTAGGTAATCCTCCAACATCATAATTATCTTTTACTATAATTGGGATTCCATGTAATTTACCCTTTATGTTTCCTTTTGCTCTTTCCTTATCTAACTCTTCTGCCTGAGCTACCGCATCAGGATTTATGGATATTATTGAATTAAGTTCTAATTGCTTATCATATGCATTAATTCGGTCAATATACATTTCCACTAATTCCTTAGATGTAACCTGTCCCTTTTCCATTGCCTGTGTCAGTTCACTTATGGTCGCATCCATTAAATCAATGGTTGTAAACATATTTTCCAACTTTGCCACTTCACTTGGTGTTTCAACCTTTTCAGTTCCGTATACCTGATTAGAATTAATATCTAACGCCGGAATTGATGTAGTTGCCAATGCCAATGAAAGTGCTAACGCCCCAAACATTCTCGTAAATCTTCTGTGTTTTCTCATGATTCTTCCTCCTGGCTTATATTTTGATGCAGAAAAAAAGGGAGCTATAAAAAACTTATAACTCCCTTGCTACATCATAGCCACAATTATATCATCATTTTTTTGTTTGTCATCACTAAACCGCATTATTGTTAAAAAATTAACCAAACTGTTTATTAAATAACAAATTTACATATGATTAAAAGTATCTATCCTGATTTTTTAATTATTTTGCTGTTGTTTCTTCAGCTGTTGTTGCCTCTGCTGTTGTAGCTGCTTGTGTTGAAGCCGGCTCTGTAGTAGGTGCTGAACCCTTTTCTACCTTAACATTATCAGCGATAATATCAATAATCTGCTGCATAGCTACCACATACTTTAAGCTGTCTGTACCGTAACTTGCACCATAGTATGAATCATACTGTGCTTCTAATGACTCAACCTCCGTAGAATACTGCTTTGCAAGTTCTTTTGTCTTTTCATCGTAAATCTTGTCAAAGTCTACACCCTCTTTTTTAAGGATTGCAAATGGAATCATCTTAGCCTTCATAGCTTTCTTAACATCATCATCCCAATCTTTGTCTGACATGCTACATGCTTCCTTATATGACTTTAAGTCTGTGTTGTATTTTGACTGGATAAATGATTCAAATAATGATTCATATTCAGTAATTGATTTGTCATTGTATTTAGTTACCTTACACTTATCAACATATGATTCCCAAACACCGTTCATAATCTTGTTGTTTCTTAAATTCTTCTTTAAGTAATCCTTGTATTCTGAAACCGTTGTAAGCTTCTCTGTGCTGTAATTTTCTTTTACAAACTTATCATTAAGTTCAGGCTTTACTTTTTTCTGAAGTGATTTTACAGTGAATGTAAACCAAACATCTTTTCCTGATAAATCAACAGCTTTTCCATCAATCTGAGTTGATTTGCCATAATTTGATGGGAATTTAAGTTTCTTTGTAAACTTGTCTCCAACCTTATGACCCTTTAATGCTGCAACGAAACCATCAATCATTGGGCTTCCGCCTACTGTTGATGTAGCCATATCAGCTGTCTGATCCTGTGCACTACCACCATCAAATACAACTTTCTTTCCGTTTACTTCTATCTGTCCCTCAAAATCGAATACAACAGATGAGTCATCTTTAACTGTTCCCTTCTTTTCAGTCTTAGTAGTTGAATGACTTGATAAATCTGAATCTATAGATGACTGCACTTCTTTATCTGTTACGGCTATATCATCCTCATATACTACCAATCCCTTATAATCTGCCAATGAGATTGTTCCGTAATCTGTGGCAATTCCCTTTGAGTCCTTTGAAGAACCACATCCTACAAAACTTAATGCCATAGTTGCTGACAAAGCAACTGCTAAAAATTTCTTAAACATTTTACTAGTTTCTCCTCTTTTAAATTTTGTGCTTAGCTTCTAATTTCATACATAATGCATAAAATCAATCGCTCTTTTAACACATATGTTATTAATTTTACCACATTTGTTTAATTATTAAAAGTATTTATTTTTAATAATTAAACTGTTCGTAAATATACAAAAAGTACAGATAGTGCTAACAACTATATGTCAACGCTAACTGCACTCTTCTGTTTATATTACGTAAAGATAATATTAAAGCTTCTTTCCTGTAATTTTCTCATATCCTTCGAGATAAATTGCAATTGTTTTGTCTTCAACTTCTTTTGGAAGTATCCAATTGTTATCCTTGTTTGCCTTAAGCCAGTCTCTTGCAAACTGCTTATCAAATGAAGGCTGTCCATGTCCCGGTTCATATACATCTGCCGGCCAGAAACGTGAACTGTCAGGTGTAAGCATTTCATCACCAATAACAATGTTTCCATTTTCATCCAAGCCAAATTCAAACTTTGTATCTGCTATAATAATACCACGCTCTAATGCGTAATCTGCACATTTCTTATAGAGAGCAATTGTGTAATCTCTGATTTTTGAAGCATATTCCTCACCTTTACCAGGGAATTCCTTTTCTAATACTTCAATACTTTTTTCGTATGAAATATTTTCATCATGATCACCAATTTCTGCTTTTGTTGATGGTGTGTAAATCGGCTCAGGCAATTTATCTGATTCCTTTAATCCCTCAGGAAGTTTAATTCCACAAACTGTTCCATTTTCCTGATAACTTGCCCAACCACTACCTGTAATATATCCGCGGACAATACACTCTATTGGAAGCATCTGAAGTTTCTTGCACATCATGCTGTTTCCATCAAACTTAGGCTGTCTGAAAAATTCAGGCATATCATTTACATCAACTGAAATCATATGATTAGGTACAATATCTTCTGTCATGTCAAACCAGAATTTTGACATCTGTGTAAGAACTGTTCCCTTCTTTTCAATTACATTTTTAAGAATTACATCAAAACAGCTGATTCTGTCAGTTGCAACCATAATAAGGCTGTCACCATTGTCGTAAATTTCCCTAACTTTTCCTTCTTTAATAGGTTTCATTTTGTTTCCTCTCTTTCATTTTATATTCTG
>NZ_QUHB01000013.1:0-45206 GCF_003479405.1 Eubacterium sp. AF16-48 | reverse complement strand
AGGTTTCATTTTGTTTCCTCTCTTTCATTTTATATTCTGCATATCGTGTAAATCCACGAATTGCTTCGTTGCTTCGCAACTTGCGCAATTCTGCACACACTCTGTCTTTTACATATCGTGTAAATCCACGAATTGCTTCGTTGCTTCGCAACTTGCGCAATTCTGCACACATGCGGATTTTCAAAATTTTCTTGCGAAAATTTTTTCATCCTTATGTGTTTGCAGGTTGTTAATAAAATAACTTTTCTCAGCGAGCTGGAAAAGTTATTTTATTTCAACCTTTGGATTTACACGTTTATTTCCGCGCTCATTCCAAGTATGTCTTTGTTTGCCTCTAAAATAGGATTTATTTCATTGGCAAGGAATTCGTCTACCTGTTCAGGTGAACGTCCCACATACTTACTTGGATTCATGGTTTTCTGAAGGTCTTCTAATGACATATTGAAAGCTTCATCATTAGCAATAAGTTCAAGGAGGTTGTTATCAAGCCCCTTCTGCTTAACGTTAGCTCCTGCCTCCATTGAAAGTTCACGGATTTTCTCGTGAAGTTCCTGTCTGTCTCCTCCTGCCTTAACTGCATCCATCATAATATTTTCTGTTGCCATAAACGGAAGTTCACTCATAAGTCTCTTTTCAATAACCTTATCATAAACAACCAATCCATCCACAACGTTTAAGTACAAATCTAAAATTCCATCAATTGCAAGGAATGATTCCGGAACACTAAGTCTCTTGTTAGCTGAGTCATCTAATGTTCTCTCAAACCACTGTGTAGCTGATGTAATGGCAGGATTTAATGCTGTAACCATTACATAGTTAGCCAATGAAGCAATTCTCTCGCTTCTCATTGGATTTCTCTTATAAGCCATAGCTGATGAACCAATCTGATTTTTTTCAAAAGGTTCCTCAATTTCCTTTAAGTGCTGTAATAATCTGATATCATTTGAGAACTTGTGAGCACTTGCTGCAATACCTGCTAATATATTAAGAACTCTTGTATCCATTTTTCTTGAATATGTCTGTCCTGATACAGGGAAGCACTTCTCAAATCCCATTTTCTTTGCAATTTTCTTTTCTAATTCTTTAATCTTTTCATGGTCACCCTCAAAAAGTTCAAGGAAACTTGCCTGTGTTCCTGTTGTTCCCTTACTTCCTAAAAGCATCATTCCATCTAATACATAATCTAAATCATCTAAATCAAGCTTTAATTCCATAAGCCATAATGTTGCTCTTTTACCAACTGTTGTAGGCTGTGCCGGCTGAAAATGTGTAAAGGCAAGTGTAGGCTGTGATTTATATTTATCAGCAAACTTAGCTAATTCATTAATTACATTTATAAGTTTCTTTCTAACAAGTTTAAGGGCTTCAGTCATTACAATAATGTCTGTATTGTCCCCAACATAACATGAGGTTGCACCAAGGTGAATAATTCCCTTAGCTTTAGGACACTGCACACCATATGCATACACATGTGACATTACATCGTGACGTACGATTTTTTCTCTTTCCTTTGCAACATCGTAATTAATGTCTTCTGCATGTTCCTTTAACTCGTCAATTTGTTCCTGAGTAATGTTGAGACCTAACTCCATCTCTGATTCTGCAAGGGCAATCCATAATCTTCTCCATGTTTTAAATTTCATGTCAGGTGAAAAAATGTACTGCATTTCTTTACTTGCATATCTCTCTGATAATGGACTGTTATATCTGTCGTTCATAAATCCTCCTTGTTGCGCTTTGCGCTGTTATTTCTGATATACGCCTCTAATATCTTCAGTAGGCGGTTCTAACGGATATTCTCCCGTAAAGCAACCTTTACATATAGCCTGTCCTCCGGACAGTTCCTCTAATCGTTCAACCTTTAAATAACCAAGGCTGTCACAACCGATTACATCTCTTATTTCATCTATGGTTCTATGATTTGCAATAAGCTGATCCTTAGATGGAATATCTGTTCCAAAGTAACATTCACTGATAAATGGCGGTGAACTGATACGCATATGAACCTCTGTAGCTCCTGCATCTCTTACCATCTGCACAATTCTGTCACTTGTGGTTCCTCTTACAATTGAGTCATCAATCATAATAACTCTCTTGCCTTTTACTACTTCCTTTAACACATTTAATTTAACACGTACACTTGACTCCCTGCTTTTTTGCTGTGGCTTAATAAATGTACGTCCCACATAACTGTTTTTAACAAATGCTGTTCCATAAGGTATTCCTGACTGCATTGCGTATCCCATTGCTGCAGCATTTCCTGATTCCGGAACACCAACTACTATGTCTGCATCCACCGGACTGTCCATTGCCAAGAACTTACCTGCCATAATTCTTGAGTCGTAAACATTTACGCCATCAATATATGTATCCGGTCTTGAAAAATATATATATTCAAAAACACATCTTGCCTGTTCATCCGGTTTAAGACACATAGACTTGTCAGAACGTATTCCTTTTTCGTCTATGGTTACTACCTCTCCCGGTTCAACGTCTCTTACAAATTCTGCACCAATAGTATCAAGGGCACAGGTTTCTGACGCAAGAATGTAAGCGTTATCTCTTTTTCCAATGCAAAGGGGTTTAAATCCATATGGGTCTCTTGCACCAATTAATTTTCTAGGGCTGGATACAACTAAAGCATAGGCACCTTTAAGTTTTTTCATTGCATTTACTACTGCCTGCTCAGCTGTTTTGGTTTTGATTCTTTCTCTTGCTATAAGATAAGCAATAACTTCTGAATCGATGGTTGTTTGAAAAATAGCTCCTGTATATGCTAATTCTTCACGAAGTTCATTGGCATTAATAAGATTTCCGTTATGGGCAAGCATCAATGTACCCTTTACATAGTTAAGTACCAATGGCTGTGCATTACCTGGAATGCTGTCACCTGCTGTGGAATATCTGCAATGTCCCACGCCTATATTTCCCTTTAGACTGCTAATATTATTCTGGTCAAAAACTTCATTTACAAGTCCCATTCCTTTTAACAGGTCTACTTTTCTCGGGCCTTTGGTGTCTGATACTGCAATACCACAGCTTTCCTGTCCTCTGTGCTGGAGTGCAAATAATCCATAGTAAATAGTGGAAGCAACATCATTGCCATCAAAATCATAAATACCGAACACTCCACATTCTTCATGAGGCTTATCCGGTTCCCAAGTCATACTAACATCTCTCTGTTCCATTATTTTCTCCCTCAAAAAATAAAAGAGAAGAATGAAAATAAATCTATTTATTTTTCACCTTTCTCCTTCATAAGTCTAAAATATTTTTCAGTTGCGGCTTTGACACCACGCATACATTATAATTCTAAGGTGAAAGAAAATCAATACTGATTTTGAAGGTGAAGATGCATGCGTAAGATGCGTGTTTTTGAAGCGCTTTTGAAGTGGAAGATGCGTGGAAGATGCAAGGGAAATACAAAAGTAATGCTTGATGTGAGGGTTCTGTAATAGTTGAAATTAACTCTAGTGAGGTGTACCGGGCTACTATTGTAGCTGAAATTAACTCTAGTGAGGTGTACTGGGCTACTACATAATAAATAAAATATGAATTTCTACCGGGATTTAACTATAAAATTGCTATTTTCCTGGTTAATTGTCTTGCCCATAACTATAAACAAAAAAAGGATCAAATCCTGCCTAATCGCAGAACTTAACCCTTTTATGTTTTGAACTTAATTCTTTTATAGTCATCCGGGAATGATACAATTTAAAATTCCTATAGATTTTTTAAATTGTCCCTGGCATGGGTTCAATCCAAAACACCTATTACCAGAACACCCTTTCCCTATTCCTCTATTTAATTTGCTGTCTTAATTATAAAAGTTCCTTTAATAATTTATTTACCACTGCCGGATTTGCCTTACCCTGAGTTGCCTTCATAGTCTGACCTACTAAAGCACCAATTGCCTTACCTTTTCCGGAGCGTACATCTTCCACTGCCTTTGGATTTTCCTCAATAACTTTCTTTACTATTTCTCTTAAAGCATCCTCGTCGTTATCCTGCTTCATGCCATGTTCTTCCACGTACTTTTCAGGATCAACGTCTGTCTTAAACATTTCTTCAAAAACTTCTTTTGCAGCGCCTCTGTTGATAACACTATCTTCAATAAGCTTAATAAGCTTTGAGAGATTTGCTGCTGAGAACTTTATCTGGTCAGGATCAATGCCTTCCTCCTTGCAAAGTCTCATTGTTTCGCCCATAATCCAGTTACTTACTTCTTTAGGCTTGTTGCCAAGGGCAACTGTTTCTTCAAATAAATCAGCTAAAGGCTTATACAATGTGATAATATCCGCATCATATTCAGGAAGTTCAAACTCTTCCACATATCTTGCCATTTTTTCGTCCCTAAATTCAGGCTCGCGGGATTTTACTTCCTGAAGCCACTCTTCACTGATAATTACAGGAACTAAATCAGGGTCAGGGAAATATCTGTAATCCTGAGCATCTTCCTTCGAACGCATTGCGTAGGAATACTCCTTTGTATCATCCCATCTTCTTGTTTCCTGAATAACCTTCTCACCTGCTTCAATTAAATCAATTTGTCTTTCCGTTTCATTTTCAATGGCACGGGCAATTGCCTTAAATGAGTTAAGGTTCTTCATTTCAGTTCTTGTACCAAATTCCTTAGCTCCAACCTCTCTGACTGATAAGTTTACATCAGCTCTCATGGAACCTTCATTAAGCTTACAGTCAGATGCTCCAAGATACTGAATAATCAGGCGAAGCTTTTCAAGATAAGCAACAACCTCATCTGCACTTCTCATATCCGGTTCAGATACAATTTCAATAAGAGGCACACCTGAACGGTTTAAATCCACTAATGAGCAATCGTAAAAATCGTCATGAATTAATTTTCCCGCATCTTCCTCCATATGAATTTCATGTATCCTAACCTGCTTAGTTTCTCCATTATCACCTTTGATTTCAACGTATCCGTTAGTACAAATAGGCTTGTACAACTGGGAAATCTGATAGTTTTGTGGATTGTCCGGGTAGAAATAATTCTTTCTGTCAAATTTTCCGTTTCTTGTAATGTCACAATTTGTAGCAAGTCCTACTGCCATTGCGTACTCAACCACCTGCTTATTTAAAACAGGGAGTGAACCCGGCATACCTGTACAAACAGGGCATGTATGTGTATTTGGTGCTCCTCCAAATTCCGTTGAACAGGAGCAGAATATTTTTGTTTTCGTTGCTAACTCTACATGAACTTCAAGTCCAATGACTGTCTCGTATGCTTTCATTTTGCTCCCTCCTAATCTCTTTCTTTGGCAATATCACATCTGTTGTAGTCTCTTGACTGTTCAAATGCATATGCTGCTCTTATTATATTATTTTCCTTAAAGCAGTCTCCAATAATCTGCATTCCAATTGGAAGTCCCTTACTATCCATGCCGCAAGGAACCGAGATTCCCGGAAGACCTGCTAAGTTGACGGAAATAGTATATATATCTCCAAGGTACATTTTAATCGGGTCTGACAAACTATCCCCTAACTTTGGTGCTGTAGTAGGTGCCGCCGGTCCGATAATCACATCATACTTAGCAAACGCCTCATCAAAAGCTTTCTTTATTAAGGCTTTTGTTCTAAGTGCCTTTAAGTAATATGCATCATAATATCCTGAACTTAAAACAAATGAGCCAAGCATTATTCTTCTTTTTACTTCCTCACCAAATCCTTCAGAACGTGTTTTTTTGTACATATTGTGAAGACCGTTATATTCCTTAGTTCTATAGCCATATTTTACTCCGTCAAATCTTGCAAGGTTTGAGCTTGCCTCTGCTGCCGCAATAACATAATATGCAGGAATGGCATATTCAACCAGACTTAAATCAAACTCTTCAACTATGGCACCTTTTTCTTCTAATACCTTTACGGCATTCATTATGCTTTCTTTAACTTCTTTATCAAGACCTTCTCCAAAGTAATCCTTCGGAATACCAATCTTCATTCCCGCCACATCATCAACAAGGGCTGATGTAAAATCATATTTTTCTCTTTTAACTGATGTAGAATCCTTTGAATCATATCCTGCTATTGTTTCAAGAATGGTAGCACAGTCAGTAACATCCTTTGCTACCGGTCCAATCTGGTCAAGAGATGAACCATAGGCAATAAGTCCGTAACGGGAAACTGTTCCGTATGTTGGCTTAATACCTGTTACTCCACAGAAAGAACTTGGCTGTCTTATGGAACCACCGGTGTCTGAACCTAAAGCATATGAACATTCCTCTGCTGCAACTGCCGCACAGGAACCACCTGAAGAACCTCCCGGAACATGTTCCGTATTAAATGGATTCTTTGTTACTCCATAATAGGATGTTTCCGTTGTACTTCCCATGGCAAATTCATCCATGTTAGTCTTTCCTATTATAATGGCACCGGCTTCTTCTAACTTCAAAACCGCTTCTGCCGTATATGTGGGATAAAAATTTGAAAGAATCTTTGAACTACATGTAGTTAAAACATTCTCTGTACACATATTATCCTTTATTGCCACAGGTACACCTGCAAGAGGTGATGTAAGTTTTCCTGCATCAATCTTTTTCTGCACTTCTTCTGTTTTTTTTAAAATCTCTTCCTTATTTAAAACAGTAACATAACTGTTAATGTTTTCCTCCACTGCTTCAATCTGGGCGAATGCATCAAGAACCGCATCTTTAACCTTAACTTCGCCGCTCTTAATCTTCTTTCCCAGTTCAACAGCTGTTAAACTCATTAAACTCATATACAAATCTCCTAATGTTTATAAAAACTATTATTCTTCAAAAGTTTTTGGAACTACAAAAGCACCATCTCTTTCTTCCGGTGCATTCTTTAATATATTGTCCCTGTCATCGCCATTTGTTACAACGTCTTCCCTGAATACATTGCTAACAGGAAAAACATGACTCATAGGCTCAACACTGCTTGTATCTAATTCATTTAACTTATCAATATAGTCAAGCATTTTTCCCATATCTGCTTTTGCTTTTTCCTTTTCTTCGTCAGACAATTCCAGCTTTGCCAAAATTCCAACATACTCAATTGTTTCATCTGAAATGATATTAGCCATCATTACCTCCTTGTACTATGCCCTCCACACAAAAAGGCATAATTTTTACACTTAACTTATATCTTAAAAAATATCTAATCAAATGTCAATTTTAATTAGAAAGAAGTTAATAATAATTAGTAGCATATTCACATCATAATTAAAAATTTGTTACATTGACATTTTTCGTCACGGGACTTATACTAACTCTATCTATGTGATTATGGATAAAAGAAACTATTAATAAGGAGAAAACAATGAAACTTATTATTCAGGTGCCTTGTTATAACGAGGCAGAAACTTTGGAAATCGCTTTAAATGATTTGCCTAAACACATCGACGGTATTGACACAATAGAATACTTAATTATCAATGACGGCAGTGCGGATAATACTGTAGAAGTTGCAAAGAACTGGGGAGTAAACTATGTAGTAAACTTCAAACAGAATAAAGGTCTGGCTAAGGGATTTATGGCAGGACTTGATGCATGTCTTAGAAATGGTGCAGATATTATTGTAAACACTGATGCTGATAATCAGTATTGCGGAGATGATATTGAGAAACTTGTTCGTCCTATCTTAGACGAAAAAGCTGACATTGTAATAGGTGAACGTCCTATTGATAACACGGCACATTTCTCACCTTTAAAGAAAAAACTTCAGCATTTAGGAAGCTGGACTGTAAGAGTTGCATCTCATTCAGATATTCCTGATGCTCCTAGCGGATTTAGGGCATACAGCCGTGAAGCTGCTATGAGACTTAATGTTGTAAATGAATACACATATACTTTAGAGACTATTGTTCAGGCAGGAAGAACAAAGATGGCAATGACATCTGTTCCTATCAGAACTAACCCTGAACTTAGAAAATCAAGATTATTCAGTAGTATGTTTGGTTACGTTAAGCGTTCCACTGTTACTATTGTAAGATCATTTATGATGTACAAGCCTCTTAAGTTCTTTGGAATTATAGGTGGAATCCTTTTTCTTTTAGGTGTTACCCTTGGAATAAGATTCCTTGTATATATGTTTATGGGAAGTGGAAATGGTCACATCCAGTCGCTTATATTAGCAAGCACATTCATTCTTATGGGTGTTCAGACATTTATTATTGCACTTCAGGCTGACAACATTGCCGCTAACCGAAAGATTCTTGAGGATGTACAGTATCATGTACGTAAATTAGATTATGATTCTGAAAAAGACAAACAGGAGCAGAAATAAATGAGAGACGTTTTTATCGGCATTACTGCAGCTTCATACAGTGGTAACAAGGGAGCTGCCGCAATGCTTCAAAGTTCAATAAAGCAGTTGCATGATATTTACGGCGACAGACTTAACATTAATCTTATGTCTGTGTATCCGGGCGAGGACAAAAAGCAGTTGCCTTACGACTTTATTAATATAACTTCTACCAAACCGGAACAGCTTCTATTTATAGCTTTTCCTTTGGCCGTTTTATATAAGCTTTTAAAATGGTGTCCTCCTATAAAAAAACTTATTGCAAAAAATAAAATAATAAAAACTTACTTAAAAACCGATTTGGTTGTAGACGAAGCAGGTATTTCTTTTGTAGACAGCCGTGGATTTGTAATGAACACATACGCTTTTGTATGTGCCGCTGTTCCTATGCTTGTAGGAACTCCCGTTGTTAAATATTCACAGGCTCTTGGTACTTTCAAAAATCCATATAACAAATTTCTTGCTAAATGGATTTTGCCAAAGTTAAAACTTATCTGTGCCCGTGGTCAGAAAACCTATGATAACCTTATGGGCATCGGCGTTAAGGATAATGTAAAGCTCTGCGCCGACGGAGCTTTTTCCATGGAAGACAGTCCATATTGGAATGAGGAAGTAAACAGGGTTTGCAGTGAAGATTCTTTTTACAATGACAATGTTGTGGGGCTTTCCATTAGTTCAGTTGTGGAGAAGAAATGTACAAAAATGGGAATTGCCTACAAGGATACCATGGTTTCTTTTATTAACTGGTTAAATTCTAAAGGATATAATGTTGTTCTAATTGCCAATGCTGCAAGAGTTAACAGTGAAAAGTCAAGAAACAATGACCTGATGGTGGGAGATGCCATTTATGCTGATGTAGCTGACAAGGATAAGGTTCGCTGGTATCACAAGGAAATGGATGCAGAAGAAATCAGGGCATATATCGGAAAATGCCGTTTTCTGGTAGCTTCAAGATTCCATGCCATGATTGGTTCCCTTGAGCAGAAGGTTCCTGTACTTCTTATTGGCTGGAGTCATAAATATCAGGAAGTTCTTGATATGTTTGAGCTGGGTCAGTACGCCATTGACTTTTCTAAATTGGAATTGTCAGAGCTTGAAAAAAGCTTTAACGACTTTGTTTCAGCAGAAGATGATATTCGTAAAAAGCTTGACAAAAATCTTGACAGTGTTCTTGCAAGTTCAAGAAATAATATTAAATACATTAGCGAAATCATTGACGAAATTATGGCAAAGCCTTACAAAAAAGCTAAACTTCTGGATTTTAAAAACCCTGATAAATATATCGGTCCTCATATAGGATGTAAGAAGGGATATGGAACCAATGAGGGAATCAGAGCCAATGCAGCTTCCGGCGGTATGGTTACATCATTACTTTGTAATCTGTTAAAGCACGGAGACATTGATGGTGCATGGGTAACTAAAACTGATTTTGTAAACGGTGAATTATCATACAAGACTTATGTTGCAACTACAGAAGAAGAAATACGCGATGCTTCATCTTCTGTTTACATGACTATTCCTCTTCTAAAACATATTGATGTAATAAAGAATTTTAACGGAAAAGTTGCGGTTGTTATGACACCTTGTATGCTTCGTGGATTAGATGCCATACTAAAAAAGGACGATGCTTTAAGAGAGAAGGTTGTTCTTAAACTTGGATTATATTGCAGTGGTACCCACTCACCAAAAGCTACTACTCTTTCCATGGAGAAGTCAGGCATTCCATCTGAGGATGCTACCCGTCTTTATTACAGACGTGGACATTGGCGTGGTACCTCAAGTGTTATATACAAAGACGGCAGCGAAAAGCAGTTTTCATATTCAAAAACTATTTGTGCTTACAAAAATGCCTACTTTTTTGAAAAAGACAGTTGTATGTACTGTCAGGATCACTATGCTAATTCCAGTGATATAAGCTTTGGTGATATTTGGCTTAAAGAAATGAAGGGCAATCCTATTAAACACACAAGCTGTGTTATCAGAACTCAGAAGGCTTATGATTTTCTTGAACGTGCCATTAAAGACGGTGACATTTATGCAGAGCATATTAGCGACAGAGATATGGTAAGAAGCCAGAAACGTGCTTTAGTATTTAAGTTTAATGCTGCTAAGGCTAAGATGAATGCCGCACTTGATACCTCTGATAAATGTAAATGGAATCACAGGCTTGCCTTCCGTCTTGCAGAAAAGAACAAAAAGTATTCAGAAAAGCACTACGATAAGCTTGCTAAAAAACCAACCTGGTTTATTTACTACTATATGTGCTTTATAAGGGTACTTCTTAGTTTTTAGGAGATTATAATGAAACAATATTTTAAAAATAACAAAGATAAAATTCTCAAAATAAGTAAAATTGTTTTCCTTATTCTTGTAGTGATTTTTCTTGCAAAATATTTTGCCACAAACATTGATGACATTAAGAAGCTTGATTTTAAAATGAACTGGGGTGTTTTTGCCCTGTCAATGATTTTCTATTTTATTTACAAGATAACTCTTGCGTCACTGTGGCATTATATAACTTATTTAAATGATTCATCTATTAAATATAAGGATGCGGTAGTCAGCTATCTTTACTCCATTCTTGGGAAATACATTCCGGGGAAGGTCTTTATGTTAGCTGCACGTATTCCGGCATACGAAAAAGCCGGAGTTAAAATGAGAAAAGTTACTATATGCTTTTTCCTTGAAAACATATGCACTCTCTTAGGAGCTGCTTTTCTCTTTCTTATATCTCTGTTCTTTTTCCCTAATGCAGTTTTAAAGGATTACATGTGGGCAGTTGTTGCTCTTATTGTTGTTTTCTTTATCTGTATTAATCCAAAGATTATTAACTTCTTTTTAAGAATCCTTGGAAAAGCCATTAAGAAGGATGATATGGAAATTCCAATGACATATCTTCAGATGATTAAGGTTGTTGTTTTATTTATTGGTAACTGGCTCATAGTGGGAATGGGATTTTACATGCTTGTTTATTCCATTTATCCGGTTCCAATCAGTGAAGCCCTTTACTGTGGTGGAATTTATGGATTGTCTGCAATAATCGGTATTCTCGCCATTTTCACTGTTTCAGGTCTTGGGGTAAGAGAAGGTATCATTGCTGTTGGACTTGCTCTTATAATGCCTAACAGCTACGTTGTAATCGTATCTATTATTTCAAGATTATGGGCAACTGTGGCAGAGCTTATACTTATTTTCATTGCCTTTATAATAACTAAGATTATGGCTTTTAGGGAAAAGAAAAACATTGCAAGCAAATAAAATTATTTAATACAGATTATATAAAATACTGAAGTGGAATTTTCTCATTTCAGTATTTTTTTCATTGAAAAAAGCTTCTCTTGTATGTATAATATCCTTATAGTTATGGTCGGAATAAAACTAAATATTTACAAGCAGGGAGGACAATTCTATGATTAAAAACAAGATTGTTAAATATTATGCCAGAAAAGACAGAAATATTGCCATTAAGGTAATTAACGGTCATTTTGTTACTACACATTCACACTTAAATTATTATCTGGATATGACTACCATGAAAACCCGTCAGAACGAGGCTGAACGTATCGCCATTGCTCTAAAGGATTACTACAATGTTATGGGAAAACCTATCGATACTATTGTATGCCTTGACAATTGCGAAGTCATAGGTGCATTTCTTGCCAGTGAACTAAGCCGTTCCGGAGTATTATCCATGAACGCCCACAAGACTATTTATGTGGTTACTCCTGAGTTTAATGCCAACGGTCAGATGATTTTCAGGGATAATTTAAAGCCTGAAATTTACGGAAAAAATGTACTGCTTCTTTTAGCTTCTGCCACTACCGGCAAAACAGTAAGAACCAGTATTGAATGTATTGAATATTACGGTGGTATTCTTCAGGGGATATCCGCCATTTTCAGTGCTGTAGATTCCATTGACGGACACAGAATCGATGCTTTGTTCAGAGCTGAGGATATTCCAAACTATGAGGCATATCCATCCCATGACTGCCCTATGTGTAAAGCCGGTCAGTCTGTTGATGCCTTAGTAAACGGCTACGGATATAGCGAAATATAAAGTAAATAATTGTGATAATATAAAAATGCCCAGGTTGTATAAGGCATTGCAATGATAGAAAAAAAGACTTTGACTGTAATCAGACAGAGTCTTTTTCTATGTCTAAAGTCCGCACAATAAAAAATGATGTAGCCCGTGTTATTCGGATTACATCACTCTTTTTAAATATGATATTATTAACTCCCGGAAAAATATATTTTTTATATTTCTACATTAATTTGTCATCATAAACAGCTCTTTCACCGCCAATATATTTTGGTCTTACTCTTGCTGCCAAAACCAGGGCTTCTCCTAACTTATTGTTTTCCAGACGTACCGGAACTGCAACCTTCTTTAAATGCATTCCTATAAGAGTGCCGCCAATATCAATTCCTGCATCAGCCTTTATTTCTTCCACCACAACAGGATTCTTAAATGTCTTATACGCCGTAGTTCCAAAAGAACCACCTGCCTTTGGCTGTGGCACAACGTTAACAATTTCTGCAAAAGGAACTGCTTCTCTCTCCACTACTATTGCCCTGTTAAGATGTTCACAACACTGTGCTGCTAAGTATATTCCCTTTTCTTCCAGCACACTGTACAATCCTTTAAACAATGCCTTGGCAACTTCCAAATTAGAATTGCTTCCTATTTTGTCACCACAAACTTCACTAGAGGAGCATCCCACCACAAGAATCTGTCCTTTTTTTAATTTTGCCTTTTCTATAATTTCATTGGCAATATTTTCTGCCTGCTTTGTAATTTCTGAATACATAATAGCCTCCTCTTTTAATGTATAAAATTCTTCCACATCAAAATACATTATAGCAGTGAATGGTATTATTAATATGCCCAATTTATGCAAAAATTATATTATCAGTTTTAAGATTCTGCGTAGAAAATAGCACAGTCTACAGCCTTTTTCCATCCTGCAATTTTCTTTTCCACAATATTTTCATCCATTTTTCTCTGGAATCTTCTGTCAATTTCCATATTCTCCACTATCTCCGCCTTACTACTCCAATATCCTGTAGCAAGTCCTGCAAGATATGCCGCACCAAGGGCTGTAGTTTCTATTACTTTAGGTCTTGCAACGGTCTTTCCTGTAATGTCTGACTGAAACTGCATTAAAAGATTGTTTGCACAGGCTCCACCGTCAACCTTTATGGAGGTTATTTCATCTCCGAAATCCTGTTCCATTGCCTTTAATACATCATATGTCTGGTATGCAAGAGATTCCAGGGTTGCCCTTACAAAATGCTCCCTTTTAGTGCCTCTTGTTATTCCCACTACCGTTCCTCTTGCTTCCTGTTTCCAATATGGAGCTCCCATACCGGTAAATGCCGGAACTACATACACTCCTCCTGAATCTGAAACCTTTGAAGCCACATCCTCACTGTCTGATGCATTGTCAATCATTCGCATTTGGTCCCTTAACCACTGAATGGATGCACCTGCCACAAACACACTGCCTTCTAAAGCGTACTCTGCCTTATCTGTAGATGCGGCAATGGTAGTAATCAAACCGTTTTTTGACTCTACCGGAGTATTGCCCGTATTCATTAACAAAAAGCATCCTGTCCCATATGTATTTTTTACATCTCCCCTGTTAAAGCACCCCTGTCCGAAAAGTGCTGCCTGCTGGTCTCCTGCCACACCGCTTATAGGAATTTTTTTGCCCAAAATATCCTCTTTAGTATATCCGAAGACTCCGCTGGAAGGCTTTACCTCCGGTAACATATTTTGGGGAATATCAAGAATTTTTAGCAAATCTTCATCCCACTTTAACTGTTTTATGTTAAAAATCATGGTTCTTCCTGCATTGGTGTAATCTGTAGCATGAATTTCACCGCCGCTTAATTTCCACATAAGCCATGAATCAATTGTTCCAAATAAGAGCTGCCCTTTTTGCGCCTTAACCTTTGCTCCCTTAACGTTGTCTAGTATCCATTTAATTTTTGTTCCTGAAAAATATGCATCAGGCACTAAACCTGTTTTTTTTCTTATTTCGTCCTTATAGCCTTTAGCTATTAAATCATCAACTATATCTGCCGTTCTTCTGCACTGCCATACAATTGCATTATATATAGGTTTTCCTGTATCTTTGTCCCAAACCACTGTGGTTTCACGCTGATTCGTTATTCCTATGGCCTCTATATCCTCTCCTGTGGCCCCTGATTCCTTCATTACCTCTTCCATGGTGAGAAGCTGTGTCATCCATATTTCCTCAGGATTGTGCTCAACCCAGCCGGGATTAGGAAAAATCTGTTCAAATTCTTTATTTGCCTGGGCTATAATTCTGCCTTTTTTATCAAATAAAATAGTTCTTGAGCTAGTGGTTCCCTGGTCTAATGCCATAATATATTTTCCCATGTTCATCCTCCGTACATTAATAATCCGTAACAGAATAATTGTAATTCATTTTAATTAATTTGGCAAACTTTAGGCAATAGAAAAAAGCTGCCATATTTGCTTTTTTGCATCTATGACAGCCAAATCTATTTAAAGCAACAGGTAAATACCTTATTGCCTGCTGCACCCTATAAATACAGCCAATAGACTTTTCATAATCTTATTCTATTCAGTTTTTAGTTAAGTGTTACTGTTAATCTTCATAATTAATAAAATTTAACGGGTCAACAGTTTCACCATCTTTAGCTATTCCAAAGTAGACATTGTCTCCTTCTTTTGTGTAATATCTTGTAGGAGAATTAACATAAGCAATTGTCTGACCTGCCTCAACATAATCTCCGGCTGCCACCTCAGGATTTACTATCTGTCCATAGGTTGCAATATACCCATTACCAATTGCCTGATTTATGCATACTCCCAACTCGTCATCTTCATCAATAGCAGTAATAACTCCGGCTGCTGCCGCTTTAATTGCAGTACCCTTAGCACTTTGGATTACAATGCCCGGATTACACTTGTATTCATTTAATGTTGAATAATATACAGTGCTTTCCATATCATAAGGGATTAATATGCTTCCCTCTACCGGCCACAACAACTTACTGTTTTTGTCAAATTTAAGAGATTTTATTTGTGCTGCAGCAGCTTCTGACAAGCCATACATATAATCATCACCTTTGGCATTTGATTCAGTGTTTTCGTCTACTACCTTATTTGCATCTGCTACATTAGTGTCATTTTTTACCGTTCCAAAGTAGCTTTCTAAATCTGCCACACGGTCCCCTTCTGTTGTTGTTTCTTCAACTACATTCTGTGCTGCTTCTACATTTTTATCATCTGCAGTAGTTGCAACGTTTTCTGCTTTTTTTAAATTAACGACATTTCTCTGACCTTTCTGTCCTATAAAATATGTTCCTGTGGCCACTACTGTTAATGCCATCACGCAGACAACGATTGCTGCAATAAATTTCTTATCCATACTCATCACCTCATTGATAGTATGACCGCTATATTACAAATTTATGCAATTAATTTTAATTTTCCACTATAGAAGCATCATAAAACCTTTCCAAAATCTCCTTCCAGGTTTTTCCTTCCCCTGCAAGGCCTGCACCATATGTAAGACTCATTCCAAAGCCATGACCTACACCTTTTGTGGTAATTCTTATCCCCTTTTCATATTCTTCAATAGTCATGTCAGTGGATTGCAATCCCAGAGCCTTTGCAAAAACACCTCCTTCCACAACCGTATCTCCGATTTTTACAATTTTCACATAGCCGCTTTTGTCCCTGTTGCTAATATCAATAAGCCCTAACAGCTCCTTTGTACTAACATTTTTGTCCACAAAAATTTCCTTCTTATCTTTATAGGCTATAATTCCCTGTTCCTTAAGCACATTTCCAAACTCCCCGGTTTCAAAATATTTTATTCCTATGTAATTTTCCTGCTGAATATCATTCCCGCATTTTTCTCTTTTTAAGTATTCATATTTTTTTCCCAGAACTTCACTGCCACTTCTGGTTTGTCCGTTACTGGTTTGATGAAATAGAGGAAGTATTATCTCACCATTACTTTTTAACACCATGCCATTTGTTTTTTTAATAATTCCATATAAGTATTGTGTATTTTCCCTGTAGGGTATGCTTTTTCCCATTCCTGATATGTTACATAATATTCCCCTTATATTTCTCAAATTATTCTTTTTATATTTAGCAAACCACATCTCCCTCAGCTTTCCATAGCTTATATAAGGTAAGGACAATTCCTTTGCATTTATTGAGTCCTTCTTTCCCATTTTATTTATAATATATGTTCTTATTACCACCGCCTGTGCCTTTAATAGCTCCTGAGGGCTGTCAATAGGTAACTGCGCCATTAATACACAGGGAATAAAATATTCTACATCTATTTTTTTTGTAACTGTATCATCAGATAAGATTACATACTTACCTGACAAAACTATATTATTATCATTTTCCGGTTTGCTATTAATCCTGCCTAAAAGCATTGTAAGTATCACCGGAAATAATATAACTAAGGTTCCATACAAAATTACATATTTATTTTTTACTTTAATCTTTTTTCTCCCATATATGTGTTCTTTATAATATATTTGTAATAATGTCAAAAAAGACGTGTACATATTACATTACAAAAGATACTTATTTACCATTTTTTCTAAAATAATCATATTGAGCGGTGAATCTGATGCCTCTAAGGTTATCAGCAGTTTTTCCCCGGGATATATCTCATTTTTCTGAAAACATTCTATTTTCTTTATTGCATTTTTCGCATATTCATAATCATCCATCATTCCAAAATGCTCCAGATAATATTCTTTTTTTGTTCTTACATTGAGTATTTTGAAATCCGGCACCACATATCCATATCCCTTTAAATACAAGGGTTGCTCGTAAACATATGGTATTTTCTTCATATATAATTTATCAGCAATTATCTTTTCAGACTTTGAGCGAACCGCCTCCCCTTTTTCAGTTATTATTGCATTATCTCCACCAATTAAAATATACTTTTCACTTACTTTACTCATGTTTTGTTCTTTTAATTCATTCTGCTCCTGTTGCCATGTAACAGCATATTCTTTATCTGATAATACATAAGGGGTTATAAACATTTTTTTCTTGTGAGAAATATCTTCATACGCCTTCATTGTCTCTTTAAACTCATATTTGTTTAGCATATTCTCTATACAATTCCGATTATTTTGAATAATTGTCCATACCCTTTTTTCATATTCTTTCTGAACAAGCTTCGGAATTATGTCCTTATTACTTTTATTAATATATTGTCGGGTTCCGTCCTCTCTTTGCCAATAATACTGATATGTATTTTTATTTTCAATAGCATAAATACTGCCCTTAGGAGCATATCTTAATTTCTTTTCACATTTACAAAATCTAGAATCCTGTAATTATCCTTATTTCACTTAAAATCAACAGAAACCGGCAGGTAAGCCTCTCATAACACATTTGCCCCAGTATGTAGCATCTCCTCAACCTGCCTTAGCTCACAAAAAAAGATATATGCAGCCCTTAAACACTGCATATATCTTTTTTTATAATTTCATATATTCAATTAGTCCATCTTTACTTCAACTTTTTGAAGATGCCATATATCATCAACATATTCTTCAATTGTTCTGTCAGATGTAAACTTGCCTACATTTGCAACATTAAGTATAGCTGATTTAGCCCAGCCTTCTTCGTTTCTGTAAGCTTCTTCTACCTTCTTCTGTGCTTCTGCATAAGAACGGAAATCCTTTAAGATGAAGTATCTGTCAGCAACACCTGTCTCTTCTTTTGTAAGAAGTGAATTGTAAATAGGTCTGAACAATTCAGGATTCTGTGGTGAATAGAAGCCGTTAATTAACTGCATAAGCACTCTTCTAATATCCATATCTGAATTGAAAATTTCCATTGGATCATATCCGCCGTTATTTTCATAACTAATAACTTCATCAGATGACATACCGAAAATAAATGCATTCTCTGCACCAACTTCTTCAACAATTTCCACATTAGCTCCATCCATTGTTCCCAATGTTAAAGCACCGTTTAACATAAACTTCATATTACCTGTTCCTGAAGCTTCTTTAGATGCAGTAGAAATCTGTTCGCTGACATCAGATGCTGCAAATATAATTTCTGCATTTGATACACGGTAATTTTCAATAAATACAACCTTAATTTTTCCGTTGATTGATGCATCATTATTAATAACATCAGCAACACTGTTTATTAATTTAATTGTAAGTTTTGCAATCTTGTATCCTGCTGCTGCTTTAGCTCCGAAAATAAATGTTCTTGGATAGAATTCCATTTCCGGATGATCTTTAATCTGATTGTACAAATACATAACATGCAAAATATTAAGTAACTGACGTTTATATTCGTGAAGTCTCTTAACCTGTACGTCAAATATTGATCTCGGGTCTACTTCAATTCCGTTATGCTGTTTAATATATTTAGCCAGACGTAATTTATTCTGATATTTAATATTCATAAACTCTGCCTGTGCCTTTTTATCATCAGCATAAATTTCAATTCCCTTAATCTTTGGAAGGTCTGTTATCCAGTCATCTCCCACCTTATTTGTAACCCAGTCAGCTAAAAGTGGATTTGCATGAAGTAAAAATCTTCTCTGAGTGATTCCGTTTGTTTTGTTATTAAACTTCTCCGGCATCATTTCATAGAAATCTTTAAGCTCCTGCTTTTTAAGAATTTCAGTATGAAGCTTTGCAACACCGTTTACTGAATAACCTGCACAAATAGCAAGATGTGCCATTTTAACCTGACCATCATAAATAATAGCCATCTTTGCAACCTTTTCGTGATTTCCAGGATACTTCTGCTCAATTTCCTGACAGAATCTCCTATTGATTTCCTCAATAATCTGGTAACATCTTGGAAGAAGTCTTGAGAACAATTCAATTGGCCACTTTTCAAGAGCTTCGCTCATAATTGTATGGTTAGTATAAGCTACGCACTTTGTTGTAACTTCCCATGCGTCATCCCATCCTAAATAATATTCATCCATTAACAGTCTCATAAGTTCTGCTACTGTAAGAGTCGGATGTGTATCGTTCATCTGGAAAACTACTTTTTCATGTAATTTCTTTATATCATCATGATTTTTCAAATATTTCTTAATTGCTGTCTGAAGTGAAGCAGAAACAAAGAAATACTGCTGTTTAAGTCTAAGTTCTTTTCCTGCATAATGATTGTCATTAGGATAAAGAACTTCTGTAATTGTCTTTGCCAGATTTTCCTGCTCAACTGCTGCCATATATGCACCCTTGTCAAACTCTTCAAGGTTAAAATGTACAACAGGCTCTGCATCCCATATTCTAAGGGTATTTACTACATTATTTCCATATCCAACTATAGGCATATCGTAAGGAACAGCCATTACTGCCTGATATCCTTCCTGAACAAAGAAGTTTCTTCCATCCCTGTATTCAATATTAACGTGACCACCAAATCTTACTTCACATGCATATTCTTCACGTTTAATTTCTAACGGATTAATATGTCTTAACCAATCCTCCGGAATTTCCTTCTGGAATCCATCTTCAATCTTCTGCTGGAACATTCCGTATTTATATCTGATTCCACATCCATATGCCGGATAATTAAGTGTAGCAAGGCTGTCAAGGAAACATGCTGCAAGTCTTCCAAGACCACCGTTTCCAAGAGCCGCATCAGGTTCCTGATCCTCAATAACATTAAGGTCAAGTCCTAATTCCTCAATTGCTTCCTTAATTTCATTTCTGCTTGATAAATTGATTATCATATTGCCCAATGCTCTTCCCATGAGGAACTCCATAGAAAGGTAATAAAGTGTTCTCCCATCCGCTTTATCATATGCCTTCTGTGTAGCAATCCACTGGTCAATTACAATATCCTTTACTGCGTAAGCAACACATACAAACTTATGTCTGTCACTTACTTCGTCTAAAGTCTTACGATAGAGCATTTTTGCCTCATCCTTAACTCTACGCTTAAACTCTGACTTGAATTCTTCCTCTTTACTAACTAAATTCTTACTTGCCATTTTCTCTCCATTTCCAATTAGGGGAACGGTATGCTTTATACACCGTCCCCCTTAATTATAAACAATTTACTGCTCTTTTATTTAAGAGATCTTCTCAACGCCTAAACTTACGTTTTCACCGTTGATATTCCACTCTTTACTATACCCACTCATTTTACCAAATTCTACCTTTTCTGCCAACACTTCTAATTTAATTTCGTCAAGATTGTTGTTAATAATGTCCTCAATTTTAGCATTTTTATCTACATTCACTATAATCTTATCCATTACTTCAAATCCGGCTTCCTTACGCATTGTCTGAATCTTACTGATAACTTCTCTTACAAAGCCTTCTTCAATAAGCTCTTCTGAAAGATTTGTGTCAAGAACTACTGTTACATTGCCATCACTTTCTGAAACGTAGCCTTCAACCTGTGCCATATCTATAAGTAAATCCTCTTTCTCAAGAACCACTTCATTTCCGTCAAAATCAAAGGTCAACGGTTCACCGGCATTTATTTTATCCATTGCTGCATTTCCGTCAAGGTTTGCCAATGCTTCCTTAATCTTCCCTAAGAATTTACCGTATTTAGGTCCTACTGTTCTAAGCTGTGGTTTAAATGAGTAAGATGTAAACGCTCTTACATCCTCAGTAAACTCTACTTCTTTTATATTCAATTCTTCTGTAATTATTTCCTTAAAGAATTCAGGTAATTCAAATCCTGCCTTTACAAACATCTTTCCAATAGGCTGTCTGTTTTTGATATTTGATTTATTTCTGCAGGCACGTCCAAGAACTACTATCTTAAGAACTCTTTCCATGTTTTCTTCTAATTCTTTGTCAATGTGAGCTTCATTAACCTTCGGGAAGTCACAAAGATGAATTGATTCTTTAGCACTCTTATCCACGCTTCTAACTAAGTTCTGGTAAATATCCTCTGTCATAAACGGAATCATAGGTGCTGCTGCCTTTGCCACAGTAACTAAAGCTGTATAAAGTGTCATGTAAGCATTAATCTTATCCTGTGGCATATCCTTTGCCCAGAATCTTTCTCTTGAACGTCTTACATACCAGTTTGACATTTCATCAACAAAATCGTCTAGTGCTCTTGCAGCCTCAGGGATTCTGTAATTTCCAAGATTGTCATCTACAGCCTTAACCATAGAATTCATCTTTGACAATAACCACTTATCCATTACTGATAATTTATCGTAATCAAGAGTGTACTTAGTTGGGTCAAATTGATCAATTTCTGCGTATAATACATAGAATGCATATGTGTTCCAAAGTGTACCCATAAATTTACGCTGTCCTTCTTCCACTGCCTTACCATGGAATCTGTTTGGAAGCCATGGTGCTGAATTAATGTAGAAGTACCATCTGATTGCATCTGCGCCATATTTTTCTAATGCCTCAAAAGGATCAACTGCGTTCCCTTTTGACTTACTCATCTTCTGACCGTTTTCATCCTGAACATGTCCTAAAACAATTACGTTTTTGTATGGAGCCTTGTTAAATAACAATGTTGACTCTGCCATAAGTGAATAGAACCATCCTCTTGTCTGGTCTACAGCCTCTGAAATAAAGTCTGCCGGGAACTGCTGTTCAAATAATTCCTTATTTTCAAACGGATAATGATGCTGTGCAAATGGCATTGCACCACTGTCAAACCAACAGTCAATAACTTCCGGTACTCTCTTCATTGTGCCGCCACATTCTTTACACTTAAAAGTAACCTTATCTATATATGGTCTGTGAAGTTCAACCTTTGCGTCATCCGGATTTCCACTTTTTTCTGCTAACTCTGCCCTGCTACCAATTGATTCCTGACATCCGCAGTCACAGCATTCCCAAATATTAAGTGGTGTACCCCAATAACGGTTTCTTGAAATACCCCAATCCTGAACATTTTCAAGCCAGTTTCCAAAACGTCCTTCTCCAATTGATTTTGGAATCCAGTTAACTGTATTATTATTTGCAACTAAATCATCTTTAACTGCTGTCATCTTAATAAACCATGATTCTCTTGCATAGTAAATAAGTGGTGTATCACATCTCCAACAGTGTGGATAATCATGTTCAAATTTAGGTGCATCAAAAAGCTGTCCCTTAGCATCAAGGTCTTTTAAAACCTCAGGGTCTGCTTTTTTAACAAACAGACCTGCAAAAGGTGTCTCTTCTGTCATTTCACCCTTATCATTTACAAACTGTACAAATGGCAGTTCGTATTTACGTCCTACATTGGCATCATCCTCACCAAATGCCGGTGCAATATGAACAATTCCTGTACCATCACTCATTGTAACGTATGTGTCACATGTTACATAGAAGCCTTTCTTTCTCTGCTTGTCTGCCACCTGCTTAGCGCAATCATATAATGGCTCGTATTCTTTTCTTTCTAAATCAGCACCCTTCATAGTTTCAAGAACTTCGTATGCCGGTGCATCATCTGTAGCTAATTTTCCAAGTACGTTATCTGCTAAAGCTTCTGCAATATAATATGTGTAACCGTCATTAGCCTTAACCTTAATATATGTGTCGTTAGGGTTTACACACAATGCAACGTTAGATGGAAGTGTCCAAGGTGTTGTTGTCCATGCAAGGAAATAAGCATCCTCTCCTACCACCTTGAACCTTACTATTGCTGAACGCTCCTTAACACTCTTATATCCCTGTGCCACTTCCTGTGATGAAAGAGGTGTTCCACATCTAGGACAATAAGGAACGATTTTAAATCCTTTATATAATAATTTTTTATCCCAGATAGTTTTAAGAGCCCACCATTCTGACTCAATAAAATTGTCATCATATGTTACATATGGGTTATCCATATCTGCCCAGAAACCAACTGTTCCTGAGAAGTCTTCCCACATGCCTTTATATTTCCAAACGGATTCCTTACACTGTTTAATGAAAGGTTCCATTCCGTATTCTTCAATCTGTTCTTTTCCGTTAAGTCCAAGTTTCTTTTCTACTTCTAATTCTACTGGCAATCCATGGGTATCCCATCCGGCTTTTCGTGGTACCATATGACCCTTCATAGTCTGGTAACGTGGAATCATATCTTTAATAACACGTGTTAATACGTGACCGATATGTGGTTTTCCGTTAGCTGTAGGAGGTCCGTCATAGAATGTATATGTTTCTCCTTCCTTACGGCTATCCATACTCTTCTTGAAAATGTCATTATCTCTCCAGAACTTCTCTGTCTGTTTCTCCCTCTCAACAAAGTTAAGATTGGTTGATACTTTCTTGTACATTTTGTACTCCTTTCATTTCTATTTTACATAAGACCGTAATGGTCAGCTTTGCTTGGTTTCGGCATTGAGCCTTGCGTACTCATAGACCTTCGGTCTATTTCGCCTGGGGCTTTGCCTCGTTTCTCCAGCATTGAGCCTTGCGTACTCATAGACCTTCGGTCTATTTCGCCGCGGGCTTCGCCTCGTTTCTCCAGCATTGAGCCTTGCGTACTCATAGACCTTCGGTCTATTTCGTCGCGGGCTTCGCCCTATTCCACAGAATAAATAATCAGGGCATTATGCAAGCATATGCCTTGATTATTTATTCTGTGGAGCAAGGCTCATTGCCAACGCGTAAAAGGCTTCCGTCCTGCAAAGGACGAAAGCCTGTAATTTTCGTTTAACCACCTTTAACAGCATACTCGGAATAACCCTTTATATGTGCTCCCTTTAACGGAGGATACCGTCAACGCCTACGAAAATACTTCGGGTTGCAACTCCAGAGTGATTTTCATATATCAGCTACTCATATCCGCTCTCACCATCAACGGACTCTCTTTGATTTTTACTGATAAATTACTGTCTCTATCAAAGTCTTTTTTATTCATATATCAAACTTTATTTTATGATAAAGTTTGATGGTTGTCAACCATATAGTAATATAATTTATTATATATATCAAACAATTAAAACACCCACATAATAAATAATGCAGCAAACCGGGAAAAAGTGATTTTTCGTAAATGTCCCGGTAGGAATCGATACTTCACAGGCTGTAATCAGTGAATTGAGCCAGGAAATCATTGATTTCATGAAAAATTCCCGGTAGAAGTCGCTTCTTCACAGGCTGTAATCAGTGAATTGAGCCAGGAAATCATTGATTTCATGAAAAATTCCCGGTAGAAGTCGCTTCTTCACAGGCTGTAATCAGTGAATTGAGCCAGGAAATCATTGATTTCATGAAAAATTCCCGGTAGAAGTCGCTTCTTCACAGGCTGTAATCAGTGAATTGAGCCAGGAAATCATTGATTTCATAAAAAATTCCCGGTAGGAATCGACACTTCACAGGCTGTAATCAGTGAATTGAGCCAGGAAATCATTGATTTCATAAACATTTTCTGGTAATTTTCATAAAGATTTGCCCATATAATCTTAAGCCCACCTGAACATACACATAACTCTTAACCAAAATCTTATTTCCCCTTAAGGATTTACAACTCCCCCATTCCAGCCATATTCCACAGGTTGCTTTAAATAATAAGGATTTTTCCTGCTTAAAACTTCTGTATTATGAAGTATGTTATTGTATATGTAATTATGCTGATTTTGATTATTTGCCATGTTATTTAAATAGAAATAATTTGCTATTTGTGCTACTGATATGGAACGTACGTTTTCGCTGTATATAATAGCTGTTTTAGCTTCGCCATCGGTATTATATTCTGCCGTAACAAAGGTTCTTATATGAATACTGTTAGCCACAAAATCATTCATCATTTCCATTGTACGCACATAATATGTATTTTCTTTATCATCAATATTCCAGTTTATGGCTATTCCTTTTTCCTCCATATACCCAAATGTAGGACTTAAATTATTTCCATTAAAATTATATTTTTTTATTCCTCTGTACCTAAAGCCCATATTAAGGGATGAATAATCCGTAGGGTCAAGTAATGTATATGTATTATTTAACTTATCTTTACTTTCGTAGCCTGTTGTATTAGGGTCAAGTGTGTATATGGTTCCATATTCCTTTACTTTGTAATCCACACCATTTAAAGTTATAATACTTCCCTTGTTCGGTGCATTTCCCACTACCCTGAAAGCAATGTTTAACTCATCTGTATTGTTAGACATTCTTATTTGAAAACCGGTTATTCCTACTTTAGAGCTTATAAGGGTTTCCTCTGCCTTTACACAATTTCCCATAATTCCACCTAAAGCAATAAATGCTAATATAATAAAAATATTTCCCGCTTTCTTTAACATACTTTATCCTTTCATAAATCCTGTTTTTACAAATTGCGCACCGACATTAATAAAAACATCGATGCGTAATCTAATTGCCTGTTATATATTATATATCACTAAAATATTTTAGTTTATTACATTCCTCCACCTGAATGTGGTAAGTTAGGTAATGTGGTAACTTCCGGAATTGACAAATCCTGATCTGATTTTGTAACAACATCACCATCAATTATATCTACCATGGTTCTTGTATTAACATCAAATCTATTGACAACAATTTCCGGTGTTTCATATTTATTACGTTTCATAATATCATTCTCCTATCATACTATGTACCGCCCCCTCCCTTCGGTCAGCGGCAACTCGTCGGAAACATTTTTATTTTTTTGCTTTTTAAATCAAAAAAACGCACCGGCCTCGTAAAAGTCCAATGCGCTTTCTTTTTAACTTTTTAGTTTATATTCCACTGAGAACATATCCATTCATTTCCTGATGAATCCTTTTTCGTATAGAATTTAACTGAACTATAGCCAAAATCCACGGTTTTAAACAACTCATTAACTATATACATATCCACAAAGGAATCTGTATCAATATATTTAAGAGCGTCATCTGAAGATGTATTTTTCAGTGCTGTTTCAAAATTTGTAAGAGTATTTACCCAATTAGTATATTTAGTAGTTTACTCCTAATAGTTTTTATCAACCAACCATCCGGCATTTCCCATGGAAGCTCTGTCGCAGGTGATTCCATCTCCTGCATCATTAAATTTAATTGTCACCTTAGTGGCACCCTGTGGAACTTCCACTTTAATGTATTGTGACTTTCCGTAGGTTAATACACCTGTAGTTATTGCAGTAGAACCGTCAAAAGATACTTCACATTTAACTGATGCCTTGCCATAGTTAGCATCACTTACCACACTATCATCTATACCTGCAATTCCCATAAAGTATTTTGCATTCTTAGGAACGCTATATTCAAAGTAACCATTGGCATTTGTGGAAATACCATTATCATATTTAACACCTGAAATGCTTATAACCCCACCTCTGGTATTTTTATTTACACTAGCCGGATCACCACTATAGCCTGTAGTAGCACTTAGATAGTCTTTTCCCAAAAATACATCCGGTTTTATATTCATATAATCGTCACCATCCGGTGTATACAGATTGTCATTCCATCCATACACAACCTTAGAATCTCTGTAATATGGATTACCTTTAGTTGTAAAATATCCCGTATACTTTTCTGCCGGAACAAACTGTGCTACGTTTAGAATACTTTTATAAAGATATTCATGGCCTCTGTAATTAGATGCCAGACTCTTTTGATACATGTATGATGCCACCCTTGCAATACATGTAGAAACAGATTTTGTACTGTAAATTATTGTTCCACCTGTTGTTACCACAAAAGCTCTTACATGTATTTTATTTCCCGGGTGAAGGTTATCAATTGTATCCTGCATTGTCTGTACATATGATGAATATGTATCGTCCTTCTCCTTAATGGCATTTTCCGTAGCTGTAGCTGCAAGAGTAAAAGGATTAACAGTTTCTGCTGTTTCATCATTTAAATTGTAACTTTTTAATAATGTTCCTGAAGCTGTAAAGGATGTTCCATCAGGAATACCCTGGTCCGGCTCTATTGTATAAAGAGTTCCAAATTTAGCAACTGTGTAGGAAACCTTTCCAACTGTAATTCTACCGCCAATGTTTGGTGCCTTACATACTGTTCTAAATCCCACTAATCCCTGATTTTCATCTTCCTCAGACCAGTTAGTTTTCATCTGAAAGCCTGATACTGAAACATCATCACTGGCAAGTAAAACAGTTTGTGTTCCGCTAATTTGCTGTTCATCGTTATACACCTTAAGGCTTACATTCTCAATTGTAACATTGGCTGCTTTACTGGCACCATTAATGTAACCCATCATTATTCCGTACAATACATTAGCTGCTGTGCTCTGATTTGCCTGAAACTGTATCTGAACTGTTTTAGTTTCCCCTGCCGAAACATCAACATCCTCCTTAGCAAATACTGTCCAGTCACCACCATTGTTTCCATCACTCTGAATCAAAAGCTGAAATGACTTATCCACATCAGAAGTGATTTTAAATTGCGCCACATACCATTTACCTTCATACAACTGAATATTCTTCTGAACTAACTGTGTTGCCCAGTTATCACCACTTTCATAAGCCGGAATTTCAACTTTTAACTTTCCATTGCCCTGATTAGTGTATTTATTTCCACCATATTCATCCCAATGAGTAACATTGCCTTCCTCAAATTCCGTGTCCTTAAGCAATTCTGTTCCGTCTTTAATTTCCGGCGTTGTAACCGGTTCCGAAACTGTAGTTGTTTCTTCACTTTCCTCTACAACTGAAATTGATGTAAAATCCACTATACATCCATTCGGCATACCACATAATGCAAACACCGCCGTAAAACCTGTCACTCCCGTAATTGTATCTGTTATAGTGTTTTCACCTTCAACTGCCGGATAAATATTATCATTCCTACCTGCTATTCCATCAGGTTTATATAACATATTTCCTGCCTTTGTTGATGTGTACTTTATGGTACATTTATATGTTTTTGCCGGGTCAAGTCCTGACACAGGATAGTGTACCTGTATTGCCCACCTATCATCACCTGTTGTAGCCCCATTTGAGGAGTTAATTTTGATTGCTAAATCATCAAAAGAAGCTCCTTCTCCTTTTATGGATACATCTGTAGGCTGTGCCCATGTACTTGCCTTATATATCTTTGACCATTTTCCCAATGCCTGTTCAACGTTTTTTGTTGTTGAAAGCTGAGTGAATCCGTCTTCATCAGTACCTGCACTTACAGTACCGGGATTCATTGCAAAAGTTGATACAATCATTGATAGCACACAGATAAATGCAATTATTTTTTTATATATTACTTTCATATTTATCTCACTTTCCTATACGTCTTATATGCTAAAAACCGCACTAACCAAGCAAATCTAAGTCCGGAGGAACGTAATTACCACTTATTATATCCACTCCGGCATTCCATCTGTCTCCCGGCTTTTCGTTTCCTGTTTCTAATTCCACCATAACCCTTTTATTAACATCAAACTTGGTAACCAGGATTTCAGGTGTTTCGTATAATTTTCTCATTTTTACTACCTCCGTATCTGATTACTCTTCATCCACATCATAATCTGTTATTATTCCGTTGTTCCAGGAATATTGTGACATTCTGTAGTATCCTGTATAGTATTTGCCCGGTGATTTGTTTACCTCTGTTTTTTCAACTTCGTAGTAAATCCACTGGGACAGAGTATCATATTTTGTGCCTGAAGCCGTATTTAACCTTTCAAGAAGCTCTTTATTATAATCACCAATACTTCCGTCTGTATTGTACTTCTTCATGGCAAAATCTTTATTTGGCACTGAACTTTCCCTCTGACTATACTTATATCCTCCAAGACAATGTACATAATCATACATACTTTTGTAGCATGCATTTACAAGATTATAATCATGACCTTTAGATTTAATATTAAGTTTAACCATCATGGCATTGGCAATTTGTAATCTGTTTTTGTCCATATTTACTATGTTAAGAACGTTATTGTACAGATAGTTATGAGCAGTCTGTGTACTCATTTTCTGATTCTCATAAAGGTTCCGGGCAATTTCGTACATATTAATTGTATATATGTCATTGCCATACTCATACTTATAGTATTTGCCATCTTCCTGATAATCATAATTATCTGCCGTTCCCTCTACAACTGCATATGCACGGTATGTTAAATTCTGTGTCAACATTCCATACATATAGGATGTAGCATAGAAAGTAAGAGCATAATAATTCCAATGTGTATATGGATGTGGGTCGTCCTCTCTTGTTGTCCAGTCTCCATAATATCCACCTGTGGTCTCTTCGTGATAATATATATTATCCTTTATTTTTCCATCTACACCGTCCTTTTCTGCTCCTGCTGTTCCGTCATTGTTCAGATTTGAGGATTTAGGAATCGTCAGATTCTTAACTGCATCTGCTCCTGTTCCCACTGCGTTGGCTGTTCCAAAAATAACTCCTGCCTTTACAACTTTTCTTCTCTTAATTGTATTTTTGCTTACACGGCAAACAACTCTGAATGATGGCGAGAACTCAGCCGGTGCTCCCTTTACATTGCTGACGTTCATCTGATATCCCTGTACTTCTACATCACCTAAGTCTTCACTTGTATTTGTACATAAGATATTTACATCTTTATTAATTGCATTTGTTGTCACTAATGGGTCGAAATTATCTTCAACCTTAGCTTCTTTATTTATTGAAGTATCCACTCCACCCACTGTATAAGTAGTAGAATACCATTCCTCTTTCGTTTCAGTAACTGTTATGGCACATCCGTCATATACAATAAATGAAATACTTTCTCCATCTTTCAAGCTAAATTTGTACTTTCCTTTTTCACTGTTTGTAACAGAAGTATCTGTACACAATACAGCATTTACGCTTTCCATTCCTAATGCAATACCTGCCGTAAAGCTAAAACTCTTTGATAGCTTTTCCTGTTCCCCCATATTTCCTGCAACCTTCTTCTCAATGGTTACTTTGTGGGTTGGCTTATATGTATTTACAAATAACTCGCTGTTATCAGTATTTGGGTTATATACAAAAGCTGTACCACTATATGAAACAGAGGTTTCTGATAATTTAGAAACAGGAACACTATTCACTGTTTTTCCGGCTGTTACCTGTGACAGATAGAATGAAGTTCCAATCATCGTTTTAACCTCTTCCTCTGTTACCGTATATGTCTTTCCTGAATCTAAAACACCTGCTGCTTCAAAAGAAACTGTTGCAAAGAAACTATCTGATGTCTCACCGTCTGCATTATCAATTGCAGTAAAATCACTTTTTGCAAAAGTCTTTGAATACTTTTCAGTATCTCCATCTTTTACGGTAAGTTTTACCTTATAATCATCAGGTATTTCCGTCAGTCCCTCCACTCTTTTGGTAAGGGTAACTATTCCACTTTGATAGTAAAGAATTAATGTATCATGGTCATACGCTACAGTAAATCTTCTGTCATTATTATCAATGTAATATCCCTTTTCTTCTGTACGAGGAGTTGTTCCATCATATATAATGTTTCCTTCTGAATCCCTCTTATATTTTAATATGTTGCTTTCTTTTAACGTGTATTCTGAAAGATTAATGTGATTTCCATCACTATCCTTAACATCTTCCGGAAGAGTATCCGGTATGTCTACTCTGTCATAAGGGGCAACAATACCTGTTGTTGTATATACTTCTTCCCCGTTTACAACATACTTAATCTTGTACTGCTTCTTCTGTTCAAAAGTTACATTGTCAAGAAGGTTACCTATTGTTCTGTTTCCATCTGTACCATCAATAGATACAAAGAAAAATCTTGTTAAATAGTTCTTGTCAGCAACAGGTACTGTATATTTACCACTATTATGTTTCCACTCACCTGCTGTAGCGGTGCTGGTAACTTTCCAAACTGTAGCCTGTACTCCATTATCTAAAGTAATTACCTTTCCGTTCTCGTATTCAGTTGATACTGCATCTGTAACTCCCTGATTTGTAGCAGCAGTAACAATTTTTTCAATTTCAGTATCCTTTGTGTAATTTAAGGCATCATTAGTAGACATTGCCACAACAAGCATGGAGTTTGTTGCTCCATTTGATACCCTTCTTGCTGCATGGTCTAAATCCCAGTAACATTCTGAACCCGGTGTTGTAAGTATATCCTGATATAATGCTCCCTGTTCCTCACAGTTTAATTCTGCGAACTGGTCGCCATGGGAATTATCACCATACATATCTTTTTGTGAAACCGAGAATCCGACCTGCTGTTTTGTCTCACTGTCAGTTCTTAAGTTTCTTCCATTTACAATTTCAATATCATGAGTTGTTTTATGGCGGTTACGGGTGTTGTAATATCCCGGTCCTGTTGTTTTCCAGAATAATCCGTCAAATCCGTTAGGATACTGCTGCTCATCACCATTTGAGTTATATGGGAATCTTGCATCCATTGACTTATCTTTTTCCTCATCATGTGAAAACATTGCAGGAAACTCAAAATCACCGTTTTGAACATCGTTATAATACTGAACATGATAAGGCTGTGACCACTTGCCATTTTCGGCTTTAACTCTATAGTAGTATCCTCCACCTAAGTCATCAGCAACATTTACCCTCGCTCCATTATTACTTATAACCTGTACATCTTTTCTCTTTTCTGATACTGTCTGCCAATTTTTACCATCTTCACTTTTTTCCCATGAATAAGTTGTATCTGAACCTGCATTCTTTACATTAAGGGTACCATTTTTCATAATTGAATCCTCAATGTAAATTCCATGGGAGTTTAGTATTTTAAGATTAAATTTTATTGAAAATACCGGTTTTGCTCCACTTACAGGATATCCGTCAGTTCCAATATCCGAACGATTATATATTCTGCATCCAATCTGTGTAGTTACATAATCACTGTCACCAAAATCCAAATTTTCCGGTAACTGATATTGTACCGTTGCCTGTTGTTTTGCAATATATTTTGCAATATTTTCATCGTGGTTGTCAGCTCCCCACAGAGATGCTCCGCTATTACCATTAGACCAGAATACTTCCTGCTTGTCGTAATCTACGTTTATGTCTCTTGGATTAACATAGAAGAACACATTTCTGTTGCCTGAATCATACACAACCTCATATGTGTCACCTGATAACAGGATATCTCCTGTTACAAGGGATGAATCTATAACGCCTAAAGGATATGTATCACTTACTGAATTTTCGTATTTTGTATCCTGTAATTTTGATACAGGGTAAACACCAAGGGATTTGCTGCCTACTTCATTCCAATAATCAGACTTCTGATTATCCTTAGCCCAAACTTCAAATTCATATAATGATATTCCAAGGGAGGTGTCTGCACATTCATCAACGTACAGTTTAACATACCGTGCTTTAACCTCATCAAAATGAAAACTATATCCTAATATCTTGTCTCCACCTAATCCTGATGCACTACCCGGCTCAGTCCATTGAGAAACATTTTTTAAATCCTTCCAATTTGTTCCATCATTAGATGTTGCAATTTTAAATGACTTAGCATAAGCATTAGAATACTTTAAATCTATACTGCGTAATCCATATTCCCTGCCTAAATCAATTGTATATTCAGGGTGTGTGCTGCCTGCTGTCCATTTAGTTGTATCTTTTCCATCTGTAGCATACTTTGCAGGATTTACGGTACTTGCACTATCACATGTTATATCCTTATTTACTGCCACATCTGTCAGATAACCCGGAACTTTTGTACCATATACCTTTAACTCATATATAGACATTTTCTTATGATAAGAATTCATTTCATTAGCTTTAATTCTTACATATCTTGCCTTTCCAAGGCATGTGTCTTTTGATGTGTACAATACTTTTCCATTATAAGTCCCGTCATTTTTAATATTTTTATCCCCTATAAAATCCTCCGATGAAACTGTTTTTGATGTAACCCATGTTTTTCCATCCTTTGAAGTCTGTATTTCAAAACTCTTTGCATATGCTGTTTCAAACAATACCTCTACACGTTCTATTTCATAAAGGCTTTCTAAATCTACATAAATCCATCCGCCTTCGTTATTATTTGCCCATCTTGTAGAACTGTCTCCATCAACTGCATTATCTGCCGGATAAACTGTTTCGCCCTCTTTTTGTTCACTTTCAGCGTATGCCTTTTTTCCTTTGGCAATGTTGTCATCCTCTATGTCAAAGTAATCAATATTTACCTGCTGCCATGCATTATCTTTGTTGTACAAGATATTTGAAGCACCGGTAATATCAATATAATTAACTCCTGCTTTTAATTCTACAGTTGCTTTTATTTCACCTACACTGTTCCAGCCACCTGTCTTTGGTGCAGAAATACTTTTCCATGCACTATCATCAGAACTGTTTACACGAACATCAATGTTGGTATCGTATTCTCCACCATTTGCGTATCCCACAACTATGTTATAACAACCATCTTCTTTTACATTTACATACTGTGTAAGATATGCACGTCCGTCCTTTGGCCATGTATTCATGCCACCTATAGCTGTTTTTCCTGAATAATTTGAAAATACTTCAAGGCTATATTCACCTGATGCCGAACCTTTAGTATATGCATGGGCATTTTCTGCTTCATGTCTTATATTCATTTCTTCCGGAGTATATGCAAACTTAAACCATCCCAGGTTTACTGAATAACTGTTGGCAATTCTAGGTATTACCTTAAAGTAAATTTTATGGTTTCCATCAGGTATATTTACATCCACCGTTTTGGTTACATAAGCGCTCCAACCTCCTGTAGTGTCGTTACAGTCAAAGGTTGTAACCGGTGCTCCACTCATGGAATCCACATACATTTCAACAGTTCCACCACAATCCGTTGCAACAGAATATGACAGGGTTACTCCTGATGCCTTTCTGTCAAAATATACATCATATTCTGCATATCCTTCGCCTTTTATACCTGTAAGTTTTCCCCCTTCATCTCCTCCAATGTTGCCTGAGGATTTAGGGCCTGCATCTAACTGTACTCCGTTTAATTCTACATTTTCCCTTGAACTGAAAGCTTTTTTGCTGTAATTATTTTCAGAAACATATGAAAGTTCAAAGTTATCTAAACGTACCCATTTCCAATCAGTACCGGTATTAACGGCTCCTGTAATATCAATGGCATTTATTCCCTTTTTAAGTGAAACCGTAGTTGTAAATTCCTTTACCTCATCCCATGAAGAACTGTGGTCTTTTAAAGTCCATGATCTCCAATCTCTGTCAGTATCACCATTTATCCTATAATCAATTCTTGTGTCCTTTCCACATTCTAATGAATACTTTAATTTAAATGTGTATGTACCTGCATTTTTGGCATTAACATATGTGGTAGTGTAGGCTCTGCCATCTGCCTCCCATGTATTTAAACCTCCAATGGCTGCTCCATTTGAGAAATTACCACTACTACTTACTTCCCTGCCATTAGCCGGACCTAAAATTGTCTCATGAGCATTTTCTATTTCATGAGTTCCTACTGCATCCACATAAGGTGATTCAAAATAAAAACAATCTACATTAGCACACCAGTCCTTAGATGTGGAATATTTAAGGTACACCTGATGAATACCTGACGGTATGTTGGCATCTACTGTTTTATATACAAAATTACTCCATTCTGAGCCTGTCTCTGTTACTTCAACAGTTGCCACAGGTGTGCTGTCCATACTGTCTAAATATACATTGACAGTTCCCCCTGCAACTGTACTTTTTGCAGAATATCTTATTGTAAACTTTGAAGCTGCACGGTTAAAGTTAACATTATACATAGTCCAGGTTCCGTCATTTACATGGGCTATATTTCCTGTACCACTTTGACCGTAATCTGTGTTTGTTTCATTATTAATATCTGCATGTTTATCGTCATTGTCCTCTGCCTCAATAACATTACCTGCTATTTTTGTTCCTGAAAAAGCATTCTTAACCTTGGAACTTCCTACCTTTCCTAAAGCCACCTCTGTTGCAAGCTTAGAACAATACTTGGCACCATTCATGGAAAAATAAACATACTCTCTGTCATTTACCTTACATAGGCTTCTATGTGTAGCATGATCTCCTTCCGGGTCACCCTTATCAAAGAATATAACATCAATATAATTTTTAGATACATCTGCATTAATTTCATATTTATACCAGCCTGTATCTCCATCCTTTTCCATAAATGTCGTGTTCCAGTCTCCTGTGTACTGACCGCTTACACTGTCATTGTACCCATGTATTCCTACTCCACTCCAATTTGAAGCATTGTAAAAATACACTGTGGTCTTTACATCTTCTGCAAAGACTTTAGTTAAATCTGTTGGTGTTACTGATGTGAATACCATACAGACTGAAAGGAACAACGTTAAAAATGTTTTTACCCTTTTTAATCCTTTCACTTTTTTCCCTCCTTTAATGATCCAAATTTGTTATCTGCCTATGGCAAACATTTATACATGTTAATTATAAACTTAATTTTTTATTATTTAGAGTGACATTTTTTTATTTCAGGTGTCCTTTTTTTTATGTGTTTTTATTCGTTTTTTAGGTTTAACGTTCAACTCTATTAAGATAGTTTGTAAACTAAATCAGAAAAAAACTGCCATACCGGCTTTGATGTTATCCCGTATGGCAGCTTCATTAAATTATATTAAATTTTAATTTGTTCCTACTAAATCATTTCCCCAGCTGTAATCAACCTCAGCATAATTTGGATTTACAACTTTCAAAATGCTGTTGTAAAGATACTCATGTGCAGTGATTGTATTCATCTTAACATTCTTATACAAAACATCTGCAATATCATATACTGAATAACTCTTAACAGTGCTGTATCTGTAAGTTCCGTCTGACAATTTTGCATAGGCTCTGATTTTGTATTCTGCCGAATACTCTACCGAAGTAAATGAACCAAATAACGTTGTCCTTACAAAATATGTAGCTGTGTCTGAGCTTCCAAATACAGTATCTGTTGTTCCCTGCGATGTGGAATCTAAAGCTGCAACATACTTACTGTCACTGTTTACACGCATATCATCATCAGAGATATTAAAGGTGTTTCCACCTGCTTTATTTACTCCGTAAATTAATCCCCATCCTACAACATTCTTTCCGTCTATTGTCGGTTCTACTGAACCGACAACCCTGCTGCCTTTGCGGGTAGCACTTATCTGATATCCTTCTATTTTAATGCTTCCACTTTCCATAGTCGGTTCCACATAAGCTTCATCGCTAAATAAGAAATAGTCAATATTTCCTACATGTGTCTTTCCACTGTCCGGTGTAAATTTAAGATATACATTATGTACTCCGGCGCTTATTTCAGTTTTCAGCGCAAACTGTTTTTCAACATATGCATCCCAACTGTCCTCAGCTGTTTCTGTAAGATAAAATTCACCGACAGGTGTTCCGTCTAAACTGTCTAAATACAATGAAACCTTTCCGGTAGCAATCTTACCTCTTACTGAATATCTCATTATGATGCTCTTTGCAGTTTTAGTAAATCTTACACTATCGTATCTTGCCCACTCTCCATCATTGGTATTTCCAAGGTATGTATCATAATTAATTGTTCCGTTGAAATCGTCTGTTTTCTCAGCTTCTATTTTTGAGAATGCATCTTTATATGCGCTGTCTACCAAAATAGTTCCATCCGGTACTATCCATTCACCGTTTACAGTTTCCATATGGAATGTCTCCCATGAACCTCCTATACTGTCGGAAGTTGAAAGAATTGCCTTATCTCCACTTGGATCAACTGCCAGATATTTTCCATTGGCAATGGATTTAATGGCAAACTGTTTACTCTTACTTGTATCTGATGCATATCTTTCTATAACGAACTTTTCTCCGTTATAAATTGCTGATGTACTTGCAGTAAGATATGAACCTTCACTTACCATGCATATATATTTTCCGGATATTAATGACTTAAAGGAAACTGTTCCGTCACTGTTCTTAATTATCTTAAACTGTTCCCCTTCATCTCTCTTGTCGCTGGACGCCACAATTGTTGTATCGCTGCTTCCATTTTTACACTTTGCATACTGATTAGATGAATCTGACTTTAAGAAAAAGTATCCCTGGTCATCATTTGTTGCCTTTGCAAATTTAAAATAGTCAAAATTGCAAACATGAGTAGTATCCGCCTTAAATACTACATATACATTTTGTACTCCTGTAATACGTGCCGTATCAATTGTAACTTCTTTCCAATTCTGCCATGTTCCCGTATTTTCAATACTTGCCTTTGCTATAAGAGGACCTGTTGTACTTCCCAGTCTAAATTCAATGGTTCCATTTGCACCTTCTTTTTCGGTACTTCTTGAATACTTGAAAGTCAACTTTGATGCTCCTGCATCTCCAAAATCAATGTTATAGTAAGCAGCATAGTTTCCGTTCATTACGCCTCCTAAACTTCTGCCACCACTAGTTCCACTGGAATTTTCTGAAATAAGTCCCTTACAGTAATCCAAATCTTCCGCTTCAATATTTGAATATGCATCTCTCTCTAAACTATCTGCATATGTAGGAATATTTGCCATAAGTGAAATAGCATTATATGCTGCAAAAGAATCCCATGTAGCATCTTCTGCTGCCTTTTTCTGCCATGAACACTGCATAATTCCCTTTGAATTACTATTCATCCATGCTACTTTTGCATTGTCCTTAAAGAATGAAAGATACTCGCCTTTATTAAAATCTACAATGAACTTTCTCATATATCTCATAAGGATACCACGCATACCTGAAAGGTCACCGGAGTTTGTGTTCTCTTCCTTAAGAATATTATTGTAACAAAGGCCTTTTACCGTATTTGCCATTACATTACATGCATCATCATAATACTGCTGTGTTCCATATTTTTCATAAAGCATAATTGCAGCTCCAAGGAAAGTTCCCTGATTATATGTAGAACGCCAGTTGTTTCCTGGACTATCCCATACATGTCCTGCATCATCACCTTCTCTTACATACAATGAACTGTTTCTCCATGCATCAAATACGCTTTTTGCCTTGGTATAGTAACTTTCATCACCTGTTGCAATTGCAAGATAACAAGCTCCTACTGTGGCAGGACCATTAATACATGATGTGGTTCCGTCACCTCTTCCGCTTTCATGAGACCATCTGATAAGTCCGTCTGTTCTTCCTTCTGTTCCTCTTTTATACATAAAGTCCCAGTTTTTCTTTGCAATATCTAAGTAACTCTGGTCTCCAAATAATAAATATGCTCTTACTGAATCAAGTACAGCCCAGGCTATATCATCATTAAAATCATTATTTGACCAGTAATCTCCGTTTCTTGCTATGAAATCTTTATATGTATTTTGAAACATTTCTTTATAAATAGATTTACCTGTAGTTTCATAACCATCAAGCATAGCTTCCATAACTTCGGCAATTCCCCAGAAACCGCCACCTAAACTGTTATATCCTGTGGTTGAATTTTTTACATAATACTTATTTTTAAATGCCTCTAATGCCTTATCAGCCATTGCCTCTGTAAAGGTTGCATCCTCCACGTCACTTTTCTGGATTCTCCATATCTGACGTGGCTCATAATCTACGCTTTTTGCCTTTGTCCATAATCTGACCTGGGCACCGTCGGTATCCTTTTTATCATCGTCACTAATAATTTCAGCATATTCTTCCTCACCGCTATCATTCTTTACCGCTGAAACAATATAATAACATCCTGCATAGGTTCCTGATGTAATAGGCACCAGTTTCCATCTGTAGTTATCAGAATTATCATTACCGTTTAAATCCATATTATCCCCATTATTTTTTCCGGTTATTTTTATGCTCTTACCGGATACTGCATTGGTAATATTGTAATAATCTCCCGTTTCCTTTAATGTCCATCTTGCTAAATTACTCATTGCATCTGTATTCCAAACTACGCAATTTGCATAAAATGTTGAAAGGTCAGTCTGGGTTATTGCCTTTCCATTATATGCAGATACAATTGTGTAAGTTGCACCATTAGTTATTCCTGAAGTTGCGGCTTTTACTTCAACACTTTGTCCTATGCTAACATTAGGGCAAAATGTAACAATCATGGTTGCAACAAGCAATAATGAAATAAATTTCTTAAACTTATTCATTTTGTACCTCCTTTTTTTATTTTAAAAGAGCCAAATACCCTCCTTCGTATTTAGCTCTTTATGTACTATTTGTGTGCCATTTATTTTACCACTATGTTTCCCCAGTCGTAATCTCCCTCTTTATAACTGCTGTTTACATATTTCAATATTTTAGTATATAAATAGTCATATGAAGACTTGTTGCTTACTAACTGATTCTGATAAATATAATCTGCAATATCGTATACAGTATATGAATCCACATTACTGTAAACTATGGAGCCATCTGCTAACTTTGCATATGCTCTTACATAGTATTTAGCAGTAAATGCATTAGCTGTTACATTATCTGTTCCATCTCCTGCATCACAGCTCATTGTCATTACATAGTATGATGCTGTTTCTGAATCTCCTAACTGAACACTTGACTTTCCTGCATCGGTAGCCATATATCTCTTTACGTAATCGCTGGATGAATCATATGTTAAATCTGATTCACTTATTGGATTGTTTCCATAAACCAGTCCGTAAATAAGTCCTTTTTCGGAAACTTCCTTTCCATTAACTGTAGGCTCTACCTCATATACAACACGCATACCCATATTTCCTGCTATGCCGTTTAATGAAGAGGTCATCTGATATCCTGTAATATCAATGTCTGTACTGATTGTTTCACTTCCCGCTGTATTATAATTAATATTCCACTGGCTGCACATCCATTTATTTCTTGTTTCTAACCAGTTAGTGAGATATTCAACATGTTCATCATATGTATAATTAATGTATGGTGACAATGTACTATATCCATATGGGTAATATTTGTATTCAGCCGAATCCGGTGTTGATTGGCTCCAGCCTGCACCGCCTTCACTTATTGCCGAATAGTTTCTGTCTTTTGATTTTCCCATATAATTCAAGTTAGCATTTATTCTGCTAATTCCTAAAGAATTTTCGCTGTAAAGATTCTGAATCTGTGGCTGCATTGACCTAAATTTTGAAATAACCTTATTTTTAAAGGTACTATTCTTCATTAAGTATCCAAACCACGTATTTACCTGCTGACATCTGAAAGCATCTGTCTTTCTACATTCTTCCACAGATGAATTTCCTGATGACAAATCAAAATCCCACAAAGGCCCTGCATATATAATTGTATTTCCCTTTGCATCTTCCTTTGTATAGAACTTAACTGAACTGTAACCAAAATCAACCGTGTTAAATAATTCATTTACAATATACATATCCACAAATGAATCTACATTTATGCAGTCTAACACTTTGTCTGAAGACGTATCGGTTAATGCCGTTTCAAAAGCTGATAATGTGTTCACCCAGTTTGAATACTTAGCAGTGTCTGTTCCTAAGCCTTCCGGATCCTCCACTACGAATCTTACACCAAGATTTGTTGTATAATATGTAGCTCCTGCTTCTTCTCTGTCAGCCTCTAACTCAAACATCATTTCCTTATCATTTGTTTCATCATAAGAAACTCCTGATCTTCCATTGTCTGCCGGCTCACTTACCAGATATGTTCCCTTAAGCTGTCCGTTAATGTATAGGTCTGCATAATGTTCCTCCGGTGTTGCCACCATTCCCAATTCTTTTCCAAGTTCCATTGCAAGTTTATTTCTGATAAGGGTCTTATCAAATGCATTTGCCAAAAGGCACCACTTTTTAGCTGCCTTAGCACCACTAAATAATGTCTGCTTAGAACTAAAGGATATATTGTAAGCGGCTTTATCTGCCAAAGATGTTGAATTTCCTCTTAATTTAATTGTTCCTGTATCACTTACGGAATTCACACCGTCTTCTCCACCTATAACGGTTATTGTACCCGGTGTTTTACTTTCCTTTGTGATTGTTGGATTAGCATCATCTGTAACTACATAAATTCTTGATATATCGTCCGGGTCTTTACTCATGTCATGAGTTTCCCTCTCTGTAGTAGCTTCTGTTACAGCCTCAGTTGTTTCAGGTACGGTTTCATTCTTTTTAATGTTAACGCTTCCCAGTAAAGTTCCATCCTGTGCATAATATGCCACTGTTGATGTCCCTGAAAGTGCTGTTAAATATACAACCGCTCCTGCACCGTCAATTGCCACTGATTCATTTCCTACTTTATTTCCATTAATTGTAACGTAACCTATGGCTACCTTTGTACTCATGTATATTCCATCTGCATTGGCAAATCCCGGGTGCTGTACATTTACAACAGTAATGTTATCTGCACTTGCATATGAATACATGTTATTTGAATTGTCTACTGTTATCCATTCTTCATCACCTGTAACCGGCTTAACAGTTGTCGGTTCAGGTGCTTTCGTTGTTTCAATTACTGAAGGAGTAGTATCCGTAAGAGTTACATTCTTAAAGTTTAATGTAGTTCCTGCGGCAACTTTTCCTAAATCAAACATAAACTGTACCGTGTCATTGGTAGGTTTAAATGTTCCTGAATAAACATTATCTCCTGATACTAATGTTTTTGTGCCAAAATTAATATCTCCAACTTCATCCTTCATGAAGACCGAAGCTCCTGCCTGATTGGAATTAACTGTTACACTATATGAATATGTGTGTCCCGGTGTAACACTTAATTTCTTTGTATGGGCATTCATTCCCCATTCCTGTCCGCCGCTTGCCGTAACTTTCAATGAAAAATCATTTAAGTCTGAACCACCTTTATATCTTGCTGCAGTTCCTGCCCAAGATGAACCTACATAGTAATTCCAGCTTCCAAGGTTTACAGTATTATCTGATGCACATGTTGTGTATCCGTCATCTACCTGTGTAGGCTGAGTAACGTTTTCTGTCTTTTTATTTATTACAAAGTCAGAATCTGAACCCTGATATACTCTTACGTAGTCAACGTACATAATCGCATTGGAAAAGCTGTCACTTACAGTCTGATACTGGGTAAACGGTGTATTTGGACCTCCAATGGCAAGGTTTAACAAAATATAATGATTTCGCTGAAATTCTTCCATTGCTGCACTTGAAATACTCATGGTTTCATAGCATGTATCATCTACAAACCATTTCATTACATCTCCATACCATTCCACTGAATATCTGTGCCACTGTTCAATACTTCCTATGTAACCAAACTGACCGTTTGTTTCACTTCCTGCATACACATGATTATATGAATCCCATAATGAAGTACCCGGATTCCAATGTAATGTACCAATTGCAGTGTTTTCCGTGTTTCTGTGTTCCATAATGTCAATTTCGCCACAATTAGGCCAGTTTCCATTTTCACCCATCATCCAGAATGCAGGCCACACTCCTGACTGACTGCCATTTTGAACTCGCATTTTGCACTCAATTTTTCCGTATCTTGCAAACTGCTTTCCCTTTGTTGTCAGTCTTCCTGATGTAATCTGTCCATTTTCTCTCTGTGCCTTAATTGCAAGACATCTGCCGTCACTAGACTCCGAATCCCATGATGTATCTGCAATATAAACGTTATTTGTACTTGTTGTGTAATTCTGAATTTCGTTATTTCCCCATCCGCTGTTTCCGGTATCATAATTCCATACAGAAGTATCAACGCCACTTCCTACATTTCCGTTGAAATCCTCAGACCATACTAATTTCCATGATCCGCTTCCCCCTGATGATGTTACCGCCGCATTGACTTTATTAGCCGGTGTAAACTGTATTCCTGCTATTATAACAGCTACAGCAGTAAGCAATGACATAACCTTTTTAAACATATGCCCCCTCCTATTTACATTCTTTTTTATAGATTAACATTTTACAATTTAATACTCAATGTAATATGAAATTTGCTTACCTATTCTAAAAAAAACTTCCCCTCCGAAAATATCTGTTCTTTTTCGGAAGGGAGATTTTACTTTATTTTACGATTGTATTTACCCAATCATAATCTTTTTCTATGTAGTTGTTATTAACATACTTCAAGGTACGATTTTCATTACTTTTTTATTTTCACTTTTTTCACTTTAGACCATTTGCTTGTGTATGTCTTCTTTCCGACTTTCTTCAAAGCTCTTGCTCTTACATACAATTTCTTTTTGTTCTTTAATTTTTTGCTCTTTAGTGTAAAACTTGTTTTCTTTACTGTCTTCTTCAAAACAACTTTTTTGAATTTTTTGCTTTTTGAAATCTGAACCTGATATTTTGTTGCTCCCTTTACTTTTTTAAGAGATATTTTAATCTTAGCTGCCTTTTTAGATTTCTTAGCTGATTTTACAGCAGTTGCCTTAACCTTAACTTTTGTATCATTCTTTTTAGTGGTTGCCTGATTGTTGTTTTTTGTAGGTACAACTGTTGGTAAGTCTCCTCTGTTATGTGTTGTGGTTTCATCTACCGGCAAGTCTCCTGTATTGGATGTTGTGGTGAATAATTCATGCCACGGATTTGTTATTATATCTCCATCATAGTCGCCATTTGCTCCTTTGGCACTTAAAGATAACACTCCAAATGTTCCTAAGGATAAAGTTGCAACTAATGCATACATTGCTATTTTCTTATACAATTTCATTCTATTACTAATCCTCCTGTTTATTTCTTAATTTTTACTCTCTTAGCCTTTGACCATTTTCCTGTGTATACTTTTTTGTTTACAACTTTAACAGCTTTTGCTCTTACATATAATTTTTTCTTATTCTTTAATTTTCTGCTTTTTATAGTAAATTTTGCTTTCTTAACAGTTTTCTTTACAAGAACTTTTTTAAACTTCTTTGATGTTGAAACCTGTACTTTATATTTCTTTGCTCCCTTTACTTTCTTAAGGGATATTTTTACTTTTGCAGATACTTTTTTCTTTGAAGCAGATTTAACCTTTACTCTCTTTACTGTAACCTTCTTAGTAGTTGCCTGCTGTGTAGGCTTTACTGTCGGCTTATTTGTTGGAACTACCGTTGGTTTGTCTGTCGGTACTACTGTTGGTGCTTCCGTTGGTGCCTCTGTTGGGGCTTCCGTCGGTGCCACTGTAGGTGCTTCCGTCGGTGCCACTGTTGGGGCTTCCGTTGGCGTTACTGTTGGGGCTTCCGTCGGTGCCACTGTTGGGGCTTCCGTTGGCGTTACTGTAGGTGCTTCCGTTGGTGCCTCTGAAGGATTTCCTCTTTTAATAACAAATATAAGTTCTCCCTCTGTTTCAAGTTTAATCTTAACTATTGTATATGCATTATCAGGTAATAATGTTGGATTTAACTTAATAATGCCTGTGCCTAACATAGTAATTACACCATCTGCCGGAGCCTGTCCATTAATTGTTACATCTGCATTGGCACCTTCACCCTTAGGGTCATAAAATGAAATCTGTAAAGTTGTTCCTACATCTCCGTACCAGAATGACGCCCCTGTAATAGTTGATTTTACTATTGAATAACCTATTTTAAAATCCGAATTTTCTGCACATATTAAATCCTCATATGTAAGACTTCCAGGATCAATTTTATCTGTATCGTACTTGGTAGTAACTTCCGGCTTACCAGAAGTTGTTGTTTCACCAGGTGTAGGGGCTTCTGTAGTTGGGGCTTCTGTCTCCGTAAACAATTCTCCCCATGGATTCTTTATAATATCACCATTAAATTCTGTTTCAGTTTCTGTTTCCACTGCTTTGGCTGTATAATCTGCCATAGCCGGCATTGAACCTGCCAATACGGTAACTGCACATAATATCGCAATTGTCTTCCTCATTCTTTCCCTCCTGTAAAATATGTAGTGCCTCCTCCCTCCGGTCAGCGGCATTTTATCGGAAACATGTCTATAAGCGAACTTCGTTCGTTTAGTTTCCTATCTGTTCAAAATAATCACATTCATTCTACCATTATGGAATTTAAATAACAAGGTATATTTTTACCATATTATCATTATATATATTGTCCAAATCCACTAAAGAATTACTGCTAATCAGATTTTCTCCGACAAAAAAACAGAGGCAGAAACCCACCTCCGTTTTTATGTAAAGAAACTATTTCAGTTATTTAACTTTAACCTTTTTAGCTTTTGACCATTTTCCTGTGTAAGACTTCTTTCCTAC
>NZ_QUHB01000012.1:28469-69930 GCF_003479405.1 Eubacterium sp. AF16-48 | reverse complement strand
CGCGACAGCCATATTACTATATCATAGTTATTTGGCTTTGTCAACAACTTTTTCTTTTATTTTTAAAAGTTTTTTGTTGACCGTTGTCGTTTTCTTGCGACAGCTTGCATATCATATCATACGTTTTGATGTTTGTCAACAACTTTTTTAAATTTTTTTAAAAAAGCTTTTTTGAGAAGTTTCTCAAACGGAGAAGGAGGGATTTGAACCCTCGCGCCGCTATTAACGACCTACTCCCTTTCCAGGGGAGCCCCTTCAGCCACTTGGGTACTTCTCCAAGCAGTTGACTTTTATCTTACGTGTTGTTACAGATTTCTCTGTAGCGGAGAAGGTGGGATTCGAACCCACGGTGGTACTACCCACACCGGTTTTCAAGACCGGCACCATAAACCACTCGGACACCTCTCCGTGTTGCACGCTCTCGTGACGTGCTTGATTATACTAACACTATTTTCTCAAAGTGTCAACACCAATTTTAAACTTTTTTCAATTTTTTTCTGCCTATTTTTTGCTCCTTAATTAGTTAGAACAACATATAAGCTTTTCTAATAGCTTCTATACTATATTTTGTGTCTGTTTCAAGAACATTTCTGCAATATAAATATCTTCCGGAGTAGTAATTTTTATATTTTTGTAATCTCCTTCTACTATTTTAACTTTAAAATTAGAATATTCTTCTACTACCATGGCATCATCTGTTATGTTTTTCTCCTGATCCTGCATCATTTTTTCGTATGCTTCCTTTACTAACGATGTAGAAAATGCCTGAGGTGTTTGTATACTCCATAATGTGTTTCTGTCAGGTGTACCGTCAATTATATTGTCTTTTGTACTTATCTTTATGGTATCTTTCACCCTGACTGCTGCAACACAGGCTTTATAGCTTTCTGCCCCCGCAATACATTCTTCAATAATTTTTCGATTAACCATTGGTCTTGCCCCATCATGAATCAAAACTATATCTCCTGTCGCCTCTTTTAATCCATTGTACACGGAATTATATCTTTCGGCTCCTCCCTCTACGATTTTCTTTACCTTTTTCAGATTGTATTTATCTACTATTTCATTTTGGCAATATTCAATATCATCTTTAGATGTTACTAATATAACTTCATCTGTTTTACTTTGTTCAAATGCAAAAAGGGAATACCACAAAACCGGTTTTCCCTTTATCATTATATATTGCTTTTTGGTTTTGCTGTTCATTCTCCGTCCATTTCCGGCAGCTAACACTATAGCAGAAATCTTACCAGACATAATAATTCCTCCACTAACTTTATCTTTCCCCTAGTTTAAGATTAGGTATTGCATTCAAATCCCATCCGTGACGTGTTCCGTTTATGTATTCATAATATGCAGCTGAGCCAATCATAACCGCATTATCTGTACACAAAACAGGCGATGGTCTGTAAAAGTCAATATTTCTTTTGCTGCATTCTTCCTGAAAGGCTTTTCTGACTGCTGTGTTAGAAGCCACTCCGCCCGCTATGGCAAACTTCTTCATTCCTGTCTCTTCTAATGCGTGCATAGCCCTTGTAACTAATGAGTCCACCACCGAATTTTGAAATGATGCAGCAATGTCTGCCTGATTGATTGTTTCTTTCTTCATTGTTGCAAGATTTATCTGATTAAGAACAGCCGACTTTAGTCCACTAAAGCTGAAATCGTACTCACTTCCTGTTATTTTAGCCCTAGGAAACTCATATGCATGAGGGTTTCCATTTTTGGATACTTTGTCAATTTTAGGGCCGCCGGGATATCCTAAGCCTATGGCTCTTGCTACCTTATCAAAAGCTTCTCCTGCTGCATCATCTCTTGTTTTTCCTAAAATCCTATATTTTCCGTAATCCTCAACTACCACAAGATGAGTATGTCCTCCTGATACTACAAGACATACAAATGGTGGTTTTAAATCTTTATTGTCTACATAATTTGCACAAATGTGTCCCTCAATATGATGCACTCCCACTAATGGAATATTTTTAGCAAAAGCAATGGCTTTAGCTTCAGCCACACCTACTAAAAGTGCCCCTACAAGTCCGGGGCCGTAAGTTACACCTATAGCGTCAATATCATCTAATGTACATTTAGAGTCCCTTAAAGCTTTTTCTATAACATAATTGATATTCTCTATGTGCTTTCTGGAGGCTATTTCAGGCACTACTCCACCATATAGTGTATGCAAATCTATCTGGGAAGATATAACATTAGACAAAGCCTCTCTGCCATTTACAACCACAGCAGTTGCTGTTTCATCGCACGAACTTTCTATTGCAAGTATTTTTATATCCTTCAATATTGTCACCTCTACTCTTCTTCAAATATTAAATCAACAGACATCCCATCTTTTCCTGGTTTTGCATTTTCAAATATTTCCGTTACCGTATCCATATACAATGCCGGTTTCACTAAAGACGGACTATAATGAGTAAGCCACATTTCTTTTGGATTGGCTTCTCTTGCAATTTCTGCAGCTTCCTTAAATGTCATATGCTTATACTCTTTTGCTTTTGCTCCCTTATCCGGTTCCCCATACATACCTTCACATATAAACAAATCTGCTCCAGTAGCTGCCTGAACAATATTAGGAACCGGTCTTGTATCTGTGGAATAAGTAACTTTAAGGCCTTTTCTAGGTTCACCCATAACCATATCAGGGGTATATTTACCCCCATTTATTTCTACACTTTCACCTTTTTGCAACACTCCCCACTTTTGAAGGGGAATGCCTAATTTTTTTGCCTTTTCAGGATTAAATTTTCCACTTCTGTCTATTTCTATGGAATATCCGTAACATGTGACCTTATGATTAACTTTAAACGCTTTTATCCTGTATTCTTCCATTTGTATTGTCTGAAGGTTTTCCGTTAATTCTATAAATTCAATATCAAAAGGAAGTTCCGGTGCTATTATTCTAAGAGAATTAACCACCTTTTCCAACCCTTTTGGCCCAATCATAAGAAGAGGTTCTGTTCGTTCTGCATTGCCCATAGTAAGTAAAAGTCCCGGTAGCCCGCTTATGTGATCTGCATGGTAATGAGTTATGCATAAAACATCTATAGGCTTAAAGCTCCAGCCTTTCTGTTTTATGGCAACCTGGGTTCCCTCCCCGCAATCTATTAAAATATTACTTCCGTTGTAGCGGCACATAAGCGAAGTAAGATAACGCCTTGGTAATGGCATCATCCCTCCGGTACCTAACAAACATACATCTAACATTATTTCACCTTTACCTTTTATACCAGTTCAGTATACCCCTCTTCTTCAACAGGATATATGAACTCTTCTGTAATTTCGTCATAGCATTTTTCACACAAATCAAAGGAATGTTTTTTTCCGTCTTTATCAGAAAAATATCCCCACTTATACTCTAATTCAAAGGCACCTTCCACAATAACGTGATTTTGAACCTTAATTTTCTTTCCACATTTATTGCAAAACACTGATTCTAACTGATTTTCTTTGTACACTCTCATATTCTTTTCTCCTATGATTTAAAATTCATAATTATTTTATTATTTTGTGTATAAAAATCATAGTGGAAAGTTATTCCGTTTATAGATTATGTTTCCACATTATAAGTGCGTTTTCCCTAGGTTTATCGTAAAAGTTTTTTCTTATTCCTTCTTCCTTAAAACCAATCTTTTCATATAATGCAATGGCAACACTGTTAGTCTCCCTTACTTCCAGAAAAACATCCCTGACACCTTTTTCGTATGCCCTATTTAAGATATCTCTTACAATCTTCTCTCCAATTCCCTTTCGCCTGCTTAATGGATTTACTGCAACATTAGTTATATTACCTTCTTCAAAGGATAAGTACATACCTGCGTACCCTGCCACATTGTTATTTTCCTTTGCCACAATATAAATGGTATTGTCACTCTCCATAGAATTCCTAAATGCCTTTTCTGACCAGGGAATAGAAAAAATCTGCCTTTCTATTTCTGCCACCTGAGAAATGTCATCTACAGTCATTGATTCAATTGTCACTTTTTGCCTCTTTCATTTTTGCCTTTAATTCTCTTTCTGCCTGGGATAGACGGAGATATTCAGGCTTATGCTCCTTAGCTGTTTCTGTTTTTCCATTTTTGTAATATATTTCTGCAATAGTGCCTAACGTTGAGGCTTTATGTCTGTTCATGGAAGCCGGAGCGTAATAGTGTTTAGTATCCATCATGTCATCTATAAGTTGCTTATGAACATCTACTCCATCCCCTAAAAACATAACCGATTCTTTTATTGTATCCAGTTCTTTTATCAACTCATCTATCATCATAATGCACTGAGGTTTAATGGTTTTCATTTCTGTTTCCTCAAACTTATATATTCCTGTGTATACCTGACCCCTTCTTGCATCCATTATAGGACATATTACATACTGGGATGAATATAAATTATATGCCAGTGCATCCATGGTTGGCACATTTATAATCGGCTTATTAAGGGCAAGCCCTATGCCTTTTGCAGTGGCACTGCCTATCCTTAAGCCTGTATATGAACCCGGACCACCTGTAATTGCTACTGCATCTATACTATCCATATCTATTTCTATCATTTTCACTATTTCCGCAATCATTGGTAACAGTGTCTGGGAATGAGTTTTCTTATGATTAATGGTATATTCTGCGTTTAAAATTCCATCTGTTGTTATGGCTACGGTAGCCACCATGGATGAACTGTCTATTGCTAAAATCCTCATTTTTTCTCCTAATCACTTACAGTTATTTTTCTATAATCAAGACCATTTTCAAGGTCTTTTTCAATCAAAACAATTTTTGCTTCATCAGGTATTAATTCCTCTATTAATTTTGCCCATTCTATAAGGCATACTCCCTGACCATAAAAATAGTCTTCATAACCTATTTCATACATTTCTTCAGGATCACCAATTCTATATACGTCAAAATGATATAACGGCAAACGCCCCTCATCATATTCCTGGATAATGGTAAATGTGGGACTGTTTACAGCCTCGTCAATTCCAAGTCCCTTGGCAAATCCCTGGGTAAACACCGTCTTTCCTACACCTAAGTCTCCGTCAAGACAGATTATCTCCCCAGCTTTTGCTTCGAGTCCTATTTTTTTACCTAATTCAAAAGTCTCCTTTGGAGACATTGTCTCATAAATCATATTTGCTCCTAAAAAAATATTGTTTACAATCATAAGGCTATATTATAAACCCAAATATGATTATAAACAATATTCTTATTATTTTCAAATTATATATTTATTTGTGTCCAATGCTTTTAATAAAAGTGCTTATGCGTTTATACAGCAAAAATGTAATTATACTGTCAATTACACCTTTTATAATATTAAATGGTGCCACACACACAATTGTAAATGAAAGCTTGCTTCCTACTAAAGGGTTAATGCTTTTCCCTGCGGCAAGTATTCCATCAAGAGGTGTTCCAAAGGCTTTTACATAAAATGGTATCATAATGAAGTAGTTAAGCACTACGCCGGCTACTGCCATAAATACGGTTCCTGCACATACGCCTATCAATGCGCCCTTCTTTGTTTTGATTTTCTTATAAATAATACTTGCAGGTACTATGAAACAGCATCCTATACAGAAATTTGCGAAATCACCAACATATGCCGTAGATGTGCCTTTAATCATTATCTTAATGATAATTTTGACCGCTTCCATTATAACTCCTGCCACAGGGCCGGCAATAAAGGAGCCTATAAGTACAGGCACTTCGCTTAAGTCCATTTCATAAAATCCCGGTGCTATAAATGGTATTGGAAATTCCCATAACATAAGAACTCCTCCTAATGCTGCAAACACCGCCATTAATACAAGATTTTTTGTGTTGAATAATTCTTTCATAAATATAATCTCCTTTCTTTTTCTCAGGAAATTCTTCTTTTTAATTCTGCATTAGTTGATTATTTCTACTAATATCAGAAAAGCCCTGAGTATAACTCAGGGCTTAAAAATTTCATAACACAATAACATTTAGTACAAAATTGCGTACTAAAAATCATATTACTAAATCTTCTACCATCCAGACTATACTGTCGGTTATGGATTTTCACCATATCCTGACTTGAACCAAATCAAGTCCTGCGTAAAACGCTCGCGGACTGTAACCGCCGATCGGGAATTGCACCCTGCCCCGAAGAATTTTCTGTATTAAATTATTCAATAGTTATGATAATACTATGTTATTTTTTTGTCAATGTTATTTTTTTACTTTAATAAATGCGTTATAAATTGCGCGCATTGCAACCTCAAAATCCTGATCATCAACACCGATTATTATATTAAGTTCCGATGAACCCTGATCAATCATTTTGATATTTACACGGGCTTCAGCTAATGCTGTAAATAATATTGCTGCTGTTCCCCTGGCACTCTTCATTCCACGACCTACAACTGCAATAAGAGCCAGATCATTTTCTATAAACAACTGATCAGGATGAACTCTTGAACGGATTTCATCTAAAATAGTTGTCTCTTTTCCTGTTAGGGCATCTGTCTGAATAACCACACTCATGGTATCTACACCTGATGGCATATGTTCAAAGCTTACATTGCTCTTTTCAAGGGCACGAAGTACGTTTCTTCCAAATCCCACTTCGCTATTCATCTTATCCTTTTCAATATTGATTACGGACATTCCCTTCTTTCCTGCAATACCTGTAATAATATGCTCACAAGGCTCTGCCGTTTCAGATACAATCATTGTTCCCTTATCCTGTGGGCAGTTGGTGTTCTTAATATTTACAGGTATACCTGCTGCACGTACAGGGAAAATTGCATCTTCATGTAATACAGTAGCACCCATGTATGCCAATTCTCTAAGTTCAGCATAGGTTATTGTGTTAATAGGTTCCGGATTATTAATGATTCTAGGATCACAAATAAGGAATCCACTAACATCTGTCCAGTTTTCATATATCTTAGCAGAAGCTGCTCTTGCAACAATTGAACCTGTTACATCTGAGCCACCTCTTGAAAATGTCTTTATGGTACCATTAGGCATTGAGCCATAAAATCCCGGTATAACTGCATATTCTGTTGAAGCAAGCTTTGGCACAAGCTTTTCAGCTGTTTTTTCCCAGTCAAAGCTTCCTGACTCATCAAAGAACACATATTTTGCAGCATCTATGAAATCAAAATCAAGATATTTTGCCAAAACCATGCTGTTTAAATATTCTCCACGGCTTGCAGCATAATCCCTACCTGCCATATGAGAAAAAGCACCTTTAATTGCCTCGAATTCTTTCTCTAAGGAGAAATCTTCTATACCTAACTCACTTATAATTCCGTTAAATCTGTCTTTTATTGCCTGAAATTCTTCATCAAAGTTTTCACCTTCTGATGCCAACTCATAGCATTTATACAACATATCTGTTACTTTTATATCTTCAACAAAACGTTTTCCTGGTGCAGATGCTACAACAAAACGTCTGGTAGGGTCTGCAAGAATGATATCTGCTACCTTCTTAAACTGCTTTGCATCAGCTAATGAGCTTCCACCAAATTTAACAACTTTTGTTTCTTTCATGATTTTTGTTTCCCTTCGCTTATATATTTTAGTATATGAATTTTTATTATTATTTTGACAAAAGATAATCCATCATTTCATAACCATTTGCCATAAAAAGTCCGCTTTCTTTTCCACACTTTTCATTGTAGTCATGCTTTTCATCCTTTAAATCCGTGCTATCATAAAGCATATATGGAACCGGATCACTTGTATGGGTTCTAACGCAAATAGGTGTAGGATGATCAGGCATAACTAACAATCTGTAATCCTCTCCTGACTTATCCATAGCTTCAGTTATAACCTTAATCACCCTTTTATCAAGATTTTCAATAGCCTTTACTTTTCTTTCAACGCTACCCTGATGTCCCATTTCATCCGGTGCTTCTACGTGAACATATGCCAAATCATAGCCTTCATTTAAAAGTACATCTACTGCTGCTGAAGCCTTTCCCTCATAGTTAGTTTCAAGTCCTCCTGTGGCACCTTCAACTTCTATAACTTTCATGCCTGCACCAACAGCAATTCCCTTTAACAAATCCACTGCTGATATCATAGCTCCTTTTTTATTATTCTTTTCTTCAAAAGAAGTTACACAAGGTCTTGTTCCTGCTCCCCAAAACCATAATGAGTTAGCAGGGTTAAGTCCTTTCTTCATTCTATCAATGTTTATTGGATGATTAGCTAAAATATCATAGCTCTTCTTCTGCATTTCCTTTAAAACTTCGTCTTTTGGTAAATACTGACCAATTTTTTGTCCTAAAACATCATGAGGTGGTGTTAAGTCAACTACCTCTCCATTATCCCATATTGTGAGATGTCTGTAACTTGTTCCCACATAAAATTTATAAGTATCCGTTTCAAGTTCTTTTCTAACAGCCTCTAACAAAACAGCTGCATCTTCTGTGCTTATTTCACTGGCGCTGTGATCTATTATAGTCTTTTCTTCGTATGGCAGGTCGTCTGTGGAAACTGTAACAATATTGCATCTTAAAGCAACATCCGTAGTTTTCATATCAACACCTATACTTAATGCTTCAAGAGGTGAACGCCCTGTGTAATACTTTTTAGGGTCATATCCTAATACTGAAAGGTTCGCGGTATCACTCCCCGGTTTCATCCCCTTAGGTATGGTATGTACCAATCCCACCTCTGATACCTTTGACAATCTGTCCATGGTAGGTGTGTCAGCATACTCTAATGGTGTTTTGTTTCCCAACTCTTCAATAGGCTTGTCAGCCATCCCATCTCCTAATACAACTATATACTTCATCGCTTCTCCTCACATATAGAATAAGTCTATTATATTTATGATTTATAGGTCTTATCCCTCAATTCTTATTCTTGAGATAATGCCTAATTTATCTGCCTTTTCACTAAACTTTTCTTCGCTTATTTTCTCCGTAATAAAGCCTGTTTCTCCTGATATTCCCGCATCAACGTACTCTACATTTCCAAATATGCTTTCAATATCCTTTTTATCTGCCTTTGTTCTTACAAAGAAATGTTTCTTTGATTTAGAAAAATCTTCTAATTCCAATTTTTCCTCATCCCACATAACTGTTGTTGACACATTTAAGTGTCTTACAGCGTCTACCACATCAGATACAACTGCGCTGGCTGTAGGGAGTTTTCCTGCTCCGCTTCCAATAAACACTAAATCTCCAACCATGTTTCCACGTACCAATATACCATTTACAACACCATTAACATTGTAAAGAGGATGCTCCTGGGATAATAACCTAGGTGCCACTGAAGCTACGACACCATCATCTTCATTCTTGCATTTTCCAAGAAGCTTTATTGATTTGTTCATTGTTTTTGCATATTTAAAGTCTATATCTGTTATATTTGAAATTCCCTCTGTGTAAATTTCTTCAAAATCAACAGTCTTACCTTTAGCTAATGATGCTAAAATAGCAATTTTTCTTACAGCATCAAAACCTTCTATATCTGCCTCAGGATTTCTTTCAGCGTATCCTAAATTCTGTGCCTGTTTAAGTGTACTTGCAAAATCTGCTCCTTCTTTATCCATCTTTGTAAGGATATAGTTAGTTGTTCCATTTAATATTCCTGTTATTTCGCAGATTTTGTCAGCTGTAATGTGCATGTTAATCGGTCTGATAATAGGGATTCCGCCACCTACAGATGCCTCAAAAAGGAAATTTCTGTTATGGCTCTTTGCAATTCTTATTAATTCAGCTCCATGCTTTGCCACCAGTTCCTTATTTGATGTACATACACTCTTTCCTGCGTCAAGGGCTGCCTTTACAAAATCATATGCCGGCTTTAATCCACCCATTACTTCGATTACGATTTCAACCTCAGGGTCTTCTAAAATAATATTATAATCATGAACTAAAACATTTTCACAAGGGTCTCCCGGAAAATCTCTTAAGTCTAATACATATTTTACTTCAATTTCTTCACCTGCATTTGCAGCAATTAAATCTTTATTTTCTCTAATAATTTCAAAAACTCCGGAACCTACTGTTCCATATCCTAAGATTGCAACTTTAATCATATTTACTCCTCGCTTGTCATTATAATTTTGGATATTTGCAACTGCAGATGTTGCCACGTGCCATAACTACAGGATTCTAAAGAAACTTTAGTAATCACACACTCGTAGATTTTAGCACGGATATAAACAATTATCAATATTATTGTTTATCTTTGTCTATATTAAGCCATTTTAAGTAGGAATTTATGAATGGATCAATGTATCCGTCCATTACCTTACCTACATCTGTAACTTCTTCGCCGGTTCTATGATCTTTTACCATAGTATAAGGTTGCATTACATAGGAGCGGATTTGATTTCCCCATCCTATTTCTTTAACTTCGCCTCTTATGCCTGAGCGCTTTTCCTCTTCTTCCTGCTTTTTAAGTATATATAGTTTTGCCTTTAACATTTTCATTGCCTTGTCTTTATTTTGAAGCTGGGAACGTTCATTCTGACACTGTACAACTATTCCTGTTGGAAGGTGGGTTATTCTTATTGCCGATGATGTTTTATTAATATGCTGTCCTCCTGCTCCGCTTGAACGATATGTATCAATTCTTATATCGTCATCATTTATTTCCACATCCAGATCTTCTTCAATATCAGGCATTACATCACAGGAAGCAAAAGATGTCTGTCTTTTTCCTGCTGCATTAAAAGGCGAAATCCTAACCAGTCTGTGTACTCCTTTTTCTGATTTTAAATAACCAAAAGCATTTTCACCTTTTACCTGAAAGGTTATTGATTTTATGCCGGCTTCATCTCCATCTAAATAATCAATAACTTCTGTCTCAAAGCCCTTGCTCTCCGCCCATCTGGTGTACATTCTATAAAGCATTCCTGCCCAGTCGCAGGATTCCGTGCCACCTGCACCTGCGTTAATTTTTAATATTGCATCGTATTTGTCATAATCTCCTGAAAGCAGGGTCTGAATCTTCACTTTTTCAAAATTTTCAATAAAATCTTTTAATTCATTTTCAACTTCATCTACTATACTTAAATCTTCCTCTTCTTCCCCCATTTCAATTAAAACTCCTATTTCGTTATACTGCTCCACAAGACCATTAATTGTATCAAGGCTGTTTTTTAACTGCTTCATTTCTTTTGTAAGTTTTTGGGATTTTTCCACATTCTCCCAAAAATCCTGTTCCTCCATTGAAGCCTCTATTTCTTCTAACCGTTCTTTTTTTACCTCAATGTTAAAGGATGCCTCTAATTCCTTAACACTGTCTTTATACTGGTTCCACTGATATTTATACTGATCTAATTCAACCACGAAAACTCCTTAACTTCACCGCCCATATTTAAGGCTGATTAATTACATTGATATAATATTGCAAAAGACGGGCATTGCCCGTCTCTTTTACAATAAATCATAGATTTCTATGCTTTTCTTCCGCAACAGTTCTTATATTTCTTTCCACTTCCACAAGGGCAAGGATCATTAGGATATATCTTTGCTTCTGCTCTCTGCTTTGGTTTCTTAACGCCTCCGTTGTCATCCTTGTTAGTTCCTGTAACTTCAGCAACCTCTTCACGTTCAACTTTCTGTTCAACCTGAATATGATATAAGGTTTTAACAGTATCTATCTTGATATTGTCAATCATTATATTAAACATTTCAAAGCCCTGTATCTTGTACTCTACAGCCGGATCTCTCTGTCCGTATGCCATAAGACCGATACCCTGTTTTAACTGTTCTAAGTCATCTAAGTGATCCATCCACTTTCTGTCAATAACCTTAAGAAGAACAATTCTTTCTAATTCTCTGATATGCTCAGGTTCAGGGAACTCAGCTTCCTTCATTTCATATAATTTAACGGCTTCTTCCTTTAACATCTGCTTAAATTCTGATTTTGATAACTTTTCAATATCTGCCTCAGTAAGGTTAAGCTTAAACGGAATGATTCCCAGCATTGACTGTGAAAGTCCTGCCATATCCCAATCCTTTGGTGCCTGATCATCTCTAATAAACATATCAACCTGAGATTCAATAATATCATAAATCATCTTTATGATGGCATCTCTCATGTTTTCACCATTTAACACTCTTGCTCTTTCTGCGTAAATGATTTCTCTCTGATCGTTATTAACCTTATCGTATTCCATAAGGTTCTTTCTAATACCAAAGTTGTTTCCTTCAATCTTCTTCTGTGCTTTTTCAATTGTCTTCGTAAGAGCCTTGTGATGTAACTCTTCATCTTCAGGAACTCCCAATGCATTAAACACTGACATAAGTTTCTCAGATGCAAACAATCTCATAATATCATCTTCAAGAGAAATGAAGAATTTAGACTCACCTACATCTCCCTGACGACCGGAACGTCCACGTAACTGATTATCGATACGACGTGATTCATGTCTTTCTGTTCCTACTATCTTAAGTCCACCGGCAGCTCTTGCATCATCATCAAGTTTAATATCGGTACCACGACCTGCCATGTTAGTGGCAATAGTTACAGCTCCATGCTGTCCTGCCTGAGCAACAATTTCAGCCTCTAACTCATGATATTTAGCATTCAATACTTTATGAGGTATTCCTCTTTTCTTAAGTAATGAACTGATTTCTTCTGATGAATCAATATTAATGGTACCAACCAAAACAGGCTGTCCCTTCTTATATGATTCTTCTATTTCATTTATAACTGCATGTAATTTCCCACGCTTTGTTTTAAATACAGCATCTTCATGGTCAATTCTTGCAATCGGCCTGTTAGTTGGAATTTCAACTACGTCCATGCTGTAAATATCTCTAAATTCCTTTTCTTCAGTAAGGGCAGTACCTGTCATACCTGCCTTCTTTTCATACTTGTTAAAGAAGTTCTGGAAGGTGATAGTTGCAAGAGTCTTACTTTCTCTGTTTACCTTTACATGTTCCTTTGCTTCAATTGCCTGATGAAGTCCGTCGGAATATCTTCTACCCGGCATAATACGTCCTGTAAATTCATCAACGATTAAAACTTCGTCATCCTTTACTACATAATCCTGATCTCTATGCATAAGATTATGAGCTCTAAGGGCAAGTATTACGTTATGCTGAAGTTCAAGGTTTTCAGCATCTGCATAGTTGTCAATATGGAAGAACTTTTCAACCTTTGCAATACCGTCTGCAGTAAGGGTAACTATCTTGTCCTTCTCATTTACGAGGAAATCACCATCTTCTTCAATATCAACTCCCATAATGGCATCCATCTTGCTAAGTTCAGGATTAGCTGTTCCTCTTTCCATCTGTCTTGCAAGAATATCACACATTTCATATAACTTAGTTGATTTGCCACTTTGTCCTGAAATAATAAGAGGTGTTCTTGCCTCATCAATAAGAACAGAGTCAACCTCATCGATAATACAGTATGAAAGACCACGCTGTACCAACTGTTCCTTATATACAACCATGTTATCTCTAAGATAATCAAAGCCTAATTCATTGTTAGTAATATATGTTATATCGCACTCATATGCTGCCTTCTTAGCATCATGATCCATATCTGCTAATACGCAACCTACCGTAAGTCCTAAAAATCTGTGAACCTGACCCATCCATTCAGCATCTCGGGTTGCCAGATATTCGTTTACTGTAACAATATGAACGCCTTTTCCTGTAAGTGCATTAAGATATGCCGGAAGTAAGCAGGTCTGTGTTTTTCCTTCACCTGTCTTCATTTCAGCAATACGTCCTTCATGGAGAATAATACCGCCTAAAATCTGGCAAGGATAATGTTCTGTTCCAAGAGTTCTTTTAGTTGCTTCACGAACTAATGCATATGCCTCCGGAAGTATGTCATCTAAAGTTTCTCCTGCACTAAGTCTTTCCTTAAATTCAGAAGTCTTTGCTCTCATTTCCTCATCGCTTAACTTCTGCATCTCCGGTCTCAATTCCAATATTTTATTTAATGTTGGCTTATGTCTTTTTAATTCACGCTCGCTATACGTTCCTATTATTTTGCTAAGTACGCCCATAATAATCTCCTCTACTTTTTTACCGATATATTCGGCACACTAGTGAATATATTACCATTTTAATATGTTTAATTCAATATGTCATATTTTATTTTATTGTAAACATTGTAAAATATCTGTTAAATTTCCATCTCACGGACAGTTTTAATCAATAATTTTTCCAGCAGATTTTATGGGCAAATATGCCCTATCAATAAGGTATTGTGGCAATTTGTCATTACGTTTTCGTTTATCTCACACAAAAAAGCAGTGACAAAACCTGCCACTGCTTTTTTAGTCATTTCTTAGTCAAACATCGGTTCAATAAGACCGTATGTATTTCCTTTTCTCTTGTAAACAACGTTTACTTCATCAGTATCTGCATTAAGGAATACAAAGAAATTATGTCCTAACAGTTCCATCTGAACGCAAGCTTCTTCCGGATCCATAGGTTTAATTCCAAAACTCTTTGTTCTGACAATCTTTACAGCAGCCTCTTCGTCATCATCGTAGTCTGCTTCCAAATAATCAGCTGAAAAATCCTCCCTAAATGCTTTTTTCTTATCAACAAGTTTATTTTTATACTTTACAAGCTGACGCTCTATAGTTTCTTCAACCATATCTATAGATGCGTACATATCCTCGCTGACTTCTTCCGCTCTGATAATGTTTCCTTTTACAGGAATTGTTACCTCCACTTTCTGATCGTTTCGATTAACACTAAGGGTAACATCTGCTCTAGTCTCCTCTGCAAAGTACTTGTCTAACTTTCCGAGCTTCTCCTGGACTGCACTTTTGATGCCATCTGTTACCTCAATATTCTTTCCGAAAATATTAATTTTCATGGTACCACTTCCTTTCATTAACTAGTAATTAAATTATACCATAATATGCCGATATTTCAAAAGGATTTTTATTGTTTTTTGCTATTTTTTCCCGGTAATTTTTTCCTAAAGACCATTTTGTATATTTTGCACAATAAAACCATCATTTTGGTACTTTCGACCTTTTTTGACCTGAAAGTTATTAACATTAGTTATTAACATATTTTTTGCCATCTTTTTATCGACAAAATAGGTTATCAACCGAGTTATTAACATTATTAACCTTTTTTGTGGTCTTTTTATGTAAATCTTTGTCGAATTATAAAAGAACGAACGTTTTGTTAACATGTAATAAACTTGTGCATTTTCCACATAACCTCTTGACTTTTCAAAGATTTTCATTACACAATCATTTATCCTTGTTTTTTCATGAGATTTGGTGCCATACATCATTTAGAAATACAACACAAAATTAATTTCAGGCAAAAAAATAACCATGCGGACAACAATCTGTCTGCATGGTTATTTTTAATATTAATTAATAATTCTCCTTGCTGCACAAGGTGAACCCATTCCGCTAATTATAATACCTGTGCTTTCTGTTGATGCATGGATAATCTGTCCACCACCTATGTAGATAGCCACATGGCTAATAGTTGAGCCGCCGTACTTATAGAATAATAAATCTCCCGGCTGTAATGCTCCTAATGAAACTGCTGTTCCGTTGTATACCTGAGTATATGATGAACGGTTAAGTGAATAACCAAAGTGTGCATATACTGACATTGTAAATCCCGAGCAGTCTGTTCCGTTAGTTAAACTTGAACCACCCCATACATATGGATTTCCAAGGAACTGCTTAGCGTATGCAACTACTGCTGAAGCTCCGCCTCCTGATGCCTCTCCATATGAAGGCTGTGTGTTTGTACTCTGTGAAGGAGTACTATTGTTATTGCTACTATTATTACTCTTGTTACTGTTATTATTTGATGTATTGTTGCCAGCTGTGTTAGAAGAGTTGTCTGACTGTAAATTATTGTTGCTTTCAGCCTTCTTCTGAGCATCTAACTGTGCCTGACGCTCTCTTGCCTCTTCTTCTTTCTGCTTTCTAATCTGTTCCTTTTCTTCCTTGATGGTAATGGCTGTATCCATATCAATACTTATCTTAACAAAGTCTGATGATACCCAGCCACTAACTCCGGCTTTAATTTTGATTTTAACCCAATTGCCATCATTGCTGAACTTCTTTATAACGTATGTTTCCTTATTGTAAACGTTAGTTACTACATCTGACTTAGTAGTAGGGGACTGTCTTACGTGGATACCTGTATCCTTAATGTTAGCAAATACATATCCGTCATCTAATGCGTAATCCTGTGCCTTATTTCCTGTTACGAAATATTCTGCTTTTATATAGCCTGTACAATTTCCGGATACAATCTTGTACCATCCGTTGTTTGTCTTTTCAAGAATTCTTGCACCACAGTTGTTGTAAATCTTACCAACCATTTTTCCCCTTGTGCTTGGTATTCTTCTGACTCTTACGTAACCTTCTGCACCACCGTTAACTCTGGCGATTGCTATATCACTAAATAATTCTTCTTCGCTTGATGTTTTCTTCTTTGTAGTCTTCGTAGTAGTTTTGTTTGTTTCTACTGATGAATCCTTTTCCGGAAGTAATGATGCCAAATCGTTTTCACTACCTGTACTTGCAATATAGTTTTCTATGGCAAGTGCAGCTCCTGCGCTAGGTTCTTCGATATTTAATTCCTCACCAAACATCGGCTGAACTAGCGTAACAGCCATAACAGCTGCTAAAACACTTCCGGCAAATCTTTTTGAATAATTATATCTCATTTAAAATCAGACCTCCAATATTTTGCCTTATTTAAAATTTTACATATTAAAATATTACATTTTTGTTACAATTATAGCATTAGTCTCACAACTTGTCAACAAATTGCTCTTTATGCCATACATTTTATAACAAAAATGTACCATCCTCTAATATGTCTGTTAAGATTATTTTTCTTCCTATAGATTATAAGATATGTTATACTTAAAATCAACATTAATTTGTAAAAAGAGGTTTGCAATATGAAAAAAACAGTATTACTAACCGGTGCTTCCGGTGGAATCGGTGTTGAAATTACACGTTTTCTCATTAATAAAGGATTTAAGGTTATAGGAACTTATTATTCTAATGAAGATGCACTATCTTTCATTGCCCAAGAAGCAAATGGGAGTTTCTTCTATTATAAATGTGATTTATCGGATTTTAATAATATAAATAAATTAATGAAACAATTAGAACTAGACGGCCATTATCCTGATATTCTAATTAACAATGCAGGGATTTCCGTTATTGGACTTCTTCAGGATTTAACAGAAAAAGATTGGAATAATTTATGGAACTCCAACGTAACATCAGCAGTTGGCATGTCAAAGGAAATCATTCCTGTTTTTCTAAAAAAAGGAGCCGGAAAAATTATAAACATATCCTCTGTGTGGGGTAACTGTGGTGCCTCCTGTGAAGTAGCCTACTCTGCCACAAAAGGTGCAATAAATTCCTTTACTAAGGCTTTAGCTAAGGAGCTTGCTCCTTCAAGCATCCAGGTTAATGCCATTTCCTGTGGCATAATCGATACTAAAATGAACGCTCACTTAACTAAAGAAGATATAAATGCCCTATGTGATGAAATTCCCTGTGGAAGAATCGGAACCCCTTATGACGTGGCAAAAGCCGTATTTTCACTAATAAAAACAAGTGATTACCTGACTGGACAGATAATCACTCTTGATGGAGGATGGACTGTTTAGCAATCCATCCTTTTATTTTTCTATTTCACCATTTTCATACGATTTAATATGAGCTGTATTTCCTCCCTCTGTTACAGAATCCCCCTGATTATTAATAACATGGGTTATCTGACCTTTTCCCGTTAGTTTTACGGTAACTACATTATGAAGGCTGACGCCTTCCTTATCCGGAACCTCAGCCCCTGATAATATTTCAATATCTGCATCCCTGTTATAACAATATATGCCAATACCATATCCTTCAAAATTTTCTGCATCATCACTTATTTTAAGGGATGCGTAACCTTTAACCGTTCCATTATGACTCATGTATGCCTTTTGTTTTGGTACATCATAAGGCATTTCGCTTTGATAGAAATAAAGTCTTCCATTATTTCCATTCCATATAGTCTGATACTTTTGAAAATGCTCTACAAACAGTCCATACATAGTTACATCATCACCATTAATAATAATTCCATTAGGTGCCGTATTAACATTCCATCCCACATTATCACTGTGGTCGGCACGCCAAACCCAAAGATTATCTCCTAAAACGTTATTGCTGTTTATTGTGATACAGTTGTCTGTTTTTCCTGCATATTTTCCGCCACCTACCCTGAAATACACGTCACTTAGGCATATAGGGTCATCTTCATGAAACACATCACTTTTTTCACTTCCTACCTTAAGCATAGTTTCTGATTTTTTCTCTCCTGCATCAAACAAAAGTCCACAAATTTTTATGCCTGAAACATCCTTTGTTTCCATACATATATTTCCGTCAACTGCTTCTAACGTGGCAAGCCCCATTCCATAAATAATAGTATTTTCTTTTGTTACATTTATGGTTTTATCAATTTTATACACACCAGGTGTAAATAAGATATTTTTACCCTGTGCTAATGCCTTATTAATAGTATCTGCGTTATCCTTATCAGGGCTAGCTATGTAAAAAGTATTAAGGCTATAGCATATACCTTCCACTCCATTTTTCCACGAAATACCGTCACAATCTTTTCGCATTTTAGGTACCATTACCCCAAAGCCCTCTTCATCATCGTAACATAAATATGGCTTTTCCTGAATTTCAGGCGTTTTTTCCACCCTTGTGTATGGAACATAAGGCCATGGTCCCTGAGGAATTATAGATGTTCTAACCCCTGTAAACACCATGTTCCAAACACCGCCTTCCCAGTAATTCCATTCATCATTTCTACATAAATATTGCTGCTGGGAGCCTGAAGACACGTTGCCATTAAATTTAGAATCTGCCATGAAGCCGCCACTGGACCATCCTTCTCCGTCGCTTAAAACTATACCATCTTCAGAATTAATTCTTCTAAGAGACACTGCCTGGGAGTTAGCCCACATACAGTATTCATTGATGCTGAAATTTTCTGCTCCCCGCCAAAAATTACAGGTAGCATTATGATTCATCCATGAAGCATCCACCCACAATTTGTTTATGTTAGTATCTGTAGGTAATACTCCCAAACCTAACACCTGAGTATAATATCCCACATTTACCTGGAGAGATTTCCCGTAGTCTCCCGGCATAAAAGCTATGGCATATCTTTCGTCTCCAAATTGATTTCTTTCCTGAATATTGTATATTTCGTCTAGCTTCTTTTGAATATCCGATGCATCATCCTTTGGAGAAAATATAAGCACATTATCACCTAACACAGATTTATCCTTTACCGCCTTGCCGTTGCTTTTGTATTCAATAACATTTTGGATTCCTGTCTTTAGCTGTTTCTCAGTACTTTTCTCTTTTTGATTATTTGTAGTACATCCCACTAAAATAATGGTTGTAGCTGCAACTAATAATGTAAGCAGATACTTTTTCATTTCTGTCTCCTTATTTTAAACTTCCCTCACAATATAAACCGAATGCCTTGTGGTTACAAAAAGTGTTTTCCTTTTTTCTCCACCAAAATCAAAAGTCGTCGGCCTCTCCTGTATTCTTATTGTATATACGTGTTTTCCTTTATCATATATTTTTATGTTGTCATCACCAACATAAATTTTGTCATCAAATTTCTTTACCTTAAAATCCCCCTCCTCAATTATAGGAACAGGATTTTCCAAAAGTCCTTCCTTGGTTATGTCACACTGCCATACTCTCTTGTATAACTCGTCCACGGAATAAAGCTTCCTGCCCGGCTTTGACCTTGCCAAATTATTAGCCCTTATTAAATCATAATGACACGGAACAATTGTAGCACCGTCAAGACCTAAAAACGCTGTTTTAGGATTATAGGTAACTGCTTCTGCGAAATCCGTGCTGTCTCTCCAACGGTTTCCCGGGTACAATACCCTTTCTGGTTCTATATCTCCTATGTTAATTTTGTGAAGTTTAACAATTTCCCGGTTAGCATCAACAGAGAAAGCCACAACCTGTGCCCTTCTGTCATACCAGAAGCCATAGGAAGTTCCATTAGCATCCTTAGGCAGTGTATTTACAATTTCTTTTCCATTAATGGTTGCCTCCATAGGAATGCTATATTCGCCTACCACAATAATGTTATCCCTTGTGTCAAAACCAATGGAATTAATTTTATATGGTGATTCAAAGAATAGGGAAAGTTTAAGAGTCTTTCCGTCAATTCTATATACTTTTTTATCTAAACTGTCTACAAAATAGAAGTTGCCCTTTCCGTCACAGCATCCTCCATCAGCGAATCTGAACCCGTCAAACAAACGGGTAGATATGTACTTTTCCTTTCTGTTTCTGTCATCCTTAATTATAGTTTCATTGTTGGTAATAACCTCTTTTTGTTCATTTCCCGTAACTTCAACAACTGCTGCCTGCCATGGTCTAAGTTCAATTCCCGTATTTACATCTAACAGAAAATTGTCAATTGTATATTTCATTTGAGAATAATTATGAACATTTAAAAACTTTATGTTTTTACAGTTCCAGGTTTTTACGCAATAAGGAAATGCCTTATTTACAAACACTGTTCTAAAGCAATATGTTGTTGCAAAGGTTATGTTGTTACAATTATGTAATTCTATAGGAATGGCAAACTCCCCTTCTGCCTTTTCCTCCTCGCTTTGGAATCCATATATTTTTATGTTTCCGGCATTTATCATTCTAAGCTCACATCTGCCATGATGCTCTAGGGACAGGCAGTAAAATCTAGATGGAGTATCTGTATTTTCAATGTGAAGTCCTGCCGTAACATATGGACTTGCAGACCATATATCCTTAAAAATACCGCCTCCACCATTACATATAAACAGGCTTGGATACTGATAATCCCACACTCTTTTAACATCCACATCTCTTGCTCTTCCCTCATCATATGGCATTTCAAATTCTCCGGTACCCTTTACAAGGTTTCCGTGACCTCCGAAGAATTTCACATCATTAATGTAAGAATCACCTTTTGCCTGCCATTTCACACCACAGGCTCTTGGATTTCTTGCACTGGTATTTATACCTATTCCAAACAATATATTTTTCTTATTTGAGCTTTCTATTAAAGGCTTCATTTTACCAAAGCCTGTAAATTTTTCCGTATTATCTCTTAAAATCAGCTGTGTAGATACCGGATTCATACCTATAAATACAGTATTTTCAGCTAATTTAATGGTATCGGATAAAATGTATTCTCCCTGAGGGAAATAAATAACCTGATATTTTTCTATTGCTTTTTTCAGGCTTTCCGTATCATCTGTTATGCCGTCCCCTGAAAGTCCCGCTTCCTTTGCATTAACCCACAAGTCCATATCCGGAAGCTTTGGAATATCAGTTTTTAAGTCATTGTAATTAATCTCCCTTGCATATCTGTATATCTCATCATGAAACTGCTTGTCGGGAAATACATCGGATACCACCACACCGTGAATATATTTTTTTAGTCTGCATTGATAATCTTCATTGGCAATATTTTTTTCCGTGTCCTTAAATCTGATTATATTTTCCACAGCCTTCAGCTGACAGTTATATACATTTATCTGGGTAAGTGAGTTTAACTCCTGGGCAGCACTGATAATACAACTCATATCCTCAAAAATACTATCCTCTATTATGATTTTTTCAAAATAGCCCTCATCAACATCAATAAACTTGGATGTATTTACACTATGAGTTCTTATAATATTAAATCCCGCCTCGTGAGTTTTTATTGCCGCAGATGTTTGCCCATAAAACCTTGTATCCACCATTACAAAAGGCCATCCCGGAGAGCATTTTGTGGTTATGATTCCGTACTTTCCACCACTAATAAACACATCCTCCATTTCATTTCCCACATCATATATACCTGCCATTCCTGATTCTACATGTATATCAATGTGATTAACAAAACAGTGCTGGGCGTAATGAGTCCTTAAGGCAATAGCATATCCATTTCCCTTTCCAAGATGTATGTTTACATTAGACATGGCACTGTAAAAGGTTCCCGGATTGGCATCAGCTATTTTGCTTTCATCCTCTGCCATCATATTTACAAACCAGAAAAGATACTTGTATCCTCCTTTTTGCTCAGGATGCGGTTCATTAAAGCCTTCTGCATTATCCTTTAATATAAACTCCGGTCTTTCTTCTCCATATCCTATAATTCTTACAGCCTTTGGTATATAAATTGTTTTACTTATAAGATATTTTCCCTCTGGCACAAAAAGGACGCCATACCCCTGCCTTTTTACAACAGAGTATACTGCGTCCTGTAACTGACTGCTAACATCCATGGTTCCGTCATTTCGGATGTCAAAATTTTCCTTTGTAAAATAAACTGCGTTGTGGTCATGCAGCATTTTTTTATAAAATGATTCGCCGTTCATATACATACCTCTTTACATATGTGATATGTTTCGATTTTATCAAATATGTGAATATTATGCAAATTAAAACTATTTCAAATATTCATATAAAAAACATACAAAATTTATTTTTCGTGATTTGGTACAACAGCAAAAATCACTAAATCTTCATCGCCTTTATTTTCCATTCCATGAGTATGTCCCATAGGGCAATAATGACACATTCCCGGCTTTAATATTTCCGTCTTTCCATCCATGATAATAGTAGCCTCTCCTGATATGCAATAAACTGTCTCGCTGTTTTTTTCATGGGTGTGAAGACCAATAGATGAGCCCGGCTCCAATGTCCCATAAAGTATCTTTACGTTTTCATCAATAAACATTTTTGCCTTTGTGTCATTCTTTCCACCATTAAAGTTGTGAAGAATTGTTTCTTCCATGTCATCAAAATTAAACAACATATTTACACCTGCTTTCTTATTTTATTTAGCTTTTGTTAAATTCTTGATACTTTCCATTTTATCGTCTAAGCTGGCACTTAATTCTGCACATTCCGTGAGTTTCTCAGATAATACTGTCAACAAATCCTCATCTACATCCTTTTTATATCTCATTTTATGTTCAAGACTTGCCCAAAAATCCATGGCTATGGTTCTAAACTGCACTTCAACTTTCATTGCTCTTTTTTCATCTTCCAGAAAAATAGGTACTTCCACAATTAAATGCAGACTTCTGTAACCGCTTTCCTTAGGATTTTTTATGTAATCCTTCTTTTCAATTAATGTTATATCATCCTGCTGAAGAAGGCATTTTGCCAGTTTATAAATATCCTCCTTAAAGGAACAGATAACCCTGATTCCTGCAATATCCGTAATATTTTTTTCAATATCATCGGTAGTCATTTTAAGACCTTTTTTCTGAACCTTTTTCATTATGCTTTCAGGGGATTTCAGCCTTGATTTTATGGTTTCTATAGGATTATCGTCGTATCTTAAAGAAAACTGTTCATCTAAAACCCTGAACTTTGTTTCTATTTCCATAATGGCACATTTATAATACGACATTAATTTCATATAGGATAACTGTCCCTCTTTAATTTTCTCCACCACGGGACTTTTTACCACTTCATTAATAATAATATTTCTTATTTGATCTTTTATCATCGTTTTATACCTCTCCCTCTTAATTCCGCGCACATAACTGTGATTATTATACCACACTAAATAAAAAAAAGAAATTGCCATCTGTCCGACAGCAATCTCCTTTATTTTTATAACTATTATTTTTTACAAATGAAGTACCCTATCCTTTATTTCCTGAGTTCTTCCCTGATTCCAGAACTGGGTTCCAATGTATCCGCATGTTCTTCTGGCAACACTCATTTTATCCTGATTTCTGTTTCCACAGCTTGGGCATTCCCAAATTAACTTTCCTGACTCTTCGTCTGATACAATCTGAATTTCTCCATTGTATCCGCAGCACTCACAATAATCAGATTTAGTATTTAATTCAGCATACATAATGTTGTCATAAATAAATTTCATTACTTCAATTACTGCTTCGATATTGTCCTGAAGATTAGGAACTTCTACGTAGCTTATGGCACCACCCGGTGAAAGTTTCTGAAATTCTGATTCAAACTTAAGCTTACTGAAAGCATCTATTTCTTCTGTCACATGAACATGATAACTGTTGGTAATGTAATTTTTATCTGTAACACCCTTTATAATGCCAAATCTCTTCTGGAGACACTTAGCAAACTTATAGGTAGTAGATTCCATAGGTGTTCCATATACGGAATAGCTGATGTTTTCAGCTGCCTTCCACTCAGCACATTTATCATTTAACTTCTGCATAACCTTAATGGCAAACTCTTTTCCTTCAGGAGTAGTGTGAGATTTACCTGTCATTCTTACACACATTTCATAAAGACCTGCATAGCCCAATGAAATGGTTGAATATCCGTTAAATAATAATTTATCAATAGTTTCACCCTTTTTAAGACGTGCCAAAGCACCGTTTTGCCATAAAATAGGTGCCACATCTGAAGGTGTTCCAAGAAGTCTCTCATGTCTGCATCTAAGTGCCCTGTGGCATAACTCCAGTCTTTCTTCCAAAATTTTCCAGAACAGTTCCATATCACCGTTAGATGAGCAAGCCACATCAACTAAGTTAATGGTTACAACACCCTGATTGAAACGTCCATAGAATTTGTGGGTTCCGTCTGCGTTTCTCTGGCTGTCCTCAACTGTAAGGAAGCTTCTGCAGCCCATACATGGATAAACGCATCCCTGCTTCATTTCTTTCATAACCTTAGCTGAAATATAATCAGGAACCATTCTCTTGGCAGTACATTTTGCTGCAAGCTCCGTAAGTGCCCAGTATTTTGAATCCGGTGTAACATTATCTTCATCTAAAACATATATAATTTTAGGAAATGCCGGTGTAATCCAGACACCTTTTTCATTTTTAACACCTTGAATACGCTGTTTTAAAACCTCTTCTATAAGGGTAGCCAAATCATCCCTGGTCTGACCTTCCGGTACCTCATCAAGATACATAAACATTGTTACAAAAGGTGCCTGCCCATTACATGTCATAAGAGTAATCAGCTGATACTGAATAGTCTGGATACCACGGTTTATCTCATCCTTTAATCTTCTCTCGGCAATTTGTTTTACCTGCTCATCACTGTAATTCAAGTTGAGTTCATTTCTTTCAGCTAAAACTTCTTTGGTAATTTTTTCTCTGCTCACCTGAACAAAAGGTGCCAAATGTCCTAATGAAAATGACTGACCGCCGTACTGATTGCTGGCAACCTGTGCCACAATCTGTGTAGTAACATTGCAGGCTGTATAAAAGCTGTGAGGTGTATCTATTTTAGTTTCGGATATGCATGTTCCATTTTGAAGCATATCCTCTAAATTAATTAAGTCACAGTTGTGCTCCTTCTGTGCAAAATAGTCGGAATCATGGAAATGTATAATTCCCTGCTCATGAGCCTGAACAATATCCTCCGGCAATAAAATACGTTTAGTTAAATCCTTGCTGACTTCACCTGCCATATAATCTCTCTGGGTGGAGTTAATTGTAGGATTCTTGTTGGAATTTTCCTGTTTAACTTCTTCATTAATCTGATCAATAAGAGACAAAATTCCATCATCTGTTGTGTTGGCTTTTCTGGCTAATTCACGTGTATATCTGTATCTTACGTACTTCTGGGCTACCTCATATCCACGCATCTCCATGATGCCTCTCTCTACCATGTCCTGAATATCTTCAACTGCTACTGCATGGTTTGATTTTTCAATCTGGTCAACAACAAGATTTCCCACTGCCGCAATCTGATACTCGTTTAACTTATGTATAGGGGCAATCTCGTTATTTGCCTTCCTTATAGCATTAAGAATCTTGTTAACGTCGAACGAAACTTCCTGACCGTTTCGTTTAATTACCTTTCTCAATAAAACTTCCATCTTTTCTCCCTCTCAAGCTCGAATACTATATCTTGTATATGCTTAAAGCATTATAGCACAACATATTCCATTTTGTACAGTGGCAATTGCAACATTTCTGAAATATTTCTTCTTTTTTTTACAAAATCTCCAATTATAGTTTTCCCTCATACAAAATGTTCTAAACTAACTTTTTAAACACCTTTTTAATTACAATTAACGACAGTACTGCTGCTAAAAAGTCGGATATCGGTGCAACATACATCATACCATCTATGCCTAAATAGCCAAAGTTGTGGAAAATATATGGTAACACAATCATAAGTGGTATAAAGCATATAACCTGTCTTGTAAGAGACAAAAATGTTCCCTTGTTTGGTTCCCCTATAACAGTACAAAATGTTGATGTTATTGGCTGTATTCCGTCTAAGAAAGTCATAAATAAAAATATTCTGAAAAAGTTAATGGAAAACCTAAAATATTCAGGGCTTCCTGAACCGAATATGCTTATTATCTGTCTTGGGAACAGTTGGAATATTATAAATGCAATAGTTGAAATAATTGTATTGCAGGAAACGGCAAGCTTATAGGTCTTTTTAACTCTGTCATTTTTACCTGCTCCCCTGTTAAAACTGGCAATAGGCTGTATTCCCTGTGCCACACCTATACATATGGAGAAATACACCTGATTAACCTTCATTACAATTCCCGTACAGGCAAGGGGAATGTCCGCACCATAAGGGCTAAGGGCACCGTAATATGTCAGTGATTTATTCATTACAACCTGAACAAACATAATTGCCAGCTGATTTAAGCACTGTGCCATTCCAAGATGTACAGTTCTTCCTACTATCTTAAGTTGTGGTACAAAATGCTTTCCGTGAAGCTTAATGGTTTTAAAATGAATCAAGTACCATATAACCATAATTGAAGCTAAAATTTGTCCTATTACAGTAGCTATTGCTGCTCCTGCCATTTTCCAGTTAAATACCATGACAAAAAGGTAATCTAAAATTACATTTACAATGGCGCCTACAAGGTTACAGGCCATGGAAAACTTCGGACTTCCGTCTGCTCTTACTAAATGTGAACCACCAGATGAAATAATGGCAAAAGGAAATCCCAATGCCAGATATTTTGTATATTCCATGGCATACGGTAATACCGTATCTGTTGAACCAAAGAATAAAAGTAGGGGTTTTAATGCCGTAAGTCCCACAACAGACAGAACAACACCGATAATAAACATCATTGAAGCACTTACGCCTATAAAATATGGTGCTTTTTCCTTTTCTCCTGCACCTAAGTTTAAATTAAATCCTGAAGCTCCACCTATTCCAAAAGCCAGTGCCGTAGCAATACATAAGGTGGTAAAGGGAAAGGCAACATTAGTGGCAGCATTTCCTAACTCTCCTACACACTGTCCTATAAAGATCTGATCTACTATATTGTACAAAGACATTACAAGCATTGATATAATACTTGGAACTGCAAATTTTCTAAGCAGCTTCCCCACTGGTTCCGTTCCTAAGGGATTTTCAATTTTCTCATTCATATTTGTCATTTCTTTTTTCCTTTATAATTTCATTTTCTTCTATTCTCATTATCGCCACAACATATAATACAACTCTATAAAGGAAAATTTCAACCACAAATTCGAAATTAAATATTTTTCTAAAAAAATACCCTAATGTTTCATAATTTGCACCGGCACCTTCCGATTTAGGTTTTATATTGTTAAAAAATTAACTATATTTTACTTGTGCTTATTTTGTATGCTATGTTATAATTAATAATAGTTTTTATGACTGTTTTTTATTTGAATTATATGAAATGGAGAAATACATGAGAGGAATTTATTCAAACAAGACGGAGATACGTCATAAGGTATTTACGGAAGTTGCAAGAATGGCGTTTGAAGGCGGAGATTTCACACGAATTGAAGAACTGCCTTACAAAATCATTCCCGGTGAAATTGGAAAATATTACAATAACATTTTTATTGAACGTGCCATTGTAGGAGAACGTCTTCGTGCTACCATTGGACTTCCTATTAGGAAAGTGTCTGAGCATGCACCACTTTCAGATGGAATAGATGCCAGTGCCATTGATGAAAAGTATTATGACCCTCCTCTTATTAACATTATAAAATTTGCATGTCATGCATGCCCTGAAAAAAAGATTTTCGTAACCAACGGATGTCAGGGATGTATTGAGCATCCATGCGTTGAGGTTTGTCCAAAGAAAGCTATCCATATGGAAAATGGTCATTCCGTTATTGACCAGGATAAATGTATAAAATGTGGCAAGTGTTTAAATGCATGCCCTTACAATGCAATTATTAAACAGGAACGTCCCTGTGCAGCTGCCTGTGGCATGAATGCCATTAAATCTGATGAATACGGCAGAGCTGACATCGATTATGACCAGTGTGTGTCCTGTGGTATGTGTCTTGTAAGTTGTCCTTTTAGTGCTATTGTGGATAAAAGCCAGATTTTCCAGACAGTGCTGGCACTGAAAAGTGATACTCCTATATATGCAGCCATTGCCCCTTCCTTTGTAAAGCAATTCGGTGACAAGGTTACTCCTGCCATGGTAAGGGCTGCCCTTAAAGCTGTAGGTTTTGAAGAAATGGAAGAGGTAGCAATCGGTGCCGACCTTTGTGCTATTCAGGAAGCAGCTGATTTCATAAAAGAGGTTCCTGAACATTTGTCATGGCTTGGTACTTCATGTTGTCCTGCATGGTCTGTTATGGCTAAAAAGACTTTACCTGAATATGCTAACCATATTTCCATGACCCTTACTCCTATGGTTTTAACAGGACGTATGATTAAGAAACGCCATCCTGACTGTAAGGTAGTATTCATTGGTCCATGTGCTGCGAAAAAGCTTGAAGCAAGCCGTCGCTCAGTACGAAGCGATATTGACTTTGTTTTAACCTTTGAGGAAATGATGGGGATTTTTGATGCTAAGGGAATTGATTTTAACAATCTTGAACTAGAAGAATTCAGACAAACTTCCAGCTCCTATGGTAAGGGATTTGCTGCCAGTGGCGGTGTTGCCAATGCCGTTGTAAATGTTTTAAACAGTATTGACCCTGACCGTGAGGTAAAAACAGTTAAGGCGGAGGGATTAGCGGAATGCAAAAAAATGCTTATGTTAGCCAAAGCCGGAAAATATGACGGATATCTGTTAGAGGGAATGGCATGTCCCGGCGGATGTCTTGGTGGTGCAGGAGTTTTGGCTGATGTCAGAAAAGCAGGCATTGCTCTTGAACAGGACAAATCAAAATCTGAATTAACAAAACCGTCTCAGTCAGAATACTTAAAATATCTTCATTTAATAACAAAGGAGGAATTGTATGAAAATGAGGACTAGAACCATTACCGTTACAGCAGTAATGATTGCACTTTGCATAGCAGTACAGTTTTTTAAAGTTCCAACCTTTGCATATTCAATTTATGTTATTGGTGGATTAATTAACCTGATACTTATTATTGATACATTATATTGCGGAATTGTTAGCGGTATTATAGTTTCAGCTGTTGCCCCTATTACATCTTTTATTATAACCGGGTCACCTGTTATTGCCGCTGTACCTATGATTCTTCCGTGTATTATGATAGGAAACATGGTTCTTGTGCTTTTTGCCTGGTTTGTCAGGTGCAAAAAGCTGGAACTTAATCTTTTGCCAATAAGCCTTATAGCAGGCTCTGTTGCCAAATGGGGTGTAATGACACTTCTTATTATCAGATGGGTTCTTCCATCCTTTGGAAAGGGATTAAGTCACGTAGCCTACAAGGCTGCAACAGTTACATATTCCACAACCCAGTTAATTGCGGCATTGTTTGGAACTGCATTAGCCTGTGTTATCTGGCCTATTGTGCGATTAAGTGTAAAACGTTCAAAATAAAAATTGTTTATGGATAGATATAAAATCAGTCTACAATTAATGCTTTCGGGTATACCCGGTTCATTAAATTGTCATCGTATTTTGTGTCTATCCATTTTTCTATGTTATTATTTGCATTCTTTCCCTTGCTTCTTTCCTGATATCTTGCAAGGGCAATACTTGATATGGAAACATTCACTAACATAAATGCCAGTAACATCCATGTAGCTATTATTCCCGGTTTCTTTGGGATTTTTTCAATAAGGGCAGACAGTAGCGGATATGCAACCTTAAACCAAACTATAGCCGCTATTCCCCAAAAAGAACAGTACAATAAATTAATTCGTCCTCCAAGGTTAAATGGCATATCGCTGTAATCCCAGAAAACAGTGCCAAAGGCTATTTCCGTAAAAACGCTGCATATGTACTCATATGCTCCCCCTAATATAGTTCCCGTAAAAAATAAAAACAAGACATTTTTATCTTTGTACTTATATAACAGTACCGTTATGGCAGCTACTCCTACCCCCCACACAATACTAAACTGTCCGTAAATAACACTGCTTCTGCTCATCCAGCTTCCCATAACTATACGACAGAAAACCGTCTCCACAATGTCTCCAAGGAACGCTCCTATGAAAAACAACATAACCACCTTATAGAAACTACATCCTGTGGCAAACTTTGTTTTATCCTTTTGTTCCCCTGTCCCCGGCTTGCTTCTTGTATATGCCTTTCCTAATCGGCTGTCAATAACACCATAAATTCTGTCACTTAAGTTTTTAGTTACAGTATCTAATATATCTTCTGCCTTTTTGCAATATTTTTCGCTTTTATGGTGTCCTGATAAAATAAGCATAGTGGCAAGGCCGTCAATAAATATAACCGCCAAAAGAATCCACACTATGATTTCAATTATATATACCGGGATAATTTTATAAATATTAATAAAGAGATCGTTGACCCATGTTTTTACAACAAAGCCCATTATCGCCCAGATAACCGAAGCACCAAGGCAGATATAACCGTCAAAGTTAAATTTGAAATTAGAATAGTCCCACCAGCGTTCATGGTACATCTTTTCAATAATATGTCCGCCGGTCCACTCAATAAGAGTGGCTACTATCATACTTCCAAATAGTAGCCAGAATCCGTTTAAGTCCCTAAGAATAACTGTAATGGCAACAGCTGAAATACCGTAAATCACACAGAAGGGTCCGTTAATGATTCCTCTGTTAACAAACCTTTTTCTTTTTATTGCAGCAATTGTTGTCTCAAATACCCATCCTAAAAATGAGTAAACTATAAATAAGTATATCAGTATATTCATTAGTACTTCCTTTGTTTTTTATTATAAATGTAATATGTTAATAAGGAAAACCCATGCAAGTCCGTAATATGTTACCGCAGCAACTAAATCGTTTACGGTAGAAATAAGAGGACCTGATGCAACTGCCGGGTCAAATCCGATTTTGTCAAGAATAATGGGAATAATAGCTCCTACAAAGCTTGATATTAACATAGCCAGTGCCAGTGCAATGCCGATACATCCTGAAATAGCAAAGGCATCCATAAACTGCTGTCCTCTGACAAGCCATATAAATATCCCTGTAAATATAAAGGAAATAGAACCTACTATAAGTCCGTTAAAGAAACCTACACGCATTTCCTTAAATACAAATCCCAGCATCTGCTTAAATTCCAGTTCTTCGTCCATTAAAACCCTGATAGTCACCGCAAGGGACTGGGTTCCAACATTACCGGACATACCAAGAATAACTGACTGGAATGTAACAATAATCGGAAGTCCCACTATAACCTTTTCAAACATACTTATAACTGTAGATACAATCATGCCAAGCATAAGCAATATAATAAGCCATGGAACTCTTTTTTTAAGGCTCTGGGATAATGGTTCTTCTAATTCCTCCTCTGCAGCAAGACCTGCTAACTTAGCATAGTCCTCACCCATTTCTTCATCTACCACTTCTACCAAATCCTGAGAAGTAATAACACCTAAAATGTGATTGTCTTTATCCAATACCGGAATGGAATCCTCTGAGTAATCCTTTAATTCTTCAATACAGTCATCTACTGTTTCATGGTCATACACAAAAGGATATGAAGTGATAACTAATGATTCTAGTTCTACATATTCCCTTGCAACAATTAAGTCTTTTAAATCAATGGCTCCATAAAAGGTTCCATCTTCTTTTTTAACATATAACGTAGAAATGTTGTCATTGTCAGCAGCCTGTTCTACTAAACGTTTCATTGCCTGCTTTATGGTAAGGTCTAAGGATAAGCTAACATAATTGGTAGTCATCTTACTACCGATTTCATCTTCGTCATAGGACTGAATAAGATCAATATCCTTTTGTGCCTCTTTATCCATTAACTGGAGAAGCTCCTCACTTTTTTCTTCCTCTAATTCATCTAAGATATCAACGGCATCATCCGGCTCCATGGCCTCAAGAATATCTGCCGCTGTTTCATTATCTAATTCTTCAATGAACTCTTCCGGATCATCTAAATAAGCAAAAATTTCAGATACCCTGTCAAGACCTAAAAGGGCATATAATCTTCTACGCTCATTTACATCTAAGTCTTCTAAAACCGATGCTATATCATTTTCATGATAATCGTTTAACTTCTCTTTCTTAACATAAGCCGGTTCGTTGCCTCGTATTATATCTATAATTTCAGCTTCATAATCGGCTTTTTCAGGAATTTCATATTCCTGTGTTTCTATATTATTCTCTGTGTTTGACTCTTCTGTATCCTGTGGCTTTTTTTCTTCAAATTCTTTATTTTCTTCCATCATATACCTCCTTTCACATAAACAGAAAGTAAAGAATCCGCTACATCAAAATATAGCGGACTGTATATGTAAGAAGCTTGTATATGAATTTATGCACTTTAAGGACGAAACAGATGATGTGCATCAGTTTCGTCTATAGTATATTCATTATGCAAACTTCGCCCACAACTGTCACAACTATCCATCTGGTTCTCCTTCCATTTTATTATAAAAAATCGAAATAAAAACTTATGGCCAAAATAACCATAAGTTCTTATTAATTTATATATTTACTTTATCATTTTTTTTAGACAAATTCAACTGAAATATAAAATTATTCCACAGTGTGAACCTTTATCATATTAGTGGTTCCTGACTTTCCAAGAGGCACTCCTGATGTAATAACCACAATGTCATCCTTTTCCACTAAATGCTTTTCCTTTGCCACTTCCACAGCATAGTCAAACAATTCCAGCACATCACCTTTTTCCTTAATAAGCACTGGTGTAACTCCCCAGGACATATTAAGCTGGCGGCATACTTTTTCACTTGTGCTTCCTGCGGTAATCATACAGTCCGGTCTGAATCTTGATAACATTCTTGCAGACCTTCCTGATTTAGTTACCGTAAGAATTGACTTTGCCCCAAGGTCATAAGCTGTAGTACATGTAGCATGACATACTGCCTGGGTAATATCACTTCCTTCACTTCTTTTCATATCAAAGAAACGCTGTTTATAGTTTATGTCCATTTCAGTACGTTCAGCGATTTTCGCCATGGTTTCAACGGCTTCCACCGGATATTTCCCTGCTGCTGTCTCTCCTGAAAGCATAATGGCACTGGTTCCATCGTAAATTGCATTTGCCACATCTGTGGTTTCTGCTCTTGTAGGACGAGGATTATTCATCATGGAATCCAGCATCTGAGTTGCAGTAATAACCTGTTTTCCTGCCTCATATACCTTTTTTATAATCATTTTCTGAATAATAGGAACTTCTTCCTCCGGAAGTTCAACTCCCATGTCTCCTCTGGCTACCATAATGGCATCTGCCTCATCTATAATGGAGTCTACATTTAAAATACCTTCACTATTTTCTATTTTTGCTATAATGTTGATGTTTTCCCCACCGTTTTCATCAAGAATTTTTCTTACGGCTTTTACATCTTCAGCTGTTCTTACAAAGGATGCGGCAATATAATCAACATCCTGCTGTATTCCAAATATAATGTCACTTTTATCCTGTTTACTCATGTACTCCATGTTAATATGAATATCAGGAACATTAACCCCTTTTCTGTTAGAAATTTTACCATCATTTTTTACTTCACAGACAATATCCGTTCCACTAATTTCCTTAACCTCTAACTTTACAAGACCATCATCAATAAGAATAATTGAGCCTATATTTACGTCTTTATATAAATCAGGAAATGTAATATTGACATGGTTTTCATCTCCCTTAACCTGTCTGTCTCCCACAAGGGTAAATTTCTGACCTGTATGAACAAAAATGGAATCATTTTCAAATATTCCTGTTCTTATTTCCGGTCCCTTTGTATCTAACAAAATGGCAACAGGCATATCACATTTCTTTCTGATTTCCTTTACCTTATCCATTCTTTTCTTATGTTCTTCGTGAGAACCATGGGAAAAGTTACATCTTGCCACATTCATTCCTACATTAATTAACTTTTCAAGTACACCATCAACGTCTGTTGACGGACCAAGAGTACATACTATCTTTGTCTTTCTCATTCTAATTTTCTCCTTTTACTTACCTACTACCATATTTCTATCAAACCACACTTATAATAACAATATATGAAATTATATACAAGTTAATTTTTGTTAAAGATTTTTAATATACATTTAACACTTTTAGGGGTATAATAACATTTAGATGTTTTGAAAGGATGTTACTAGTATAATGCAAAATTCAAATATTATTAGTACAGATAATTTAAGGGAGGATTTCACCTTGAAAATCACTCCCATAATAAAAAATGAAAAATTAAAACGAATGGATAAATATATACAACATGGCAACACCAGCACCCTAGAGCACTGTATTGCAGTTTCTTACATAAGTTACTGCATTGCAAGAAAATTCCATATCCGCTGTGATTACAACAGTCTTTTAAGAGGTTCTCTTTTACATGATTACTTTTTGTATGACTGGCATGACAAGGATGCTGCACACAAATGGCACGGTTTCCACCACGCAGCTGTAGCCCTGAAAAATGCCTCTAAGGATTTTGAACTCACTGACATTGAAATGGACATTATAGCAAAGCACATGTTTCCCCTTAATATTAAACTTCCAAGATATAAGGAAAGTTACATTGTAAGCCTTGCCGACAAAATATGTTCATCCTATGAGGTAATATGTAAGCGTGCATGCTACCGTTTTGAGTAAATTACTCATATTCCGTACCGCTATATATGCTGTGGGTAGGGTCTATGTTGCTGTTTATAAGGCTGTACATTAGATCTTCGTCTTCATCTGCATCAGATATGCTTGTTACATATCCACTTAAACCACTACACATATCTTCTAAATCCTCCTTTTCCCCTGTAAGGGCTAATGCATAGTATTTAGTTTCACCTTTATCCACCATATTTTTAATTTTTTTATAAAATTCCTCATATTCCGGATGTCCCAAAAAATTCAACACTTCAGGATGCTTTATCATAAAATCTAACCTTTCGGAAAAGCTGTCCTTTACGGTTTTCACATCTAATTCAGGACCTTCATCATAAACATAGCCATTTGCACTTCTATATATGAAGAAATTCTTTCCATTGTAAAAATATCCGTTACCTTTAAGAGTTAATCCGTCAACAGAATACATATTTGTATATCCCAAAGTCATTTCCTTTATGCTTCCCATACTTGACTGATCAATTCCTAAATATATACCTATTGGTGGGTACTTGTCATTAATTTCATAAGGATAAACCCCCACCCATTTTATACATGTATTATCCTGATAATAATTTTCTTCAAGAAGTTTTTTAAGCTGCGTATCCCCTATCAGCTTATTAAGAGAGATAAAAATATTATAAATCTTATTCTTTTTCATTTTCTTCAAGGTTGCCTTAAGATTGCCGTAATCTTCAGCATCTTCTTCATCATCCTCGTTTATGGACATAATCTCTCCATCATCTAAATAACTCCGAAATTCCGGTTTTTCAACTGTAAGAGCTTTTTCTAAGGTAATCCCCACATAAGGCTGAATATTTTTCGTTATACGATAATAATACTGGCCCTTTTTATTATCAATTTCTCCTAAATTTTCAAAATAAGGAATGTACTGTCCTTTATTGTGAAACTGAAAAAGAGTCTCATATCCTAACTGGGCATCTGTTTTTTCTGAATACAGGGTCTTGCTGTCAATATTCCATTTGCTGTAAGGATAGTTTTCCTGAGCCTTTTCCTTTTTTACATATTTAACCATAGGGTCAATTTTTATAACATATACTGCTATTGTCGTAACAATCATAGCTGCCATTATACAAGACAAAACCACAAAGGGAACATTAATTTTCTTATGTTCCCCTGTGGTTTCATCTATATTCTCATTATTTGATTTCTTACTTTCCGGCTCCTCCCGACTGTCATTTATTGTAACAACATCATCTTCAATAGACTTTTTATTCTCTGATTCATAGCCTTCATGGATGTTTTCCTTTGCTTCTTTACGTCTTTTTAACTCACTTTCCACAAATTCCTGTTCTTCTTTTGTTACCTGTCCCCAGTTATACTTTTCATAAAGCTCCTTAAAATCCATATGTCCCTCTCTTTTATCCTTTAGTCCCTAGACAACAATATTCTGTCATTATCAAATTCCTTCTGTTTCTTTGCAGAATACATTTTTATCATATCATCTATGGTCATATTTTCTCTCTCTTTGCCGGATAAATCAAGTATAATTTCCCCTGAGTCAAGCATTATGGTTCTTGAGCCTGTATTTAATGACTGATTTAAATTGTGGGTAATCATCATAGTGGTAATATTATTTTCTGACACAATCTGCTTTGTTATTTCCATTACCCTTTTAGCCGTTGCCGGGTCAAGGGCTGCGGTATGCTCATCTAAAAGCAAAAGTTTTGGAATTGAAAGGGTACACATTAAAAGAGTAACCACCTGTCTCTGACCACCTGACAAAAGCCCGATTTTAGTTTTCATTCTGTCTTCTATGCCCATATTGTATCTTGCCAGATTTTCCCTGAAAAACTCAGCCTTTTTCTTTGTTAATGCTCTTGAAAAAGGTGATGAATGTTTTTGTGATCTTGTATAGGCTAACGCGAGATTTTCTTCAATAGTCATGTTAGGTGCCGTTCCTCTCATGGGGTCCTGAAAAACACGACCTATCATTTTTGCCCTGGCATGCTCACTTTTATATGTAATTTCTTCATTATCCAAAAATATATGTCCTGAATCCACAAGGAAGCTACCGCAAATTGCATTAAAAAGTGTACTTTTTCCTGCTCCGTTTGAGCCTACAACTGTAACAAATTCCCCATCCTCCAATGAAAGGGACATATTTTTTATGGCAACGTGTTCATTAACTGTTCCTTTGGCAAAAACCTTTGAAATATTCTTTACTTCTAACATTACATCTCCGCCTTTCTGCTTCTCTTTTCCGCAATTTTTTCCTTTATTGCAGGAATTGCAAGAGTAATGGCAACAATAAGTGCACATGTAAGCTTCATAAGATTTGCGCTTTTATCACCAAATAAATTCTGTCTTATAACAAATGCCACTATAAGCTTGTATATAACAGAACCTGTAACTGCTGAAATAACTCCTATGGCAGCGCCTCTTTTTCCAAATATTGCCTCACCAATAATTACTGCTGCTAACCCATAAATAAGAGTACCGTTAGCAGTATTTATGTCTGAATATCCAACGCTTTGTGATGCCATGGCTCCTGATAAACCAATTAATGCATTGGCAATCATAAGACCTATGATTTTGGTTCTGTCAACATTTATTGATGATGCTCTTACCATATCAGGATTATCTCCTGTGGCTCTTATGCAAAGTCCCATATGGGTTTTAAAGAACCAGATAATTACAGCTATAACCAACACAACAATAATAAAACTTACCACAGCTTTTAACATACTTGTGTTAAACTGACCTGTTATTCCAAGCAATTCCTTTATTTTATCAAATATTGTTATTTTGCCGTAACTTAAGTTAGTTGTGGCTCCCTTGTCTGTTAATGAATAGCATACAAGATTAATTGAATATAATGCACTCATGGTTATTATTCCTGCTAATACCGGATGAACACTAAGCTTTGTCTGTAAACACCCCGTAATAAATCCTGCCAATGCACCGGCAACTATTCCTGCTAAAAGTGCCAGTGCCGGGTGTCCGTTTAAAGACACCAGCACCGATATAACTGCTCCAAAGCCGAAACTTCCTTCAGTTGTTAAATCCGGAATATCCAATATTCTAAGTGAAATATATATACCCATTGCCAGCAATCCATATATAAAGCAATCCGGCAGATTGGTTAAATAATATTGTAATTCTATCATTACTAAATCTCCTCATCCATTACTGAATTTCGTTAATATCATACTTTGTTTTAATCTGGTCTTTTGTAATACCAAGAGCTTTCATGGCATTGGTGTTTACTGAGCAATAATCAATTCCAACTACCTGTGAAGGAATATCTTTAACTTTCTTTCCGTCAAAGTAATCCATTGCCATATCTACTGTTTTTTTACCAATTCCCTTATCGTCAATGGCAAGGGTTGCAAAACATCCTGAGGCAACTGTTGTAGCTGATGAACAATATGTTGGAATTTTCTTTTCATTGCAAATTTCTGCTAACTTTGTAACTCCGTCCTGAATAATTGAATCATTTGGTACGAAAATGGCATCTACACCTTCATTTATAAGAGCATTGGCTGCTGTTTCAATATCACTTGATGTAGGTGCTGTTTTTTCAACATATTCAATGTTCTTTGATTTTAAATATTCCTCAACCTGCTTAATTGTGTTTGTTGCATTGTCTTCATTGCCACTGTAAATAAGTCCGTATTTTTTAGCCGGTGTTGTATTTTGTGCTAAATCAATAATGTCTGATACCGGAATGGCATTTGATGTACCTGTGGCGTTTTTATCAGGACTATCCATATCTGATAAAACTCCTGCTGCAACCGGTGCTGAAACTGCACAGAAGAAAACCGGTGTGTCTGATTCTAAATTAACAAATGCCTGGGTAGGTGGTGTTGCAATGGTAAATACCATGTCATATGTTCCGTCTGTCATGTTATTGGCAATAGTTGAAAGGGTTGTAGCATCACCTGATGCACACTGATAATCAATTGTAGCTGTATCACTTGTGTATCCCTTGCTTGCTAACTCTTCTATGATTCCCTCTTTCATATCAGTAAAGGCACCATTTTCCACCATGGTTACGATACCGATTTTTTTCTTGTCTGCCTTTTGTGAGGCATCAGCTGATTTGTCATTGCTTCCGCAGCCTGTAAAAATTGTTGCTGCCATAGCGGTTGTTAATAAAATACTTAATACTCTTCCTTTTCTCATGTTCTTATCTCCTTATAAAAAAATATTTATTAACAGATAACCACCTATGCCATAAAGCTTAAGGAATTTTATACAATAAAAAAGTCCCTGACAGTAGGATTACTCTACTATCAAGGACGGATATTCATAAAATCATATTCCGCGGTGCCACCTTGATTCGCAATAAAAAATGCGCTCTCAACGGGTACTAACATACCCTGTGCAACTAACGTATGCCTTCACGTCACAAAATACTAACATAAATGCTTTGTTCTATGCCCTCTGCGGTCCATTTAGCAAGCTGCGTTCTGCAGGTTCTCAGCCTCCCTGCTCTCTGTAAGTGCACGATTTACTTTTATCTCCGCATCAACGGTTTCAATGGTCATCTTTAATTATGCGGCAATTATATCTCACATAATATTTCTCGTCAATATAAAATTTTATAGTTTTATAATAAACTTAAATTTATAAACCTAAAATACAAACTTTTCTACCACTTTGGCAATTCCATCTTCATTATTTGAATCTGTCACATAATCTGCCACCTGTTTTACTTCATCTACGGCATTTTCCATTGCCACACCTATGCCGGCATATTTAACCATGGAAATATCATTATAACCGTCACCACAGGCTATGGTATTCTCCTTCTTTATTTTAAGTTTATTTATAAGAACCTCTATGGATGCCGCCTTATCAATTCCTTTAGGCATAATTTCAATAAAATAATCTGCCGAACGGCTGATGCTTAATTGATTTTTGTACTTCCCGGCTAAAATCTGTTCATGTTTTGCGGCAATTTCCGGTGGTGCAGTCATTAACAGCTTATTGGGATTATATGTTACATATTCCTCTATATCCGTTTCATAAACAGGTATTTTATTTATAAAGGATTCCGTTTCAATGTATTTGTCCATTCTTGTTCCAACAATAATCCGTTTATCATCGTAGGTTATAAGCCCAATATCATTTTCTTTGGCATATTTTAACAATGGACTTATATACTTTCTGTCTAACACCTGTTCAAACACAACCTCGTTGGTTTTTGTATTTATAATTTTTCCACCGTTAAATGCCATAATATAGCCTCCGAATTTTTCCAGTTCCACAGCTTTTGCCACAGGCAAAATTCCGGGAGTTGGTCTTCCCGATGCCAAAACAACTATATGCCCTGCCTTTTGCATTTCTAAAAGTGCCTTTTGGGTAAGGGGCGTAACCTTCTTTTCATCGTTAGTTAATGTTCCATCTAAATCTAAAAAAATTATCTTTTTATCCATAAATTCCTCTTTAGTGTAGTTTTATTTTAATGCTTCAAGCTTTCTCATGGCTTCTGACAGCATTTCCCCAGTAATAACATATGGATTATGCTCAATGTCCTTCATTACAACTGCTCCTTTTGCCAAATCATCTATCTGACTTTTGTCAAATTCCAAGTCCTCTAAACATGTAGGAAGTCCAACGGATTTATTGAAATTATATACTCTTTCAAAATCTTCCGTGTTTTGGTCTACCAGTAAAAGATTTAGCACTCCGTAACTTACCACCTCCCCATGAAGATGTTTTTTTTCAATATGAGGATATGATGTCATGGAATAAAATATTGCATGTGCCAATCCTGAATTGTAATGTACCGTATGCTCTGCAGTAAGATAAATAGATGCCAATGCAGTTGATACAATTATAGCCAAAACTACCTGCTCGTAGGCTTTTGACAACTGATTATTACGGTTTGATTCCATTGCCTCTTTTCCGTACTCCATAATAGGCTCGTAACACATTTTGCTGTTATTTACCCCCATGGCAAAATAATGAGGAAGTACTTCTCCCTTTGAAGACATAACTGCCTCAAAATATTTGGCATAGGTATCTCCCATACCTGCCCATAAATATTTTTCCGGAGAATTAACGGTTATTTCCGTGTTAATAAATGCATGTACCGGCGGTGCAGGATAAAAGAAAGGCTCCTTAAAACGTCCGTCAGGATAATACATTATGGATACGCTGGTGCAGGCAGAGCAGTTAGAAGCAATAGTTGGAAAAGAAAATACCGGCTTGTTAATTTTTACTCCAAGGCACTTTCCTGTATCCGTGGATTTTCCTCCTCCAATGGCAAAAATCATATCTGCCTTTATAACTGCCGGATTTTCCATTAGCTTTTCTACATTCTCGTATGTTGCCTCTCCTCCATACCATAAAAAATCAATTATTTCCATGGACGAATCTTTTATGGCTTCTAATATTTTGTCTTTAGCGGCAGCTAAGGCTTTATGTCCTCCTATTGCAACTATTTTATTTCCATATTTACCACATATCTCAGGTATTTCTTTATAAACGTCCTTTCCAATAGAATAACTTGGAAGATGTATGCTGTAATTTTCCATTTGGTTTTCTCCTAATTAATATGTATTGCCCCCTCCCTC
>NZ_QUHB01000012.1:0-28459 GCF_003479405.1 Eubacterium sp. AF16-48 | reverse complement strand
TTTTCTCCTAATTAATATGTATTGCCCCCTCCCTCCGGTCAGCGGCATTTCGTCGAAAACATCCTTATAAATGAACTTCGTTCATTTGGTTTTCTCCTTGATTGTGTATTGCCCCCTCCCTTCGGTCAGCGGCATTTCGTCGAAAACATCCTTATAAATGAACTTCGTTCATTTGGTTTTCTCCTCTAATTTTATATGTTCTCTTATAACATCACATGAAGAAGCGAACAGCTTATTTTCCTCTTCTGTCAATTTTAACTCAATTATTTCTTCAATTCCGTTCCGTCCTATAATACAGGGAACACCGGCATTTACATTATTTTGACCATATTCTCCCTCTAACAATACTGATGCCGGAAGGACTCTGTGTTCGTTAGTTAGCACCGCCTTTGCCATATCTGCTAAGGCTGCTCCTATTCCAAATTCCGTGGAACCTTTTCCGTTAATAATGTCCATGCCTCTCATATGGGTGCATTCAGTAACCTTCTCTTCACTAAAATCTATGCACCGGTCACCACGTTCTTTAACGAATTTGTCATAAGCATCTCCATTAATTGTAAGGTGTGAAAAAGGTACCATAGAGGAGTCCCCATGTTCTCCCATTGCAAATCCAATTACACTGTGGGGGTCCACCTTGCACAAATCTGCCACTGTCCGCCTTGTTCTGGCAGTATCTAGTGACGTTCCCGTGCCAAACACCCTGTTTTTAGGAAGTCCTGTATGCTTTCTTACATAGTAGGCAATTATATCCGCAGGATTTGTTATTGTGATAATTATTCCCTTTATGTCTGTTTTATTTAAATTATCCACAACATCCTTTATACATTCAATTGATGCCCCTAATGTATCAAGCCTGGTTTGTCCCGGAAGCCTTGGCACCCCTGCACTGATAACAATAATATCTGCATCTTCGCAGTCCCTGTAATCTCCCGTTCTGATAATCGGAGCCGATGGCAAAAAGCATACACTGTCTGCTAAATCCATTGCCTGACTTTTAGCCTTGACTTCATCCTTATCTATAAAAACTATTTCATCACAAATGTTTTGAAAGGACAGTGCCGCTGCACAGTGGGTTCCTACGTGACCTGCACCGATAATCACTATTTTTCTGTTGTATAACATAGTACCATCTCCTTTATATTTTCCCATTATACCTATTTTTTTCTAGAAAAGAAATCTTAATGCGTTAAATATCCAGCCTAGATATTTATGCAGGTTTTCTTTTTTCCCTGATATTTCCTTCATTTTCATTCCCTTAGGCAAATCCTTGTACTCACTAAGATTTTTTACTGTAGCTGCCTTTTCTTCGTATAAAAGCATATTATTTTTTAACTGCTTTGTAACTTCCCTGCTGTTAATGGCAAGCATTAATTCAGTGTCAATATAAGCACTTCTCATATCCATGTTAAAGGAGCCTACTATTGCCATATCATCATCTATTGTCATGCTTTTTCCGTGATAGGAAATTCCTCCCTCATATTCCTTTATGGTCATTTTAGTGTCTATTATTTTTTCTTTGTTGCTCATGTAATCTATGGCACCAAAAAGATTTCCGTTATTTTCAGCAGAATTAAACATTATTGTGGTTTTATCCCCTATTTTAGACAAACCTTCATACATATAGTCATCACATATAATGTAAGGAGTATGTATTTTAACTTCAGATTTTGCATTTTCAGCTAATTTCATTAAAGTGTAAAATACCACCGGCTCCTTTGAATATATTGTGGTTGGATTACTTATAAGGGTTATTTTATTAGTTTCATAAGTATTTTTTTCATAATTATACTCACTGCTTAAAAACTTATCATATTTTTCAGAGAGCCTTGTATAACGCTCCTTTAAGTAATCTCCTGCTTCCTTCACCTTTTTCTTTTTTGCTATTTTAGTGCTATTGTGAAATACACTGCAGCATTTTAATGAAGTAATATCCTTATAATATTTCTTTATCTGATATATGGAGCTGTCACTTTTTTCCTTCTTGTATTCAGTATTATATACTAAAACATCCCTGTCGTAATTTTTGTGTCCCTTATAGTCTCCAAGAAAATACCCAAATGTGTTCCGACCTCCAAGCATATACGCCTTATTGTCAGAAATCAGGTATTTGTCGTGCATTCTCCCCAATCCCTTCCATGGAGTCAAAAGATTTATTTTGTTGTAAATAATGATTTTGATGTTAGGGTTACAGCTTAAAGCATAGAAATAATTATTTCTCTCCATTCTAAGTTCTGAATTAAAGCCGTCAGCAAAAATTTCCACCTTAACTCCTCTGTTTGCCGCATCAAGAAGAGCTGACAGCATATCTTTTCCTGCCTCATCACTTCTAAAATCAAAGGTTGACATAACAATGTTATTTTTTGCATCCTTAATAAGCTTCAAACGCATTTTCAGGGCTTCTTCGTTGTCCTCAATAATTACTGCCCTGTCAACACCCTTCTTATCACTGTAAAAATTAGTATTTTCCACCTTTTTTTCAGTATCTTTAGTTATATTATTATGGATTAAAAACGGAGCAATGCCGCCAATTACCAAATATAAAATAAACAAAAGAAATACCACTGCAAAAGTTCTTATAACCCTTCTTACCTTGAATTTCTTTTTCTTTCTTTTTTGCCTGAAAACAGAATAAATGATACTTAATATTATTAAAATAAGTACAATAAAAATCCCTTTAACCACTTAAATCACCTTTTTTATTTTTAATGTTATCTGTACCATTATAATGCCTTTAGTGAATAATTAAAATACATTTTCCATAGAAAAAACAACAGCGACATTTGCCACTGTTGTTTTTTTATTATGATAATTATATTATTTTCCTTCTACGGCCTTAAATGCTTCATCTAAATCTTCAATAATATCATCAATGTTTTCTGTACCAATTGAAAGTCTGATGGTATTTGGATTAATGTTCTGTTCTGCTAACTCTTCAGCTGTGCACTGGCTATGTGTTGTTGTTGCAGGATGAATAACTAATGACTTAACATCTGCAACGTTTGCAAGTAATGAGAACAGCTGTAAGTTATCAATAAACTTATGAGCTTCTTCCTGTCCGCCTTTGATGTCAAATGTAAAGATACTTGCACCGCCATTTGGGAAATATCTTTCGTAAAGTGCATGGTCAGGATGATCAGGTAATGATGGATGATTTACCTTTTCAACTAACGGATGATTTGATAAATATTCAACTACCTTCTTTGTATTTTCATTATGACGCTCAATTCTAAGAGATAATGTTTCTGTTCCCTGAAGTAATAAGAAAGCATTAAATGGTGAAATTGTTGCACCTGTATCTCTAAGTAAAATTGCTCTGATATATGTTGCAAATGCTGCAGGGCCTGCTGCCTCTGTAAACTTAACTCCATGATAGCTTGGGTTTGGCTCTGAAATTCCAGGATATCTGCCACTTGCAGCCCAGTCAAATGTACCGCCATCAACGATTACGCCACCAAGTGATGTACCATGTCCACCAATAAACTTAGTTGCTGAATGAACAACAATGTCTGCACCATGCTCAATTGGACGGATAAGGTATGGTGTACCAAATGTGTTATCCACTACTACAGGAAGTCCGTGCTTATGTGCGATTTCTGCAATGGCATCAATGTCAGGAATATCACTGTTAGGATTTCCTAATGTTTCAAGGTAAATTGCCTTTGTATTATCCTGAATTGCGCCTTCAACTTCTTCTAAGTTATGGGCATCTACAAATGTAGCTGTAATGCCATAGTTTGGTAATGTGTGAGCTAAAAGGTTTGATGTTCCACCGTAAATTGTCTTCTGGGCAACAATGTGTTCTCCGGCACCTGCTAATGCCTGAATTGTGTATGTAATTGCTGCTGCTCCTGATGCTACGGCTAAACCTGCAACACCACCTTCAAGCTTTGCGATTCTTTCTTCAAACACACCCTGAGTTGAGTTTGTTAATCTTCCGTAAATGTTTCCTGCGTCAGCTAATCCAAATCTTGCTGCTGCATGCTCTGAATTTCTAAACACATATGATGTTGTCTGGTAAATTGGAACTGCTCTTGCATCTGTTGCCGGATCCGGCTGTTCCTGTCCTACGTGTAACTGTAATGTTTCAAATTTATAATTTCTGTTGCTCATATTTATTCTCCTTCGATTTGTTTTTAGCTTATCTACACGTCTCTCAAAGACGTGCAGTTCGATTTCGCTTCGCTACCTTAGCATTTATCTACACGTCTCTCAAAGACGTGCAGTTCGATTTCGCTTCGCTACATCTCACTGTCGGGCTACGCCCTATATCAACCAAAAATCATTTTCGCTTACAAAAGCAAGCTTTTGACGCTTAATGATTTTATTTTTTCGATTATTCGTCTTTCAAAGACGTGCAGTTCGATTTCGCTTTGCTTCATCTCACTGTCGGGCTGCGCCCTATATCAACCAAAAATCATTTTTGCTTACAAAAGCAAGCTTTTGACGCTTAATGATTTTTGGTGATGCACGTCTTTGCTTACGCAAAGAGTGCTGTGCTGTAGTATCTGTCTCCTGAGTCAGGTAATAATGCTACGATTACTTTTCCTTTGTTTTCAGGTCTCTTTGCTAATTCTTTTGCTGCGTATAATGCTGCTCCTGATGAAATTCCTACTAATACGCCTTCTGTTTTTGCAATGTTCTTCCCTTCTGCAAATGCGTCTTCGTTTGATACAGGAAATACTTCATCATATATCTTTGTATTTAAAACTTCCGGTACAAATCCGGCGCCAATACCCTGAATCTTGTGAGCTCCTGCTTTTCCTTCTGATAATACAGGGCTTGTTTGTGGTTCAACAGCTACAACCTTTACGTCAGGATTCTTTGACTTTAAGTATTCACCAACACCTGTAATTGTTCCGCCTGTACCAACACCGGCTACAAAAATATCAACCTTCCCATCTGTATCTTCCCAGATTTCAGGACCTGTTGTAAGTCTGTGTGCCTTTGGATTTGACGGATTTACAAACTGTCCTACAATTACTGAACCCGGTGTGTTTTCATGAATTTCTTCTGCCTTTGCAATGGCTCCCTTCATTCCCTTAGTTCCATCTGTAAGTACAATTTCTGCTCCATAGGCCTTGATAATGTTTCTTCTCTCAACACTCATTGTCTCCGGAATAGTAATTACTACTTTATATCCCTTTGCTGCTGCTATAGCTGCAATTCCGATTCCTGTATTTCCTGATGTTGGTTCAATAAGTGTTGCTCCCGGCTCAATCTCTCCACTTTCCTCTAAATCTAAAATCATCTGAAGAGCAATTCTGTCTTTAACGCTTCCTGCCGGATTGAAATATTCAAGCTTTGCTAAAATAGTAGCATCCGTTGCTCCAACACTTTCCTGATATTTTGTCACCTCTAATAATGGTGTATTTCCAACTAATTCTGCTGCACTTTTATTTATTTTTGCCATTTTTATATCCTCCAATAATTTAATAAGACTATTTACACATTCGATTTTTACCAATCACTTCTTCTTTACTAACCATCATGGAACAACAGTATGTCTTTCGCATGTTGTAATTATAAGCTGTCTTTGTCTTATTCATTATTCAAATCTCCTTTTCATTTATTCCCTATCTGTTTTGTAGGATATAAAGATATTATCATTTAATTCCTACATTGTCAATAGGATTTTTATATTTTTTTAAAAAATTTATATTTCATATATGTTTAGTATGTTTTAGTGTAAAAATAAAGCTTCTTTCGCCTGTTTTACGGCAAAAAGAAGCTTTATTTTAATTTTCATTTACATCTGTTTTTATAATGGTTCCACCACCAAGAACTGCATCTCCATCGTACAAAACAACGGACTGTCCCTTGGTTATAGCCCTGATTGCTTCATCAAATACAACCTTAACATCTCCATTTTCAAGTACCGATGCCGTACCCTTTGTAAGAGGCTGATGGTATCTTGTTCTTCCGCTTACCTTTACCGGCTCCTTAGGACTTTCCCCGGAAATCCAGTTAAAATCTGTAGCTATAAGTTCATTGGTATATAAATCCTTGTTTCTTCCAACAACAACTTCATTCGTTTCCGGTCTGATTTCCAAAACATAATGCTTTCCTTCCCGTTTTACATTAATGCCTTTTCTCTGACCTACTGTATATCTGTAATATCCGTTGTGTTTTCCTATGACTTTCCCGTTAACATCCAAAAAATTACCGGGACCTATTTTCTTATGGGAATACTGCTCTATAAACTTCTTATGATTTCCATCAGGAATAAAACATATATCCTGGCTGTCATGCTTTGCAGCATTTACCAGATGATGTTTTTCCGCAATCTCCCTTATTTCATCCTTTGTATACTCTCCAAGAGGAAAAATAGTATGTGCCAGCTGTTCCTGAGTCATATGGTACAATACATAGCTTTGATCCTTTGTATCATCAATTCCCTTAAGAAGCTGGTACTTTCCGGTGTTTTCATCAAACTTAACCCGGGCGTAATGTCCCGTAACTATAACATCACATCCTAATGCCTCTGCACGTCTGTACAACTCTGTAAATTTTAAATACCTGTTACAGTCAATACATGGATTAGGTGTCATTCCACATTTATAGCAATTGACAAATTTGTCAATAACCATTTCTTTAAATTCTGCCTTAAAGTTAAAAACGTAGTATGGTATTCCAACGTTAAATGCAACACTTCTTGCATCTTCAATATCACTTAATGAACAACAGGTTTTCTCTCTTGACATATTAATATCTTCATTGTCATAAAGCTTCATGGTAACACCTATTGTGTCATATCCGTTTTCCTTCATAAAAACCGCAGCAACACTGCTGTCTACGCCGCCGCTCATTGCAACTAAAGCCTTCTTCATTATCGTCATCTCCATCCACTAATAAAAGATAATTAACCAAGTTCTATCATTTTGTCAATACATGCCTTTGCCTTTAATCTTGTATCTTCATCAAGATTAATTTCCTCGCCACCAATTCCCTTGCAACAGTTAAGCACGTCTGTAAGGGTTGTTGCCTTCATGTTATGACAAATGCAGTCCTTTGACAACGGATGGAAAATCTTATCAGGACATTCCATCTGTAAATGGGTTACAATACTGTTTTCAGTTCCAATAATAAATTCCTTTGCCTGGCTGTTTTTGGCATAGCTCATAATTCCTGTAGTTGAACCTGCGTAATCTGACAATTCTACCACTTCCGGCTTACATTCAGGATGAACTAATACTAAAGCATCCGGCCATTTTTCCTTTGCACGTTTAACATCCTCTGAACCCATTCTTGCATGAGTCGGGCAGCCTCCGTTTAACAGCTTAAAGGTTTTCTCCGGTAGCTGCTGTGCTACCCACGCACCTAAATTGCAGTCAGGTATAAATAAGATTTTATCATTTTCTATTTTTTTGCAAATATTCACTGCTGATGAAGATGTAACGCAAACATCACAAATAGTCTTAAGGGAACTTGTTGTGTTAATATATGCCACCACAGTATAATCCGGATAGGATTTCTTAACCTGTTCAATTAAATCCTTGTCCATCATTTCTGCCATGGGACAGCCTGCGTCTGCATTTGACAGTATTACCTTTTTATCCGGTGAAAGAATCTTCACTGTTTCAGCCATAAATCTGACGCCGCACATAATTACTGTCTTAGCACTGGTCTTTGCAGCCTCTACTGAAAGCCCGAAGCTGTCTCCGGTAAAATCTGCCACCTCTAAAATCTCAGGATTCTGATAACAATGGGCTAAAATGCAAATATCCTTTTCCTTTTTTAACTTTAAAATTTCTTCCTGTAAATCTTTTATCATAAATTCACTCTTTCCTGTAAGCTAAAAGAAAAAATCCATGGCAAAAGATTTGTCTTTATTCGCTTTTAGCTTCTTTCTTTTTCTCGTAATCTTCAATAGCAGCCTTAATTGCTTCTTCTGCTAACACTGAACAGTGTAACTTATGAGCAGGCAATCCGTCAAGTGCTTCTGCAACTGCTTTGTTGGTAAGCTCTAATGCCTCTGATACAGGTTTTCCCTTTATCATTTCTGTTGCCATGGAACTGCTGGCAATTGCTGAGCCACATCCAAATGTATTAAACTTAACATCTGTAATGATTCCGTCATTAACCTTAATATATATTTTCATTATATCGCCACATTTTGCGTTTCCCACTTCACCTACGCCATCAGCATCTTCTATTTTTCCAACATTTCTAGGATTCATGAAATGATCCATAACCTTTTCACTATATAACATATTGACACCTCCAAAAATTAAATAATGTGCTTAATTTCACCTTTTTCCAGTTCATCCCAAACCGGTGAAATTCCTCTTAAATATTCAACAACGTTAGCTATTTCTTTTATCATGTAATCAATTTCTTCCATTGTATTATCACGGCAGATAGTAAGTCTCAAAGAACCATGAGCTATCTCGTGAGGTCTTCCAATAGCTAAAAGTACATGGCTTGGGTCAAGGGAACCTGATGTACACGCTGAACCTGAAGATGCGGCAATTCCCTTAGCATCTAATAATAACAATAATGACTCTCCTTCAATTCCTTCAAAGCAGAAATTTACATTTCCCGGAAGTCTCTTTTCTCTGTCACCATTTAAAATAGAATGACTGATTTTTTCCAAACCTTCAATAAGGTGATTTCTTAATTTAATTTCAATTTCTGCTGTTTCATCAATGGCTTTTGTTGCATCCATTAATGCTTTTGCCATACCTACAATAGCCGGAAGATTTTCAGTTCCTGCTCTTCTTCCTCTTTCCTGAGCTCCACCTTCTATTATATTTACCAGAGGAATATTCTTTCTTGCAAACAATACTCCAACACCTTTCGGTCCGTGGAATTTATGACCTGATAATGATAACATATCAATATTTTCTTTATTTACATCAATATGAAGATGTCCTGCTGCCTGAACAGCATCTGTGTGGAAAATTACCCCTTTCTCCTTACAGATTTTTCCGATTTCTGCTATAGGCTGGATAGTTCCAATTTCATTATTGGCATACATTATGGTAACAAGAGCTGTATCTTCTCTTATTGCCTTCTCCACATCCTCAGGTTTTACAATTCCACTTTCATCTATATCTAAAAGTGTAACCTCAAAGCCTTCTTTTTCTAATTTATTTAATGTGTGAAGCACTGCGTGATGTTCAATCTTAGTGGAAATAATATGCTTTTTATTCTTTCTTGCACCAAACTTTGCTGCTGAAATAATTGCCTGGTTATCAGCTTCGCTTCCACCTGATGTAAAATATATTTCCTTAAAATCAGCTCCTAGGCACTGTGCCACTTCAACTCTTGCCTTTTCTAATGCCTCTTTAGCCTTCTGTCCTACAGTATGAAGGCTTGATGGGTTACCATACACATTGTTCATAATGTCAACCATGGCATCAATAGCTGCCTGACTTGTCTTTGTTGTTGCCGCATTGTCAGCGTATATATACATAATGTTTCCTCCTTATTCCTATCTTTTTCATAGGAATTATACTTCATATAGTTTTATTTGTAAAGCCCTTTATTCATAATTGTTATAAAGGTATTATTTGCACTAATTTGACAGTTAATTCAATACATTCTTAGCAATATCAAAAAGATGTATCGCATTAATTAATCTCCTTAACCAATGCGGTACATCTCCTTAAAGTGAAATCTATAGAAAAACTATTTAAACTGATGTCCCTGAATCTGTAATCTCATACCACTTACATACCCACTAAAGAATAAATAACTACTCATGTCTGTCTTTACATTTTTGTAAGTCACTACCCTGTCTCCATTAAGAGTAGCTTTCGCAGCTTTAATGCATTTCTTATTAAGTCTGCCTTCATCGTATAACTTTAAAGCTTTCTTTAATGAACCGTTTCTTACAGGTCCGAACTGTCCCGGCTGATAAATAACCTTCTTTAACGTTCCCGGAAAATCCTTAGAACGCACACGGTTCATAATAACAATACCAACTGCTTTCTTTCCTGCATAACACTCTGAACCGGCTTCTGCATAAATAATAGCTGACATAAGTCTTAACTTCTGCTTATTGTAACGGTTCTTAACATTTACATTAATCTTAGCATATACAGAACCATCTGCCTTTGATGTTAACGTAATGGTTGTGGCACCTTTCTTAATACCTTTAACCGTTCCTGCTGCCGTAACTGTGGCAACCTTTGTATTATCTGAAACTATATTGTATAAACGCTTTAATTTTGCCTTCTTTATGCCTAAAGCCTTCGGGCTTGAAAAAGTGCTGTTTACCTTAACATTCTTTGAAACTGTAATCACATCATTTGTTTGAGAAACCGTAACTGTTTTTGCTTTATTATTAACACTTTTCGCCGACACACTTAAAGGACATAAAGTAACTATCATAAGGGACGCTAAAAGCAACCCGTATATTTTACTCTTCACCCTAACCTCCGTTTGTTACGAAATTATTACAATGTTTTCACAGTTGTTAATTATGCCGTAATTTTTGTAATTTGTCAATAAGGATTACGTAACACTTAATTAACACAAGAATACTTAAGCCTTAAATTATTTTATTTTTATGTTTTTATTTTTTTACATTTCCATCCATCAAGTCCTTCAAAGTGACATTTTCAAGGTAATCATCTATTACCTCATCTAACTGTTTCCACAATGGATATGTTACACACTTCTCCATTCTGTCACAGCTTCCCCCTTCTTCTAAACAAGAAACCGGTGCTAAGGTACCCTCCGCCAGTTTTATAATGGAACCTACACTGTATTCTGAAGGATCTTTAATTAATCTGTAGCCTCCTGCCTTTCCTCTTTGGCTTTTGACCATTTTTCCTCTATTAAGTATAGACACAATCATCTCAAGGTATTTCATGGATATCTGCTGTCTCTTTGCCACGTCCTTTAGGGAAACAAATCCTTCCTTGGAATTTTGTGCCAAATCTATCATAACCCTTAGAGCATAACGCCCTTTTGTTGAAATCATCATTTTAACTGCCTCCTTCTTTAATTCCTAGTATATAATAGGAATTAAAGAAAATCAATTGGTGTTTTTCCCTAACCTATAAGGCATTCTTCTTTTTGCCTACACTGTCAATAATTTTATTTCCACAAAAATATGTAACATATCCAATGATAATTCCCATAACAATTCCTCCTAAAATGTCTGTAGGGAAGTGTACATACAGGTATAATCTTGAGAAAGCCATAAGAGCGGTTATTGGAATAACTATTATTCCCCATTTTTTCCTATATAATGTAATAACTGTTGCTGCAATAGTTGAGGACAATGCATGTCCCGACGGAAATGAATAATCCTTTGGATTTGCAATAAGTAGATTAAAATCTGTATTTATCCAGCACGGTCTTGATCTCATAACCAGATTTTTTAATATTCCATTTCCTATTATAACTCCTAACAATAATCCAATAAGTACCAGCAATCCTGCTTTTTTATGTTTTTTGCTAATAAGCAGTCCTATGGCTATGGCAATCCAAATTATTCCCATTTCTCCTAACAATGTGAATTTACTCATAAATACATCTAAAAAATCACATTGCAAGTTTTCCTGTATCCAGTTTAAAACATTCCAATCCAATGACATAACAACCTCGCTTTTATATTTATGTTTATTATATATTTAATCACAAACCTATTGTCTTTGCAAATAAACATTTTCATATCTTTATTACGAAAACTTTAACTTTTTTTAATTTTATTGTTGACAAAACCATTGCCATATAGTATTATATGTCTTGCGTGTGACACGCACGAAACAATGCGCGAGTGGCTCAGTGGTGGAGCACCTCCTTGCCAAGGAGGGGGTCGCGGGTTCGATCCCCGTCTCGCGCTTTTCTTATGCAATAAAATGGGTACCTTAACAGGTGCCCATTTTTATTGCATAAGCGAGCCCAGTCCCGGGCTCGAAAGTTCGATTTCTCGGCTTCCGCCTCGGTCGTTGCTTCTTTGCTTCGCAAAGAGGTGTCCACAGGACACCCGCAACCCGTCTCGCGCTTTTTTTGCCTTTTTTTAAGGAATTTAGTGGTATTGGTTTTATTTATGTTGCATTTCGTGTTGCATAAGCGAGCCCAGTCCCGGGCTCGAAAGTTCGATTTCTCGGCTTCCGCCTCGGTCGTTGCTTCTTAGGAGTTTTTTGTGTTTGCACATATATATATGGAAAATCTTAAAATTAAAACACTTTCCTAAAAAATTAATCCCATATATAAAAATATAATACTAACAAATAACTCTTTACAAATGTACAATTTAAATAAATATTTAATCAAATGAAAGAGAGGTTTATGAAATGAAAAGGTTGAAGAAATTTGGTGCGATTATTTGTGCCATTGCAATGATAGTATCTTCGATTACATACTATCCAACAAACAATATAAGTGCAGCATCATTACCTAAGAAAATATTAGGACTTGTTGCTGTTAGCAAAAGTGGTCCGGATACAATTGAAAATGCAATTATGTTTGCATGGGCAGGAGCCGATGACACAGCAAATGTAGATGGATATGATCCAACTGTTACAGCAACAGTCATTTATATTTACAAGGATGGAAAGTTAGTTACAAAGATTGGCAATGCTACAAAAGGCGGTGTAGTAGGTGGACTTTCAGCAGGTTCATATACAGCGCGGGCTGCAAATGTAAACAGCATGGGTGAGGGATCATTATCAGAAGAAGTTAGCTTTACAGTAACAGGAGCAACTCTTAATTACACATATCCTGTTAATTGCATAGGTCCAAAAACACCGGCGGGATTAAGTTATATTACAGGAAATCCGGAAGTTCCTGCTGACAATCCGGCGCAGGCAGACAATAAATTAGGTGTTGCATGGGCACCATCATCAGAAGCAAGTATTCCATCAGCAGATTCATCAGTTGTAGGTTACAATTTATATTTATTTGATGCAAAGACAGGTACACCTTACAGACGTGTATATGTGGACGGAATTACCAATTCAAATGTTATATTGGAAAGTGTATCGGCAGGGGAATATCTGGCATATTTATCAGCAGTGGATGCAGAAGGCAGAGAGTCAGCTTTGGCGGCAACATCATTTGGTCGGTCATCAAAGGTTACTGTTAAAGGTCAGTTTATAGATAATGCACAGTCATTTGACAAACCAAATCAGCCAACATTACCACTTGGACTTTCAATTTTAACAGAAGGTATAGACTATGGATTTACTATTGCATGGTCTAATGTGGCAGATTTAACAGGTCAGAGATTGAATCTTTTTGTAGATGGTGTTTGTATTAAGGTAGGAATCAATGGGGATGTGGCAAGTTACTATGAAAACAGACTTGCGACAGGTACATATGAAGTAGAAGTAAGATCACAGTATACAAGTAACAATGTAGAATCATTTGGATTAAAGAAAACTGTGTCAATTAAGGCAGACCCCGGACTCTCAGGAAGAACACCTGCAGAACTTGCAGATCCTGCATATTCAGAATACGAGGAACCAACTACAAATCCAACAACTACTGCAGAACCAACAACTACTGCAAAACCAACTTCAGAAAATGAAACAACACCAGTAGTTGAGACAACTCCATCAGTTGAGACAACACCTGAAATAGAAACTACAACTGAGAAAACAGAGACAACACCAGCAGTAGAAACTACAAAGCCACAGGAGTCAAATACAAATGCACAAACAACAACTAAAAAACAACCAAGTCAGACTACAAAAACATCATCTGTAAAGGTTGGAAAGACAGTTGTTAAAAAAGCAATTAAAAAGAAAAATGCTAAGAAAATAAGTCTTACATTGAAGAGAGTTAAAGGCGCAACCAAGTACAAAGTACAGATTGCAAAAGATAAGAAGTTTAAAAAGACAATAGTGACAAAAACAACTAAGAAATTGACATATAGTGTATCAAATAGCAAGTTTAAAAAGGCTAAAAAATTGTATGCAAGAGCAAAAGCCATTGTTGTCAAAGGAAAGAAAACTTATCAGGGCAAATGGTCAAAGCCAAAGCAGGTTAAGATAAAAAAATAAAATTATAAACAGTTAAAAAGAAGGGAAAGCCAAAATCCGGTTTTCTCTTCTTTTTTAATGCTTGGAAGCAATACATTTGACACTAATGAAGCGTCAGACACCGATAAAGCAGTCATTAAAGCCTTATCTATTTAGCTAACAGTAACTACAATAAAAAAATGATGAAATGCCCAATATTCTCAACATAGATTTATTTTATTAAAACTTATGCTATAATTATACTAATGCTTTGATGTCAAAAGTTCTTTTAACACTCAAGATACAGATTGCCACTTGCCATATGCTCCTGCAATCCTCATATTAATACGAAAATAACGAAAAGGAATCATAAATGGAAAAGTCAGTTTTAAATCAAATATGTACGCTATATGATAGTTTTTTTGAAACAGAAAAGAAAATAGGCGATTATATTATCAGGAACCCCAAAGATATAGTGGATGTGACCGTTGGAGAACTGGCAGTTAAATGTCAGGTTAGCGAAGCTTCCATATCAAGATTTTGTAAAAAAATCGGGTTAAAAGGATTTCATCATTTGAAAATATCCATTGCAAAGGAACTGGTAAATAGAGAGGATAATGAAGAATACAGTAATGATATTTCAATAGACAACAAAAAACAGTCTCTGAAAAGTATTCTTGCCAATAAGGTTGCGGAATTAACCCAGACAGTTTCCATGATGGATACGGATAATCTTGATGAAATATTAAACAAAATCAATAATGCCAGAAGCGTGTTATTTGCAGCTGTGGGAAATACCATTCCCGTTGCAATGGACGGAGCCTATAAATTAAATCAAATTGGGATTCCTGCCATATCCACACCGGTTTTGGAAACACAACTTGCTTTCGTATAAGTGTATTGATGCGAAATTATATTTAATCATTTTACAGGAGGTTGGATTTATGAGAGAAATTAAATGGGCAGTACTTGGAACTGGAGTTATTGCAAATCAGATGGCTGAGGCTTTACAAAAGAACGGAAAAAGCATCTATTCAGTTGCTAACAGAACACATGAAAAGGCAGTTCAATTTGCGAAAAAATATAATATAGCCAAAGTATATGACAACATGAATGACGTATTTGATGATCCTGAGGTGGATGTGGTTTATATTACAACTCCTCACAATACACATATAGAATTTATGAAAAAGGCTATTAACCACGGAAAGCATATTCTGGTAGAAAAATCCATTACATTAAACAGCGATGAATTAAATGAAGCTTTGACGTTGGCTGATGAAAAGAATGTTGTTGTTGGAGAGGCAATGACAATATTCCATATGCCAATATATAAAGAGCTTAAAAGAATCATAGATTCCGGAACTTTAGGCAAGATAAATCTTATCACAATGAATTTTGGCAGTTTTAAGGAATACGACATGAACAATCGTTTCTTTAACAGAAATCTCGCCGGTGGAGCTATGCTGGATATAGGTGTTTATGCTCTTTCATTTATCAGATGGTTTATGGATTCTAAACCAACTAAGATTCTGTCTCAGGTAAAAACGGCACCAACCGGCGTGGATGAACAGGCCGGATTATTACTTATGAATAATGAAGGTCAGATGGCATCAGTTATGCTTTCACTTCATTCTAAACAACCTAAGAGAGGCATGATTTCCTGTGAAAAGGGATATATAGAAATTTTAGAATATCCAAGAGCCTGGGAGGCAACAATTACCGATGCAGAAACAGGTAAAACAGAAGTTATTAAAGCCGGTGAAAATGCAGACGCCCTTGCTTATGAGCTTGCTGATATGGAACGTGCAATAAACGGTGATACAGCGTGCATGCATCTTGAATATACAAAAGATGTTATGGAATTAATGACAGCCTTCAGAAAGGAATGGGGATTAAAATACCCTGAAGAAGAATAATTAAAATTTCCCTTAATATATAAAAATTCTTAACTGGCAGAACTGCATTGTGTATTGTCAACGCAGTTCTGTCATATTTATTTGTATAATCTCCACCACTAATAGTTTTTCATACATTTTTTTTCATTTATTACGACATTTATTACGACATTTATTACGACATATCCACTCAACTTTACCGACTTTCATTGGCACAACACCAAAACACAACGTTTGATATCCCCTAAAATATTTGTTATTATAAAAACATATATTTAAGTAGCAAAGAATGATAACGCTAGTGTTTTTAATATAAAAGGGCGACAGATATGGAGAAAAGAAAATTTTTATTTATAATACCGGTAATTATATTAATTTATATAATAAGTAATGTAGTCTCCATTTGCACCTACAGCAATGTTTATGAAGACAAAGAATGTGATGTGGCGATTGTATTAGGTGCGGCCTGTAATGATACAGAAGTATCTGAGGTGTACAAGCAAAGATTAAATCACGCTATTAAACTTTACAATGAAGGAAAAGTGAAGAAATTAATTGTTACCGGTGGAATAGGTGCGGGTAATACCAGAAGTGATGCTGATGTGGCAGCAGAATATTTGACTGAAAATAACATTCCCTTGGAAGATATATTTAAAGAAGATAAATCCACAATTACTCAGGAGAATTTAGAATACTCCAAAACAATAATGGATAATAATAAATTTAAAACAGCATTAATTGTAAGTGACCCACTGCATATGAAAAGGTCTATGTTATTATCAAAAGACTGTGACATAGATGCATTTTCGTCTCCTACCGACACCAGTGCATATAAAACCTTGAAATCAAAAATCCCCTTTGTAGCAAGAGAGACTTTTTTCTATATTGGTTATAAGTGGTATAAATTATTAAATTAAAGGATGCTCTTTCCCATTTGCAAAAACCCACTCCATGAAGTAAAATACTACTGTTTGTACAAATATATACATATGGAGAAATTTATGAACAGTTTAAAATTAAGACATTCACTACTTTTAATTCTTACAGCTTTTATATGGGGTGTTGCTTTTGTAGCCCAAAGTTCCGGTGGGGATGCATGTGGCCCGTATACCTTCAACTGCATCCGTTCGTTTATTGGCTCACTGGTACTTATTCCTGTTATTTTCTTTTTAAATAAGGGAAAAGGTAAGTCCGATAAAACCGAAAGAAAACTTTTAATTATTGGTGGTATTTGCTGCGGACTTGCATTGTCTCTGGCAAGCAATCTGCAACAACTTGGGTTATATCTTGGTGCATCTGCCGGTAAAGCCGGTTTTCTTACTGCCTGCTACATTCTGATTGTGCCTATACTTGGTCTTTTTCTAAAGAAAAAATGCGGTATTAATATTTGGATTGGGGTATGTCTCTCATTAGCAGGTTTATATCTTTTATGTGCCAAAGGTTCCTCTGGCTTTAATTTAGCAGATTTGCTACTGCTACTTTGTGCTTTTATTTTTTCATTACATATTTTAATTATTGATTATTTCTCACTTTTAGTAGATGGTGTTAAAATGTCCTGCATCCAGTTTTTCGTATGTGGAATCACATCAGCAGTGCCAATGTTTATTTTCGATATGAAACATTCAATAACAGGCATTTTCCAATGGATTCCACCTCTTATGACAGTTGATGTATGGATTCCTATTTTGTATGCCGGAATTTTCTCCTGCGGCGTAGCTTATACACTACAGATTATTGGACAAAAGGGTCTAAACCCTACTGTAGCCTCCCTTTTAATGAGTCTTGAATCAGTATTTTCAGTTATTGCAGGATGGATAATTTTAGGTCAGTCCATGGGTTCCCGTGAGTTAGCCGGATGCGGATTGATTTTTGTTGCCATAATTTTAGCCCAGTTACCTGCTCCCAATTTTAAAAAATATAAAAATTAATCTTTAAATAACTAAAGCCCTGCTGCAACGTCATTTATGATATTTGCAACGGGGCTTTATATTTACACAAAGGGATATTTTTCAATATAATAATCTGCAATTTCCCTTATCTTCATTTTATTACATTCAGATTTTTCATCTTCAACGGCAACCACCGTAAATCCCCCTGCTTTTGCCCCCATAACTCCTGTGAGAATATCCTCAAATACAACGCAATCCTTCTTTTCATGGTGAATACGTCTGGCGGCTTCCTCATATATGTCAGGAAAACCTTTGCCACGTTTTACCTCATCCACTGTTACAATTTCAGAAAAACAGTTAAGTATTCCTTCTCTTTCCAAAGTAGGCATAAATAACTCCCGATCTGAAGACGTAGCAACAGCCAGCTTCTTTCCCCCTTTAAAAAGGTGTGTGATATATTCCTTTGCTCCAGGCTTACATACTACTTTTTTTGCGTATTCTTCCTTTGCCATGTCAAACCATTCCCTTACCAGCTCTTCCGGTTTTTCCCCATGAAGATTAAACCGGTCAATGGTATAAACTGCCGCCTTGTAAGCCCCTAACGGAGAAATTGATTCCACATAATCCTCAGGGACATCATAGCCTCTATCTCCCAGGAATTTTATGTCAACCATATCCCATACCCATGAACTATCAAGAATGGTCCCATCTAAATCAAATATATAGCCCTTATAATTTTCATTAAATTTCATCTTATGCTCCATATTTTTTTATCAACTGCATTGTCCCTCATTACAATGCCATTAACATTGCACCTGTGTAATATCATATACTAAATTCCGGCAGGCTTCCAATAAAAAGATTTTATTTTACTATTTCTTCCATTTGGTCTAATAAATCACCAAACAGGTTAAGTGCCTGCTGTACCGGCTCTTTTTCAGCCATATTCACTCCTGCCATTTTAAGAAGGTCAATAGGATCCTTTGAACCGCCTCCTGTTAAAAACTTCATATAATCCTTAACAGCACTTTCCCCTTCATTCATTATTTTCTTAGAAAGGGCTATTGCCGCTGAAATTCCCGTTGCATATTGATAAACATAAAACGGATTATAGAAATGTGGTATTCTCGCCCATTCCAAAGCGATTTCATCGTCCGATACCATTTCTTCTCCAAAATATTCTTTATTTAAATTCAAATATGTTTCACAAAGAAGGTCACTTGTTAAAGTTTCTCCCTGCTCTACCATATGATGAGTTATTTTTTCAAACTCAGCAAACATTGTCTGACGATACAGCGTTCCCTTAAATTGCTCAAGAAAATGATTAATAAGATAAGCTTTCGTATCCCTGTCATCAGTGTTTTTCAGCAAATGATGTATTAAAAGTGACTCATTACATGTAGATGCCACCTCTGCCACAAAAATACGGTATCCTGCATTAATATATGGTTGTGTTGTATCGGAATAATATGAATGAAGAGCATGCCCCATTTCGTGTGCTAGAGTAAACACGTCATCAAGAGTTCCCTGATAGTTAAGCAACACATAAGGATGGGTTCCGTAAGCTCCCCAGGAATATGCCCCGCTTCTTTTTCCTTCATTTTCGTAAACGTCAATCCATCTGTTGTTAAAGCCTTCTTTTAACTTGGAAAGATAATCCTCACCCATAGGTTTTAGTGCTTCTAAAACCATTTCCTTTGCTTTTTCAAAAGGTATTTTATCCTTAGGTGCCTTAGCAATTGGAGCGTAAACATCATACATATGTAGTTCATCCACTCCAAGAATCTTCTTTCTTAATTTAACGTATCTGTGCATCAATCCCATGTTTTCGTGCACAACATCTATTAAATTATCATAAACTGACACCGGGATATTACTTCCATCAAGGTGCATTGCAAGGGATGAGGGATAATTTCTCACATCTGCATAAAAGCATGCCTGCTCAACATTTGCATTAAAGGTTGCCGCAATTGTATTTTTCATTTTGCCATAGGTATCATATAAAGCCTTAAAGGCATTTTTTCTAAGTTCTCTGTCCTCTCCCGCAAGAATTGGGACATAATTGCCATGGGTTATTTTGATTTCCTTATTGTCACTTCCCTTTACCACCGGGAAATCAATATCGGCACCATTGTACATTGAATAAATGTTGTCAGCTGCTGCCGCCATTTTTCTGCTTTTTGCCAAAATTTCTTCTGTCTTCTTATCAAGAGTATGAGCTTTTCCTCTCAATATTTCTCCCACATATCTCCGGTAATCGGCCAGCCTGTCATCCTGCATCCATGAAAGTAATGTATCTTCCTCCATTTCCAAAATTTCCGGTTCAAAAAAAGCTGATGCGCTTCCTATGTCTACTGTCAGTTTCTGTGCCTTTCCTGAATATGCCTGATACTTTGCCTCTGCCATATCCTGATGGTACTTTTGGTTTGAATATACATAAAGTCTTTCCACTAACAAATTTATCTCATCATTGAAATTAAAATATTCAATTAATTTTTCTTTATCCTTTGAAACTTCACCTGAAAAATCACTATAATGAGGAATCATCTTTGTTGCCTTTTCAAAGTCCTTTTCCCATGCCTCATCACTTATAAACATATCCTCCATTTTCCAGGTATCCTGAATTTTCTGTTCACTTCTCTTCATTTGGTTTCCTCCTCGTCTATTTTATTTAATGCCCTATCCTACAATAATCCCAGGCTTTTTAATACAAATATAATAGCGGTCAGGGTGAATGCAGAACATAGGGTTGTCAACACTACAACACTGCTTGTAAGAGTTCCTTCTGATTTCATGCTTTTTGCCATTATGTAACAACTTGGAGTAGTAGGGGATGTCAGCATAATAACCAGTGCCATCAGCTTCTCATCCCTGTATCCTAACCACACAGCTATTGGCAAAAATACCATTGCCCAGCCTATAAGTTTAAAAAACGTAGCAACAATGACAGGCTTTGCCTTTTTTATTGCCTTTCCAAATTCAAAACTGCCACCAATTGCCAAAAGTGCCAACGGAGTGGCTATTCTTGCAAAATTTCCTATGGTATTATCTATTATTTTAGGGAACTGCACCTTTGTTGCAGATAAAATAACCCCGGCAAAAATACTTAAAATAATAGGATTTGTTACTATTCCCTTTAAGGTGGTTAGTAAGGTTTTATCCTGACTTGCGCCTTTCTGCGGACATTCCACTGTTAAAACCAGAACTGCATAAACATTATAAAGTGGTACCGCCCCTAAAATCATCAGAGGCACCATTCCTGTGTCCCCATATATATTAAACACAAATGCGGCTCCTAACACTGCCGCACTACTTCGATATGAAGCCTGAACAAACTCACCAACAATTGTTTTATCCTTTACCAGCAATTTAGCTCCAACCCATGTGGCGAAGAAACATATTGACGTTACCACTGCACAATATACAACATACATTCCGTCAAATTTCTGCAGAAAATCATTGTTCATCATGTCCTGTATAAGTAAAGCCGGCAGGGTAATTGTAAAGTTAATTTTATTTGATGCCTTTATAAATCCTTCATTTATCCAGCCTATTTTTTTAAGTAAATATCCCACAACAATTACCAGAAAAACCGGAACTGTTGCATTTAAACCATAAATCAAGCTATTCATTTTCAATAACCTCTTTTTGCAAATTAGGATTTAATTCTCTCTGCTTTAACATTTCTATCTCAAATTTGTAGGGTGCATAGGATTTTTTATCGTTATCCGGATCCTTAATATATGGGGTCTCTAGAATTTTTGGAATATTTTCAAATTCCTTCATATAGACAATTTCCTTAAGAGTTTCAAATCCTATGTTTCCAAAGCCAATGTTTTCGTGTCTGTCTTTTGCTGCACCACAGGGATTTTTGCTGTCATTAATATGAAAAACCGCAATCTGGTCAGTTCCTATTACTTTGTCGAATTTCTCAAATGTTCCACTTAAATCATTTACCAAATCATATCCACTATCGTTTACATGGCATGTGTCAAAGCAGACACGGAGCTTATCGTTATATTTTACGCCATCATAAATTCTTGCAATTTCCTCAAAGTTTCTGCCTATCTCGCTTCCTTTTCCTGCCATGGTCTCTAATGCTATATATGCCTTTGTGTCTCTGCTAAGTACATTGTTTATGCCATTTATTATCTGCTTAATTCCTGCGTCAACACCTGCTCCAACGTGGGAGCCGGGATGTAAAACCATAACCTTACTTCCCATTTTTTCCGTTCTGTCTAATTCCGTAGCCAAAAACTTTTCTGCAATTTCATAGGTTTCAGGCTTAATGGTATTGCCTAAATTAATAATATATGGTGCATGAATTATAATATCTTCAATGCCGTTTTTTTGCATATATTCCCATGCTTCTTTTATCTTTAATTCACTTACATCTTTTCTTTTGGTATTTTGAGGTGCACCGGTATATGCCATAAAAACATTTGCTCCATAGGATTTTGCCTCCTTCGCCGAGCCAAGAAGCATATCCTTGCCACTCATCTTAACATGTGAACCTATTTTCAACATAACACTCTCCATAAAACCTTTATTTTGTAATTTTTATCCAATGGTATTTATCTAATAATATTAACCTTTTGCTTTCCCACTATACCACATATACTGTATTTTTTCTATTGCATTTGGTATAATCAAACCAATTTAAGTGACACCGTTTAAACATATTTTTATTTAACATTCGTCGTTTTTTCGGGAAAGGGGTTCTGTTATGACATTTATATTTGACATGAAAAAAAGTTATGCTATTTCAAAGGATTTAAGGGAAATTTGCACCAATATTTATGAAATCTGCAAAAACGAAAATCAATATATTCCCCAACTGTTTTTCGGAGAAAATGAGGCGTTATCTGTTTCATGTGATGATTCCGAATCGGTTTTATGTAATGGTTCAACCCCGGGTAGCTCTTCACCTGTTTCATATGATGATTCAAATCGGGTTAATCCGTTACCTGTTTTGTACTATGGCGTACATGAGGGAAAAACAGTAGGATTTTTAAGTGCTGACTTCTATAATAATGAAATTGTTGATATTTGTGGATATGTTCTTCCGAAGTACAGAAAACTAAATTTAATGTCATCTCTTTTAGACTCATTTTTAACTGATTATAATGACTTTTATATTTCAGCAATGTTAAATTCCAAGAATTCTACCGGTTGTGCTGTTTTGTCTCATTTAGGCTTTGAAAAAACTGCCACTGAATATATGATGAAGTTTTCATTATCTAGTGCCTGTTACAAAACACTTCCTAAATATGTGAAGATAGTTGACGGGAATTTAGAAAGTACCACTCAAAGTGTTAAATTTGAAATGGTCTCACAGGGTGCAACTGTTGGCAGCTGCCTTATTGAATTGTTTAATGACAGGACTGTATGTATTCATGATGTTCTGGTTTTTGATAAATACCGTGGTATGGGGTACGGCTTTAAAATGCTTGATGCTGTAATTTCTTATTTGTCCAAAGACCACACATATGTTTTGCTTCATGTAAGTGGTGACAACAAACCTGCCATTTCACTGTATAAGAAACTGGGGTTTGTGGTAGTTGACAGCGCTGAAATATATGAAATGTAGTTTTTAGGCTATGTTTTAATAGTTGATAATAGTTGATATTTGTTTTTCCTATTTTTCAATGGTACCAGCCCCCAAATATTCTAATATAACAAATGACCGCCGCATCTTAGCGACAGCCATTTATTCAGTGCTACCACATATCTATGGCAACCATTATTCAGCACAACACTACCACACATTACTGTGCATAGTCTACTTTTTCAAATAATCCCTTGTGATCCCAAGGCCAATACTTAAATACTGCTTTTGCAATTACATTCTCACGCTTTAAGTACGTATTGTTCCAGAATCTTGCATCACTGGAGTTATTTCTGTTATCACCAAGCATGAAATAACATCCCTCCGGAACCTGATATGTCAACTCTTCATCTGAACCATTTACATATACCCATTCTTCCGGAAGGTACGGTTCATCTAATGGTTTATCTGAATCGTTGATATAAATTTTTGCATCCTTAATAGTTACTTTCTCTCCCGGAAGTCCAATTACTCTCTTTACGTAGTACTTCTCATCCTTAGGACTGTTTTCATCATAATCAGGATTGATAAAAATAACAATGTCTCCTCTCTTAGGATCTGAGAGCCAATATGATGTTCTAAGTCCAATCATGCGGTCCCCTTTCATTATTGTATTCATCATAGAACCTGTAGGAACGTTGGCATTCATAATAATAAAATTGTTTATAACAAAGGCAATAACCACTGCCACAACAATTATTCTAATCCAGCTGAAAATCTCCTTCTTTACATTAATAGGTTCACTTTCCTGTTTCTTTCGAGGCTTTCCGTTCTCCTTAACTGAATCATCTGCCGGGTTAACAATCACGTCGTCCATCAGATTTTCATCTTCTACCTCTTCTGATTGGTAATTTCTGTTATCTTCCATTCCGTCACATTTCCTTTCGTCTTCCAATTTTTTTGACTTTTTTAGTATATAATCAATGGAATATATATGCAATAAATGTTCTGTTACAATTCTATTAACAAATTCTCTATTTTGTTAAAATTAATACTATTTTATGAAATTTGTTCTAATTTGGGCCTCCGGTTCCGGATGTACTATTCCCTTTTCCTTTCCTGCCTCAATGCATTTTAAAATCCATGCCATATTTCTTGCAATATTTCTTACAATCTGAAGGCCCTCTTCATCCCTTTTAACATCTTCCGGGGTGCTGCCATGAACCATAGGCCAGTAATTTCCATTAATTAGTGGCATATGGAAAAATTCAGGTATTTTGGCAATTTCATCTAATGCACTGGTTGTGCCGGCACGTCTTGCACTTACCACCATTGCAGCAGGTTTATATTTAAGATACTTTCCCGCACTCCATGATAATCTGTGAAGAAATCCCATCATGTTTCCACTAATAGAGGCATAATGTACCGGACTACCAAATACCACTGCGTCTGCCTGTTCAAGCTTTTTAGCTGCCTCAACTACCACTCCTCCATACACGCATTCTCCTGTAGTGCCACATCCGCCACAGCCCATACAGCCTCCCAGTGGTTTGCCTCCTACATGCATTATCTCTGTTTCAATTCCTTCTTCCTGTAAAACCTTTGCCATCTCACAAAGTGCCGTATATGTACATCCATTAGCTTTTGGACTTCCATTAAACATTAATACTTTCATTTAAATCTAACCTCCGGTTATTTTGAATAGACATAAATATGAGTTCTTTTCCCTTATTATTTTATTGTATTTATACAACTAAATCATTATAACATATATTTTTAAATATACAAAGGAACTGCCCACTTATTAATGTTATTATTTTTATTCTAAAAAAGGACATACCACATATGTGACATGCCCTTTTTATTAATATTATTTATTATGCAACGATTTTGCATAATAAATATCTGCTGCCTTAACCTTACCTCCACCCGGTGCCATATCAAAGCATCCGGGCATTGTAAGGCATATAACCATTACCATAAGAAAGGATATTATTTTCTTCTTCATCAATATCTATCCTCCCGAATATTTCAATTAAATCTCATTAGGAGTAACAACGGCACTGTTCCAGTTGTAATCAATTTCCTTATAAGATGGTGTAACAACAGATAAAATGTTATTGAACAGGTAATTGTGTGCACTTAAAGTGTTCATCATTAAATTCTTATACAAGTAATCTGCTGTATCATAAATTGATGTGCTCTGTGTCTTGCTGTAAATAACTGAGCCATCTTTTAATTTTGCATAAGCACGAACTGACATCTTTTCACTTAAGAAAGCTACCTGCTGCTTATCAAACTGTAATGTCATAGTATAACTTTCATAGTCTTCATCTCCGTTAATAGACATATCCATACGTCCCTTTTCAGTTGCTGCATAATCAAACACCTTGTTATTGCTGCTTCCTACAACCATATCACTTTCTGAAACATAACTTGAAAGTCCATATACTAAACCTAAGCTTTCAACTTCTGCATTAGGATCACTTACTGAATAAACTGTTCTAAATCCACCAAGAGTTGTACTAATCTGATATCCATCTACTCTGATATCCGCTGACTTAGCCGGTTTATCTGTAAATGTCATAGTCTTTGAGAATATATTGTTGCTTGTGTCTGACTCATCAACATCTCTTGTATCATTTACATGAGCAGAAACTGTATGTGTACCTGAAACAACCGTCCATGATTTCTTGGTATTTGGTCCTCCATTCATGGAAACAGTAACCTCTTCTCCCGGTTTCAACGGTCCGAAGAATGTATCACACCAGTTAACGACCTGTCCATCTACGGAAAGTGCAACACCATGCTTTGTATTTGATGCACTGGTTGCTGTACCCTGATTTTTAATCGTAACAGTAAATACTGCTTCTTCTCCTGTATAGTAATTCTTCTCTGTATCAATATCAGTAACAACCAAATCACACTTACCATACTCAGGTGCCTGAGTTGGTGCTTCAGTAGGTTTCTCTGTAGGCTTCTGTGTCGGTGCCAGGGTTGTTTCCTGTGGTGCGTTTTGGTCAGGTAATGAAATAGACATTCCGGTAATGTTTACACCACCCATGCCACATATAAGCTTAACTGTATTATTAGTTCCCGGATTTAAGTCAATGAAACATGTAGCCACGCCTGAATAATCACCCCATCCGGTAGTCTTGTTAAATTTCAGGAAATAGCCGTCACCTGCCTTGTCACCTGAACTTTTTACCAATGCAGTAGCTCCATCCGGTGTTCCATAGTATACGGTAAGCATAGCCTGACCGCCTTTTCCTCCGTTTACATTATTCCACTCAACATATGAGCCTTCATAATGAAGGTTTTCAATGGCATCCCCGCCTCTTGTGGCTCCACCACCAATTTGTGCATTTGCAATACTATAATCTGTCTTCTCTGTAAATTTAGCAGGATCCGGACTGCTGTTGCTTCCCGCTACATCTGCCGGATTAACATAATCTACGTTAGCAACACCTTCTTTTGTCTGTTTTACAGTCTGAATAGAACCGTCACTGTTGAACTTAACCTCATCAATACATACTGAACGTAATGTTCCATTTCCTGAAATTTCACAATTGTGATAGAAAAGATACCAATGACCCTTATATTCTGTTATAGAGCCATGAGTTGTATCACAACCTGTTCCTTCAAGAACAATTCCACCCTCTTTCCATGGTCCGTATGGTGAATTAGCAGTTGAATATCTCATAAGGTTCTGACCTGCTGTATTGTCTGCATACATTGCATAGTAAAGACCATCTTTCTTAAATACCCACATACCTTCATGGAAATCTGTAAGTGTCTGGTCAATTCTAACCGGCTCCTCTGCTAATGTCTGCATATCAGACTGCATTTTTGCCACATAACATGATGCTCCACCACCTGTGTAGAGATAGTATGAACCATCATCATCTTTAAATATACATGGATCAATACCTGTAACATAAGGTGAACCATCTTTTTTCTTTACATAACCATCATCCGCACACTTAAATCCACTTGCCGGGCTATTGCTCTTTGCAATACCGATTCTCCATGTGTTATTCCACGCATCCCCTGAACCTGTTGGATGCGGGAAATAAAAATAATATGTTCCGTTTTCATAAGCTGCATCCGGAGCCCACATAAATCCACCTTCTTCACGTCCCCATGATACATCGTCTGATGAAAGGATTTCTCCCTCATCTCTCCATGTAACCATGTTATCTGAAGAAAATACATGATACTTGTCCATTAAGTCACATCCTCTTGATGGGAAAATATCATGAGATGCATAAATGTAAATTCTTCCATCCTTTTCCCACACATGGGCAGATGGATCTGCCGTAAACATATTGGTAATAATTGGATTACCTGCATAGTAAGTTTTTTCATCAGCGTTTACTTCGGTTTTCTGTGCGGCATTAAATCCCCCCATCATGGTAATAACCATTACCATAACCAATAAAGCCGCTAACCCTTTCCTTCCTTTTTTCATCCTTTACTCATTGGCGTTCCTGCCAACTCCTCCTCTCTATATAATTATTTTATATGGTGTACAACACCCACCTGCATATATGCAGGATTTTTTCTCTCTAATATAACGCAACCTTACCAGCCAATTATATATTAATACAATGAGTTTTTCTATAAAAAAATTATACAAATAGACGGATTTTTTCTATTAATCTTTACTTTTTAGTGAATTTTGACTAAATATTTTTTATTTTATATTTATTTCTTCATTTCATTTTTCCTGTTCTTCTTTTTCAGAAATTGATAATTTTTCATATAGCTGATCTGTTTTAGATGCTACTCTTAAGCAGCAATACAATACAAAATTAATTAACACCACTATAATTATTCCTATAACAATTAATACTACTTTCATTTTTATCCTTTTTATTTTAGTGTTACCGGATATAGAAATTTTTATTTATTTTTAAGGGCGCACCTTCTTACTACTCTTATACATCCTATTATTAGGTCGTTGTACCTTAAAAGCCGGACAGTCCTTGACCATCCGGCTTCTTATTAGGCTGTCTGCCTCTCGGCTAGCTGCCTCTTTAATTCCTCTATTTCTTTTTCATATCTTTTACGTTCTTTTTCTATTTGGTTCTGCTTTTCATCCAGCTTCTCCTGCATTATCTTACGTTCAGTTTCTCTTCCTCTCGCTTCTCCTAATGCTTCCCCACTCATTCTTGCGTCATTCATCATGTCATCAATTGCCTT
>NZ_QUHB01000011.1:71040-74665 GCF_003479405.1 Eubacterium sp. AF16-48 | reverse complement strand
TCTGTCGGTTTCTGTGTCGGTGCTACCGTAGGTGCCTGTGTTGGAGCCTCTGTTGGCTTCTGTGTAGGTGCTGCTGTAGTAGGAGTCGGCTTTGTAGGCTGTTCCTCACCACCACCTGTTCCTGCAAAGTCGTCAGGGCTGTCAGGATTATCAAAATACTGTGTTCCTCCAAATGGAACCTGCAATGAAATAGTTGTTTTGTTGTTACTTTCATCTACTTCACTAATCAATCCGCTGTCATCAACCCATGCTGTTACTGTATGTGTGCCTTCTTCTGCTGTCCAGTATGCACCATCTGAACCATTACCGCCGTTAGCTGTAAGCTGTACGCTTTCTCCCGGCTGTAATCCTGAGTTATATGTATCACTCCATGTAATAGGTGATGGATATGCTTTTCCATCAATCTGGAACTGTACACCAATCTTTGTACCTGCGGCAATTGCCGTATCACCTGCATTTACTACTGTTGCTGTAAACTGAAGCTTATCTCCTGTTGCAATCTTATCCTGTCCATATGTAATATCTGTTACTACCAGATCTCCACCACCTGTTACTCTTTTAACAGTTGTGCTTGAACCTGTATCAGCAACATTTATTTTCTTTGTTCTTGTATTGTTATTTTCATTTAATTCGTCAGGTAACTTGTTTGAATCATCAACAACTGCCTCAACTGTATGACCACCCTTTGTAGCTGACCATGTATTTGTGAGTGTAATGGCTGCTGTAGCCCCTGCCTTAAGTCCTGACTTAAATTTTGTGTATTTAAGTGATGTTGAGCCATCAATTGAAACCTTAACAGGAATTGTAACACCCTCAGGTATGTCAACATTACTATCATTCTTAATCTGCATTGTAAATGTTACTTTATCACCATGTTTAAGAACTGATGAACCGTCTGCATTAGCCCACGCAAGACCTGTTACAATAAGATCATATCCTGTAATTCCATCAAGTGGATTAACTATTCCACCACCCTGCTCACCGTTTACGGCATTTGGATATCCAGGAACAACGTATGTTGTATCTTCGTCGTATACTGTAACTGTGCTGTTTCCTGCAATGTTCTGTGGTGTCTGTCTGTCTGTCCAGTATGGCCATGTTGTATTTGCCTGACCTGCATTATTTGCATACTTATCAGGGCGGATACCTGCAATTTCAAGTCCGTTAAATTTAACGCTTGAACCAGCCGGCTCTCTAATTGCGACAGGTGAATGTGTATTACATGAGAACGTAATGTCCTGTCCTGAAAGACCTGCACCAAAAATCTTTGTATTGTTAAATGTAATTCCACTACAGTTATTGTCTAAAATTCTAATAGCTGTAAATGGTGAATCATAAATCTGTGTATTGTTGAATGTTACATTTTTAACACCCTGCTTAATATCAATAGCCGATAAATCTTCTCCCCAGCTGTCTGAGTTTGTACCACATCTTACAAGAATATTGTTATCAAATGATATTCCTGTAGTGTTGCCAAACTTATAACCCGGGAATGTTGTATTCAAATGAATACCTGATGCCATAAACATATCACATATGTAGTTATTATAAATCTTATGTCCGTCACCACCGTAGATAGCTATACCACCGGCTCTCCAAACAAAGTCAATTGTGTTATATGCAAATATGTTTCCTTTTTCATCCTTTGCATTCATATATGTGTTATTCCACATAGCAAGACCGTCGTCACCATTGTTTCTTATTGAACAATTGTAAACAGCAGCATTGCTGGTACCCTGACAGAAGTTAACACCGTCAGCTAAGTTATTTCTAATTCTACAATTTACTACTTTAACGTCATCGCTATAATCAAGTGCACCATTGTAATCACCAAACCAGAAACCACATTCAAAATGTTCTTCCCATACATCATGGATTACTGTTCCATCTGCAAATATATCCATAAAACATTTATATACTGCATTTTCACCATATCTTGAACGAAGGTTTGAATTAATGTACATATTACAAAATTCAAGGTTCTTACAATAACCATCACCTGATGTTCCATCACCGGCATTTGGGTTACCACCTGAGATACCACCACCAAAAGCTTTTGAGCTGGTAAACTGAAGGTTTGTATACCACATTCCGGCACCTGTAATCTTCATGTTAGAACATCCAATGTTCCACATACCTCTTAAATGAAATGTTCCTTCAGGGAAGTATACATCCATATTGTTTGCATCTGCATCTCTTACAGCTGCTCTGATTGCATCTAAATCATCAATTCCATCATCAGGAATAGCACCGTAATCCTCTACGTTAACTGAATTATCAGGCTGCTCTATAGGATTTGGTACATTTTCAATTTCAAGGAAGTCAACACCGTATTCAACTCCGCTTGCGCCTGTACTCTGAATACGAATTCTATCTCCTTCTTTTAATTGTTTATCTAATTTAAAATGAACCTCATCAAATGCGAAACATCCTGTTCCTCCCGGTGTATCACTTGGGCTTCCACCTGAGAAATACTGCCACATCCAATATGAATTAAGGTTAACTGTCTGTGCATAAGTGCCGTTTACATATACATCAACTGAACCTTTAATACCCATACCATCTGATGAATCAGGCATTGTAAATCTCATAGTTACACCTGAACCTGTTGTGTTCATAGTCCACTCAGCATATGAACCATTACTTGGAAGTGCCACGTAAGACTGCTCTGATGCCTGTGTTGCAATATTGCTCTTAGCCCAGTCTACTGAAGTCTTAAGTGTCGCTCCACCCCCAAGAGTAGCTACTGTTGAATCATATCTTGTGTATGGCATTTCTGCCCCCACTCTGCCACTTGCACTGGTTGCAGGTATTTCGAACTTATCTGCCACGCCAACTGCATTAACCTGTCTGCTTCCAAAATAGCCGTTTACAGGTTGAAATGTCATTGCACATGCTAATACTAATGCACATGCTTTTTTGATACTTCTTCTCATAAATACTTCTCCCTTTTAAAATAAAACCACTATGCGTTTAACGTTAAACTAAACTTAACACGACTAAAGTTTTTTGTCAATTTGTTTAAAACTAATTTTTTTCACATATTTTTCGCATTTATTTTGTGCATTTTGCACAAGTGTTATATATTTATACTATATTTGCATTTATTTTACGTAAAAAATCGTTATTATGCGCTCTTTATACAAAATATGTGTTTTAATATGTTTTAAGTAATATCATTTTTCTTAAATATATCATTATTTAATAACCGATATTAAATAATAAAAAGGAAAGAATAACACCCGACAACTATGTCACCGGGCATTATCCCTTCCTTTTAAAACTTTGAATGTTTTTTATTACTGTACAGTTGATACATCAACAACTGTGTTACTCCAATTGTAATCAACCTGTGCATAATCAGGGTTTACAACCTTAAGGATGTTGTTGTAAAGGTAATCATGGGCTGTGATTGTATTCATCATCTTGTTTGAATACAATGTGTCTGCTATGTCATATACTGAGTATGAGCTTACCTTGCTGTATACATATGTTCCATCACTAAGCTCTGCATATGCTCTTACCTTATACTGTGCTGAGTATTCTTTTGCTGTGTTTGCTCCAAACAGTGTTGTTCTTACAAAGTATGTTGCTGTGTCTGATGATCCGAACTTAACATTTTCTG
>NZ_QUHB01000011.1:0-71030 GCF_003479405.1 Eubacterium sp. AF16-48 | reverse complement strand
TGTTGTTCTTACAAAGTATGTTGCTGTGTCTGATGATCCGAACTTAACATTTTCTGCTGTTCCGATTGGTGTTGACTCAAGTGCTGTTACATACTTACTTGTTGTTCCAACTACCATGTCATCATCTGATACGTCAAATGTTGCATTTCCTGCCTTGGTTACTGCATATATGAATCCCCAGTTCTTAACTGCCTTATTGTTGATTGTAGGTTCTACTGATCCAACCACTCTGCTTCCTCCAAGGGTTGTGCTAATCTGGTATCCTTCAATCTTTACGCTGCTGCTTATTGTTACCTTTCCTGGATCGATAACTATGTTATCAAGATCATCCGGTGTGTCAGGATTTTCAATGAGTCCTGCACTTGGTACAACAAGTGTGATGCCTGTTGAGTTATTGTTTTCGTTTACTTCATTTGGAAGACGGTTTACATCATCTACCCATGCCGTAATTGTATGTGTTCCGTTTGTTGCACTCCAGTAATTTATTCCGTTTGAACCTGAGTTACATGTAAGCTTGATTGATGCTCCTGCCTTAAGTCCGCTTGAATATGTGTCACACCATCTGATGTCTGATGTGTTTCCGTCTACCTGTAACTGGTATCCGATTACTGTTCCTGCAGGAATGTCTGTATCTCCCGCATTCATTACTGTTGCCGTAAATACTAACTGGTCTCCTGCGTTTACTGTATTCTTGTCATATTCAATGTCTGTTACCACAAGGTCGTATCCTCCTGTAACTCTTGTTACATTGGCTGACTTTCTTCCTACATTGAATTTCTTTGTTACTGAGCTCTGTGAATCTCCTGTTGCAGTTGCCACTACTGTATGTCCGCCGTATCCTGCTGTCCATGTTGTTGTGGCTGTTACTTTAACTGTTTCTCCTGCCTTGAGTCCACCTGTATATGCTTCATTCTTAACTGTTGTGCTTCCGTCTATTACTGCCTTGAATCCGATTGCCTGACCTGCAGGAATGTCATCTCCTGTGTTGTTGTAAAGCAATGCTGTAAACTTAACTGCGTCACCTTCCTTAAGGTCTGATGAGCCTGATGCATTCTCCCATGCAAGTCCCTCTACTGAAAGCTCATACTTAACTTCCGGTGCCTTTGTTGTTGGTTCCGGTGCCTTTGTTGTTGGAGCTTCTGTCGGTTTCTGTGTCGGTGCTACCGTAGGTGCCTGTGTTGGAGCCTCTGTCGGCTTCTGTGTCGGTGCTACTGTAGGTGCCTGTGTAGGTTCCGGTGTCTTTGTTGTTGTTTCTTCTCCATCTGATAAATCAGGAAGTGTATCTGTAAGCCATGCCTGTTCAATTGATACTGCTCCTGCTTCTCCTGTTGCTCCTGTATGAACATGGAATGCCGAGAAGAATGATGGTGATACACCTGTTGCACCTAAATCTACTACAACTGTCTTTGTAGCTGAGCTATCATCAAATGATGTTCCTGCTACTGTCTTAAATGGTTTATTTGTTCCATCATCATTCTGATTTGAATCAAACCAATATACTGCTGTAGGTGGGTTTGCATTATCACCTAATCTCATTGATGTAATATCACCTGAATATGTAACTACAAGATATTTCATTGATGATGAAATTGAATCTGATAAAGTTGCATATTTCTGCCATTTATAATCTGTTGTCCATGAGTAAGAACCTTCAAAACTTGTAAGTTCAACATCACCTGCACCAGGTCCTAAAGGTTTCTTTGTAGGAGCTTCTGTTGGTAATGTTTCTGACGGATCTCTTGTTGTTACTTCAGGATCTGTCTCCGGCTCTGTACCTTCTTTAACTATCTTCTGTCCGTTTGTAATGTCATAACCAGGAAAACTGTTTGCATTTGAGTTAGCTGTGTATACTCCACCACTATATGTGTAATTTCCACTGGCATCAATTCCAAATTTGTAATTTGTATTTCCAAATACACTTTCACTTGTTGGAATTGTTGGGAGATTGCTTGCATCATCACAGTAATATGGCCAATGCTTATCAGCACTCTCTGAAAGATATTTTGTTACTACGTTCTTTACAAGTAAATTCTTATATGTAATGTTTGTTCCGCTCTGTCTTACAGCAACCTCACTATGTTTGCTACATGAATAATCATCATACATCTTATCAAGACCAATACCGAATATTACTGTGTTGTTCATTGATACACCTTTACCATTAAAGTTAAATGTACGAATACCATTAGCCTGAGCATCATATATTTCATTGTTACTAAATGTTACATTATTTACTCCACCTGAAACATCAATTGCTCCAAGACTCTCGTTCCATGAATCTTTATTTGTACCTGTTCTTACAAGAACGTTATTTGCCACTTCAATTTTTGTTGTGTTGTTGAACTGGCATCCTGAAAAGTTTGTATTCATATGAATACCTGCTGCTGTAAATGTATCTCGGATGTAGTTGTTGTATACCTTATGACCTTCACCACCGTAAACAGCTATACCACCTGCTCTCCAGATAAATTCAACTGTGTTGTAGCAGAATGTGTTATTATACTCATCATCAGGCTGGAAGTCTGTTGCATTCCACATTGCAAGTCCGTCATCACCATTGTTTCTTATGTCACAATTATGAACATTTGAATCTCTTGTTCCCTGACAGAAGTTAATACCATCGGCAAAGTTATTACGAACTCTACAATTATAAATATTTAAATCACTTTCTTTGTTAATTGAATTGCTATCGTATCTTCCAATCCAGAAACCACACTCAAAATGTTCTTCCCAAACATCATGGATGCTTGTTCCCTTTGCGAACAAATCTCTAAAGCACTTGTAATTTGCCTGCTGGTCAAATCTTGAATGAAGGTTTGAATTGATGTACATATTACAGAATTCAACATTCTGACAGTAACCTGTCTTTTCACCACAGATACCACCTGAACCCATGCCTGAATTTGTAAACTGTAATTTTGTATACCACATACCTGCACCTGTAATCTTTACACCATCAGCTGCAAGAATCCATGTTTCATTCATATAATGAACACCTGATGCAAGATATAAAATCTTGTTTCCTGCTTCAGCTTTTCTGATGTAGCTTTCCATCTGTGACTGTGTATGTGTTCCTGCAGGTACTACTGTTGCTCCACTTGGTGCGCTAATGTAATCTGTATATTCAACTTCAATGAAATCGATTCCAAGTGTGTAGTCTCCTGTATTTGTAATAGTAATTGTGCTTCCACCTGTTAATGGTTCGCTAAGTCTAAAATGTACTTCATCAAAGGCAAATGCAGGTGTACCATTACTATTGTTAGCATCAACAGGATGTCCACTTGGGAAATACTGCCATGCATAGTCTGATGTAACCTTTACCTCACTGCTTGATAAATATGTATTATATCTCTTTGATGAATCTTCATTGTCGTAACCCTGTACAGATGCACCATTGCTTGTCTTTACTGAGAACTTGCTCTGAAGTCCAAGTGGCTTTCTTGCACCGTCGCTTCCGCCGCTTCCGTCAGGCAATGTGTATCTTACGTTGACACCGTCTCCTCCACGTCCTGTTTTAATAGTCCATGTAATTGACTGACCTTTTCCCAATTCAACATATGACTGGTTTGATGCCTGGCTGGCAATGTTAGATCTGTCCCAATCTAATGATTCTTTCTTTGTTCCTGTATAGTTATCCTGATAAGATACTGTTCCTTCGTCCATTGCAGCTAAATTCTTTGCATTGTTTGTGTAAGAATTTTCAATTGCCGCAGGGCTTGTGTCGTATCTGAAATATGGCATCTTAGCGCCTACCTGCCATTCAGTATTGTTCTGTGCAGCTTCTAATCTTGACTGTGCAGCCGGAACACTGGCTGTATTAGTAGCCGGTGCTGCTTCAACTGTATTAGGTGATAAATTGAAAAAATTACCTGATACAGGCTGAACTACCATTGCCGCTGTCAATGAAAGTGCTACAATTTTTTTGATTAACTTTCTCATATATACTTCTTCCTTTCTTTAAATTTCCCCACTTCTGCTAAGTTTAACGTTAAACTTAGCTTATCACGTATTTGGGCTTTAGTCAATTTGTTTAAAACTAATTTTTTCAACAGATTTTTGTTTATTTTTTTGTGTATTTTGTACAAAAATAGAGAGTAACACCTATTGTTACCCTCTATATTATGCATAAAAACGTTATTAACTATTTTATTTTTATATCTATTTTCCCATCAGTGCATTGCTAAGCATTGCAAATTCTTCTAAAGTCAGCTTCTCGCCTCTTATGTTTTCGTCCTTTCCTATAGCTTTTATGGCACCTGCAATCTGTTCCCTGGTAAAGTCAAGTTCCGAAGAGTTCTTAAGACCATTAACTAAAGTCTTTCTTCTCTGATTAAATGAAGCCCTTATTATTCTAAACATAAGCCCCTCATCTGCTACTGAAACTACCTGCTGTGTATGTCTTGTAAGCTTAATTACTGCGGAATCAACATTAGGTCTTGGCATAAAACAGTTTGCCGATACATTAAGCACAACTTTCGCATGTGCATAATACTGTACTGCTAAAGACAACGCTCCGTAGTCCTTACTTCCGGGGCCTGTCTGCATTCTGTCTGCCACCTCTTTTTGAACCATAATTGTAATGCTGTCTATTGGAACCTTACTTTCAAACAATCCCATAATAATAGGTGTTGTTATATAATATGGAAGGTTTGCCACGACTTTTATGGGTTTTCCACCGTTTTTTTCTTCTGCCAATGATTTTATGTCAACCTTTAATACATCCTCATTTATAACTTCAACATTATCATATTCAGATAATGTATCCTTCAAAATAGGTATAAGCATCTTATCAATTTCCACTGCCACAACCTGCTTTGCCGCCTCACAGAGATACTGCGTCATGGTTCCGATTCCCGGGCCGATTTCCAAAACAAAATCATCTTTTGTAATTCCTGCTGCACTTACAATATTTTCTAATATGTTAGAATCTATAAGGAAATTCTGTCCGAATTTCTTTTGAAAGGCAAATCCGTATTTGTTTATTATCTCTTTTGTTGCTGCCGGTGTTCCAAGATACGCCATTATTTATATCCTCTTTCTTCCTATACCATATACATTTTTTGCATTTTCACATGTTATGTCAATAACCTCAGTAGGACTGATGCCCTTAATTTCAGCTATTTTATTTACAACATAAGGCAGATTAAATGAATCATTTCGCTTTCCTCTGTTAGGAACAGGTGACATATATGGGCAATCCGTTTCAATAACCATCTTATCCATTGGCATGTATTCTACCACTTCCTGAAGCTTTCTTGCATTGGAAAAAGTAACAACTCCGCCAATTCCTAAATAAAAGCCCATGTCCATAAACTGTTTCGCCATTTCCTTTGTGTATGAAAAGCAGTGAACAATTCCACCCATTTCGTCAGCCCTGTTAGCCTTCATTACATCATATGTGTCCTTAGCGGCATCACGGCTGTGAATAATAATAGGAAGCTGCGCCTCTCTCGCTATTTGCATCTGACGCTCAAAAGCTTTGATTTGCTGGTCTTTGTTTTCATTCCAATGATAATCCAATCCGATTTCTCCTACGGCAACAATCTTTGGCTTGTAAACACTGCGCTCTAACCATTCATAATCTTCTTCAGTTAAATCAGCCACATCATCCGGATGCACTCCAAGGGCTCCATATACATAAGTAAACCTTCTTGTAAGTCCTATGGTAGTCTTACATGAATGAATGGATGCTCCCACATTTACTATGTATTCAACCCCTCTGTTTCTCATACGTTCTAAAATCTGTTCACGATCATCATCAAATGCCTCATCATCATAATGAGCATGTGTATCAAAAATCATATTTCCTCCAACTTTTCCTTCATAAATGCTGACGGTAAAATGCACAATCCCACTCCCTAAGGAATGGGATTTTACATAACTTATAAAGTTTCTCTTTATATTTTAGCAGATTTCACTTCCACTTACTATATCTTTATCTACTGTTACTACTGAAAGATTTCCCTCATCATCCCCGGCTGCAAGTATCATTCCCTGAGACTCAACACCGCAAAGCTTACAAGGCTTTAAGTTTGTAATAACAGCAACCTTCTTTCCTACCATTTCTTCCGGCTTATAATATTTAGCTATTCCGGATACTATCTGGCGGGTTTCTGCTCCAATCTTAATCTGGGAAACAAGAAGCTTTTTAGCCTTTGGAACCGGCTCACACTTAATTACCTCACCTACCTGAATCTGAACCTTGTCAAAATCATCAATTGTAATCTCAGGTTTAGCCTCTACTTCCGGATATTTTTCTCCTTCAGTATCTTTTTTCCGGGCTGCCTTAATTTCTTCAACTTTTTCCATAACGTCCTTTATGTCCATTCTGGCAAATAAAATTTCCGGCTTTTCAGTAACCTTATTACCTGATTTGTATTTGCCAAATTCTTCCATATCGTCAAAAGCTCTTGCTTCTGCGTTAATCTGCTGAAGAATTTTCTTTGATGTTTCAGGCATAAATGGCTCTAAAAGGCTTGCGCCAATATTAATACCTTCAATTAAATTGTAAAGCACTGTTGCAAGTCTGTCCTTCTTGTCTTCTTCCTTTGCCAGTGCCCAAGGCATTGTTTCATCAATATATTTATTACATCTCTTAAATAATGCAAAAATTTCAGTAATTGCATCTGCAACTCTAAGTTTATCCATTTTTTCAGCTGCCTTTTTAGGTGCTGCAAGAACAGTTTCCTTAAAGTCTGCGTCTACATCATCGCTAACCCCTTTATTTTCAACAACTCCATTAAAATACTTATTTGACATGGAAATTGTTCTGTTTACAAGATTTCCCAATGTATTTGCCAGGTCAGAGTTCATTCTCTCAACCATAAGCTCCCATGTTATTGTTCCATCGTTGTCAAAAGGCATTTCGTGAAGAACAAAATATCTTACCGCATCAACTCCAAATAAGTTAGCCAAATCATCAGCGTAAATAACATTTCCCTTTGACTTACTCATTTTTCCGTCTCCCTGTAATAACCAAGGATGTCCGAAAATCTGCTTTGGAAGAGGAACGTCAAGAGCCATAAGCATTATCGGCCAGTAAATTGTATGGAAACGGAGAATATCCTTGCCAATAAGATGTAAATCTGCCGGCCAGTATTTGTTATATAACTCATCATTGTTTCCGTCTACGTCGTATCCAAGTCCTGTAATGTAGTTTGATAAAGCATCTATCCAAACATAGATAACGTGCTTTGGATCAAAGTCAACAGGTACTCCCCACTTAAATGAAGTTCTAGATACACACAAATCCTGTAATCCCGGAAGAAGGAAGTTGTTCATCATTTCATTCTTTCTGGATTCCGGCTGTATAAATTCAGGATGTGTATTAATATGTTCAATAAGTCTGTCTGCGTACTTGCTCATTCTAAAGAAGTATGCCTCTTCCTTCGCCGGTGTACACTCCCTTCCACAGTCAGGGCATTTGCCGTCTACTAACTGTGATTCCGTGAAAAATGACTCACAAGGTGTGCAGTACATTCCCTCATAATATCCTTTGTAAATATCACCCTGGTCATAAAGCTTCTTAAAAATTTTCTGAACCTGTTTCTCGTGATATTCATCTGTTGTTCTTATAAATTTGTCATATGATGTTCCTACAAGATCCCAGATTGTTTTGATTTCTCCTGAAACTTTATCAACAAATTCCTTTGGAGTAACTCCGGCTTCTGCTGCCTTTAACTCAATTTTCTGTCCATGCTCATCTGTTCCTGTCTGGAATCTTACGTCATATCCCTGCTGTCTTTTGAAACGTACAATGCTGTCTGCCAAAATTGCCTCGTAAGTATTTCCAATATGAGGCTTGCCTGATGTGTACGCAATTGCTGTTGTTAAATAAAATGTTTTCTTTGCCATCTTTTTTCTCCTTATATTTATTATCTGCTATTTTTTGCAATTATTAACATGTTTGTGAAACCTTTATTTAATATAATGTAAGTATTACTGCCACCATGCTTACACAAATAAAAATAACTCCCATCTTTTTTTGCAAAGACGAGAGTTCAAACTTCGTGGTACCACTTTACTTCATATAAAGATGTTGTATCTTTATATCTCATTTGCGCTGTAACGGGTGCAACCGTCAATAGCTACTTTCAGAAATGGAATATATCCCATCTGTTTCACCATTGCTGCTCCAGGGCCATGTTCAGTAGTTTCTCTCACTGCCCGCTTCCACCTTACCGGGCTCTCTTTAAGCGAATCCGCTACCTACTCTTCCTTTCGTGGCATTTGTCTTCTGCTCATAATTCTATTATTTTATGGGCATTTTGTCAACAAAATATCATTAGGTGGGAATGGTATAATTATCACCTTAAAAATGGCGGGCTCCGCTACCGGAAACCCGCCTATTAGAAAGAGATTGTGAATTAGCAATTTGCCATTGTTTTTCCTTCTCCTGTAATTGACTCAAAGTCTTTGTTAAATGCGTCGATTGCTGCGTCGATTGCTGCATTTTTAATAAGACCTTCAATTACGTCTGTTGCTACTGTAGATGCCCCTATTCCATATTTAGTAAGTTCAAGTACCTGCTGTGAATTCTTGAAGCTTGCTGCAAGAACTTCACATGGAAGATTGTTATTTTCAAAAATATCCTGAATATCCATAGCTACCTGAACGCCGTTATATCCAAAGTTATCAATTCTATTAATGTACGGTGCTGTATATTTTGCACCGGCTTTTGCTGCTAAAAATGCCTGCATTGGTGTGTAAATAGCTGTTGCTGTAATGTTTACTCCCTCTGCTGCTAAAGCCTTCATTGCCTTAAGTCCCTGTGGTGTTGTAGGAACCTTTACAAATGTATTTTCTCCTAATTTTTCTCTAATTACTTTAGCTTCTTCAATCATGCCTTCTGCATCTTTTGAAACTACCTGAACATGAAGTTCTCCGTCTTTTCCAACGATTTCCCTCAGTTCTGAGAGAACCTCATACGGATTTCTTCCACTTTTAGCCAAAATAGACGGATTAGTTGTAACACCATCACAAGGATATAATTCCCAAACTTTTTTTACCTTCTCAATGTTTGCGTCATCAATAATTAACTTCATCTTTTTTACCTCCAAAATTCTCTCTTTCTATATTTAATTAACCACCGTTAATTATTTACTTATACTTCTAAATACTTATATTTCCAATATAAGATTTTTCACGCCATTGTCTGTGGCAATTTTTCCAAATGCTCTCATCTGGTCATCGCTGTATAACGGCGGATTGTTTTCAAAACAAAATTCCTTATCCACCATGTCATACTTTGCCTGTGCCAATGGATTGTAATTTAAAATCTCGTATTTTACTTCCGGGTACAAACCGCTTATAAACTTTGCAATTCCTGCAATATTTTCTTCAGTCGCAGTCATGCCGGGTATTAGTGGTGTTCTTATTATAACATTTTCTTTCTTTTCTGACATAAGCAGCCACTTCAAATTTTGCACTATCCTAGTGTTATCTACGCCCGTATACTTTTTATGAAGGTTGCTATCCATTATTTTTAGGTCTGCGTATACATAGTCAATATACTTCATGGCTTCCTTATATATAGGCATAGGAATATGAGATGCCGTCTCAATGGTAGTAGTTATGTTTTTTTCTTTTAAACCTTTTAATATTTCAATGGCAAACTCATGTTGAAACAACGGCTCACCACCGGACAGGGTAACTCCACCACCATATTTAAAAAACGGTGCATCCTTACAGGCTTCCTCCACTACCTCCTGAGATGTCATTTCCCTGGAATCCATGGTTAGTGCCACCGACGGACAACTGTCAATTATATAATGCCAGTTCTCCACCTTGGAAACATCAAGCTTTATCTTTCCGTCAACTTCCGTTACACCACCGTTTTCCGCCAAATGCACACATGTATTACAATGTATGCATTTATTTGGGAAATACAGAGGTCTTTGTTTAATTGAAATCCCCTCAGGGTTCTGACACCAGACACAGTTTAAGGTACATCCCTTAAGAAAAACCGTTGTCCTGATGCCATGTCCGTCATGGGTAGAAAATCTCTTAAAATCGAAAACGTAACCTTTCAAATTCACATCATCACTTTCTTAAATTTAAATATCGTCATAACTTGTTCTGGCAATAATTTCATCCTGAAGTTCTCCCGCCAGTTCCACAAAGTATGCAGTATATCCTGCAACACGGACTGTAAGGTTTCTGTACTGCTCCGGATTCTTCTTAGCCGCCAACAAATCTTCTTTTCTTACAACATTAAACTGTATATGAGGTATCTCCAAATCCACAAAAGTTCTTAACATCTTAGCGAATTTGTCGATTCCATTTTCAGTTTTGAAAAATTCCGGTAAAAACTTCATATTAAGAAGTCCTCCGTTAGTAGTCCAGCTCTTATCTAACCTTGACACTGACTTAAGAACCGCTGTCGGTCCATGTTCATCACGTCCGTAAACCGGTGACATACCTCCATCAGCTAACGGTGTCTTAGAATATCTTCCATCAGGAGAGGCTCCCACATTTTCACCCATTGGTACATGAGCTGAAACAGTATACATTCCTGTATGATATTTTCCGCCTCTGTAATTGGCAAACTTTCCAATTCTTTCACGGAAATATTTTGCCCATTTTGCTCCAAGATTATCAACCCACTCAACATCGTTTCCGTATTTAGGGACCTTGTTAAGAAGCATTGTTCTTAAAATCTCGTCACCTTCATAATTGTTCTCAAGTGCCTTAAGAAGTCTTTCCTTTGACACCTTTTTCTCGTCATACACCATCTGCTTAATTGCCGCAAGGCTGTCTGCCAGATTTGCTACCTGTATCATCTGAATGCCCGATAAATTGTACTTTGCACCGCCTCGTGTAACGTCAATTCCTTTATCCATACAGTTATTAATAACCGATGACAAAAATGGTGTCGGAAGAAGATCCATGTGTGCCTGCTCAACCTGCTCACATGCCTTTATCATCTTATCCATAAAGTAGTCTATGTTCTGTCTGAAGGCTTCTTCCAAATCTTCAAAAGTTTCATATGTTGTTAGATTTCCTCTATCCGGTGCCAGCTGTTTTCCTGTTATGAGGCATTTGCCACCTGTCAAAGTAAGTTCTAATGCCTTATTTAAGTTAAACATTGCTGCATCTGACCATCCCAGATTATCTCCCTGAGTAGTAAGTTCAACACAACCTACAATTGCATAATTTCTTGCATCCTTTTCTTCAATGCCTAAATCCTTTATCATAGCCGGGATAACCGCCTTATCATTAAAGAACTGCGGCATACCGCTTCCAAGAGAAACAACCTTTATGGCTGCCTTCAATAATTTGTCACTGGTTTTTTCACAAAGTCTTACTGAAAGATTTGGCTGTGGCAAACCGATATGTTCCTGAGATTTCAGGAATAAATAAGAAAGTTCATTTTCATATGGCTCTCCATTTTCATCCTGACCACCTACCGCAATGTTAAATCCAATAGGGAATCCCGCAAAGAATTTAGCACTGTTTGAGTTCCTCATATATACAATTTCATTAAATTTAAGCCAAAGGCTTTCTATAATTTCCAATATATCCTGGTCACTAACACCATTTTCTCTGTCATGTTTATAATAAGGATACATATAAACGTCCATTCTTCCCGGTGAAAATGATGATGCATTTGATTCCATCTGCAGGATTACAAATAAGAACCACAATGACTGCGCTGCCTCGTGAAAAGTAACCGGCGGTCTTTCTGCAATGTTTTTACAGATTTCAGCCACTGTCTTCATGTTATCTGCCCACTTCGGATTTTCCTTAGCTTCCTCTAATAACAAATAATGATATCTCATAATGAAGTTAATAGCTCCGTCCATAACAGTTACAACACTCTTATAGAAAAGCTTCTTTTCTTCATCTGTTTCTTCATCTAAATGTTTCTGTGCCTCTGCCTTAAGACCTGCCGGACCTTTCTTAAGCCATCCTTCGCAATCAGGATTAATGTGTCCCTGTGCATGATCTTTCTGATTTATTTTTGCTACCTTTGATATTTCATCAATCTCTTTTCCGTAGCGTGCCTTAAGCACATCCTCTAATGATTTTCCCTGCCAATAAGGATATATTACTTCTCTGAAATATTTAATATCTTCTTCATGAACATTAAACTTGTCCTGTGGTCTGGTTGGAAGAGTTTCAAATTCCTTATCTACCCATGTGCTGCCGCTTTCCGGGAAAACCACTCCGTATCTCACACCGGCTGTTCTGTTTCCCACAATCAGTTCTTCCGGTTCAATGCTAATACCTATCTTTTCTAAGCAGTTCTTAAGTGAGTACGCTCTCTGCATAATACGTGGCTCACCTTCATGTGCTTTATATGTGTCTGTAATAATCTTTGCCTGTTCAATAGATGCATATCTTGGAACCGAGAGCATTCTATTCTTTAATGTTTCAATTCTGTCTGTTTTAACTAAACAACTCAACATATCCACCTCCTTCATCTCTATGGTTTCATTTTATAACGGGATATATGTAAAGTCAACGATTTTTTTATTATTTTTTATTACTTTTTATTGTTTCTTATTGTTTTCAATATGTAATGGTGATTTTAAGGGCTAAAATAAGCTTTTAAGTTATCATATTGTGGTGGGAATTAGTCCATAAGTTATGAAAAAACTCCGGCGGATATGAATACATGAAATTTAAAATTATAATGGATAATTCTTGTAAAATAAGCCGTTTCATATGTTAAATATACCCAAACACTTCCTCACATTACTGTGTAACCAACACGATTACCATAAAAATAAAGAAAATTAACGATGCCTTGGTAATTCCACATGTGCTCGCACCGATTTGAGCTAAGAAACTACCTTAGATATAAGGCATTACGTAATATTAGGGTAATTTGATGTCAAAAAAAGCCTGACTGGATTTTTTTCCAATCAGACTTCTTTATTTAAATATTCCTTTTATATACTATTCCACATGCTATTCTTCAAACTTCCACATACTACTCCTGAAAGCTTTGTCCTATATCTACAGGTTTCTGAACATCTTTAAATTGCTGCTCTTTTACTAACTTTTTCTTGATAGAATCCAGCTTGGTATTCCAATTCTGTGCCAATTGTTCTTCTGTAAATTCGTCCTGATGTGCATTATTATAATCATTTTCAAGGCTCTTAACATATTTCTGAATAGGCAGTTGTTTCTGATAAACCATATATTCATAATCCCAATATTCATCTTCTGAACCAAAACCTTTTAACACTGAATTAAGCTGTTCCTTATTCTCCGGTTTGTTAAGTTCCTCTTTTAGACTGTCAACATATTCCTTCTTTTATTAACTTTCAATCCTTTTGTTGTAAACGCAACCTTTTTGTTGTAAACGCTATTCACTACCTAATTTATTGTATGTAAATTTTTATATTCGTATTTTTTTAGTTCATTAAATACCTTCGTACGCATTCTTGTACTGACAGGTATTTTCGACTTCCTCCCCATCTGCAAATTGTTCATACCGTACATTTTGTATGTTATAATTTTTTCTACATAGTTTTTCAATTTTATCTCTCATCTGCTCTTCATCAGATGGTTACAAGTTGAATGAACAATTCTAAACTTGGATATTGACCCTCGTTTTCAATAGCTTGTAGATGTCTTGGGTCGTAATCAACGATACGAGAAAGTTGTTCTCTTGTCATCCCCTGTGCAGTTCCTGCTCTCTTAATCGCTTGTCCTATAGGCATAAAATCGAAGTCGAAATCGTTGTTTCTATCGTCCATAAGCTCACCACCTTGCATTGATATAATAAATCTATTATATTTTACAGAAACGAGAACTCTTATTGAACGATTTGAAATCTCTTATAATAGGGTATTTCATATCTACATAGAAGCGATAAGAATTCAGGTTGTGAAAAATAAAATTGAAATCGTCTAATGTTAAACCAACCTTGAATCCTATTATAGAGGGCAAGATACAAAAAAAGATACAATTATATGTTATAATAAAATCAGAGGTGAACGAAGTGAATAAAATTTTAATTGTTGAAGATGCGCAGTCCATAGCCGAAATGGTTAAACTGTGTCTTTGTAAAAACGGATATATGTGTGAAATAGTGAATGATGGAATGGCTGCGACCCAAAAAATTGAAGAAAAAAGATATGATTTAATATTACTTGATATTATGTTGCCTGATATTGACGGATACGATCTAATAGAATATATCAAACAGTTTGATATACCTGTTATTTTTGTTACTGCCAAAACTTCCGTGCCTGATAGAGTAAAAGGGTTAAAACTTGGTGCTGAGGATTATATTTCAAAGCCGTTTGATTTAGAAGAATTATTGGCACGTGTAGCTACTGTACTCAGAAGATTTCATAAGACTGATAATATCCTTGAAGTTGGTAAAATCAAAATTGACACTCTGGAACGCACCGTTCTGCTAGACGGAGAACTTGTAGTTTTACCTGCCAAAGAATATGATTTATTATTGTACTTGGTACGGAATAAAAACATTGCATTATACAGAGAAACCATTTTTGAACAAGTGTGGCAAGAACCTTATCTTGGAAATACTCGTACAATAGATCTCCACATTCAAAGGTTGAAGAAAAAACTTGATTTAGGCGATGCCATTGAAACAATATATAAGGTTGGATACAAATTTAGAGCGGAGAAATTAAAATGAAATTATCATATAATTTTTTTTGCATAGCATATATCATCGTTCTCCTTGCGACGGGTGTTGGCGGGATACTTGTTATCAATAATGTAAACAATACTCTTTGGAATACGCAAGTAGAACGTGTAAAGGCCACCGTAAACTATGTAGCAGACAGTTTTTTGGCTTTCGCAGATGTTTCTTACAGCGAAATACCCGGAACGCATAAAAACAATATAGTCCGTCAAATAAAGGATTCTTTAGATAATTCCGTGGTGGAGATTGAAATACATACATCACAAAATGCAACAAGTGAATATACGGAGATTGATGACAACAAGTGTGTATCTCAGTTTATTAAAAAAGATGACCTAATCCTTATGGAATCAGTATGCAAAATTGGCACCGAAGCAGATGTTTATTATCTCGTTGTTTACTCAGATTTCACGGAAATACAAAAACAATGTGGTTTGTTTTGGAACAGTTATGGCATTGTCGTTTTCATCATATCTGTTATAAGCGGATTGTTGATACTTGCCTCAGCGAAAAAAATAACAAAACCTTTGAGTTTACTTACCAAAGTTTCGGATGAGGTCGCATTGGGCAACTATGGAAAAAAAGTTGATGTTAAAAGCTCTGATTACGAAATCACTGCTTTATCCGAAAGTTTTAATTCTATGTCATTAGCTATTGAACAAAAAATTAAAGAGATCAGAGAAGAATCGGAAAAACGTAATATCTTTGTGGCTGATTTTACTCACGAAATGAAAACTCCAATGACGGCTATCATAGGATACGCTCAAATGTTACGTTCTTACGACCTGAATACAACGGAGAAAGACCAAGCAGCGGAAGCAATATATAATGAAGCAAAGCGTCTTGAAAAACTATCATTACAATTACTGGATTTATACGTGTTTCAAAATGAGCAGATAGAAATGGAAAAACTAAATCTTTTAACCATTGGAGAACAGTTAAAAGCCACTCTAAAACACTTATCCGAAAAGTACGATGTTTTATTTTCCATTGATTTTGATGATGAAACAATATGTGCAAATGGCGTGCTTTTGCTTTCACTTCTTTATAATTTAGTTGACAATGCTTTTAAGGCATCAGAACCTCAAACTACTGTTAAAATTTATAGCAAATCATCAAATGATATTGTTCGAGTTTTTGTTGAGGACAAAGGCAGAGGTATTGCAAAGGAAAATATTAAACTTTTAACCGAACCATTTTACCGTGAGGATAAATCTCGTTCAAGAAAATTTGGTGGTGCAGGTCTTGGATTATCCTTGTGCAAAGAGATTGCAACACTCCACGGTACGGAGCTTTCTTTTGAAAGTGAAAAAGGTAATGGCACTACCGTTTCCTTTACCTTAAAAAAAGGCGGTGAAGAAGATGAATAAAGTAAAGAAAATAAGTGTGTTTTTATTATTGTTAATTATGACTGTTTGTATTGTATTCTTACCGCAGCTTATGAATGAGCAAAATGAAGAAAGATTACTGAATAAAAAAATTTACTGGGATTACAATATGCGAAACACCACGAAAATAACAAGTAATCAGGTCGCTGAACTTTATTATAATCGTGAGATAGGTATTGGTGCATATAATGATATATCTTTAGATAGAGACAATTATGAACCATCCTATATGCAAAAAAAATCATTTGAGTTATTTGAAACTTTTTTTGAAAGCGATGAATCTATTTGCGAACACATAAAAATGATAATTTCAGATGGAATAGCGAATTATTCTCAAAACAGCACTTTAGTCAAGATAGATAATCAACCTACGGCACTAAATTTTATAAATGTGGTTATAACATTGGGCGATTTCGTGCTTGAATTCAATTATGAGGAAAAAACAAAAACATTAATATCCCTTTCTTGCCCTTCTTCATCTTACTACCTAAATTATGGACAGGAAGATCCATCATTTATAAATTCATTAGAGTTAGCGGTAAAAAACTATTATGAGAATCAATTAGGACTTGACATAAATGAGTATTATTATTTAGAGGAATGGGCATGTAAGAAAGATGATATAAAAGAATATTATACAGAGTTTGGAATTTTACAGTGTCCAATCGATGTAAAAGAAAAATAAAGATGATTACAGAATATACAATTTAGATACAGATTGATACAATTTACGATACAAGCCTCCCGTATGATTTAGTTATAGATCATACGGGAGGCTTGATTTATGGAAAAATTACGATTCTATATCAAAATATAAGATTAAACCTCAAGATATTAATTGTAAAAAGAAAGGTAAGGTATGTTATGAGAATTTATATTAAAAAAATAATTAGCGTATGTATGTTGGTTATATTGGTGTCTGCTATGATGACAGGATGTTTTCCTACAACAGAAAATAAGCAAAACTCTAATTCTTCCTTATCGGGAGATAACTCATCAGGAGCAAATAATGAAAATGATGTAAGCGAATTTCCAACTTACATTGAGGATAGGGATGTTGAGAAGCTTACAATTAAAGCCAATGTAAATATTCCGGCTGATTTTGACATGAATCAAAAAGTGTCAATAGCTTCTGCAAAACCAGTGACTTGGGACAAAGAAAGCATTGTTTCCGGTATTTCAGATGGACGTCAAATTGTGGATGAATTTTCAGACGAAATGACTGGACCGGATGACCTCTTTTATTCCTATATTTTTGATGACGAATCTGATTTAACATTTTCTTTAGGGACTGTATCTTATCGCACAAAAATGGAGATTGAATACAATTACACATATTATTTCGATAATTATAAAAACTTCAAGGAAAAAGATACGCTTAAGAAAATTTTCAATAATAAAAACATAGATGGAATTGAAAAAAGCAATGCTTTAGACAATGCTAATCAAGTTATATCCTTGCTTGATATTGATGACATTCTTGGAGAAGCACAAGTCTATTCAATGGATGCTGCTACAGTAAATCAACTACAGGATGAATATGATACAAGAGATAAATATGGTGAAAAAGTTAGTAAATGGGATTACGAACAGGATGCATATCTCCTGATATATCCTGTTCTTTATCAAAATATTCCTTCGCTAAGTATTATGAACGCTACTGGTGAAAACGAATTTATATCCTCATCAAGGGTTTATTTCATTTATGGTAGAAATGGATTGATTGCATTTGAAGTGTCTGGTGTTTTTGATGTAAAAAGCACAATTCAAGATTCATATATTTGCTCTACATTAGATGTTGTTCAAAGTATTAAAAAATCTTTTGAAAATATTATTTTAGATAATGAAATCGAAATTACAATGATCAAGCTTGGATATATAGCAAGATACGATTTTGATAATATTAAAGAATGGAGAATTGAGCCTGTATGGTTTATCGACGGAAAATATGGAAAATGTAAAAACTCGTTATCTGATATCATAGATATAAAAGAGAATTTAGAAGGCCAAAATTATACCACAATAATTAGTGCGGTAAGCGGTGAAGTTATCCCTTTGGTTTCAATAGGAGGATAGTGGTTATATGAAGAGTTTGTTTGTGTCAAGCCTAAAAAGGGCATTTGTGTCAAAATGGTATATCGCTTCAATTATCACCACGGTATTCATGTGTTATGTAAGTTCTCGTGAATATATTGATGGAATTGGAACAAATTCAGTGTATACCATTGATTTGATGATTCATCTGGGAATGTTCAAAAAAGTAATGGTTTTCTTTTCTTCTATTCCTTTTGTCACAGTTTATTGTCAAGATTGCAATTCGGGTTATATAAAATCGATTATTGTGCGCAGTGGCGAAAGAAACTATGCATGGTCAAATGTAGTAGTATGTGCACTTTCCGGATTCACTTCAATATTTGTGGGAATTATGACTTATTTTGGTATGGTTTCGTTTTTCTGTCCACCACAGCCATACGAAACCCCGGATGTTTATAGCTATATAGCGTTAAACAGTCCTATTTTATATGTATTTCTAATTGTCAGTGTGTTTTCATTATACGCCACAATGTGGACAATTGTAGGACTAACCTTTTCATCGGTTCTTCCGGACAATTATGTTGCACTGGGTTCACCTTTGATTTTTGGTTATCTTTTAGAAGAAATGACACTTGGTTTACCTCCGTATTTAAATTTATATAATCTGAGCCATTGTTTTGCCGTGTTTGATAAATCACCTCTGTTGAATTGCTTTTATACAATAGGCGTATTTATTTTAATAATGGCAATATCAGGTTGTATTTTTTCACATTTTGTAAAAAGGAGGAGTAGAAATGAAATGGTTTAAATCTATTTTTTCCATAGTATTACAGAATTTTAGAAAATGGAAATACGACTGTCGAATATGGATAGCTCTATTCATTGTGTTAATTTTCATTCATTCTCTTACAAAAGGGCTTTCTGATATTTGCGATTACACAGGTGTAAAATCATCGCCGTGGATATTTCCTTTTTTATATATGCAATATTATAACAAAATGTTGTTTTTCTTCCCTTTGATTTTGATTTTCAGCAACGCTCCGTTTATTGATAAAAATCAGCTCTATGTACTTATCAGAACAGGTAGAAATAAATGGTGCATTGGTCAAATGCTTTATATTGTGGTTGCATCTGCTCTGTACTTTGCCTTTGTTATGGTGTTCTCTATTGTATTAAATTTAGATTGTATAGAGTTCACAGGAGAATGGGGCAAATTGCTCAATACACTCGCTAATACAACTATGGGGACTAAATTCCAGTTAGGATTCAGTCCTGAAAGAAATGTTATTAATATGTTCTCTCCGATTAGTGCGATGTGGTTTACATTTTTACATTCTTGGATTTCCGGAGTGATACTTGGTTTTGTAATATTTCTGTTCAATATGAAAATAAAAGGTAGCGGAACTTTTTTGGCATCATTTTTGCTTGTGTTTAGTGCGGTGGCAGCAAAACAAACTTCATTAGTAAAAATGTCTCCGGTGTCTTGGAGTACCTTGAATTATATACAATTAAAACCTAATGATGGGCTACCAAGCTATGGATATATAACTGCATTCTATATGATTATGCTGTTAGTGTTGTTTGTAATAATTCTGTACTCTTCAAAAAGATACAACTTTGATAAAGAACTAAAAAGATAATGGAGGTGGCATTATTATGTGCGTTGCAATAAAAATTGAAAATGTCAATAAATCATTTGGAGAAACAGTTGTCCTTTCAAATGTAAATATTGAGTTCGAGAAAGGTAAAGTTCACGGACTGATAGGTAGAAATGGTAGTGGTAAAACTATGCTGATGAAATGTATTTGTGGTTTTGTACCACTATCATCCGGACAGATTATGATAAATGGAAAAACATTAAAGAAAGATTTTGATATGCCGAAAGACATTGGTGTTATTATTGAAACCCCTGGTTTTTTGCCCTCATATAATGCATATAAAAATCTAAAATTTTTAGCAGACATACAAAGTAAAATATCGAAGCAAGAAATATATGACTCAATTAGCAGAGTTGGTCTTGACCCTAAAAGTAAAAAACACGTTGGAAAATATTCGCTTGGTATGCGTCAGCGTCTTGGTCTTGCACAGGCTATAATGGAAGACCCTGATATTCTTATCCTTGATGAGCCTATGAATGGTTTGGATAAAGATGGCGTTGCAGATATGAGAAATTATTTACTCGACTTAAAAGCGAGTGGAAAGACAATTTTGATAGCTTCACATTCAGCAGAAGATATTGATGTGTTGTGTGACACAGTTCACGAGATGGATAAAGGTGTGCTTACTACCATAAGGTCAGGAAAAGAATAAGATTTGATGTTTGGCAGAGAAACTTAACAATTTAATCTTGGATAGGAATGCACAGAACGCTTGGTTATAGTCACACATACCTACAATCATTCAACTTCCTCCCCCACGTCTTTCTGGTAAAACCATAGTTATGCAAACAAAAACATTTTTCAAGTGATATGTTTCGTAATTTTACGCCCTCTTTTGTGATTTTCTGGTATAAAAACAAATGGAAAACATAATGATCTGAAGTACAATTTCATATGCCACTAAACAAATTGTTATTGGTAAAGCTTCATTAATAGAACCGTTAGCGTATATCCAAATTATACATATGCACAGCAATGTGGTAATTGGATTCAATATGACTGCATACTTTCTGTACTTCATCCTGAAATGCACCGTCAAAATACAGGATATTAACTTTAATATAACAAAGATTAAAAAAATGTATTCCATATAACCACACTCTCCTTAACTAGAATTTCACTCAAGCGTAAAGAAAATATCATCATTTACAAAATATGTCAATACTTTATAATATTTTTTTTATTTCTTTTAATTTATTTTTATAATTTTTTACTGCCACATAAAATCAGGGACACCCCGAAATGTAATCCAACTTTCTAACTTATTGAACTACACCCGGGATGCCCCTTTTGAAAGATAAATTATGACACACCCATCAAAAAACAATATTTTTGTTTATCTAATCTATTTTAATAGAACAATTCCACGTTGTACTGTTGCAAGTCCTTCAGTGCTTTTTCCTCCGGTTTACTATCCATTACAATTCCTGCAAAATCACTAATATTTGCATATTTATAATTACCTTCACGGGCAAGCTTTCTCGTTTCCAACATAACGTAGGACTTGTTGCTGACATCCATTATCATCTTTTTAGTTAATGCGTCATCTGTAGCATATGTATAGACTTTATCCCTGTCAGTATCTACACCTACCGCGCCCATAAAAGCTTTATCAAAATTAAATTCCTGCACCTGCTTGTTTGTATATGAGCCAATGAAGCCATCTCTTCCCCTGTTCATCTTTCCACCAACAAACACAAAATTTGTATCTGAAGGTTGCACAAAAGAAAGCATAACATCTATCATATTACTTACAACGGTTATCTTCAGATTGGCTTCAATAATTAATTTAATCAGTTCTATATTACTGGTAGAAATATCAAGAAAAATCATATCCCCTTCTTCTATCAGTTCAAACGCCTTTTGCGCTATAAGCTGCTTTTCTTTTACATTCTTTCCCTTTCGCTGGGAAACATATATTTCATGGGTATTCACACGATTCTTAATGGCACCGCCATAAGTCTTTTTTAACAGCCCTTTTTTCTCTAACGCAGATAAATCTTTTCGAATACTGTCTTCTGTAACTTTAAATAACTCGCTTAATTCCTTAACTAATACGGAACCTTCTCTGTTTACAATTTCGACGATTTTATTTTGTCTTTCTCTTGCCAGCATAAATCCTCCTTAGTAAAATTTATACCTACTATTGTGTACCATTATTTAATTTATGTCAAATAAGTGTTCTTATATTTTTTCGCTTTTTAACCATTCCTCAATGGTAATTCCTACACCCCCATCAGCATTACCTTCTGTTGTAATAAACTTTGCTTTCTCCTTTGCCAAATCATTTCCCGTCTTTAATGCATAGGAATATCCGGCATACTCAAGCATTGTGGCATCGTTTCCTGAATCTCCGAATGCCATAATATTTTCACTATTTATTCCAAGAAAATCTGCTAACCATTTAAGTCCATTCCCCTTGTCAGCTCCCACAGCAGTTATCTCCATATTTCCTTTATATCCTGCCGAATAAACCAAATCAGGAATTTCACTTAAATCCTTCATCAAAGGTTCAATACATTCATCAGGAATATGTGAAACATTAAACTTTTCAACATTTTTAGTCCTTATAATATCCCACGGGCTGTCACATCTCTCCATTATTTTTCTGTATTCAGTTAAAAAGACTTCAGGAAGACCTTTAGCTTCAAAATAATGTTCATATGTATAATCCGTAATATAACCTGCACCATCTGCATAAATCTCATATACCAACGGATATTTTTCAAAAACACTTAATATTCTCTCTAGGGATTTAAAAGGAAGGTAGCAGCTGCAGAGAACCTTTGCGCTGTGCATGTCCACCACAGCTGCTCCGTTTGATAGTATCAAATAGTCTACGCAACCTAACAAATCGCATTCCCTTTTTGTTAATGAATATGGTCTTCCGGTGCTTACGGCTATTAATGCACCGTTTTCTTTAGCCTTTCTAAACGCATTAATATTAATTGGGGGGATTGTTAAGTGGTCATCTGCAACGAGAGTACCATCTACGTCAGTGGCTATAAGTTTGATATTCATTTTGGGCTCCAATCCATTAAATATTGTAATACTATTTGCATTTTGCAAATTAAATTATAATAACTTTAAGACTTCCTCCTCAGTAATGCACTGCATAACCTTTTCGGCTAATTCCTTACATGCCGCAACATCGCAATCAGAAATAATCTTTCTTGTTTTCAAAACACTTGTGGCACTTACGCTGAATTCATCCAGACCAAAAGCCAAAAGTAATGGTATTAACTTTGGATCAGCTGCTGCTTCACCACACATACCAACCATGATTCCTTCTTTTCTTCCGCACTCAATTATTCTCTTAATAGCACGGAGAACCGCAGGGTTATATGTGGAATACAGATATGCTACCTTTGCATTACCTCTGTCAACTGCCATAGTATATCCTGTTAAATCATTTGTACCTATACTAAAGAATGCAGCTTCCTTTGCCAACGCATCTGCCATCATACATGCTGCCGGTGTTTCCATCATAACACCAATTTCTGTGTTTTTGTTATACGGAACGTCTTTTTCGTCAAACTCTTTCATAATGTCAGCTACCATAGTCTTAACCTGACGAAGCTCATCTACTCCTGTAACCAATGGAACCATTATCTTTATTTTACCATATGCACTGGCTTTTACAAGTGCTTTTAACTGTGTTTTGTAAATATCTTGTCTCTGAAGGCAAAACCTTATTGCTCTAAATCCTAAAAAAGGATTTTCTTCCTTTTCAAGTCCAAGATACGGTACATCTTTGTCGCCTCCTATATCAAGGGTTCTTATAATTACCGGCTTACCTTTCATTGTTTCGGCAACCGCTTTATATGCTTCAAACTGTTCATCTTCCGTAGGAATGCTGTCTCTGTCCATAAACAAAAATTCAGTTCTGAATAATCCGATACCTTCTCCGTCACATTCAACAGCTTTCTTTGCATCTTCCGGCTTTCCAATATTGCATACTAATTCTACCTTTGTTCCATCTTTTGTAACAGACGGCTTTCCGGCATATGCCTTAAGAAGAGCCTTATCCTTTGCAAACTGTTCACGTTTATCTTCAAATTCCTTAACAGCATCCTCTTCCGGATTAACTAATGCCTCACCACTTGTTCCGTCTAGAACAACAGTGTCACCATTCTTTACAATATCACATATTCCTTCAATACTTAAAACCGCCGGAATTTCCATTGCTCTTGCCAATATAGCTGAATGAGATGTTTTTCCACCCATCTCTGTAAGAATACCTTCAATATTTTCAGGCTTGATTCCTGCTGTCATAGATGGAGTCAAATCTTTTGCCACTAAAACAGTTCCTGCCGGTACCTGGGAAATATCAACATCTTCAATTCCCATAAGTAACTTAATCATTCTTGCTTTAATGTCTCTAAAGTCTGTAGCTCTCTGCTGTAATAATTCATCAGGTATCTGTGAAAACATTTCTGCTGTCTGCTCTAACACCTGATCAACTGCCATTTCAGCAGTAATCTTTTCAGCTACAATAAGTGAGGAAATCTGTTCCTCAATCATTGGATCCTGAAGCATTTGTATATGACCTCTTAAAATGTCTGCGTCCTTTTTACCAACAGTTTCATCCATTTTATCAGCCATCTTATTTGTAATTTCCACAAACTTTTCAATTGCCTCCTGTAATCTGGCAATCTCTGAGTCTGTTTCCGGAACATGCTTTGTTTCAATAGTAATGTCGTGGTCTTCAATTATAACAACTTTTCCTATTCCGATACCTTCGGAACCTGCAATACCTTTGTACATAATCTTACCTCTTATTATTATTCACCAAAATTCTGACTTTCAAGTTCAACAATCTTTGCCATTGCTGCTTCTTCGTCCTCACCATCACACTCAAAAGTTACTTCTGCACCTGTTTTGATACATGCTGAAATGATGTTTATAAGACTCTTTGCGTTTATTCTCTTTTCACCAAATACAATTGTTATGTCGCATGCGAATTTACCCATTTCCTTTGCGATAACTCCTGCCGGTCTCATGTGTAATCCTTCCGGATTGTTTACTGTTAATGTCTTGCTTACCATATTTTCGTCCTCCTTCTTATTCGATACTTTATTTAAATTGCTTTCGCAACAGTTTTCTAATTTAATGTTTTACTCTACGATTCTCCCTTAATTTTATATATCCGGGCAGGCATACCCTTCGCCCGCCCGGATAAATTTGGTTTAATAATTTTAATTTAAGTTTGGCTTAAACAGCTACCTGCTATTATTTAAGCATTCCAACCATCTTAGCTACGATGGCATCTGCCTGCTTAATTGCCTGACCTGTAGTTATTTTAACTTTCTTTAAGTTATCAAAACGACCTGCATTCTTAATAGGCATATCTGTTGTTAATATTACTGCATCTGCTGTAGCAATATCTTCTGCTGTAATAGCGTTTTCAATACCTATAGAACCCTGTGTTTCAACTTTGCACTCAATTCCTGCTTTTTTGCAAGCCTGCTGAATAGCCTCTGCTGACATATAAGTATGTGCAACCCCTGAAGGGCATGCTGTAACTGCTAAAAATTTCATATCATTCACTCTCTTTCTTGTTAATTTAAATCCGACTTATCAGTTTATTTTATACAAGTTATATTTTCCTGACTTAAATCCGACTTATCAGTTTATTATACAAATTATATTTCTTATATGATTTATTCAAATGAGATATCAACATCTCCTAAATCCTCCGGTTCAGGTGCAACATAATCTTTCTTTAATAATGCACACAAACCAACGTAAATTGCTACACCAACTAAAATACAGATTACGTAAAGTGGCCAACCTGACATAAAGCTTTCACCCTGAATAACAGGAGCTACAATTAAACCACCCCAGCAAGCTGACATCTTAGCACCAACTCCAAGGAATCCTGCAAGACCACCTGCAATTGCTGATGCAATCATGTTAATAGGAATCATTCTTGTCGGATCAGCAGCTGTATATGAAATAGCACCTTCTGTAATACCACAGCAACCCATCGCTATAGCACCGATGCCTGCATTCTGTTCTTCCGGTGAGAACTTCTTTCTTAAAACTAATGAAGCAACACCACATCCGATTGGAGGAATACAAATAGCAATACCAACAGGAGCTGCGAATGTGTAAATACCTGTACCTACAAATGCTACCATTAAAATTGAGTAAGCAACTTTGTTTACAGGACCACCAAGGTCAAATGCTATCATAAGTGATGCCAAAGCACTAATTCCTGCAAGGGCAAGACTTCCATGATTTCCATGTGCCATATCTGTCATTACACCTTCAAGCCATGTCATAAATGATGCAATTGGTGCTCCGCATAAGAACATTATAGCACCTACAATTAACACACCAACTACAGGGATAATGATAATCGATTTAAGTGACTGCATTGACTTTGGAAGAGGAATCTTCTTTAAGTAATGCGCTACAATACCTGCAATTAAACCTGCAATAGCTGCTCCTATAAATCCGGCTGAAGCTGTCTGTACTGCTCTTGTTGAATTAACATAATACTGAACATTGTCAATTGTTGTTAAAACTGCTCCATCAGGAACTGTAACACCCTTAGTAATTTCTACCAAAGTCTGAACAGGTGCTCCTAAACCTGTAGGAATATTCAGTGCCATAAATCCGCCTGCCATACCTACTGCAATTCCGGGTCTGTCTGCAATTGAGTAAGCAATATATGCTGCAAATACAGGACACATTAATCCAAGAGCATCAGCTCCGATTGTCCATAACCAATAAGGAAGACCTGAACCCCATCCCGGAGCTGCTCCTTCACCTGTTAATAATACTGCGATGGCCATTAAGATACCACCACCAACAACAACAGGAATCATATATGACACACCATTCATAAGGTGCTGTTTGGTGTTTTTTAAGATATCTACCAATTCTTTCATAACTTTTCTCCTTTTCAAAACGTATTTTATCCTGACCTCAGGATTTAAACTGTGCCAATAAGTTCAATAACTTCATCGGCATTTTTTGCATTCTTTAATTGTTCTCTAAAGTCTTCATGCATAACCTTTCTGAACAATCCTGCAAGAATTTCTAAGTGTCTGTCACCCTGTCCCGGTGAAGGAACACCGATTTGGAATATCATGTCAACGCTTTCCGTATCATCCCATTTAACAGGATGCGCAAGACGTACAAAAGCAAGTGATGGTTCCTTAACATGTACTGACTTTGAATGTGGTGTAGCAACTGAGAAACCAACTGCCGTACTTGAACTTGCTTCTCTTGCCATAACATCTGCTACATAACCTTCTTTGTCAATAAGTCTGTCGTCCTTGTCCATCGCATCAGCTATTAATCTGATAATCCCTTCTGCATTCTCTGCCTTAACGTCAAACATAACAATCTCTTTGCTCATTAGTTCTTTAGCCAAACCTTTGTCCTCCTTTTCTTAAAATTATTACCACCATTGTGTAATTTCATTCTAAGGGCTTTATTACTTTTTTTCAATTCTCGCAAAAAAAGAAAATTGCACTAAAGTTAGTGCAATTTTTCTCAAACTTAGTATTTTTCTTGCATTGAAACGTTTTGAAAAATCAAAAGCTTTTCATTATTTTTTATTAATTTTTATTGTTTATAATGCAATTCTCTTTTGAATATGTCCCCTATCTCCTCCGGAGTCTGACATTTACGTATTTTTCCTATTCTGGTTTCTGAACCTACCAATCTGGTAAATGCCATGAAAAATGACTTAGTAGTTTCAATGTTGTTAAAGTTAAGGGCTAAAAGGAATATTGTGCTAACCATTTTTCCTCCCCAGTTTACCGGATACTCAAGTTTAACCACAAAAACTTTTGGTTTTATAACATTTTCCGGCATTCCATGAGGAATGGCAACTTCATTTCCAATAGCTGTTGATTCTATTTTTTCTCTTGTTATTACATCATCGTAAAATTCTTTTTTTACATATCCACCTTCGCAAAGACGCTTGCAAACCTCTTTAAGAATGGCCTCACGCTCCACTTTTTCCCTGACAATCAGTATATGATCCTTATCAACTATTTCATCAAACTTTTCGCTTCCAAACCGTGGATTTGACAATGCCTCAAAGCATGCATCCTTAATTTTCTGTTCATCATCCCTGCTGACAATAGGCGATATATGTACTACCTTGTCCTCATATTCAAAGTTTGGCAGTAACGACAGGATAATATCAGAATCATAGTCCTCTATATTCTCTATTTTTTGGGAGGATAATATGGCAACTATCTTTACATCATCAATTTTGTTTTCTATTTTTCTTGCCACAATATTAGCTGCGGCAATTCCGCTGGTACCAATTAACACCGCTTTGACGTTTTTCACATTTCTGTGAAGTGCACCTCCTAAAAACAGTGCGATAAAAGAAATTTCATGGTCTGTAGGTATCTCTCCTGTATATTCTTCGTAGAATTTTCCCAATGTAAAGCATGTGGCAAAAATTCCCGAATACATTTCCCTTATATCTCCTAAGAAAGGATTGCTAACCTCAAAACCATACTGTGTTCTAATAAATGACGGTGGAATAAACGCTTCTAAGCTGGTTCTTAAAAGTTCATTTCCCTCTAAATCCGCATTTAAAATTTCAGAAAGATATTTTAAAATTTCAGCGCATATTTCCTGATTTTTGCTGTCAAATCTGCTATTGTTTACCAGTTGTGTACGATTTTTCTTAAGCTGCACTGCTGCCGCTGCAAATAGTATGTCTATATATTGCTTCTCATATTCATTAATCTGCACTTTTCCCAGCTGCTCATACATCTGACACACTTTTCCAACAATTTCAGGATTGCTTAATTTTCCTTCTTCTTTGACAATATTCTTCTCTATAACATTTCCCATTCTGATTCTAAATAACTGGATGCTAAGATATTCTGCCAACATTCTAAAGGAATAGTCTGTATAGGCAACATCAAATTCCTTCTCTATTGCCCCTATTACTTCAATGGCCTTCTCATAATTATCCCTTCCAAAGTTATTTATCCACAAATACTCTTCTTCATAATTAACCCTGTAATCGTGTACATTGTCCACCTTATTATTTCCAATGGCATATCTGCAATAACTTTTCATTGCCTTTCTTATGGAAAATTCCTCACCGGAAATAAACACACCATGTCCTGCAACCCTGTTAATATGAATATTATATTTTTCAAGCTCCTTTGATATGGTGTTAATGTCATCGCCAATCATTTTCTTGCTAACATTTAATTCCTCTGAAAACAATGACAGAGTATAAGTGTCCCATCCGCTTAAAAGAATGTACATTATATAACCCATTCTCTGTTTTTTGGACATTACCATTTTTTTGTCACGTTTCATGGCACTAACCTGCTCAATCTGGTTTTCAGAAAAGTCTGCCACAAAACCTATTCCCGGCTTTCTTTCCAAGGTCATTCCCTGCTCCTTACAAAAATCCGAGACCTCCTTAATATAGGTTTTTACACTTCTTTCTGATACGCCAAGATACAGTGCCAGAGTCTTTGACGTAATAGGTGTACGGTTATTGTCAATTAATTTTTCTAATATCTGAAGACTTCTTTCTGATAACATATCTCTTTCAACTTTCTTAATATCTTTTAGCAGTATGATATCATTACTGTTAATTTTCCCTCAATGTTACATTGTTTTAATGTAGCAGGAATAATAAAATGTTCACCCTTTCCTATCTTCTGTCCGTTTATCATTCCGCTTCCATCTATAACACTTGCATTAATAAATGGTTTATCATTTTCAAAACTGTATTTTCCGTCTATTTCCCATCTCTCTAATGTGTAGAAAGGACATTTTACTAACCTTTCACTGCTCATTCCCGGATAGTTATTAACAATTCTCTCCTGGTTGTAATCAACGTGAGGAGCTTCAATACAGTCTATACTTTGTTTTAAATGCAACTGTCTTGGTTTTCCGTTCTGCAGTCTGTCATAATCATAAACTCTATATGTTATGTCACTGCTTTGCTGTGTTTCTATGAGCAATGTTCCGCCTTTAATTGCATGAAGACATCCGGGGTTTATCTGGAAAAAATCACCTTTTTTAATTGGAACAACTCTTATTAATTCATTCCATCGTCCCTGATTTATCATATCTGCAAGTTCTTTTTTATCCTTTGCATTATGACCTATGACAATACTGGCATCTTCCTTGCAGTCAAGAATGTACCAGCATTCCGTTTTCCCTAATGAACCATTTTCATGTTCTGCCGCATAGGCATCATTAGGGTGTACCTGAATGCTTAAATCCTGCTGCGCCCCTATTATTTTTACAAGAAGTGGGAACACGTCGTTTTCAATATTTCCAAATAACTCTCTGTGATTTTCATAGCACCATGACAATTTTTCTCCGGCAAATTCTCCGTTTAAAATTGTGCAGTCACCACTTTTGTGTGCACTTATTCCCCAACATTCACCTGCATTGTCTCCAGCCTGCTCATATCCAAAATTTTTCAGTAAATCTCCACCCCAGATTGCGTCCTTAAATACCGGCTGCAAAAGAATAACTTCATTTGAGTAACTTTGTCTTTCCATGTTAAATACCTCTTTTTCGTTTTTTCTCAGTAGCTAATTTCAACAATCCTCTTTCCAATCTAACTTTGATTGTAACATATTTTACAAAAATATCATACATTTTAATATTTTTTTATATTTTATTATAAAAGGACTTTGGAGTCACTACAAAAATGACGTTAAAATTAACTACTTTTTCTGATTTTTTCAAAAGAAATCTCTTTTCATCGATTATTATTGGCATTTTTATTATCTTTTTATGTGCCATTACTGTTTTCCCTCTTTTGTCCGAAAAAAAAGAAAATTCCTTTGAAAACAGTACACAGCAAAACTTTAATATCTACGCAGACAAACTTTTAACAGACCAGCTCTCTTCCGACACTCTCAGTTTGCATTTTTATTTATCTGATACTTCAAAATACGGACTGGATAACATTACCCCCACTTTGGGAAACTATACATATGAGTCTATGACTTCATCCCAAAACCACTTTATAAACGAAATTAATCTTTTAAAAAACTTTAATTATAAAGACCTTTCCACGGAGCAGCAGATAACCTATGATGTTTTAATGGAGTATTTTAAAGATCAGCTGGATTTTTCCGACTTATGCCTTTGTTCTCAGGTATTAAGTCCTACTACGGGGCTTCAGGCTCAGCTTCCTGTTCTTTTATGTGAATATTCTTTTTCCTCCCAAAAGGATATTGAAAATTATCTTTCTATTTTGTCTCTCATAAAGGATTATTATGGACAAATATGTGAATTTCAAAAATTAAAGGCTGAAAATAATTCTTTTATAAGTAAATTTGCCTGCGACAAAATAATTGCCCAGTGTAAGGAATTTATTGGCAACAAAAATACCTGTGAAAATCTTTTGCATACATCATTTTTAAACAGATTATCCGGTGTTACATTTTTAACTGACCAGGAAAAAAATAATTATATAACAAGGGATATTAATGTAATTGAGGAAAGCATTTACCCTGCCTACGAAAATATCGCCAATACTTTGTGGTCATTGCAAAAAAAGGGAGCCTGTAAAAACAAAAACGGTCTTTTCTACCTGAAAAACGGCAGGGATTACTATGAATATCTTGTAAAAAATTATACGGGAAGTTCTAAATCTGTCAGTGATTTAAAGGCTGAAATTCAGCTTAATCTCACAGGGTATGTGCAGGCAATTTATTCTATTCTCACAAAAGACCCTGAACTGGAGAAAAAGTTTTATGGTAAAACAGAATCCGACTTAAAGCCCAATGACATTATATCTTCACTGTCAAAGAAAATTTCCAATAATTTTCCTACAACAGTGGGAGACAACCGGCTTTCCGAAATTTCATACACCCTAAAATATGTGGATAAAAGTCTTGAGGATTTTTTAAGTCCTGCTTTTTATTTAACTCCTCCTATAGATAATCCACAACATAACATTATTTATATAAACGGTAGCGAAAGTATGAAAAATCAGGATATTTATGCCACAATTGCCCATGAAGGAATACCGGGGCATATGTACCAGTCATGGTTCTTTTCATCTACTAATCCCCACCCTGTAAGGCACATTATTAACTACGGCGGCTATACTGAAGGGTGGGCAACTTATGTGGAATTTATGTCTTATCAGTATCGCTATAAAGACCAAAATCTTGCCAAAGCCTTTGCCTGTAGCTCCGCATATTCTCTGGCTCTTTATTCTATTTGTGATATTGGAATTAACTATGACGGATGGACCTTTAAAGACACAGCTAAGTATCTGGCAGATTATAATATCACTGACAAAAAGGTTTGTGAATCCATTTTTCAGTCTGTTATAGAAGAGCCTGCCAATTATCTTCAATATTATGTAGGCTTTATGGAAATTACCCGGCTTAAGGATTCTCTTAAAAAGAAGCTGGGAGATTCCTTTAACTTAAAAGATTTTCACAAGGCTTTTTTGGCTGTGGGACCTGCGCCTTTTGATGTGGTAAATAAGTGGATAATGTACGAATATGCCAAATAATTTCTAAATTCAACAAAGCCGGATATTCTGCCTGTATATCCGGTTTTGTTTTAGGTATTAATATTTTATCTACAGCCCTTTTCAACTGTATATTATGATGTGAGTGACAAACTCGCGTAGCAACGAAATAACCCCATTACATTATTGGATGTCACAATCTGTTTTGTGCACTCACATCACAATATAATTATAACAACACTACTTAATAATTTACATTTTTGTACTGAAATGTACTTTTTCTGTATTGAACGGCGGTTTTTAACTGCTAAACTTACTTTTCATACTTTTTATCATTGATGGTCCGATATCTATTTCCTCTTTAGTTCCTGTAATTGTTATAATTCGGTTTACATAATCTATACTTTTAATGTGTCTTTTATTTACCACGTAAAATCTGCTGCACCTTACAAAATCCCCTGAACTTATTTCTTCAATGATATTTTCAAGAGTTCTGTTTTTTACGGTAAAAGCTTCCTTTTTCGTGTATATGTAAAGTCGTCTTCTTTCACTTTTTATGTACAATATATCCTGTATTTTCATAGAATATATTATGCCCTCATCTTTAATATAAAGATTCCTTTTTTTTATTTGAGGTTTGGGAAATTCTAATGCAGTTTCTACAACTTTTATAAGTTCACTTCTATCGTAAGGCTTTTCCATAAATGCATAGCAGTGTAACTGCTCGTACATAAATAACTTGGGATCTTCTAAATATGACAAAAAAATAATAGGTGTAAAACAATATTGTTGCACCCTACGTATTGCCTCTGCAAAACGTATGCCCCCTACACTGTCTCCGTCACTGTCAGTTGCCACGGTATCTATAATAAAAAGGTCAATATAATCATGTAACATTATTCCACATGCCTCCTGAAAGTTATCTGACCTATAAATTTTTATTTTGTGATTTTTAAATTCCGGTAAATTCAATACTCCCTTTTTACTATCATTTAATAATAGAATTTTTTTCATTCTTCATTCTTATCCTTTGTTTTTCCATAAATATTATCTAATTTTAAAAGCAATAACATTTTATCATGCTCAGAATACTTTCTTATATCTTTTTTCCCCTTTTTATCAAATAGAATTTCGTCCGCCGAAATATTATATGCCTGGTTTAACTTACACAAACATCCCGTAGATAAATTTCTCTCTCCGTTTTCTATTTTTCTGTATGTTGAGTATGACATTCTAATATCCTCAGCAACCCTTTCCTGAGATAAACCTATCTTTCTTCTGAGTTTTATTACACGTTTAGAATATTTCAACATTTCATCTCTTGTATATCTTTTCATATTTCACTCTCATAATGTATAAGTTAGTAAAAATGCTATTCTTTTTTATTTATTAACACCAGTCACTATTACTGTACCAAAGGGACATAATTTTGCAGAACCGGCCTTCTAATGTATTTGGGATTACCTATATTATTATTCAATAAAGTTTCATTATCACTTTAAATTGTTACTTTTTCCTTTTATTATTATATTCTTATAACTTTTTTAAAAAATAATTTTCTTTTTTACACATACACCGTTATTGTTGCACTAAATATGTTATAATTATAAGTATTGTTTTCTTTTATCATATTTCACACACATCTTATTTGCTAAAAGGAGAATTATTTTCATGAATAACAAAGATGAATTCCTTTATTATTACAAAACCGTAATTATAAACAATATCTATAGAAAACTGTACTTTTATAACTGGTCTCTCAGGCAATTATCGGAAGAAGCAGGTCTTCCCTATGAAACCATTAAGAAATTAACAGGTGGAAAAATAAATAATCCATCTATATATAATTTGATAAAGATTTCTGAAGCTTTTCAATGTAGTGTTGACGAGCTTATTTCAGATACTGCTTCTGTGCAAAATAACAGTCCCTCTTTGTCAAACAGATGCTTCAGTTTTTTATCCGAATTATGTGATCTTGAAGATCATCTTTTAGAACATAATCAAAAATTTGACACTGATTATATTGCTATTGTTAATGCACATGGCTTCTATTCCCGTGGTTTTTCATGCACAAACTTAAGCTCTGATATTTACAATTTTGCTAAATACAGAAAAAAGTATGGTGATTTAGATATTTTAGGGATAACCATTTATGACTCATCCCCTGACCGTTTATTTTACAAAGATGAACTTATTCTGATATGTAAAGACAGATATCCTTTTTACGGAGACTGTGGAATATTTATGTATAAAGATAAGATTTATATTAGAAGATATGTCCCTGACAGGTATTTTTGCCTTGAGGCATTACGTGGTTTTGACAAGCCCCTCATTCTTAAACATATTGACGAATGTCTTTTCTTAGGAAGAATCATTGGTATTATTAAAAAATAAAACAGAGCAGGCTTAAACCCACTCTGCTTATAATAAAAACACTTATAAATTACATTTCAAATGTTTTTCCTAAATTTTCAACTTCTTCTTTTGTGGCAAGATTATCGCTGAAAGCACTGGCACTTCCTGTAAGTAAGCCGTTTCTAAGTGCCTCTTTGTAATCCCCTGATTTTAGGTATCCTGCAATAAATCCCGCTACCATGGAATCTCCGGCACCAACGGAATTTTTCACCTTGCCTTCAGGGCATTTGCTCTTATATACTTCACCGTTTTCCGCCACTAAAACAGCTCCTTCTCCTGCCATGGAAACTAAAACATTTCTGGCACCTTCCTGCTGCATCTTCTTTGCATAAGGAACAACATCCTCTCTTGTTTTAAGCTCTACGCCATATATTTCTCCCAATTCATGATTGTTAGGCTTAACAAAAAATGGTTTATATTTAAGAACATTTAAAAGCAAATCCTTTGTGGCATCCACAACTATCTTTACATCCTTATCTTTTAAGTGTTCCATTATGTCACTATACATTGTTTCAGGCATTACTGATGGAATACTTCCTGCAAGAACCAAAATATCTCCGTCCTTTATTTTGTCTAACTTCTTGTACAATTCCTTAATGTCTTCGTCCTTTATTGCCGGTCCCATACCGTTTATTTCGCTTTCTTCCTGAGCACGAATTTTAACATTAATTCTTGTTATTCCATCTTTAACCCTGATAAAATCAGCATTTACTCCGTTTTCTTCCAACATTTTCTGAACATTGTCACCGGTAAAACCTGCCAAAAAACCAAGGGCTGTATTTTCTATTCCAAGATTACTAAGAACCATGGAAACATTTATTCCCTTACCTCCCGGAAACATAAGCTCCTCAGATGTTCTGTTTACACTTCCTAACTTTAAGTCATCCACTGAAACAATATAATCAATAGATGGATTAAATGTAACTGTATATATCATTTCGTACCTCCGCATTTTCACTTCTTAATTCAAAATATATATTATTTAAATTACATTTGCAAGCATTACACTGGCAATTGTCCCTGAAATTGTTGTCAAAATTGCACCAGCTAAAGTCCATCTTGTTCGCGTTACTTTTGCAGTTATATAATACACGGACATTGTGTAAAACACAGTTTCCGTACAGCTCATCATTAACGATGTTACCTTTCCCATGTATGAATCCGGACCATATTCCTTAAATATATCAAGAACCATTCCCGTAGCTGCTGATGATGAAAATATTTTGACAATTGTAACCGGCATTAGTTCTCCCGGAAAACCTATGGGATTGGTAACCTTTCCAAGCAATTTTCCCAACACTTCCATAAATCCTGATTCTCTTAAAACGGCCACTGCCACCATTAAACCAATAAGGGTGGGCATTACTTTTATAACTGTTTTAAGTCCTCCCGTGGCGCCGGTTACAAAATCATCATATACATTTTGCTTTTTTATTATGCCATATAAAACTATAAATAACATAATTCCCGGAATAATAAAGGATGATATTGACACTATTACTGACATACAAATAACCCGAAAACAATTCTATTCACATATATTTTATGGCAAAAAATAAGAACCTATGACTTTGTGCCATAGGTTCTTACGTTAAATTCTTTATTTCTTTACTCCGGTAACCATTTCAGTTCTCTCTTCAACATTTTCTACTAACTTACTTGTAGCAACCACATCTGCATTTGGTCCCTTTTTCATAAATACAGGTTTTAATATAATCGGTGTAATAATTGTAGTTACAATTACCACTATAATAACCGGTGCTACAACGCTTGAACTCATTAGTCCTGCCTCAATACCTTTGTTTGCAACTATAAGGGCAACTTCACCTCTTGAAATCATTCCCACACCGATTCTCAAACACTGGTAATCCTTGTATCCGCACGCCTTAGCTCCAAGCCCGCATCCTATAATCTTTGTAAGGATGGCAATAATTGCAAGACCTACAGCATACAGTGCAATAACCGGTCCCATATGCATAACTGCGTTTCCATCTACCTTAAGACCTATACTTGCAAAAAATACAGGGCTTAAAAACATATATGCCACAACATCAAATTTTGATGCAATAAACTGATCTTTCTGTGTCATGGAGATAATTACACCGGCAAAGAATGCTCCTGTAATATCTGCAACGCCAAAGAAATATTCTGCACAAAACGCCATAATCAGACATATAACAAATGCTATAATTGCGTGTCTGTGCATTCCTTTTCCAGCGTGCTCGTACCATTTCTTGTATAATTTGTAAATAATAAATCCAAATACACCTACAAATACGAAGAATAATAAAATCTTCAAAAGCACTATTCCCAGTGATTCTGAATTACCTGATGCACCAGAACCACCTGTTCCAAGACTTATAACCACTGTAAGGGCTATAATTCCCAATATATCATCGATAATTGCAGCTCCTAAAATTGCATTTCCTGAAGCTGTCTTTAATTTTCCCATTTCCTGAAGGGTTTCAACGGTAATGCTAACAGATGTTGCCGTTAAAATAACACCTACAAACACCGCCTGTACAAACACTGTACTTCCCTGCGCCGGTTCAATCCAGCCTTCTTTTAAGAACCAGAACGTAAATGCTCCGCCACCAATAAGGGGTACTATTACACCACAAAGTGCAATTATAAAGGATGCCAGTCCGCATTTTTTCAGTTCGTTAATATCTGTTTCAAGACCTGCACAGAACATAAGAACAATAACACCTATTTCCGCAAGATGGTCAATAAACGCTGTCTGGTGAAGTGTTAATGCCTCTAAATGATGTCCTCCTACAACTACTCCTGACAATAAGTTACCTAAAACTGCCGGTCCTAAAATCAGTCCTGCTAAAAGTGCGCCTACAACCTGTGGCATATTAAAACGCTTAGTTACAAGTCCCAAAATCTTTGTACTTGCAAGTATTAATGCAAGCTGCCACAAATAACCGTATTCTTCCATGATTTTTCCTCTTTTCAATTGCTAACATATTCTTTTATCAAATTTCACACCGTATCATAATAACACCTTATTATTGTTTATTCAACTTTTTTCGTCTTTTTTTTACCAGACCTTAACTAAACATTTTATACTTAATTTTCAACCGCTCCAGCTTCTTTATGGTGGCATTTGAAATTAAAAATAATACCACAAAAGTGGAAGCTGCATGAATTAAATTAAACCCAATTCCGCTTAAATATGTTGCCACAAAAGTTTCTGTTTTAGGGGTATCAGTATACATAAAAACCGTGGCTGTATCCAGTATAAATCCGTATATAACAAAGGTTGCCAGAAAACCGTATATGGAAATTATCCACTTATTGTAAGCATACTTTATGTTCTTTTTTGAAAATAAAACTCCTGATAAAAAGCCGATTATGCCAAAGGCTATCATCTGCCACGGTGTCCACGGGCCCTGCCCAAAGAAAAATCCTGATACAAAAGCCGTAAGGGCTCCACATAAGAATCCTGACTGCCTTCCTAACATGACCCCCGTTATTATAATAATGGCTGCACAGGGCTTTACCTGAGGTGTCATAAAAAACGCCAGCCTTCCCACCACAGCTAATGCCGTCATAACTGCCAGTGTCACTATTTCTCTGGTTTTTGGTTTTCTTTTTTCAAATGACCACAGGAATATAAATATGGATATGACAATAATGCACATTGACGTGAAATAATACCCTCTCATCATTAATCCATATATATCTATTGAGGCAGTATGCATTATACATTTTTCAGATAACATACAATATCCTCCATTTTCACTGCACCTTTAATGGTGCTTCTTGACATTTTTGCCACTGTAGTAGTGTAGAAATTGTTTGATGTAAAAAAATCTCTGCTATTATTTACTGCTATTAATTTTCCATCGGCAAACATTCCGCATCTGTCTGCGTACTCACCACAAAAATCCAAGTCATGACTTACAATAATAATTGTTTTGCCGTCAGCACTTAATTTTCTTAACAAGTTTCCCAGTTCTTCTTTATAAACTTCATCTATTGCCTTGGTAGGCTCGTCTAACAAAAGTATATCAGGATTTCCCATTAAAATCTTTGCCAGCGCCACCTTTTGCTGCTGCCCTCCACTTATATCATAGGGATGCCTGTTTAATATATCCTGAATTTCCATTTCTTCTATTAGACTGTTCTCACAACCTTCAAGTTCCTTAGAAACCTTGTCCCTGCTAAAGAGGTTTTGCACGCTTTGAGGAAGCAATGCCACCTTTCCCTTTTTGGCAATTTTTCCGCGATAAGGCTTTTTCACCCCGGATAAAAGCCACATTGTTGTACTTTTCCCCGTTCCGTTTCCTCCTAGAATAGCAAATATTTCACCTCTTTTTACGGAAAAATACAGGCCCTTTATTATATCTCTTTCATATTTTTCGTACCTAAACCACAGATTTTTACAGGTAATTGCCATCTCTTTTTTATTAATATCTGCTTGTTTATGATTTTCCTGAATGAATTTTCCCTTTGACGAATCCCCCTTCCTGTCTGACCGGTCAGTGGGGGGTTCTTTATCCTGTAATTCCCTTTCAAGCCATTTTCTTCCATCTTTTATGGAAACAGGGGGAGTACCTTTTTTGCCACATTCATAATAAACTCTCGTAGCATAAGGCATAAGCTTAGAAATCTTCTGATTTTTGATTTTATCTGCAATTTCTAAAGGATTTCCCCATTCCATGATTTTTCCATTATTCATAACCACCAGTTTATCCGCCATATCCAAAACATAACTTAACCGATGTTCCGACATAATAATGGTTACACCTAAATCTTCATTGATTTTTTTTAACATACTTACAAACTTTTCCGTTGCAATGGGGTCTAACTGGGAAGTTGGCTCATCTAACAATAAAATTTCCGGATTCATGGTCATTACTGCTGCTAAATTAAGCAGTTGCTTCTGTCCTCCTGATAATTTATCAGGCTTTAAATAATACAAATCCGTCAATTCAAAGTATTCTGCTATTTCTGCGGTTTTCTGTCTTATTTCTTCAGATTTAAGGCCAAGATTTTCCAAACCGAAAGCCAGCTCGTGCCACACCTTATCTGTCACAATCTGATTATCAGGATTTTGCATAACAAATCCTATTTTTTCTGCCTGCTGCCTCTCCTTTAAATCCTTTATATTGATGCCATTATACAAAACATTTCCCGTTATTTTTCCATTAGGACATATAGTAGGCTTTATGGTTCTCAAAAGTGTACTTTTTCCACACCCTGTCTGACCGCATATAACCATAAACTCCCCTCTATGTATCTCCAGATTAATATTACATAAAGCAGGATTTTCCAAATATTCTCCCTTTTCCATATCCGGGTAGAAAAATGTTAAATTTTTGATTTCAATCTGCGCCATCTTATGCCCTCCAAAATATTTACCGCCATAGGGGTAACACACAAAAGTATATATGCCACGTAAACCATAATTTGCCCTTTTGTCCTAACAAAAGGATAATAATAGGTGTACAAATCTCCTGCTACCCACCGACTTATAACCACCCCAAATAATATTATCATCCACAGGCTTAATAAAATATCTCTTTTTTCTATTCTATAATTATTGTAATTAGTTCTTTTAGCACATCCATATCCTCTTGCCGTCATCGAATCTGCCGTATCCACGGAATTTTCCAACGCCCATGTTATGGTAATGGAAAAAATATGAAGGCTTGACTTTATTTTATTAAAGAACCCTTCCGGTTCCCCTTTAAGAGCCCTGTGGGTCATGGAAATTTCCTTAATTTTCTTTGTAAATTTTGACACAAACCTGAAAATCATAGTTAAAAGCAACGCCACCGATGGCATTATCGCTCCTATTAATGCCAGAATTTTATCCTCAGTCATTATTTCATTAAAGGTGGAAAGCCAGAAAATCATGGCTACTATTACCAAAGCTGCGAAAACTCCGTATACTATAGATTCCAGGGTTACGGGATTTCCCGTAAACATATAAAACAACAATGTTGCCCCTTTATGGGAAAAAAGCGGATTTATTACTGCCGAGGCCGTAAAAATAAAAAATGCCATAATACAAAACTTTACACTTTTTTGTTTTTTTAAATATATGTGGTAAATTATGGCACACACTGTGGAAATAATCACCATTACCTGCTGCATTTGAAACATTGTGATTATTAAAACCACCATATAAAAGATTATGTTCACCACCGGGTGAAATCTTGAAAATTCATCTGTCAATTTTTTAAATCCTCTCCTAAATCACAGGTGTAATGCCACTCAATGTTGTCTCCATCCTTTATTTTGTAATCGCTACACCCCACATTTGGGTATTCTCCATTTACGCAATACATCCATCCTGACAGCTCCCCACAGGAAAATTCGTAAATATTATTAATTCCCTCTATATATGCAGTTCCTGTGGTAAAAGATGCTTCCATTAATATATTTTCATTTTTAAGTTCTCTTTTTAAAACGTCATAAACATTTTCCCCTTCATTAAAACTAACTTCTTTTTTCTTTAAAATAATTCCATCTTTTGGAATATAATCCTTAACTGCCTTATCAAGCTTGTCCTGATTATCAAAAATTTTGGAACATTCCACCATTATTGTGCATTTCTTTCCACTGTTATCCGGGGTTTCTTTTTTTCCACACCCTATAATAATTAAACTTAATACAGCAATTAAAACAAACAATATTGCCTTTTTTAAATAATATTTCATCTTTTCACCTTGGTTTACATAATTTTATGAATTTAGTTTCATAATAAAGTTTATCGGAAGGAACTTTATTAAACTTCCTTCCGATATTTAAGTCTGATTCTAATATGTTTTTATAATTTATTTTTTGATTTTAACAGCTTTAACCTTGCTCCATCTTCCATAGTATTTAATACCATTAACCTTCTTGTAAGCACGAACTGTTACATAACATTTCTGATTCTTTTTAAATTTCTTAGTTGTTAAGGTGTTCTTCTTTGTAGACTTAACTACCGCCTTTTTGAATTTCTTATTGTTAGAATATTTGTACTGGTATCCTGTAACACCTTTGATTTTCTTAACAGCTACTTTTGCCTTAAGTCCCTTAACATTCTTAATTCCCTTAACAGAAGCCTTTGTAACAGTTGTTTTCTTTACAAAATCCTTCTGAACATTCTTAAGCTTTATTAATTCATTCTTAACCTCTGTCTCTGAAGGATTGTACTTTTCAAGAACTTTAATTGCATTGTTATATTCTACCTTTACATTAGCATCCTTCATCATTGTCTTGTTATTTACAAGAGTTGCTGCTTCCTTTATAAGTTCATCCTTGTTAGCAAAGGTTACTTTCTTAATTCCTGTATAGCTTTCTGTGTCGCTTCCAATATCTGCACCGTAACCATATACTGAGAACTGCCATCTGATAACGTCACCGTCTTTAACAGGTGTTGAAGCTGCTCCTTCATTAGAAAATACATTATTTATGGTAAACATCCAGCCTGCCATTGTATGATATGAAGAACTTCCAAGGCCTTTGTTTGCGTATGAGTTTCCATCATTTGCTGTGTTAGTTGGTGCTTTAACAGGATTTGGATTGCCCCAAACTGTTGTGTCAGGCATTGCAGATATTTCTGCCGGAATGTTTATCTTGCCTGTATCTGCATTTTCAATGCTTGCAAGGTATCCATTGTCATCGTACTTAAATCCCTTTGCATCCATAACTCTCTTAAATACAGTATCTACTGTATCTCCATTCTGGATTTCTACCTGAACCGGTCTTACAAGATATCCCTGACCTATGGTAATTCGCTCAACAGTCATTGTTACAGTTCCTGTTTTTGCAACATTCTCAGCAGCAATAACAGCATTATCTGTTGTTTTAGCCGGCGTTGCCACTCCTGCCACTACCAACATACATGAAAGTAAAATGGCCAAAAATTTCCTTGTTATCTTATTCATTTGTTCCTCCTTCTTCGCCTTGCCTGCGAAATCCGGACAACTGTGTTGACGTATCCTGACTTTAGTTCAACCTACTAAAAGCGCCTTCCGGTTTTATCCGTGGCATAATGCTTTTTTCGTCCCTATTACAGTAGAGAAAGACTGTGCCGGATTTTCACCGGACTTCCCTTAAACTGAAAATTTTCCCTTACATAATCTATATTGGATTTTCTTCAGACCACAGTTATTCCATGTATTTTTTACGTTCCTATTCTATAACACCCCCTATTTCCTGTCAATTTACTTTTCCCTTTAAGGTACATTTACACATTATTTTACAAAAAATAATTCCCACCACTGTGCTTATGGTTGTGGCGAGTATTGCCGGTGCTACAATTGATGCAGGATTAGCAGAGCCGTATTGGCTTCTGTATGCAATCATATTTACGGGAATTAATTGAAGTGATGATATGTTAAGTACCAGAAATGTACACATTTCATTTGTGGAAATGTGACCGGGAATTATCCGCCCCTTTTGAGGTACCGGGTCTGCTGCAAGTTCCTCCATTGCCTTAAGACCTGCCGGGGTTGCTGCCCACCCCAGTCCAAGAATATTTGCTATTATATTGGTTGTAATGTGGGTCCGTGCTTTGTGATTAACGGGAAGTTCCGGAAACATCCACTTTATTGCCGGCTCTAACATTTTTTCAGCCTTTGCTATAAGTCCGCTTTTTTGTGCCACTTCCATAAATCCCATCCACATGCTCATTATCCCCAGCATTGTAATACACAGTTTAACCGATTCCTCCGCTGACTCAATGGCACCGTTTCCCACCTGTTCTATGTTTCCTGTCAAAAGTCCATATACCACACCAATAATAATCATAAATGCCCATATATAATTAAGCATAAATTTACCTCTTAAATGGTTGTTAATTAATAATATGATGGAATATTGGTGATTTATGTTACAGGCTTTATAGTATACAAAAACAAGAGCCATCCCATTAATTTCTAAGGGAATAGCTCTTGTATATTTTAATCTTTATGATTTTTTTCTTTTTCATGAATGCTGGCTGTTTTCTGATTTTCATCAACACCTTCTGTATTGTCCTTCATGAACATAATCTTGAAAGTCATTAAAATCAGCTGTATATCCATCCACATTTTGTAATGCTGAATATAATACATGTCAAGCTTTAGCTTGTCATATGGTGTAGTATTATACTTACCATAAACCTGTGCATATCCGGTAAGACCGGCCTTTACCTTTAATCTGAATCTAAATTCAGGAATTTCTTCTTCGTATTCAGCAGCAATCTCCGGTCTCTCCGGTCTTGGGCCCACAACTGACATCTGACCTACCAGAATGTTAAACACCTGAGGTAATTCATCTAAATGTGTAGCACGAAGAACCTTTCCTACCTTTGTTATGCGGTTGTCGTTCTTTGCTGCAAGTCTGGCGCCATCCTTTTCAGAATCAACCTTCATGCTTCTGAACTTTAATATTTTAAACACCTTACCATCCTTTGTAAGTCTTGGCTGTGTATAGAAAATCGGGCCTCTGTCCCAAATCAGATTGCCTATGGCAACAAGTATTGTAACCAATATGGTTGGTGGACAAAGAATAAGTGCGATAATTATATCCACAATTCTCTTTACAAAATCCTGCTCCCACTTAAGTCCCTTAACTTTAGTAACCAAAAGCGGTGAGTCAAATAATGTATTCTGACCTGCTCCCGTAATGATAATATCTGACAGTTTAGGAGTAATATATGCTCTCTTATCATATAAATAACAATCCTTGACTATTTTATTTCTCTTAGCACTTGGAATGTCACACAACAAAACTGCCTGATGGCTTTTTATTGCCTTCTGCAATTTTTCCGAATCCTCATCACAATGGATAGAGTCTTTTATGATATATTTATCTTTTCGCGTTTCTATTTTATTCACCAGATTATCAGGATCCCTGTCACTATATATAAGTAATATGTCCTTAGGCGGATACATCCATTTGTAAATTCCCATTGCCAATCCACACCATACAAGACAACATAAAACATTGTCAAAACACATTCCTATAATTGGTGCAGGATTTACCATTTTCATTGAAAGTAATGAAATCTGTAAGTAAATAATGAAGTTTGTAAACAGCAATGCAAGCAGCTGGGAGAACACCAGATTTGAATACTGGAGACTTCCTAATTTGAACGCCCCGTATACGTTACTGAATATAGTAAACATTAACGCATACACAAAAAGAAGTACCATGTGTCCTTTACGGAAGAATTCCTGCATCATTCCACTGCTATAATAATGGTCCCAAAAGTACCAAAATATAGCTGTTTGGGATGCAATTACCGTTGCAAGAAGCAACAAATAGATAATTCTTCTAAATGCTCTTGAATTTCTCATTTCTTCTCCTATTAAACTAATAAGCTGGCTTGTACCATATTTCCAATACAACTCCAGCTCCAAAGATAACATTATTCTACCAAAGCATACATTATTTGTCAATTAATGCTATGTCCTATGCCTTAGCCATTATGTTGTATCTTTGTTTTTTTTTAATTATGTAGTATAATGAGCACACACTTATTATGTACATAGTTTGTTCATTAATTTGTGTTTTAATTACTTTTGCAACAATTTGATATATCTTACGATAAAACAGATTTGTAACCAATCTGTAGCTTTAAAATTGGAGGTTTTTATGAGCAAAAAGCAAAACAGAGTTTCTGAAGCCAAAACCGGTGATTACGGTTACCGCTCCGAAACAAGGAATTTATCCAAGTCATCTTCTAAAAAACGTAAATCCGGTGGTGGAAAAGCCCTGGGCGTTATTTTAGTTATGATACAACTTATTTTATCTATTGTATTTACAGGACTTATTGTGTATAAGAAGCTTGCCTTTTTAACAGCTCCGGTACTTGCGGGAGTTATAGGGGTTCTTATTGTTTTTCTTGGTCTTGTATTTTTCCTTTTGCAGAAATCAGGCAAAGCTCCTGTTTTTGGAAAGGTCATCTCGGTAATTGTTATTATTATATTGTCACTGCTTATTTATTTAGTAGCGCCGATTCCTCAGATGTCCGGTTCAAAGGTGTCAAAGGATCCTTTTATTGTTGTAATTTCTGCAGCAGATACTTTTGGTGAATTGAATTCAAAAGAAAATACAAGAACTGATACTAATATTTTGGCTGTTGTTAATCCTAAGACTTATTCAGTTTTAATGATTTCAACACCTAGAGATTACTATGTTCCTGTTCAGGCAAAAAGTGTCGCTCCTGAGTCCTATGATAAGCTGACCCACGTTACCCTCTATGGAAACGGAATTGCCCACAAGGACGGCAAGGACCTGACATCCAGCGACTGGCAGTGGGCATATGAAGTACAGTGGCATCCGGGACAGGACGCTTTGATGGATACCTTAAAGTATTTATACAAATATGATATTAAAAAATCTGATTATCATTACGCAAAAGTAAACTTTACAGGTTTCGCTGACTTAATTGATGCTTTGGGGGGAGTTACGGTAAATGTTGAAATTCCTTTTTCAACTGAAGCTTATGCATCATATGACGCAAAGCATGAAGGAAGTAAGATTTATACTTACAAAAAAGGAAACATGGAAATGGATGGTGCCACAGCCTTAACTTATGCCCGTGAGCGTCACTCCTTTGCCAACGGTGATATGCAGCGTAACAGAAACCAGGTAGCAGTTTTAAAAGCTCTTGAGAAAAAATTATTAAGCGGCACAATGCTTATTAATTATAACAAGATTCTTGATGCCATTAAGGGAAGTTTTTCAACAGACCTTGATATTTCATCCCTTGCTAATATGCAGCTTTCTCTTTCTACAAAGAAGGATTACAATGGTTGGAATATTATGTCCTACAGCGTAACAGGTCAGACTTCCTGGCAGACATTAACATACACAGGTTCTTCAAAATCCGTTGTATTACAGGATGAACAATCAGTAAGCAACGCCACAAACCTTATTAATATGGTATTAAACGGTGACGATGCTTCTGCCATAAAAAAACAGATAAAAAAATATAATAAATAGATGTTTAATGGAGTAAGACAATGAAAAAAATTATATTAACAGGTGGCGGTACAGCCGGCCATGTCACACCAAATATCGCATTACTTCCTAAGCTTAAGGAATCCGGTTTTGAGATTAAATACATTGGTTCTAAAGGTGGCATGGAACAGAAATTAGTGGAAGATGCAGGTCTTGATTATTACGGAATATCTTCAGGTAAACTTAGAAGATATTTCAGTTTTAAGAACTTTACAGACCCTTTCAGAGTTATTAAGGGATACTTTGAAGCTAAAAAGATTATTAGGAAATTCAAACCCGATATTGTTTTTTCAAAGGGTGGTTTTGTAACGGTTCCTGTGGTTTTTGCTGCAAACAGATACAAAGTACCTGTTATTATACATGAATCAGATATGACACCGGGACTTGCCAACAAGCTTGCCATTAAAAAGGCAACTAAGGTTTGCCATAATTTTCCGGAAACAGCTAAATATCTTGGAGCTAAGGCAGTTCATACCGGTTCTCCTATTCGTGCGGAACTATTTACGGGAGACAAAATTGCAGCTCTTGACAAATGTGGCTTTACTGCCAACAAACCTGTAATTATGGTTACCGGCGGAAGCCTTGGTGCTGAAAATGTCAACAGGCTTGTAAGAGAAGCCCTTCCTGAACTTTTACCTGATTTCCAGATTGCCCACCTTTGCGGCAAGGGTAAATTAGATGAATCATTAGTAGGAACTTCAGGTTATGCCCAGTTTGAATATATTAGTGATGAAATGAAGGATTTCTTTGCAATGGCTGACTTAATTATTTCCAGAGCCGGTGCTAATTCCATATGCGAGATTTCTGCACTGAAAAAACCTAACATTCTTATTCCTCTTTCTGCAAGGGTAAGTCGTGGTGACCAGATTTTAAATGCCCGTTCCTATGCGAAGCAGGGATTTAGTGAGGTTTTAGATGAAGATGTGGCAACAAAAGATGATCTTATTGCCATGGTACATAAAGTCTTTGATAACAAATCACATTACATTGAATCCATGGAAAAATCAGCCGGAACCGGCGGAGTTGATAAAATTATAGGCTTAATTAATGAGATAACTGATAAATAAAATTATACACAAAAAGAAAGCGTGACCTGTCATAAACAGTAGCCACGTTTTCTTTTTGCTTTTATTTCAGGTATATACCTGTATTTTCTCTTTCTAATAGTATAGTCTGTATTTTCTTTTGTTTTTATATCCAACCTAGTATGTAACCGTTTTTGAGTAGCATGCAGCAGCTTCCGTAACTTTTGAACCGGAATATACCTTTACTACCACTCTTAACCTGTAGTCATAACCTTTTGTAACAGTAGGTTTCTTCTCTAATAAAAAGCTACCTGTTCCACTACAACTCTTTGTCCACTCTTTGTAAGTTGAAAAACTATCATCTTTAGATGTTGACCTGCGCTGAAGTGTTAATACCAATTCAGACTTAAGGTTTTTCTTCATAACATGTCTTCCGGTGCATATTGCCGTGCCACTGCTTAATATGGCTAAATCTGACGTTATGCTTGAAATATTGGTATACCGTAATTCCACATCACCGGGATTTGTAGTAGTTGTACCTGATTCCCCTATGCCTTCATCTGCATATACATTGCCTGAAAACAACAATGTCAAGGTTAATAGCATACATAACAATTTCTTTATTCTCATAACTTACCTCCTTTCGCTACATCCTTATAATTAACAACGTACGAAAAGGCAAATCGGAACAAAAAAATTTTACTTTTGTATATTTGCACAATTTTTAATTACATTTTTTAGTACTTTTTGCTATTTTAATTACAGTATCTTTGTCAATTTCATTTGCGGAAAGTTCAAAGAAGTATTCATCCTCTTTCCATGTTATGACTATATAATTATCTTCTTCTGATACTAATGCTTTATTTCCATTGATGTCTACATATTCCACCTTTGCGCCTTCTGTATCTACCTGTAATGTGGAATCTTCTGACATTTGGCTGAATATAAAACTCTTATCTCCACAGCTGTACTCATAATCCTTAATTCTTGTTGTACTCTGTGATTTTGTTAAAGTGAATCCCTCCGGAATATATGAAATTTCATATGTATTGTCTGTTCCTATGGAATATTCACTATTTTCTTCATTGTATATTGAACCTTTACTGTCATCACTAACAATTTTGGTATTAGTTGCAGATGATGACATTTTAAAATTCAATATTATCTCTCTAAGTCCCGGTACTGTAACAATTGAAATATTAATGAGAATCAAAATAACGGCAACTGCTGTAACAACCTTATATGGGAAGGCTTTTATGCCATTTCTAAGCCATATTTTTTTAAATTCTCTGTTACATATTTTTCTAAAGCCTTTAACCTGTTCCTCATCAGGATATGCAAAGCCATCATTAACATCATAATGCTCTTTATCAAGAATCTCCTGTCCCTTTATATTCATATATCCTGACAAAGCTTTTCTTAAAGTATCTTCCGTAATTTTTTCATCTTTCAATTTCAGTACCTCGTAACCTATGTATAAAATCAGCTATTTGCTTAAAATTTCTTTAACCTTACCTGCTAACTCGTTTAAATAGTCACTATCTGCTGTTCCCTGTTCCCACTTAATATTGGCAGTATCACCTTCATAACGGGGAATAACATGAATGTGGAAATGAAAAACTGACTGGCCTGCCATTTCCCCATTATTCTGTAAAATGTTAATTCCCTCACATCCGGTTGTTTCCTTAAGTGCCTGGGCAATTTTCTTTGCCACTGAGTATGCTTTTCCTAATAAATCATCAGGTATCTCAAAAACATTTGCCACATGTGCCTTTGGTATAACAAGGGCATGTCCCTTAGTTGCCGGCCCTATGTCAAAAATAACTCTTACATCATCATCCTCATACAAAGTAGTTGATGGGATTTCTCCTGCTGCTATTTTACAAAAAATACAATTATCCATAATAAATTTCCTCCTGTTTTCTTTTTTTAGGTCTGTATAAAATAAAAGCCAATAGCACACCAATCAGGGCTCCCCCTAAATGTGCCATCCAGTCTACGCCTTCTTCCATGTTTCCAAATACCATAAGGACAAACAATATAATTAATCTGATTGCAGTTCCGTTACCGTCTAATCTTCTGTTTTTGAAAATTATCACAAGCAGTACCCCGAAGATTCCAAATATGGCACCTGACGCACCAATGCTTACAGGGGCATCATTTAACTTCATTTCAATAAGTGATGAAAATACTGCTCCACCTACTCCACTAACCATATACGTTATAAAGTATTTAACAGCTCCATATTCCTTTTCCATCTGGTAGCCTAAAATCCCCAACATAAACATATTGTTTAATAAATGCTCCGGACCTGAATGAATAAACATATGGGTAATAAGTCTGTACCACTGTTCCCCTTCATATACACTAGGCCAGTACATTGCACCATGCTGATAAAGGTACATGGAATCCTCAGTGTCCCCAATCAGCTCCATCCCCAGAAATATTACCACGTTTATCACTATAAGCGCTATTGTCACATATGGCAGACTTCTGTTTACTAATTTACCGTTTTTATTGTAATAATATCTATCCATGCTGTGCGTCCTTTTCCACTTTATTCTGCATTTAATATAGCATATTTTATTATACTTTACAAAAATAATTTATGGTATTATTATGGGGTATGTGCCTTTAAAACGCACTACATTGATTTGAGGAGGAAACTAAATAAACGAAGTTTATTTATTAAGATGTTTCCGACGACTTGCCGCCGACCTAAGGAGGGGGCGTTACATTGACTTTGGGAGGAAACTAAATAAACGAAGTTTATTTATTAAGATGTTTCCGACGACTTGCCGCCGACCTAAGGAGGGGGCGCTACATTAACTAGGGAGGAAACCAATGAAGACTATTAAAAATCTTTATTATCAATATAAGGAAATTATTATGTATTTAATTATGGGAGTTTTAACAACTCTGGTGAACTGGGTTGTATATGCCGTTACTGTCAGGGCACTTCCCATAAGCGGTGAGGTTACAAAAGTTGCCGTTGCTAACGTTATAGCCTGGATTGCAGGTGTAATCTTTGCATATTTCACCAATAAAATCTGGGTTTTTGAAAGCTATAGCTGGAAACTGAAGTTTGTACTTAAAGAAATGTCCATGTTTGTAGGTGCCCGTCTTATAACCGGCTGCATCGAATGGCTTGGAGTACCGGCGCTGGTTAAATTAGGACTTAACCAGAAATTCCTTGGAATTGACGGAATGTTCAGTAAAGTTTTAGTAAGCATAATTGTTGTTATTTTAAATTATGTATTTAGTAAGCTGTTGATTTTCAAGAATAAAGAAAATCAGGCAGATTAAAAATAAAAGGTAGTTGGAGAATTTCCGACTACCTTTTATTTTTTCGTTGTTTTTCCTCTTTAACCCTTTTTCTTATATATTCAAAGGTTTCTTTTTCTCCCTTTTCATAATTCATAACAAGAAGTTTTGACAATTCCTCCTTTGTTTTGGGATTGATGCTTCTATGAGGTGTTCTGTAGTTAAAATAATCCAGTGGGGATTTATCCGTGTAATTTTTCCCGTTATAGATTTTACTTGCAGCTAATCTGTCGCAAAACATTTCTGCCACATAATTATATGGCATTTCCACCGGTTCATTTCTCTTTGTTTCCAAATTATAATCCACCCAGTATTCGTAATGATGCCTGTTTCTTCCTTTATGGTGCATCCACGCCTTGGAATATCCGTATTCTTCCCTTTCGCCTTCGTTAGGACTTCGCTTTCCGGTATAATATTTCACTCCCGGCACAAACTCAGTAGGTGTATACTTTGACAAATCATGTCTAAGTCCCTGCCACAAAATTCCTGCTTTTGCACAGTTTGCTATAACCTTATGTCTATGTTTCGTTATTGTTCTAAAATGCCCAAACAGCCTTTTCCAAAAATTCATCTGTCACTCCTGATTTCAAATTTATTTTCTAACTTCCCTTGCAATATACTCTGCAAATAGTTTTACGATATGAATGTCAGTATTTTCATAAATCATTCTGGCTCCTACGGCATCCTCTATTTCATTAAAAACTGCCTTGCCTTTATGAAAAATAAAGTCAATTCCGGCGTAATCCATTGGCAAAACATTAAGTATTTTTTTAACCATTGAGATTTCATAATCCTTTAATGTATAGGGTTCTGCCTTTCCCCCTAAGCTATAATTGCTTTTGAAACTTTCAGCAGAAGTCCGCTCCATTGCCTGTACAATTTCATTTCCAATAACATACACCCGTACATCTCTTCCTAAATCTGAACAACATTTCTGGAAAATAAAATCATTTCCCTTCATTTCATTTATAGCTTCATTCTTCTGCTGGAAGTTTTCAACCATAAAAACCTGGGTTCCACCGTGACCATTGCAGCTCTTTATAATATAAGGCTTTCCTGAACTTTCTGCTTCCTCTTCACTCATGAGAGGCATAAAGGGAACAATTCCTTCTAAATATTCATAACTTTTTCTTTTATCATTGGCGATTTCCGTTATTTTTCCACTATTAAAGACTCTTATGTTTTTTCCCTCAAAATATCTTGAAACATCAGCATTCCTGCTACGGTTTATAACAAAATCAGGATTTTCAGTTTCCGCTAATTTCATCCTTTCAGTAATAACCAGTTCCACATCTATATTATATTCATTTAATGTTTCTGTGATAAATTTAATAAATCTTTGATTCTTAGCCAAGTCCTCTGTATTGTAAATAATATACCCTTTCATTGCAACTCCATTAATTAATTTTCTTTAAAATATAATCAATAATTTTTTCTGCCACATTTACACCTGTGCAGTCATAAATGTTTTTAAAATGGGCATTGGAATTTACTTCGCACAAAACCGGTTCTCCATTTTTTCCGAACATTATGTCAACTCCCGCGAAATCCAATCCTAATTTTTCGCATACTTTAAGTGCCATTTCGCATTGTTCTTTAGTTGGCTGATACTTTTCCATTGAACCCCCGTTAGTTATATTAACCCGAAAATCATTCTTATTAACACGTTTCATTGCCGTAACAATCTCATTTCCCACTACATGTATTCTTACGTCCTGACCTTTAGAGCTTTCTATATACTCCTGCATAATAAAATCACAGCCACCGATTTTCTTTATTTGCTCCACAGCCTCATAGTAATCTTCCACCTTATACACCTGCTCCCCGAAAGAGCCTTTATTTTCCTTGATAATCATAGGATATCCCAGACTTCCCTCTACCTGAAGTACAAAGGTGTAATCAGAATATTCTTTTTCAAAGGTCATTGGTGCACAGTAGGTTTTCGGCATTTTTATATCTGTGTTTTTTAGTTTTATAAAGGTAAGTGATTTATCATCACAGATTTCTATGGCATCTGCACTGTTAAAAACCCTAAAGCCTTCTGCCTCAAGAAGCCTTGCCAGTTTCACATCCTTATCCCAGAAAATAACGAAATCAGGTTTTTCCCGCCAGTTTACCTTTGAAGAATCTGCCGGAAGTATGGAATCTAACCTGTCATTTTCCAATATTCTCAGTTCACATCCTGCTTCCTCTGCCGCCTTTAAAAGCCATGCATATATTTCATCAAACTTTTTGCTCTTAAGATAACCGTTTACTATAAGCCATCCTTTTTTCATGTATGTTCCTCTTTTCTCTATACTAAATGTTTTGTAATTATTTCCCCATAACATCAAAGAACGGTTAAGGCCCCCTTGCCATTAACCGTTCCGGACTGAAAAATATGTTAGTATACTTATGAGTCTTAGGAGAGACTCTCCCGACAGATAAAAATCTGCCTGGGAAATAAGTATTAGGTACTACATTGCTATTATAACAAAATAAAATTAATATTCAACATTATTTTTGTTTAACCTGCCTTTAATTATATAGTTTTTTATGGTATCATTTGTTAATAAATATGGATTTTGGAGGAATATACTTAATGAGTAGCCGTACATCTGTTAATAAAAACACAAATCAGGAACAAAAAAACACTAAAAACAGTGCACCTTACATAATTATTGCATCTTTGTGCATTATTGTTGTCTTTGTGGTAGTAATATTCGCACTGAAATTTGGAGATTTCAATAAATCTGCACCTTCCAACCAGACAGCTGAAAGTCAGACGGCAAAAACCATTTCCGTTGTTGCGGAATCCGGTGCCCAGGATGGAACATGTAACGCTAAAATCACCAGCGAAAGAAAGATTAAATTTTCTGATTCCTACAAAGAAATAAAAAAATACGAAGATAAACAGTATGATACTGTAGATGGAGATTATAAGGAATCCACAGACGGTTACGGATATCTTACTTACAAATTTGATATTGCCAACACCGCTTCATTCTTTGGAATGTCTGTGGCACCGTCAGACCCCAATGCCCTTTTACAGTATGTTTTTTTTAATGATAAATTATTGGAAATCCGTATACAATACGGTTCTTTAGGAGAAACTTCCTATGAAACCATTTTATCAAATATTACGAAAAAATATGGTGACGCTACATATTCAAGAGAATATTCTAATGGAAATAAAGAGAGTTGGTGGAAAACCAAGTCTATAACCATTACGGCTTATTACCAAAATGAGGGAGTAAGTGTATACTATCGTAAGAACTAATTTTTAGGAAGGATTGTGATAATCTTAACCGGTTATCCTGTTAAATTTTATGTCATATAATGATTACATTCGTGCCTCAAAAATGGGGCAAAAGGATTATCAGTCAAAACTTATTGCAGGTGAAATTCCTACTTTAGAAGCCCTTGATGATATTTTACACGAAACACGAAATTATAGAGAGGTTTCTATTGGATTGGTACAAATTCCCTTAGACCAGATTGTCGGCACTAAAACCAGCGGAAGAAGTAATTCTTTTTCTAGCAATTTTATGCCTATTCTTGATGTGGACTCAGAATTTGCCTCCAAATGGATAAATCTTAGCATAAGTCAGGTTAATGAAGGAATTAATTCGCCTATTATTGCCTATGAATACATGAACAGATTTTATGTTTTAGAAGGTAATAAACGTGTCAGTGTTTTAAAGTACTTTAAGGCTACCTCTATAATGGGTGAAGTTACCCGTATTGTTCCAAGAAAAACTGACGATAAAAACATAAAAATCTACTATGAATATATGGATTTTTATGAACTTAGTCATATAAATTATATATATTTTTCAAGGCTTGGAAGCTTTGAAAAGCTTCAGGCAGCCGTAGGTAAAGGTCCTGATGAACATTGGTCTGACGATGAAATGGCAGACTTTCGTTCATTATATCTATTATTTAAAAGCGAATATATTTCCCATGGCGGAGATGAATTAAAGCATATAACTCCGGGAGATTCATTTTTATCATTTATTACTTTATATGGATATAAAGAGCTTTTAGCTAAAAGTGATAGTGAAATTAAGAAGCTGATTTCCCTTAATTACACGGAATTTGAATTAATGTCCAAAAAACAGGTTGATTTGAGAATGACTGCTTCCATGAAAAAGCCTTCAGTTTTAACTAAATTACTGACACCTTCACAAAATTCCCTGAAGGTTGGCTTTATATATGAAAAAACCTCTGCCTCATCTTCGTGGACTTACTCTCATGAATTAGGCAGGGCTCATTTAGAAGAGAGTTTAAAGGACGAAATAACTACGGTATATTATGACAATGTTACCGTAAACACCATAGAATCCACTTTAGCCAAGGCAATTGCAGAAAACTGCGATGTTATATTTACAACTTCACCTGCTTTTTCCCAGGCAAGTCTTAAATATGCCATTGCCCACCCTAAAATTCATATAGTAAACTGTTCTCTTCATGCTGCTCACAGTCATATGCGTACTTACTATGCACGTATGTATGAGGCGAAATTTATTATGGGTGCCATTGCCGGTGCCATGTCTGAGCATGACAAAATCGCTTATATTGCTGATTACCCTATTTATGGAACCATTGCCAATATAAATGCTTTTGCCCTTGGTGCTAAAATGACCAATCCCCGTGCCCAGATACACCTTTTGTGGCGCTGTCTTAAGGATTTTGATTTTGACAGACAGCTTTCGGATTTACAACCGGATTGCGTTTCAGACCATGATTTGTCTGTTCCCGAAGCCGGTAGCCGCTATTATGGTTTATATAAAATGTACAGTGACAGTGTCTGGAATCTTGCCATTCCCGTGTACCACTGGGGACCTTTTTACACCCAGTTAGTGCGTTCCATATTAGACGGCACATGGAAATCCGGTGAAGGCAAAGATGCCACAGCCATTAATTACTGGTGGGGAATGTCCCAAAAAGCCATAGACATTATTAGCTCTCCATGGCTTCCTGAAGGCATAAAACGTCTTCTGGGACTTTTAAAGAAAACTATCTGTTCCGGTGAATTTAACCCATTTTCCGGTGTTATTTATTCTCAGGACAGAACTATTAGAAACAGCGAAAATCAGACATTGTCTGTAAATGATATTATTACAATGGATTGGCTTTCTGATAATATTATTGGAAAAATTCCGGTTATTGAGGAATTAACGGAGCATGCCAAGCCTGTTACCCTACAACAGGGATTACATGACAAATAACGGATTAATAAGATAAAGGACTTTAAAATGAAAATATTAGTAATTGCAGATGTAGAATCCCCTTATTATTGGGATTTCTACTCTGAGGACAAACTTAAGGGCATTGATTTGATTATATCCTGTGGTGATTTGGCACCTCAATATTTATCTTTTCTTGTAACCCTTTCTCATGTTCCTGTTTTGTATGTACACGGGAATCACGATGGATGCTACAAGGATACCCCTCCTGATGGATGTATTTGTATTGATGACCGCATATATGTACACGATGGATTGAGAATTATGGGACTTGGAGGTTCCATGAAATATCACACAGGTCCGTATCAATATACGGAAAAACAAATGCGAAGACGTTTTAAAAAGCTTATACCCAGGATTTTCCGGCATAAGGGAATTGATATTTTAGTCACTCATTCCCCTGCTCTTAAAATTAATGATGGTGAAGACCTTCCTCATAAGGGATTTGAAGTATTTCGGGAAATAATGGATAGGTATCACCCTAAATACTTTTTACACGGTCATGTACATAAATCATATACCAGCAAATTTAAACGCTATGATGAGTATCAGGGCACTATTATAGTCAACGGTTGCGAAAGATGTATTATAGAAGTGGAACAAAAAGACTGATTCGGAAAATTTCCGAGTCAGCCTTTTTGCGTAAAAAATCATTTTTTAATTTTCCACATACTCCACACTATATGTTGAGTCTCCTTCATTTATGATATTTATCACCATTTTATTTTTCACTTTTTTCTCCTCTACCAATGAAACTGCAACTTTAGATACCTTACTTTTTTATACTTTCATAAATCTATTCTTTATCATATTCCGGTGCGAATTTTTGTGCTACCTCACATATACTTCTTATATTATCAATATTTTCTTCCAGTTCATCTGCTATCTGTTCAACCGATTTGTTTTTACTTAGCTTCCTGCAAACCATCTCAATAAGTTTTATTTCTGTTCCTTTTTCCACCCCTGCCTGTTCGCCTTCTTCGTAGGAGTCCTCCCGTATGTGTGCCATGGTTTTTGCCTCATCATATTCCATTTTGAGCATATCCGTCACCTCCGATTTATGCTCCAGCAGGAACTCCTTTAAAATGTCATTACTTATACAATACTCAATTGCTTCTACAATTGCCTCTTTTAGCTCCTGAGCGTCCTGCCGAAACTCTCTTATTTTCCCAATCAGTATACCATATTCGCCTAAAATTGAACACTGTTCAAGTAATTTTTGATTATGCCCGTGATTAATATTTAATACTACAGCAGTCCACTCAAACTTTCCCTCTTTTACAGGAACCTGAAATGCATCAGATAATTTAAGTACTTCCCTTTCCGGTCTTTCTTCTTCCCCATTGTAAAATACATAAAAGAGCCATACTCTAATGATTAATCATCAAAGTATCAGCCCTTTCATTTTAATTATAATGTTTTGCCTGAGTATTATACATATTGAAATACAGGCCTCTGGTGTTTTTCATTAATTCCTCATGAGTTCCCTCTTCAACTACCAAGCCATTCTCAAGAACTATTATTCTGTCGCAGAATCTGCAAGATGATAGCCTGTGAGAAATGTATATTGCCGTTTTCCCATGAACTAGTCTGTCAAAGTTTTTGTAAACCTCATATTCAGAAATAGGATCAAGAGCTGCCGTAGGTTCGTCCAGTACGACTATTGGTGCATTCTTATATAATGCCCTTGCGATGGCAAGTTTCTGACCCTGCCCTCCTGATGGTTCAACACCATTTTCCACAAACATCTTGTAAATATGGGTTTCATCTTTATCTTCAAGGCTGCCAATCCATTCTTCAATTCCGGCAATTTTGTATATTTCTTCTAAATCGACATTTTTATCCTCAAAAACTGTTACGTTTTCCTTAATCGTAAAAGCAAAAAGTCTGAAATCCTGAAATACCACAGATAACAGCCTTACATATTCTATGAAACTGTACTCTCCGGCTTCCCTGCCGTTTATTAATATTTTTCCTTCGTAATTATCGTATAGATGACATAGTAATTTTATGAAGGTTGTCTTTCCGGCACCGTTTTGTCCTACAATGGCAATATGTTCCCCTGCCTTGATTTTTGCAGATACATTTTTAAGAATGTACTTTTCCGTGTTTGGATATTTAAAGCTTACATTCTTAAATTCAATTTCACACTTATTAATTTTTGCCAAAATATCTTCTGTTTCTTCCAATGTTATATTGTCTGACAATCCGTTTTCTACTGTTGTTTTATCAAATTCATTGTCTTCAACAGCTACACTTTCAACAAAATCAATATAGAACTTTAGAACTGAAGATGTGTAATTCATCTCCAAATATGAATTAATTATTTTTCTAATTGCATATCCAAACTCACCCGTTGCCTCAAACAAACTTGAAAACTCACCGATAGAAATATATTTTTTAAAAACATTTACCACCAGCAATATATAAATTGCCATATCACTTATAGCACAAAATATAATGTTTACATCCCAATATTTTAAAAATTTCATGTGATATTTTCTACTTATCCTGTATATTCTATCCACATACCCATCATACTTATTTTCAAATATTTCTGATGCATCATAAAGACGAATGTCCTTGGCATATCTGCTTTCCTGCAATTCAGTATTAAAATATGTACTGCCTCTTTCCACCGTGCTCATTTCTTTGAAGAATTTACGTCTGCCCTTGTTTACTTTCGATGTAGTATAGGAGTTTACTGCAAAGGAAATAATTACCGGAATCATCAGCCACGGAATCCTTGTACAAACAAGAACTACAACTCCCAATGCTACAAAGAAATTAGTAATTATGTTTGCCAGTGCTGTAATAAGACCGTTAACCTGCCCTGTTTCGTTTAATGCTCTCTCCGCATTTTTAATAATATCTAAAACATCTGTGTCCTCTGTATTTTGAAACTTCATGTTAACGCAACTCATACACAAATTGGTTTTAAGTATTCTGTCAAACTTTTCGCAAATCTTAGAGATGTTTTCTCCTGTCCACTTCTTCACATTTGCACAAATAAAGTTTCCGCCACAAATAAAGGCTACCCAGAACACAATCCACCCCATGTTTCTTTTAGATGCATCTGCAATTTCATCAATAAGGTACTGGGTTCCTAAAATTGTAATAAAAGGAGACACGGAATTAATAATAATGTTTACTATAAGAAACATATAATACATTTTATCATTTTCCCATGCGAATTTTCCAAAAAACTTAAAGCATCGGATACTTTCTTTACTATTTTTCATACTACTGTCCTCCTTCCATTTCAACTTTCAATGCTTTTGCATCCCCATTATTATTTGTTTTGGTACTTTCCGCATTATCGCTATTTTTTTGTTTTTCCTCATAATACTGGGACTGAATGCCAAACATATATGCATATTTTCCATTCTTTGCCATTAATTCCTCATGAGTTCCCTCTTCCACAATCACTCCGTCTTCAAACATTGCAATCTTGTCACAAAATCTTGTACTTCCTAATCTATGAGATATGAAAACTGCCGTCTTACCCTTTATCATGTTTTCAAATTCACGATACATTCTGTCTTCTGCTAACGCATCAAGTGCTGCTGTAGGTTCGTCCAAAATAACAACTTTTCCATCTTTGTACAAAGCCCTTGCCATAGCAAGTCGCTGTTTTTCACCACCTGATAAATCAATTCCCTCTTTATCAAATATTTTTAATAAATTGGTATGTACACCTTTTTCATAAGAGTTGATTTTTTCACTTAATCCACTTTGCTCTAATACCTTATGTATCTTATTCATATCTGTTTTGTCTTCCTCGGCAAAGGAAATATTCTGATAAATCGGCATTGCAAAGCTTTCCACATTTTGAAATACAGGTGAAAACAGTTTAAAATATTCCTCTCTGTTATATTCTTTTATATCAATGCCATTTAAAAGGATTCTGCCTTCACTTGGTTCATATAACTTCATCATAAGTTTTATGAAAGTAGTTTTCCCGGCACCGTTGACACCAACTACCGCCAGTTTTGCTCCATCCTTAATGGTTAGATTAACATTCTTTAACACATAATTATCGTGTCCCGGATATTTAAAACTTACATTTTCAAATCTAAATTCAAACTTATTAAGATTTATATCTGTAATATGACCGTCCTTTTCATCCGATGTTTCTTTATCCTCTTTCCAGTCTACAAAATTTCTGTAATCATTAATCATAAGACAATTGCCTCTTATACTTGAATAAATCCAGTTAACATATCCCACTGAATTATGAAAAGTTGTTACCAATCCCACATAAAGGACAAAATCCGATATTTGGTACGCACCTGTAACAACATTATAAACAAGCCATGTATACATAAGAACCTTCTGAATAAGTAATATCAGTTCCATATCAACATTACACACAATCCATCTGTTATGATGTTCCTTGTTTTTAACATTGTAAACGTTATTTACGTCATCTAATTTTCTTTGGAAAATATTTGACATGTTAAAAAGTCTGATATCCTTCGCAAAATCAAAATTCTTAGTGGTTGACTCTAAGTAAGTCATTTTACGCCATGTAGGCGCCATGGCATCAGAAAATTTTTCCTTATCAAGCTTCGTGAAATAGGTTAATATTTTTGCCGTTCCAAATGATATTATAATAAAACATACCATCATCAGTAAATTTTGAATACCGATTAACACGGCTGACAAAATCATCAATGTCCCCTGAGCTATAAAATTTCTGCTTTCATATAACACTCCATGAAATCCACTTCCTCTGGTAACTGCTGTTTTCGCTCTTTGGACATAATCAAGAAAATCCGGGGATTCCATATTTTTAAAATCAGTGTGAAATAGCTTGTCCATTCTCTTCTTTTCAACATAGCCCTCTGTCTTCCGGTATTCAAACTCAAAGCTGTTGTAACAGGAAGTGCTGATAATATCAAAAATCAACATTATCAGGCAAATAACTATTGTATAAATAATTATTGTTTTAAGGGGCAAATCATTCTCAATAAATGACAACACATATTTAGGAGCATATGAATTTAACAAAGTTCCCACTATGTCTCCTATAGGCTTAATTAATGTGATTGCCAGCAATCTTAAATTGCTTTTTCTCTCAATATTCAGGGCATATATAAAATTATTTAAAAACCCGTATGTCTTCTGTTTTTCCATAAATCTCCTTATTATTAAATTCTTTTACTTATACCAATTCTAACAAATGTAACGTTTTTATACAAGGTGGATTATGATTTAGAAGAACTTCTTTTTAATGCAAAAATAAAAGGCACAAGCTGACCTGTGCCTCAAATAATCATATACGTTTTTTATAATTTTATAAATAATCTGCCACGGCCATGTAAACATTTACCAGAAAAATTGCAACGAATATAACCAGCAAAATCCGACCTAACCAGACTTCTCCTTTTCCTCTTTTTACCGTTTGTTTCTTTTTTTCAAATCCATTATCTTTTGCTATTTTTACTGCTTTTTCCCAGTCCTCATCACGAACCAGAACGCTCTTGTATATCATTACATCTGAGCCTTTTACCCTGAAGTAATCCCCGGCTCCTCCTGCACGAACATTTGTCTGAATGTTGCAACTCTCTAACAAGCCTACGAGCATCTGTAATTCCACTTCATTATTTGTTGAATATACTTCTTTCATTTCTTCCCTCCGTTAAGTATTTCTAAAATTTTATATGTAAGTTGTTTTTGCTAATACAAATTTTAGCAGATACCAGGTGTTAGTGCAAGTAGGGGTTGATTGGATTTACTTATAACGATTTACTTATAAATCTGTTTAATATTTTACAACTACCGACACGGCTTTGTTTTCATCGTTTATGATACTTATGCATTCCCTGATTTCTAATTTTTCCACCTCTCTTTTAGTAATTCCAACAGTTTTCTTTGTCTTTATATCATATGCAAATGCATCTTCTGCCATAGCGTATACCTCTTTGTTTTCTGCATCGTCCCAAAATGTATCTCCCTTAGTAATTGTATAACCATCACTGCTTTTGCCCTCAGGATAAACCACTTTGAAATCCAGGCCGTTCAGTACCTCTGACCATTCCATTAATGTAAGTTTAGAAACCACCTGAACCCCATCATTTATGGTAGGTTTATCATTAAAATTCAGAACTATCTTTTTATCTGATTTTTTAGAATACCCACACAAAGTAACAGAATTTTCATTTTCCCCTGATACTGATATCCAATGCTTACTATTTTCACAATATGCATTTATTGACACTAACGAACTATTATCCAAAACTTTATTTCCGTCGCATAAAATTATAATTTCTGATGGATAACATTTACATTGATCCATTTCTTTAATAGTAGTTGCTGCCGTTTTCAACACTGATGGTACATTCCTGGTATGTACTTCAACCTCTTTCTCCATAGTACCCCCTTCATTTCCTGATATCATTAATTCTGATATTTTATCATTATAAGAAAATGTGAAAACACACATTCCCACTATAAGCATTAGCGAAATAATACACCCCATAATTGACAGAAACTTTTTCTTTTTACTTAACAACAAATCTCTTTCCTCCACTATATTTTTCATACACTATTTTTGTTGATGAATCTATGCAGAACGCCGGTCTTACTCCTGCACTGTCAAATGCATTTTGTGCTGTTAACCTATTTTCTCCCGTATAAACGTAATTTAAAGATACTGCATAATTATCCGGTGTTCTTAGCATCCACGTGATTGGTTTTCCATCTAACAAACATAATCTATTATGATAGTTCTCAAAATATTTTATTTCTTCACCCTCTATGACATCATACTCTCCACTTAAACATAGTTCTTCAAGTGAAAGTAAAAATACTTTTCTGTTAATTTGATTACAAATATTTTCACATTTAACTAGTGCTTCCTTAGCAGCTATTATAATGTCAACTGATTCTACCTTATCACTCATTTCATCTAAATACGTTATGTATTCATTGCCTAAGAACTGATCAATTTCACTGTCCTCATAATACGAACTGTAATCATTAAATCTACGTACTTCCGGCAAACATTCCTTTCGTAGCAACAAAGTTTTACCATCTTGATAATCGCTCTGCAATACAAGAAATGGCACATACTTACCGTTTTCTTTAACATATACTTCGTATTCATCTTTATTATTATCATAGGAAATATCTGATATGGTTGCGTTATTTTTATCAAAACCACAAGAAGATAAGATAAACATCATAAGACAAGTTAAAATGCTTAGATAAGATACTTGAAATATTTTCTTCATTTTCTCTTTCCTCCATTTGAGCAAAACTATTCCAACAATTTGCAGTTGCTTATTTATGTATTGGTACAATAATGCATATTATAAATAATTAATTCAATAATACAATACTTGAGTTTTATTTTATTCTATGTTACCGAAAACGTATCTCGTAAGTAAAACAGGTGTACAAATTTCAATTTTGTACACCTGCCGTCTGCAAGACTTCCGTCCAAAGGGACTGCTATCCACATAGGATCTACCTCTGAGAAAGAGTACACAATAAGATTTGTTCATGTTTACTAGGAATTACAGGCAATGCCATATACTTTATTTATATTTTGAAGATGTAACATTTTACTCTACTCACCATTTAAAATATTTTATTTTGAAAATTTATTAACGATGTTCATTATTTTTTCTCCTTGCTCTGAATCTATATCATAAAAATATCCAGACAAGATTATTTTTGTAGGTGTGTTAATGACTAACTCCTCTGCATTATTATCACCACATATAACTATTTTTTTATTCCAGCCCGTACTGTCAACTTTCATTTTATTACTTAATTTCAAACTATCTATTGCTTCATACATTTCACCAAAATAATTCTCTTCAACGTCTGTAATATTTCCTGTATTTCCATCAACAATATAAATACGAGTTACATCTTCACGAGAAATATGTAATACCTTTGTATCGGTCATTTTTGAACAAAATATCATTCCCAATACAATAAGTATGGCAATAGAACCTATTAATAAACCTACTCTTTTCATATATGCTCCTACTTTGATAATTCTACATATACGTAATTCCAACTTCCTTTACAGCCTCCCCAGAATTTTTTCGGGTGGTTGTCACCCTACCCGATTTTCCTTTCTTTTAATTTCACGAGACTTTTGTCTCTTTTTTCGTTTCTGCTTCCTGTCTTGGATTTAGCCATTCTTCTTCTGAAAAACTCCAGTCTCTGGTTTCTCTTGCCCATCTTTCTAGATGTCTTTCTTTCGCTTTTTCGTAAACCTCTTTTCGCTTCCTTAAAATTTCCTGATCCAATCCCATATGTCTCTGTGATGGTGTCACATAGTTTATCCCACTGTGACGATGTTCATTATCGTACCATTCCACAAATCGCTTTACCCACAATCTCGCTTCCGTCAGTGTGGCAAAACCTTGAGGCTGAAAATTCGGCACATATTTTAATTTCTTAAACAAACTCTCTGCATATGGATTATCATTACTTACCCGAGGTCTGCTTTTCGATGGTGTAATTCCCAGTGCATACAATGTTTCCAACATTGTTGCTCCCTTCATCGGACTTCCATTATCAGAATGTAGCACCAATGACTCTTTCTGCATATTTCTGATATATATCTTTTCATCCCGATAAATTCGTTTCACCAATTCACTTGCATGCTTTGCGTCTTCACTTTCCCAAACTTCCCAACCAACAATCTTTCTGCTGTATAAATCCGAAAACATATACAGATAATAATGCTTTCCTTTGATTGGTCCATTTAAGTATGTGATATCCCACATCCAAACCTGATTGGCTCCCGTTGCCTTGTGGATTGATATTGGTCTCTTATGTTTCCGTTGCTCCCGTCCTCTATGAGTCAACTGTTTTGCTTCCTTTAACACTTTGTAAAATGTACTTTCGCTTGCTATATAGCTTCCTCTGTCTGCAAGTATTGGAACAATCTCACTTGGTGTTTTTGATGCAAACTCTTCAGAATTACATACATCTAATATCTTCTCTTTTTCTTCCATAGTCAGTTTATTCGCCGGCTCTGGTCTTGCACATATCGTGCGTTTGTCTATATAATCACTGTCTGTATTCTTCCAGCGGTTATATGTTCGTTTACTGATTCCAAGCTCTGCGCATGCTTTACACAATGCTGCTCCTGAATCTACTGTTTCTTTGATCAACTCTACTGCTTGTCTGCGATCTGAAGCGTTGATCATTCGTCCTCTTCGTCCGTTCCCCAAATCGCATCTGCTTTTTTTCGTAGCACTAATAATGCAGCTGCTCCAGCCAATGCCTTTTCTTTTCTGGCAAGCTCTTTTTCTAACTTTTCCTTTTCTTTACGTTCTGCGCGGAGTTCTTTGCCTGCCTGTGTGCCTTTTTCCCTTGCGTTATCATTTGCGTTTATACAAGCCTCTTTCCATTCTTTAACCTGCTCCGGATCAACACCTTTTTCACGGCAATGCTCCGAAAACTCTATCTCTGTTAAATTTGCAGTTTCAAGAACAACCATGAACTTATCCTGACTGCTCCATTTATCTGCATTCTTATATTTTGTTGTTGCTGATAAGCCCTTTTGATGCTTAGCCTGATCTCTCCATCTGTACAAAGTATTGATCCCTACTCCTGTATCTCGCTGGATGTCTGTTACGGTTTCATCACCTTCAAGCATTCTTGCTATTATGGCTTCCTTCATTTCCTTTGGATATTTGTTATAACTCATAGCAATCACCTGTCCTTCTGATACTTATCATATCAGTTTGGGAGGTGGGTGACAACTACCCTACGCTAGAGGGTTCTTAACAATTTTAACTTATAACTACTCCGTTAAATTCAATTTTATCTATCTTTTCAATGTCGAATATTTTTTTGAATACGACCTGATACATATTATAATAACCTTTATCCTTAGTATATCTATGAATTTCCCCTAAACCTTCGGTTTCTAATCCTGTTGTGGTGTTAAAAACTTCTTTTTTTCTGCCATCTTTCAGATAAAAAACAATCTTTATTTTTGGTTCACTTAAACTATTTGAACTACCATGTTTCTCATTGTTCTCTATTGCCATTCCTAAAGGTGAAATAATGATTTTATTATTACTATAATTATATTCCTTTACATTTGTTGTTTCTTTTAATTCAAAAGAATATTTTTTTGCACAATCTTCATAATCTCCATTTTTTCTATCGAATATATATATTTTGCAATCATCCTGCTTACTAATATCAACAGTATACGATATGTATGCATAAAGACTATTCCCTATATACTCATATTTTCTATTTCCAGATGACGTATTCTCGATGCTAAACCTGTCATTTTCACCAAATCCCAATCCTATGCATTGTCCAAACTTGTTTAATTTAATCTCCGGTTTTGAATCTTTCTTTGTAATTTCAAAAACCAAATAGCCAATTCCTGTTTTTTTATCCCATAACGTTTGTCTTAGCAAAATGGTATAATCATCGATTAAAATCTTTTGATTATTATAATCCATTAAGCTATTTGCCTCATAGTTTTGTAGTAAACTTATTTAATTTCTACAAGCTCTTCTTCATTAATGTAAACATTTCTTATCATACCTAAATCGATTAAATCATCAAATTGATTAGTGTATTGAACTTTGGTTGTACCGTTAAATTTACAACCGGATTTACTAAACATATTATCATTATTGCTAAGACTTTTGATAATGTTATCATTTTCGCCCTTTATAACAACATTCAAATCAGTCATTTCATTGTTTGTTAGAAGTCTTAATCCTAAAGGTGAAACATATAAAATATTATCATTATATTTATATTTTCTACAATTATCACTAAATTTTAAATCGAAAGTATATTGTCTATATTCGTTATTAACCTTTTCTTTTGTATCAATTATTTTAATACAATTATTTAAATCTATATTTTCTGAATCATTTGTGCTAATGTCAAATGATGCATAAACAAATAATTTATTATTTGCATATTCTGCATACTTATTAAAAGTCCCCGATGCTTCATATTCAAATATAAATCGTCCGTCTTTTCCAAATGATTTTATGGTCTTATTATAGTCATTTATATTAGATTCAACTTTGTTACCATTTTTATCGCAAATTGAGAATACTAAATACCCCAATTGTGTATTCTTTTCGCATAAGCTTTCTTCTAGAGAAATAATATAATTATCAATTTCTATTTTCTGATTTCCCTGTGTTAATATTTTTTTAACAATACTTTCCTGATTTTCATTATTTGAAAAGAAAAACTGAAATAAACTTTTATTTAAATGAGTATGTATGACTATATTTGACGCCAAAATTAAAAGTATTATTGTAACTAAAGCAATCACTATCTTTTTCTTCATTGTTTGAAACTCTTTCTTATTACTTTTATGAGTCACACTCAGCTCGATTTCGCTTCGCTTCATCTTGCTGATGCGGCATTCGCCGCTTCCTACCCACTACTTTTATGAGTCACATTCAGCTCGATTTCGCTTCGCTTCATCTCGCTGATGCGGCATTCGCCGCATCAAAAACATCATATATAACGTCTTGTATGCAAGCATACAGGCCGTTATATATGATGTTTTTTTATGTGACTCATTGCTAACGCACAAAAAAAGTACCACCCCAGGCAATTTAATGTCCGAAACGGTACCCGCAAGTGCGCCTCCAGGGGCTCGAACCCTGCACACCCTGATTAAGAGTCAGGTGCTCTACCAAATGAGCTAGAGGCGCAAAACCTATGTCTTTGTTCTTTAACGGAACGAATGCTATTATATAACAGTTTTTTAATAATTTCAAGTAATTTTTTACATTTTCTTCATTTTATTTTCTTTTTTGTGATTTGCCACAAAAAATCACTGTTATTTTCTCATTTAGCAGTTATTATTTCCAATTTTTTAACGGTTATTACAGCTTTTTCAACAATTCCTTCTTCTTGCTATTAAATTCTTCATCACTTAATATCCCCTTTTCTTTTAATTCAGATAATTTTTCTATCTGCCCTAGTACATCCACCTGTGCTTCCGTGGTATTTTGGGTTGTTTCCTTTATGAATTTGTCCGGAATGTCGTTTTGCCTTAGCACGTCCATAAATTCCACGCATTTTCCAGCCTGTCCGTATATACTTACTCCCGTTAGCATTTCCAAACGTATTAACTGATTCTTGTTATCGCTGTCTATGTAGGATATTTCAATGTTATTTTTTTGCTCCATGGCTTTCATATCAGAACGTGAACTACTTAAAAGCCATTCTGCATTGCTTATTTTTCTTTCTACTATTTCAAGTTTTTTTATTTTTTCGTATGGAATTGCCATTTCCTCAAACCACTCCACCGTTGTCATTGTAGGTTTCAAATAAAAACAGTCCTCCAAAACATTTAACCCTATCTCCCCTGACTGAGCCTTAGGATATTTTGCCAAACCTCCATTATATGTAACACCATAGCGGATTATTGCTCCCTCCACAGGTGCCTTCATGTTTTTACTCTCTGCATTATGCTGTTTCATCTGCTCCGAGGATTCCGCAAAGGCTTTCTTTGTTTTGTCGGTAGTGTCTTTTAATGTTTCCTTGGCTTTTTCAAACATTCCATCTATTTTGTCATTTCCAAACAATCCCATTTTTTCACCTTCCCTACATTATCAAATCTGTTATATGCTGTGCTGTTCTTACGGAATCCAATATAATCCATCCGTAAATTCCATAAGCTACTACCAATGGCATTATTACAACCACTATTGCAGGGATTCCTTTTTTCAGAATGTTCTGTTTTTTAAAACTTTTTTTTGCAAAATCTCCGAAATTCTTATCTGAAAAATCCTTGTCTTTTTTAATTTCTGATAATGCCATCCCAAAGCCCACAAAATACACCAACGCTCCTAAAAGTGACCATACATTTGCTATCAGGTAAATGCCTGCTATGGCTAAAACCCCCGTGATAACGCCGTAAGCCGGAGTTGTCTCCTTCTTTTCCACCTTGACTTTGCTTTCTGTTATTTTTGCTCCGCAAGCTGTACACACGTTAATGTTATCCATTACTTCCTTTCCGCATTTTGGACATTTTTTCATTATTTCTTTCCTCCTTTGATTTTATGCCCTAATTATATTCCTTCATAGGTACACACGTGTGTCTCCTTAAAAATTAATCGTCTTACTTTTACGGATTTTTTAAGTTTTTTTATTTCTTTACAAATATTTCTTCCTATAATTATTGTTTTTTATTTTTATACTATTTATAATGTTCAAATAGATACTTACAATTATGAATTTATGCTTTTAGGAGAAAAAGTTTTATGGACAATAAAAAAAATAAATTTGAAGTCAACAGCAGATATTTTACCATTGCAATTTACTGCATCGTATCTGTATTTATTATGGCGGTTTTAGTGCGCGCCGTTTTCTTTTGGGAGTCAACTTCAGCCACTCTCAACGCATTCTTATCTGCCATGTCACCTTTTTTAATAGGAATACTTATTGCTTTCCTTATTAATCCGTTAGTTTCCTGGATGCGAAAAAAGGTATTCAAAAAGTTTTTCCATATAAAAAATGATGCTTTAAACAGAATGTTGGCAATTTTTGTATCTTATGGCATTGTTTTAAGCGCAACAGCTTTGGGACTTACTGTTCTTATTCCTGAATTAATTGACAGTTTGAACCAGCTTTTGGAGAAAATGCCTTCATGGGCTAATTCCATTATGGACTTTTTAAACAGACTATCGGAAAAGTACCCGGATTTGGATCTTAAATATATACAGGATACCATAACCAGTGCCGATTCAACTCTGCAAAGTTTTCTTAGTGATTTTATAAAAAATATCACCACTACCATTGTTGTAACCGGTGTTACTGTTATTAAATTTGTATTTAATCTTATTGTTGCAATTATCGTTTCCTGCTATCTTCTTATTGATAAGAAAATGCAGATACGTGGAATTAAACGTATTGTTTTTGCTACTTTTAAATATGAGCGTGCCAACAAGATATGGAATATTATTAAAAGGTCTCTAAGAATTTTCATGGACTTTTTTGATGGCAAAATGATTGATTCCCTTATTATCGGGATTTTAACTTTTATTAGCATGATAATAATCAGCCTTTTTAATGTTTCCGGTTTTGCCGAGTGTGCCCTTTTAGTAAGTATCATTGTGTGCATTACCAATATGATTCCATACTTTGGCCCTTTCCTTGGGGGAATTCCAAGTGCCCTTCTTTTGTGCATTTACTCTCTTCAAAGTGGTCTCATATTTGGCATACTGATTATTGTTATTCAGCAGCTTGACGGAAATGTTATTGGTCCAAAAATTCTGGGAGATTCCACAGGTATGCGTCCGCTGTGGATAATATTTGCCATTACTTTAGGTGGATGGCTTGCAGGTGTTCCCGGTATGTTGCTTGGTGTTCCTTGTGTTGCCGTTATTACCGGATTAATGGAAGACCATGTAAACGAGAAACTTGCCGAGAAAAATATTAATTTGCCGGTTATTAAAAATGAAAAGGTCCGCAAAGGGAAGGATAAGGATAAGAACAAGAATAAGAATAGTAATAAGGAAGAAACTAAATCGGAAGATTAAAATACAGATAATGATACAAGAAGCCGGGGGATGTAAGAATTGGTAGATTGTGAATTGGTAGATTGTGAACTTGTAGATTGTGAACTTGTAGATTGTGAACTTGTAGATTGTGGCAGTTGGATTGTAATTTTTTTACAATTCAACTGCCTTTTTTCATATAGCCGATGAAGGCATATTTCCTACCGGGAATTTCTTATGAAATCAATCTTTTCCCGGTTTATTTCATCTCTTTCAGCCGGTGAAGGTATAATTCCTACCGGGAATTTCTTATGAAATCAATCTTTTCCTGGTTTATTTCATCTCTTTCAGCCGATGAAGGCATATTTCCTACCGGGAATTCCCTATGAAATCAATCTTTTCCTGGTTTATTTCATCTCCTTCAGCCGATGAAGGCA
>NZ_QUHB01000010.1 GCF_003479405.1 Eubacterium sp. AF16-48 | reverse complement strand
TATAACACCTCTTTCCTTTAATATTTCGAGGTGTATACTATTAGTTTTTCTTATTCTTTTTATAGTATACACCGGATGTAAAAAAATTACAATAGCACAATATAAACATCATAAAGTACAAACCACCATTGCGCCTGCTCAAATATTTAATTTGTATTTATCCGTTCTTACTTTGTAGTATTTTATTTACATCTTACATTTATTATAATACATATATTTTGTTGTGTTGTCAAGTTGTTTTTATATTATGTTTTATCTTCAATATATTCTTTTCTATAATAAGTGTCATTTTGTTATCTATAGACATTTTAAACACTTAATTGTCTAAGTTTTTTTGCCACCTCTATGTATTCAGTAATTATCAGCAAACAAAAAATCCATGTACGAGCCATCTCCCACATGGATTTTCTACTTTTTCATTTTCTAATTATTTTTTCCGGCTTCTTTAAGCGCCTCCACATAAAAATCCTTCAACCACTTTGCATTTTCCTTAATGTCAAATCCGGCATTAATTATTGTTTCATATGTATCTTTTTTCTTAAAATTTTTAAGCACATCATCAATCACTTCTGCCCACTTTTCGGGAGCATCCTCTAAGGATACAACTTTAACATTTCCTGTAATATCACATTGTATAGGAACTTTGTCTGAAATTACACATGGTAAGCCTGCTGCCTGTGCCTCCACCATAGTCACCGGCAATCCTTCAAAAAGTGATGGCAGAAGGAACACATCAAAAGCCTGCACCACTTTTTCCACATCTTCCCTTACTCCCAAAAACTTTACTGAGTCTTCCAGACCTAAATCCTTTACTTTATGGCGAATCTGATTTTTTAAAGTATCATCTGCCTCTCCGCCACCTACTAAAAGAAGCACCGTATTCTTATCTCTGTCATGAACAGCTTTAAATATATCAATTAAAAAAGTATGATTCTTCTGCGGAAAGAAACGTCCAACATGACCTATAACCTTTTTACCTGAAATTCCCAGTTCTTCCCGCATACGGTTTTGAGTTTCTTCATTATATCTGTACTGATTTGCGTCAATGGCATTCTTCATTATAATAACATTATTTCTGTTTTTCTTTCCATAAAGCCAGTCCCCCGCCTCAATACCACAGGCAAACATATGAGTATTATAGTATTTAAGCATAAACCTGAAATAATACCTCATAATCAGTTTCAAATCCACTCCCAATGGGCGGTTGTGGGAATGGGAGATTCTTACAGGAACTCCTGCTTTTTTTGCTTCTTTTAACGGAAAATAACTTCTCTCCTCAAGATTTGAATGTACAATTTTATATTCCGGATGTTCTTTTAAAAAGTTATAAACTTCCTTTTTATATTGCCTAAAATATTTCGGATACATAGGGCACATATGATAAATCTTACCACCTAGCTGCTCTATCTCATCCTCGTATGCAGCCCTGTAATCCCTGTTTGTAAGAAAATCAAATTTAATGATATCCCTATCTATATTTCTCATATAATTCATAATCATAGCTTCAGCCCCACCACGGTCCATAACCGTATCAAGCACTAAAACGTGAATTGGTTCCATGTATTTCTGCTCCCTTTTTATCTTTTACTGCAATTTTCAATAACTTCATTCATCCTGCTTTTGTCACAATATATTTTATCCGGCAAGGTACTCATAAAATGCCTCTAAATCCTTAGCTGCATCCGCTATTTCATATCCTCTCTCAATCACTTTTTCTTTCATTAGGATGCTTTCAGCTTCCCGATTTTGACCATCGGCTGTCATGGATAATATTTTTTGTGCCCACTGAGAAGCATCCTCTTCTAATGATTTATACTGGATTTTTTCTGTCATATTTATGTCATAGCCCACGGCATCTGAAACTAAACAGCAAAGTCCCACCGCCTGTGCTTCCACCAATGTCACCGGAAATCCCTCTGTTCTAGAAGGCATCACCAATATATCCATTGCCTGCATTAGCTCATTTATATCTTCCCTTACCCCTAAAAGCTTAACTTTGCCCTTAAGTCCTGACTGCTGCACTTTTCTCTCAATTTCTTCTTTATAGCTAATTTCCTCTTTAGGTTTCCCTCCACCTATTAACATCATTGCGGATTTTTTATTGAGGATATTAACATTTTTAAATATATCAATTAAAAAACTTTGGTTCTTATCATGTGTAAATCTGCCTACATGTCCAATAACCAAAGTATCTCTGCTTATCTTCATTTTTTTTCGTACTTTTTCCCTTACATCTGTTGAATAACTGAACTTATCAGTGTCAACGGCATTCTTCATTAAAACCACAGTATTTTTTGAATGTTTTTCTCCCTTTACGAAACTTTCCATTTCTACCAGGTCTGCATCACTTCCGAAAAGCCATTTTGCCGCTTTTTCACCACATGCCACTTTGTGAGTACAATACTTCTGAAGCTTCCTTCTAAAATACAGCCTCATAATCATTTTCATATTACGACCACACGGAGCCGAATGAGCATGGGCAACTCTTACGGGGATTCCCATTTTCTTTGCAATTTTAAAGGCAAAGTAACTTCTTTCTTCAAGATTTGAATGAATAACATCATATCCCGGATGTTCTTCTAAGAAATTCCTGAATTCCTTTTTATATCTATGGAATTTGCCCGGATATAAAGGGCACATATGATAAATTCTGCCACCTAATTTTTCTATTTCATCCTCATAATCAGCTTTTTGTTCTCTGTTTATGAGAAAATCCATATGAATTTTTTCCCTATTAATATTTCTAAGATAATTCATCATCATGGTTTCAGCCCCGGCTCTATCCATGACAGTTATCAGCACAAGAACATTTATTTTCTTCATTTGCTTCTACTTTCATTATATACTTCTTTATATTTATTACACAGGCACTTGCTGTTAAACTCATTTAATATATCTGAATATGCCTGTTCTATCAGCTTGTCACTGTTTCCCTTTTCTATGTCTTTTAACGCCTCTACAAACTGATCTGTTTCATCGCAAATGTAACCATTATAATCATTCTTTATTACATCACGATTTCCCACTACATTGCTAACCACACAGGCTTTTTTCATATACATTGCCTCTAACAGTGAAATAGGCAACCCTTCATATCTCGAAGCCAGAATAAACGTATCAAACTTTGTGCTTAATTCCATTGCCTCTTTATGTTCCAGCCAGCCTGTAATAACTATGTTGTCAGCCGTCAGCTTATCACGCATATCCCCATCACCTATCCATACAAACTGCATTTCCGGCAATTTTTGTGCAATTTCGTTAAACAATTCCGGCCACTTCTGGTAATTAATCCTTCCTACGGTATAGGCCGTAAAAACATTCTTCTTTATATTAAAATCCTCTAAATTCTGCTCATTAGCATTAATCAAATTAGCATTAAGTTTGTCTATGTTTACTCCATTGCTAATATATGTGGAATTTTTGGTAACTATCCTGCTTTGCTCCCACTCACTTTTTCCACATGCCACTGTAAGGCATTTTCTTTTTCCAAGGATTTTTTCCATAGTTTTATAAATCTGTTGTTTAATCCCTGACTCATTTTCCATTAGGAAACTGTAACCATGAGGGGTGTAAAACATCTTTGCTTTTCCTGTTCCCACAAGCAATCTTCCCAGCGCCCCCGCCTTAGATGAATGAAGATGAATTATATCCGGCTTTTCTTTTTTTACAATCTTTCTTAATTCAATATATGCCTTAATGTCTTTTACCACATTTAAACTTCTGGTAAAGTTCTCAACCTTAATAAGTTTAATACCCTCATTAAAATAGTCCTCATAGTTTTCCGGGGTTTCTTTTCGCATACCAAAAGCAATGGATACATCAAATTCATCGCTCATGCCATTGGCTAATTCCACTAAATATGTAAATACTCCTCCACCCATAGCCTCAACTAAATGTAAAACTTTTTTCTTTTTATTCATGTATTATCCTCATTTAAAGTCAAAATTTTCAGGTGACTTAATACTATTTTATACTAAAATCTAAATGTTTCCTTAAACCCTTTCATCTGTTTATCCTTGTCACTTAGATTAAGTAGGGTTCCATCTTCCATTTTATACCCTTTAGGTGATGTGCTTCCACTATATTCCCCTATTACCTTAGGCCACTTTATGCCTATTTCAGGGTCATTCCATGCAAGACCTCCTTCATCTCCCGGATGATAAAAATCCGTTACCTTGTAGCAAAACTCTGCTTCATCTGACAGCACCAGAAATCCATGGGCAAATCCTTCAGGAATATAGAACTGTTTCTTGTTTTCTTCTGACAGTTCCACACCATACCACTTGCCATATGTCTTTGAATCTCTTCTTAAATCCACAGCCACGTCAAAAACCGTTCCCTTTATAACTCTTACTAACTTACCCTGAGGATATTCCTTCTGGTAATGTAATCCTCTTAAAACACCCTTTGTGCTCATAGACTGATTATCCTGAACAAAAACCATGTCAAGTCCGGCTTCCTTCATATCGTTTAAATTGTAGGTTTCCATGAAATATCCTCTGTCATCTCCATGAACTGTAGGCTCTATCACACATAAACCTTCTATATCACATTTCGTTACTTTAATTTGTCCCATTTTCTATCTCCATTTTCTGCTGTAAATATCTTGAAAGTGCATCTTTCCAATCCGGCAGTGGTTCAAAGCCTTGATTCTTAAGCTTTGATTTATCCATTCTGCTGTTAGACGGTCTTTTGGCTTTAGCGGGATACATATCACTTCCTACCGGTAAAACCTCCACCTTACTATACTTATCATTATATTTAGCAGCCTGTTTCATTATTTCCACTGTAAAATCATACCAGCTGATATATCCGCCTTCATTTGTTGCATGATATATGCCATACTTTTCACTTTCTGCCATATCCACTAACAACCTTGACAAATCATAGGTATAAGTCGGAGTCCCTATCTGGTCTGAAACTACCGTCAGTCTGTCATGGGTAAGCCCCAAATTGAGCATCGTATTAATAAAATTCTTTCCGTTAATTCCAAACACCCATGCAATTCTTACTATAAAATACTTCTCTATATACTTTTGTACTGCCAGCTCTCCTAAATATTTTGAATTTCCGTACACATTAAGAGGATTCCTCTCATCCTCCGGCTGCCACGGAGTCTCTCCCTGACCGTTAAATACATAGTCTGTACTTATGTAAACCATTTTGCAATTAATTTCGTTGCACACCTTGGCAATGTTTTCAGTACCTGTAGCATTTACAGCCATTACCTTTGGTACATTCTCTTCATCTTCCGCAGCGTCCACCGCCGTCCATGCTGCACAGTGAATAACCACATCAGGATTAATTTCCTTTATTGTTTTATTAACTGCCACCTCATCAGTGATGTCCATTTCTTCCACGTCTACACCTACTGCCTGATGACCTCTTTTTTTCAGTTCATTCATAAGGTCAAATCCCAGCTGACCTTTTACTCCTGTTACCAGTAACTTCATCTTCTATGCTCTGTCCTTTTCAACATACATCTTTTCAAAATAATTGCGGTAATCTCCGCTTATGATATTTTCCCACCATTCTCTGTTATTTAAATACCAGTCAATGGTCATTCTTATTCCGTCTTCAAATTTAGTTTCCGGCAGCCAGCCCAACTCATTATGTATTTTTGTAGGGTCAATTGCATATCTCATGTCATGTCCCGGTCTGTCTGTTACAAAAGTTATAAGGCTTTCCGGTTTTCCCAGCTGCTTAATTACTGTTTTTACAACTTCCAAATTGCTCTTTTCGTTGTGACCGCCTACATTATATATTTCTCCCTCTCTGCCATTTCTCATTACTAAATCAATGGCACTACAGTGATCCTTTACATAGAGCCAGTCTCTTATATTTTCACCTTTTCCATATACCGGCAATGTTTCATTTGCCAAAGCTCTCGAAATAATAAGTGGAATCAGTTTCTCCGGAAAATGATATGGTCCATAGTTATTGCTACATCTTGTTATTGTAACAGGAAGCCCAAAAGTTCTATGATATGCCATTACCAGCAAATCCGCACCTGCCTTTGACGCTGAATATGGTGATGATGTATGTATAGGAGTTTCCTCTGTAAAGAATAAATCAGGTTTGTCTAAAGGCAAATCCCCATATACTTCATCAGTTGATACCTGATGGTATCTCTTTATTCCGTATTTTCTGCAGGCATCCATTAACACCTGCGTTCCCATTATATTTGTCTTAAGGAAAATTCCCGGATCCTCAATTGAGCGGTCTACGTGAGACTCAGCTGCAAAGTTTACAATAATATCCGGATGTTCCTCCTCAAATAATTTCTCAACACATTCCTTATCTGCAATATCTCCCTTAACAAATCTAAAGTTAGGGTTCTTCATGGCTTCTTCTAATGTTGCAAGATTTCCTGCATATGTAAGCTTGTCAAGACATATTATTCTGTCCTCCGGATGCTTCTCCAACTCTAAATATACAAAATTGCTTCCAATAAATCCTGCTCCACCTGTAACTATTATATTCATAATTCTTTTTCCTTATCTTAATTCCTTTAACATTTCTATGTATTTTCCATCAACAACATCTTTAAGGTATCTGCCATACTCATTTTCCATCAACAACATCTTTAAGGTATCTGCCATACTCATTTTTCTTCATCATTTCATATGCCTGAATAACCTCTTCCCTGGAAATCCAGCCATTTAAATATGCGATTTCCTCAGGGCATCCTATCTTTCTGTGCTGATGTTCTTCCATCGTCTTTACAAAGTTAGTAGCTTCCACCAGACTCTCATGAGTTCCCGTATCCAACCATGTAAATCCCTGTCCTAACAATTCCACATCTAATTCATTATTGTTAAGATACATTGCATTTAAATCTGTTATTTCCAGTTCACCTCTGGCAGAAGGTTTTAATCTCTTAGCATAATCAACCACTTTATTGTCATAAAAATAAAGCCCTGTTACACAATAATTGCTCTTTGGATGTTCCGGCTTTTCTTCAATGGATATAGCCCGTCCATTTTCATCAAATTCCACAATTCCAAATCTTTCCGGATCATCTACATAGTAACCAAATACCTTAGCACCGTTTTTTATGTTTGCTGCATCTCTAAGCTTCTCCGTTAGTCCGTGACCTGTAAATATATTATCGCCCAAAATCATGGCAACGCTGTCATCACCGATAAAATCCGCACCTATAATAAATGCCTGTGCTAATCCATCAGGGCTTGGTTGCACAGCATAAGTTAAATTAATGCCAAAGCGGCTTCCGTCCTGCAATAATTCCTTAAATCTCGGTGTGTCTTCCGGCGTGGATATTATCATTATATCTCTAATTCCTGCTGTCATAAGAACTGACAACGGATAATAAATCATCGGTTTGTCATATATAGGTAACAACTGCTTTGATGTTACCATAGTCAGTGGATACAGTCTCGTTCCTGAACCACCTGCTAAAATAATTCCCTTCATATCTGACTTCCTTTGTTTTTTATATTTATTCTATGATATTTTATCATTTATAAAATAGGCTTTCAATAGTCAATTAAAGAGAGCACTTCATGCCCTCTTGTTTTTTATTACGCGGTATAATATATAACCTATGTACGTGCCTAAGGTATTCATTATTAAATCCTCTGTCTGAACTACTCCACAACACAAAATCAGTTGCATTGTTTCAATAAACAGACTCATAAAAAACCCCATAAGAACGCATACTTTAACGTTCTTTGCCCTGTTCCACACAAAAGGGAGTAATGTTCCAAGAGGTATAAACACCAAAGCATTGGCAACGGCATATAAAATTATATACCTGACACCACCTGCGGTGTTAAATGGAATCAGGTCAATTTTACTTATACTTCCTATTTTTCTGGAAAATAAGGTCATATATAAAATAACTGTCATGTATATACACAGTGCAATATACATTTTCTTATTTGTTATCCTTCTGTTTAATACCTTTTCATATACCAGCATTAATACAATCACCAATATGCTAATTGGAATTCCAAATGGGGCAGCTTCTATTAACCTAAAAAGCAATGTTTCTATATGTTCAAAGAATCTTTCTATTATTTCATCCATTATCTGAAAACATCCTCCCTGCCAGTACAGGTATACAGTCTATTAACGCTTCTTTTTTACTATTGATAATATATAATTTAAGCTTTCAAATTTCAAAAGCTTTGCTCCTGCAATGTATATCACAGCACCAACAATTACCTGTATTGGCAACAATGCAAAATCATTTAGATTTATTTTTCCAATAGCATATACAACCATAGCCATAAAAGCTCCCAGCAACATAGATGGCAGCATATCAGCTAACTGTTCTCTGTATTTATACCCCAACAATTTTCTGTTTGGTGTAGCGTTTACAATTGCGCTCAACGGCGAAGTTATCAAATATGCCATTGCCATTGCCAATACTCCAAAAGGCATTGATATTAAAATAGAAATAATTCCAATTGTCTTCTTTATAATTTCCAATTTTAAAAATATATCACTTCTTCCCACAGCTTTTATTGCATTCAAATTAGCTGTATGTATAGGCCAAAATCCATATGTAAAGCAAAATATTTTCAAAAAAGGTACGCACTTCATCCACTTTTCAGTAAGCAAAATTCTAACAACCGGCTCCGCGCATGCCGCCAATCCAAGAACTATCGGCCATATTATAAAACTACTTGTTTTTATGGCACGTCTGGTCATGGCTTTTACCCTGTCTATTTCATCCTGCTTAGAAGAGATCGCCGGAAATAACACGCTATCTATGGCAACGTTTACATTTGTGATTACCAGATATGGTAAATGTTTTCCTTTGTTATAGTATGCCAAATCAGCAGATGAATACACTTTGCCTATTATTACCTGGCGAATATTATTGTACACGGTATCCAACAGTGATGATGCCAATAACTTCCAACCATATGCAAATAATCCCTTTAGCCTTTTAAAAGAGAACTTTAACTTTGGTCTCCACTTTACTGTTATCCATAAAATTATTGTGTCTACTGTTTGGTTGAATATCTGCTGTGCAACTAATGCCCACACTCCAAATCCGGCATATGCCATGGCAATTCCCACAACTGCAGAACCAATTGTTCCTCCCAATGTTGAGAAGAAAAACTTTTTAAACTGCATAGTCCTTGACACATATGCCTGCTGTACATTTTTAACACCGGATATTATTAACGTAAGACTCAGCACTCTTACCACTGCCGTTAATTCCGGATTTTCATAAAATGCCGCTATCCACGGTGCCGCAACAAACATCCCTGCATATAAAACTATACACAGTAACATGTTGAAAAAGAATACCGTTGAGAAATCCGTGTCATCTGCATTCTTTCTTTGTATAAGTGCATTGCCCATTCCGCTATCAACAAATACATTTAAAATATTTGTAAATACCGTTACCAATGCAATAACACCATATGCCTCCGGTGCTAAAAGACGTGCAAGAACAATAGATACAACAAACGCTATGCCCTGCGCTCCACATCTTTCAGCGAATCTCCAAAAGAAATTTTTAGTAATATTCGTTCTACTTGTCATATTATCCATTTAAAATTCCCCTTTATCTATTGTATTTTTCAGTCACACTGTTATAAATATTTTTCCACTTTTCAACCTTAGCAGACATGTCCGAAAAATGTAAAATAAATTTGTTAAATTCTTCCTGATCTGTTATTTCAAAATCAGAAATAAATTCCTGAAAACTTAGATTTTCAATATCATTGCAATCCTGTATAGGTACCCCGTTTTCCCTAAAATACTTATACATTACACTATCTTTTGGCATATATAATTTAACATTTCTGCACACCATTCTATTGATATTTCCCAATCCACACTGACGTTGCGTATCAAAAATTGCAATATCTATTCTTTTCATCAATTCAAAATATTCATCTGCCTTCATAAAATCTTTTAGTGCCATAATCTTGCCCGGAAATAGCTTTTCCGCATATTCTGCAACTTCCGTTGCATATTTGTCATTGTCATTTCCATAACTTAAAGGCAAAAATATCTTTATTTTTTCTTCCGCAAAATGTTTTAGAGAATCGAGAACTTCCTTATGGTTGAGGCTTTCCATAGCATTATGCCCTACCTGTATGTATATTTCCTGCCCCTTCTCTCTGCTATCCCTCAACTGTCTATATGGTGTATAATCCTGCAATTCCTTAGCCACCTTTGCAGAACAATACGGTGCATAAAATACCTTGGTTTTGGATTCCGGATATTCGTTTCTATAATAATCACAATCAGGTGGAAATATTCCCACCATTGCATAAACTTTAGTTCTAAATGTCGTATTTAGGTATTCATGGATGGCCTTATTTATTCCTGTCCACTCTCCTCTCCATGAATATAAATCAAACCCCCACTCTATCCATATTAATTTCTTCATTACACTTCTGTTTAATAAAAATAATCCCTTAGCTTTATCATCTAAAAACAGGGAATGGAGCACTATACAATCATATTTTTTTACTATATTGAGAAGTTTTACCGTAGACTTAACTGAAGAATCCCAAAACATTTCCTTTTGCTCTATAGACAGACTATCATTTAGCATAGTCTCCTGACCTTCTCTCAAATACAGTATTGCATGTCCATCATTGGCAAAATATTTATCATAAAATTCTGATATTGATTTTGTAAACTTCTCTTTTCTCATAATATGAATTGTTCTCATAATAATCTAACCTTTCCTCAAAGATTCTTCTTTATTTTCCTGATATTTCAAACATAAAAATGCAGACATAATACAATTTAAGCCTAAGCAACAGGCACATAACCTGACTTTTTTTTCTCATTCTGCTTAAGTCAACCGTTCTAATTGCATTTTGATAATCATCTTTTTCAAGAATTTTTCTTAATTCTCCGGCTCTCTGGCTTCTCTTTTTGTATTCCTTCTTTCCCAACATCAAATAATTATACTCCATAAGGAATGCCACCAGCAGATAATTCAACTCACAACTATAATCAATATCTTTTATATTCTCAATATGTTTTTTAAATTCATAATAAGTTTTTTCCAATATATCAACTATTTTCACATTTAACCTATTACATATACTAGAGTCATTATCCGTTGTATATATATATCCATAAAAATCATAAGAAAAAGCCATAGGATTTTTATTATAGCAGTCAAACATAAATATTCTATCCTGAGCTTTTTGTATTCCCCTAACAAATCTAAGATTATTATCATCTATGAAACTTTTTTTTATTATTTTTCCCCAACATGCTCCATAGTTATATTCATTGTCCTTCATTTCCAGGATACTTCTGTTTATTTTTTCAATATCGGGAGTAATATCTCTTAAATCTAATGAGCCATCATCTGACTTTTCTTCACCGGCTACCATATATTTAAAGCATAATATATCAGCATTTTTTTCTCTTGCTTTGTTCAATACATCTCCTAAGGATTTCTTTCTGATTTTATCATCCGGGTCAACAAAACATATATATTGCCCTCTTGCAGTTTCAATTCCCACATTTCTTGCTATTGAAACACCTTCATTTTTTTTATGAATAACCTTAATGTTCTTATCCCTGTCCGCATACTCGTCACATACTTTTCCACAGTTATCGGGAGAGCCGTCATCTACAATTATAATTTCCATTTCTGCAATATCTTGTTTAGTTAAACTCTCAATGCATTCCCTAAGCATTTTTTCATTAATTTTATAAACAGGTATAATTACAGATAATTCCATCATTTCTAATCCTCTTTTGCTATTTTTTCATATACTAATTCTGTTTTCTTTCCGCAAAACATTCCTTATTAAGAGACTCTATCTTAGACAATTTATTCATTATTGGCTTTTCCAAAAACCTTTTTCTTAACATATCAATTATCATGCATACAAGAAAAACACAAAAAACTGATAGAACGGCATGTAGCGACAGCCATTTTGAATCATAATATTTACAGTTATCAAAAACCGTTTGCCACAAAAACCTTGTCATTGCCCTTCCCTGGGTGTGAATAAGGAATATTCCAAAGGTAGATGCCGAAACCATATTTACATATTTATTATTACGTATTTTAATATTTTTGAAAGTTAAAAAGAATCCCATTGCACATGTTAGTGCCAGTAATTTGTTGCTATCTACCACCATATAGTACGGCTGTTCAAAACCTGCAATTTTGTAACCAACAAAATCCACACATAAAATACTGGCAAATATCAGCACCAATGAACCCGCCATCAATATCATTCCATATTTTATACTTTGTGTATACTTGTTTGGATAAATTCTTATATATGATGCAATAAAATAAAGCGTGACATACCATCCAATGTAATTCCAGGTGTCATTCATTATGGAAAACGTGGATATAATGGTATATATAAACAACAGTATACCGCATAATTTCAAATGCATTTCTCTCTTTAGTGCTTTTCTCATCCGATTTAAAAATGGAATCAACATATAGAATGCCAAAAAAGACCCCATAAACGAAACATTGACACCATAAATCATATTGAATAAAACTCTTACTATGCGTCTTAAAGATAAAACATCATATCCTGTTATAACAAAAATTATATAAATGACAATAGCATAGAATTTCACTTCCAAATATAGCTTTAACACTTTCTTCCATGTCAGTTTATATTGGCACATAAAATAACTGCTTATTAACACAAATATGTTAATTGCCATTTTTCCTCCAAATCCAAAGAACTGCAGAAATATCATATTCGCTGTTATATTGCTATAATCATATAACTGAACAATCCCTGAATTCACTACATAATGATGCGCAATTATTATTAACATTGCCACTATTCTTAATATTTCTAAGTTAGAGCTTCTTTCCTTCATTAACCGATTCCTTTATTCGTCAACCAACTATTTAATACTTTCGTTCATACAATATACTATTCTAACACAAAATCTGACATTCTCATAGTCAAAGAAAAAGGTTGCCATACTAAGATGACAACCCTTTATATTCTTAATATAATTGCTAAATTACTGTACTGTAAGTGTAGCTACATCTGAAATTACTGTATTTCCACTTCCATCTTTAACGATACATCTATACTGTTTTGTCTTGTATGATGCAGGTATTTTAAATGAAATTGTATTTGTCTTATTTCCTGCGATTGATGTATTTACCCAACTTCCAGATGCGTTAAGTGTCTGCCACTGATATGTAAGGTTTGCACCAACTGCACTTACACTAAACTTAGCTGTTGCTCCAGCCTTTGCTACTAAATCCTTTGGCTGTGATGTTATAGCTAATCCTTCTTTTCCAACTGTTAACTTAGCTGCACTTGATGTAACACTTGCTCCTGTTACATCTGTAACTATTACTCTGTAGTATTTTACCTTGTATGATGCAGGAATTACCAATGAAATTGTATCTGTATTGTGTCCTGAAACCTTAGTATTATTCCATGTTGTTCCATCAGAACTTGTCTGCCACTGATATGTAAGACCTGTTCCTGTTGCTACAACCTTAAATGTTGCCTTATTTCCTGCTCCTGCTGTAACGTTAGCAGGCTGTGATGTTATAGCTAAATTTCTATTACCAACTGTAAGTTTTGCTGCATCAGATGTAACTGACTTACCTGTTGTAGCATCTGTAACTATTACTCTGTAATATTTTACTGTATATGTTGCAGGAATTGTTAATGTGATCTTTGCTGTATTATGACCTGCAACTTTTGTGTTCTTCCATGTTGTTCCGTTAGAACTTGTCTGCCACTGATATGTAATCTTATCGCTTCCTGCTGCAACAACATTAAAGCTTACTTTCTTTCCAACAGGTGCTGTAATGCTCTGTGGCTGTTTTGTAATTGTTAAGCCTTCAACTGTTTCACCAACTGTCAATACTGCAACATCTGATGTAACGCTGTTTCCATACTTATCGCTAACGATACATCTGTACTGCTTTGTCTTGTATGATGCAGGTATTGTAAATGAAATTCTGTTTGTCTTATTTCCTGCAATTGATGTATTAGCCCATACATTTGATGAACTAAATACCTGCCACTGATATGTAAGTCCTTCACCTTCTGCTTTAAGGCTAAATACTGCCTTTTCACCAGCCTTAGCTGTAAGGTTCTGTGGCTGGCTTGTAATCTTTAACTCAACAGGTGCTACTGTTGGCTTCTCTGTTGGAGCCTCTGTAGGAGCTTCTGTTGGCTTCTCTGTTGGAGCCTCTGTTTCAGAAAGTGCTTCCTTCTTAAATAAAACTTTTGCTGTATTGTTACCATACTTAACAATAACTTCGTTTACATCCTGAGTAAGTGCTGATAAGTATACTACTGCACCTGCTCCGTCAATTGATGCTACGTTCTGTGAAACGCCGTTCACTGTTACACTTGTGATTGCTTCAGATACGTTAAGGTAAATACCTAACTCAGATGCCCATCCAGGCTGCTGAATGCTAACCACCTCATTAACTGTCATGTTTGCTTTGTCATAGTAGTAATTATTGTTTGAATTCTGTCCTACCAAAACCCAGTTTGCTCCAACTGTAGTCGGTTCTGTTTCTGTCTCTGGAGCTTCCGTTGTATATAACCACCAGAACGGGTTAGTTATAACGTCTCCGTCGAATTCATATGGATCATTTACGTTTGCCCCCAAAACTGTGATCGCGCCTAATGTTACCACTACCGAGAATAAAATTGCTAAAAATTTCTTCATTATACCTTCTCCTTCCTTTTAACTCGGACATAACCATATGAGTTATATTACCATATTACCAAATTTTTTTAAAGACTTAAATATAAATTTTTCACAAAAAAATATGAGTACCTTGGTAAAAATATAACACCTATGTTTCATATTTTTTTATTTATCAATTTATGTATGCACATTTTATATATTTTTCATTATTTGTTTTAACAATTATTTAGAATAATTTCACAAATCCTGTCTACGTCATCTATTTTCAAATCTGAATATATTGGTAATGTAAGCACCTGTAAAGATACTTTATAAGCCACAGGAGTATCTTTAACATCAAACATTCCCTCATAACATTCATAAGAATTAGTTAAAGGATAGAAATATTTCCTTGCTCCAATTCCATGTTCTGCCAGCAAATCAAATACTTCATCCCTGCTTTTTCCGAATTTATCTTTGTCAAATAAAACCGGAAAATAAGCATAGTTGCTTTTTACTGCGTTTTGACCAAGGTTCAGTTTTATTCCTGCAACTCCATAGAGATTTTTAACATACTGTTCAAAAACCCGTTTTCTCTTCTCTATCTCATGGTCTAGATGCCTTAAATTACAGATTCCCATAGCCGCCGCAAATTCATTCATTTTGGCATTCCCACCTATAAATTCAGTAGTTTCCGGACCTGTAATGCCAAAGTTCTTCCATTCGTTTAATACCTTCTTCATGGATGAATCCTTAAAGCATACCGCGCCGCCTTCTATAGTATTAAATACCTTAGTGGCATGAAAGCTGAACATTGAGGCATCCCCAAATATTGCACTGCTTACCCCGTTTTTTTCCACGCTAAAGGCATGAGCCGCATCATAAATCACCTTAAGATTATGTTTCTTTGCAATCTTTTCAATTTTTTCCGTGTCACAAAGATTTCCGTATACATGAACCGGAACTATTGCACAGGTTCTGTCTGTTATCAATGCTTCTATTTTGTCCGGATCAAGGGTGTAATCATCTTCCTTAATATCGCAAAATACCGGTTTTAACCCCTTGCGCACAATGGCATGGGTAGTTGATGCAAAAGTAAATGGTGTTGTAATTACCTCATTTTTAGGTTCTCCCCAGGCATTCTTTTCTTTTCCTAACTGAAAAGCTTCCAAAATACATTCTAATGCCTGATGACCGTTTACAAACAATGCAATATTCTCTTTTGATATCCCAAGATAATCTGCCAGATCCTTTTCTAACTGCTTGTGCTTTACACCCATATTAGTAAGCCAATGGGTGTCCCACATATCCTTTATTTCATCTGCATATTCCTCAAAAGGCGGCATGGATGATCTTGTCACTAAAATCTTTTTGTCCATTAATTCCTCCCTAATTAGTCTAATTCTACTGAAGCAATTCTCGGTTCAAAGCAACAACATGGTCTTAAACATACCACACGGACTCCGCTGGCACGTTGTGGACCTACCTTCATAAATGTGGCAAGCACTGTGGTGTCCCCTCCCAGACCTAAAGGTCCGGTTCTCTCTTCATTAACCTTTTCAGTAATGTATTTTTCCATAGGACTTTGTCTGTCATATGTGCCATCCACCAAAGCTTCTAACATCATTGAAGCTGCCTCATAGTTAGAACGTCCAACTCCTACTCCCAATGTACATGGGGTACAGCCTAGCTGCTTTGTTGCCTCCTTAGCCCATGACACAATTTCATCTAATACAACATTGGTATCGTGTTTGTGAAAAACCCTGTAAGTTCTGCCTCGTATAGCCGGTCCTCCTCCAAACATTAATATGTTAAGTTTAATTTTATCCTCTTTAATATTTCTAATAAGTATAGGTGCCGCCTCTAACATTCCCGGGTCATCCTCTAACCCCTGGGACTGGTCTATTCTCTGGCTGTCATTGCCTTTTATTGCCATTGGTCGTCCCGGAAGCTTTCTAAGACCATATCTCACGCCTTCTTTAATGGACTCAATCATTTCACCGGTTATGGCTTTACCCGGTCCCACTTCTAAAACCAAATGGGGAATACCTGTATCATCACATAACGGACTTTGATTTTTTTCTGCAACATAGGCATTTTCCAATATTTTTTCCATTGTCCATTTTGCCTGCTCATTAGTTTCCTTAGCTATTGCCTTTTTATATGCTTCTTTTTTATCTCCAAGGAATGTGGAGCCTGCTTTTACCAATGTGTCACATACCTTTGTAACTATTTTTTCGTCATACATATTCAATATGTCTCCTAATAAATACTTTGATTATGAGCTGCTGCTATTATCATAGGATAATCCTTTACCTCTAATTCATAAAACGCCTCCATTCCCAACTCTGGAAATGCAACAAGCTTTTGAGATATGGTATTTTCCCCCAACAATGCTGTCACTGGTGGTATAACGGCATATACCGAATTGTTCCTGTCTAAAGAGTCTATGGTTTTCTTACTAATCTGACCTTTGCCTAGGTGTATCTTTACTCCCGCTTCTGATAATGCAGGTATGCTGCTTTCTATTTCTAATTTATTACTGGATGTAGGGCCCACTCCTGCCAGACTTACCGCAGTATGAAAAATTATGCTTCCCTTTAATTTATTTCTTATATCTTCGGCATCACTACCCTCAAGCATTTTGCATATCTTCGGCAGTACCGCATCACGTCCACAAAAAATTTTGCCCGAAACTAACAGCATATCTCCTGTGTTCAAATTATGAATAGTATCATCTGAAATAGGTGTTTTAACTTTCTTTATCATTGTTCTATTATCTTCTTTCTCTCAAAAACAATCTTATTACAATACCATGCCAGCACCAGCGTAATTATAATAACCATAACCGGCAGGCTGTAGCTAAATACAACACTTCCCTTAATGTTTATCTTTTCACTTAATATGACAAGCATCTTCCACACAAAAGGATGTAATATATATACAAACATTGAGCACTTCTTACCAATTTCCTGCATAACTCCTTTGTGTTTCTCACTGTTATTAATACCATATATGAATATTGCCATTACCTGAACAAATGTAGATATATTAATTCCAAAATCCCGTCCCATAACTGCTCTTTCTAAAAAGCACATTAACGTAGAAGCTACTATAACAGTAATTATAGCCTTATTGCTGAAATTAAATTTGTTTTCTTCCTTATGGATCCATTCCCCCAACATAAATAACGGGAAACCTTCTATTAAGAAATTCCGATACAGAAAATTCGGCATGTCCTTACCCAACATATGCATTCCCTGTGCAAAAAAAATATAGATAGCTATAAATACAATAATGGTGCAATATGCTAATTTATATAAATTCTTTTTTTGGATAATATAATATAGCAGGTAAACATATATTAGTGCAAAAAGAAACCACAATTGTCCAACAATTACTACCGGTCTGTTAAACAAAATCCACAAAACAATGTCCCTTTTACTTACCGGATTAATGTTTTGTCCCAATGCCCATTGTACCAAAGCAAAAATCAGATAGAAAACCGATGCATATATTGTCATTTTTGCTATTCTTTTTACTTTTCTCTTTGAGCTTTCCGTAGACGTATTGTAACTGTAATATCCTGATATCATAAAAAAGAACGGAACGCAAAATCTTGATATTGCCTGTACGGCAGTTCCAAAAACTCCCGGAAATTCACAATGCATAAACACCACAAATATACATGCAATACATTTAAGATAATCAAAACAATAATTGTATTTTTTTTGTGCCATTTACTTTTCCTTTCCAAACAATTCAAAATAGCTTTGCTCGTTTTCTACTACACCATAGGCTTTCGCTCTCATAACAATTTTTTCAGCCCATCTATGATGAGGTCCCACCTCATTCATTCCTTTGCTTCCCTTTAAGACACCGCCTTTTGCTTCTAATATCTGGCAGGCATCTAAATACTCATCCTTCGTTACCGCAAGCATTCCATTGATGTATGGAAGATGTGTAGGATGTATACATGTCTTTCCCATAAATCCATTTGCCTGATCAAGGAGAAGTTCTCTCAAAAGCCCATCCACGGCATTGTTCACCAAAGTCGTCCTTTTAAGCAATGTATCCTGAAGACTTACTTCCGGTAATTCCTTAAACTTCATATCTTTGTTTGCTCTAAAATACTCCCATACCGGTCCTGAAACCGTATAGTCATTAAACCTTGTAAATACATTTAAAATATCCATAAGGCAGTCCCTTACAGTCATGATGTCATATATTGTATAGTCAATTCCTCTTCTAAGGCCAAAGCATGAAGAAAAATCCGTTCCTCCTACACGAACATTTAGTATTAGTTCCTTGTATTCATCCATAATTTTCTTTACAGCCATAAGTTCATCCATTCTGGTTTCCTTAAAAGCCACACGACTGTCTTCAATTATTGGCATTCCGTATATTATTTCTCCAAACTTTTCATTTAAATATTTTAAATGTTCCAGATACTGCTTTCCGTTAATGCTGTTATATTTAGGAAAGTTGAACCCTGCTATAACCTTGATATGCTCCGGCTTTAGCATTGAACTAAAATGCTTGAATTGCTCAACCGAGCGCACTCTGAAAAATATCAAAGGTATATCCTTATATGTAAGTTCACCATTTTCCATTTTTTCACTAATCACATCTAACAGATGTATGGAATTTTCCTCTGCCTGTGGAACCTTTGACTCCTCACATGCATCTTCAAAGCACATCACCATAGTGGTAAGTCCCGGATGTTTCCTGTCTATAATGGCCTGAGCAAAATCCTTTGTTCCCGGCATATACATCGTTGCTCCCAAACAATATTTAAGCATTGAAATATCTGTGTATTTATTAAATTCTTCCGGTTCTTTATAAAATTTAAAATCTTTATTGTATAGCTGATGTCTCATCTAAATTACCTAAAAACAAATCCTTTCTCATTATGCAATTTCCATCAATGTCAATTACATCAATTCTGTCTATGGCAGTTTTGATTTTTTTATACATTTCTTCTTTAGTTATTCCCTTTACAAGAAATGCAGCCACCCTTCCTGCACTTGCCCTGTCACTTCCTATTTCCATTCCTTTTGTCTTATGATAAAACACACCTTCAATAACCCCTTCATTTATAAGTTCGTCAACGCCTGTTAAATGATCAAATATTCCCGGTAACCCATATATAAGATTTACCGAATAGAAGCACCCATCATCTGACAAATATAATTTCACCTTTTTTTCTTCATATGAATCAATTGTGGCACCAATTATATCAAATCCTGTTTTTTGCAAAATTGTATAATAGCTTATACCTCCTCCCACACGTGGTGCAAATTCTATAACATCTATATCATCACCATTTATTAAAAACTGCACATGAAGAGCAGTATTATCTAATCCAAAAGCCTTTGCTATTTTATCAGCTACTACTTCTATTTTCTCATATGCTTTTTTTGAAATATTTGGTGGCGTAACTGTTGCATAACACTTTAGGACTTTTTTCTCCCCTTCAATTACACTCATACGTTGAGATATCATTACAACCCTGGCGCTTCCATTTTCAACAAAACAATAAGCACTTACTTCTATTCCCGTAAAAAATTCTTCTACTATTACGCTTTTTGTCCTGCTAACATTTTTTGCCTCTTCAAAATATACGGATAATTCCTTTATGTCATTCGCCTTTTTTACCCCTGAAGCAGCACATGCATCTGCCGGTTTTACAATTACAGGATATCTTAATTCTAAATTCTCAATGTTTTGATTTTGCTCTAAATATACGTATTTAGTTGTTGGTATTCCTTCCTTTACCATGATTTTTTTCATATAACCCTTATTGGTAATTTTGTGCGCCAAATCATATGTATAAGGTTTTGTGAGGCCCAACTTTTCAGCAACATAACACGCCGTAATATTTGCCTGATCCACACAGGCGCTTATTACAAGGTCTACTTTATTTTCAGCAGCAATTTTTAAAACTGTTTCCTGATCCATTGTGCTTTCCTGTATATGAACATCTGCATATTTCTTAGCAGGTGGATTTTCAAGGTAATCAACTAAAATCACATAATAATTTCTTTTCTGTAACTGTTTTATTAACTCTATATGGGGATTTGTCCCCCCAAGAACAATTGCCTTTTTTTGTTGTATCATAGCTATCTTATACTTCCTTTCGGTGACTGTATTGCCTCAGGATAATATGCATCTATAACTCTCTTAACTAATGACACCTGTTTTGCCCTCTGCTTTGCATCTGCTTCTGAGCTGTCCCAGCTATGTGTTTTTGCCACAGAGCCACCTGTCTTTAAGTAAATAGGTGCTGCAATTCTTATCATTTCAGGCACTTCGTAATGTCTTATAAAGCCTCCTGTTGACTTAGGATTTTCAGTATGAATATCAATAGGTATGTCTATTGCCTGACGCATTGCTGCAAGCATCTGTAACTGGATATCTCTTACAGGGTTAATTGAGTTAGCTCCAATGGATTCAAGTAACTTAGCTGAGCATGGATTTCCGTGTCCTGCATGGGCTGAAATCTTAAAATGGCAATCTGCCGGTATTTCTCCTGCTTTTCTCATTTCATTGAGAAGCCATAAGCATCCTTCATCATATACTAAAAATGAACGGCATCCAAATGCTGCTGCTCTTTTTACATCTTCAACAGCTCTTACAATCTGCTCCTGACCCCGAAGCCTATACCCCATTCTTACACCTTCCGGAGTATTTACGGAAGCGCTTGTATCTGTTGTGGCTCTTGGTCCTATTGCTAAAATCAAATCCGTTCCGTAATCCTTAGCCAGTTTTACCATTTCCATTATTTCATTATCTGTTAACATCATAATGCCCTTTGTCTGGGTTACTCTGTGTAAGCTTATCTGATATTTATCCATTTCATCCAGTAATGCTTCCATTACCTTAGGACTTTGTATTCCCGGTACCTCAAAACGGTACTGTCCTCCATCATGGAATCTTTTCTCAGATGTAGGAAGGTCATAAGCATCCCCTTCCGGCATTCCTATTGACTTCAAAAATTCTCTGGTTTCCTTCATAACTTTTCTCCTATCTTTCCAATTTATTTAAAATAACATTTCCTTTATCTTCTTTGCCACACCACTTCATCATATAGTTAAACTTGTCAATTATTTCCCTGTGGCTCATAGGATTTTCCGGATCACCCTTTGCGTACTTTATCTCTTTGCAAAATCTTTCTCCATTTTTCATGACAACTTCCACTTTAGAAATTCTCTTATTTGATGTCTCTTTTGTATACTCCTCATTCTCAAAAACATTTACCTTATTGGTAAGCTCTAAAATATCACCATTTTGTATATTGTTTTCTTCAAACGCCGTTATATCGCTTTTTCCTAAAATTATTGAACTTGCCACGCTGTAGGGTATACTTAATTTTGCAGAGCTTTTTCCCTGTATTTCTTTGTGATCATGCCCTAAAATTGCCAATTTATATGTATAAACATTTATTTCTTTAATGTCTTTAGTGTTTTTTATTCCATTTCTTAGCCTAAGTGCTGCTTCTATTGCCGTGTGGCAATGTCTGCATGCTGCATACGGTTTTACGTATATTCTCCCTATTTCAAAATAATCGGTTTCTTTAAAGCAATCTAAATTAATATCTTTTCCCAGTAAACGAAAAACCCCTCTTTTGCCTCCAAGTATATCATCGGGACCTGAAATGGAGGCTTTTCCCATTTCTGCTGCCATAAGCCCTGACATAGCTGCATGGCCTAAATTATATGGTTTCAACAGAGAGCTGTTTTCCTGTATTTCCAACGCTCCTGCTGCACCGGTTGCCGCTGCCGATATGGTTGATTTCAGCTGTTCCCTGTTATATCCCATAGCCACAGCCACTGCTACTGCCGCACCTAATGTTCCACATGTTCCCGATGTATGAAAGCCTCTTTTTTTATGTTCCGGCTGCATTGCAATGGAGCATCTTACTGCCATTTCGTATCCCATTATTATTGCCTTTAGGAAATTTTTATAATCTATATTTTCCTTTTGTATCATTGCAACTAAAGGTGAAATAACTGCTGCTCCTAAATGAATCATTCCAAAACGGCTTCCATCATCTAATTCCATGGTGTGGGCATTATATCCATTGAAAAATGCTGCCCTTAACATATCTGTGGATACATCCGTGCCACAAATGTTAATGTCACCGGACGCTCTTTTTTGTCCACATACTTTTTCTATTGTATCTATATTTTCCTTTGCTCCTGCATAAGTCACTCCAAGATAATCAATGAGGCAGTATTTTGACTTTAAATATACCTCATCAGATATGTCGTTATTGGATTTTTTAATGATATAATCCAGCATCAAATCAGTAACGTTCATTTGTAAGCTCCTAAAATATATATCTGCTATTCTCTATTTCCTGTAACTGTCCCTTATCAAACATTTCAATGTTCCTCATTGCATCATGCATCATTTGGTAAAAGCTGTCATATGTAACTCCTCCTATATGAGGTGTTGTTATAACTTTTTTAAGTTGTAGCAGTTCATTATTTTCAACAGGCTCCCTCTCATAGACATCTATTCCTACACCTGCTATTTTCCCGCTTTTTATTCCATTAACAAGAGCAATCTCGTCAATCAATCCGCCCCTTGCGGTATTTATAAGTATAACACCATTTTTCATTTTGTTGACAGCCCTGTTATCAATTATGTGTTTAGTCTCCGTTGTTAACGGGCAGTGAAGTGAAATAATATCCGATTTTTCAATTATCTCTTTAATGGTACAATACGTTATTCCCAATCTTACTTCATCTTCCTCTTTCATTTGCAGAACATCATTATACAAAGCTTTGGCACCGAATACCTTAAGCATTTCTGCCACTTTTCTACCTATTGTCCCCATTCCGATAAGTCCCACTGTTTTCCCACTAAGCTCGTATGTGCAAACTCCCTGTGCCTGTTTTTTCCAAATCCCATTTTTAGTATTTTCATTAATCTCCACTAAATTTCTAAGTGTTGCCAGCATGAGAAGTATCGTATGTTCAGCAACACTTTGAGCATTCACGCCCTTGTTTACATAAAGTGGAATGTTGTTTTTCTTAATATAATCCAAATCTATTGTATCAAGGCCCACTCCGGTCCTCTGTATCATTTTTATATCAACCGCATTTCCAAGCACTTTTCTGTTAATTCTTAATCTTCCGCTGACTAACAAATAATCTGCATATTTAACCTTATCTTCAAGCTCCTGTTGTGAAACGCTTTCTAACATTTCCAGTTCAAATCCGTCAGGCACTACACTTTTTATAATTTCTGCGGGTTTACCGTCATAATGATTTGTAAGTAAAATTTTCAAAGTTTTCTCCTTTAATTAATAAACTCCATTTTTCTTAAATGCTCTTATTTCTGCATTTATCCATCCGATCATTATTCCCCAGGCAATCCACGTCCTGAATCCAAAATTTCCATTTACAATATAACTCATGATCATCATTCCTACCGTTATCATAGCCATTACAATAGTTTCTCTCTTAAGATAATAATTTTTCACCTTAAAAAACGGTATAATATTTGAAATATAAAGCCATATTAGAGAAAATGTGCCTAGCAATCCTCCTTTGATAAGCAACGTATAATACGCATTGTGCAGAAGCGCTATCGACTTACCTCTATGCATATCCTCCGTAAATTCACTTGGAATATATTTGACCTGTATATAAGTCCCAAGGCCTTCCCCTAATATCTTCTGCCATACCGGTGCTTTTTCCCATTGTATTTTTGCCTGCTCTATCTCAAATCCACGCCAGTGCTGAATAGCCTTCATATATCCATCATAATCTTCGTCACTACTTATTTCATTAAAGCTGACAGTCATTTTATCATTAAATTCATCTTGTATGTTTTGTGGCAGAGCCAGATATAGCAGAAAGCTTATTATGACCAATATTGCTACTGATATTGACAGCTTTACCAATCTGCCGGCTCTGTTTTTACCAATAAGTACATTAAAAATCAGCATTGCAACGATCATGGCGAACATAGATACTATCTGTGCTCTTCCCATTGATAATATAACGTTTAATAACATAAGAGCTGCCGCTACCCAATCAATTGTGTTGGTAAAAATCACCCTGTTCATTACAAGTTTGTCTGCTAACAGTATACATAATATAAATGCTACTTCGTATACTTCCCTACTTGATATCTCACGAATTGAATGCATATCTGTTATCTGTGTTATGTTTAAAATTACTCTTCCTACAGAAAATATAGCCATACCCAATCCCGCTATATATAGAGTTTTCTTTACGTCCTTTGTCTTTTTCAAATAATAGCACTGATATCCTATCATAATTATTACCAATGTCTGCGCTACATAGAACACATCTTTTACAATATCTCTTACATCATTGCTAAGTCCCCCGATATATGCAGATATTACTATCATAGCCACAAACAAGAGCATCCCCTTCACCCGCGGCAGGTGAAAAGCAATTTTTCCGTTTTTAAATATCATCGTCATCATCCATATTACATCGAGTATAAATGCAAGCTGATAGTTTTCAGTATAAAATCTCACCATAAATATTATAAGTAACGGCCACATTATATCATTTTTCCATTTAATTCTTATAATCATACTTATTCCTCTTTTTTGTAAATATATATCGCCTCTTATTTGGCACCAATTCGTCTAATATATCTCTAATAACTTTCTTATTTTCTATGAGATAACAATTTACTTAATAGCAGATAATTCATCTTTCCCAACCTATATGTAACTGTGTGTATAATTTTTTTTATTTTTCCAGCTTTAAGATATTTATCCAGATACAGACATCTGCTCTCATATGCCAAATCTAATCTTTTTCCCGTAGATTTAATACTTTTTGATATACTTACTGAATGATGATGTAAAAAATTATGATTATTTAATACATAACTGACATATCCCTTGCTTTTTAGCTTAAATGCCAATATATTTTCTTCACCGTATAGAAAAGTTCCTTCATCAAACATACCTACATCCAAAAAGGTTTCTGCCTTCACGGCAAAAAAAGCCCCGCTTACAACATCAACCCTGCTTTCATTCTGTTGAAAATAATTTCTGTCATAATACACGCCTTTTATTTTTAGTAGTTTCCTGAGCACTATCATGTTTTCCCACAAACAGTCTGCATATGTAGGTAATTTCCATGCGGGACATATTTTAGCCTGTGTGGTAGTAACCATACTTCCTGTTACCACCCCTATTTTAATATTTTTCTGTTCTTTATTTTCAAAAAATCCCAGTATTGAATTAATCACTTCTGCATCAAACTCCACATCCGGGTTTGAAACAAACACATACTTTGGCGAATATTTGTCCATGGCATATTTAATTCCAAAATTGTTTCCATATGCATATCCACCGTTTTTTTCAGTCTTAATGACATCTGTTTTTTCACTTTCATATGCACGCAGCTTCTCAAAGGAATTGTCCGTAGAGCAATTATCCACTACAATTAATTTATCGATACTTTCAATATGTACTGCATTATTCAAAAACTTTTCTATTGTATTGTAATCATTATAGTTTAAAACTACTAATACATTTTCTATCATCTGTCAACTCCCGATACCGGCTGCCCGAATATCCTGTCCATTTTCTTTTTGTAACAGTCGTAAGAATAATTTTCATCATACTGTATAATAGCATTTTTCTGCATTTCGAATATTTCATCTGCACTTAATTTGCATATTTCGTCTGCCACCTGATTTATTATACCATGATTATAATTTATTCCAATATTCTTTTCCCTTACCATGTTCCACGTATCACTTTTACAGCAATTAATTAAAGCTAATCCGTTAGACATGTACTCCATACTCTTATAAGATAATGCAATTGCCACATTTTCCTTAAATCCATTGAAGCCGAAATGACATTTTTTCATTACTTCTTCCTTAACAGCATCATCATATATACGTCCCATAAAATTATACTTTATTTTCTTATCCTTTAATTCATTTAAAAGCCATTCTTTTCTCGGACCTTCTCCAATAATAAATAACTCAACATCCTTCTTTTCTTTTATTATGGACAGCATTTTTACCAACCCTTCAAAATCATAGTTTCCTGTTAATGCTCCCAAATAAAGAATATTTAATTTGTCGTTAGGTACAACTTCTGTCCGCTCTACCTTTTTATTGCTCTTACACAAAGGCACTACTTTCTTTTTTTCATCCTCTTTTATCCCCAACAATTCAAAATAATATTTACATGATCCGATAAAACAGTCACATTTTTTCATTGCATAATTTCTCATATGCGACCACCACCAAAATCCTAAAACATTAGCCACTTTTTTAACATTTTTATTAAATGGAATTGTCTCCGGATACAAATCATAAATATCCGATACCAAATATGTATTTTTTAGTTTTTTAGACAAAACATATGCCGTTGAATTAGGTGGTCCCACAACATATACAACATCTGCTGTACGCGTTTTCAACAATTTTACCACGTCAAAAGCAAATTTCACCGCTGAAATCATTCTTGTTAAAGACATATTCTTTTTGTATGGAATAACTTCTATTTCCCTGACGCCCTCAAGATTATATCTAACTTTTTTCTTGGAATTATGGTCATAATTTCCACATAATGCCTCTACATCATATCCCTTTTCCTTAAAATAATTGTAAACTGTATAGCAACGGTCAGTATCCCGTAAATTTAAATAATATGAAACAATTAATACTTTTTTATTCATTTCCTTCACCTTTATCTGTATATACCATTAATTATATCCTGCACATGCCCACTAATTAAAGGTACTTCAAACATATTTAGTACATTATTTTTCATTTTTCCTATCTTTTCCGGATTATTTAAAAGTTCCCTTAATTCTTTTTTTATCATTTCAAGGTCATAATCACATATAATTCCGGTTTTTCCGGGACATACTAAATCCTTTGCCCCAACTTTATCTGTAACCATTACCGGCACTCCGTAACTTAATGCCTCTAAAACCGTAAAGCCATAAGATACATCACGTAATGCTACAACCAAATCTGCCTCATTCATCACCTTATCAAGCTCCTCGTACTTAAATGAAGGCTTATTATTAATATATGGTGCCATATTTTCGCCGCCATTATAGACCGTTAGCTGAAAGTTTCTTATTCCTTCCTGATACAACTGATTTAATGCTTCCTTAAGGACATAAAAGCCTTTATATTCCGCAATTGGTCCTAAATAAGATATTTTTACAACATTATTTTCTATTGTTTTTGTGTACTTCTTTTTATTATCTTTAATTTCCCCGTGAGTTATATTACACACGATTCCTTTGTCAACATTTATATAATTTCTAAAAACATCCCTCATGTATGTGCTGTTAAAGTGAATGGTGGATATTTTTTCAAAATACCTGATATATCCTTCTCTTAATTTCCGGTAATTTTCACTATAAATCTTATCCTCTTTTTGTAATTCCTTTAATCCGCTTTCATTTACAAAAATTTTGTTCTTTTTGTATTTTCTTAGAACTCCAAGTATTTTAGTATTTTTTATGTTTCTGTATAACGGACTTTGTAAAAGTTTCATTTTTTTAATAGACAAAGCATTTTCACAGCAGGTATAGCATCCTTTGCATTCAAAATTTTTCTCACATATTTCATTATTAAAAAACAGTGTTGTTTTAGGACATATTCCAAAAAAATCATGAGTCGTATAAACGGTTTTTATTTTTAATTTATTTGCTGTTTCTAAGAAGCCAATGTGCATTCCCATTAAAGTATGAATGTGTATTGCATCAGGCTTTTCTCTATTTAAAAATTCTTCATATACCTTTGTGTCTACATTTTTTTGAAATCCGTCAAATTCTCTGATTCCGTATATCTGTGGCAAATATTCAGGATTTTCAAGTTCAAAACTTTTTATTCCCTGAAAGGCTTTACCCTGTTTAATTTTTATTGACGAACCATTTAAAACCCGGCCTGGCCAAAGCATTCCCACATCATGTCCCTGCCTTACCTGTTCTGTAGCAATATCTATTGCATATTTTGTCAGTCCACCTCTTGCATATGGTGGGAATCCTAGTGAATAATGTAATATCTTCAATTTAATCCTCTTCTTGCAATAACTTTTTTATTAACTCTATTCTAAACTTTAACTGACCTTTTCTTGTATCTGTGTTTTTGTCATCCCTCTTCAGATAAAAGACTATAATATAAAGCAAATATGATACAAACAGCATGTTAGGTGTATTACAGTAATTATACAGTTTACTCTTGTATTTTTTATACACCCTAAAAGTTTCCTGTATGTTCATATCGTTAAACATTATACTTTTCTGACAAATATAATGAAAAAAATCAAAAAACGGTGTTGCTGTTTTTATACAATATTCAAAGTCAAAGGCATACACCTCTTTATTCTTTATGCATGTATTCTTTGGTGTAAAATCCCCATGGGCGAAACTATAATAAAAATCACTGTTTTTTAAGAAACTTTCTGTTTTTCTTATAGCATACATAATACTGTCTTCTTCACCAACTAAAGTTTCTTCTTTCGCACAATGTTTTAAAAACATAACCGGTTCATACATATCACTGTTTTCAAAACTAATTTTCACTTTAGTTTTTTCGTACATATCAGCAATAAATCTCCAGTGTTTATCCAAAAACCGGTAGCAGCTTCTGTTATCTTCTGCAACATTTTCCTGTATAAAAATATCCCAACTGCCTTTTTTTGCAATTCCAATGCCTGCGGGTATATTTCTCACATTTTTTTCCTTTAAAAATTTCAGGGCAGTTAATTCTTTTTCAAATAAATCTTTAACTGTTTTTTCTTCTGATATTTTCATGTAGAAAAAAGTTTTATCTTTGTTAAATACCTGTATGACAGCCTTGTGGTTTTGAACAGATTCCTTCAGGTTTCCATAATATACGGAACATTCATATTTATCTTTGCAATATTTTTCTATTATGTCTTTGATTCCGTCATTTATCTTAAGGTACTTAGGCGTACACTTGCATATTTTTCTTGCAGGTATCACGTCCCTTAAGACCGGAAAAAAATCTTTACCAATTTTGCCTTAAAATTAGATGCCTGAAGTATTCCAAAACCGTATTTCATGTTTTTTTCGGGAATAATCCATGTTTTATTTCCATTATCTATTAAATAGTATTTTTCGCCATAAACATCTTCAGAAAATATTTCAGCATATAATTTATTCTGTGCCATTGCAGCTCCTCTAATATTCCAAACAATTATCAAACACAATTTTTAGTATTTCGTTACTTATTGTATCAACGTCATCTTCTGCATTTAGATAATATATTTTTTTATAATACTTCTTTAACCTTTCATATTCCGCTGACTGTCTGCTAATTTCTTCAATGGTTAATTCCTTTTTTCTATTGTGTATAACCTGTGGTCTTGCCTTTAACACAAATGTAACTTTAGGTTTCGGCGTTAATGCCACAAAAAATCGTCTGACGCAGTATGGAAGGTTAATTTTGCTTCGTTTCGGATCTACAATCAGGTCGTAGCTATATCTGTCAAAAACTGAATATCTGTCATAATGTACATCTCTTCGTACTTTTTTTCTCCATCCGACTATATAATCAAAAGAATAGTAACATATTCTGATAAGTGAACCTTTTGGCTTTGCCTGCTCTAATTTTTTTCTTTCAAGTGCATAATTTTCCTCTAAATTTTGTTCCTTTGTTTTTTCCCCGAAAACATCCTTTAAATTAGGAATTATTCCCGGTCTGAAATGATACAGATTGCACTTATTTTCACATATATAATAATAATTTATTTTTTCTATAACTTTATCAATAACTGTGGATTTTCCCGTACCATCCGGTGCAATAACACAAAATGTTCTGGAAAACTTTCTATAGCGAAAAAGTATTCTATGTATTTTTTCCAGCACAAATTCCATTCTGCCTGCTAAAACCTTAACAGGCTTTTTCTTAGTTAAAGAAAATATTATATTTTTGCTTATTTTTCTATATTCCTTAAATAGTACATCGATTCTGTCTTCCTTTATTGCTTTCTCAATATGTCTGCCGTAGCTTCCCCACATCCTGCGTGACATTTCTTCTAAAAAAAACTCTTTATCATTTCTTATAAGATTAATTATTTTTTTAGAATATTCTTCTTTCAGTTGCAGTTTTTTCTGACCTGTCACCTTCATTATATATAGCCAAAATGCCTCGTATTGGGGTTGCAGCACCGTAAGATTATTGTAGCTTATTGTGTTTTTATATAGTCTGCTAAAATCCTCTAATTCAATCCCCTTTATGCTTAAACCTTCTATTATATCTATGTGTATTGCCGTCTTTTGTTTCAGACTCATTCCATGACAACATATCATTGCCCCTGTCCTAAACTCGTCGTAATATTCCAACCCGGCACCATTCATTATTTGTTTTAACAATGTATGTGCCTGTTTAATTTTTTCCGGCTCAATTACTATATCCACATCTTTTGATTGATTATCAAAAGGCAATCCCTGATAATTTCTCAAAATAAAGTAGCGTATATTGTTGTCATTTAATTTTTTAACATATTCTACCAGTATTTCACCGCACTTTCGGTTCCACATATACTTCTCCTACTTTAATATGTTTCTAATTTTTATTTCTATCTTCCTTGTTGCCTTACTTCCAAAAATTGAAATCAATACTTTTTTTGCCTTTTGTAATAATGGTCTGAAAAAGGATATCCATATTTTGCTGTTGCCACGTTTTTTCTCTCTTGCACTCATCCAACTGTTATCACAATAATGAATAGCTACTGTCTGCTCTGTAGTTCTAAACACCCCTTCTCCTAACTTTTTAGGGTAAAAATATTCCCTTGGATATATGTCTATGCCTGACACCTTTTGTTTCTCCCCACCTAACACAAGTCCCTCTTCCACCATAATTTCAGTAAGAAGTGACACATTTGCCACGGTATCCATAGCTCCATTTTTTGAAAGAAACGGATTATTTTCATAATAATCCAGCATTTTTTTTGCAATTATACTGTGTTTCTTTAGACTTATAACTGCGGTTCCTAAATACTTTCTTCTTTCAAACCCCATAAATTCTTTTCCTGCCTCAATATCACTAAACTTCTTCAAAAATTCTACATCAAGGTCAAGATATATTCCTCCATACTCATATAAAACCTTCATTCTGACATAGTCACTAACAAAAGCATATTTTCCTTTGTCATACGCCTGTGCAGCATAATCACAGCTGTAAATATCAAAATTATCCTCTGTCCACACTATAAATCGGTATCCGGGAAAGAATTTCTTATTATTTTCCAAAAAGTCCACGTACCTTTGTGGCATTTTTTCTTTTCCAAACCAACAACAATGAACTATTTTACCATTTTCAATCATATGATTCATTCTTTTCATTTCAAAAAGACCAGAATGTAATTCTGGTCTGTTCTATATCCTATTATTTTCTAAACAACTTCTGATATTTTTCAGTTATGTATTCCCAGTTGTAAAAATTATCAATTCGTTTTTTAGCTTTGTTACCTATAGTCTCTATCTCATTTTCACTCATATTATCTGTTTTGTCTATTAAAGCTGCCAAATCCCCGTCATCTAAACTCCAATATTTAGCTCCGTCTTCTGCCACTTCCCTGTTAAATATAACATCAAATAAGAGGTTTACATCTGTAAGACCTAATGCCTCAAGAAGACTTGGATTTGTTCCACCAACAGAATGTCCGTGAATGTATGCAAAGGCATTTTCCCTTATTTTCTTTAATAACGGTTGGTCATAAACCGTGCCTACAAACTTAATCCGACTGTCCTTATTAAAGCCTGTGCTTTTCAGGAGTTCATCGTAGAAAGCATTATTTTGACAATCCGTTACAATCACCAAATCTTTCTTCGTTTTCGACTTCATAAACTCCCTTATAATTGTCTCAAAGTTGTTTTCCGGCACAAACCGTCCCACAACCACATAGTAATTCTTAAACTTTATGTTAAACTCTGAAAACCACTCCTTTACCTTGTTGTCATCATCTGTCAAAGTTGACTTGGATGTTTCAGCGCCGTAAGCGATAAATGTGGTTTTTGGATTATACTTTTTGTAATCTTCCTTTATGTAATTTTCAATGCCTATGCTGTCGCAAATAAGCAAGTCAGCATTTTTAACCATAAGACGCTCTGATATTTTCCAGTATTTTCTAACGGGAGCACTCCATTTGGCACGTTTCCATTCATGTCCATCCGGGTTTACATAAAGTCGCCCACCAAGTTCATGTATCTCCCTTTTAAACTTTCCAATAAAAGGCCCTATCCTGCAGGCAAGCACATAAATAACAGGCTCCTTAAGATTATATTTTTTGATATAGTCAACACTGTATTTTATAGCATCAACATCATAAAATATAGCTTTTTGAGGTCCGCCCATGCGCTGTTTTATATCAAAACAATGTGCACCGTTATACTCATATTCAGTATTATTTTCATCATATTCACTATCATCTAATATCCTTGAAACATGATACTGAATACTCTTATCTTTGGTATATTCCGTTAATTTATCTACGAAGGTTTCAAATCCGCCATATCTGGTAGGAATACCTTTACATCCCACAATAAATATATGTCTTTTGGATGTGTCTGTAAAATTACTATTCATTACAGCTCCCATTCTCTTATTCATAATTTAATATTTTATACTGAACCTCTCCTTGCAATTACTACCACGACTGTTTTTAAAATAATCTTTATGTCAAGTCCGATAGTCCAATTTTTTATATATTCGTTGTCTAACTTAACAACTTCTTCAAAATCCGTAAAATCGCTTCTGCCACTCACCTGCCAAATTCCTGTAAGCCCCGGCTTGGCAGCCAGTCTGCTTTTATGATGTAGCTCATACTTCTCGTACTCATCCATTGTTGGCGGTCTGGTTCCTACTAAACTCATGTCGCCTTTAAGGATACTCCAGAAATTTGGAAACTCATCTAAAGACGAAGCTCTCAAGAAATGACCTAAACCTTTTCTCTTTCCGTCCGGTCCGCTTCCTATAATTCTAGGGTCTGCATCTATTTTAAACATAAGACCACTCATTTTATTTTTATCCATAAGTTCCTTCTTACGTTCTTCAGCATCTGAATACATTGAACGGAATTTGTATATTTTAAACTTTCTGCCGTTCTTTCCAACCCTTTCCTGTCCAAAAAATACAGGACCTTTAGGGTCAGCAATTTTAATTGCCGGTGCGATAAAAATAAACAATATCGCTGTTATGAGACAGCCCACAATGCCGGCACATATATCCAGCGCCCTCTTTAAGAAAATCTCATAAGGCTGCACCGTCTTCATACTTGTTGTTAAAACATTAACTGCATTAATTCTGCCAAAATATACATTGGGAAGTCCCTGTGTAAACATATTCATCTTAACATGCACTGTTACTCCCATTTCCAAAAACTTATTTGTGACCCGCTCGATTTCATCCTGTCTGCCCGGGTCCATACATATAAGTACATCATCTATTACGTTATGACAAACATATTCATATACGTCTTTACCATACGCCACTACCGGTATTCCCATAATTTCACTACACTTTGATTCCGGCTCCACAATGGCTATTCCCACAACATCATAGGTTTTATCATGACCGTCTTTTATAAGATTAACCGAATCCACAGCCATTTCCTCATTGACTAACACCAAAATTTTTACCCTGTTATACTTAGACAGTCCCTCATTATCATTAATAATTTTTTTCAAAATTATATGCACCATATACATAACTATGGTATTAATACAAAAATAGCTTATAAATGTCAATCTCGAATACTGTATACTTAACTGCATAACAAACAAATAGCTGAAAACCACTGCTATCATTTCCAAATTATATATAAATACCTTTTGAAATTCTCCGAAATATCCACGTTTCAAAATTCCTGAGTACCAATTTGAAAAATATGTTATACAAAAATGCAAAACCATTATCATAATCATTATCATTCGATAATCTTTTATTTCGTATACATTTGCAATTCCGTGTCTTAACCAATATGCAAGATTAAATGTTATGTTTAAGCATATCAAATCGGCCAGAATAAAGTCAAAATGCTTTATCCAGCTGCTTTTTTTTATATGCATATATGTACCCTCCCAAGTTTGCCCCAATATCAAGTTATATTTGCTACATTTTTCGACCCAATATCGTTTTTATTTTATCTTATTATCTACTAATTGTAAATATGGAATATTTGTAAACTTTTGTGACTTATGTGTTAAATATGCCCCATGATTATTGATTTTGCCTTTTAGAATTGGTAATTTGTATATTATGAATTGTTATTTGTTCTGAAAGGAGTTTTGTTATGAACTTTAGAAATAAATTTTCCAATTTTATGTATGGCAGATACGGCATTGACCAGTTATCAAGATTTATACTTGGTGTAACATTTGTTCTTTGCATTCTTTCCTTTTTCACAAAAGGTGCAGTAAATTCTGTATTAAGCCTTTTTATATTTGCTTCTATTGTTCTTCTTTACTTTAGAATGTTTTCAAGAAACATATATAAGCGTGCAGCTGAAAACGAAAAGTATTTAAGAATAATTTCTAAAATTAAATTTAATAAAAATTTCAGTAAAGAAGCCAGGGAGCAGAGAAAATATTATAAATTTTTCAAGTGTCCCGGCTGCGGTCAGAAAATCCGTATTCCCAAGGGACACGGCAAAATCGAAATCCGCTGTCCTAAATGTAACAATAAATTTATAAGAAGAAGTTAATATGTTTGGATATGTTGTTGTAAATAAACCGGAATTAAAAATTAAAGAATTTGACATTTACAAAGGTTATTATTGTGGACTGTGCCGGTCATTAAAGAAGCGCTATGGTTTTATGGGACAGCTTACCCTAACCTATGACATGACTTTTTTAAGTATGCTTTTAACGGCACTTTATGAACCGGAAATCTTCGATGAAATGCACAGATGCATTGCACATCCCACAAAAAAGCGCCGCATGATATCTTCTAAATATACAGATTATGTGGCAGATATGAACATTATCTTGTCCTATTACAAGTCTATGGATGACTGGAAGGATGACCGGAATGTTATTAAGCTTTTATTTGCCAAACTAATTAAATTAGGAAAAAATGATTACCTGGAAAAATCCCAGGCTATAGCTTCATTGCTTAACGAGCTCGGTACCCGCGAAAAAAATAATGAGACAGGCATTGATGTTATGGCAGGGATTTTCGGTAAAATTATGGCAATTTTGTTTGTTCCACATAAAGACCGTTGGAGCGATACGCTGTCACGTATGGGATTTTTCCTTGGAAAATTTATTTATATTTTGGATGCCTATGACGATTTAGAAAAGGACATTAAGAAAAATTCCTACAATCCTTTTAAGGAAATTTGCCAAAATCCCGGTTTTGATGATAGAATAAAGCAGATGCTTACTATGATGATGGCTGAATGTTCCAAAGAATTTGAGACCCTGCCTATTCTCGAAAATGCGGAAATACTTCGCAATATTCTCTATGCCGGGGTATGGAACAGATTTAGCACCATCTATAAAGAGAGAACCGGTACAGGCACTGAAAATAAATAATTCGTTTCCATGGTTATCCTTTATATAACGTAAGTTTCATTGTGAAAAAGTTTTAAATTTAACAGATTGAGAGATACAAAATGAACGATCCATATAAGGTTCTTGGCATAGACCCAAGTGCCACAGATGATGAAGTTAAAACAGCATATAGAAAGTTAAGCAGAAAATATCACCCGGATGCTAATATTAACAATCCCAACAAGGATAAAGCTGAAGAAATGTTTAAGCTTGTAGGTCAGGCATACGACCAAATTATGAATGAGCGTAAAAGCGGATATTCCGGTGGTTCCGGCAACTACTCCGGTGGTGGATATAACGGTAACCCTTACGGTCAGTATAATGGCAATCCTTTTGGAGGCTTTGGTGGTTTTGGTGGCTTTGATGATTTCGGCGGTTCCTATGGAAGAAATACCGGATACAGTCAGGATGATTCATATTATTCTGCCGCTTCTAATTATATAAACAACGGCAGATTTAATGAAGCATTAAACGTACTTAATAACATAAATGACCGAAATGCCCGTTGGTATTTCCTCAGTGCCATTGCCAATAATGGTGTAGGAAATAATGTTATTGCCCTTGACATGGCAAAGACAGCCCTTCAAATGGAACCAAATAATGCCACATATCAGCGTCTGGTTCAGACCTTGGAAAGTGGTGGGCAATGGTACAATCAGAGACAATACTCATATGGCGGTGACCCGGATAACATGTTTTGTTGTTCTGATCCATGTACTGCGTTATGTCTTATGAATTTATGTTGCAGATGCTAAATGATATTACGTAATTATGGGGCTGTCGCTCATTCAGTGCGACAGCCCCTATTTATTAAAACATCTTATTTACTCTAATCCATATTTCAACATTTTTTTCGCATCATTCCACCGCTGCTCGTCTGTATTGTCGTTAAGTACCACGCTGACACATTCCTTATCACCCTTTTTCCCAACTGACACAAGACATTTTCCTGCCAATCCGGTACTTCCTGTTTTCAATCCCTGACAATATTCGTAATAAAAATTTCCATTTTTATTTAACAGTGCATTAGTAGAAGTCCATGTTTTACTAAGTGTATCTGAATATGCAGAACTTTTACCACATATATCTGCAATAACTGAATTACTGTATGCCTCAATTGCTATCTTAGATAAATCCGTTGCTGTGGTATATTGATCATCATCGTCGTATCCGTCAGGAGATGTGAAATGGGTATTTTCCAATTCCATGTCCCTTACATTTCTGTTCATTTCCAATACAAAACGCTGTACGCACTGCTGGGAAGTAAAGGTCTTTCCTTCATTGGCAATATTATCCTCAAAAATTTCCTGACCTGCCGCCTTTGCCAAAACATATGCAGCATCATTTCCTGATGAAATTAAAAGTCCCTGCAACAGTTCCTTTACTGTTACCACCTGTCCTCTGGAAAAACCTGCCTTGCTGGAATCAGAAGCAATAAAGGTTATTTCATCCCCTATTGTAACTACATCATTAACATTCATAATCTGTAAAACCGTAAGTGCTGTCATTAACTTTGTGGTACTTGCCGGGTACATATGCGTATTTTCGTTTTTAGCATAAAGAACATTATTTGATTTTATGTCAACCAATATTGCTGACTGTGCACTAATATTTTCACTAAAGGAACTGCTTTTGGTTTCCTTATAATTAACCGGATGAAGGCTATAATCCGTCCATGGATTTTTTTCTGTAATTACATAATTATCATGTATAAAATCCTGAACCACAACTTCCTTTTGAGCTGCCTCCATTACCGGATTCCCATTTTTCTTTTTTTCCTTACCTGTATTAAATGCATAATTTACAGTGCAAACAATAAGCAAAACTGCCATGGTTGCACTGATTACGCAAGTCAATCGACTTCTCACTTTGCATCCTCCAATGTAAATATATGTTCATTAAAATTAATTTCATCCCAACTTGCTCCTGCCGTAACAGTATTTGCTTTTTTCCACTTTTTATACATATTATCGGCAGCATTGTCGTCAGAGGAATTAACGTTACTTTCAACTCTCTGTTGAATTTTCTGTTTTTCAAAAATCTCTATAAGCCGCTGTCTTTTAATATCAATTTTTTTAACAAGACCACTATCAGATTCTTCAAAAAAATCATTAACAGCTGCTTTTACATTGTCCTCGTCACTGTCAGAAAGTTGGACATCGTATTTTTTTGCCAGAGAACAAAAATATTCCCTGCGGCAAATATCGTCCAGAACAATACTCTTTATTCCCTCCTGCCAGGAAACGCCTTTTTTCATATCGCTTTTCCAGTCTATATTTTTGTTTTCCGAAATATAGTAAGCCTCATATGTTGCCTGGGCCGTGTAAGCATAGTATCTTACTTCATCTGTTAAAACTCCAATACCACCTGCATTTATGGCAACTTCACTGTTTGACGACAAATCAACCTGACCTGCGGTAGTTTCCTGATTGCCTTTGTCCTTACTGCAACCTGTCAGCGTCATGGTAAATACCACTGCTAACATTAAAACAACTGCTAATTTTTTCATATAATCTCCATTCTGCACCTTTATGGCGACTTTACTGCTAAACAAGTGTGGACATGGATTCTACCAGTTTTCCTGCCCTTCCAATTACATTGTCATCATCAGGCTTTGGTGAATAAACAAAGTACGGTGTATCACCGGTAACAAACTTAAGTCTGCCTTTGTACTCCCTTACAAGAATCGGTATTCTCTCAACATCTATTTTGGCCTGATTCCACATCATTATTTTCATTTTGTCTTTAGTTCCACTGATTTCCGTAATGTAAACCTTGTGAGCCGCTGCCTTAAGCAAAACAACCTGTAACAGATTTTCAACCTGAGACGGTATATCCCCAAACCTGTCAATAAGTTCGTCCTGCATATCCTCGTACTCTTCGTCAGTTTCAATTCCTGCAATTCTCTTATATATATCCATTTTAAGAGTTTCATTCTTAATATAAGATGCAGGAACAAAAGCATCACACATTAAATCAATCTTAGTTTCAAAGTCTTCTTCCGGTGTTTCACCCTTTAATACCTCAATAGCCTGATTTAGCATTTTACAGTACAAATCATATCCCACTGCTTCTAAATGTCCGCTTTGCTGGGCACCTAGAAGATTTCCTGTTCCTCTGATTTCCAAATCTCTCATGGCAATTTTCACCCCGGAACCTAACTCTGTAAAGTCTCTTATGGCACCAAGACGTTTTTCAGCCACTTCCGTAAGCATTTTATTTCTGCTATACATTAAAAATGCATATGCCATACGGTTTGAACGTCCCACACGGCCTCTTAACTGATAAAGCTGTGACAATCCCATACGCTCCGCATCGTGAATAATAATGGTGTTGGCATTTGGAATATCCAGACCCGTTTCAATAATTGTGGTACTTACAAGTACATCAATGTCTCCATTAACAAAGTCATACATAATTTCTTCTAGCTGCCGCTCACTCATTTGTCCGTGGGCAAATGCCACATTGGCATCCGGCACCATGTTTTGAACACTTGCCGCCATATCTGCAATATCCTGAACCCGGTTGTGAACAAAATAAACCTGTCCTCCTCTTGCCAGTTCACGGTTAATTGCGTCCCTTGCAATCTCCTCATTATATTCCATTACAAAGGTCTGAATAGGCATTCTGTCCTGAGGAGGTTCCTCCATAACACACATATCTCTTATGCCAATAAGGCTCATATGAAGGGTTCTTGGAATTGGCGTTGCCGTTAATGTAATAACATCAACGTTGTTTTTCAGTTCCTTTATCTGTTCCTTATGCTTTACGCCAAATCTCTGCTCCTCGTCAATAATCAAAAGACCCAAATCCTTAAATTTAACATCCTTAGATAAAAGTCTGTGAGTTCCTATTACTATATCCACATATCCCTTTTTTAAATCTCTTATATTCTGGTCTATGTTTGATTTTGTTCTAAATCTTGAAAGCATTTCCACCCTTACCGGGAAATCCTTAAATCTTTGTTTAAATGTTTTATAATGCTGCTGTGCCAGCACTGTTGTTGGCACTAAATACGCCACCTGCTTGTTATCCTGTATTGCCTTAAATGCCGCTCTAATGGCAATTTCCGTTTTTCCAAAGCCAACGTCACCGCATATAAGACGGTCCATGATTTTGGTGCTTTCCATGTCTTTTTTAACTTCATTTATGGCATTTAACTGATCATCCGTTTCCTCAAAAGGAAACATTTCCTCAAATTCCTTTTGCCACTCTGTATCCGGCGAAAATACATATCCCTGACCATTTTGTCTTATAGCATAAAGTTCCACCAGTTCCTTGGCAATTTCTGCAACAGCCTTCTTAACCTTTGACTTTGTTTTGTTCCATTCCTGACCACCAAGACGGTTAAGCTTTGGCTTCTTTGCCTCGCTGTCGGCATATTTTTGAATCATATCAAGCTGAGTTGCCAATATATATAAATTACTTCCACCTGCATACTCTATCTTTATATAGTCCTTTACCACATGGTCTACTTCCACCTTTTCAATTCCCCGGTATATTCCCAGTCCATGGTTTTCGTGTACCACGTAATCCCCTATATTTAAATCAGAAAAGCTGGATATATTACTTCCTGAATATCCATGTTTCTTTCTGCGCTTTTTCTTCCGTTCTCCGAAAATATCCGTATCCGAAATGGCAACAAATTTCACCATGGGATATGTAAATCCCTTTCTAAGCCTTCCGGAAATAATCATTACTTCCCCGGGATTTACCTCTCTCGTATCGTCTTTTTCATAAAATGCACTAATTTCAAAATCCCGCAGATCTTCTGCTAAACGCTGTCCTCTTGTAGCCGACGTGGTTACCAGCAATACGCTGTATTTTTGCTTTTTATATCTTTTAAGATCCTCTACAAGCATCTCAAATTTGTTATTATAAGGACTTATGTTTCTTGCATCTACTTCCACAAAATCTTCTGTATCAAATACCGAAACCTTTTGTGCAATGGCAGTAAATACTACCTTTGTATATGAATTTATTTTATCTGTTATTCTCTCTTTGTTCCAAAGTACATCTGTCTGCCCCGGGAGAACGTAGCCCTTCTCCAGCCTGTTAGTCATGCTGTCCTTAAACTCCCCGTTAACTGCATTTAACTGCTCTAACACACGCTTTGGTTCATCAATAAAAAATATAGGGTTGTCAAAATATTCCAAAAGACTTGTAAGGCTGTCAGAAAAATAGTTTACATAACTATCTATAGATACTCCAAAAGGATTTATTTCCATATTTGTTATAAACTCTTCCACTGTAGTTTTAAGTCTATGGGCTTCCTCTGTTTTAAACTTCTTTCTAAACTTCTCTACTGTTTTGTTTAATTCTAACTTAATTTTATCAAGTCCTGCCTTTATCTCTTCCTCTGTAAAGAAATATTCTGTGGCAGGATATATCTTTATACTTTCAAGATTCTCTATTGAACGCTGGTTTTCTATTTCAAAACTCTTTATTATGTCAACCTCGTCATCCCAAAAATCTATTCTGTAAGGCACCTCATCTGTTAAGGTATAAATATCAATTATGCTTCCCCTTATAGCAAACTGCCCCGGACTATCCACCTGTTCCACAGCCTCATAACCCATTTTAACCAGTTTCTTTTTAAGGGCATCCTGCTCTATTACGCTACCCTCTGATATTTCCAGATAATTGTCTTTTATTTTATCAAGAGGCTGAATTTTGTCCATAAAGGCATCTGCTGTTACAATTACCGTAAAAGGCTTATCTTCTACTATTTTTTCAATAAATTCCAAACGTTGCTGTAAAATAAGATTTCCGTGAACATCAGCACTGAAAAATATGAAATCCTTAGAGGGATACATTACCACATCGTCTGTAAATCCCTTTATATCGTCGTATATTTCCTTTGCTTTTAATGCACTAAAAGTAACGATGACTTTCTGCCTGTAGCCATCGCTTAATCCTGTTATAAAATGTGCAAGCTGGGAGTCACTGCATCCTGTAACCTGACATGTTTTTTTCTGTGACAGACAGTCCCTGACCTGCTCATATTCATTTAATTTTAAAAGAGGATAGTAAAAACTATTCATTCTCTGCTCCTAGTTAAATTTATTCATGGCTTCCTCCACGCCACATATTACCATCACTTCTGCTGCAGACGCTGCATTTCTTATAGCCTCATCTACGACCACTCTATCCTGTTTAGAGAATTTTCCAAGAACGTGCTTAACCAAATCTCCTTCGTTAGCCCCTACTCCCACTTTAATTCTCTTAAACTTATCTGTACCTGCATGGGCAATAATGCTTTTTAGTCCGTTATGACCTCCTGCACTTCCCTTTGCCCTTATTCTGATTTTACCGGTAGGCAGGCTAATATCATCAGATATTACTATTATATCACTTTCCGGGTTTAATTTGTAGAAATCAATTACAGCCCTAACAGATTCTCCACTTAGATTCATATATGTCTGGGGTTTTACTAAAACAACCTTTTCTGCACCAATCTGACCTATACCGCACAAAGCTTTATGCCGTTTTGTCTTTACCTCCACTGCCATTTGCCGTGCCAACTCATCAATAACATCAAATCCTACGTTATGCCTTGTCTTGTCATATTTTTTATCCGGATTTCCCAAACCTATTATTGCGTACATATTAATCTCCTAACTAATCTGATTTATATTGTCCCCCCGTATCTGCAGATTATAAACCATAAATTATCATTAATCAACGAATTTACCGTATTCTTACAGCCTTTTTATTGACTTATTCTTTTTAATAACTTATTCTTAACAAAGTAATATTTATAAAGGGGATTTTTTACATGAATAGTAGTGTTTCAAAAAAAAGAATCAATTCATTTACCGGACTTCGGTTTTACATGATGATTATCATAATGTTATCTCATATGGAATTTTTGTCTTTGCTACCCAATGGCTATGTTTATTCACGTTTTTTTCATAATGCTTATGTTGCTGTTAATTTTTTCTTTATACTCTCAGGCTTTGGACTCGCATATTCATATAAAAGCAACGAACATTTACCACGGATAACACTTGGTGGCTCCATTTCATATGGCATCAAGCGCATAAAAAAAATATATCCTGTTTATTTTATTCTTTTATTTGTATGTTTACCATATTGCCTATATTTCAGTATTTCAGATGGAAATACAATTATTGTTGCCTTTTGCAAAACTATATTTAAACTTATTCTGGACATATTTTTAGTTCAATCTTCAACAGGTATTCTCCAATTAAGTACTGGAATTAATTCTGTTGGCTGGTTTTTATCAACTTTGTTTTTATTATATATATGTTGCCCTCTTTTACTAAAACTAAATGAAAAAATAAAAAACAGCTTAAAAGCCGTGTCTCTTTTTTGTGGAATTAATCTTGCCTTAATAATTATTTTTTATTATATATTTGAGGCTATTGAAAGCAGAACCTTTTTTGACTCACTATCATACACTTCTCCTTATCTTCGAATTTTTTACCTTATTTCAGGAATACTTCTCTGTGATATGGTAAAGTTATCAAAAAGCAATTTAACTTTATTTAATACTTTTTCTGAAACTGTTATTGTTTTGTTAAATATCTTATGGTTTGTTTTCAGAAATAGTATAACCATTGATATTCACATAAAATATATAGTAGACTTTTTACTATGTGTTCTTTTAATATACATATTTGCTTTTGAAAGAGGGTATATATCAAAAGCTTTATCTAATTCCTTCCACGTTAAAGCAGGAAATAACACTATGTATTGGTTTCTGATTCATTACCCTATCAGACTGTATGTACATGCAATATTTAGTTTCTTTTCTCCTGCTGCAACCTGGTATATAGGTATAATTGAGGTAACCATAATATTTGTCTTAACATTTCTTGTAACAAATATTATTACAGGGAAAAAGCATTACTCCACGGATACTTCCATGAAATAATGCTTCCCTTTTGATCTTATTCTAAAAAAATTGCTTTTTATGCTTCCTCTGAAATTTCCGGTTCTAACAGTGCTTTCTCATAAGCATCAAGTACTATTTTCTGAATATTGCTGCGGGTATCTGAGTTAATTGGATGGGCAATGTCTCTGTACTCCCCATCTGCTGCCTTTCTACTTGGCATTGCAATGAAAAGTCCCTTGTCTCCCTCAACGACCTTTATGTCATGAACAACAAATTCGTTGTCAATTGTAATTGAAACAACTGCTTTCATTTTGCCCTCTTTTGTCATCTTTCTAACTCTTACGTCTGTTATGTTCATATTTTTACTCCCTTTCTTATTACAAGCTATATCTGAAATTTCTTTCATTGATAATCTTTAATTCATTTTCATCTCCAAGATGCTCTCCCGGATTAATGGTACTGTGACTTTCCACAATGCAATTTTCAATAACCGCGTTATCCCCAATATACACATCATTAAGAATAATGGAATTTTTAATAACGCAGTTATTTCCAACATACGCCTGCTTAAATACAACAGAGCCTTCAACCTTTCCGTTAATGATACTTCCACTGGAAATCAAACTGTTACTTACATCTGCTCCGGTGTTATATTTTGCCGGTGGCAAATCCTCCACCTTTGAATATATATCCGGATATTGTCTAAAGAAGAAATCCCTTACTTCCGGCTTTAAGAAGTCCATATTTGTATCATAATAATTCTTGACACTTGATATATTCTTCCAATATGTATCTATTTTGTACACATATATCTTCTTTGTACTTTTATTTCTTATTATAATGTCGTTTACGAAATCGTATCTGTCTTCCGCAATGCAATTTTCAATAAGCTGTATAAGAAGTCTTCTTCTTATAACATATATTCCTGTAGATATAAGTCCACCAACTTTATTAAGTGGTTTTTCCTCGAAATCTACCACTCTTCCATTAATATCCGTACTAACAACGCCATATTCCGATACATCTGCCTTGTCTCCTGCATTCTTGCATACGATGGTTAAGTCGGCACCTGTTTCCACATGTTTTTCAAGAACTTTGTTATAGTCCATCTTGTATACCGCATCTGCCGATGCAATAACTACATAAGGTTCATGGCTTTTCTTTAGGAAAGCTATATTCTGTGCAATGGCATCAGCTGTTCCTCTGTACCAGAAACCGTTGTCAGATGTAATGGACGGTGTAAATACAAAGAGACCTCCCTGTTTTCTACCAAAGTCCCACCATTTTGATGAACTTAAATGTTCATTTAATGACCACGCATTATACTGTGTTAATACTGCCACCTTCTGAATATGTGAGTTTGACATATTACTAAGTGCAAAATCAATTGCTCTGTAGCTTCCCGCAATAGGCATTGCTCCTACAGCTCTTTTCTTGGAAAGCTCCTTCATTCTGCTATTATTTCCACCTGCTAAAATTATACCAACTGCTCTCATTAAATCTCACCTGCCTTAACTATATAGTCACCTGATGAAAGCTTTCCGTCAGGGTAATCTGAAAGTTCTGTCTTTCCTGATACTGCTACATTTTTACCTAAAGTAACTCCACTTGGAATTGTGGAATTTTCACCAATTACTGCTAATTCGCAATTGTAAATCTTCTGACTTAACTTGCTGTCAGCATATTCTCCAACACCTATGGAACAATTGTCTCCGATAATGGTGTTTTCAGCTACAATTGCGTTATAAATCTTTGTTCCCTTTCCAATCTTACATCCCTGCATAATAATTGAATCATGAACTTCTGCATCTTCAGCAATATCAACATTTGCACTTATAACTGAATTATGTACATTACCTCTTACTTCACATCCATTACAGATAATGCTTCGCTCTATCTTAGAGTCAGCTGAAACATACTGTGGTGGAAGCGCCTCGCTCTTGGTATATATCTTCCAGAATTCTTCATAAAGATTAAATTCCGGAACTATATCAATAAGTTCCATGTTTGCCTGCCAGTAGGATTTAAGAGTTCCTACATCTTTCCAGTATCCTGTATATTCATATGCAAAAATTCTTTTTCCGTTCTCATGAACATATGGAATAACATGCATACCGAAATCACAGTTAGGCTGATCCTTCAGTTTAATAAGTGCATCCCTTAAAACCGGCCAGCTAAATATGTAAATACCCATTGAAGCAAGATTGCTCTTTGGATGTTCCGGTTTCTCCTGAAATTCAGTAATCTTATGATTTTCATCTGTAACTACCACACCAAATCTGCTTGCCTCTTCTATTGGTACCGGCATAGCTGCAATAGTAACATCCGCATTATTTGCCTTGTGGTAATCCAGCATAACTTCATAGTCCATTTTATAAATATGATCCCCTGACAAAATTAAAACATAATCAGGATTATACGTTTCCATATAATTCATATTCTGGAAAATAGCATTAGCCGTACCTGTGTACCATTCCGTGTTCTCACTTTTTTCGTAAGGCGGGAGAACTGTAACACCTCCGATATTGCGGTCGAGATCCCATGGCATACCAATGCCAATATGATCATTTAACCTAAGTGGCTGATACTGTGTAAGTACACCTACCGTATCAACGCCCGAATTAATACAGTTGCTTAATGGGAAATCTATAATCTTATATTTTCCACCAAACGCAACTGCCGGTTTTGCAACTTTTGCAGTAAGTACACCAAGACGGCTGCCTTGTCCACCTGCTAACAACATTGCAATCATTTCTTTTTTTATCATGTCAACTCACCTCGCTGCTTATATTAAGTAATAAAATTATAGCATTAAATTGCTAATAATAAAAGCATTTTCCCCCTATTTTTTATTTATATTTTCTCTTTTTTTTGCCATTTTTCGTTCTTCGTTGTGCAAAATGTACAATTTTTTTATTGTTCTTTCCTATTTCTTATTTTTTCATTAATCTATTTTGTATTTTTAACAATTTTCTATACTATATTTTGTCTAAAATTGCTATAATAAAGTTATTCCTGATTTTTGTATTTATTATAGAAGATTTACCTTTTAGTTTTGATTAATTTTATGTTAAATCTTTAAAAAGTACTAAAACAAGTGTATAATCATATAAGATTTTATTATGAGATTGGAGAAGAATATGTACAAATTAGATTTTAATACTCCTGCTAAACTACATTTTACCGGAATCGGTGGAATTAGTATGAGTGCATTAGCAGAAATCATGATTTCAAGAGGTTTTACCGTTACAGGTTCAGATTCAAAGGAGTCCGAAATAACAAAGCACCTAGAGTCATTAGGTGCAACTATTTGCTACGGACAAAAATCGCAGAATGTTTCTTCAGATGTTGAAGTTTTAATTTATACAGCTGCCGTTAAACAGGATAATCCTGAATTAGTTGCAGCAAAATCAATGAATATTCCCCTTCTTACAAGGGCGGAATTTTTAGGTCAGATTATGCAGAATTACCATACTGCCATTGGAGTTTCAGGAACTCACGGAAAGACCACTACTACTTCCATGCTTTCCCAGATTATGCTCGAGGCAGATACCGACCCTACCATATTAGTAGGTGGAATTATGCCTGCCATTAAGGGAAATACAAGAATCGGTCATTCTGATAAGCTTATTACTGAAGCATGCGAATATACTAACAGTTTCTTATCCTTTAAGCCAACAGTTGCCATTATTTTAAATGTTGCAGCGGACCATCTGGACTTTTTTAAGGATTTAGACGATATAAGACATAGCTTTAGGGAATATGCCCGTTTAGTCCCTGATGATGGAGCTTTAATTATTAACAGCGACATTGACAATATTGAATATTTTACGGAAGGGCTCAAATGCAGTGTCATTACAGTAGGTTCAGACCCTGATAAAAGTATGTACAGTGCTGCAAATATTACTTTTGATGAATTTGCAAGAGGCTCTTATGACTTAGTTGTAAACGGTGAAATTAAAGACCATATTACATTAAAGGTCACAGGAAAGCACAATATTTATAATTCCTTAGCTTCTATTGCCGCTGCCCACTTTATGGGAATAAGTAATGAAGATATTAAAACAGGACTTACGGCATATGAAGGTACGGACAGACGTTTTCAGCTTAAGGGTAAATTGGGAGATATTACCATTATAGATGATTATGCCCATCATCCTGATGAGATTAGGGCCACCCTTAGCACTGCAAAACACTACCCTCACAATAAATTATGGGTTGTATTCCAGCCACACACATATTCACGTACAAAAGCTCTGTTGCCTGAGTTCGCTGATGCGTTGAAGGAAGCTGATGCAGTAGTTCTGGCTGATATTTATGCTGCAAGGGAGAAAAATACCCTTGGCATAAGTTCAAAAGATGTAATGGATGAGATAAAAAAAGACGGTGGTACCGCTTACTATTTCCCAACTTTTAGTGAAATAGAAAATTTTTTATTAGAAAATTGTGCACACAATGATTTGTTAATAACAATGGGTGCCGGAGACGTAGTAAAAATAGGGGAACATCTTCTTGGAAAATAACTTATTAACATTCCACAAAATTTTGTTGATAACTATTAACAAAGTTTTGTGGATTTTTTGTTTACATAAGATTGAATTTTAGCAACCTTGATTTTCCAGAGTTAATGGGAGGTGTGACAGTTTTCGACAAATTATGCCCCCTTTTTATTATCATTATTAACATTATTAACATACCCCGCAATCCCTTTAAAATAGGGCATTTCAGCCAATTTGTGACGTTGATTTTTAGAAATTTTATGCTATACTTCAAAATGTATTTGAGATGCAGACAAAGCTTTGGAGCAAAGCTTGATATAAAAAATTATTGTAGGAGAGCACAAAAATGGCTAAGTTGATTTTAGACAGAGGTAACTTTGCGGATTTCACCTCTATTTCGAATGTTTTTTTAGATGAATATATGCCAAAAGCCAATGGGGAATTTATAAAAATCTACCTTCATTTGCTTCGTCTTATGAACAGAAATACTAGCGAAGCTTCTGAAGATGAATTAACACTTTCAAATATTGCTGACAGGTTTAATATGTTAGAGGCTGACGTAAATCGTGCCCTCCATTACTGGGCAGATCAAAGTCTGTTATCACTTTCAACGGACAAGTCCGGAAATATTGCCTGCATCAGATTTGAAGCCTTAAAAAGCAACCGTTATCTTGTAAGTGGTATTTCCACTGAGAATGTATCTGGTGCTATTGAAGTATCTGATATTTCAGATGTAAAACCTGAAATTTTGGCAGCGGTTTCAGGAGACAGCACTCCTATTCCTGTTCCGGAAACATCAGGGATTATCATTCCGGCTAAGAGGAAATATTCTCCAAAGGAAATTGCTTCTTTTTCAAATGATGACAGGTTTGAGCAGCTTACATTTTTGGCACAGACTTATTTAGGATGTACACTTAATCCTGCTGACATTAACAGCATTATTTATATGTTAGACGGACTTAAGCTGGATTCTGATTTTATTATATACATAATGGAAAAGTGCATTTCAGAAGGTCATAAGACTTTTTCATATATTGAAAAGACTGCTATTTCTTATGTTCAAAAGGATATCTATACTATCGAGGAAGCTAAGTTAGATGCAAAAGTAAGAAAGGATATTTACAAAAGAATTTATAAGATTTTTGGACTAACTTATAAGGCTCCTGTAAAAAATGAGGTTTTATATATTTCAAAATGGACAGACAAGTATGGTTTTTCTGATGACATTATTTTAGAGGCATGCAACCGTACCATGGAGCATACTCACTGTGCAAGTTTCAGATACGCAGATGGTATTTTGACAAACTGGTTTAAAAATGACGCCAATTGCTTAGAAGCTATTGAAAAGCTGGACAAGATTCATTCTGAAGAGACAGCTAAGTCATTTAGTGTTGTTTCAAAAGCCCCGGCAAAGAAGGCAGTGAAAGCTAAACGTGCAAAAACTTTTGAACAGCGTACATATGATTACAGTCAGTTAGAAAAGAAGATTGTAGAAAGCCAAAACAAGAAATTTGCCAAGAAGAATATTTAATAAAAGGATTTAAGGAGAGTTTCCCCTATGGGTCTTACAAGAGAACAGTTTGATACTATAAGTAACAACTATAATAACAGACGTTTAGAAAATAAAATAGAAATGGACAGGCGTATTAAGGAGGTTTATGAAAATGTACCTCAAATAGCCGAATATGACAGGGAAATTGCTTCACTGGCTGTTAATGCCACAAGACTTGCATTGTCCGGTGATGCTTCTGCTAAGGACTCTTTAAGAGAGGATATTCAGGTTATAAGCGAGAAAAAGCGTGCAGCACTTCTTATGAACAGATATCCCGGGGACTATCTGGATGAAATTTTTACCTGTCCTATTTGTAAGGACACCGGATTTGTCCACGGAAAACCTTGTGAATGCCTTAAGTCTGAAATAATAAATCTTATATATTCAAGATCAGAATTAAATGAGATTTTAGCAGTGGAAAATTTTGATAATTTCAATTTTGATTTCTATTCTGATGACATAATTGATGAAGTTTCCGGCATATCTTCCCTGGAAAATATGGAAACTATTGTAGACAGATGTCATTATTTTATAAATAACTTTGACAAACACCCATGTAATCTGCTATTCTATGGCAGGGCGGGTACAGGCAAAACCTTTTTAATTAACTGTATTGCCAAAGAATTAATAGACAAATCTTATTCTGTTATTTATCTTTCAGCAGTTCAGTTTTTTGACCTGCTTGCAGATTATTCTTTCAGAAGAGAGAATAATTCCGTTTACAGACAGATTAGTATAAATGAATTAGAGGGATGTGATTTACTTATAATTGACGATTTAGGTACTGAGATGAGCAATTCCTTTACCGACTCGGCACTGTTTGATTGTCTTAATGAGCGACTTATACATCAGAAATCTACTATTATTTCTACAAACTTTTCTATAGAAGATTTGCAGAATAAATATGAAGAGAGAATTTTTTCCAGGGTTATTGGAAATTATAATTCTTTTAAGATTTTTGGTGATGATATAAGAATAAAGAAAAAGTTTACTATTTAACACATTTACACATGAAGGAGAGTTTTACAAATGGCTATCGAAAAGTTTATCGAATCTATTCCCGTTGGTCCACTTGCCATCGTAGCATTATCAGGAAGTAAGGCATTAGGAGAAACTGTTGATGCTTACATTTCTGATTGGAGAAGTGAAAGAGTCGAAGCAAAAGAATCACCTATTACATTTAAAGGTTATGTTAAGGATTCATACCTGTTAGATGTAAGCACACCAAGATTTGGTACAGGTGAAGCAAAATGTACCTTAAAAGACACAGTTCGTGGTTGCGACCTCTATATTATCGATGATGTTACTAATTACAGCATTGAGTATACTGTTTGTGGTCAAAAGAACCATATGTCTCCTGATGACCACTATGCAGACATTAAGAGAGTTATTGCCGCTGCTGCAGGTAAGGCAAAAAAAATTACTGTTATTATGCCTTTCTTATATGAAAGCAGACAGCACAGACGTACTTCCAGAGAATCTATGGATTGTGCAGTTATGTTACAGGAACTTGTTAATATGGGAGTTGATAATATTCTTACTTTCGATGCCCATGACCCACGAGTTAACAATGCTATTCCTATTCACGGTTTTGAGTCAATTATGCCAACATATCAGTTCATTAAAAATCTTTTAAGAAATGTTGACGATTTGCAGTTAGATTCAGAGCATTTAATGGTTATAAGCCCTGATGAAGGTGCTATGGGAAGAGTTGTATACTTCGCCAACGTACTTGGTATTAATATGGGTATGTTCTATAAGCGTCGTGATTATACTACTATTGTAGATGGAAGAAATCCTATTGTAGCTCATGAATATTTAGGCGAATCAGTAGAAGGAAAGGATGTTCTTATTATTGATGATATGATTTCATCCGGTGACAGTATGTTAGATGTTGCAAGCCAGTTAAAAAAACGTAAAGCAAAGAGAGTTTTTGTTGCATCAACCTTTGGTCTCTTTACAAACGGTTTGGAAAAATTTGATAAAGCCTATGAAGATGGTCTTATTTACAGAGTAATGACTACAAACTGCATTTACCAGACTCCTGAACTTTTGTCAAAAGAATGGTACATCAGTGTAGACGTTGCAAAATACACAGCCTTATTTATTGACAGATTAAACCACGATTCTTCAATTAGCGATTTATTAGATCCTGTTGAGCGTATCAACAAACGTGTTAATGAATATGGAAACAGATAGTTAAAGTTTATTTAAAAAGATTGCTACTATTTTGGTAGCAATCTTTTTTTGTCTTTATATCTTATTTTTAAGCCGGCTGCCTCTGGGCAAGCTGTCTTTTTGATTTCTTATTTTATAATTTTATGAAGTTGTGATGTATTTTCAACTTATCCGCCATTACTTTTTCTCTGGTATGGCAGGAGAAAATAATAACCTGTTCCATGCTTTCAGCCATAAACTTCATTGTGTTGCCCATACGTTTATTATCATACATAACAAAGGCATCATCTAAAAAAATCGGCTTCTTATCTTTCTCAAAAATGATATCAGCTGCTGCAAGGCGAAGCGCCATATATATCTGCTCCACCGTTCCTTTACTAAGCTTAGATGCAGGAATTAGTGATTTTTTACCATTAATGGAAATGTTTAATCTGTCATCTATAGAAAGATTATCATATTTTCCATTGGTAATCTCCGACATATAAAAGGACGCCTTTTCATTTAACTTCTTTCCAAAGCTGTTTCTAATTTCAGCAGCTATTTTTTCAATATTAGCTTTTGCCTCTTCAATGGCATCAATTTCAAACTTTGCTTTTTTAATAACTTCAAGTCTGTGATTTGATTCATTAATTCTTGCTTCAACTTCAATATCTTTTTCTTTTTTCTGCTCCAAAATCCAGTTAGCCTTGGAAATAGCCTCATTCAATTCCCTCTCCTGCTGCTCTATTTCCTTAAGCTCATCGCTACAATCTTCTGAATTTACTTCCTTATCTTCTTCTGCCTTTATCAGCTCCTGTGTTGCCTCAAGGGCATCTTTTTTGCTGTCAATCTGATGCATACAATAAGTTTCCTCATGCTTTGCCGCATCTAACTTGTCCAGTACCAGCTTAAGCTCCTTCAGGCTTTCAATTTTCTTATTGCGTTTCTTTTTGTTAACAAAAAACTTTACAACAGATAAAATCAGACACACGCCTGCCAGTCCTAAGCAAATCGCAGGCTTCATCCAATATTCCCCTACATATAACAAATCAACATTGCCAACGGTAAAGCCAATTGCTGCCCCAATAAATGCCATGGTAAGAATTATAAACACAATCGGTATATTGCTTCTGTTTACAACCTTATCTGTAAGCATATCCATGGTCTCCCAATTATCAATCCCCTTGCTTTTTAATTCATTTTCCAATGACTGCTTATGGGATTTTATCTGTTCTAACATAGAGTTATACTTTTCAAGCTCCGTGGTATATGACAAAACCTCCTGATAAAGATTCTCTTTTCTCTCATTTTGCCTTGCCAGTTCCTCCAGCCTTTTGGCATCCCTTGCAGACAAATCCTTTTTCTTTTCCTGAAGACGTGCCACAGACTCCTTTTTCTGTTCAATAGAGGCAATAATTGTGTGCTGTTCTCTTTCTGACAACTCCAATGTATCCTCGTCATCTCTTATATATCTGCGGATTTCATCCTCTTCTCCAATTTTATTTTCAGAAATAATCTTTCTTTTTTCGGTATTTAACTCCTCAAAAGCCTCTTTTATATTAATTTCCATAGACTTTGTGGAACCAAGATTAGCTGCATAATTTTTCAGTATATTCTCCAGTTCCTTGTCAGTAACGCTGCCTAGCTGGCTTATGCTAATGGTATTGTAATAACAGCTTTCATCCAGTCCCGCAAACAGTTCATCTATTTGTTCCTGAGATAATTCAATACCTAAATCCTCATTTATTACCTTAAAGCTCTTATTTTCCTTACTAAAATTGCGCTCTATACGATAATTCACTCCATCGCTTTCAATTCCCATGGTTCCCTGATAATTAGAAGGATTGTCCCATGGCTGGTATTTAGAATAGGTATCTTTAGCACTTGCCTTTCCTCTTTGCTTTTCAATTCCAAAAAGCATACCTCTTATAAAGGTGTGAAGAGTGGTTTTCCCTGCCTCATTTTCACCATATATAATATTAAGTCCCGGCTCAAGAGATATATATTTATGATTAAATTTACCAAAATTCGTCAACTGTATATCTTTTATAATCATACCTTACCCTCCATAGCCTGTGATAAAGCTTTTGTGCCATAATAAAGTGCCTTCTGCTGCAACGGATTTAATGGTTCCTTATCTAAATACTGACCAATAAACATTCCAAGAATATTATCCTTATTGTCGGCATACATTTCCTCAAAATCAAAATCCGGAATTGTTTCATCAATAACAGTTACTATATTGCCACAATCCATTACGTCTTTTATGCTTATTTCAAATTCAGGATCCCTGTAACCGTTAAATGTTACACGGTACATGTTATCCTTTCCTCTTTCATTAAAAATGTCGGAAAGTCTGTGTCTGATTTCCATATTTGTAGCATTCGGCGTTACCGTAAAGTCCAAATCAACATACTGTCTTTTAGAAAATGGCACAAATTCAAACTCCAGACCTTTCTTGTCCACTTCTCCGTATATATAGCCACGCTCACCTGTATCATTCACATCAATAGGCTCTAAGGAACCACAATAAGCCATTTTGTACTTTTCATCCATAAACGGCTTGTGAATATGTCCCATTGCCACGTAGTCAAATCCTGACATTGCCACTCTCTTTTTATTAATCGGAATATGCTTTTCATCACCACCATGAGCCACCAGAATATTTATCATATCAGGTCTGTCCACAATAATGTGATCATACATTCCATCTGTTATTTCTGTCTGATGGTAGCTAAGTCCATAGACACATGCGTTAAGTTCCGGGATTTCCACTTTTTGAACATTATCACTGCCTAGAAAAATAACATTATCACTCCACTTAAAGCCATCGTAAAATGACCCCTTTTTAATGGCATCATGATTTCCGGCACACAGCACTACTTTAGTTTCAGGTATTGTTGAAAAAAGATAGTCCACCTCTTTTAACTCCCTAAGCAATGGCTGTCTGTGAAACAAATCCCCGGCAATAATCAACATATCCACCGGCTGTGCTTTAATTTTCTTTATTAATCTCTCAAAAGTCTGCCAGATTTCATCTCCACGGTTTTTTGCCCACTCTTTTCTGCTCTCCGGCATGGCTCCTAAATGAATATCTCCTGTATGAATAAAACGCATAGTCCCTCCCGAACTTTTTTACTATCTTTTAGTATAACATTAATGGATTTTTCGGTCAATTAATCAGAGAGATATGTTATGGTTTAATGAGAATAAAATATGAGTTTTAATATTTGCATCCATAACAAAGAGGCCATCCACTAATGTGAATGACCTCTTTATTATATAATATTATGTTATTTTTATCCCACTAAATAGTGTACTTAACCCATTTTTGTACATTGCTTACGGAATCCGATTCCTGAATTTCTGAGGTGGACTCCTTTTGCTCTACCTTCTTAAATAAGTATGTGTATGACTTACTGCGGTCTGCATAACGATACTGAGTCTTGTAAGATGCAACTACTGTCCTTGTCCATTCATAATACCAGCATGGAGCACTTCCGTATAAATAGAAGAATCCTACCGAATTAGAATTCTGGCTTCCTGTAATTGGCAAATCCTGACCATCCCATACAAACTTGCTTGGTGAACCGAATTTTCCCGGCTTGGTCATAACTAATGTGCTAAAAGCTTCCCCTGACTTTGCATCTGTCAATGTAAGCTTGGAATCATATTCAACCCTAAGTACCGAGCCTAATATTCCCGGATTGTCCTTTATAGACACATTTACAGATACTGTAGAGCCGGGAATGGCATTTTTCCCTTCTACACTAATAATAGCTGTTTTCCCTGTTGCAGCTTTTATGTCAACCACATTCGCCGGAAGCATAGAAAACATCATTGCTATTATCATCAATAATGAAATGAATTTTTTCTTCATATTTATCATTAAACCGGATAACTACACTTTTTATAGAAAAAATTGTCACTTTCCAATATCTGTAAATAATTATATCCCATTACATGCTATATTTCTACTTTATAATTGTTAATTTTGTTATATTTAATGCCTTTTTTTCACTTTATGTTTAAATATATTTTCTACTGATAGTTCTCCTCAAACACCCATATTTTACTACCCCTTTCATCTATCACCAAACCATAAACTTCCCTTGCGGCTTTTGTGGCATCCTCCTTTTTAGAATACACTCCCTGAAGCATTCCATATCCATATACAAAATATCTGTCTTCAGTGGTTTTTACAAATTTAGAGTCAACCTCTGTTCCTGTAGAAAATTCCACTGATCCCCATTTGCCAATGGTAAGCTTGGTTGTGGCATTAAGATTATTGGTAAAGGACAGCGCCAGTTCCCTCATTTTCATGTCATCGGTATAATAGCTTGAATTAGCAACCCTTACCGTATCCTCTGTGTTGTCAAGAAGCTGGTCATCCTCTAAACGCTTTCCTTTTCTAAAACGCTTAAAGCTGATAATTGTATCTGTAATAGTTACGTCTGTCATAGTTATTCCGCTTTTTGAATATGACTTAACCAGGTTTAAATCAGAATCCACTATGTTTAGTGTTTCAATAGGAAAAGCATCGTATTTCTTATCTTTTGAAATTGTTCCTGTTCCATATACCAGATTAGCACCGGTATATCCGCATACTGCAATTTTCTTACCTTCTTCTGCCTTAATTTCCTTTTTGTCTCCATTAGTTAAATCAATAACAGTAATACTGTCACTGTTATAAATACTTCCATTGGTGTTATAAGCAATTACTGTTCCCTGCTCATTTACACACAAACTTCCATCCTCCATGTTCTCAATCAATGTTCCCCATTCCTTTGTTTTTAAGTTTACATAATATACTGCTTTTCCCAGCATTATATATAATGTTCCGTCACCTTCATAGCAAAGCTGAGACATTTGATTTTCCAGAATCCACGCCGGCTCATTACATGGTATAAAGGCTTTTTCCACTGATTTATTATCCTTAACACTGTAATCCATTATGGAAATTCCATTTTTTCCACCATGATTTACACTTGGACTGTAACCATATATCATGTATTCTGCATTTCCATCATTATCCACCTTTATAACTCTGGAGCGGGTCTTGTAAAGCTGCTGCCCGCTTTTTGCCTTGCTGTTATATACACGATACATTTTTTTGCCGGTAACATCAAAAGTATACACGTCACCATTTATCTCATATCCGATAAACTGTCCGTTAGAGCTTTCTACATTAGAAACCGTTGTCTGCTTCTGTATTCCCAAATCAATAAAACTGTTTCCAACATTATTCTTTGAAGCAGCCCAAACCTGATTTACCTCCCTGTCATATGCCAGTACATACTGTTTACCTGCACAGGTCCACACTGTAATGTTTTCAGTAACATTGTAGGTTTCCTCCACCTTTTCAGTATTTGTTGCTTTCATCTGATAATTCATGGTGTAGGTTCCTGCCTCGCCGCTGTCTTTTATACAAAAATCCTTGGCATACACAGTTGTATCAGTGCTCTTTGCCGGGTGAAGTGTCTTCCACACCAGCATGCTGTAACTGGATTTAATGGTAGTCTCCCCTAAATTATCATTAGCTCCCTTTGCATCCGGCTCAATATATGCCACTAATCCCTTTGCCTCGTTTTCATTAAAGGTTCTGTCACTAAAATCCTTGGCAAAGGCAATCTGGTCTTTAACTACATCTGCACCTATTTGCATAACCCTTGTGTAATAGTGCAGATTTTTATGTTTATCTGTAGACATGTTGAAGGTAAGAAAATATTCTTTTCCCTTTTCCATAATGGCACTTGCCTGATAATCAAAGGCAATTTCCCCGTCATTTTCCTGTAAATCCGTGATTTCTCCACTATCTAGAAGAGTGTCACCTTCTGCACTTACCACCTCATAAGATAATTTTTCAATCTTATTTTTGTTGGATGTTATTTCCATAGAAACCTTATTGTCTGTACCTACCGGAATAATACTATCTCTAAGGTGTGCATAATTCATTTCCATTGTGTATCCGTCTATGGTTCCAATAACATTGCTTCCTGCATATACCTTCATGTCAGGAATTTTGTCTGTCATTTCTGCCACATCATTTTTCTCAGGCTCCCCTGATGTATGATTTTTATTGTACATTATTCCAAATGCACTTGCTCCACCTAATATAATTAAAATAATAATTACGATAAATACCTTTTTTTTCATCTTTTTCTCCGAAAATTCTCTGTATTGTTACTGCCAACAAAGGGCAGCTTAACAACTGCCCTTTTTAGTTAATCTTTATTTCTTTTTTGTTGTTTTTGCTTTCTTCTTTATTACTTTAGGGAATTCAAAAACTACTGATTCCAGAGGCCTAAGTGGTATTTCCAATCTATATGGCTTACCATCAGCCTCCTGTTTCTTTGCTTTATATTTCACTACTTCCGTATCTCCTGTTTCCGTAGTAATAATTCTCTTGTATGTTCCGGCTTTTGGAACACCAACTACATAGTCAGGTCTTTCCACCGGTGTAAAGTTAAATACGAATCCCACAGAATTCCTGTAATCAGGCTCTGTTGTTTTTCTTACAAAACTAAATATACTTCTGTCTCTGTCATCTGCATTTATCCATTCAAAAGCTCCATAGCCTTTTGTTTCAGTATAAAGTGCCGGATATTTCTTATAGATATGTAATAATTTCTTTACATAGTCCTGCATATCCTTATGTTCAGGTTCGTCTAACAAATACCAGTCAAGACTTCTTGCCTCTGACCACTCCTGAAGTTGGGCAAATTCCTGTCCCATAAACAAAAGCTTTCTTCCCGGATGTCCCATCATAAATGTATACGCCGTCTTAAGGTTTTTAAATTTATCTGACGGGTACCCCGGCATCTTGTTAATCATTGAACATTTCAAATGAACTACCTCATCGTGGGAAAGAACTAAGATAAAGTTCTCACTAAATGCATAAGTCAGTCCAAATGTCATCTTATTATGATTATTCTTCTTAAAATACGGGTCAAGCTTCACATATTCAAGGAAATCGTGCATCCATCCCATATTCCACTTGTAAGAAAATCCCAGTCCGCCTTCTTCCGGTGCCATGGTAACCTTCGGCCACGCTGTAGACTCTTCTGCTATAATATAAGCCCTTGGATTTCTATATCTCATAATACTGCTTAAATGCTTAAAGAACTCTATTGCCTCTAAATTTTCATTTCCGCCGTACTTATTAGGAACCCATTCTCCATCTTTTCTTCCATAATCAAGATAAAGCATTGATGCCACTGCATCTACACGAAGTCCGTCTATATGATACTTTTCCACCCAGAATAAAGCATTTGCAATAAGGAAATTGCTAACCTCTGTTTTAGAATAGTCAAAAACCTTTGTACCCCAATCAGGATGTTCTCCCTTCCTAGGGTCAGCATATTCATAAAGAGGTGTTCCGTCAAACATGGCAAGTCCGTGGGCATCCTTTGGGAAATGCGCCGGAACCCAGTCCAAAATAACTCCGATTCCTGCCTTATGAAAAGCGTCTATTAAATACATAAAATCCTGAGGCTTTCCATATCTGGATGTAGGTGCATAATATCCCACAACCTGATACCCCCATGAACCGTCAAAAGGATGCTCTAAGATTCCCATAAGTTCCACATGAGTATATCCCATATCCACCACGTAATCTACCAGTTCATCTGCCATCCTTCTATAGTCATAAAATCCATCTTCATCATCCGGTCCCTTATAGTCTTTTCTCCATGAACCCGGATGCACCTCATAAATTGACATAGGCAGTTCGTAGTGACTTTCCGATGCCTTCTGATGAATCCACTTGGAATCATTCCATTTATATGAATCAATATTGGTTACTCTTGAAGCATTGCCCGGTCTGACTTCCGCCCAGTTTCCATATGGGTCGGACTTGTACAATGTGTCTCCACTTTCCGTGGAAATCACATATTTGTACATTGCTCCTTCTCCAACTTCCGGAATAAACAGCTCCCATATTCCTGAATCATTATCCATAGTCATATTGTGATTAAATCCTAACCAGTCATTAAAATCGCCTATAACTGCAACATTAGCTGCATGGGGAGCCCATACTGCAAAGTATGTTCCCTTAACTCCATCTATTTCCGTAATATGAGCACCCAGTTTCTCATATATTTCATAATTAATGCCTTTACCAAATAAGTAACAGTCATCTTTTGTTATGGCTAATTTATTTCCCATATGGTGTCCTCCATCTGCATACATTATGCTTATATTTTTCCGACTTGTCTGTTTCCGGAAGATTGATTTTAAACTCTGTTGTAGTTAATGAGACAACCCTTTAATATAATGTCACGTTCATCATCTGTCATTTCACCAAGCTTTAATGTAAATGGCTTTAATTCATCGCCAACTACATATGCCGGAATTTCTGTTGTCTTATTCTTTACTGCCTCTGCAATATTTGGAACGAAAATAAAGTCATCCTTCTTAAATGGGAGCTCTTCCTCTTCATAAATAAATGGAAGCATACCCCAGTTAATAAGGTTTGAACGATATCTCTTTGTAGCGTACTCCTGAGCAATATTAGCCCATCCGCCCAGAACCTTCTGACATGATGCAGCTTGTTCTCTTGCTGAACCGTCACCAGGTTTTACAGCATAAATTGTACTTCCTACACCTAAATTTTCTTTATTCACATCAGCAAATTCCTTCTTGATTGTTTCAAGAATCTTCTTATATTCATCTGAATATTCACACATACACTGGCCTGCTTCTCTTGCCTTTTCTACCTTCTGAACTTCCTTTGCCTTTCCTACATATTCAGGGTCTTTTCTTGAAAGTGCAAATTCTGCAAGTCCTAATGGGTTAGAACGGTATGATGAAGTTTCACCTGATGGAATAAGTTCATCAGTTGTTGTTACAGGGTCATGTATTTCTGATACCACCTTAAGTAACAAATTGTCTGTAAGTGCAACCATTTCCGGCCAGTCCTTAATGTTAGGGCCAAACTGGATTTCCGTATCAGGGTCAGCAACACCGTGAGAATCAAATACTCTGTTTTCGTAAATAGTCTTATCAAAATGATACTTACGTCCCTTGTATTCAACATCCATATCTGTTGCTGCTGTAAGATATCCCTTGTTAGCTGCTGTAGCTGCAATTGATCTTGCATCCATAAGTGCAACTGATGCAATCTGTCCGTTCTGCAACTTGCTTCCTTCTCTGTTAGGGAAGTTACGTGTAGAATGTCTGATACTGAATGCATTGTTTGCCGGTGTATCTCCTGCTCCAAAACAAGGTCCGCAGAAAGCTGTCTTCATAACACCGCCTGCTTCCATAATGGAGGCTGCTGCACCATTTTTAATAAGTTCCATGTATACTGGCATTGAAGCCGGATATACGCTAAGGGTAAATTCATCCGATCCGATATTCTTTCCTGTAAGAATGTCTGCTGCTGCACAGATATTTTCAAATCCACCGCCGGCACATCCTGCAATAATACCCTGATCCACGTATAATTTACCATTCTTAATTTTGTTTGTAAGTTTATAATCAACCTGTCCGTCTAATGAGACAAGGGCTTTCTTTTCAACATCTCTTAAAATATCTTCAAGGTTAGCATTTACCTCGTCAATAGTATATGTGTTACTTGGATGGAAAGGCATTGCTATCATAGGCTTAATCTTTGATAAATCAACGTATACCATTCCGTCATAGTAAGTAACTGCTCCCGGATTTAACTCCTTGTATTCCTCTACTCTTCCATGAATATCGTAGAACTCTTTAATCTTCTCGTCTGTTCTCCAAATAGATGAAAGACATGTAGTTTCTGTAGTCATTACATCTACGCCGATTCTGAAATCAGCACTAAGATTTGAAACTCCCGGTCCTACAAATTCCATAACTTTATTTTTAACATATCCTTTGTCAAAAACTTCTCCGATAATGGCAAGTGCCACGTCCTGAGGTCCCACTCCCTTAGCAGGCTCTCCTGTCATGTAAATTCCAATAACTCCCGGCATGTTAATATCATATGTCTGGGAAAGAAGCTGCTTAACAAGCTCCGGTCCGCCTTCACCCATAGCCATGGTACCAAGGGCACCGTATCTTGTATGTGAATCTGAGCCAAGTATCATCTTTCCGCCACCGGCAAGCATTTCTCTTGCAAACTGATGAATAACTGCCTGATGAGGTGGAACATAAATTCCGCCGTATTTCTTAGCACATGTAAGACCAAACATATGGTCATCTTCATTAATTGTTCCTCCAACTGCACATAAACTGTTGTGACAGTTTGTAAGTACATATGGTATAGGGAACTTCTCAAGTCCTGAAGCTCTTGCTGTCTGAATAATACCTACAAATGTAATATCATGGGATGTAAGCTTATCAAACTTAATCTGAAGCTTGTCCATATTTCCTGATGTATTGTGATTTTTTAAGATGCCGTATGCAATAGTATTCTTTGCTGCATCTTCTTTTGAAAGATACTTATCTCCTAATTTGCTCTTAAGTAATTCTTCCTGACCGTCCTCAATCACTTCTGTACCGTTAATGAGATACGCGCCGCCTTTGCTTAATGTTATCATTTTCTCCTCCTGCAATCCTAACTTTTCAGTCTGTATCTGTAATACTTAGCTGATATTCAGGCAAAATAATATGCCTTAAATGATGGCAGTGCCAAAGGTACTTTTGACATTCGCCTATATAAAATATAGTATACAAAATTTCCGGTTTCAAATCAAGCAAAGCAGTGTCCGGTTATTGCAACAAATATATGTTTTTGTATGTTTTTTATTTCTTGATTTCATGTACTGCCTATATTAAAATACCAATATGTGAGATTAAGAAAGGTTTTACCTTTTTAATATATATGTCATAAGCCGTGACAGAATGGAGATTAGTATGATAATTGCAGTAGTTAGCGATGTCCTTGGAGAAGAAAATAACGGTACTACCATTGCCGCTATGAACCTTATACGTTCCCTAAAGGCTAAGGGCCATGAGGTTCGTGTTATCTGCCCTGACGCAGACAAGGCCGGCGAAGACGGTTATTATATTGTAAAAACATTAAACGTTGGGCCTTTTAATAATTATGTTAAGAAAAACGGAGTTAATATTTCAAAGCCTGATAAAAAAGTCGTGGCAAAGGCTCTAAAGGGCGTGGATGCCGTTCACGTTATGGTTCCTTTTCTTACAGGATGCTACGTTGCAAGATATTGTCACAAATACGGCATTCCCCTGTCTGCCGGTTTCCATTGCCAGGCAGAAAATTTTTCTAATCATTTCTTTTTAATGAATGATAAGCATTTTAATAAAAATGTATATAAGTTTTTCTATAAACATTTGTACCGTTATTGTGATGCCATTCACTACCCTACCCAATTTATTCGTGATACCTTTGAAAAGGTGGTAGGGCCTACTCCGGGACATGTTATTTCCAACGGAGTTAACCGCCAGTTTAACCGTGATATTCCAAAGTATCACGTTAATGACGGTCTTTTCCGTATATTGTTTACCGGACGTTACAGTCGTGAAAAAACTCACATTGTGCTTTTAAAAGCTGTAAATAAAAGTAAATACCGAAACCGTATCCAGCTGATTTTTGCCGGGGACGGTCCTCAGAAATCTAACCTGATAAAGTATTCTAAAAGACATTTGCCAATACAGCCTACAATGAAGTTTTATTCAAGAACGGATTTGCTTAAGGTTTTAGGAACAGCTGACCTTTACGTCCATGCCGCGGAAATTGAGCTTGAAGCCATTTCCTGCTTAGAAGCCATTTCCTGTGGTCTTGTACCTGTTATTAATAACTCCCCCCGTTCCGCTACCCGGTACTTTGCCCTTGATGACAAAAACCTGTTTAAATGTAACAATGTAGGGGATTTGGCTAAGAAAATTGACTACTGGATTGAACATCCTAAGGAAAAGGAACAGCGAAGTCTGGATTATGCTGATTTCGCAAAGCAATGGGCTTTTGATAAATGTATGGACAGTATGGAAGAAATGATTTTGGGCATCATAAACAAATAGATAAATAATAGTGTTCTAGTGAAATTAACGGAAAAGGATTTTTATGAAAACAATTTACTATACAGATGAATTAAATGATGATTTTGCGGCAACTAACGGGATAAAAACTCAGGCTCTTCCCCCGGACTATAAGTGGATTCACACCGGTTTTCTGTGGAATTTCTTTGCAGATATTTTGTACTATCTTATAGTGTTTCCTTTGGTAAAGATTTTCAATACCATTGTCGTAGGGCTTCATGTTAAAAATCGCGGTGCTATAAGGCGGTTAAAATCCGGTTGCTTTTTGTACAGCAATCACACCATGCATATTGACCCTCTTCTTTCTGCCGATGTTTCAGGCTGGGGACACCGTACTTATTTTATGGCCGGAAATGATGCTTTTTCCATTAAAGGACTTTACCATTTAGTTGCAATGCTTGGTGCTATGCCCCTTGGCTACGACATGGCAAGTATGAAGGAAATGCTTAACACAGTTTCTAAACGTTATCATCAGGGCAGCTGCATAACTATCTATCCTGAAGCACATATATGGCCTTATTATGTAGGCATACGTCCTTTTAAAAGTGCCAGTTTTGCTTACCCTGTACTTTTAAACGCCCCGATAGTGGCTATGGTTGTAACTTACCGCAAACGTAATTTTCCTTTGGGACTGATATTTAAGAAACCCGCCATTACCATATATTGCAGCGACCCAATGTATGCAAACCCTACTCTTAGCCGTAAAGCTGCCAAAGAGGATTTGCGTAACCGGGTTTATTTATGGATGAAGGAAACCGCTGAAAAATACAGTACTTATGAATTTATTCATTATGAAAAAGAAAATGAGGAGTAAAAAGGAACTTTTCAGCCCCTTTTTTGGTTTTGTTCTCAAAGATGTTCTCATAAGAGACTTATTTTTCATTATTTTTCATTATCTTCCAAATAAATCTTTTTTAATATCAAAGCTAAAACTATTATTAAAAAGATTTCCGGTATGATATAGCAATACGGACTATAATTTACATTCAGCAATGGAAGCCAAAAATCAAAATATGTATCCGGTTCGTCCAATGGATGCATGGTGTTAGAAAAAATAGCAGCAATTATATAATATGCTCCTATCGCTTTTACCAGACAGCCCTCATTTTTAGTATCTTTCCGTTTTAACTTAACCAATACCAATATGATATTGCTTAAAATGAATGTAATGATTATTTTTGCGTATATCGTTTTATAATCCACATAAATATCATCATATGTTTTCAGTATTTCGGAAAAATTTACATCCAAATGGTAAAACACGGCTTCTATTGTTGCGTAAATATTTATAAATATAACAATATATTCAGAAATACTTCTTTTATTTCCGTACTTGCTTAGTATTATTCCTAATATACCTCCAATTAGCAAGCCAATTATCGTTCCTAATATTTTATCATTTGTGACAAATAAAATCATTTCACCTAATACTATAGAATAATACAAAATTATAACTGTTTGTTTATGTCTGATTTTAAGAAATTTTGAAATAAGAATAATTCCTATAAACATCCTTATTATAATTGTTAACAAATATAAATTATTACCAATATTAAAATAATCCATCTTCACTCCTAACTTACTTTCCTAGCTCCCTATAAGCAGTATCTCTGAATAAAATCCCACCATCTCCTACAGGTAGTTGTCTTGCCGGTGTAAAATATCCATTATTGTAAAGAAAAACGATTTGCTTTTATAAAGATTATTTTATATTTACCTTTTTTTAAATTCCTGCCAAAATATTTTTTCCATTTTATCTTTATCGGCTTCTTTTCATTTTGTAATATTGTTACGGTTTTCGCAAACTTAACGCCTTTCTTAAAATGTATTTTCTTCCACTTTCCTTTAACCTTCTTTTTTAATACAAATCTTTTGGAAATATATACACTATTCTTTCGTTTATTGTTAACAGTTATTTTAATGTACTTATTTGTTGCGTTAACTACATTAACTTCTACACCTTTTATTTTTGATGCTTCTACACTTTTTTCACTTGGTACAATAAGCGCTATTGCTATTATCAAAATCATCAATCTTTTCATAACTTTTTATATCCTTTAATATTTAGTCTTAAGTTTCCCTCAGAGCATTTTTAGGGGCTGCCACTTTAACGCTTATAAATCATTAAAATGACAGCCCCGCTATGTAAACCTTATATTATTTCTAACTATTTCTTTGTTTTAACAGCCTTCTTCTTTGTCCATTTGCTGTATACTGTATCTTTTGACATATTGTATTTTACAGCTCTGACTCTTACATAATACTTTGTTCCCTTTTTAAGCTTTGTAAGCTTGTATGTGGTTTTCTTTATTGTTTTTGTCTTTGCTCCCTTAAATGAACCTTTTGTAGAATACTGTACCTGATATTTCTTTGCTCCGCTAACCTTAGAAAACTTCAATGTTGCAGTAGCTTTTTTAGCCTTTTTAGAAACCTTATTTGCTTTTAACTTCTTAACAGATGGTTTGCTAATAGTATTGTCAGCTTTGTATTTAGCTTTTGCTGTTTCTAAAGTTACATTTGAATTTGTAGTTGCAAATAATGTCTGATTCTTTGAAATCTTAACATCAAATGTTGCAATGTTTTTGTTTGTTTCACTAATTGTTCCTGTTGTTGCAACAATTGCCTTTGGCATTTCAACATTTACTGTCATTTTTACTAATGAATCCATATCAAGACCTGCTGCCTTAAACTGACTTGCTATGTCTCCGTCAACCATTCCTGCATCCATTCCGCCTAAATCGTTCATTTGTGAAGCGAAGTCCATTTTTAAATAAAATGTATCAGTTGTTACATAACCTTCTCCACCTTCAGTTATATCCTGACTTAAGTTTCCTTTTTTGATAGTCTGATTTCTTGTAATCTGATAATATGTTTTACCATCTCTTACAACCTTCTTAGCTCCTGCTTCTGCAAATGATTTAGGAAGTTCTTTTCTTAGTTCCTTCTCATATAATGCAATTTCCACATTTGAAAGCCCACTTGCCTTAAGCATCTTAAGTGTAGCATCAATGTATGCTTCTTCATCAATTTCTACATTAACAGTAACCTTTCCTGTTCCATCAGCATTAATCTTAATGTCTGACTGCTGTGTAGCACATCCTGTAAATACCATAACAACTACCAGCATAATTGCCATAACCTTAACTTTGATATTTTTCATTTTTGCCTCCTGTAAAAAATATTTCCGGGGTTCAAATTTTGTTGCCCCTTGACTGATAAATTAATTATATTCTATATTCCAAAAAAAGTAAAACTATTTTTAGAGCATTACTAAATACACTAAATTACTCTACTACTTTGTTAAATCAAAAACACCTATGGCATATTTTTCCTTACCTGCATAATCGCTGTACCCTATGCCTTTTTGGGCTTTGCGGTCATGGAGAAATACTTTGCCGTTGTATATTCCTCCATCTTCAGAACAAAATTTAAAATAGATATACATTGCTTTATTTGTTTGAATTGCTCTAATCTTTTGATATGATGTGCATGCCGTTATTCCCTCCTTAAAGCCTTCACCTTTAACATCAGTGGCAAAAAAGTACCTTGTGTCATCTAAACCGAAATTAAATAGATTTTCGTCATTTCCACTATCCGTTTCCATTTCCCGCATATCCAAATCAGGGTACATCACTTTTATCCTCAAATAGCCTGCTGATTTATCACTCTCAAAAAAATACTGATCCATAACCATTGTGTATCCATCTACCTCTATTGTCTGGTTTCCTGTTTTATAATTTTTCACTCCATACTGCTCTTCTAAATTAAGTACATCAGGAAAATATTTATTTTTTACATAATTATATATTGGATTCTTTCCATATATACTTGTAATTATTGTTAGGGCAATGATTACACCTATCACAACTGTTATTACTGTTTTTTTCTTCATATATTTATCACCTAATTATTTAATTGTAAACTTAAATGCTTTATCAACACCAGCATATGATTCCTCTACGCTCTTATTCTTTCCTGTCACTAATGTATATATAGCTGTAAACTTTCCATCATCTGCCAAGCACACCGCCACTGAAACCCAATCTTTTTTTGTCTGTATGTGTTTATAATACGGGTGGAATACAACGATGTTTGACTTTCTTTTCAAATAGAAAATTATACCTATTCCCTCATTTGAATATTCTTTAGTTTTTACATATGGGAAGTTTGCAAGAGCAGTATCATTATTTTTATGAAGTTTAAATGCACATCGTATTCCATAATTATCTAAATAATACTGATTATTCTTCAAAGTATTATAATTATCATTATACTTCATATTAACTGATTCTGATACATATTTTTCATTTAGTATCACACTTCCACCATCAGTTCTGTGCTCATATTGATGTTTTGTCCAGAAATGACTCACCGATGTTTTTCCAGCATATGCGTAATCATATACCACATTATCCCATTTCATTGCTATCGTATCTAACTCTCTGTATTTGGGCATTTGATCCCACTTAAAAATTGCATGAACATAAAGGTAGTTCTTTTTATTTTTTGCTTTCGTACATATAATTGTTTTCTTAAGCATTGTCTTATTTTTCTTATCATTTGTTCCACCTTTATGCTGTGTCTTTGCTTTTACCTGCAGAGGTCTTATTCCAATACCCTCTAATATACCTTCAATGACAGAAACTTTGTCTTCCTCACTGTCTTCTGCCTCCTCATCATAATACTCTTCCGCAATATACGCATTAATTTCCTCATCTGAAACCGGCACCATTTCTTCGTCTGTAACAGATACTCCATTTAACTCCTCCGTATCCTTTATTGCATAATATTCAGCCTGTACTTCTATATCCTCTGGATTAAGTTTATTTAGTTCGTCAATATATGTTTCCGAATATTGACATATTTCGCCATCAAACACACCCTGTTCATTTAAAGCCTCTTCCACCTGCGGTTCAAGCAAACCTGTATCTACACTTAATTCGTCCTCAACTTTTTGCTCTATGTACTCATAATCTTCCATATTTTCGGTGAAGTTCTGATTATCCTCCCCTACCATAGATACTGTGGTATTATCTACCGCATAAATACTTGTTGGTTCCCACCCCCCTACAATAATTAATGTTGTTGCCATTGTAATTGCTAATATTTTCTTAATCATATGCAATTCCCCTTTCAATTTTTATATTTATTACAACATTTGAAATTCAAATGCTTAATACTTCTTTCGTCTTTAAACTTTTCATTAATTTAAAGTAACACTTACACTCAAAGTTATATCTATTATTCTACTGATATAGTTAACAAGCGTCTGTTATTTATTCTATTATATGTTTTAACTTTAAGGGATTTTGTCTTTCCTGACTTTTCATTTTCCACATATTTAGACAAAATTTTCCATGCGTTGCTACTCTATCATAATTGTATCAATATTTCAAGTGTTTTAATTACCCGGAAATAAAATACAAAAGTGCTTCTTCCCAATAATTTGACTACGTATAAACAAATCAAACCGGGAAAGATTTGATTTGTTTTAAATATCCTGGTAGAAATTGGCGCCTTACAGGCTATAATCAATGAATTGAACCCGGAAAACAGCAATTTCACAAAAATATCCTGGCATGAATAGCCTTTTCACCGGTTAATACAACCGGTATTTACGTGGATTTTGGCATTTTATATCTTTTTCCCGGTTCTTTGCTGCGCATATTGTTGTTTTTAACCCTTTAATTACCCGGAATCAATTCATAAATTTGTCTTTTCCGGGTAATTGCAAACAATTTCAGCCGACGAAGGTGCGATTCCTACCGGGACTTTTATATAAAATCATCATTTTCCTGGTAATTGCACCTTCTTCCCACCAAAAAAGCTGCCACACCTAAGTGCAACAGCTTTTTCGCTCTCATTCTTTATATTTAACGCAGCTTAGCTATATTTTAAGCCACCATTAAATCTCCACCTAAAACTTCCATCTAAAACTTCCATCTAAAACTTTCATCTAAAATCTTCAACTAAAAATTCCGCCCAAAATCTCCATCTAAAGCTTCAATTAAATTTTTCAGATGACATTTTCAATTATTATTTTCCTTTATGCTTCTTTATCTTCTTGAACTGTATGTACTTAACTTCAATACCTGCTAAAACATCCTCCAGTTCAATGTTGTAAACGCCCTTGTCTAACTTAACCTTGCATAACTTCTGGGTAATCCAGTTACCATCAGTTCCGTTAGTCTGGATAACAACCATAGTCTCACCGTTGGCATTAACATTTACCGTTGACTGGGCAAGATTTGATTTTGCAAAAGAAATATTCACAATAGTAGAATATTCTGCTTCATCTTCCACAACCATTGTCGCAGTTTTCCTGCCATCAAACATAATCTTATCACTGTCTGCTAACTTCTGTACATCATATTCTGCCTTATCCTCAGACACTGCCCCGTAATGTTTAGCCACGTCAGTATCAACTAACTCTCTATTAATAACCGGTGCATTCAAAATAAATGTACAAATGTTAATTGCTGCTCTTTGAAGCTCTCCAACTGTAAGTCTTCCCTCTTCAACAGACTTCTCTGTATCATCATTATTTGAATTAATTTCAGCACCATTGTTATTGACAACCATGTAAACGTCATTCTGTGAGCGAACCATATCACGGGTTTTCTGACCTGATTCCTCACCTTTTTCCACAACGTCATTCATTTTTGCCCACCAGTCAGTCATAACAATACCTTCATAACCCCATTCTCCACGAAGAACTGTTGTACAAAGGTCATAGTTTGAAGCTGCCCAATGTCCGTTTATAGGATTATAACTTGTCATAAGAGTCATAACCGTTTTTTCCTTTACAGCCATTTCAAAGGACTTAAGATAAATTTCTCTTATAGCTCTTTCTGAACAAACTGCGTCAACCTTAAATCTGTGTGCTTCCTGACCGTTAAGTGCGAAATGCTTGATAGTTCCCCATGCACCACCGTCTTTAATACCACCCGTAGATGCTACTGACATAGTTCCTGAAAGATAAGGATCTTCTGAATAATATTCAAAGTTTCTTCCGTTAAGAGGATGACGATGAATATTAACTCCCGGTCCTAAAAGTGTGTCAACTTCATTTCTGCAAAGTTCCATTCCCTCCATGGTATAAAGTTCCCTTACAAGCTTTGGATTCCATGATGCTGACAAAGCAGTTCCAATAGGAAGCTGTGTAGCCTTAGCTTCCATTCTAAGTCCGCTAGGGCCATCTGCCGTACAGGCTGCCGGAATACCATAGTTAAATAATGAATCACTTAATCCACCAAAAGCTGAAGCCGTTCCTTTAGTTACACGTGGGTTGCTCATTCCTTCACCTCTGACAATCTGTGCCAGTTCTTCCACACTAAGCTGTGCAACAAATTCCTCCACACTGCTTTTTCCTGCATGAACATCCTGAAGGGTAATTCCCACATCACCGGTAATTTCCATTGTTTTTGGAAGATTCTCTTCAATTCTCTTTCCTAAATCAACTGTCGGCTTCTGAGAAGGTATATAAACTTTCTCATAACTTCCATCTTCCTTTTTTGCCCCCGGCTTTAAGATAGTTAAATTATCATCATCCGGACACATAACCTCTGACAACTGTTCTACTACAACTATGTCATCTAACTGATATGTAAATACGCTTTCGCATTTTTTAACACTGTTACCAACTAAAATTTCGTAATCTCCTGCTTCTAATACATAGCATGACTTGTGACCTGTCACTCCTGAATCGTCATAAGAAGCCATTGAATACTCATCTACATCAATTTTTATAATCTGACTTTCTCCCGGATTAAGGCACTTAGTTTTCTCATATCCACACAAAACCTTTGCCGGTTTTCCCAGCTTGCCCTGTGGTGCCTTACAATATACCTGAACTACTTCCTTTCCCGAATACCTGTCACCTGTATTTGTCACCTTGATTTCAAGACTGATTTTTCCATTATCTGCTTTTGCTGACAATGTTTCAATATTAAAAGTTGTATAAGACAATCCATATCCAAACTCATATACAACTTTGTCCGGTGCAAATGTTTCAAAATATCTGTAACCAACATAAATATCTTCTTTATAAAGATTAGTAAACTGGTTTCCGAAATTTTCAAAAGATGGATAATCTTCCAAATTAAATGCCACTGTATCCGGCATCTTTCCGCTAGGAGTTTCCTTCCCTGACAATACATCTACAACAGCGTCACCGCCTTCCATTCCGCCTTGCCATACAAAAAGTGCCGCCTTAATGTGACCCTTAAACTCCTCATTATTAATCCACTTTACGTCAACAATGTTTGATACGTTTAAAATAACACACACATCATCAAATGCTTCTGTAATATTCTTTAAATTCTCTTTCTCTTCATCTGTAAGTAGATAACTTCCCACTCCGTTATAGTTATCCTTGTCTTCACCGGCTGTACGTCCAATAATATAAACTGCCTTGTTAGTTGTCTCAGCCTGCTTTTTTGCATATTCAACGCTTATGTCCATATCCTTCTGGAACCATGGCTCACAAGCCCATCCGCCACCGCCATTATCAAATGGATGGTCTTTAATCCAGTTTACATAATCTGTAACCAGTTCTTCGTTTATAGATAAATTACTGCTTTTAAATCCATCAATTATATTTGTAGCATACTCAACATTTACAGCTCCACCTGAACCTGTACCACTTCTATAATAATCCAGCTGTGGACGTCCAAATACTGATATTTTATCTTCTTTAGTAAATGGAAGAATGTTGTCTTCATTTTTTAGAAGTACAATTCCTTCTGCTGCCGCCTGACGGCTCTTTTTCGGGAACCCTTCAATCGGAACACCTTTTAAACTTTTTTCCATATGTTAGTTGCCTCCAAATTCTAATTTTATTCAAACACATTTTGTTACGTGATTTTCTTCCAAATTTCTTTAATTGCACTATACCATATAGCTCCACGAATTACTAGATTTTATAGGTAGAAAAACATTTTTATTATAGTGCTCAAACGCCCATTTCAAGCACCATAAAATGTTGCTTTTTACTAAAAGAAATCTATCTTTCGGGAGTTTTTGTAACGTTTTTATATTAAAAAAAGTTTATTGCGCAAGTACCCTAAATATTGTAAAATCATATTATAAATATTTACGACCGAGAGAAAGGATTTACAAAAATGGGAAAATATTTTCAAGATGATATTGAGACTGCTTCCCGCGAGGAAATCGAGCAGTGGCAAAATGAAGGACTTGTATCTGTAGTAAAACGTGTTTATGAAAATGTACCTTACTACAGAGACTTGATGGACAAGGCAGGAGTTACACCTGACGATATTAAAAGCACAGCAGATTTACCGAAGCTGCCTTTTATTACAAAGGATGATTTAAGAGATGCTTATCCATATGGTTTACTGGCAGTTCCACTTAAGGACTGTATCAGAATCCATTCCACATCAGGAACAACCGGAAGACGTGTTGTTGACTTTTATACCAAAAAAGATATTGATATGTGGTATGACGGATGTGCCCGTGCCATTGTTGCCGCTGGTGGAACTGACGAAGATGTATGCCATATTGCATACGGATACGGACTTTTCACCGGTGGTTTTGGTTTAAATGGTGGTTCCCAGAAGGTAGGATGTCTTACACTTCCTATGTCATCAGGTAATACCGACAGACAGCTTCAGTTTATGACTGACTTTGGTTCTACTATTCTTTGCTGTACTCCTAGTTATGCTTCATATTTGGCAGAATCCATTGAAGAACGGGGACTCAAGGATCAGGTTAAGTTAAAAGCCGGCATTTTCGGTGCTGAGGCATGGTCTGAGGAAATGAGACACGATATTGAAAGCAAGCTTGGCATTAAAGCATATGATATTTACGGTCTTACGGAAATTGAAGGTCCGGGAGTTGCTTTTGAATGTGAAGCACAAAATGGCATGCATATTTGTGAAGATTATTTTATTCCGGAAATCGTTGACCCTGAAACCTTAGAACCTGTTCCTGACGGACAGATTGGTGAACTTGTATTTACAAGCTTTGCTAAAGAGGCTTTCCCTATTATCAGATACAGAACAAAAGATATTACATATATCACAAAGGAAAAATGTTCCTGCGGACGTACTCATGCACGTATTCACAGATTAATGGGTAGAACTGATGACATGCTTATTATAAAGGGTGTTAATGTTTATCCTTCACAGGTTGAAGAAGTTCTTATTAAACAGGGTATGCCTGCTAACTATCAGCTTATTGTTGACCGTGTAAATAACAGCGATACCATGGAAGTTCGTGTTGAAATGACACCGGAAATGTTCTCAGATACAGTAAGCTCCATTGAAAAGAAGGAAAAAGATATTGTTTCAGCCCTTAAGAGCATGCTGGGAATTTATGCCAAGGTTAAACTTGTGGAGCCAAAGTCCATTACCCGTTCAGAAGGTAAGGCTGTCCGCATAATTGATAAACGAAAAATTTAGGAGGTAGACTTATGTACATTAATCAGATTTCAGTTTTCGTAGAAAATAAACCGGGAAATCTTGCAAATTTTACAAACTTTCTGGCAGACAATAACATAGATATCAGAGCCTTTGAAATTGCAGATTCCAGCGACTATGGTATTATTCGTATTATAGTTGATAAACCTTTTGATACAGTAACACTTTTAAAGGATAATGATTGGATTTGTAACCTTACACAGGTTATTGGCATTAGAATTGCTGACAAGCCGGGAGAAATGGCTGCAGTCCTTAATGTTTTAGCAGATGCCAAGGTTAGCATTGATTACGCTTACACCTTTGTAACAAGAAATACTGATGATGCTTTAATGATTTTCCGTGTACAGGAAAACGAAAAAGTTTCATCCCTTCTTAGCAGCAAAGGTTTCAAGCTTGTAGCACAGGAAGATTTGGCAAAACTATAAACTTATAAAATAACTTATCATCCAAAAAGGCTTCCCCTCAGATGTATTCACTACATCTGAAGGGAAGCCTCATTTATTTATATATATCACATCTAAGTTTTTATTATAGACGCTTTAACAACTGTGCTGTTAAATCTTCAAATCCCGGCTTACCAAGAAGTGCAAACATGTTCTTCTTGTAGCTTTCTACACCAGGCTGGTTGAAAGGATTTACTCCTAAAATGTAACCACTTACACCACATGCAAATTCAAACATATATAATAACTCACCAAGATAAAACTCATTCTGCTTTGGTACGTTTACTATAATATTTGGTACATTTCCATCTGTGTGGGCAAGAATTGTTCCATTCATGGCACTCTTATTAACAAAGTCCATATCCTTTCCTGCTAAATAGTTAAGCCCGTCTAAATCCTCTGCTTCTTTACTTATTTCAATCTTTGCGTCAGTTTCTTCAACGTTGATAACTGTCTCAAACATTATTCTTGAGCCATCCTGAATAAACTGTCCCATAGAATGAAGGTCTGTTGTAAGGTCAACTGCTGCCGGGAAAATACCCTTGTTGTCCTTTCCTTCGCTTTCACCGTAAAGCTGCTTCCACCATTCACCTACATAATGAAGGCTTGGTTCGTAGTTAGCAACAATCTCTACTGACTTACCTTTTCTTAATAATATGTTTCTGATTGCCGCATATTTCATGGCATCATTATCTTCAAATTTGCTATTTAATGCTCTCTCTCTTCCGCTTGCTGCACCTGCCATAAGCTGGTCAATATCAGCTCCGCTTACTGCTATAGGAAGAAGACCTACTGCTGTAAGAACTGAGAAACGTCCTCCAACATCATCCGGTACTACGAAGCTTTCATAACCTTCTGCTGTTGCAAGTCCCTTTAAGGCTCCCTTTGACTTATCAGTTGTAGCATAAATTCTCTCTGCTGCACCTTCCTTGCCATATTTCTTCTCTAACTTCTCTCTGAATACTCTAAAAGCAATAGCAGGTTCAGTAGTTGTACCTGACTTTGAAATAATATTAACAGAAAAATCCCTGTCTCCTACTACATCAAGTAAAGCCTTTAAGTATGATGGGCTTATGCTGTTTCCTGCATAGTAAATCTCAGGTGTCTTTCTGATTTCCTTTGAGACATTGTTATAGAAACCATGTCTGAGAAACTCAATAGCAGCTCTTGCGCCTAAATATGAGCCACCAATTCCTATTACAATAAGAACTTCTGAATCACTCTGAATCTTCTGTGCCGCCTTTTTAATTCTCTCGAATTCTTCCTTGTCATAATCTATTGGCAAGTCAATCCATCCAAGAAAGTCATTACCTGCTCCAGTCTTTTCAACTAATACTTTCTTTGCATTTTCTGCAATATCCTTCATGCTTGTCAACTCGTCATCCCCGATAAATGATTTAACTTTTGAACAATCAAGCGTTACTTTAGACATATTTCTTCCTCCGTTGTTTCTCCAAAATCATCCTTAATTATAGGCTTAGAAAACATTTTTAGCAAGACTAAATCCAACAATTATGAAAATCCTGCACATTATTGTAAAAATTCTCCAATAACTTGGTTTAATATTTGCTCTTCACTATCATTTTCACCTATTTTAGATGGTGAAAATTCTTGATTATCAGGCATATTTTTATTATATTCCACATCTATATCATTATTATCCAATATATTCTCAGTATTCTCAGTATTTTCAGTGACAACGCCCTTATATCTGGCACTGTTTTCAAGATTATCCGCCACAGAGTATGCAAGCTCTGACTTTCTATCCTCCACATTAACCATGCGGTCTGTCATTTCCAGGCTAATTGCCACAAAAATTCCAGCCAGCACATAGGAAAATGCTACATTTTTCTGTGCCGAATTATTATATAAATACCATCCGGCTATAGCTGTAAATCCCATAATTAAAACCACACAATACCTGATAATATTATCAATTTTTCTAATTGGTATATAAAATAGTTTGCTTTTGTTAACATAGTGTTTTACAAACAAGAGAGTATTAGGCAATTCTCCGTTTACCTGCCGGATACCTTCATACTTATTTTTAATCTGACGGATAGTTGCATTTTTAGTATGCTGCATGTTCTCTGCCCTTCTAATAAGTTTCCCATAATAATGCCATACTATCCATTTTGTCACAGCACCTAATAAAAAAAGACTTCCTATTATCAACAGAAAGTTCTCTTTATCCATTACCGTTGGTGCCACACTCTCCAACCCTTTTTCTAATTTAGTTATGTAAACTTCCAACATTGCTCATTCCCCCAAATATAAAATAGTTTTAAGACATCCCGTCCAAAATTACTATATCACATTTCAGAGGCATAAGCACTTGTAATCGTTCGTCAAATTATTCTAAAAAATTCGTAGCCGTCCTAAGCTGCTGTACACAATACTACACGTTTTTGATTATCTCATTTAAAAGCAAAATGGAATTAGCTGCTGCCTTCTTTTCAAATGTAGGATAATCCATATGAGCGCCACCATCTGCCTTGTCAGAAATTGCTCTGATAACAAGAAATGGAATGTTATTCAGGCTTGCCACATGAGCAATTGCAGCTCCCTCCATTTCAGCACAGTCACCGCCAAAGCTGTTCTTAAGGCTTTTCTTCTTTTCGTGGGTGCTTATAAACTGGTCGCCGGATACAACCTTACCTTCAAAAACCTTTACATCAAGACCTGCTTCCTTTGCACTCTTTTTTGTAAGTTCCACCAGCTTTCTGTCTGCTTCAAATATAGAAACATCCATATCCGGAATAATTCCCTTCTCATAGCCTAATGCCGTTACATCCATATCATGTTCCTGTGCCACAGTTGATATAACAATGTCGCATATATCTATATCGTTATTAAGGGAACCTGCAACACCTGTGTTAATAACGGCATCCACATTGTATCTGTCTGCCAATATCTGAGTACACATAGCTGCATTTACCTTGCCGATTCCACACTTTACCACTACAACATCTTTTCCGCCAATTACACCTTCATAAAAGTCCATTCCTGCAATTTTATTAATGGCGGGATTTTCCATTTCGTTTTTGAGGCTGTCCACCTCAATGTCCATAGCTCCAATAATTCCTAACATTATTTCTGCTCCAAATACTGTTCCAAGGCAATTGCCAGCTGATCAGGGCATGAAGTTCCCCTGCCATTGCAGTCAATACCTTTTAATCTTTTTATTACTTCGTTAATGTCCATGCCTTCCACTAATGCTGCAACCCCCTGAGTATTTCCGTTGCATCCCATAGTAAACCTTACATTAGTTACTTTATTATCCTCTACATCAAAATCTATAAATCTTGAGCATGTTCCCTTTGTTGTATATCTCATAATTCTATCCTTCTATCTTCTTTCTGTACAACTCAGCCATTTCATTCATTTCTCCTTTTGCAATAAGGTTTCCATGGTCTAATAAAATAGCCTTGTTACATATTCTCTGTACCTGTGCTAAGTTATGTGAAACGAAAAGAACCGTAACACCGTGGTCAAACATAGACTGCATCTTCTTTTCGCACTTTCTTCTAAATCTGGCATCACCAACCGACAAAACTTCGTCAAGAATCAGAATGTCCGGCTCAACTACTGTTGCAATGGCAAAACCAAGTCTTGACTTCATTCCTGATGAATAGTTTTTAATAGGTACATCTATAAACTCCCCAAGCTCTGAAAATTCCAGAATTTCATCATATTTAGCCTCTAGGAATTTACGTGAAAATCCAAGTACCGAACCGTATAAGAAAATGTTTTCCCTTCCTGTATAGTTCGGATCAAAACCTGCACCTAACTCAAGAAGTGGGGCAATATGTCCCCGTCTTACCACTTCACCGGTAGTCGGCTTGTACACCCCGGCAATAATCTTTAATATGGTACTTTTTCCTGCACCGTTAAGTCCCAGAATACCTAATCTGTCACCTTTTTCAAGTTTAAAACTTAAATTTTTTACAGCCCAAAACTCGTTAAAACGAATCTTTTCGCCCTTTATTTTTTTAAATATTAATTCTTTTAAATTGTCTACTTTTTCTTTACTTAAATTAAAACGAATGCTGACATTATTAACTTCAAGTACATACTTTTCCATAACGCCTCCTAAATGTGCAAGATGAATTCATCCTGATGCTTCTTAAATACATACATACCAATTATCAGTGCCACAATACTGAATATTAATGAATATATCATCATAAACAGATTTGAGAATCCATAGCTTACACTTGTAAATATAGACCCCTGCTCCATTAAAATACATCGGAAATTACTAATAATACAATATATCGGATTAAACTGTAATGCCAAAGTAATACCTGAATTAAGTGTATTTACATAATAGAAAATAGCTGAACAGTACATAACAAGCATTATAACTACTTCCCAAAGGTATTCTAAGTCTCTAAAGAATACACACACTGTAGACAATATCAGTCCCGCCGCAACGCATAAAATAAGTAATATGGTTAGCGGTATAAATATCTCGATTATGTGCCATGTCATCCTTACTCTTAATACTATACACAATGCTGCAAGCACTATAAGTGACAGTAAGAACAAAATGTAGTTATATATAATAGCTGACAACGGATACAGGTACTTAGGTACATATATCTTCTTAATCATCGCCTGATTAGCTCTTATGGAACGCATGGCAATTTTACTTGTGCTGGAGAAACAGCTAAATACCAGACGTCCACACAAAATATAAACAGGATATGTTGCATCACCTTTTCCTAATATCTTTCCGAACACAACTGTAAGTACCATTGTTGTAAGCAACGGCTCTAACAATGTCCACACCAATCCCAAATATGATCTTCTATACTTTAACTTAATACCCTTTGTTACTAATTCTTTCAGCAAATATCTGTAATGCCAAAAATTATCTATATATTCCTTCATGTTACCTCCATAATAACCTGCAATACTCGCATATATTATATATTATTTTGTTTTATTGTCAAATTATAATTGAAAAATGACCCTTATCTTATTAGTATACCAAAAAAAGTCCCGGTAGTATATTAAATATTTACTTCCGGGATACCTTATTTCAGATTATAACTAACATAATCATTAAAGCTTCATTTTATATATAATTATTTTCCCATCTCTTTTGACATTAAAGACACTTTTTTCTTTTGAAATATTTTTGATTTTATCATATTCTCCAACATCAAAATCGAATCCTAAATTATTTGGATTTCCATATATCTGATATACAACTTTGTCATCCAGTGTGAATATCATATACAACGTTCCCTCATCTGAAATATTATCATATATTTCATCAGAACTTATGCCAATATACTTTTCTATTTCCGACTTCTCCGTATACGGTTTTACAAAATACACACTATTCCATTGGAAATCTGTCAAACTGTCAAGCCTTACTATGTCACTTTCCTTTTTTTCAAAAGTGCATCTTCAAGGCTCTTATCTTCTTTTGAACATGAAACCATAAATATAGCCAATCCAATTAATAATGCTATTAAAAACTGCCTCTTTCTCATTTTCCTATTTATGTAGCCAATATATTTCTGACGATTTGTTAGTTAATTTGGCTTTTACCCTTTTCTTTAATTTTTTATCTGAAACATTTAAAAATGTGTCATACCAATTGATAACATCTCTCCCTACAGCATTATTATGTAAATCCATTTTTCTATGTTCTTTTTCTTTATAGCCATCTGCAGCCTTCTTTTCTAATTGTTTTTTTGTTTTTCCACTTCCATGTGCTGTAGCGTATAAATCAGCCCATGCCCTTGTTATATCTCTAGTCATAAGAGCATTCCAAACACCATGTCTAAACCCATCAGATTTGTCACCTAATCCATTATATCCAAACTCATCTTGTGTCATATCATATGCTTGATTAGCAAGTGCTTTTGTTGCCATTGCTTTTCTAGGTTCTATTATTACCAACGATTTTTCTTTATCAGTCAAGGTATTCCATTGTGCTCTTGTTTCTTGATACAGAGAACTTGCTTCTACATTGTCCCCCCACGTAAAAATTTTTCTATCCTTTGCAACAATTTCATCATTTACTTCTACAATAAGTTGTGATAATTCCATACTGCTATTAGCTTCTTTTATTTGTTCAGTTTTTCTACAAATTTCATAGTATGAATCATCAATTTCAATGCCTTGGGTTTCAAAAAATTTTTTTACTTCTAATACACTCGAAAAACTTTTCCCAGTGCTCGGATTGATAAATTCCTGCTCTTGTAAATCCTCAATATCTGATACAGCCGCTTCTTTATTAATATACTCATCAGTTTTATTATCCGATATTGTTTTCAAATAATCAATAGCTTCATCAAAATCATCTTCCTCTATTTTATTATTAAAATGTTTTATTTCTGATTTACTGTAATTTCCCTCATCAATCACATCCATTAATATCATTTCCTGATTATCTTTAATTGTTGAATTTAATTCATCAATTATTGTTTCAGCCTGATGTATACTTATCTGCGTTTCTGCATCACATGCATTATATTTAAAATTCCCCAACATAGTAAACAATAACGTTATTGCAACTAATTTACATATTACTTTTTTCATATTTTTATATTTCCTCATCTTTCCTTTAAATTATTTTTTTACCTTTAATATTACTATATCCATTATATGTGCCGAGTCCCAATATTGCAGCTATTGCTACTGCAATTCCTACAACAATACAAACGATACCACTATCTATATCACAAAACTCATCTCTAGATAATGTAATAAACTCATTTTTGTTTCATAGTTTTTTTGTTTCATTTATCAACAAAAAATCCAGCGGAAATATATTGATACTTAGAACTCTTTACCTGATACTCTCCTTCTTTTGCTACCTGTCCATTATCCTTTAGCGAATATTTTAAAATCGTATCTCCGGTAATGACAACTAGTTTGTTGTTTTTAACCTCAAATTGCATTAAACTTGTCTTTACCTTATATGTATCCATTACTTTCTTTGATTTTAAATCGTATTTTATGATTTCTGTGTTATCATTCTGCTCATAAAATTCCGCTCTTGATATATATAAGATATCACCATCTTTATAAATGGATTTAATGTCATTTTCCCCTTCGGGAATATTTATTGTCTCTGTATTTCCCGTATCCGGCGAAATCAAAAGCACATTTTTTGAAGTTGCCAAAACCAATTTTCCATTATACTCCTCTGAAAAAATCGGAATCATCTCACCAATGTCTTTTATTTTTGTTAACAATTCTGTCTTTTTACCCTCAAAATCACATTTATATAAACTTAAACTGCTTTCCAAAATTCCATATAATAAAGTATCTCCTACATTATATATATAAATTCCTGTACCGTCTTCAGCCTCCTCTTTCATAGTAACTATATCTTTTTTCCCACCATTAATAGGACACTTTTCTATGTATATAACTCCGTTTAAATTACTAATAGCATATACATACTTATTGGTCACGGCTAAGTCAGTTATATTTGTTCGGTCAAAATCGTATGATTTACACGACCAATCATTATCATCTATTTCAATAATTTTAGACGGAAACATTTCATCTCCATAGGCCTGGGATATTTCATATGTTTTGCCATTCATATCCATTGGGATGTTAAATCCGCATCCACCAACATTTCCATAATCAATTTCCTTTTCTCCGGCATACTTTAAATTCTCATCTAACAAAACAATCTGCGTCTTGCACTCCTTATACTTTGAAGTGCGAATTACCGCATAATCCGGCTTTCCTACATTTTCTTTCTTAGCATCCCCACTACACGCGCTAAATACACACGCAATTAAAAAAATGCATACTCCTGTTTTTAATTTTCTATTTATCATTCTTTTACCTCAATTTTTTCAAAGTGATTATAATTCAACAATTATAATATAATACTTATTGCAATAATAAAAATTACAATACTATATCTCATAATTATTGATAGTTGATTTTCAATCATATAAAATGCAGCGAATGGTACAAGCAATAAATAGAGAAAAATAACATTTTCTGTTAGCAAATAACTTGTTCCTATGGCAACAGTAATAATTAATGAAATAAATGCTATTATAATCTTTAATTGCTCACAATCCGATTTTTTACCTATGTAAAAAGTATTAACACCTGAATTAAACAACTGACATTTTCCAGGAGTAACATTTAATACCTTAAGCACATTCCAATAATCACCTATTCCACAACATATTTCTAGCACTCCAAAGCATAAAATTCCCGGAGATATCTTACAATTTGCATTAACAGCTGCAATATATAATATTACAGGAATAATTCCTAAAACCATATTAGGGAGTATACTCATAAATATATATCGTCTACGGGTTATTATATCTGTAGTTGTTGCCAACATCCCTTGCGAGAAAAAATATATATATTTTTTTGATTTACAGGGCATAGCTATTGCATGTAATAATTCATGAATAGGCATCATTATCAAGCTCAAGAATAAAACCAGGAAAAAGCAAATTATGTCAAGCTCTACATAATATGTAAAAGTTATAACGAAATACATAAATAAAATTCCTAAAGGTATCGCATATATATATATTTGTTTCATTATTTCATTTATGTCATTGCTATTTTCTAATCTATTATATTTTTTCGCCAAATCATTTTTAGGTAAAGCATCAATATCTTTAAGATATCCTTTAAATTCAATATTAAAAAATTTCATATATTATTTCCTTTAATTCCACCATCAACTGAATCCATTTCATTCTTTGACATTTCGTCAAATCCTTTGTTTAATTTCCCATTTTATTTCTCCTCTTTCTGCTGAATAATTCTACGCTCTATCTCTCTAACCGGTTCAAACAATCCCAATAAAGTAAACGAACTGCTTGGATTCATATTTTTGTTTAACCAATCAGCATAGTCGCAATCATATAGCAAATGTTTTGTCAACTTAGTATAATACTCATTTGATGGCATGCCTTTCAACAATTTCTTTGATGACCTGTTCATTATTTCTTGTAATACACACTTTTCAACCTGTCCATCCTTTAATAACTTGTATACCATATGATAATAGAATATATCCCGCTCTTCACTTTGTGGATATTCTGATAGTATTTTATCCTCCTCAAACATTGATTTGAGAGTTCCATTTATTCCATCATCCAACTCAAAAATACCCAGATACTCCATCTGAATAAGCCAGTCGAGCATCCCAAGGTTGGTTGAATCTCCCGGTTCATCATTAGTTTTTCTTACATATTGTAATATTTCATCCACAAGCCAATCACTATCCATTATTTTCTGTTTCCAGTTATTTGCAAATATCAAATACTGCCCAAACTGAAGGATAGTCAACTTATCATTTTCCTTATACAGTTTGTACGCAGGAAAATCACCATAAATATTTTCTGTTTTTAGGAACGATGAAAAGAATATTGTAAGTCCAACAAAAATACAAAACACTAAAAATACACTTACATTTGTATTCTTTGTAGATAGCCCCGAAAATAACAATGCAGAGTATGCGACCACTGCTACTATCGCCTCAACAAAGGATATTATTGGTGCAAACAGCAATGCTCTGCTGTATATTTTTCGGATTTTTTTAAATTGACTCTCACTGTTTATTGCCGGAAGATCCGGTATTGCAATTCCACCTGTAAGTGTTATTTTATTGGGGTAAAATATATATTTCCATTTCTTATTATCCTTGTAAAAGCAAAACAGAAATATGGCCACAAACCTAAGTGGAACTTTATTTATCCCAAAATAAAATGCGTGAGACAATTCATGAAGTGCAATGGAAAATAACATTGCCAACACAAACAATCCTATTATTGTAACATAGTCGATTCTAAGTTCAAATAGCTTATCTATCTCAAGCTCAGTCATAAATGTTCCAATTCCTATTCCAAATAAAATGCATATCGTCAGAGCTAAAATATACCGACAAAACTTTTTCATGCAATACCTCCAACATCATACTTACACTTGCCGAAAAAGTGATATACTTACCCCAGGTACTTTTTCTAAAGTGCTTATGTGTTAGGAACTCTGATGGTTTGCGCAAATTAATCAGCGTTCTTTTTATTTATATAAAGTAGTTTATCAAATGATAAAACCACAATATATCATTTTAAAATTTCCTACTTAAGAATTTTTTCTTTTTTTTAAAAAACATAAATCAAACCGGTATTTTAGCTATAGTACGATTAATTTACTTTTAATGTAAGATAGCATGTTTTCCATTTTATGCATCTCATAAAAATGCATATTCTCAACTATTGATTTGCTTAAATTTGTTTCTTTCAATAGAATTTAACGCTTAACACAGCTTTAGTCTATTATAGTCTTTTATTTTTTTCCATAACTTTTCGACGAACGGTCTATTTTTTCGACAAACGGTCATTTTTTATTTGTATTTCTGAATAAAACATATTATTCTCTACTTTACATAGAAAATTTCCATTATACTTTTTAACTGTCTTTTTTATATTTTTTATTCCAAATCCATGATTTTTTCTATCTTGTTTATCCGTCTGAAGACCACTGCATTCAGGCAGACATGTATTCTCAACAATTATATATGTATAATATTTTCCACTTTTTATATTAAAATTAATTAATTTCTCACATTTTTTGTTTATCTTTTTTATTCCCTCAACCGCATTAGACAAAAGATTTGATACCATTATACATAAATCTCTATCCTCAATATTAATTGTTTCCGAAATATAACCTTTAACATTAATAATGCAATTATCTTTAACTGGAATTAGGTAATGATTCAACAATATATTTACTACCTCATTTCCAACATCATAATTATAATTGCTGATTAAATCTAATTCATGTAAAGATTGTTCCACGTATTTATCTAGTGCCTGATATTCCTTCCGCTCCACATAAGATTTAATCTGCATTAATTCTGCCATAATATCATGCCTAAACTGCCGTGTTTTCCCTTCCCAATTTTTATCAAATTCAATTATTTTTTGATGTACCTCTTTATATTTTCTTCGTGAAACAGGTATCCTTCCCCCACCATTTAAATATAGCCATTCTTTATCCATATCTAAAACATATAATAAATTAACAATTTTACTTCTGTGTGTCTGCAGGAAAATTCTTTTATCTAATTTTTCCATGAACTTTTTTAATGATTCATTTATCTCAAAATCGGTTTTATAAGTACAAATTTTTAAATAATCTTTTTTTGACTCTATATATTTTATTTCACGATGAGATATTGTACATTTTTCACCGTTATTAGATACTTCAATTAACCCACTTCCTGCCAAAGAATATTTTACGGCACTTAGTGCCTCATAAAATTCCTTTTCATCAACAGGCTTTGTAACAAATCTTTTTGCTCCTATTTTAAAAGCATCTTTAAACCTTTCTCGTTTACTGCTAAGCATTATTATTTGGGGATTATAGCCATTTTTCAATAGTATCCGTGCTGCTTCAATACCATCTTTATCAGGCATATCGATATCCAGCATCAGCACATCATACTCAATACTAAAATTTATAAGTTCCTCACCACTATAGCAATGAAAAACCTTAAACACATATTCATTTATTTTATTATAAGTTTTAATTAACTGTTCTGCTTTTTGATGTATTAATTCTTCATCATCACAAATCAAAACCCTAATTTCCTGCATTCTTCAACTCCTCTTCCGTATAAAAACTTTTTTATTCTACACTATATTACCATACATTTTATATCCTGTGGTAATTTTTTACAAAAAACAGGCACAGAAAAACAGGCTCTCCTGTCAACAACCTCAGTCATTAGCAAGAAAGCCTGTTATTTATACCGTTGCCCTGTGTAGGCAATATTCTATTTTACTGTGCCAGAGTTACTATTTCACTCCATTCAAATTCCAGTTTTTTGTAATCTTTATTTACCACTGATAAAACCTTATCGTAAATAAAATTATATCCCTCAAGAGAATTCATCTTTTTATTCTGATAAATGTAATCAGCAATTTCATAAATTGAAAACTCACTTATTGTACTGTATACATAAGTTCCATCTTCAAGAATTGCATATGCCCTTATTTTATATCCTGCTGTAAGGGCTGTGGCATTTGTATTTCCGAAGGACATTGTTCTTACATAATTTGTGCATGTAGCTGAACCTCCCAGATTGGTTGGAAGCGTACCCTCAGCTGTTGACTGATAATGAATAACTTTGTTGCTTGAAGAATCAATAATCATATCATCATCTGTAACACCTGTACTTTGGTTATTTATGGTTGCGAGACCGTATATAAATCCCCAGCCTGTAACTTTTTTGCCGTTTATTTCCGGCTCAACTGCTGCAAGAACCCTGAAACCACCTTCCTTGTTAAATGCCTTATCACTTATCTGGTATCCTAAAACTTCAATATCATCACTTACTACAATGGTATTATCTTCATATAATTTTGCATTCTTTTCCGTGCTTAAAATTGCAACTTCACATATCTGAATACCATATGTCGGTGTTGTAGGGTAACATACCTTAACATATCTTACTGCCCCGGTGTTACCTGAAACATCAGCGGCAACGCAATTGTCACTGTCTAAATCATTTGCAGTAATTGTCTTTGAAGTATAAATAGTTTTGAAGTTCTCTCCATCTTCAGAATACTGAATATTATACGTTCTGCCAACTACAGTATCATTATCATTATTGTCTTTGTACTGTACCAAAACTTCATCAATGGTAGATGCGTCATATTTAGCTCCTAAGTCAATAGTTATATAACTTTCTCCTAAATATCCCCATCCACTTGATATGGCACAATGAGTTCCACCTGTTGTGAGTTTTCCATCTGTAACACAGTTTTCGTCACCTTCAGCTACTCCCGGACTTATTACAAAGCTCTTGTTTAACGCCACATTGTACCTGGTATTTAATACCATTTCCTGATTTGTTGCTGCAGGTCCTACAGTTACGTGACATACTGCCTTATGTTCTCCCACCTTAACTGTAATATCAACTTCACCTTCATTTTTAGCTGTAACTGTTCCTGCATTACTTACAGTTGCAATTTTTTCATTACTTGAGCTCCATACAGCTGTTGTGTCATCAGTAGTATCTGCCGGATTAATCTTAAGCTCTAATGTTTCCGAAGTTTTCTTCTTCATTGTATAAGTTTCCGGAATGCTGATAGAGGTAATGTGTACCGGTTCCGTAACTGTAATCTGACATTCTGCCACCTTTCCACTTGGTGTAGTTGCCGTTACCTTTGTAGTTCCCGGATTTTTACCTGTAATCTTTCCCTCTTCATTTACAGTAACAATTCCTGTATCTTCACTTTTCCATGTAACTGTTTCGTCACTTAATGCTGCTAACTGCATTACTCTTCCAATTGCAATTTTAACTGATGAAGGATTAATTGAAATTGTTCCTGCAATTATAATATCTGACTCTGTTACATCAGATAAAATCATTCCTTTTCTATAAGTAACTGCCTTAACTATAGTTGACTTATTAACCTTTATTGGTTCAACATATGTAACTGAATCCTCTGTTGGTGTTGAGCCGTCTAATGTATATTTAACTTCGGCACCCTTTACTGCCGTTGACATTGTAATAGTCTGTTCACCTGTATATTTTCCACTAACCGGTGAAACTGTAGGTGCATTAGCCTTTAAGGCTCCATATACTTCCATCTCGTAAATTGAGTATCCGTACCGGGTTCCTCTCTTAACACCCTGCATTCTTACATACTGTGCCTTAACTGCTGCAAAGCTTGATGTGATTTCTCCCACCTGTCCGCTTTCTGTTGCAACTGTAGTCCAGTTTTCTCTATCTACAGAAACCTGAATCTGATATTTTTCCGCATAAGCTGTTTCCCATGTAATTTTTACTGTATTAACAGCCTGAACACTTCCCAAGTCTACCTGTAAATATTCATCATCTGCTGACTGTGCCTGCCATCTTGTGCTTCCATCTCCGTCAACTGCCAGTTCTGCCTTTGCCGCACCATCCTCTGATGATGCAGTAGCCGTCTTTCTCAATGCAAGATTATTGCTGCTTTGTACTGTATCTCCGTTGATTTTTATTGCTGCTGATGCATAAGCAGAATCTATTGAACCGCTTTTAACTGCAATGGCTTTCAGTACAGTGTCACTTGATACCAAAATTTTTCCATTGTACCGATTAGAAGCTGTAGTTGGAACTGTTCCATCTGTTGTGTAATAAATCTCTGTTCCTTCATCTGATGAAAGTTCAACAAACTGTGTATCGTCAAAGTTCTTTGTTCCTGTTATATTGTCAGTCACTTTTCCATCAGCAATTGCTGTTGCCTTAATTACCGGTGTACTTACCTGAGAAATAGCAAATTCCTCTTTTGTGTTAATTTCAAATGCTACAGTAGCCTTTGAACCTACAGTGACTGTTCCCACCTTTGTTCCGTCAGCCTTCTTTACGGCAACTGTCTGGGTAACTGATGTAGGATTCCAAACCTCTGCTGTGTACACCCCGTCTTTAACATATACTGAGCCCTGAATATTTCCAACTACCATATAGTCATTTGTTCTGTGGCCAATGGAATCCATTGCTGAAATAAACCATAATGTATTTGCCCTGTCTTCCACCTGAACCTTTGATACATTTGCCTCAAATTTGTCATATGCACGTTTTGCATCTGTCTGGGAAAGATATGGCCATGTAATATGCTGCCATCCATTATCCGGAGTTGCATATTCATCATCCTCTGTTATGTTTCCAAGTCTCTTTTCAATACTTATTGCATATGCAGTATCATCCTCCAGACCTTTATATATTTTTTTACATTTTGCCTGATTCATACCATAATTGGTAAGATACTCAGAAACAGGAAGCCACTGGATACCATAAATATATACCGGCTGTCCGCCAAAGTATGTACCATATCCCATTGATGCACCATATATCTGACCTGCTGCCTGGAATGGATATGCCGGCAACCAGTTATCTTCGTCATAATCAAACCAGTATTGCTCAATTGCATCCATTTCAGTAGTAAATCCATAAGCACCTGCATCTATGTATGTTTTATTCTGAGTTGCCTCGCCCCAAAGGTACATTCCAACCCAGCTAAACAATGCTTCTGAAGCTGATTCCTGGTTGTTACCTGAATCGCTGTCTCCATATCCTCCTGCCCATGAATGTCCTGAATACTGGTCAAAAGCCCTGAACTTGCAGAACATGTTTCCGTCATCTTCCGGGTCTTTTGGATCAGCATAATCTCTTACCAAAAGTTCAATCATGTCTCTGTAATCATTTAAGAACTCTTTATCGTAGGTAGCCAGAACTGCTGCACCAAACATAAAATATCCGTATGTGAAATGGTGGTCACATATTGCGGCGTTTGCGCCGTAAGCACTGTCAGGATAGTAAATTGTTCCCCAATCCTTATTATATATAAGGTAGCATCTGTCATCCGGCCCGTCATAGTTAAACCAGTCAACCATAATGCTCTTTAATTTAGCCAGTAACTTTTCCTTAATTTCCGTTTCACCTAACTGGTCTGCCATTATTGCACTAATTGCCAACGGATGTACATTTTTACCTTCCCAATATGCATCTGATACAGGAGCGGTATTTACCTTAGACGCAACTACCTGATTTAAGTAGTCAATCATTTCCTCTGTATCCATCATGTCACTGTCAGGCTTTGCAAAAGTTGGAAGCAAGCCTGAAAACTGCTGGGTTGTACTATATGTATTAGCCCAGATTGACTTCATATTGCCTCTGATTGATGTATATGTAGCCACCGGTGAATCTGCTGCAGTGCTGTGTTTCCACTGATGTGGGAATAAGCAATGCATAGTTTCATTGGAAAATCCTGCTCTCTTTAAATCTGTTGAAGCAGTATATATAGTTGTAATTTTTGAATTATCATGGTTATACTCGTAATCTACAGTAGTATCTGTAACAAAAGCATATCCATGCTTATAATATCCATCAATATTTTTTAAATCCGTCATTGCGGCAACAGACATATAATTATCAGCCTTTGATGGGAAAGTAACCTTAACCTTATAATTTGATTTTCCAATCATTACTTTAAATGTTGTGCCTGCCGGAACGTTTACCTCAAAGTATGAGCCTTCATTGCCTGCTTTTGTATTTTCCTTATCAAAAGACTTAAAAGCAATGTGATCTGTTGTTATTGTGTCCCCTTTATTTCCAAGAATTGTATTTCCGTTTCCGTCATAAAATTCCTGAATGCTGCTTCCACTTATAAATGCAACTGTGTTATTGCAAAATTCATTGAAAATATATGGTGAACCCTTTACTATTGTTGATTTCATCTGAACTGCATCTTCATCTGTAAGTCCCAGTTCAACTGAATAATCTCCATAATTTTCTACTCTGTCATATCCTGTTTCTGTATCAAAATTCTCCGGTGAAATATAGAAATCTCTTTCTGTCTCTGTACTTTGATCTGTTCCCAAATCATTTTCAGTTCTTGTTCCTACCCATCCTGATGTTGCCAGCAAAATTCCCAGACCTTTAGTTGAAAAACTTGCTTTTAAAGGTGTTGAACATAATAAACTGCTGTACTTCTGAACAAGGGCAGATGACCACCAGCTGTTAGAATCTATAGGTGTTTTAATATTGTCTTCATTAACAAATGTAGGGAGCTTGTTCTTTTCATTGTACATTTCTCCCGTTACATAAGTTCCCTTGCCTGATGCACTTTTTAAAATTTCCTGTTTTGGAAGTTCTGTAATTGTTTCATTTGTCTTGCTGTCACCTTCTACATATTCATACACTGACAACTCTGAAATACCAAAGCCACTTCCGCTTTCTACCTTTGTATATCCTAATACCTTTACATATCTTACATTTTGCTGATACATAGTGCAGTTATCCACCATATATGCGTATCCCTTTTGAACACGGTGAACTGTTTTCCAGTCTTTTCCGTCTGAAGATACCAGAACGTCATATATTTTTCCTGCATCTGCATTCCAATTTACAATAACTCTTCCTATTGTGTATGCCTGTCCCAAATCAACGGTAAGCCACTGGTCTGTACCCTGATAAGATGTAAATGATGTTTCTGTATTTCCGTCTACTGCATTTTCAGCCTTAACATTATTATATGCACTTTCCATTATATTTCCGTCTTCATCCTTCATCCACCACTCATCTCTTATTCCTGAACATGTAACTGTCTTATTAAGAGCAAGGTTTTTGCCATAATTTGAAGGACGTTTTCTTGCGCCGTTAGTTCCATAAACCTGAAATTCATACATTGAACATCCATAGGCTTCCATGGCTCTTTCATTTACTACCATTCTTACATATCTTGCCTGCTTCTGTTCTGCTGAAAGCTCATCAAAGGTAATTGTGTCTTCATACTTGTTTTTGCCTTCTTTAGTTGTCTCCTCAACTGTTGTAGCTTCCTCCGTAAATTCCCCTTCTATTGTTCCTTCTCCTAAAACCTGCTTTGTTTCTTTATCCAAAGCATAAACCATAAGCTTATGTTTTCCTGCGGAAAGAACAATCTGTCCCTGATTTACATTATGACCGGTAAAACTATATCCGTCCGGCGCCTTGGCAATATTTTCTTCACTGTCAACGCAAACCTTATATATTGCTCCGTCCACAGAATCCCAGTTTGCCTGAATTGTGGCATATCCCTTTTCAACCTTTTGAACTGAATATGTAATTTTCAGCCCTGTAGTTTCTCCTGGTTTAGTTGTTTTTCCCTTTGTATATACTGTAGTCCAGTTTTCTTCATCATCTGAAAACTGGATTTCATATGACTTTGCATATGCGGCTTCCCAATGTATAAACAAATGGTCGATATCTGCCTTTTTTCCCAAGTCAACATATAACCACTCATTTGTATCATCACCGGCAGCCTGCCATCTGGTGCTATCCTTGCCATCCACGGCATTTTCTGCGGAATCATTTCCGTTCTGTGAGCTGGCATATACCGGTCTTCCATATGAAATATTATATGGCTCTCCATCCATGGTATCTGCTGCTGATACATTAGTATAGAAAATCTGTCCCTTAGGACAAACTGTTACAGTCATGGCAACGCACAACGCCAGACTGCATGCCTTTTTAAGGAATTTATTCATCATTTTACCTCCGAAATCTTTTCTCCTACTATTAATTATAATTTTTGGTAAATTAGTGCACAAGTGTAAAAAAGTTTTTCCTTAATTTAGAGCATATTGCACAATTTTTTAACTATATATTCTTAATGTTCCACCTGTTTTTATGGTAATAATATCTAAATTATTTTTTCGGCAAAAAAATGTTTTTACTACTTTTTTTGTGCAATTTGTTTTATTATAAATTTTACGTTTTTTTCTTATGGTTTTGTTTGAAAAACCATAAACCTTATACTATAATTTAACTGATGTTAAGTGTAACAAATTTAACTATGATTTTACTATAATTTACGAGGTGTGGTATGAGTGAATATATAGCCACCGTCAAAGATGGCACAAAGGTTAAGTTAAACAGAGGTTTTAAAAAATTTGCTCAAAAATTTCGTATGAGCAAGGATGACAAAATTAAATTTCAATATCATAATTATCTTTCTCTTCCTATTAAAGATAATTATATTTTTTATGAAGCATTTTTAGGGCTTGGTATTTTAGACAGCCCCCGTGCGCTTTTCAATTATTTATTAGATTCTAAGGATGCCAGTCAGTATACCCATGTGTGGGCTGTGGCCGACATTGAAAAAACCGGTGATAATTTAAAGGAATATTCTGAATATTCCAATGTTATTATTGTTCAGAAAGGTTCTGATGATTACTACAAATATTTAGCCACCTGTAAATATTTAATAAACAACTCTTACTTTGATTATTTCTTTGAAAAAAGAGTTGATCAGATTTACATAAATACATGTTGTGGCATTCCTTTTAAGCACGTAGGCTATGATAATCATTCCCAGCCTGTGGAAAACAGCAAGGATTTAGTCCGCAACTTCCTTATGGCTGATTATCTGTTGTCTGCCAACCGTTTTATGACAGACACATTGTACAAGCATGCCTTTATGTTAGAGGGAATTTTTCAGGGAAAGATTCTTGAATTAGGATATCCCAGAATCGATACTATTTTAAATTCCAATACCGCAGTTGTGTATAAGCGGTTGGAGAATTGCGGTTTTGACACTAATAAAAAAATCATTTTATATGCTCCTACATGGCGTGGAAATGTTAATTCCGTTGACTTTAATTTAGATGGCATTAAAGATGCCATTTCAAAAATGTCCGGCGCCATTGATGAAACCCGGTATCAGATTTGTCTCAGGGTTCACTATTATTTGTACGAAGCATTGGCAAAAGACCCTGATTTAAGTAAGTTTTTAGTTCCTTTTACAATTGATACCAGTGAACTTCTTACTGTTACAGATATTTTAATTACAGATTATTCTGCAATTTTTTATGATTTTTTAATTACACAGCGACCTATACTTTTCTATCTTCCTGACTACAAGGATTACAGGAAAAGCCGTGGACTTTACATTCCTGCAAAGAAGCTTCCGGGATATGCAACATCCGATATGGATTTAGTAGCTGCTTCCCTTACTGCCATTTGCAATGATCCTGAGCAGTACATGGAATATTACGGAGAAAATTATTATGAATTAATGAAAAAGTCCTTAGAAGGTGAAGATGGTGAAAGCTGTCAGCGTATTGTAAATACCATACTGCGAAACAAAAATACGCCAATTGCTGTTAATACCCTAAAAAATTACAAAAAGCAGACTCTTGTTATTGTGGATATTGACACCAATGGCAAAACTTTTTATGACCAGTTAAATGAATATCTTGATAATGTAAACTTTTTCGATAATGACATAACTATTTTAGTTACGGCATTTAAGGATACATATAACCGTGAATACTTTAACGCCCTTGCCACTAAAATACGTGTTTTAGAATGGCACAGGCTTCCTTATGAGCTTAAGAGAGATGACAGTTTCTTTACCCGTGAAGTAAGACGTACCCTTGGCAATTCCGACTTTGACGAAGTTAAGTTTATAGGTAAGGTTTCCGAATACTGGGCTGAATTTGCCAATAATGTTATTAAGTTATCATAACAAAAAGTAGCTAAAAACCACTACTTATGGCTTTTAGCTACTTTTTCTTTTTTTATAATTATTACCGTTCCTGCTGCCACTATAACTATGGCCCCCAGCAAAATAATTATTCCATTATTGTTCTTTTGTTTTTCCTCACTACTACTGTTTCCCGTTGTTTCCTCAACTATTTTAGTAACAACTATCGTTTCTCCATCTTTTTTCGTTTCAATTTCAGTTTCTACTATGGTTTCATTTTCCACAGTTTTTTTTCCTTTTTTCTTTGACTTTTTAATTGTTGTTGTTTCCGGCAACGTTTTTTCCTGATAATAGGTTGTTGTATTGTTTATTTTTTTCACGGTTTTAGAACTTTTTGAATTTTTGTTTCCTGACCTGTTATTTTTGTTATTTTTACTTTCGGTATTTTCCCTTGAATTATCTGCTTTTTTTATTTCAATGCTTTTGTAGGTAATTCCGTCAGACATATCAAAAAGTCTGTTCATTCCTGAAATATTTCTATAAAAGGCAGTTAAAGCATACATCGCCTGTTCCGTGGACATCTGATTTATCATTCCTCCCTGAACATGACTAAATCCACCGTTTTTATAATATTTCATTAAACCATCTATTACGGAATTTCCATTTTTTATAAACCTTGAATCCTTTACACTTACATTTATGGTGGAAATTGCCGTTAAAACCTGCGCCGTACTTTCACAGTTTTTAACATTAGATGTAGCATATCCTCCATCACTTTGCTGCAATTCTCCAAGGCAGTCCACTGCCTTGTCCACAGCTTTTTTTACCCTTTCTTCACTCATATATGGAGCTAGTGCCTGAATTGCCATAGCTGTCATATCTGTGTCAGCTTTTGTGCCACTAAAATTCCAGCCTCCATCGGATTTTTGGTTGTTTAAAATAGTCTTAACCAGTTTTTTCCTTGTTGTAACCTCTCCGGTGTAATTTTCCTCAGGCTTTGGAATATCATAATTTCCACAATCAAGGGCAATTAATCCATAAATAATACCATTTAATCCCTGACTAATAAGCCTGTCATATTCAGCTAATGGTCTTACGAGATTATATCCTGCAAAATTTTCCGGATTTTCCTCTATAGCTGTTAGTGCAATAACAACCCTTGCATACTCCGTATATTTTCTGGAAGATAACTGTCCGTTACAGGATTTCACATATGCCTTTAAATTGCTTTTGTATGTAGAAAGAGTTTCCCGGGTAACGGCTCCATATCTGGCAAGCCCCATTACCATCCATTCCCCGCCTACACTTCCATAGGAAGGGTTTGTTATATTATATTGCTCATAATATGAAATGTCATACAAATACTTATCTGTCTGGGCCCTTGTTAATGCAGTTGCCCCACATACAGGTATTGTACTTATTAGCAATAATATCATTATTACACAGACAATCCTTTTTTTCATATTTGTATAACTCCTTCATTTTGTAACTTAAATAGCTGATTATTTCTTTATCCTTACGGTTTTAACCTTACTCCATTTGCCATATATACGAACTCCGTTAACCACTCTGTAACCACGGACCTTCACATAGCATACCTGTTTTTTCTTTAATTTCTTTGTTGTTATATATGTTTTTGATGTGGTCTTTACTACTGATTTTTTAAAACTTTTGCTTACGGAATATTTGTACTGATATCCTGTTGCTCCTGATGCTTGGTTTACATAAATTTTAGCCTTGTACTTTCTAACATTTTTAACTGTTTTTATGGAAGCGGTTTTCACTGTAGGATATGTGGGTTTCTTCTTTGCTCCCTGCAATGCTGCCAAAGCATTATCCACATTCTTTTGTGTAGGATTGTACTCCTTTGCTACCTGAAACGCCTTATCATATGCTGATTTAACATTTGGATATGCCATCCAGTAATCTTTCTTTTCGTTAGTTTCCGCCACTTCCTTTAAAAGTGCATCCCTGTTAGCCATCTGGAGTTTAGGAATACCGGTGTAGCTTTCCGTATCATATCCTAAATCAGCTCCATAACCATAAACTGAAAACTGAAGTCGTATAACATCTCCATCTTTTACAGGTATGTAATTAACTGATTCACTTGCCGGCTCATTGTTGATGGTGAACATCCATCCTGCCATTTCGCCATATGAATATTCACCTAATGCATTATTTTCCAACTGATTTCCTATATTTACACTACTTGTAGGTGCCTTATAAGAAACGCTATGCTCCTCACCGTCACTTCCCACATATGTATATGAGTAATCAGGCATGGCTGAAATTTCTTTTGGAATATTCACCGTTCCTGCATCTGCATTATTTATGGTCTTAAGATAAAAAGTCTTTACCCCTGTAGCTGTATAAGTTCCTCCCATATCCTTAAGAGCTCTTTTAAAAATCGTCTTTACATTATCTCCTGCCTTTATTTCCACCTTAACAGGCTCCATGTAAAAGCCCTGACCAATAGTCATTCTTTCTATGTCAAAGGTAACTGTTCCCAGATTTTCTTCCTCTGCACCTTTTACATATCCCGGTGTGTAAACTGATAAAATCATAGCTGCTGCTAAAATTCCCGCAACAAACTTCCTTGCCCATTTGTTCATAAACTACTCCTTATCCTATCTGTTACATTCATTATAAATGTCTCTCTTAGACACGCCTCTATCCTTTGCCGCAAGCTTCATGGCTTCTTTTTTGTCCCGACCTTGGTTTACATAATATTCAACATGTTCCTGAACACTTATTTTTTCCCACTGCCTGCGCTTTTCTTCTATTAATTCCTCTTCAGGTTTTCCTGCAATTACTAAAACAAACTCTCCCTTTATATCTGTATTGGAATATTTCTCTATTAATTCTGAGAAAGTTGTCTGAAAAGCTTCCTCATACTTTTTTGTCAGTTCCCTACATACCGTAAGTGGTCTGTCACCTAATACATCCATTAATTCCTTTAAAGTCTTAAGTAATCTGTGAGGTGCTTCATATATAATAATAGTTCTGGTTTCCTCCTTAAGGCTCTCCAAAACTCTTGATTTTTCCTTTTTATCCTTTGGCAAAAATGCCTCAAAACAAAATCTCCTTGTTTTCTGCCCTGACATGGTAAGAGCTGTAATACATGCTGCCGCACCGGGAAGTGAAGTTACTTCCACCCCTGCCTCATAGCACTGTCTTACAAGTTCCTCTCCCGGGTCTGATATTCCCGGCGTTCCTGCATCAGTTATTAATGCCACATTTTTTCCATCTAACATTTCCTGCACCAAAACCTTTGCCTTATCATATTTATTAAATTCATGATAGCTGGTCATAGGTGTTTTTATATCAAAATGATTTAATAACTTTATGCTGTTTCTGGTATCCTCCGCACCAATAATATCCACTTCCTTAAGGGTTCTTACCACCCTGTAAGTAATATCTTCTAAATTTCCTATTGGTGTAGCACACAAATATAATTTTCCTGCCATTTTTCTTCCTTACTTAAAACATTAAAAACCATATATCTCATGGATTTCATCAGAATACACGCCCTGTTCCTTATAAACAACAATAGGAGGCTCCACCTTCATCATAGGTCTCTCTCCCCTTCTTCCCTCAATTAAAACCATATTGGCTTCTCTGTCTGAAAAAGGATGTACCATTCTTATACGCTTAGGCTCAATTCTATATTTTCTCATAATCTCAATAATGTCCACTAACCTTCTGGGTCTGTGAACCATATAAAATCTTCCACCGGGCTTTAAAACCTTAGCACTTTCCCTGACAACATCCTCTAAGGTACATTTAATTTCATGTCTTGCTATTGCCTTTGGCTCTTCAGGATTTTTAAGTCCGTGATTTTCTGTCATATATGGTGGATTAGTAGTCACCACGTCAAAGGATGCTTTTCCAAAAATCTCTCCCGCTTCCTTTATGTCCCCGGTTACCACATCTATTTTATCTGTAATATCATTAAGCATAACGCTTCGCCTTGCCATATCTGCACTTTCCTCCTGAATTTCCAGACCGGTAAAATGCATGCCTTCTGTCTTTGCCTCTAAAAGCATAGGAATAATGCCTGTTCCCGTTCCTAAATCCAGCACCTTTTCCCCTTTTTTTACTGCGGCAAATCCAGTAAGTAAAACAGCATCAATGCCAAAACAGAATCTTTCCCTGTCCTGAATTATACGATAACCGTTTCGCTCTAAATCAACAATGCGTTCATTTCCTTTTAGTTCCATAAATTTAATCCCATTAATCCAATTTTGAACTTTCCGTATCCTCAAGTCCTTTAAGCTCCTTAAGTTCATCTGCAGCCAAATCAAACTTCTTTTTCTTAGGCTTAAACTTAAGCTCATTTACAGCGTATTCCCTGATTTCTCTCTCATCATTTTGTTCAATAACAATTTTAACCTTCTGTCTTAAAACATTAACACTTGTAACCTCCCCTTTAAATCCGTCAAAGGTTTTAACTGTTTCTCCCACATTTGGAAGATTAGAATTTAAGTGTTCATAAGCCTCCTGCTCGTTTTTAAGACAGCACATAAGTCTTCCGCATATTCCGGAAATCTTTGTGGGATTAAGTGACAAATTCTGCTCCTTAGCCATCTTAATTGAAACAGGTATAAACTCTGACAAATAAGTATTGCAGCACAGTGGTCTTCCACACATTCCTATGCCGCCTAACATTTTTGCCTCATCTCTCACTCCCACCTGTCTTAACTCAATTCTTGTTTTGAAAACCGAAGCTAAATCCTTTACTAACTCTCTAAAGTCAATCCTTCCGTCAGCTGTGAAATAAAATAAAACTTTATTGTTGTCAAAAGTATACTCTGAATCTATTAATTTCATTTCAAGGCCGTGCTTTGCAATTTTTTCCTTACATATTTTGAATGCCTTTTTGCCCTTCTCAATATTTTGCTGTGCCTTTTGGTCGTCCTCTGGTGTTGCCACCCTTATAACAGTTTTTAAAGGCATAACCACATTCTCTTCTTTCTCTTCCTTTACGCCAAAAACAACATAACCATACTCTACTCCTCTTGCTGTTTCCACTATAACGTGATCACCCTTTTTTATATCCAAATCTGCCGGATCAAAACTATAAATTCTTCCTGCCTTTCTGAATCTAACTCCAATAACTTTTGTCATTTTTTTATCCTTTCTTTTATCGATAAAAACAATACCTCCATGGTAATATCAAAATTAACATTTGATTTAATTCTGTTCCATGCCTGGTCTATTGATTTTAAAATAATATTTATATGAAAATATGATATTTTTTCTGACATTTCCACAATTTCGTGATAATCATCCTGAAAAATAAGTTTTTCCGTATCTCCCGTAGCCTTATACAAAAGTACATCCCTAAACCACGTTTGCATCAGCCCGAAATAATCATCTATCTGATTTTTAAAACTGCCTGCTTCCTTAACCCTCTGGGTTATAATGTCCATTCCGCCTTTCTCTAAAGAAAGAAGTGTGCCTACCACCTGCTGCTTTAATTCCTTAAAATCCTCAGATGTAGCCAGCTTTATGGCTTTTCCCGGATTACCATTGGCAAAAACCGCTGCCACATTAGCCTCATAATTTCCAATGCCATACTCAGACATTAACTGATTTCTAATGGTCTCTTCCTTTACCGGCCTTATGTTTAGCAATACACATCTTGACAATATTGTTTGAAGAAACATATCTGCATTAGTTGTCAGCAAAATAATTATTGCATATTCCGGTGGCTCCTCAATGGTTTTTAACAGGGCATTTTGCGCCTGCACCGTCATTTTTTCACTATCAGGAACAATATAAATTTTGTATCTGCTGCTATAGGGCTTTATATCAATATCATTGTTAATCTGGTCTCTTATTTCATCTACGCCTATACCTGATTTCTCGTGAGTTACATATTTTATGTCCGGCTGGTTTCCCGAATCTGTCTGGTGACAGGATTTACAATGTCCACAGGCAACTCCGGTAATTTCCTTCTTTCCCCCTGTGCCTTCTCCAAAATCAAACTGCATATTTCCATCAGATGTATCAGGATTATTTGCTTCACATTGAAGTGCCTTGGCAAAATGAACTGCCAGCTTCATTTTTCCTGAACCTGCCTCACCATTTATAATATAGGCATGGGATATTTTTCCCATTTTTATGGCATTTTCAAAATGTTTAATTATATGGTTTTGTCCAAGAATCCTTCCTGACTCCATATTTCGCTCCTATCTTAAAAATGAATTTGCACATTAAGGTTTGAGCTAAATATTATCTGACACAAACCCACCTTTTATAATACCATAAAATCACGAATATCTTCAACTATCTCTTCTATGCATCTTTCCAGACTGTTATTTTCATATCTCTTTTTGATTCCCGCTTTTTTTATATTTTCCTCGCAAAAATCTTCTTCATCTGCCAGAAATCTTCTGCAAAGTTCTGTATATTTAGGATTTTCCTGCTGTCTCTCCCTATTTACGGCTCTTGTCAGCCTTTCTCCTGTTTCCACTTCCACATAAATAGGAACAACTACCTCTTTTCCGTAGTATCTAACCATCTGCTCATAGGATTCCAGTGTTCCTATGTACAAATAATTTCCTTTTTCAAGATTAATCTGTCCGTCATCCACCGTAAAATAACTCCAAACTCCATAAACAGTGTTGTAATCCCTGCACTCTATTACTTTTTCCTGATTTTTTAAAGCTTTAAGTTTTTCATTATTTACGAAAAAATACTCCACGCCGTTAGTTTCCCCTTCTCTCATGGGTCTTGTGGTGTAACCTGTTACAGTATTTAAATTTAATTCCCTGTCTTCCTTTAACTTCTTAAAAATTGTATCCTTCCCGCTACAGCTTTTTCCCAACACAAAAAAAATCTTTGCCATTTTACTTCCTCTTAATCTATTTAATAACCTTAATGTATTTATTTTCCATATCCGCTAATCCGTTAATGTTCATATTCATTTTCTTAAATTCTTTTACCTGACTAATTAATTTATGGGAAATAACTTCCCCCGGCACTAAAAGAGGGATTCCCGGTGGGTATAAATAAAGAAACTCCCCTGAAACTTTTCCCTGTGCCTCTTCTATTTTAACCGGTACACTTTCTGATTTCTGTGCCTCATAAACAGACATTGCCCTGTCATTTCTTGTAAGTTCAAATTCTGCTGCGTCACAGGTCTTTTCCTTATAACTAATACTGCTGTCTATTTCTTTCAAACTTTCATAAAGTCTTTGTATCTGGCTTAAATCATCACATATACCTGTAATTCCCAGAACATATTCCGGTGCTTCCATTTCCATTTCAAATCCATAGTGTTTCCTTAATATATCTGAAAGCCATTTTCCATCCCCTGCCTGTGCTTTTATGCATATTACCAGCTTTGTAGGATCCATATCATATACGGAAAACTTTCCTACAATTTCCTTTCCCGGCACATAAAATCTTTCTAATTTATTAACATTACTTCTGAAATTATTAAGGGCTATTAACAATTTTCCCATGAAGTTATCACCATAATTTTCAATAACATCAATACACCTGTCAATAGATGCCATAAGCACATAGGAAGGGCTTGATGACTGATAAATTCCCAGTGATTTCTCCACTTCTTCTTCTTTTACCCTGTTGCCACATTTGTGCAAAACCGCTGTCTGTGTCATGGACGGCAATGTTTTGTGAACACTTTCTATAACCAGGTCTGCCCCTAATTTGTACGCCGGTGTCGGAAGCTTATCACTTATTCTAAAATGTGCTCCATGAGCCTCATCAACAATTAACACCGCCCCGTATTTATGGGTAATTTCTGCTATTTTTTCAATATCAGATACTATCCCATCGTAGGTGGGGGATGTTATAACCACTGCCTTTGTGTCTTTGTTCTCCCTTAGCAGTTTTTCTAATATTTCAGGATTATATCCTCCGTTTATTCCCAGTTCACTAACATATTCCGGATAAAAATATTCTCCTTTAAGATTTCTAATTGTCATGGCGTTATACACCGCTTTATGACAATTTCTTCCTATTATTATTTTATCCCCAATATCTGTCACTGAATTTATGGCAGCTAAAATTCCACAGGAACTTCCATTAATTAAAAACCATGTCCTATCTGTTCCATAGTAGGACGCTGCCCTATCCATTGCCTCTTTTATAATACCCTGAGGATGATGGAGATTATCAAAATCCGCTATTTCAGTAATATCAATATCGAAGGGATCCATTCCTGAAAGCATGCTGTCATTTCGCTTATGTCCCGGCATATGAAAGGGATATTTGCCATTTTTTCCGTATTCTATTAATTTATCGTACAATATGTGACTCATTTTCTATTCCTTTTTATAAGTAACTATACCTTATAGCTGAAAAAAGCTTATTTGCTTATTTGTATAATCGCCCCTGTTAAATCCTTCCACAAAAACTTCCATTGATATAAATATTTTACGTCCTTTTTTTGTAACATATGGAATGTCCACGTTAAACACCACATGATCTCTTGTGTTGTTATCTTCCCTTTCCATAAGTTTCTCCAAAACCGCCACAGGCACTGAAAACTCTCCACTGCTCTCCATAAAATTAAGCTCAAAATTTGCCTCAAACTGGTTTTCACTTCGGTAAACACTGTCAATGTATACCTTGCCTATCTCTGAATTTTCCGCTTCCTCCAAAACCGGCTTAAGCCAATCCTTTTTTCCCATAATCATTACCGGATATACTCCGTTTACAATTCCAATTACCGCCTCCGGCATAACTGATTCTTCCTCTACCTCTCTTTCGTACCCCTCTAACAATTCCTGTTTTGTAATATTATTTATGGTAGATTCGCTTAACCCTGCCACGAAATTATCAATTTTTTTAAGTATAGGTTGCATAACTCCTATTCGCTCTAAGGACACCATAAATATGTTGTGAGCCCATGCATATTCCTGTGCATCTCTTGAAAAAGCCGTGGCACTAAAAAAGCACCCCGAATAAGTATACCTATCCGGGATATTTTTTGCTTCGCCTTTTATGGTATAATTTTTTTCTGAAATATCAGCCATTATGCCACCAAAATCCCTTATATGATTTAACTCTACCCTGTTTTTGGCATAATATTTATACTGACATATAATTCGCACTGGATATAAAAATGCTGTTGGCACATTTATCCTACCATAGGCATGTATGTCATGGTATCCGCTACGCCCCGGAACCTCCTCCTCTATAATTGATATATACCTGCTATCCTGCAATAATTTTTTTACCTTTTCCTCGAAAATATATTCCCTTGCCTGATGTTCCTTCATTCTTTTCTCCGTACCTGTATAACACTAATCGCTACTTTTGTTTTCACTTTATTCTACTATGATTTAGGAACATTATCAAACTAATATTGTTATACGTTTGTTTTTTCTTAAAATCTTAATAATTTGACAAACCTCCCTGAACTATTTGCAATTGCAGATGTATGTGTTATAGTAAACTGAAGCAAAAACAGTAAAAAATGTAATGCTTACGCGCGATCTACACAGGCATTACATTTATACAGTATATAAATTAGAAAAGAGGTAACAGATTTGATTTATAAAAACGGATTACTAAGAATAATCATACCTATAATATTTATCATATTAATTTTAGGTTCGTATTTTTATAAAAAAAAGATAGAACCTACACTAAATAATAAAAGTCTTTTGATAATTAGAACTAGTGTAGTTGTTTTGTGTTTGGTAGTAGCAGTTTGGACTTTTGGAAATATATTTCTTTAACTAAAAAATGAAAATATATTAGAAACTTCATAAAGTATATTTTTTTCCATTATCACATAAAAAAAACAGAAAATACAAGATTCATAATAAATCAGTATTTCCTGCTTATTTTTTTACATAAAAATGCCCAGTTCCGGAATCGAACCAGAGACACGAGGATTTTCAGTCCTCTGCTCTACCAACTGAGCTAACTGGGCATTGAGTTGCGGGGATAGGATTTGAACCTATGACCTCCGGGTTATGAGCCCGGCGAGCTTCCAGACTGCTCCACCCCGCGATATTTAATTAAATAATGGGCAGAGGTGGATTCGAACCACCGAAGCAAGTTGCAGCAGATTTACAGTCTGTCCCCTTTGGCCACTCGGGAATCTGCCCATCATAACTTAGAAATAATTTCTAAGAAAGCCGATGAACGGACTCGAACCGTTAACCTGCTGATTACAAATCAGCTGCTCTGCCAATTGAGCCACATCGGCATATTTAGTTTTAACCACAGTACTTAAAAGTACTAGTGGGACCTACAGGGCTCGAACCTGTGACCCCCTGCTTGTAAGGCAGATGCTCTCCCAGCTGAGCTAAGATCCCAAATTTTTAGAAAAAATAAAGAGGATGAGAAAGCTAGCTTCTGTTGCTTTCAACCTCCTCAGTATAACTTATATATACTAGCGACCCGGATGGGGTTCGAACCCACGACCTCCGCCGTGACAGGGCGGCGCTCTAACCAGCTGAGCCACCGGGCCAACAATTGTACTATAACACAAAAAAGTCAAAAAGCCAAGCTTTTTCACTTTTTATTTATTGTACATTCAAAACTACATACTGAAATTTACATCCAGAGGATAACTCCTCTTCCTTCCTTTATGGATAAGCCCTCGACCTATTAGTATC
>NZ_QUHB01000001.1 GCF_003479405.1 Eubacterium sp. AF16-48 | reverse complement strand
TTACTGAAAAGAATCTTTTGTCAATTCAGGTAAAGGTTAATAATGGAAACTATACGGCATTAGCAGGTACAAATACTGGCAATGCCACAATTAGTGATTTAGAATCAGAAAAGATTAATACAATATCTGTAAGAGCGATAGACAGAGCAGGCAATATAAGTGCAGAAAAGAAGTTTACATATTATTATGACAGAACAAAACCTGTAATAAATAATTTCAAAATTTCACCTGATACATCCGAAGAAATCCACAGTGACAATGAGGAACCGAAAATCACATTTGATGTCAGCGAAAACACTCTTAAAAATGTGAAAATTACAATAAAAAATGATGAAGGAGAGCAGAAGACAGTATACGACGGAAGTAGTGCAAAGGGGACTGTAACTGTTAATAAAGGTGTATTAAATAGTGGATTAAATGCAATATTTTTGTCAGCCACGGATAAGGCAGAAAATTATGCAACAATAAATGCAATATATTACTATTTGGATACGGATATTCCTAAAACAGGAACAATTACCGTAACACCTAAAACAAGCATGTTTAGTTATAGAAATGTGCTTCCTGTTATACATTGGGAAAGGTTTGAAGATGACTGCTTAAAAGAAGTGCAGGTAAGAATTAATGATGGAGAATATAGGACGCTTGGTATTTGGAGTGAAGGAGAGGCACAGTTAGAAGCATCTGATTTCACAGAAAAAGGTACTTATGAGTTACAGGTAAGAGCAATTGATAGGGCGGGGCATGTATCAGAGGAGATTTCAAAGACGTATTATTATAAAGATACTGTGTCAGAGGTAGATAAATATAAGCCGATTAATGTATCAGCAAAAGAAAAAATCGGTGGTAATACGATAATCAGATTTGACAATGAGTCAGGAGAATATCCTGAGGACATTGCATTTGAAATATATAGGGGAACAACACCATTGTTCGTACCGGATAGTACCGCATTGGTGAAATCAGGGGTATCCCATAAGGGAACCGTAGTATCCGGCGAAAAAGGGGTTACATATTATTATAAAGTAAGGGCAGTGACCGTGGATGGTGAAAAGAAGTACAGTGATTTCTCAGATGAGATATCATCAACAACACTGACAAATAATGAGATAAGCAACAGATGCGGTATCAAAGGTATATATGAATATGAAGGATTCTCTACACCGAATGGAAATGGAAGTATAGAACTATCCAGAGGAAATTTGGTATATGAGCAGAGCGATATAATGCTTCCAGCACCACAGCTTCCGATAGAAATCAGCAGAACGTACAATTCAGGTTCACTAGAAGTGACGGATTTTGGAAGGGGATGGAGTTGTATTTATGATGCATGCATTAGCGAGGTGTCAGATAAAATGTATTACAGAAGTGGTACTGGTGCAGTATACGAATTTACAGATGATAATAATGACGGAGAATATGAGTGTGAAGATAATTCGGAGTTGAAAATCATTAAAAAGAAAGAAACAGCTGAAAGGATTATTAAGGGAGAAGCGGAAGAAAACAAAAAGGAAGAAACATTGGTTTTTGATAGTAGCTATGTACTGACAAATAAGGAAAATGATAAGTATTATTTTGACGAATACGGTTCTTTGGTTTTAATTGAGGAAGAAAACGGAACATTTTTATATATGGAACGTGCAGGCAACGACGGACAGATTCAGGCAGTGGTTACAAGCAGTAACAGTAGGGCAGAATTTTCTTATGGGGAAAAGGATTCAGATGGAAAGAGATATATTAATAGAATTTCCATCAGTGACGGAAGTTATTATGAATATATTTATGAAAATGGTATTATGACAAAAGCTATTCATGTAGGAAACAAAGGAGGCAAGATAGAGTATAAATACGGATATGACGGCAATGGAAGGCTTAATACCATAACTGATGCTATGAGAAATGAGTATCATATGGATTACAGCGAAAGCAAGGCTGTAAAAGTAACTTATCCAGATAATGAATATATTTCATTACATATCACAGATGATAACACGACTGTAAGCAAATATACCGCAGATGGCAATAAACTGTATGATGAAAGTTATGCATTTGATGTCCATGGAAAGAAGATTAAATATGTTGATGCTATAGGAAATGAGAGCAAATATGATTACAGGGGAGAATTGTTGAAAACTACGAAAAATGTGATCTCTTATTATAAAATAATTGATGGAATTGTAACGCCAGTGTCAGTGATAACGTCAGATGTTACAGAGTATGATGATAATGGAAATGTCACAATGCAGACGGATGGTGAAGGAAATATAACAAGGTATAGGTACGAGAATGATAGGGAGAATCTGCAGAAATTGCCTACGGAGATAAAAGTAGAGAGTTCAGATGGAAAAGAAATATCAAAGAAAGCATACGTGTATGATGTTAAAGGAAATATAGTAAAGGTCGTTGATTATACGACGAATACAGTATGTACATATAAGTATGATGAGTATGGAAATATTACGGAAAGTCAGGAAGTGCTGGTTGAAAAAGTGAACATTAATGGCATTTCTTTGGATGTTGCACAGGATAGTGGTGAACTGGAAAATAGTATGTTAGTAGCATCAAGAACAGAAACATATGATGAGGATGGAAATGAGCTGACAGAGGTATCATTAACAGATACAGAGTACGAAAGTATAAAAACTGACTACAATGACCTGGGAAGTGAGGATGGTTCTATTGATGAAAAAGAAATAAGTTTGGAATATATACATGATGAGTTTGGAAGGACAATAAAGACAATTGAGACATCAGGTAATAAAAGAAAAACAACAGAAAGTGTCTTTGATAAGAACGGAAAGATAAAGTCATCAAAAGACGAAGTTGGAAGGGTAACAACGTATGAATATGATGGAATGGGAAGAGTCGTTAAAACTACACTTACAGTTGGGGAGGAGTTTAAAACTACAAAAATAGAATACTCTTACGAGGATGTGATAATTCATAGTGGTGGAGAAAGTCAGACTGTGAAAAATGCTAGAGTAAGTACCGTTAGAAACACAAGTGGAGAAGTTATAGGAAAGACATATACGAATAATATAGGTCAGACAGTAAGAGAATTAAGTGGTGGAGTATATGTTGATTATACATATGATAAGCAGGGACAGGTGTTTACAACATATACAGGTGGAAGCAGTGAAGATTCTATTCAAAATATTACAGAGTGCAAGTTGTCGGTTAGCGTATATGATGAAAAGGGAAATCTTACGGATACTATAATAAATCCGGAATATGTTGATGGATATTATAGGGTTGGAGAAGATTCAATTGTGACTTCAAATGTATATAATAGTATGGGAATGCTTGTAAAGGCAGTAAATGCAAAAGGATATGCCACGACTTATGATTATGATGAACAGGGAAGACTGATTAAAGTGGATTTAAATAATGAATCTTTTAACGTATATGAATATGATGATGAAAATGTCAATGATGATGGAGAATTAAAATCTGTTTCAACGATTACAACAGATGCTCTTGGAAGAAAGTCCAGAGTAGAGACAAATGGCGAAGGAAAGACGTTGTCAATAACAGATGAAAGCAATAACGGAAATATGGTTACATCATATGAATACGACACAGGTGGTAACATATCGAAAGTAAAATATACGGATGGAGGATACAAAAAGTATACATATGATGAGTATGATATTCTTCAAACGAGTGTATCATATAATAATAAAAATCAAGCTGTTAGAAGTACATTATATATGTATGACGAGGAAGATAGGCTGATATGCAGGAAGGACAGTAGGATAATTGAAAGCGTGGAGACACCTTACAGATACACCTGCTATACATATGATCAATTCGGGAGAATGGCAGGAATATCGGAAATCAATTCTAAAAATGAGCCTTCACAGGAAGAGAAAGAAAAGTATATGACAAAATATACTTACAATGTTGATGATTATGTGACAAAAATAGAGTATCCGGATAATTCATCAGATGAATTAAAGGGAATAACATTTAAATATAATAAAGATAAGTGGATAACGGAGATAGATGGTATTTTAAAAGATAATACATCTGTAGTGATAAGAGCATATGAATATTACAATGACGGAAAGACAAAGAACATAAAAGATTTTTATGGTTTCTTAGAAGGAAGGGCTGGTTACATAAAAAGAGATTATATATATGATGCATACGACAGGGTTTTGTCTATGAAATACTATAATAGTTCAAACATTGATAGAATTTTGGAACAATATGAGTACACATATGACAAGAACTCGAATATTATAAGTAGTCATAAAAAAATGATGTATGATGAAAACAAGAAAGATGAAACAAAATCATATGAATATGATAGTATGGATCGTTTGGTAAAAACAAAAACCAAGAATAATCTTACATATGAAGAAAAGATTTTTTTATATGAATATGATAGTGTGGGAAACAGGATAAAGAAGACTGAAAAAGAGTCAAATATTGTAACTGTGGTAGCCGATACATCAAAAAATGTATCAGGCACAGATATAGAACAAGTGGCAACTGTACAGGAAAAGATTATTTCTACCGTATATATTTATAATGATTTAGACCAGATGATAAAATCAGTAGAAACAACTGATGGAAAGTCCTATACTACATTTTATGAGTATGATCAGAATGGAAATAGGATAAAGATAACAGATGAAATAAATAATACCATAACAGAAAATGTTTACAATGTGGAAGGTCAACTCACAGCCGTAGCCATAACTAAAGAAGAAAAGACTGTAACCATACAGGAGAATGAGTATAATGGTGATGGACAGAGAATATCAAAGAATGTAAACGGAATCAAGACCTGTTATTTCTATGAGGGAAATGTACTTTTATATACAACGGACGGAGAAGGAAACAAGACCAGCCAGAATATCATAGGACCAGAAGGAAATACCATTGCAAGTGTAAGGTATGATGATGGGCAAAAAGTGTATTTTTATTCCAAAGATATACAGGGAAGTACATCCGTAATCACAGATGATGAGGGGATATATGTAACATCCTATGAGTACAGTGATTTCGGTGAAACTGAAAAACAGGGAAATGCGTACTTTTATAATGAGATATGTTATACTGGTTGTGTATATGATGGAGAAACGGGACTATATTATCTAAATGCAAGGTACTATAATCCGGATGATGGTGTTTTTCTAAGTCAGGATACATACAGGGGAGAAGATACAGAGTCTGCAACATGGAATCTGTATGGATATTGTGCAGAAAATCCGATAAAGTATGCAGATCCAAGTGGACATGGAAGGGTAATCGTATCAGGAGGCGTTTATTCAAAAAAAAAGAAGGATGATAATAAATACTATTATGAATTCATTGAACCGGCATTGAAAGAAATATATGAACATCAAAGTCAAAAAATTAACTGGTATGTAGCAGATAATGGATGGACTAAAGGGGATAAGAATGAAATAAGAAGAGTGGCTAAAAAGTCAGGCAATATGGTTGATTTAAAAGTGAGATTCTTTAAATCAAAATCGGAATTAATTCTGCGTCTGAATCAAAAAACATATGAGAAACAAAAGATAACAAATTTTACAGTGTATTCGCATGGATTTGTGGGATATCTGGATTTCGGGTACAATGGTAAAAATGGTAATGATGTTAGGTTTAAGCTATATCGTTCTGACATAGGATACATAAAAAAACAATCTTTTTCAAAGCCTGTGTCAACTTTTTATTCTTGTCAAACAGCAGCAACGGATGAAAATGGTAAGAGTTTTGCAAAACAGTGGCAGAAGCGAATCGGAGGTATTACAAATGCATATGCATGTAAAACTGATTATAGTAATATTAATCATAAATACAATCTACGTATTACAAATTTTATTTATTATGCGTTTGGGAGACACTCAAAAGCATCGATTACACCATCATTAAATTATCCAACGGGAACTTTACCGGTTTCATACGGAAAGTAGTAAAAATAGGAGAAAAATAGAAAATGAACGTACAAATACTTAATGAATTATATTTTGAAACCGAATATATAAAATTACTTCATATAGTCCTTATGATTATGGGATGTATTTTGCTGCTATTATCAATATTTACAAAGTGCAAAGTGATTATATCCAATTGCATTTCAGCTTACTATGGAGCTTGGGCAGGAAGTATGTTGGGATATTTTATGGGAAAATCTTTAACAGGAATGAAAATAGGTGGCGTGATAGGAATTATAATTGTGTTGCTTATAAATAATATTCTTGGAAGAAAGCATATACTGGTTGTGGCGTATATGTTTTATATGCAGTGTGCATATATGTGTACATATATGATATTGTATCTTTTTAGAATTGATTATTATGTAGATATGCTTATGGGAAGAGATATACTCCTTTATGAAGAAAATCATTATTCAGCAATGAATATGTCTCTTATTATTTCATGTGTTTTTGCAGTGATAATGACAGTAAGAATGGAGAGAACACAGAGAGATAGAAATATTATTCATATGTATTATATTTTCGTTAGTGCGGTAATGGCTTTGTGCGGATTATTATCGGGTCCGGATTGGGTATATGGTTACATTGGTTCGTGGCAGGATTTCTTTTTGCCACTGTTGGGTGTGGAATATGGCATAGAAGTATTTACTATTGGCCTACTTCTTCTGGTTTTATTGGGCGTCGGATGTGGGTTACATACATGGATAGAGAATAAACGGAATGATATATAAAAGAAAGGTGCTCTGATTACTCTAAAGCTATGTTGGGGAGAACAACGTGAGTGGAAACGGTGAGGAGGCCAACAAAAAACTCCCATGTTTTGTGTTGCAATAATAATAGCAGTTGTACTAGCTGTTATTATCGCAAAAAAAGTCAAAAAAACAGGTGTACTGCAATTTATGATTATTTTATTTGGAGTACATTTAATTATAGGTGCATTTTTTGGTACTTCATATGTAGTTCATCCAGATCCGGAGGTTAATCATTGGATAACCGTGTATTTATCTATATTGAGTTTGGAGTACGACAAGGAAACAAGGATATTATTTTTTATTATAATAGTTACGACATTAATTATTTATGTTGTGGGGATGTTGAGAAAAAAGTATCGGGAATGGAAAAGTAAATCAAAGTAAATTAAATACATTTGGCATATATTTTTTTCTGTGCAAAACGACAAAAAAACGTTTCATAAAATTGTTTAAAACTATTCTGTATTGTCGAAATCGACAAAAATTGAATAAAATGCACAAAAATACTTTACAAAATCAAAAAAATATAGTAAATTATAACTACAAACAAGAAAACTAAATACAGAAAATCTTCTAAAAATATTGTCATATAAATTTAGAGAGTGCTTCGTAGAAGTTAAAGGTTGTATCGGAAACAGCTGATAACAAAAGGTAAGATGCTACGGATGGGAAGCCTGGAACATTAAAATAAATATTTTAAAGAAGGCATATAAGTAATTAGGATGTAGGAAGGTCTTACGGATAAAGAATACGAAGAAGTGAATAGAATGATAGTAGAAGTGGGAGAATGACAAGGAAGTCATTTGAAGAGAAACGGATTTATCCCCAGTTTGGAGGGAGAGGTAGTTTATTAAGTAGTTTTATTTGATAATATTTTAGAGGAAAAGGTATTTGAATCGGGGCATCCGGTACATTAACGAGTGTAATGTATCGGGTGTCCTTTTTTGTGCTTAATACATATTAACTTGCACAGGTGACTATGTGTTTTATTTATAGGCATGTATTTAAGAAAAAAGCTTAACCAATGGAATATATATATGATTAAATTTTCAACCGGTGCACACTTCGACAGACTTTTAAAAAACATATGGGTATAATTAACTTAAAAGGGGACAAAGATGACACAAACTATATACTTAGATGTTTATTTTGGATTTAATTTCCTAATGGATTTCTTAGTTTTGCTTATATTAGGAATAATAATTAAAACAAAGAAACATATTGCAAGAACCGTTATTTCTGCCATAATCGGAGGAATATATGCAACAATTGTATTAATGTTAAAGTTGGAAGGGGGGATAACATACTTTTTAACATATATGATTATGGCAGAAGTTCTTATTGTAATTGCATTTGGTGGGGACAATTTAAAGGCTAATTTAAGAAATATTGCAATTTTATATTCCATAACATTTCTACTTAACGGACTTCTTAACCTTCTGTATTTTAATTTGGAAAATAAAAATATAGTGCAGGGAGCTCAAAATACATATTATGGAAAAACAAATATTTTTATTATATTGCTTGTGGGAATAATGGTATGCGTTATTGTGAAGTATGGAAGGAAAAAAATTTTGAACTATATAAAAAGAGTAGGGAATATTTATACGGCTTACCTGTTTATTAATGACACTAAAATCTCGGCGATAGCATTGCGGGACACGGGAAACAGCCTTATAGAACCTGTCACAAAAAAGCCGGTATCAATTATTGAGGAGGATAAACTAGCAGAAGCCGATATGGAGAATATGAAATATATTTTTGTACCCTATAATACTGTTGGAAAATCCCACGGACTGATGAAAGCTTTTGTGGTAGATAAACTTGTAGTCAATGACATTACCACGGAAAAGGCAATAATAGGAATATATAAAGGAAAATTAAGCCAAAATAATAAGTATGAAATGATTTTGAACCCGGATATATTAAATAAATAAGGAGAATACAATGCTTTTAGAAACAATAAAAACCTTTGTAAATATTAATAAACTGCCATTTTTTAGTGGAATAATAATAAAAAAAGAGGGGAATTTGCATTACATAGGAGGGAATGAAGTGCTGCCACCGCCTCTTAGTGCCAAAGAGGAATATCAGTGTATAAAAAGCTTAATTGAAGAGGAAAACATGGAGGCACGTTCTAAGCTTATTGAACATAATTTGCGGTTAGTTGTATATATTGCAAAGAAATTTGATAATACAGGTGTGGGAGTGGAGGATTTAATATCCATAGGAACCATCGGACTGATAAAGGGAATTAACACCTTTAATCCAACTAAGAACATAAAGCTGGCTACATATGCGTCAAGATGTATTGAAAATGAAATATTAATGTATTTAAGAAAAAACAATAAAACTAAGCTGGAGGTTTCTATAGATGAACCGCTGAATGTGGATTGGGACGGAAATGAATTATTACTTTCCGATATACTAGGAACCGATGAAGATGTTATTTCAAGAGGAATTGAAAATGAGGTGGAGAAAAGGCTTTTATATAAGGCTATAGAAAAACTAAATACCAGAGAGAAGGTAATTGTGGAAATGCGTTACGGATTAAACAACGTTGATGGGGAGGAAATGACGCAAAAGGAGGTGGCAGACAGCCTTGGAATATCCCAGTCATATATTTCAAGATTAGAAAAGAAAATAATTAAAAGGTTAAAAAGGGAAATAGTAAAATTTGAATAAATATAATAATTAAGAATAGGGAGCCATAAATTGGGCAAATTATATCTATGAAAGATATTTTGCAGGGGGATTTTTATGGCTCTTTTTAAAGTTGAAATATGTGGTGTAAACACATCTAAGTTGCCGCTTTTAAGTGAAAAAAGAAAAAAAGAACTGTTTCAGGAAATAAAAAAAGGCAACATGGAGGCAAGGGAAGAATTTATTCAGGGAAATCTGCGACTGGTACTTAGTATTTTGCAGCGATTTTCCAACAGCAGTGAAAATGTGGACGATTTGTTCCAAATCGGATGTATCGGACTGATTAAGGCTGTGGATAATTTTGACGATACCTTAAATGTTAAATTTTCCACATATGCAGTGCCAATGATTTCAGGGGAGCTTAAAAGATTTTTAAGGGATAATGCATCCATAAGGGTAAGCCGTTCCATAAAGGACATTGCTTATAAGGCAATATATTGCAAGGAAAGCATAATAAAGGAAACTAATACTGAGCCTACCATTGAGGAAATTGCAAAGCACATTGGAGCAACACCGGAGGAAATTTTGTATGCCCTTGATGCCATTCAAAGTCCTGTTTCTTTGTACGACCCGGTTTATGACCAGGGGGGAGACACCCTTTATGTAATGGATCAGATTAGTGACAAAAAGAATAAAGAAGAAAAATGGGTGGAAAACATTGTACTAAATGAGGCTTTAAACGGTTTGTCAGACAGGGAGAGAAAAATAATAGATATGCGTTTTTTTAACGGAAAAACTCAGATGGAAATTGCAGATGAAATCGGCATTTCCCAGGCACAGGTAAGCAGATTGGAAAAAAACGCATTAAAAAGTATGAAAAATTACATGAAATAAGAGAATGTCCCGCTACAAATTGATAGACAAAACAGGGATACTGCATAAGATAATAAAAAAGGCTTTAAATGAGAATAGAGGATTTAAAAAGGAAAGAGGTTATAAACTGTTGCAATTGCAAAATATTAGGATGTGCAGATGATATAGCATTTGATATTTGCACAGGATGTATTGAGGCAATTATTGTGCCGGGACCAAGTAAATGGTGTGGATTAGTATGTAGTGATTACGAGTATGTAATCCCTTTTAAGTGTATTACCCAGGTGGGACCTGATATTATATTGGTAAAGGTAGATGAGGCGGAGGTTAAACATAAAATAAAGATGTTTTAGAGGTAATAAATACTCATAATCAGTGAAAAGCCTGGATTCTAAACCCTTGACCTTACAGGGAATATTATCTATAATTATGTGGTAAAAAAGAACCGGAGGAACAACTATGAAGTGTCCATATTGTGGAGAAGAAAATACAAAGGTTATTGATTCAAGACCGGCAGAAGAGAATAATGCCATTAGAAGAAGACGTCAGTGTGAAGTATGTAAGAAGAGATTTACCACGTACGAAAAGGTAGAATCCATTCCACTTATTGTTATAAAAAAAGATAATATACGTGAACCCTATGACAGAAGCAAAATTGAGGCAGGAATTTTAAGGTCATGCCATAAAAGACCGGTTTCCTATGAACAGATTGTTTCAGCAGTGGAAGATGTTGAAAATGCCGTATTTAACATGGAACAGAAGGAAGTTTCCAGTGCGGTTATCGGAGAACTGGTAATGGACAGATTAAAGAAATTAGACCAGGTGGCATATGTGCGTTTTGCATCGGTATATCGTGAATTTAAGGATGTAAACACATTTATGGAGGAACTGGCAAAATTACTTAAATAATTAAGTTTTAACATTTTAACCCTAAGGAGATTTAAATGCTAAATAAATTATACCCGGATACATACCTTGATTCCGTTGATGACATTGATTTTGAAATGTACTACAAAAAAGGTATTCGTGGAATAGTATCGGACATAGACAATACACTGGTGCCTCACGGAGCACCGGCAGATGAACATATAATTAAGGTTTTTGAAAAAATACATGGAATGGGAATAGATACATGTCTTATTTCAAATAATAAGAAACTAAGAGTTGAACCTTTTGCAAAGGCAGTTAATTCAAAATTCATATATGATGCTCATAAGCCTTCAAGGGAAAGCTATAAAAAGGCAATGGAGCTTATGAATACTGATAAAGAATCCACATTGTTTATTGGCGACCAGATTTTTACGGATATCTGGGGGGCAAACAGAACAGGTATAGAAACTGTAATGTTAAAGCAAATTGACAAAAAAGAGGAAATACAGATTATTTTAAAAAGAATACCGGAAAAATTAATTCTCTGGTTATGGAAAAGAAAAGTGCGTAAGTAATGAACCTACGCACTTTTTTTGTAGCAAAAGCCCGGCAAGCAATATCGTGCTCGCACGAAATATTATTTGCCGGGCGTAAGAACATCGAAAAGCTATGCTTTGAGATGTCCGCTAGCTAAAATCGGGTAGGAGTCAGCCTACTCGATGTTATGAAAAATATTTCTTTTTAATCTCTTCCACAGGCATATCTTTTCCCGTAAATAACTTAAAAGCTTCAGCTCCCTGATATAACAGCATATATATGCCGTTAAAGGTAGGACATCCATGTTCTTTGGCAATTTTTAAAAGCTTAGTTTCCATTGGATTATATATTACATCTGAAACAATAAGGTTTTCATTAAAAATTGAAAAATCCTTCACTATACAATTATCAGTATTTGGTGCCATGCCAACAGATGTGGCATTGGTTAAAATCTTACTGTTTGAGATAGCTTCGTTTAATATATCGTCATTGCCTAACTCAATAAGCTTTGCATCACAATCTGTGTTGGAATTAACCATATCAACCATTTTTTCTGCTTTTTCCCAGAACCTGTCCTTAATACTGAAAAGGTTGATTTTTTTAACACCATCTAATGCTGCCTGAACAAAGATGGAAGATGCTGCACCACCGGCACCAAGAAGAGTCATGGTTTCGCCCTTAATATCAAAACCTGCATCCTTTACTGACTGCATGTAACCTATGCCGTCAGTGTTATGACCTATGTATCTGCCATTTTCATTTACAACGGTGTTTACGGCACCAATCATTTTAGCAGCAGGAGATAAATCATCTAATAACTCACAGATTGCGGTTTTGTCAGGCATTGTACAGTTAAAGCCTGCGACATTTAATTTTTTTAATCCTTCAAAAGCTGTTTTTAAGTTATCTTCCTTAACATCAAAACAAAGATATACATAGTCAAGTCTTAAAAGTCTGAATGCTTCGTTATGCATTAAAGGGGATTTGCTATGTGCCACGGGACTTCCCAAAAGTCCGGTGAGTCTTGTATGTCCTGTAATTTCATTGATACATCCCATATGAAAATTCCACCTTTCAAATAAAATCCTTATTAAGTATAAAGTGTCAGGGAAAAAATGTAAACCTTTGCATTGACTAAATTTAAAGGCTAAACTATACTCTATTTATTGTCAACGTGGAGGTTACAAATGAAGGAAAAGAATTTCGGGAAAATAACTTTGTCAAATAATCAGGCAAGAGTTTGTGTTCCGGTTATGGGAAAAACTACGGAAGAAGTATTACAGCAGTTAAAAAGTGTCGTAGAAATGGAACCGGATATAATAGAGTGGCGGGGAGATTTTTTTGAAACCGATAACAATGAAGGATACCTGAATGTCCTAAAACAAATGAAAGACGTTAATGAAAATATTCCTGTTATATTTACAATAAGAACAGATTCAGAAGGTGGAAATAAAAAGATAGGTTGGAATGAATATTGTGATTTGTGCTTATTTATTGCAGAAAAAGGCAAAGAATTTAATGTAGAATTTGTGGACGTGGAAGTATTTAAGGATGATAAGGCTAATGAATTGATTAATAGCCTTCATGAAAAGGGAATGAATGTTATAGGTTCTAATCATCATTTTGACAAAACTCCGGACAAGGAAGAAATGGTGAAAATATTAAGCACCATAGAAAAATCAGGGGCAGATGTTTGTAAATTAGCAGTTATGCCAAGGGATAAAAAAGACGTCGAAGTGTTAATTGAAGCATCAAAGGAGACAGATGAAAAAATAAAGGCACCAATTATTACAATGTCTATGGGTGAATTAGGAGCCGTAACAAGGGTTATACCTAAAATCACAAAAACTTCAGTTACCTTTGCAGCAGGAGTAAGTGCTTCAGCACCGGGACAGCCTGGTATTAAGGTTGTGAGAAAGCTCTTACAGGAAAACAAACATTGCCCTTTGCAGGGAAACATAGCCATAATAGGATTTATGGGAACAGGAAAGACCACGGTTTCTTCTGCATTATCAAAAATAACGGGACTTAAGGAAATTGACGTGGATGCGTATATAGTAGAAAAGGCAAAAATGTCCATAAGTGAAATTTTTGAAAAATACGGTGAGGAATATTTCAGAAACTTAGAAACAGAAAGCCTTAGGGAAATTGCAAATAACAAAAATCAGATAATTTCCTGTGGCGGCGGTGCCGTGTTAAAAGATGAAAATGTGGACATACTAAAAAACAGCGGAACTATTGTACTTCTTACAGCTACACCGGAAACAATATTTGACAGGGTAAAGGATCATACCCACAGACCGATACTTAACAATGACATGAGTCTTAGCCATGTAAAAAGTCTTATGGAGAAGAGAGAACCAAGGTATCAGTCAGTAGCGGATATAAAGGTTAATGTGGATAGTAACGACAGAATTTTAACCTGCTACGACATGCTTTGTAAGCTGGAAGAAAAAGGTTGAAATATATTAGGATATATCATATAATAGGAATAACGTGAGCAATCACAGACGAACTTTTAGGAGGAAATATTATGGTAACAGCAGGCGATTTCAAGAACGGTATTACAATTGAATACGATGGAAAGATTTGTCAGATTATCGAATTTCAGCATGTAAAACCGGGAAAAGGCGCAGCGTTCGTTAGAACAAAGTTAAAAGATATTAAGAGTGGCGGTGTTGTAGAAACAACATTCAGACCAACTGAAAAATTTGAAAATGCTCATATCGACAGAAAGGATATGCAGTACTTATACAATGATGGTGATTTATATTACTTCATGGATGGAGAAACATATGACCAGATTGCCATCGGTTCAGAAAAAGTTGGAGATTCTTTGAAATTTGTAAAGGAAAATGAAACAGTAAAGATTTGTTCATGCAAAGGCGATGTATTTGCCATCGAACCACCTATTACAGTTGAATTACAGATTACAGAGACAGAACCTGGCTTCAAGGGAAATACAGCTACTAATGCTACAAAGCCGGCAGTAGTTGAAACAGGAGCTACAGTATATGTTCCTTTATTTGTTGAACAGGGCGAAACAATTGTTATTGATACACGAACAGGTGAATACTCAAAGAGAGTATAAAAAGATACCTTAAATAAAAAAACGAGACCAATGAGTGCTTGCATTCATGGTCTCGTTTTTTTATAATGACTTTAGATAATTTTTTGAAGGAGGACACGAAAGTGAAAAGAATTATTAGTATTTTATTAACGATGGCAATGATGGTGTCGTTAATATCTGTCAGTTCAACTAATTTGACAAAGGCAGATGAAAAAAGTGATTGGCAGAAGAATGCCATAACAGCTCCGGTACAGGGAAAACTTGTGGGAGCAGGTTACATTGATATAAAATTCGATGGAACATTAGAAAATGCGTCAGGTTATCAGGTTTATTTTGATGGGAAAAATGAATGTGATTTAGTTGACGGAACTAAGGCTGTGATGACATTTGATGCCAAAGGGCTTTCTAAGGAAGCAAAGTGTGAAGTATACACTACACAGGTATCTGCCCATACGGCATATGTTGTAGCTACAATGGACGATGGAACAGAGGTTAAAAGTGATGAAGTAACTTTTTACGTTTCCAAAAAAGGTGTTGCCCTTGGTGCTGATATGAGTTCAACAGTTAAATTAAGTGATATGAACTGCGCATGGTATTATAACTGGGCACCAACACAGTTTAATTCCGTAGTTGATAATTTTAGCGAAATTCCTGTTGCACCTATGATATGGGGTAAGGATGTAATGGAGCATATTCCTGACATTACATCAAAGGATAAATATATACTTGGATTTAATGAGCCGGATCATCCTGAACAGTCTAATCTTACGGTGGATGAAGCTGTAGAACTGTGGAAAGACATTACAGCTACAGGTCGTAGAACGGTAGCTCCGGCTGTAGCATCAAGTACAGAGTGGTTAGATGCATTTGTTAAAAAGGTAGATGAGGACGAGAATTTAAGATGCGATGCAATACCTATGCATTTTTACACAGCCTTTCCTGAAAAAGGACAGGCTCAGGTATTACTTAACAAAATTGATGAATTGTATAAAAGATATAACAGGCCAATCTGGCTGACTGAGGTTTCAGTATGGGGACAGCATCCGGTACTTACTAACAATAGTTATCAGAATCCAACGGCAAGAAAAAATGTGGAGAATTTCATGAAGGAAATTGTGGAAGGATTAGAAGAACGTCCATATGTTGAACGTTATTCATGGTTCCCTTATAATATTAACAGTGCCAATGAAATAGACGGAGCAGCATACAGTGGAGCTTCAGCATTATTTGATTATGAAACAGGTGCAATTACCCAGTTAGGAGAGTTGTACGCAAGTTTGGGAAATCCTGAGGGCTATCAGTTATCAGTTATAACTAATAAGTATGTGGAAAAAGAGGAAACTACTACGCAGGAACCTACTACAAAGAAAAATGTAACAACACAGCCTGCTACGACGTCAGCGCCGAAAAAAAAGGCAAAACCTGCAAAGGTTTCAGTAAAAAAAGCAACTAACGTTAAGAAACTTTCTGTAAAGTTAATATGGAAAAGTGCTAAGAATGCAAAGAAATATCAGGTACAGTATTCTTTAGATAAGAAGTTTAGAACAGCAAAGAAGTATAAGACTAAGACAGTTACAACTAAAAAAGTTACTTATACAGTGAAGAAACTTACTAAAAAGAAAAAATATTACTTCAGAATAAGAGGAGTTAACGGAAAAACATACGGAAGTTGGTCTAAGGCTAAGAAAGTAAGTATAAAAAAATAAAAAAGACTATTTACGGAGGCTGAATTTTGAACATAGTAATATTAGATGCAGAAACATTATCTTTAAATAATGATATAGATTTTTCAGCATTTGATCAATATGGAAATGTTAAAATATATGGAAGCACAGGGGAAAATCAGATAGTTGAACGGATAAGTGAGGCAGATGTTGTATTATGTAATAAGACACCATTATTTGAAAAGACGCTGTGTAAAGCAACTAAACTTAAGTATATTGGGTTATTTGCAACGGGATATAATAACGTGGATTTAGAGTACACCCGTAAAAAGGGAATAACGGTATGTAACGCAGGAAGCTATTCCACAGAGGCGGTGGCACAACATGTTTTTGCATTTATTCTTCATTTTTACAACAAGATTTCAAGGTATAATTATTTTGTACAAGAAGGCGGATGGATAAAAACCGACAAATTTTCCCCGTTTATGGAAATGAAGGAATTAAGTGGAAAAACTATAGGCATAATAGGATATGGCTCTATTGGAAAGAAGGTGGCTCAAATTGCAAATGCCTTTGGCATGAATGTGCTTGCCTACAGTCGAAGTGCACTAAAAAATGAGGGCACAATACTAAAAAATGAGTCATTTGCAGAATATGCACAGGTTGATACAATTCTTAAGAAGTCAGACATTGTTACAATGCACTGCCCATTAAACAGGGATTCGGAAAAAATGTGCAACAAAGAATTCTTTTGTAAAATGAAGCGTGATAGTTTGTTCATTAACACATCCCGTGGAGGTGTGGTGGATGAGGATGATTTAGTCTATGCCCTTAACCATGATGTTATATGTGGAGCGGCATTAGATGTGGTATCAAAAGAACCGATGGCGCCTAATTGTCAGTTACTTAATGCCAAAAACATTATAATCACTCCTCATGCTGCATGGGCTCCGTTGGAGACAAGAACGCGACTTATTAAAATCGTTTCAGAAAATTTGCAAAAATGGCTTGCAGGAACCCCTATAAATGTTATAGAATAAAACAAAAGGGGCGTCGGTTAGAACACAAAATCTAATACGTTTTGATATGGGAGAGCGGATATTTCCCAAATTGTATTAAAATTTTATATCTTAAAGGAGGAACAATCATGAAAAGATTGGCAAAGAAATTTGCAGCATCAGTTCTTGCACTTACACTTGTAATTGCTATGGGAACTACATGTTTTGCAGCAACTTGGGGCAGCTACTTTGTTGCTACAGAAGGATGGTACGAAGGAGCAGAAGGAAAGTTAACATCAAACAAGGCATCAGGCTTTACAGCAGCTATTGATTCTGTAGGCTGGATGGGTGTTTGGGGAGCTCAGGTTTACATTGATGGAGCTAAAAGCGGAAATGCTAAAAACATTAATGTAAAGAAGGGACAGACATACACACTTTCATTTACAATTAAGGCAACAAATATCACAAAGTTTGCATATGTTAAGGTTGCTACAGGTGATACATTAGCATACTCAACATGGGTAAAGATTCCAGCTAACAAGACAGTTAAGGTAAACAAGACATTTAAGGCAAAAGCTAATGCAAACTCAGTTTATTTTGGACTTGGTGGAGATATCGGTGACAGAGAAGGTGTATCAGAAGACGGAGATGCCACTACAAGATATCAGGTATTTAGAAAACAGTTTAAGCAGGAACCAGCAGACGGACTTGCAGTTGATGCTAATGGAGATTACTCATCATCAACGTTAATTACTGTATCTAAGTTTACATTAGTTCAGCAGCCAAAGATTAAGTCAGTTAAGTCAACAAAGAAGGGCAAAGTTACCGTTAAGTTTGCAAAGGCTGCAGGAGCTTCAAAATACAAAGTGAAAGTTGGAAGAAAGGTAACTACAACTAAAAAAACAACAGTTACAGTTAAAGCTAAGGCTGGAAAGAAAGTAAGTGTACAGGTAGCAGCAGTTGCAAAATCATCAGGTGTTGCAGGTGCATATAGTGCAAAGAAAACAGTTAAGGTTAAAAAATAATATAATACTGTTTACAGTATATGAAAAGGATCGTTGCATGACGGTCCTTTTTACGTTATAATACCAAAAAATTAGGCATTTGATATAAAGACTATTATAAGTCGGAAGAAGTCGAACGATTTTTTACATTTTTAGGAAAAAATAGTGTATAATAATATTGATAAAAAAATAATACACCAAAGTGTGGTAAGGGGGAAATACAATGATTGACAAAGTTATTGAGAACAACAGAGTGAGTATTATAGGAGAAATCGTATCAGAATTCAGATTTAGCCATGAAGTTTTTGGAGAGGGATTTTACATAGTTGATGTGTCTGTAGACCGACTAAGTGATTTAACAGATGTAATTCCGTTAATGGTATCTGAGAGACTGGTAGATATTAACGAAGACTACCAGGGCAGACTGGTAGAGGTTTCAGGTCAGTTTAGATCCTATAACAGGCACGAGGGGACAAAGAACAAGCTGGTTCTTTCCATATTCGTAAGAGAATGGGAAGAGGTAGAAGAGAATCTTGAGTCAGGAAAAACTAATCAAATCTTTTTGGATGGATATATCTGTAAGGCACCAATTTACAGAAAAACGCCATTAGGAAGGGAAATTGCTGATTTGCTTATTGCTGTAAATCGCCCATATGGAAAGTCAGATTATATACCTTGTATTGCATGGGGGAGAAATGCGAGATATGCATCTAACTTTGAAGTGGGAGGACATATTCAAATCTGGGGAAGAGTTCAGAGCAGGGAATATGTAAAGAAGATTAGTGAGGAAGAGACTGAAAAGCATGTAGCCTATGAAGTTTCGGTAAGTAAGTTAGAATATATTGATGATTAAAAATATACTGTTGTGTTTAGTTCCGGTAAGGAGCAATCCACAACAGTATATTTTTTTGAATTAAAAGAAAAAAATCTGACGGTTAAAATATAAGATATTCAGGAAAAGATGTAAAAATGATTTTATGTATATAAGGTATGAAAAACTGAATTGTGATAATTATACCAATATATGGTAGTGGTTATAAATAAAATATGTGAAAAAAATCACATTTGAAATGGATAAAAGTATTTTTATTTGTGAAAAGTGCGTAATTGAAACATTTTTATATTGATTATCTTTATAAAAAATGTTACAATACAGGTAACTGAAAATTAGGCGTTTTCAAAAAAGGAGAAATATTTAAAGGAGGAAATGAAAATGAGAAATATTTTCAAGAAAGCGTTAGCAGGAACAATGTCAGTTGCATTGGTTGCATCTTTATTTGTAGGAGCTGATGTTAATAAGACAACAGTAAAGGCAGAGGATGGACAGTTATCATCATGGCAGGTATATCAGTCAGGAACTGCACCACATGCTTGGGGTGATTATGAGGAGTCAGCATATAATTCAATTACTTTTACTGATTCAGCTAATACAACAGTTACAAATTTCAATTCAGCAACAACAAATGCCAATGGTGAAGTTGTTGGAGGAATAACTGATTCAGGCGTGGTTGCAAATGGTTTTGCAGCTAATATCAAGAGCAATGGTTGGCAGGCAGACTATGGTAATGGTTTAAACAATCCATGGTCACTTAGAATGACAATGGATAATATCAAACTTACAGAGGGTCATATTTATAATATTTCATTTAAGGCAAAAGCTACATCAACTAAGTATTTTAACCTTGCATTTAATACAGGTTCAGGTGACTATATGTTTGGTGAAACAGAAGCAGAACTTGGAACTGATGAAAAGACATTTACATACACCGAATTTAAGAGCCAGGCAACAACATCTTTACAGATGGTTATTTCATTAGGAGCTTTCCCGGTTGTAAATGAAAATGTAAAGGCTAAAGAAGCAAACTGGACAGGTACAGTTACATTCTCAGATATCACTTTTGAAGATTTAGGTGTTGATCCGGATTATGAAAAGGCACCGGAAATTCCAACAGAAAAACCTACAGTTAAGCCAACTGAGAAACCTACAGTTAAGCCAACTGAGAAACCAACAGTAAAACCTACAGTTAAGCCAACAACAAAGCCTACTGTAAAAACACTTGCAAAGGTTAAAGGTCTTAAGGCTGTAAACAAGAAAAAAGGAACTGTTAAGCTTTCATGGAAGAAGGTTTCAAAGGCTAAGAAGTACCAGATTAAGGTTGGAAGCAAGACATATAGCGCAAAGAAGAATACATTAACAGTTAAGAAACTTAAAAAGGGTAAGAAATACACATTTAAGGTTCGTGCAATTGCAAGTGGATACAAATCAAGTGCATGGGTTAAAAAGTCAATTAAAATTAAAAAATAGTTTTTGACAGCATACTATATAAATGTTACCCAATGCTTATGCATTGGGTAACTGTTTAATAACAGGTAATTTATCAATTTGTTCAGGAGGACAAGAAGTGAGAAAAGGATTTTTAAAGAAAGTATCATCAGTTGCTTTAGCTCTTACTATGGTAGTTGGTTCAATTAATATTGTTCCAGCTGCATCACATGCCAGCAATGGAGCTAATGTTGCTTCAAATATTACATGGAACTATTTTTCAATAATTCCTGCGGATGGAAAAGAATCAAGCTTAGATAAGCTTCATAATGGACATGTAGATGGAGAAGATGGTAAGAAGGTTAAGTATTGTTGGTATCATGCATTGACACATATTAGAACTGAGGATTATCCTAATGGTCAGGTTCCTTTAGGAGATTTTGCAACACAGGGATGGGTTGCACCGGGAGCAACAGCTTCTAAAGCTCAGTTTTGGGCAGCTAATACAGGATGGGACGGACAGTATAATGAACGTGACGGCTCATTAGTAGGTGATAATCCGTACGGACTTAGATTTTATACATCAAATATTCCTGTAGAAAAAGGTCGTACATATACTGTATCTTTCAAATATAGAAGTACACTTAAAGGTAAGAAAACTATATATGAAAAAGATGAATACGGTGATTACAAATACGATGAAAACGGTGAAAGAATTCCGGTATTAGATGAAAATAATGATCCGATACAGGAAGATAATTACATTAAGCACATAGGTTTTAATGTTATTAATCCTGCCAATAATAACGGCTTAGATTTAACTTCATATTCAGGATGTACATCAGGTGGAAGTATTGAAGCAGATAGCAGTGTTGAAGGCGAAAAGACTGTAAAGGTAACAGTAAAGGTTCCAAAGACATATGCAGGAAACGCAATATGTGTTCAGTTTACAGCCGGTTCATATATTACAACATATCCTGATGAAACAGCAATGAAGGGTAGCCTTTTTGTTGATGATTTCAAAGTTACAGCAGGTAACCAGTATACAGTTAAGTACATATGTGGAAATCAGTCATATACAGAGCATGTTAATGCTGGAGAAAAGGCATCAGGACATCAGTTCGCTGTAAAGGGAAAGACATTCTCTGCATACAAAGTAGGTTCATCAAAATACAATCTTTCTACACCTGTAAAGGGCAACTTAAATATTACATGTGTTTACACAGCTACAAAGAAGCCGGGTAAGGCAAAAGTAACATTTAAGGCTGCAAAGAAGAGTGCTAAATTAAGATTTAAGAAGCTTTCTAATGCAAAGGGATACGAAATTAAGTATGCTAATAACAGCAAAATGAAAAAGGCTAAAACAAAGACAACAACAAAATCAAGTATAGCGATTAAGAAGTTAAAATCAGGAAAGAAGACATATTTCCGGGTTAGAGCATACAATTTAGATTCAGCAGGAAAGAAAGTATACAGCAAAAAAGTTGTAAAGAAATCTATTGTTATTAAATAATTAGATTTTAAATATTTGAAAGGGTGGAAGGGTTATATATTTAAATAACTTTTTCTGCCCTTTTATTTATAGGCATTTGTTAGGGTTTATGATGAAAATGCTAGGAGGTTTTCATAATTTATATGGAGAAAATAAAAAAAATATTGGCTATGGTTTTATCCGTTGCATTATTATTTTCAGGAATGATATTTGACAATACTGTAACTAAGGCAGACGAGACAAATACCTGGTCAGGTGAAGCAATAATAAGCCCGGAACAAAATAAGTTAATTGGTGCGGGATATATTGATATTAAATGGAATAATACATTGGAAAATGTAAAGCAGTATAAGGTCTATATTGACGGAACATTAAAAAAGACAATGTCACCATCAGGGGACATTATGAAATTTGAATTTTATACTACCAATGTGAAGGGATATACAGAACAAATTGTTGCAGAATTAAAGGATAACACTGTTGTAAAATCAGATGTAAGAAATTTTTATGTAACAAAAAAAGGAATATGTGTCAACCGAAGAGATATGGGTGCAGCAGTTGATCCGGCATCAATGAATATCGGATGGTATTATGACTGGGACTACAAATCATTAAAAGACTGGAATTATAAAAATAAAAAATTTTATGATTTAGAGTTTGTTCCTATGATTTGGGGAGACGATTCAGTAGATATTTCTAAAAGATGTGAGTATGCCAACAGAAAAGGTTACAAATATATGTTGTCATATAATGAGCCGGATTTAAAAGGGGAATCAAATAAGCAGCCTGATACAATGAGATACAGATGGAATGAAATGATTGACAGCAAAGGAAGTCTCAGATTAGGTTCTCCTGCAACAGAAACATTTCAGATTAATTCTGACAAGTGGTGGACACCATTTTGGAATGGCTTAAATCAAACGCAGAAAAATAATATGACATTTATTGCAGTACATGCATATCAGCATTATTATGACAATGCTGACACGGCATTAGAGTATCTTCATACAATAGATGAAATATATGCAAAATACAAAAAGCCTATTTGGATTACTGAGTTCGCAGTAGCGGATTCAGGAAATGTATTTAATCCTAAAAACGCCAAGCATAATGCACAGGTTCAGGAATTTATGAAAATTGTTCTTAAGGGATTAAATGAAAGAAGCTATGTTGAAAGATATTCATGGTTCGATTTTAATCCGGAAGATTCAAAAACAGGTGCTTCAGGTATTTATTATTATGATACGGGAAAGCTTACAACCTTAGGACAGATATATGCAAATATTGGAAATCCGGCAGGATATAATGCTAAAAAGTATAATGTATTATATACAACTTCAAAGAATACATCCATGGCTTCCTGCGTTGCGGCAGTGCCTACTACAGTTTATAGTGTGACAGCTAAAAAGAAGGCCTTTAGCTATAGCATAAAATCTGTAAAAAGAGCCGCAGGATATCAGGTTCAGTATTCATTAAACAAGAAGTTTAGCACAAAGAAAAAATACAAAACAAAAACAAAGAATATTTCAGCAACAAGTGCTACAGTTAAAAACGGCACAATTAAAAAGCTAACAAAGAAGAAAACGTATTATGTAAGAGTGAGAGCTTATAAAGTAATTAATGGAAAGAAATACTATTGTAAGTGGAGCAAAACAAATAAAGTAAAAATAAAAAAATAGAACCATATTAAGGGGTGGTAATGCCGCCCCTTAATTAATATCATAAGATTGGATTTAGAGTATTATGTTAAAAAGCAGAAAGAAAGTAATTATGGGGATTTTATTATTAGGACTAATAATAGTATCTCTTGTGGCAGGTTTTAAAATAAATGACAAGAATCGAATACAAAAAATTAATGCAAATAAAAGCAGCTGGAAGGAAAATGCCATAACCTTTCCTGAGGCAGGAACACTGCAACCGGCAGGATATATTACAATAAATTGGAACAGTGCTGAAAAAATAGGTAAGGTTAAAAAGTATGTAATTTATGCAGATGATAAAAAAATAGCAGAAACTAACGGAAAAACCACTACCTATGAGTATTACACCACAGAGGTTAAGTTACATAAGATATACATAGAGGCACAAATAGAAAAAGGCTCGAAAATTTATTCTGATGTTATTCCTTTTTACGTGAATAAAAAGGGATTGTGCATGAATAAGGATATGGCAAGAAATGTTGATGCCGGTAACTGGGGAGTTTCATGGTATTATAACTGGAGCATAACCAAACATAATTTCACCAGTTTTAGAGATTTACAGTTTGTGCCAATGATGTGGACAACAGCACCTACAGATAAGCAGGAAATATCGGTATTGCCTAAGCTGGGATATAAGTATGTGCTGGCATTTAATGAGCCGGATTTGGAGGAACAGTCCAATATATCAGTAGAAGATGCAGTAGAGGGAATGAAGGCATTTATGAATCAGGATATTTATGTAGGTTCTCCTGCCACGGCATTATGTCCTCCATGGTCAGATGACTGGTTTGTGCCATTTATGAAACAAATGAAAAAAGAAAAAATGGATGTTGATTTTATACCTATTCATCATTATTGGAACTGGTGGAATGAAGAGGGGGTACAGGCATTTTTAGATTTAGTTGACAAAACATGGGAGATGTATCACAAGCCAATTTGGATAACGGAATTTGCCATAAGTGGTGTTCCTTACAGAACAAAGCAAATGAGACAATCAGTTATTGATTATATGAAGGGTGTTATTCCTGAATTAGATAAAAGAGATTATGTGGAGAGGTATTCATGGTTCTCTTTTAATCCTACAGATTACAGAAACGGAGGTTCCGCATTACTTGATATAACTACAGGTGAAATTACGGATTTAGGAAAACTATATCAGAGCCTTGGAATGCCTGAAGGATATGAAAATAGTAGTAAAGTTAAAAAAGAAAAAAATACACAAAAAGATATAGTAAAATAATGACATAATTAACTAAAAAAACATATAATAAATAAAAGTATTTTAGTTGACACTATTTAATGTCAGTGTTATTATAAACATAGTTGAACGATAGTAGAGGTTGCGCTAATTATTAGTAGGTTATATGATGTCCCGGAGGCAGATGACTATAGCAGAAAGGATGCGGCGCCGAAGGAGATGGTTTCCGGAGATTGTTTCCTGGGTATGTGGTTAACAGCCATATGACTGTCATACATATTTTATGTATGGGGAGCTACTTATAAGTTTTATATCAGAATTCTTATAAGGAGCTTATTTTAAGCTCCTTTTACTATGGTTTACAAGTACATATAAAATATAGGAGGAATAGAAAATGTCTATTTTTACAGGTGCCGGTGTAGCCATTATTACACCTTTTAATGAAGATGGTTCAGTTAATTATGAAGAGTTTGGGAGAATTATTGATGACCAGATAAGTGGTGGTTCAGATGCCATTATTGTATGTGGTACAACAGGTGAGTCATCAACAATGGATCACGATGAGCATATTGAAGTAATTAAGTATTGTGTAGAAAAGGTAGCAGGAAGAGTTCCTGTTATTGCAGGCTCAGGTTCAAATTGTACACGTGAAGCCATAAATATTTCGAAGAGAGCTGAGGAGGTTGGAGCTAACGGACTTCTTTGTGTTACACCATATTACAATAAGTGTACCCAGGAAGGTCTTTACCAGTATTATAAAGCTATTTCAGATGCAGTTAATATTCCGATTATTATGTATAACATACCGGGAAGAACAGGCACAACTATCCAGCCTGAAACAGCAGTAAGAATTGCAAAAGAAGTTAAAAATGTAGTAGCTATTAAGGAAGCATCAGGAAATATTTCAGCTGTTGCTAAATTAGCAGCTTTAGCAGACGGATGTATTGATATATATTCAGGAAATGATGACCAGGTACTTCCTATATTATCATTAGGAGGAAAAGGTGTTATTTCAGTGTGGTCACATGTTGCTCCAAAGAAGGTTCATGATATGGTATACGCATATTTAAACGGAGATACAGCTACAGCTACAAAGCTTCAGTTAGAGGCTATAGATGTGATTGGAGCATTATTTTGCGAAGTAAATCCTATACCTGTTAAGGCAGCTATGAATATGTTAGGTTATAAGGCAGGTCCCGTAAGAGCGCCTCTTACTGAATTATCAGATGCTCATAAGGAATTACTTGAAAAGGCATTAAAGGATTACGGAGTCCTCTAAAGAGCATTTTACATTTAGAAGAAAAATCTAAACACGGAGGTTAAAGATGGTTAATGTTATAATGCACGGATGTAATGGCAAAATGGGAAGAGTCATTACCAATCTTGTGTCACAGGACAATGATATAGAAATTGTAGCCGGTGTAGATGCTTATACAGGTATAGATAATGAATATCCGGTATTTACTTCAATAAAGGAGTGTACCGTAAAGGCAGATGTAATAATTGATTTTGCTGTCACATCGGCGATTGACAATTTATTAGATTATTCTGTCAGCACTAAAACACCTGTGGTTATATGTACAACAGGACTGTCTGCAGAGCAGCTTGAAAAAGTGAACGAGGCCAGCAAAAAGGTGGCAGTTCTCCGTTCAGCTAATATGTCATTAGGTATTAATACACTTATGAAACTTTTAAAAACTGCTACGGAAGTTTTAGCTAACAGAGGTTTTGATATTGAAATTGTGGAAAAACATCACAATCAGAAGGTTGATGCTCCTAGTGGAACAGCGTTAGCCCTGGCAGATTGTATGAATCAGGTTTTAGATAATCAGTACGATTACACCTATGACAGAAGCACTGTACGCCAGAAGAGAGCTAAAAACGAAATTGGAATTTCAGCAGTTCGTGGTGGCACAATTGTAGGTGAACATGAAGTTATCTTTGCAGGAATAGATGAAGTTATTGAAATTAAGCATACAGCATATTCAAAGGCAATTTTTGCTAAGGGAGCCATTGATGCAGCTAAGTTCTTAAAAGGAAAAGAAGCCGGATTATATAATATGGCAGATGTAATAGACTAATTTATTGAATTTTTAAATAGACTGTTGTTTTTTTGATTAAAATCAATAAAACACAGTCTATTTTTTGTATAAAAATTAAAAAAGTGAAAACAATATTGTTATCGGGTGGAAACAAAGAGAAAAATTTGAGAAAACCGATAAGATATGGAAAATCATTTGGAGGATTTATAGTATGAAAACATTTAAAATTTACTTATTAGCCATGACATTGTTAGTGTCTGCATTATGTTTTGCAGCATGTGGCAACACAAACAATGATGAAAATGCCACAACAACAGAGAATGTTACAACAGAAAACGGTGCAAATTCAGGTATTATTAACGATACCACAAATAATGGAAATGCAGATAATAACGGAACAAAAAATGACGGTGTGGTAGATGATATTGGAAATGATATTAAAGACGGCGTAGATGATGTTATTGATGATATGGATGGAAATAATAATAAAAATAACAGCAACAATAACAACAATACAACTAAGAAAAATACTACAACACAGAATAACACTACAACTAAAAAATAAGGGTATCAATTATTAAAAATAAGCATAATCTATTATGATAAATAGTTTTGTAATGGTTTAATATGGCTTATAAAATAATATTAGACCCGGGGCACGGTGGTTCTGACCCGGGTGCAAACTTTAATGGAAGACAGGAAAAGGATGATGCATTGGCACTTGCCATGGCAGTAGGAAAACTTTTAACTAATGCAGGCTTTGATGTGGAATATACCAGAACTGCTGATGTATATAATACTCCTTTTGAAAAGGCAATGATTGCCAACAATGCAGGCGGAGATTTGTTTGTATCTTTCCACAGAAATTCCTCAGCTGTACCTAATACTTACACAGGAGTACAGACTTTGGTGTATAACAGGGAAGGTTTAAAGGAAAAATTAGCGGAAAACATTAACAAAAATCTTACGGCAATCGGTTTTGAAGATAAGGGAATTGTGGAAAGACCAAATCTTGTGGTTTTAAAGCGTACAAAAATGCCGGCAGTTTTAATTGAGGCAGGATTTATTAATTCAGATAAAGATAATGAATTATTTGATAATAATTTTAATGAAATTGCTCAGGGTATTGCAGATGCCATAATTGATACATTAGATGATAGTGGAATTTCTGCCACGGATGCCCAGGTTTATACTATTCAGGTAGGAGCATTTAGGAACGGACAGTTAGCCAATAATATGGCAGCCCAGCTTAAAGCCATGCAGTTTCCGGCTATGGTGGTCTTCGAAGACGGATTATACAAAGTCCGGGTAGGAGAATTTAAAAGCCTTGATAATGCTGTAGAAATGGAACAAAGGCTTAGGGCAATGGGCTATAATACATTTATAAGAAGCTGATTTTATGAAAAAGTTTCAGGTGACAAAAACAGGATTAAGGTTCATTAATCTGTTGCCTGAAACTTTTATTTGTATTTATTAACGTATAATGATAAAATTGTCCTATTAATTAAGGAGGAAAAAAATGAATAACGGATATGTAAAGGTCGCAGCTGCAACACCTAAAATTGTTATAGGTGACTGTGGTCACAATAAATTAGAAATAGCAAAAATGACAGAAGAAGCATATAAAAACGGAGCACAGCTTATAGTTTTTCCGGAACTATGCATTACAGGATACACTGCATCGGATTTGTTCTGGCAAAAAAATATGTTAGATTTGGCATTTGAAAAAATAAATGAGTTAGCAAAAGATACGAAAGATATGGAAATTGTTTCAGTAGTTGGGGCACCAATAAGACATAAAAATAAACTGTATAATTGCGGAGTAGTAATATATGCAGGAGAAATTAAAGGAATAGTGCCAAAATCATTTATTCCAAGTTACTCAGAATTTTATGAGGGACGACATTTTACATCAGGAGAGGGAATTAAAAAAGGTGAAACAAGGGGAGAAATCCCATTTGGAACAAATTTGATTTTTGATTGTGGCAATATAGAGAATTTCACCTTTGCCATTGAAATATGTGAAGATTTGTGGGTACCAAATCCACCAAGTACAAACCATGCTTTAGCAGGAGCTAATGTTATATTAAACCTTTCTGCCAGTGATGAAATTACCGGAAAGGCTGATTATAGAAGAAAGTTAGTGGAAATGCAGTCGGCAAAAAACATTTGTGCATATATTTATTCAGATGCAGGAGATGGTGAATCATCTACCGATTTAGTATTTGCAGGGCATAACATCATAGCGGAAAACGGAACCATGGTAGCCCAGTCAAAGCGTTTTGAAAGCAGTAATATAACCTATGGAGATATAGATTTAGATAAGATTGCCACAGAAAGACAAAGAATGACAACATTCTATGTAAACCCGGATAATGAGGATTATATGAATGTATCTGTTAAACTTAAAAATAAAGAAGTGAAAGTTGACAGATATATTGACAAGGCACCTTTTGTACCGTCAGATACAAATAAGAGAAATGCAAGATGCGAGGAAATATTGGAAATTCAGACCTGGGGACTTAGAAGACGTCTTGAACATACAGGATGCTCAAATGCAGTAATAGGAATTTCAGGTGGTCTTGATTCCACATTGGCACTTCTTGTTACAGTAAAGGCTTTTGATGCATTGGGACTTGACAGAAAAGGAATACATGCAGTGACAATGCCGGGCTTTGGAACCACAGACAGAACATACTTAAATGCGGTGGAGCTAATTAAGAAATTAGGATGTGACTTTAAGGAAATTAACATATCAGAAGCAGTTACATTGCATCTTGCCCAAATAGAACATAATATTGAAAATCACGATGTTACTTATGAAAATGCCCAGGCAAGACAAAGAACGTATCTTTTGATGGATTTGGCAAACAAATACAATGGAATGGTAATTGGAACAGGAGATATGTCGGAACTGGCATTAGGATGGGCAACTTATAATGGAGATCATATGTCCATGTATGGGGTAAATGCAGGAGTTCCAAAAACTCTTGTAAGGCATTTAGTTAAATATTATGCAGATGTAAATGAAGGAAAAATCAGCAACATTTTGTATGATATTTTAGACACACCGGTGAGCCCTGAACTTTTACCACCAAAGGACGGAGTGATAGCCCAGAAAACAGAAGAGCTTGTAGGTCCTTATGAGCTTCATGATTTCTTCCTTTACTATATGTTAAGATTTGGATATACTCCGAAAAAAATACAGTTTCTTGCAGAACTTGCCTTTGATGGGGAATATGATACAGAAACTATAAAAAAATGGCTTAAGACCTTTTACAGGAGATTTTTCTCACAGCAGTTTAAGAGAAGCTGTCTGCCGGATGGACCAAAGGTAGGTACAGTTGCCGTATCACCTAGGGGAGATTTAAGAATGCCTAGTGATGCCAGTGTTAAAGAATGGCTGGATGAAATTAAATAAAAAAGCAAAGGTAAAAAGACGGGAGTTCCCGTCTTTTTATACTTAAGACTATTGTTATTTTTTACCTTTGTTAATAGTGTCTACAATGGCGTTGTATAGTAAAGAATATGTATATTGGCTTTCTTCCGAAAACTTAATATTGTCTACTGACTGGGTATCCACAATTTGCTTTGAAATATCTTCAAAAGCTGGTTCTACTAAAGGATACATAGTTGTTATCGCATCGCTTATGTTGTCCACCGTAATAGAATTAATGTGATTGCTATCAAGAGTGACAGTTACCTCCATTGGATTTCCGTTCAGTGTGACACAGGAGGTATATACTCCGGCCTCATATTGCCCTGAGGAACTTTTTTCCTTTTTTTCATCACTGTTTCTATTACAAAACATAAAAATTAATGAAATTACAAGAACAATACCAAGGAGTACAAATACTACGGTGTATATAAGCTCCTTTAAATGAAATACCATGAATTTTGGACTTTTTCCCATACTGACTCCTCACTTTAAATTTGATTATATTCTAATTTATTAATGTCAGGGGCAAAGTATGACAAAAGTATGTGTTGAAATTGACACATCCTATATACTATACTTAAATATAGATTTTGAAACACATCAGGTGTTTCAAAATCGTAGTTGACCAGCCCCGAAGGGGCGTGATTTGCGAAGCAAATTTTTGAAACGGTAATCCTATACCGTTTCAAAAGTCATAGAAAGAAACACATCAGGTGTTTCAAAAGTTATAAGTTATAGATTTTGAAATGATATTGGGGAGGAAAATATGTCATTACAGTTTATTATAGGAAGGGCAGGCTCAGGAAAGTCTACTTTGTTATATAAGAATTTAATAGATACATCCATGAATAATCTGGATAAAAATATCCTTGCAGTGGTTCCGGAGCAATTTTCCATGGAAACCCAAAAGCAGATACTTACAATGATTAACGAGGAATATGGACTAGGAGGTAGTTTTAACATAGAAGTTACCAGTCTTAACCGTCTGGCATATTTAATATTTGAAGAGCAGGGTATAATTAATTACAAGGTAATGGATGATTTGGGGAAATCCCTTGTTATAAGAAAAGTGCTGGAACAGTGTAAAAAGGAGCTTATTATATACAAAAATAAAACAGCAATGCCGGGATTTGTGGAAAAGGTAAAGTCGGTTTTGTCAGAGCTTAAGCAATATTACATATCAGATACAGATATGGATAATATGCTTGATTTGTGTGGAAGAAGACCGGCTCTTTATCATAAGCTAAAGGATATTTTAGTGATTAGAAAAGCCTTTGATGAGTACATACAGGATAAAATGATAACAACAGAGGATGTGCTGGAGATATTTTGCAAATATGTGGGACAATCTGAAATTATAAAAAATACCTATTTTTATTTTGACAGTTTTACAGGATTTACGCCAATTCAGTATAAAGTATTGGAATTGTTAATGAAGTATTCAAAAGGCGTTATGGTAAGTATTACTTTGCCTGAAAATGAGAAAGATTTTACCACATTTAATAAATATGAGTTGTTTTCCTTAAGCAAGGAAACCATAGCAAAGCTTAAAACTTTAGCTAAAAGAAATAATGTAAACATAAATGAAACATTAATTGCCGGAGAAGGTAAGGTTCCTTATAGAATAAAAAATAATAAAGCATTATGCCATATTGAAGAAAACATTTTCAGAAATAAGAAATTGGAAAAAACTGAAAATTATAATGATGCCATTGAAATCTACTCCCTGCCAAATCCCCGCAGTGAAGTAGCTTTTGTGGTGGCAAAAATTTCAGATTTAATTGTAAATAAAAACTACAGATACAACGATATTGCCATAATTACCGGGGATATGGCAAACTACTATATTTATTTAGAAGAAGAACTGAAAAAATATGATATTCCGGCGTTTATTGACCACAAAAGAGATATTTCATCTAATCCTTTTGTGGACGGGATTATAGCAGTGCTTGACGTAATAGCAATGGACTTTTCTTATGATGCTGTTATGAGAATGTTAAGACTTAATTTGCTGGAAATAAACAGAAATGACATTGATGTTTTTGAAAATTATATTAGAAGATTTGGTCGTCGCGGTTTTAAAAGTTATTCTGCTAAATGGGAAAAATGTTATAAGGGATTTGAAGAGAGACTTGTTACGGTTAATAATGTAAGGGAGAAAATATATAATGACATTTTAGCTTTAAGAACCACTCTTAAGGACAAAAAAGCCACAATAAAAGATTTCACCTTAGCACTTTATAATTTTATTCTTTCCACTAACATGGAAAAAAGAATAAATGATTACGTAGATATGTTTGAAAAAGATAATAAACCTGAATTATCAAAAGAATATCAGCAGATATATGGGGTTATTATTTTAATGCTTGAAAGAATTGTTGATTTAATGGGGGAAGAAACAGTTTCTCCAAAGGAATATGTGGAAATATTAAAGGCGGGATTTTTAGAGGCTAAAGTAGGAATAATACCTCCCGGATTAGATACCCTTATGGTGGGAGATATTGAAAGAACAAGACTTAAGGATACAAAGAAGATTATTTTCTTTTTAGGAGTTAATGACGGAATTATTCCTAAAATGGCAACCAATGGTGGAATAATTACAGATTCAGACAGGGATTTCCTTAAAGCAGATGAAAAGGAAGGCTTTGTTTTAGCCCCTACAGCCAGAGAAAATATATTTAAGCAGAAGGTTTATTTATATTCACTTTTAGCAAAACCTACGGAAAAAGTCATTCTTACCCTTAGTAAGACTGACAATGCAGGAAAGACTCTTAGAAAATCATATTTAATAAGCGATTTGCAAAAAATGTTTTCAGACTTAAAAATTAAGGATGAAGAAAAATATGCAAATAGTCTTGAAGAAATAACAACTAAAAGAGAGGCATTAGATTATATTGCAGCCAATGCAGGAGAATACAAATCAGGAAAGGAAGACAGGCTTTTTGAAGTTCTTTGTTCCGTATTATATGATGATGCAGATGCTAAGAAGTGTCTTAAATTAATTAAAAAAGGAACATTTTATAAGGGAAGACAGCCTTATCTCAGCAGGGAAAATGCCAGAAAGCTATACGAAGATAAGGAAAACATAGGTATAACCAGATTAGAAAAATATGCAGCCTGCGCCTATTCCCAGTTTTTAAGAAATGGTCTTAAGTTAGGAGAAAGAAGAGAATATGAGATAGCTGCTTATGACATTGGAAATTTATATCATGAGGTAATAAATAAGTTTTTTGTTAATGTGCAAAAAGAAGGATTGCATTGGGAAAATTTAGAAAAGGAAACCTATAATGCCATCCTTAATAATTGCGTTGTGGATACAATGGAAAATTATGAAAATGATGCATTAGACAGTTCTGCACGTAACATTTTTATTAAAAATCAGGTTAGGGAAACAGCAGAAAAAACAATTGATGTGTTGATTAGACATATTGATTCCGGAGATTTTGTGCCGTCAGAATATGAGCTTAGAATCACTCATGGAAGAATTGACAGGGTAGATACCTATGAAAAAAATAACGAAATTTTTGTAAAGGTTATAGATTATAAATCAGGAACAACGGAATTTAATGTTACAGATACCTTTTTTGGAATGCAGATGCAGCTTATGGTTTATTTAAAGGATGCCATGGAATTTGAAAAAAAGAAAAATCCCGATAAAACTGTCCTTCCGGGAGCAGGACTTTATTTCCATATTCAAAATCCATATATTGACCGCCCGGATATAAGAAAAGTAAGGGAAGAATACAGAAAAAAAGGCACAAAGGAAACAGTATCTGATGAAGAATTAATGGAAGAAAAAGTTCAGGATGAGCAGTATAAATGCTATAGAATGAGTGGACTTGTAAATTCTGATTTTAATGTAATAGAAGCAATTGATAAGGAATTGTCACAGGCAACAGGTAATTCTAAAATAATTAAAGTAGGAACCACAAAAACAGGATTAAGCAGCAGAAGTACAGTGATTGAAAGCAATAATTATATGAAATTCATAAATCATGTTTATGATATGGCTGAAAATATGCGAAAGGATATTATTGATGGTAATATTCAGATTAATCCTACGGAAAACGCCTGCACTTACTGTCCATATGGTGGCGTGTGCGGTTTTGACCTAAAGGTTGGAGACAGATACAGACAATTAGAAAAATTAGACTTAAAACAGGTTATTAGCCGTCTAAACACTGAGAAAAATAAAGGAGAGTAAATATGAAGTGGACAGATAAACAGTTAGATGTAATTAATACAAGAAACAGAAATATTTTAGTATCAGCAGCAGCCGGCTCCGGAAAAACCGCAGTTTTAGTTGAGAGAATTATTAATATGATTACTGATGAAGAAAGTGATGTAAACATCGACGAGCTTCTTGTGGTTACTTTTACCAGGGCGGCGGCTTCTGAAATGAAGGAACGTGTAAGGGCTGCCCTTGAAGAAGCGATAGAAAAAAATCCTGACAATGAAAATATTATTAAACAGCTTTCACTTATTCATAATGCGGATATATCTACCATAGACAGTTTTTGTGCAAAGATTGTAAGGGAAAACTTTGACAAAATAGATTTAGATCCTAATTTCAGAATTGCCGATGAAACTGAAATAAAAATGATTAAGGCGGATGTTATAGGAGAAATGCTTGAAGACTATTATTTAGAGGCAGATGAAAAGTTTATGAGTCTGGCAAAACAGTATTCGGCAGGAAGGCTTAAAGATAATATTGAAGAATTGATTGAACAGTTATACAAAAATGCCTGCGGTCACAGTGACCCGGAAAAATGGGTAAAAAACTGCGGAAATATATATAATATTAAAACTTTAGAAGAATTTGAAAATTCAGAGCTTTTAGGAGAAATAGTTAATTTTGCCAAATTAGAGTTAGATGGCATTTTAGAAGATTTAAATACGGCACTTAAAATTTCCATGGAAACAGACGGACCGGGATGCGTGGATGGATTGACCCAGCTTATGGAAAGCATTTCTGAAATACAAAAGCAGAATAATTACAATAAAATGCGTCTGGCGTTTAGAGGTGTTAAAAGTGTCACCCTAAGAGGTGCAAAGGGATGTGATGAGGCAAAGAAAAAGCAGGTTCAGGATATAAAGAAAAAGGCCATGGACAGGCTTGGTAAATTAGAATCGGAATTGTTTGAACAGACTGTTGAAGAAATGGCAGCTGATATTATAAAAAGTCATGACAGTGTCTCTATGATAATTAAATTAACCCTTGATTTTATGAAACGCTTTGCAGATAAAAAAGGGGAAAAGGGAATAATGGACTTTAATGACCAGGCGCATTTTGCTTTAAAGATATTACTTTCTGAAGATGAAAAGGGAAATGTATATCCTACAGATGTGGCAAGACAAATGGCAGAAAATTACAAGGAAATTATGATTGATGAATATCAGGACAGCAATTACGTTCAGGAGGATATTTTAAACAGCGTTTCAAAAGGTCAGGGAGTAAATAATATTTTCATGGTTGGTGACGTAAAACAAAGTATTTACAGATTCAGACAGGCGGAACCGGGACTTTTTTTACATAAGTATGACACATATTCTCAGGATTTAACTAAAGACTGCTGTAAAATAATTTTAGATAAAAACTTCCGAAGCAGAAGGGAAGTTATAAACAGTGTTAATTATATATTTAATTATATTATGACGGAAAAAGTAGGAGGGATAAATTACAAAAACGGAAACGGACTTACATATGGTGCAAAATACGATGAATCCATTAATAAGCAGGATAATTCTACTGAAATTTTTATGGTAGAAGGAGAGGGAAGGGAAGATGAAGCAGATTTTGTGGCAAAAAAAATACTCGAAATAACAGACCCGGAAAATGGTCTTAAAATAACAGAAGAGGGGCAAAATAAAAGAAGGGTAAAATATAGCGATATTACCATACTTTTAAGAAGTCTTAAGGGGGTAAGCGATATTTACCTTCAGGCATTAGAGGATAATGGAATACCGGCAGTGGCAGATTCTAAAACAGGATATTACCGGACTATAGAGGTTAGGACGGTAGTTAGTGCATTGTCAGTTATTGACAATCCATATCAGGATATTCCTTTAGCAACAATTTTAATAAGTCCCATGTTTTCATTTACGGAAAATGAGCTGGCAGTAATTAAGGCTGAAAACATCTGTGAATATCTGTATGACAACCTTTTACTGTATAAGGAAACGGGTTCTGATGCAGAAATTAAAGTAAAGGTTAAGGGGTTTTTGGATTTCCTTGATGATTACAGAAAACGTAGTGTATATATAAAAGTGTATGAGCTTATAGAACAGCTGGTAAATGAAACAGGCTATGATTATTATATTTCATCCATGCCGGGAGGAAAAAGAAGGCATCTAAATATTGAGGCTTTAAAAGAAAAAGCCGTGGCATATGAAAATATTAGTTACAAAGGTGTATTTAATTTTATCAGATATATAGAAAAATTACAGTATTTAGACAGCGACGACGGTGAGGCAGGAATTAGTCAGGAAAATGATAATACGGTAAAAATAATGTCCATACATAAAAGTAAGGGACTTCAATTTCCGGTGGTGTTTTTGTGTGACACCAACGGTGGCGGCAGAAATGACACAGACAAAATCGTGGTAGATGACAATGGAAATATTGGCGTTGACATGATAGATGAAAATTTGAAAGTAAAGTCACCAACTATTGTAAAAAGACTTATAAGGAGAAAGAACAAACAGGAGGATATGGCGGAGAGGCTTAGAATCCTTTATGTTGCCCTTACAAGAGCAAAGGAAAAGCTGATTATTACCGGTGTCACAAAGAAACTTACAAAGACTATTTCTGATTTAAAGGAAAGTATGTATAACGTAAAGGATGAAATGTCATACTCAAACATTGTTAATGCACCAAATATGTTTACGTGGATTGGCAAAACCGTGGCTAAAAACAAGGCTTTTGACACCATAGCGGAAAGAGAGTTTAATGGAACAAAGGCCAGGGATGAAATGTATAATGCAGAGGCAGACATTGTAATAAATACGGTGGAAGCGGAAGATATGTTATATCAGGAAGGAAAGGCTCTTATTAAGGATGAAATTGACAGCAAAAAGTTTGATAGGATTTTTAATCTAAAAGCTGATAATGGAGATGATGTTAAGAAAAAATTTGACTTTACATACCAATATTTAGATGATGTTACTTTACATTCAAAGGCAAGTGTAACGGAAATAAAGAAGCAAAGTATGGCTTATGTAGAGGAAATTGATGGAAATCAGGAGTTTCATAAGGAAACTGAAGTGCCGGAAATAATACCGGATTTTGCCAGAGAAGATATATCGGGCAATGAAACATTATACGGTGCAGAACGGGGCACCGCATATCACAGGGTATTTGAACTTCTTGATTTTGACATGGAGGAATATACCATAGATACCGTTAAGGAAATGATAGAATCCTTTGTGGATAAAGGGCTTATGACTAAAGAACAGGCAGGGTGTATTTACTATAAAGATATAATTTCATTTACAAAAACTGATTTGTTTAATAGAATGAAAAAGGCATATAAGAAAGGTAAGCTTTACAGGGAGCGGAAGTTTCTGTTAGGAGTTAAGGCTAATGAAATAAATGGCAGGTCAAATTCAGATGAAACAATGATAATTCAGGGTATAATTGATGTATGCTTTGAAGAAGATGGTGAGTTTGTTATTGCTGATTACAAAACAGATAAGGTTAAAACAATGGAGGAACTTGATAAACGTTATCATGTGCAGTTAGAATGTTATAAGCTTGCCATAGAGAGAATTTCTCAAATAAATGTTAAGGAAATGATAATTTATTCTGTGACATTGGGTAAGGAAGCAGAGATTAAAAAAGAAGATAAAGGAGAATGACAATGATTTTTCCAGAGTTTATAAAACCGGGAGATACTATAGGTGTTACAGCTACTTCCGGAGGAATAGTTAATGAGTTAAAACAAAAAAGAGTTGCAAATGCAACAGAACAATTAAAAAGTAAAGGATACAATGTTAAATTAACAGATAATGTATATAAGTCAGATAGCAGAGGTTGCAGCTCTACGGGAATGGAAAGGGGAAAACAGTTTAATGAATTAGTGTCAGATAAAAATGTTAGAGCTGTTTTTTCCGCAGCTGGTGGAGATTATCTTATGGAAATGCTTGATTATGTGGATTTTGAGCAGTTTAAGAATAATCCAAAGTGGTTTCAGGGATTTTCAGATAATACGGGACTGGTATATCCCATTGTAACAACCTGTGATGTGGCAGCGGTGTATGGATGCCATATAGGTGATTTCGGAATGAATCCGTGGCAAAAGCCGGTGGAGAGTGCTTTGGGAGTATTAGAAGGAAAAGTTAAGGTTCAAAAATCTTTTGACTATTACGAATCCCAACGCCATGAATATGTTACAGGTTATGAGGGATATTATAATGATGAAAAAGTAAGCTGGATAAACGGCCGTGGCGAGGAAAAAATAGAAATATCAGGGCGGCTTTTAGGAGGGTGTCTTGATGTTATAGCTTTCCTTATTGGTACTAAATATGACGGAACACAACAATTTGTGGAAAAATATAAAAAAGATGGTATAATATGGGCGTTGGAAAGCTTTAATATGGAGGATGTTGTTTTAGTAACCCATTTGTGGCAGATGAAGGAAAGAGGTTATTTTAAACATGCAAAGGGCTTTGTTTTTGGAAGACCTTTAATGTATAATTCGTGGATTGAACAGCCATATAAGGAAGCTATAATGTCCATACTTGGAGATTTAGATGTGCCGGTTATTTTTGATGCAGATATTGGTCATAAGGGACCACAGTTTTCAATAATAGAAGGTGCGTTGGCAAAAGTAAGTAGTACAGGCGGAAAAGGAGTTTTACAATATGCTTGAACTTAGAGATATTAAATTTAGTGTTAAAGAAGATGATGGAAAACAAAAAGATATAATTAATGGAATCAGCCTTAAAATTGATGAAAGTAAGTTTGTTGCCATAACAGGTCCTAACGGAAGTGGTAAATCCACACTGGCTAAGCTTATTGTAGGAATAATTAAGCCTACATCAGGTAAAATCATATACAATGGAACGGATATAACAGATATGTCCATTTCAGACAGGGCAAAATTAGGAATAAGCTTTGCTTTTCAGCAGCCTGTAAGATTTAAGGGAATAAAGGTAATTGACCTTCTTAGAATGGCTTCAGGAAAGCAGTTGTCCATAAGCGAAGCCTGTGAGTATCTGTCAGAGGTAGGTCTTTGTGCAAGGGATTATATAAATAGAGAGGTAGATGCAAGTCTTTCCGGTGGTGAATTAAAAAGAATAGAAATTGCCACAATTATTGCAAGAGGAACGGAATTATCTGTTTTTGATGAGCCGGAGGCAGGAATTGACTTATGGAGCTTTAACAGCCTTATTAAAGTATTTGAAAAGATGCAGCATAAGAACACTAACTCTATTCTTATAATATCCCATCAGGAGAGAATATTAGATATTGCAGATGAAATAATTCTTCTAGTGGATGGAAAGATAAAGGCACATGGAGATAAAGAGGAAATCATGCCTCTTGTTTTAGGAAATAATAACAATGTCTGTGAAAAATTACAGGCGTAAGGAGTGGTAATATGGATAAGATACAGATGGAATTATTTGAGCAGCTGACGGGACTTCATGAAATACCACAGGGTGCTTATAATATAAGGGCAAACAGCAAAAAGGACAGTAGAAATACTACTGAAAACATAAATATAGTAACTAAGGAAGACAAGGATGGCATAGATATATATGTGAAGCCGGGAACCAAAAATGAAAGTGTTCATATTCCTGTAGTTATCAGCAAAACCGGTTTAGAGGAATGCGTATATAACGATTTCCACATAGGTGAAGGTGCTGATGTTCTTATTGTGGCAGGATGTGGAATTCACAACAGTGGGGATAAACTATCTAAGCATGATGGCATTCATACATTTTATATTGGGAAAAATGCCAGGGTAAAATATGTGGAAAAGCATTATGGTAAGGGAGACGGAAACGGCGAAAACGTAATGAATCCTACAACTATAGTTAATATAGAAGAAGGTGGGTTTATGGAAATGGAAACAGTGCAGATAAAAGGCATTGATTCAACAGAAAGGGTAACATCGGCAAAACTTGACAAAGATGCAAAAATAGTAATTACCGAGCGTATTATGACCCACGGAAAACAGCATGCAACAACCCGTTTTAATGTGGACATGAATGGAGACGGCTCCAGTGCAAACGTTATTTCCCGTTCAGTGGCAAGAGACGATTCAAGACAGACATTTTTCTCGGTAATTAACGGAAATGCCAAGTGCAATGGACATTCAGAGTGCGACGCCATTATTATGGACAATGCAAAAATAAGTGCTATTCCGGAAATTACTGCAAATGATTTAGAGGCTTCCCTTATTCACGAGGCAGCAATAGGAAAAATTGCCGGAGAGCAGTTAATTAAGCTTCAGACATTAGGTCTTACTGAACAGGAAGCGGAAGAACAGATTGTTAATGGATTTTTAAGATAAAGGATAATTCATGGAAAATATAAGAAAAATTGCCGTTTTAACCAGTGGTGGAGATGCCCCGGGAATGAATTCAGCCATTCGTGCGGTAGTTTTTAGTGCCTGTAATTTAGGCATTGAAGTAGTTGGTATACTTCGTGGTTACGACGGATTAATAGATTTTGAAACTGCTCCTCTTAGTATGGATGATGTAAGAAACATAAACAACAGAGGAGGCACTATACTTTTTACCAGTAGAAGTGACAGATTTTTAAAAAAGGAATATAGAGAAAAGGCGGCGTTAAATCTAAGGGAAAACGGCATTGATACATTAGTGGCAATTGGAGGCGACGGTACTCTTCGTGGTGCAATTGATTTTAAGGAAGAAGGTATAAATGTTATATGTATTCCGGGAACAATTGACAGAGACATGGGGTGCAGTGAGTATACCTTAGGATTTGATACTGCCGTAAATACTGCCACAGAGGCAATTGACAAAATCAGAGATTCTTCAATATCTCACGGACGATGTAGTGTTGTGGAGGTTATGGGAAGAAAAAAAGGATATATTGCATTGTGGTCAGGGATGGCGGCATCAGCAGATGCCATATTGTTACCGGAAAAATGGCAGGGAGATTTTGACAGTGTTACTGATGCCATAAAGAAGCATCATACTGACGGACGGGACTGTTATTTAGTTGTAGTTGCGGAAGGCGTAACAGATGCAGAAGAATTGGCAAAGCTTATTCAGGAGAAAACCGGCATAGAATCAAGGGTGTCTGTTTTAGGATATATTCAAAGAGGTGGACAGCCATCGGCAAAGGACAGAATGTATGGTTCACTTATGGGAGCTTACGCTGTTGAGATTTTAAAAGAAAGCAGAAAAAACCGTGTAGTAGCTATTAAAAATGATTTGCTGGTAGATTATGATTTAGAAGAAGCATTGTCACTGAAAAATAACAGTTTAGATTCTTTCCAGTATCAGTTAAGTTTGAGATTATCAGAATAGTAAAATATTATATTAGAGAAGAAGGCAGAGAAATGAATAGAAGTAAATCAGAAACGACCCGTAGTATAGACATAGTAAATGGTGGTTTATGGAAAAATATTTTGATGTTTGCCATTCCACTGGCTGTAAGTAGTGTTTTGCAGCAGTTATTTAATTCTGTGGATGTGGCAGTAGTGGGAAAATTTGCCACCAGTCAGGACCAGGCAGCAGTAGGATGTACAGGTGCCCTTATTAATCTAATGATTAATTTGTTTGTAGGTATTTCAGTAGGAGCAAATGTTGTCATTTCTAATTATTTAGGCAGTAAAAAGGATGATAAAGTTAAAAGTGCCGTACATACATCAATTGTTATAGCTTTGGTAAGTGGCATTTTTTTACTTGTAATAGGAATTATTGTGGCACGACCGGTTCTTGTTTTAATGGACACTCCCGCAGACACTTTGGATCTGGCAGTAGATTACATGAAAATATACTTTCTTGGTATGCCTTTTATTATGCTATATAATTTTGGCGCAGCTATATTAAGAAGTATCGGAGATACAAAACGCCCCCTGTATTGCCTTACAGTGGCAGGTGTTTTAAATGCAGCCCTTAATCTTTTTCTTGTTATTGTTTTTCATCTTGGAGTAACAGGCGTTGCAATTGCAACAGTTATTTCTAATATTGTAAGTTCATTAATGATTACATATATACTTATTCATGAAAATGAACCTGTTAAACTTTCTGTTAAGGAATTAGGCATTTCAAAGCAGGATTTAAGTAAAATATTAAAAATAGGTGTGCCGGCAGGAATACAGGGAATGGTATTTTCTTTTGCCAATGTATTTATTCAGGCGGCTCTTAACGGATTTGGTTCTGATGTGGTGGCAGGTTCTGCGGTGGCACTTAATTATGAATTTATTATATATTTTATAGTTAGTGCTTTCAGTCAGACAGCGGTAACCTTTGTTAGCACTAACTTTGGTGCAGGAAATTATGACAGAGTTAAAAAAGTATTCCGTATATGTATGATATACAGCGTAGTGATTTCACAGGCTTTGGGAATAATTGTGGCATTAAACGGTTTCTTTTTTGCTTCAATATTCACTTCAAAAGCGGCAGTGGCAGGCTATGCAGTAACAAGAATGAGATTGCTACTGTTCTTTTATCTTTTAGTAAGCTCCTATGAAATAGGTGGTGCAGCCCTTAGAGGAATGGGACACTCCATGACACCGGCAGCCCTTACGGTATTTGGAACCTGTGTATTGAGATTAGTATGGATATACACTGTTTTTGTAAAATATCATTCATATGATGTTTTGCTTATTGTATATCCTGTTTCATGGATTATAACGGGAGTTGCGGTATTAGCGGCATACGTTTATGTAAGTAAAAAGGAATGTAAAATATGATATATAAATTAGAGGATACAAAAACTGTAAACTATCTGTTTGAAAAATGGGATGAAGGAGTAATATGGGGATGCCTTGAAAAAGTTATGGGAGATATATATGTGGATAATTTAAATAATCCTACGTCTGCCATGGCTATTTTAGGGGATTTCTGCTATTTTGCAGGAAAATTAAATGAAGAATTAGTAATGTTTAAACCGGATAAATTTAAAAATTCCATTATTATGGTGCCGGAAGATACAGAATGGGGCACCTTAATTGAAAAGTGCTTTGGAAACAAGGCAGAAAAAACAACCAGATATGCAATGAAAAAGGAAAAAGGTGTTTTTAATGTAGAGCATTTAAAAAGCATTGCAGAAGGTTTATCAAAGGAATATGAAATAAAAATAATTGATGAAAAACTATACAATGCCTGTTTTAAGGAGCAGTGGAGCAGGGACTTTGTAGCACAATATGATACATATGAAATGTACAGTGAAAAGGGAATGGGTGTTGCAATATTAAAGGATGGAGAATTAATTTCCGCTGCGTCCTCTTATTCCGGATTTAAGGATGGAATTGAAGTGGAAATTGCTACAAGAAAAGATTACAGACACAAAGGTCTTGCAAGCATATGTGGTGCTAAATTAATTCTTGAATGTATCAAAAAAGGATGGTATCCAAGCTGGGACGCAAGAATAATGTGGTCAGTAAAAATGGCAGAAAAATTAGGATATCATTTTTCCCATGAATATGTGGCATATAATGTTAATTATAATGATTAGTTTAAAAATAAGGCACAAATTTTTTACAATTATTTTAATCGCACGCTATTGACAGTGTGCGATTGAAGTGTTAGTATATTCACTACTTCGGAGGATATTATGAATAAAATAACAGATAAGAGGAAAGATTGCTTTTATATGATAAAGCAGTTGCATGATAACATTGAAAAAAATGCCAATAATGCATTAAAAAAATATGATTTAACAATGATGCAGCTTGGAGCATTAATGAGGTTAAATAAAGATGGAGGGGGAGAATGCACCCTGAAAGAATTTGAAAAATTATTGCATTTGGCACAATCTACCACAGCAGGTATTGTAAAGAGATTGGAACAGAAAAAATTTGTTGAGTGTTTTGGTGATCCCTTTGATAAGAGAATAAAAAAGGTTCGTATTACCGGAGAAGGAATAAAGCTTTGCAGTATTGCAGCCATAGATATGGAACATGCAGTTAAAAAATATACAAAAGGCATTTCAAAGGAGGAGCTTAATACATTTGTAAATGTAATAATAAAGCTGTGTGAAAATGCAGATAGTTAATAGTATGTAAAGGAGACTAATAGATGTTTAAACTTTTTAAGAATTTAGAGAAAAAAGACAGATGTTTTATTTTAATAGCTTTAGTTTTCATTGTAGCCCAGGTATGGCTTGATTTGAAACTTCCGGATTACATGTCTGAAATTACAGTGTTAGTTGAAACCCCTGACAGCAGTATGCAGGACATTTTAATTGCAGGAGGGAAAATGCTTGCGTGTGCTTTTGGAAGTTTGGTTTCAGGTATTTCAGTGGCAGTATTGGCGGCTAAGTCAGGTATTGATTTTGCTGCAACCATCAGAGAAAAGCTGTTTCATAAGGTACAGGATTTCTCCATGGAGGAAATTGGAAAGTTTTCCACAGCCAGCCTTATAACAAGAACTACTAACGATGTATCACAAATTCAGATTTTAATTGTAATGGGACTTCAGGCAATTGCCAAGGCACCTATTATGGCTGTATGGGCAATACTTAAAATTTATAATAAAAGCTGGCAGTGGACGGCATCTACAGGAGTTGCACTGGTAATTTTATTATCAATTGTTATTACATGTATTGTTCTTGCATCTCCGAAGTTTAAAAAGATGCAGGTATTAACTGATAACTTAAACAGGGTTACAAGGGAAAATCTTACAGGATTAAATGTAATAAGAGCATATAATGCAGAAGAGTATCAGGAAGAAAAGTTTGAAAAGGCTAACAATGAGCTTACATCTGCTAATATGTTTGCAAACAGAACCATGGCATTTCTTATGCCGGGAATACAGGGGGTAATGAATGGTCTTACCCTTGCAATATATTGGATAGGGGCAATATTAATTAATAATGCGGCAATGAATAAGAAACTTACATTATTTTCAGATATGGTTGTATTTTCTTCCTATGCAATGCAGGTTATTATGGCGTTTATCATGCTGGTTATGATTTTTATGATTTGGCCTAGGGCATCAGTAGCTGCAAATCGTATCACAGAAGTTTTAGATACTGATATAACCATAAAAGACGGTAGCTTAGATGGAGATACTAAGGAAAAAGGCACTGTTGAGTTTAAAAATGTATCTTTTGCATATACTGATGCTGCGGCAAATGTTGTGGAAAATATCAGTTTTAAGGCAAATAAAGGTGAAACAATAGCTTTTATTGGAGCTACAGGATGTGGAAAAAGTACGGTAATTAATCTTATTCCAAGGTTTTATGACGTAACAGACGGAGAAGTGTTAGTTGACGGAATAAACGTTAAAGATTACAAACAAAATGAACTTAGAAATAAAATAGGATATGTTTCCCAAAAGGCAATTTTATTTTCCGGGGACGTAGAATCAAATGTTGCATATGGTGATAATGGGAAGAAAGATGCTACGCCTGATGAGGTAAAGGAAGCCGTAAAAATTGCATGCGCAGATGATTTTGTGGAAAATCTCAAGGATAAATACCATGGTTATGTGGCACAGGGAGGAGATAATTTCTCAGGTGGACAAAAACAGCGTTTGTCAATAGCAAGAGCTATAGCAAAGAAGGCAGAAATACTTATTTTTGATGACTCATTTTCAGCTCTTGATTATAAAACTGACAGAAAGCTGCGTACGGCTTTGAAAAAACAGTGTAGCGACACTACGAAAATAATTGTAGCCCAGAGAATAGGAACCATAAGGGATGCAGATTTAATTATTGTGTTAGATGGCGGAAAAATCGCAGGAAAAGGAACTCATAGTGAGTTAATGGAATCCTGTGAGGAATACAGACAAATCGCATACTCTCAGTTATCAAAGGAGGAATTGGCGTAATGGAAGGTAGAACAACAAATAGAAGAGGAATGAGACATCCGGGAATGCCTGTAGCAATGTCAAAGGAAAAGGTAACGAAAGGCACATGGAGCAAGCTCCTTAAATACTGTAAGAATTATTGGGCATTTATTATAATTGCAATAATATGTGCCTGTGGAGGAACGGTTTTAACACTGATTGGCCCTGATAAGGTATCGGAAATTACAGATACCATTATTAAAGGTATAATGCCTAATGCCAAAATGGATATGGATAAAATTAAGTCAACAGCAATGATTTTGGCTGTTTTATATGGTGTTGGTGCCATTCTTTCAGCAACTCAGGGATTTATAATGTCAACAGTTACACAGTATGTGTCAAGAAAACTTAGAAATGACATTTCAGTAAAAATCAATAAGCTTCCCATGAATTACTATCATCATAATTCCACTGGAGATGTGTTATCCCGTGTTACAAATGATGTAGATATGATTGCTACATCTCTTAACATGAGTATTGGAACAATGGTTTCTGCTGTTACATTGTTTGCAGGTTCTCTTATAATGATGATAAAAACAGATGTTGTAATGACCATTGCCGGAGTTCTTTCAACATTGTTAGGTTTTGTACTTATGATGGTTATTATGAAACATTCCCAGAAATATTTTACAAAGCAGCAAATGAATCTTGGAGCAATAAATGGTCACATAGAAGAAATATATTCAGGTCATACAGTGGTAAAAGCCTATAATGGAGAAGATAAGGCAAAGAAGCAGTTTGATGAGTTAAATGAAGCTTTAAGAAACAGTGGCTTTAAGGCACAGGCAATGTCAGGACTTATGATGCCTTTAATGACTTTTATTGGTAATTTCGGTTATGCTACAGTTTGCGTGGTAGGAGCTGCCCTTGCCATGAATGGAAATATTTCTTTTGGTGTTATTGTTTCGTTTATGATGTATATAAGATATTTTACCCAGCCATTGTCACAGTTAGCCCAGGCATTTCAGCAGTTGCAGTCGGCAGGTGCCGCATCATCCCGTGTTTTTGAGTTTTTAGGTGAAGAGGAAATGCAGGATGAAAGTAATAAGAAGGCAATAATTACCAATACCAAAGGTGATGTGGAGTTTTCTCATGTACGATTTGGGTATGAGCCTGACAAAATAATAATAAATGATTTTTCGGCTAGGGCGAAGGCAGGTCAGAAAATAGCCATAGTAGGGCCTACAGGTGCAGGAAAAACTACACTGGTTAATTTGTTAATGCGTTTTTATGAAATAAACAGTGGTGAAATAAAAATCGACGGAGTATCCACAGCAGATATTAAAAGAGAGGATGTTCACTCAAAATTCTGTATGGTATTACAGGATACATGGTTGTTTGAAGGAAGTATCAGGGAAAACCTGATTTATTGTTCAGAAAATAAATCAGAGAAAAAAATGAGGGAAGCATGTAAGGCAGTTGGTCTTGACCACTTTATAAGAACACTTCAAAATGGATATGATACTATTTTAAATGATCAGATTAACCTGTCTCAGGGACAGAAACAGCAACTTACAATAGCCAGGGCAATGATAGCTGATAAACCTATTTTGATTTTAGATGAGGCTACAAGTTCTATTGATACAAGAACTGAGCAGAAAATCCAGAAAGCCATGGATGAACTTATGAAGAACAGAACATCCTTTGTAATTGCCCACAGATTGTCTACAATAAAAAATGCGGATTTAATTCTCGTATTAAAGGATGGAGATATTATTGAAAGTGGAAATCATCAGGAGCTTATGAGCAAAAACGGATTTTATGCAGATTTGTATAACAGTCAGTTTGAACAGGCATGTTAATGTATTATTTTATTAGAAGAGGGGAATATGGGGGAAAAATCAGATAATTCGCTTAGTTTGGCGTTGGAAATCCCACAGGAGGAATTAATGAAATCTCAGGGATTAATGACAGGTTTTGATTCAGAAGAGGATGTATGGGAACTTATTGTAAGGTATACAGGAAATTTAGATAAAGTAAGGGAAATAAACGGCGTAGATGTTAGAGAGCTTTCTAACGGCTATGCCGTTTTAAATGTAAAAAAGGAATTGATAGATGAAGTGGCTAATGTGGAGGAGATTATCTACATTGAGAAGCCTACGGCACTTATATTTTCACTGCTTAGGGGAAAACAGGCATCCTGCATAAATGAGGTACAGCAGACCTTTGCAAATAATGAAAACAATGGTCTTTTTGGAGAAGGAGTGATAGTGGGAATAGCTGACAGTGGCATTGATTTTACCCATGAGGCTTTTAGAAATCAGGATGGAACCACAAGAATACTTAATTTGTGGGACCAGACAAATGACAGAGTTTATAATGCAGAAGAAATTAACGAGGCTTTAAAATCAGAAAATCCATATGAATCGGTAAATTCCGTGGATTATTCAGGACACGGAACCCATGTGGCAGGAATTGCAGCAGGCAATTTTGCTGAAAATAAAAATGATAATCTGGGAATCGCAACAAAAAGCAGTCTTGTAATTGTAAAGATGGCTTTAGCAGGGGAGAGGTCGTTTCCAAGAACAACTCAGTTAATGGAGGCCGTTGATTATATGATAAAGGTGGCGGAAAGCTATAAAATGCCTTTGGCGATGAACTTAAGCTTTGGCAACAGCTATGGTTCTCATGATGGCACATCTCTTCTTTCTACTTATTTGGATTCCATGGCTGACGGTAGAAGGGTATCCATATGCGTGGGGGCGGGAAATGAGGGAGACAGTGCCGGCCATGCAGGAGGATATGTATTTGAGCCTACAGATGTGGAAGTTCAGGTATCACGTTTTCAAAAGGCATTTAGTATTCAGTTATGGAAAAACTTTTCAGATGAATTTAGGGTACAGATAATTGCACCTTCAGGCTTTATTATAGATGTGACTGAAATTTATAACAGGGCACATAAATATGAGATAGATGAGACAAATGTTTATGTGTTTTATGGGACTCCTAAGCCTTATACCCAGTATCAGGAAATATATTTTGAACTTATACCGGTTTCAAATTATGTGAAATCAGGAATATGGACCATAAGACTTACACCTGAAAATATAGTTACGGGACGATATGATATGTGGCTTCCGGAAGGAGGAATTATAAACGAAAATACCTCATTTTTAAGACCTGACCCTGATATAACACTTACGGTTCCTTCCACGTCTTCAAAGGTAATAAGTGTTGGAGCATATAATTCATCTAATGATGTAATGGCATCCTTTTCGGGACGGGGATTTACCAGGGAAACAAATCAGGTAAAACCGGATATTGTGGCACCGGGAGTGAATATAAGTTCGGCATCAAATACGGGGGGAGTATCCGTAAGAACCGGAACATCCATGGCAACGCCTTTTGTGTGTGGCAGTGCGGCCTTAATGATGGAATGGGGGATAGTTCGGGGAAATGATCCTTTTCTGTACGGGCAGAAATTAAAAAGTTATCTTATAAAGGGAAGCAGAAAACTTCCGGGATTTACAAGGTGGCCTAACGAACAGGCAGGGTGGGGAGCTTTGTGTGTTTCTGAGAGTATACCTAAATAATATACTTTAAATATTTTCACTATTGACGATTAAATATAGACGCAGTAAACTTTACAACGGTGTGGGCGATTAACTATTCAGCAGAACATAAAAATACCATATTGGATACTGCCTGCTGAATGGCAATATGTGTCACAAATGAGGAAAGAAACATGAAATGGAAACACATTTTAGCAATCGGACTGTCGGCAGCAATGGTTATGTCTACAGTATTAAAAGAGGGAACAATCGTATATGCCAATACCGAAATGGAAACAATAAGTTATGGTGGGAATACTTTTGAAGCAGCTGGTATTTAGGTAGAAGATGGAGAAAATCCCGAAGGTGCAGATTTAGGATATGGTACCGTTACAGACAGTGGGACAGTTTCTGATGAAACTAGTGGAACGGAAATTGTATGGACAGTTTATGACAGTGGAAAACAGGTAATAGAAGGAACAGGAGTAACACCGGACTGGTCACCCTGGTTTGAAAACAAAGAAAATATTACAGATGTAACTATAGGAGATGGAATTACAGCATTAGGAGAACGAAATTTTATTAACTATCCGGGACTTAGAACGGTCACCATACAGGGAAATCTGCATTTACAGGATGCAGTGGAATCACAACACTGAAAATTCCGGGAAGCGTTACAGAGATTGGTGAAACGGCTTTTGCAAAATGTATAGGACTTGAAGAACTGGATATAGAAGAAGGAGTTCAGACTGTGGCAGAGGCAGCATTTGCAGATTGCTCTAATCTTAAAACTATTATTTTACCTAAGTCTGTCAGCAGTTTCGCAAAGAATTTTATCATAGATTTTAGTCCGGTAAAAAGGATTTGTTACAGAGGCGTTGCAAAGAAGTTAAGTCTCAAAAACAGTAAAAAGTTTACATTAAAAACAGTAATTACACCATTGACAAGTCTTCAGAAAGTAACTTACAAATCCAGCAATAAAAAAGTGGCAACAGTTACTTCAAAAGGTGTAATTAAGACACGGAAAAAGGAACAGCAGTAATTACTGTGAAGTCAGGAAGAAAAACTATAAAGTGCAAAATTACAGTAAAATAAATTAATTTTTAAAATATGCGGTTTAAAGAAATTTGTGTGGCGGACAGCCACATATTTTTTACGTATTTCAAGTGCAAAATACAGTACATTGGTAACATTGACATTAAATAATCAGGTTATATAATAATTTAGAACATACAAAATCATCATATATAGGAGAAAAGATGAAATATATACAACAACTTTTAATTATACTTGGAATATCCTTTGCAGGAGAAGTCTTAAAATATATGCTTCCCCTTCCGATTCCTGCGGGGATATATGGTATGGCAATATTATTTATTGGATTAATGACAGGATTAATTAAATTAGAAGCAGTTAGGGAAACAGGAAAATTCCTTATTGAGATTATGCCGTTAATGTTCATTCCGGCAGGAATGGGATTAATGAATAGCTGGGGAAAGCTTGCATCGGTGCTTGTCCCTGTATGTATAATCACGGCTGTTACCATTATAACGGTAATGGTTGCCACAGGCAGAATGTCCCAGTGGGTTATAAGAAAAAGCAGAAATAAGGAGACAGATAGGGATGAATGATTTTTTTAGAGAGTCAATGTTTGCCGGCGTAACTTTAAGTTTGGTGGCATATTTAATAGGAACATTGTTAAAAAAGAAGTTTAAATTGGGAATTTTTAATCCCCTATTAATTTCAATTGTGGTATCAATAGTGGTTCTGGTTGTAGGAAAAGTTGATTATTACACTTACAATGAGGGGGCAAAATACCTAAGCTGGCTACTGACTCCGGCAACAGTGTGTCTTGCAATACCTCTTTATGAGCAGTGGGGATTACTCCTTAAAAATTTTAAGGCGGTTATGTTAGGACTTGTGGCAGGTACAATAACAAGTCTTACAACAGTTCTGGTATTAGCCTTGATTTGTGGTTTGTCTCATGAAGAATATGTAACTTTACTTCCAAAATCCATAACAACAGCCATAGGAATGGGTGTATCGGAGGAGTTGGGAGGATATGTAACCATAACTGTAGCTGTAATAATTATTACCGGTGTATTGGGAAATATTTTTGGAGAATTAATTTGCAAAATATTTAAAATTGATGAACCGATTTCTAGGGGACTGGCTTTTGGTGCCTCATCCCATGCAATAGGAACTGCGAAAGCCTTGGAAATAGGTGAGGTTGAAGGGGCAATGAGCAGTCTTGCCATAGCGGTATCAGGAATACTTACGGTAGCACTGTCATCATTATATGCAAATTTTATGTAATAGAAGATTAATTATAAAATTAGGAGAACGAGGATATATGATAATAACAATAGCAAGAGAATGTGGATGTAATGGAGATGATATTGGAAGATTTTTAGCTGAAAAATACAATATTCCCTGTTACACCAAAAAAGAACTGGAAAAAATTGCAAAGGAAGAACATATTTACGAAAAATATCCTTTTTTCTTTAATGAAGTATCCCTTGAATTAATGATGGATACTGTAGCAGATGAAATGAAACAGCACTTAAGAAACACGCCTAAAGAGGCTCTGGGGAAAACTGTCAAAAATGGTGATTTTGTTATCATTGGAAGGGCATCAAATTATGCTTTTAGGGACAGGGACGATGTTGTAAGAATATTTTTATGTGGTGAAAAAAAACAGCGCATTAGAAATATTGCAATAAAACATAATGTGTCTGAAAGAAAGGCAGGAATAATAGTTGATGAGACAGATAACAGAAGAAGGAGTTATCACAAATATTATACAGGAGAAGAGTGGGGGTATGCAGGTAATTATGATATGTGCCTGGATGCAATAAACCTGGAAAAAACAGGAGTAGGCGAAATGATTGATGAATATTTAAAGTTAAAGAATGTATAATAATGTAGGATTTCTAAAAAATAAATAATCATGTTGCATATTATTTTAATAAAGTATATAATTATATTTAACAAAATAATATGACAAATTAATATTGACAAGGATAGGATAATGTACTATCATAATAGCGAACAACAGTTCGATTAAAATAAGCGAGGATTAATATGAATAAAGAAGATAAGTTAAAGGCATTAGATGCAGCCATATCACAGATTGAGAAGCAGCATGGTAAGGGTGCCATTATGAAATTAGGTGATTCAGGTAATAAGATGAATGTTGAATCACTTCCTACAGGTTCATTAAGTTTGGATTTAGCTTTAGGTATAGGAGGAATTCCAAGGGGCAGAATTATTGAGATATATGGTCCGGAGTCCAGTGGTAAGACTACGGTTGCGCTACATATGATTGCTGAAACACAGAAGAGAGGTGGAGTGGCAGGCTTTATTGATGCGGAACATGCACTTGACCCGGTATATGCCAAGGCTATAGGTGTGGATATTGATAATTTATATATATCCCAGCCGGATTACGGCGAGCAGGCATTAGAGATTACAGAGACTATGGTTAGATCCGGAGCTGTAGATATTATTATAGTGGACTCAGTTGCCGCTCTTGTACCTAAGGCTGAGATAGATGGAGATATGGGAGATTCTCATATGGGACAGCAGGCAAGACTTATGTCACAGGCACTTAGAAAGCTTACGGGGATAGTTAATAAAACAGGATGTTCAGTTGTGTTTATTAACCAGTTAAGAGAAAAAATCGGTGTTATGTTTGGAAATCCAGAAACAACAACCGGTGGACGTGCGTTGAAGTTCTATGCATCAGTCAGACTTGATGTTAGAAGAGTGGAGACACTTAAGGCAGGTGGTGAAATGGTAGGTAACCGTGCAAGAGTTAAAGTGGTTAAGAATAAGGTTGCACCGCCATTTAAGGAAGCTGAATTTGACATTATGTTTGGAAAGGGAATATCAAGAGAAGGTGATATTCTTGATTTGGCAGCTAACTGTGGAGTTGTAATAAAGAGTGGATCATGGTATGCATATAATTCTGAAAAGATTGGTCAGGGAAGAGAGAATGCAAAAAAATACCTTCTTGAAAATCCGACCATTATGGAAGAAATAGAGACAAAAGTACGTGATTTTTATGCATTAGACGGCAGTGAGGAAAAAGATGCCGATAATAATACTGAAACGGAGTAATATTGCAACAACATGTATACTGTAGTAAAAACTATACCGAAGGGTAGTCGGATTCAAATTACATTGGATAATGGCATCTCCTTTATTCTATATAAAGGGGAGGTCAGAAGATACAAAATCAGTGAGAATGCCACTATAGATGAAAAGTCATATAATGAGATTTGGGAGATATTATATAAGAGGGCCAGAGAAAGGGCACTTTATATATTAGATGACGGGTATAAGACTAAAAAGCAGATATATGATAAGTTAAAATCCGGCAATTATCCTGAGGATATTATTCAATCGGTCATTTCATATCTTTTAGAATATAATCTGATAGATGACTTAAGATATGCCGGTCTCTATATTGAATATAAGTCCGAATCTAAAAGTAAAAGACAGATAGTTCAGGATCTTATGACTAAAGGCATAAAAAAGGATGTTATTGCTAAGGCCTTTGAAGAAAGCGATTATACAGACGAATATTCTCTTAATAAAATATTGGAAAAAAGAATTAAGAGGTATAATCTTGAAGAACCAAAAGAATTACAGAAGTTATATCGTTATCTTGTAGGAAAAGGATATAATTATAATGATGTAAAATCGGCTGTGAGACAATATTTTCATGATACAGATATGTCATTATAGGGGGAAATGTGCTATCAGCCAAACTGTCTGGTAGCACATTTTTGTTACATTTTTGTCACATAAACGGTGAGATTGCTTGACATAACTTGGTTAATAAAGTAAAATGGATATGTTGTGATGTACAATGAAAACTAAATAAGGAGGTGCTCCTGTGAGTGATACTACTTGGACACTCTTATGCGTTGGAATTGCAGTTGTAGTTGCTTTGATTTCAGCTTTTGTGGCAGTTACAATCAGAAAAAGTACTGTTGAAAAGAAGATAGGCTCAGCAGAGGATAAGGCTCGTGAAATTATTGATGAAGCCATTAAGACAGCTGAAGCTAAGAAAAAAGAGGCACTTTTGGAAGCTAAAGAGGAAAATCTTAGAACCAAAAATGAACTTGACAAAGAAATTAAAGAACGAAGAGCAGAAGTTCAACGTTATGAGAAACGAGTTCTTAACAAGGAAGAGTCTGTTGAAAAGAAGTCAGATGCACTTGAGAAGAAAGAAAATAGTCTTAAAGCTCATGAAGAAGAGTTAAAAGAGACTAAAGCTAAAGTAGATAAGTTAAACGAACAGCGCGTACAGGAACTTGAAAGAATCTCTGGATTAACCTCCGAACAGGCAAAAGAATATTTATTAAAAACTGTTGAAGAAGAAATTAAAATTGAAACTGCAAAATTAGTTAAGGAATTAGAAGCACAGGCAAAAGAAGATGCTGATAAGAAAGCTAGAGAGCTTGTTGTAAATGCTATTCAGAAATGTGCTACAGATCATGTTTCTGAGACTACGATTTCTGTAGTTTCACTTCCTAATGATGAAATGAAAGGTAGAATAATTGGTAGAGAGGGACGTAATATTAGAACTCTTGAATCACTTACAGGTGTTGATCTTATTATTGATGACACACCGGAAGCAGTTGTTTTATCAGGATTTGATCCTATTAGGAGAGAGGTGGCAAGAATCGCCTTAGAGAAGCTTGTTGTAGATGGTAGAATCCAGCCTACGCGAATCGAGGAAATGGTTAATAAGGCTAAGAAAGAAGTTGAAACCATGATTCGTGAAGAAGGAGAGGCAGCTACACTTGAAGTGGGAGTACATGGTATACATCCGGAATTGGTTAAACTTTTAGGAAAGATGAAGTTTAGAACCAGTTATGGTCAGAATGCACTGAAGCATTCTATTGAAGTGGCACATTTATCAGGCTTACTCGCAGCTGAATTGGGCTTAGATGTAAGAGTAGCCAAGAGAGCGGGTCTGCTTCATGATATAGGTAAGGCAGTTGACCATGAAATGGAAGGAACACATATACAGTTAGGTGTTGATTTATGTAGAAAATACAAGGAATCAGCGGTTATCATTAATGCTGTGGAAGCACATCACGGTGATGTTGAACCGGAAACACTTATAGCTTGTATCGTTCAGGCGGCAGATGCTATTTCTGCAGCAAGACCGGGTGCAAGACGTGAGACACTTGAGACATACACAAACAGATTAAAACAGTTAGAAGATATTACAAACTCATACGAAGGAGTTGAAAAATCTTTTGCCATTCAGGCAGGTAGAGAGGTTCGAGTTATGGTTATCCCTGAAAAGGTTTCAGATGCTGATATGGTTATTATGGCTAGAAATATTTCAAAGCAGATTGAAAGTGAATTAGAATATCCTGGTCAGATTAAGGTAAACATTGTAAGGGAATCAAGAGCCATTGATTACGCAAAATAAATAATCTACATTAAGCCATCATATTAAATTATGGTGGCTTATTTTTTTTACCCATAAACTGAAAAAAATGATATACTTAATTAGATATAAATTTATTAGAAAAATATTGTGAGGTGTATTATGGCAGTTTTAGGATTTATCGGAATGGGAAATATGGGAAGTGCAATGCTTTCCGGAGCAAAGGAGACTTTCGGAAAGGAAAATATTATATTCCATAGAAATTCCAGAGAAAAAATGGTTGAGTTTTCAAAAAAAGAAGAGGTTAACTATTGTGAAAGCAACAATGAGGTAGTTAAGAAAGCAAAATATATTATTTTGGCAGTAAAACCACAAATGTTTGAAAAGGTTGCAAAGGAAATTGCACAGGACATAACAAAGGAGAATGTTTTAATTTCTCTTGCACCGGGAATTACAATTAGTCAGATGGCGGATATGTTTAAAACTAATAGAATTGTAAGGTCAATGCCGAACACCCCGGCTATGGTGGGAGAAGGAATGACTGGAGTATGCTACAATAAGGAAATCTTTTCAGAAGACGAAATAGATAATATTACAAAAATTTTTAAATCTATTGGGAAAATGAAAGTAGTTGAAGAAAAGTTAATTAATAGTGTAGTGTGTGCCAGTGGAAGCTCTCCGGCATATGTATTTATGTTTATGGAAGCTCTTGCTGATAGTGCTGTTAAATGTGGACTTCCAAGAAAGGATGCTTATGAATTTGTAGCACAGACAGTGTTAGGCTCAGCTAAGCTTATGTTAGAAACCGGAAAACATCCGGGAGAATTAAAGGATATGGTATGCTCACCAGCAGGAACTACAATTGCAGGTGTTGAAGAATTGGAAAAAAACGGATTTAGAAAAGCAATTTTTGCAGCTACAGATGCATGCTTTGATAAATGTGTAAATATAAAATAATGTAAGTGTCAAAAGTGAATTTTGGGGTTAAATGATGTAATCGAATCGCTTTATTGCTACGCAAATTTCTACAATACATCATAAGTAAAAAAATACGGAATGGAGGATTTTATGAAGGAGTTTAAGCGTATTAATCGTCAGATTGTATATAAAGGAGCAATTCTTGATTTTTGTAAAGATGATATAATAACACCTAAGGGGCATCATGTGAAGTGGGATTTTTTACAACATAAGGGTGCAGCGGCAGTTATTCCGGTTTTAGATGATGGACGAATTATTATGGTAAGACAGTGGAGAAATGCCATAGACAGATTTGCTCTGGAAATTCCGGCCGGAGGAAGAGATGGAGAAAACGAGCCTACTAATATGTGTGCAGCAAGAGAATTAGAAGAAGAAACGGGATACAAATCTTCTCGTGTTGAGTTTTTACAGACATTAGTTCCGGCTATTGCTTATTCAGGAGAAAAAATAGACGTATATGTTGCCTTTGATTTGGAAAAATCTCATCAAAAGTTTGATGAAGATGAAGATATTTCCTTAGAAATTTACACAATAGATGAATTAATGGAGAAAATAATAGCTAACGAAATTAATGATGCTAAAACAGTGTCCTCTCTTTTGACATATTATTGTAAGTATGTAAAAGGGGACTGTAAAAAGTAATTTTTCATATTTAGATTCATATATTAAGATATGAGAATGCAAAATATATTGCTTTTCATACCATAAAAGGCAAAGGAATAATGTATGAATTATAAATTAGCGGAAAAAAACTACAAAATCTATGCCTTTATATTGGGAATTATAACAGGAACTCTTGTGTATAATTTTCTAGGCATAGATTTTTCTTTTGATAATGTTGAAAACATAAAATTTAACAATCTGTTTGATGGTATAATTTATGTTCTCTTAGGAGATGTGAAGTTTTTGCTGGGAATATTTATTTTATCTTTTTTCAGAATAAAAGATAAAATTGTTCCGTTTTTTGTTTTTTACTTTGCATTTGTGTTGGCAGGAATAATTACTGTATCTGTAAGCTCACACACTTTATTGCTTGTGGGGGCAGGCATAGATACTATGGCTAAAATCATAGGAACGGTATATATGTGTGACGGCAACAGGAAAAATGTAGGAAGGGGAATAAGTTTTTTTATTTTTATTATTTCATCTTTGTTACAAAATTTTTTCATATTTTAAAATTAATTTCTAAAGGAAATTTACTAGATATTGTGTCGGAATTTATGTTTGTCAGTATATGTGGTATCGTTTTTATGTAACCTAAATTTTGTTCAAAAAATCGTGAAAAATTGTATTTGATTTTATTGAAAAAGCCTTATATAATAAGATTTGACACTCTTAATATAGAGTATAGCGAGGAAAAAATGCAAAGATTAATTGAAGAATTCATTTTAAAATTACATAGTGAAAAGAATACTTCAAGCAACACAGAAGTCTCATATAAAAGAGACTTAACGAAACTTTTTATATATCTTAATAATAGTTATAGTACGGATAATATTTCAGATATTACAAAAGAGGAATTAGAAGGATACATTTCATCATTAGAGACTATTGGAAGAGCACCTACTACAATATCAAGAAACATTGCGTCGATGAAAGCATTTTTTGGATATTTGTATCAGGAGGGATATATTACAGACAATCCTGCTTCTGACATGAAATCTCCTAAGATAGAAAAAAAAGCACCGGAGATTTTGTCTATAAATGAAATTGATGCTCTCTTAAAGCAACCTTCAAGAAATACGCCAAAAGAACTTAGAGATAAATCTATGTTAGAGCTTTTGTATGCAACGGGAATGCGTGTTTCAGAACTTATTACACTGAAGGTAAATGATGTTAATATTAATTATGAATTTGTAGTATGTCATGACAGAAAAAGAGACCGTCAGATACCTTTTGGAACAGAGGCAAAGAACGCACTTGTTGCGTATCTGAAAGATGGAAGGGAAAGTTTGCTTGGAGAAAATAAGGATAGTGATGTTTTATATCCTAATTGTTCAGGCAGGGAAATGAGCAGACAGGGATTTTGGAAACTGATAAAGGCTTATGGGAAGAAAGCCGGAATTAAGTCAGATATAACACCCCATACACTTCGCCATTCATTTGCAACACATTTGGTTGAAAACGGGGCAGACTTAAAGGCTGTACAACAAATGCTTGGACATTCTGATATATCTACTACTCAGATGTATATGACACCTGCAAGCCGTAGAGTAAGAGAAGTATATGAAAAGGCACATCCGAAAGCATAAATAATAAGGTGATATATTGAGGGGTATTGTCATTAGATGATGCCTCTTTTTGTGTGTAAAAAACTCCGGTCATATCCACATAAGTGAAAATTCCGGAGTTTAAGTTTTATGCTTCTTCAGCAATAATGTATAACAATTTTTCTGTATCTTCCCAGCCAAGGCATGGATCAGTTATTGACTTGCCGTAGCAGTGTTCATCAATTTTCTGATTTCCACCAACAATATAGCTTTCAATCATAAGACCTTTGACAAAATGTTTTAAATCTTCTGAATGTTTACGGTTATGCATTATTTCCTTTGCAATACGAATCTGTTCCATATACTGCTTGTTTGAATTTGAATGATTACAATCAATAACAACAGCAGGATTTTCAAATCCTTTTTTCATATACATTGAATAAAGATTTACCATATCCTCATAATGGTAATTTGGTATACACTGACCATATTGATTTACGGCACCTCTTAATATGGCGTGGGCTAAATCATTACCTTCAGTCTGAACTTCCCAACCTCTGTAAAGGAAAGAATGAGAAGACTGGGCTGCCTCAATAGAGTTAAGCATAATGGATAAATCTCCGCTGGTAGGATTTTTCATTCCTACAGGAATATCTAAACCGCTGGCTGTAAGACGGTGCTGCTGGTTTTCAACAGAACGGGCACCTACTGCAACATATGAAAGGCAATCTGAAAAGTATCTTGCATTTTCAGGATAAAGCATTTCATCTGCAATTGGGAACTTAGTATCCTCCATGATTTTCAAGAACATTTGTCTTATTGTAATAAGCCCCTGCAATAAATCAGGTTTCTTTTCAGGATCAGGCTGATGTAACATACCTTTATAACCTTTTCCTGTTGTTCTAGGTTTGTTAGTGTAAACTCTTGGAATAATAAAAAGTTTATCTTTAACTTTTTCCTGAACTTTTGCAAGTCTTCCTATATAATCTTCAACAGCTTCCTGATTGTCAGCTGAACAAGGACCTATAATTACGGCAAACTTATCACTTTCACCTGTAAATATTTTTCTGATTTCCTCATCATTGATTTTTTTCTGATTTGCAACTGCCTCTGGAACAGGATAACTTGTCTTGATTTCCAAAGGAGTTGGTAGCTTTCTAAAAAATGTACTACCCATAACGTCCTCCTTTAATGTATAATTAAAAAATGTTAGCCGGAGAAAGATAAGTATTCTAAATCCTACTAACCACGTATGATAGTATAACATAAGTCTGCAATAATTCAACAATTTAAAGTACGAAAATAAAAGAAAAGACGGTTATTTAGTATAAAAACTCAAAAGTTCATAGAAAATTCAAATATTATGGGTATTCTATGTACTAAGACATTATGGATAAATGAGATATTAAGTAAGGAGCAAAAATATGGATAAACAGTTTCATTTACAAATATCAAAGGGAGATATTGGAAAATATGTGATTTTACCGGGAGATCCGGGAAGATGTGAAAAAATTGCCGGATATTTTGATGAACCAAGGCTTATTGCACAAAATAGAGAATTTACAACATATACAGGATATATATCAGGAGAAAAAGTTTCAGTTACCTCTACAGGAATAGGAGGACCGTCAGCAGCTATTGCCATGGAGGAATTAGTAGCCTGTGGCGCTGATACTTTTATAAGAATAGGAACTTGCGGAGGTATTAATTTAAAAGTTTTAGCAGGGGACTGTGTTATAGCAACAGGAGCGGTGCGACACGAAGGCACCAGCAGGGAATATGCACCAATTGAATACCCTGCTGTTTCTGACTTTGATGTTACGGAAGCATTAGTTTATGCTTGCAAAAAAAATAATTTGCGTTATCATTGTGGAGTGGTGCAGTGCAAAGACTCATTTTACGGTCAGCATAATCCTGACAGAATGCCTGTATCATATGAACTTCTTAATAAATGGGAAGCATGGAAGAGATTAGGAGTTCTTGCCAGTGAAATGGAATCGGCAGCATTGTTTACGGTAGCAGCAAGTCTGGGGGTGAAATGTGGTTCGGTATTTCATGTTATCTGGAATCAGGAGCGTAAATTAAAAGGATTTAGTGAGGAGGACTGTTACGATACCGATAATGCCATAAAGGTATCCGTAGAGGCTATCAGACATATGATAGCCGGAAAATAACAGCTTTAGGAGGCACTTTTTAATGAAAGAGAAAGTAAAAAAATATATAGGAACAGCTAAGGAAAAATACCATTCAGCCAGGGCATTTTTCAGCAAAACATATAATAAGCACATAATATACATGTATGTGGTAACGGCATTACTTATTAATCTGGTTATTGAAATGTTAGCCAGAAAGTCATTTTTAAAGGGAATATATTTCCTTATCGGAAATCCATATGTATTTATCTGTAATGCAATGATAATATTAATGACCCTTTCATTTACCTTTCTTATGAAAAGAAGGTTTTTTGGAATGACCCTGATTTCTGTTATATGGATAATTCTTGGAATTTCTAATGGCGTGTTGCTTTCTAACAGGGTAACACCTTTTACGGCAGTGGATTTGATGCTTATTGATAGTGCTTTAGGGGTTATAAATAAGTATTTTTCAACATTTCAGATTGTTTTGGTTGTTATTGCACTTATTTTGGCAATAGTAGGACTGGTCGTTATGTTCTTTAAGGCACCAAAAGTCAATCACAAGATTAAATATGCAAGAAATATTATTGGAATTGCTGTTATTTGGGCGATAGGTCTGGGAACAATTAATTTGGGAGTGGCATCAGAACTTCTTTCCATGAAATTTGGAGAACTTAGAGTGTCGTATTATGATTACGGATTTGTTTATTGTTTTTCAAATAGTCTTATAAATACAGGAATTGACAAGCCTAATTCATATTCAGGTGAAACTATTGAAAAAATAGTGAAGGATGATGACGATAAAACAACCCTTAAGAAGGCTAAGAAGAAACCAAATATTATTTTCTTGCAGTTAGAGTCATTTTTTGATATGAACAATCTTAAAAATGTTAAACTATCAAAAAATCCTGTTCCGTATTTTGAAAAGTTAATGAAAAATTATCCAAGTGGATACTTAAATGTGCCTATAGTTGGTGCTGGAACGGTAAATACGGAATTTGAGGTTATGACAGGAATTAATTTAGATTTCTTTGGTCCGGGAGAATATCCTTTTAAAACTAAATTAGTAGATACTACCAGTGAAAGCATATGCTACAACTTAAAGGAGTATGGCTACAGCTGTCATGCCATTCATAATAACACTGCAACCTTTTATGGAAGAAATGTGGTATTTTCTAATTTAGGATATGATACATTCCAATCTATTGAAAATATGTATATAGATGATTTTACACCTATGGGATGGGCAAAGGATTATTTCCTTACGGATTATATTATGCAGGCATTAAAATCTACTAAAAAGCAGGACTTCATTTATACTATTTCAGTACAGGGACATGGAAGTTATCCTACAAGTGGTGATTATGACTATCCTATTAAAGTTTCAGGTGTAGACGATGAAGACGTTACAAACCAGTATCAGTATTATGCATGGCAGACTAATGAAATGGATAAGTTTTTAAGAAAACTTACAAAAGCCCTTAAAAACTTTGGTGAGGATACCATTCTTGTAATGTATGGTGATCATCTGCCAAGCTTTGGTATATCAGGAGAGGATTTGGTAAACGGTGATGTATACCAGACTCAGTATGCTATTTGGTCTAATTTTAAGACTAATTATACTAACGAGGATATAGAAGCGTATCAGTTGGAGTCCAAAATACTTGGTGGCTTAAATATGAACTCCGGAAAGATTAATAATTACACACAGTTACACAAAAATGATGACGATGAAACCTATCAGGAAGGCCTTAAGAATTTATCTTACGATTTGCTTTATGGAGACAATTATGCGGCAAACGGAGAAAACCCATATAAGCCAACAGATTTGAAATTCGGACTTCATGATGTAAAGGTAAGCTCCGTTACCCCTATTGGGGATGATGTAGGTACGGTGTATATATACGGAAATTATTTTACAAGCTACAGTAAGGTATATATAAATGACGAAAAGCAAAAAACGGTATATATAGATCCTAATACATTGATGATTGTTTATCCGGACTTAAAAGATGGCGACAGCTTCTCGGTATATCAACAAAATTCTGATGAGCATGTGCTGTCAAAAACAGAGCCTTTTGTATATAATCAGGAGGAAATGCAACCGTCAAGCACTAAGGCACAAACAACAAAGGATAAGTCGAAAAAAACAAAATCTAAATCTTCAAAGAAAAAGAAGAAAGAAAAATAGCATAAAATTTTTAAACTCCATTACAATGTATAAAGGTGTAATGGAGTTTTTTTATGGAAAAAATCATGTTTTATGAAAAATGGTGCAACAGGTTGTTTAAAAGAGTGCTGGTTACTATGATTTCACTAAGTATTTTGATAACGTCCACATTTACAATACAAGGTGATGAAAAAGCAGAGATGAAATGTAAATCTTATGTACTTATGGAGGCGTCCTCAAAAACAGTAATCAAAGCAGAAAATGAAAATGAAAAATTAAGTCCTGCTAGTATAACTAAAATAATGACTTTAATACTAATTTTTGATGCAATACATAGTGGTAAAATAAAGTTAGAGGATATGGTTACTACCAGTGCCCATGCCAAAAGTATGGGAGGTTCCCAGGTGTTTTTGGAAGAAGGAGAGCAACAAAATGTAGAAACTCTTATAAAGTGCATTATAATTGCATCGGGAAATGATGCATCTGTAGCCATGGCTGAGCATATTTCAGGTTCAGAAGAAGAATTTGTAAAGGAAATGAATAAAAGGGCAAAGAACCTTGGAATGAAACATACACATTTTGAAGATTGCTGTGGGCTGACTGATTCGGATAATCATTATACATCAGCAATGGATGTGGCAATTATGTCAAGAGAATTAATAGTGAAGTATCCGGAGATTTTTAAATATTCTACCATATGGATGGAAAGTTTTACCCACAAAACCAATAAAGGGGAAAGTGAATTTATGCTTACTAACACAAATAAGTTACTTAAAACCAATAGGTATGTAAAAGGGCTTAAAACAGGAAGCACGTCAAAAGCAAAATACTGTGTTTCCACTGTGGCAGAAAAGGATGGTGTGGAATTGATTGCAGTGGTTATGGCGGCTCCGGATTATAAGGCAAGATTTGTCCAGTCCAACAGCCTTATAAATTACGGTTTTTCAAATTGTAAGGTGTATAAGGATAATAAGAAATATCAGAACAAGGTAAATATATGTGGTGGGGAAAAGGACAAAGTAAAAGTGCAAAATGATACATTTTCATATGTTGATACTAAAGGTGGAAAAATTGATGGTATAGAATCTAAAGTGGCTTTAAAGGACAACATAAATGCACCGGTAAGGAAGGGAGATATAGTAGGAAAAATTGAATACATAATGGATAAAAAGAAAATCGGAGAAGTTAAAATTATGGCAGAGGAAACGGTGGATAAAGCAGATTATGGTTTCACATTTCTAAAATTAGTAAAATATATGTTCCAGATAACCTGATAAATTCAGGTGCTTAAAATTATATTGTATTGAAAAAAAGAAATTTTTTATGTACAATTAAAGTTCGAGAAAAAATGGAGAGAAATTAAAATGATTGAACTGGAAGTTAAACTGGATGCATTTGAAGGACCTCTTGATTTACTGCTGCATCTTATTGAAAAAAACAAAGTAGATATTTATGACATACCTATTGTGGAAATTACGGAACAGTATCTTGATTGCGTAAGTAAAATGCCGAAAGATGATTTGGATTTGGCAAGTGAATTTTTGGTAATGGCAGCTACCCTGATAGATATAAAAAGCAGAATGCTTTTACCAAAAGAGGTGGACGAAAACGGTGAAGAAATTGACCCTAGGGCAGAACTGGTGGAGAAACTTATTGAATATAAGATGTACAAATATGCTGCAGGGGAATTAAGAGATATGCAGGTTTACGCTGGAAAATCATTATATAAAGAGCCTACAGTTCCTGAGGAGGTTAAAAAATATGAGCCTCCGGTGGATTTGGATAAATTGCTATCAGATGTGGATTTGTCAAAGTTAAATGATATTTTTCAAATGGTGCTTAAAAGACAAATGGATAAAATTGATCCTGTAAGAAGTAAATTTGGAAAAATTGAAATGGAGGAAGTAAGCCTTCCTGACAAAATGGATTTTGTTACTGATGCACTAAAGAAAAGAAAAAGATGTAGTTTTAAGCAGCTTTTAGAACAGCAAAGTTCAAAAATGGAAGTTATTGTTTCATTTCTGGCGGTGTTGGAATTAATTAAAATTGGAAAAATTGAAGTTCATCAGGAAAAAACTTTTGATGATATATACATAGATTCAATAGAGTAAAGAGGTTAAAATGGAAAGAAATTACAAAGCAGAAATAGAGGCTATTTTATTTACCATGGGGGAATCAGTTGATATTAATAAAATTGCAAATGCATTAGAAATCAAACCTTCAGAAGTAAAAAAATTAGTAAAAGAAATGCAAAAAGAAATGGACACTCCTGAAAGAGGGGTGAAAATCATAGAACTTGACGGGGCATACCAGATGTGTACTAAACCGGAAATGTACGAAGCGCTTATTAAGGTGGCAAAGCAGCCTAAAAGACAGGTTTTAACGGATGTTTTAATGGAAACCTTATCTATTATTGCTTACAAACAGCCTATAACAAAGTCTGAAATTGAAAGAATAAGAGGAGTAAAATCAGATTTCGCAGTTAATAAGTTAGTGGAGTATATGCTGGTGGAAGAGGTAGGGAGAATGGACACACCGGGGCGTCCTCTTTTATTTGGAACTACTGAGGAATTTTTAAGAAGATTTGGTGTGGAATCAGCAGACAGCCTCCCTGTAGTAAGTCAGGATATGATAGATGAGTTTAAACATGAGGCAGAGGAAGAGGTAACCCTTAAATCCAATGATTAGCACATATTTTTATACAAGGGGATAAAAGTTACTTAAAACGCATATATTATACGGATGCATGTTTAAAGTGATAATAATGAATAAAAGATTAAAATGTTGTTTTATAATTTTAGTTTTGGTACTTAATATGGTGTTTTCTAAACAGGGATTTGGAGAGGAAACAAAGGAACTTAAGGAAAGCGAATTATCTGCAAAGTCAGCGGTACTTATTGACGGAAAAACAGGCAGAGTGCTTTTTGGAAAGAATTATAATAATAAAATGGCAATGGCAAGTACAACGAAAATAATGACATGTATAGTTGCCCTTGAAAATGCATCTCCTGATGAGGTGGTGGAAATAAGTAAAAGGGCAGCTTCTATGCCTAAAGTTCATATGAATGCCATAAAAGGGGAAAAATATAAAATAGGAGATTTACTTTATGCCATGATGCTAGAGTCTTATAATGATGTGGCAGTGGCTGTGGCAGAAGGGGTAGCAGGAAGTGTGGAAGAATTTGTAAAACTTATGAACAAAAAAGCAGGAGAAATTGGTGCAGTCAACACCAATTTTGTTACTCCTAACGGACTTGATGCTAAGGGGCATTTTTCTACAGCATATGATATGGCTTTAATTGGAGCTTATGCCATAAAAAATCAGCAGTTTTTAAAAATTACAAATACAAAATCCTATTCCTTTTATGATTGCAGCAATAAGAGACATATTGTTGTTAATAACAAAGATGCATTTCTTAATATGAGCAGTGATGCCATTGGAATAAAGACAGGATTTACAGGTGATGCAGGATATTGTTTTGTAGGTGCCGTAAAAAGCAACAACAGAGTGTATGTTTCCTGTGTTCTTGCTAGCGGATGGCCTCCTAACAAAACATATAAGTGGAGAGATACTACTAAATTAATGGATTATGGAAAAAATAACTTTGATACCAAAAAAATTTTGAAAAACAGAATATCTTTTCCCGTAAATATTGAAAATGGAACAAAAAAACAAATTATAGCTGTTGCCATTGGTCCCTACAAAGCATTGGTATCTAAGAATGATACAGTGGAAGCAAAAACGGAGTTTAACTATGAATTACCTATAAAATCAGGAGAAAAAATAGGGGAAGTAAAACTGTATATAAATAATCAATGTGTGAAAAAATGTAAAATAGAGGCTGTGGATAGTGTTGAAAAATATGATTTTAAATATTGCTTTAAAAAGACTTTAGATTATTTCATATTTCAATAATTACTTTATTTATAAAGCTAACTGTGGTATATTTAAACCGAATTTGCTTGTGCATACTAATATGTGTGCATAATGTAAAAAGCTAAAAAGACAGATTATGAAATTTAAAGGAGTCTTGTTTATATGGAATTTGTGAAAATGGAAGGTTGTGGAAACGATTACGTTTATGTTAATGGTTTCAATACAAAAATAGATAATCCTAACGAGTTGTCGAAAATTGTAAGCGACAGACATTTTGGAATCGGTTCAGACGGACTTATAGTTATAAATCCTTCAGAAGTGGCAGATTTTAAAATGAGTATGTACAATGCAGACGGCTCTGAAGGAAAAATGTGTGGAAACGGAATCAGATGCGTTGCTAAATATGTTTATGATTATAAAATGATTGATAAAGAAGTTATAACCGTGGAAACCTTAGCAGGAATTAAGACACTTAAATTAAATGTGGAAAATGGTAAGGTTAAAACAGTACGGGTTAATATGGGAAGTCCTATTATAAATGCAAAGGATGTACCGGTTATATCTGACAAAGAGAAGGTAATTAATGAACCGGTTGTTATTGATGGTAAGGAATATGGCATCACCTGTGTTTCCATGGGAAATCCTCATGCCATTACATTTGTTGATGATACAGATAGTCTGAAAATCGAAAAAATTGGGCCGGGATTTGAAAAAAATGAAATTTTTCCTGACAGAGTCAATACGGAATTTATTCAGATAATTGACAGAAAAACAATTAAAATGAGAGTCTGGGAGCGTGGTTCAGGAGAAACCTTAGCCTGCGGAACCGGTGCCTGTGCCAGTGTTGTTGCCTGTGTATTAAATAATCTTACAGACAATAAGGTTACTGTGAAGCTATTAGGCGGAGATTTGAAAATAAAATATGATACAGATGAAAATACAGTTTACATGACGGGACCTGCAAGGATTGCATTTACCGGAAATATTGATATTTAATGAGGAAATAATATGTTATTAAAAGATTTATTGGAAAAAATTGAATATACCGTAGTAAAAGGCACGGATGAAGTGACAATAAATCATCTTGTAAATGATTCAAGAAAGGTTTCAGGGGATGATGTATTTGTGTGTATTAAGGGTGCCGGATTTGACGGACATGAATTTATAGAAGATGTGGCACAAAAAGGTGCTGTTGCAGTTGTGGTAATGGAAGATGTAAATGTAGATGCGAACATTACAGTTATAAAGGTTGAAGATACCAGATATGCATTAGCCTGTATGTCGGCGGCGTATTTTGGACATCCGGCAGAAAAACTCATTACCATTGGTATAACGGGAACTAAAGGAAAAACAACAACTACATATATGGTACGTCAGGTCTTAGAAAGCGTTGGAATAAAAACAGGACTTATAGGAACAATTGAAACTATTGTAGGAGATGAAATAACTCCTGCTAAAAATACCACACCGGAGTCTTTTGTGGTTCAGGAGACATTTGCCAAAATGGTTAAAGCAGGCTGCAAATGTGTGGTAATGGAGGTTTCGTCCCAGGGACTTATGCTTCACAGAGTATCAGGATTTACATTTGACTATGGTATATTTACCAATATTGAGCCTGACCATATTGGCCCTAATGAACACAAGGACTTTGACGATTATCTTCATTGCAAAAGTATGTTGCTAAAGCAGTGCCGTCAGGGAATTGTGAATATGGATGCAGATTATATAGACAGGGTTTTAGAGGGACACACATGTGAATTGGAAACCTTTGGTGTAAAGGGCGATTATGATTTTAAGGCATCAGACATTAAGTTATTTACAAAGCCGGGGAGCCTGTGTGTTTCATATGATTTATCAGGAAAAATGAATTTCCCTGTGGAAATTGATATTCCGGGGAATTTTAGTGTATATAATTCATTATGTGCCATAGCAATATGCAGTCATTTTACAAATGATGTTGAAAAGATAAGAGAAGCCCTTAAAAATGTAAGGGTGAAAGGAAGAGTTGAAATTATTCCTGTATCAAAGAGATTTACTCTTATGATAGATTATGCCCATAATGCTATGAGCTTAGAAAGTCTTCTTAAAAGCCTTAAGGAATATAACCCAAAGCGCTTAGTTACAGTGTTTGGATGTGGTGGAAACAGGGCGAGAGGCAGAAGATTTGAAATGGGTGAGGTTTCATCAAAACTATCTGATTTTACCATTGTAACGTCAGATAATCCAAGATTTGAGGAACCTATGGATATTATTAATGATATTTTAGTTGGGGTGCATAAGGCAGATGGGGAATATGTAACAATTCCTGACAGAAAAGATGCCATACGTTACGCCATTTTAAATGCAAAGGATGGAGATGTTATAGTTTTAGCAGGAAAGGGACATGAAGATTATCAGGAAATAAAGGGAGTTAAGTACCCTATGGATGAACGTGTTCTTATAAGTGAAGTTATAAAGGAAGATGAAGTAAAGGCAGTTTTATAAGGCGAAACTAATGAAAGAGAGATATAAAGTATGTGTGGAATATGTGGAATAATTGGAGAATTAGATAACAGCAGAAAAGTTTTAAAAAACATGATGGACAAAATTGCCCACAGAGGTCCCGATGATGAAGGAATGTATGTGGACAAGCATGCGGCAATCGGTCACAGAAGACTTAGTATTATTGATTTAAGTCATGGTGCACAGCCTATGTACAATGAAACCGGTGATATAGCAATTGTTTTTAATGGAGAAATATATAACCACTTAGAGATAAGAAAAGAACTTATTAAAAAGGGACATCAGTTTTCAAATGATTCAGATACAGAATGTCTTATTCACGGATATGAGGAGTATGGAACAGATTTGTTGCATAAGCTAAGAGGAATGTTTGCTTTTGTCATTTGGGACAGCAGAACTAATACTATGTTTGGTGCAAGGGATCATTTTGGAATTAAGCCTTTTTATTATGCAAACATTAACAAAAATCTCGTTTTCTCTTCAGAAATCAAGGCAATATTAGAATATCCGGGATTTGAGAGAAAGGTAAATGAGGAAGCTTTAGAGCAGTATTTAAGCTTCCAGTATTCCGTACTTCCTGAAACATTCTTTAAGGGAGTGTATAAATTGCCGGCAGGACATTATATGATTTATAAAGACGGAAAAATGGAAATTGAACGTTATTTTGACCCTATGATGGAACCAAAGGCTGATGGTGATTTAGAAGAAACCGTTTCTGAAATCGAAAAAGTCGTTCACAATACAGTTGATGCCCATATGATAGCAGACGTTGAGGTTGGTTCTCTGTTATCAAGTGGAGTTGACTCAAGTTATGTTGTATCGGAATTTCCGGGAGAAAAAACCTTTACGGTGGGATTTTTGGATAAACAAAGCAAGTATAATGAAATAAGATATGCAGAAGGTCTTGTAAAAGAATTGGGTAAGAAAAATTACAGCAAAAATATAGACAGTGACGAATATTTTGACTCAATCCCTACAGTAATGTATTATATGGATGAACCTTTAGCAGATCCATCCTGTATTGCCCTTTATTTTGTTGACCAGCTTGCTGCTGAACAGATAAAAGTTGTTTTGTCAGGAGAAGGGGCAGACGAGTTCTTTGGTGGCTATAATATTTATCATGAACCGTTGTCATTAAAGGGGTATCAGAAAATACCAAGATGCATAAGAAAAGGTCTTGCAAAGGTTGCCTCGGCAATGCCTGATGTTAAGGGACGTGATTTTATTATAAGAGGTAGTAAAACTGTTGAGGAGAGATTTATTGGAAATGCCAATATGTTTTCCGTAAAAGACAGGGAAAAACTCCTTAAAAATGCACCTACTCATGTTTCACCACAGGAAATCGTGGCACCAACATACAAGAAAGTAAGTCACTTAAATGACATTGCCAAGATGCAGTATATTGATACTAATTTCTGGCTTCAGGGTGATATTTTACTTAAGGCAGATAAAATGAGCATGGCTCACTGCCTTGAATCAAGAGTACCGTTTTTAGACGTGGAAGTATTTAAATATGCAAAAACGCTTCCTATAGATTTCAGATGTAATAACGAAGCTACAAAGCGAGCTTTCAGAATTGCAGCAAAAAGACATATTCCGGAGGCAACAGCTAACAAGAAAAAGTTAGGCTTCCCGGTACCTATCAGAGTTTGGCTTAAAGAAGATAAATACTATAACAAGGTAATGGAAACATTAACCGGTGATGCGGCAAAACAGTTCTTTAATACAGATATTCTTGTTAAACTGATGGAAGACCATAGGGCAGGAAAAGCTGATAACAGCAGGAGAATATGGACAGTTTATGTATTCCTTGTATGGTACAATGTTTACTTTGAGGATAAAACCTTTGAACCGATTAACAGCGAATGGATTAAAAACAGAATTAAGACAGCATAAAAAAATTAAGTTTTTTGCCCTTTTTTATTAAAAAAATAACTTGCTATTTGACAGGAAAAGGTTTAATCTATATAAGGCAAAAAATTTGGTTGTTATATACCGGCAAACTACAGAGTTTGTGTAAATATTTTGCTCACACATATATTGATGCAGTGGCGTGGATATATGTGTGGGCAAAATATATGTTAAAACATAAAATATTTCTTTGCCGTTTGTTATCCGGGTAAGATATATACTGGATAAAAATGATTAAAATTTTATTGGAGGACTGATTATGAGTACAGCAGCTAAAGTTATAGCAAGAGAGAGGATAGAAACTCTTCTTGATGATAACAGTTTTGTTGAAATCGGCGGATTGGTTAAAGCAAGAAGCACAGATTTTAACATCAAGGCAAAAGATACTCCATCAGACGGTGTTATTACCGGATATGGTGTTATCAATGGAAAGTTAGTGTATGTTTACAGCCAGGATTCATCAGTACTTGGTGGTTCAGTTGGAGAAATGCACGCTAAGAAAATTTCTAACCTCTACGATATGGCTATGAAGATGGGAGCACCTGTTATTGGTCTTATTGACAGTACAGGTCTTAGACTTCAGGAGTCAGTAGACGGACTTAATGCATTTGGACAGATTTATATGAAACAGTCACTTGCATCAGGGGTTATTCCACAGATTTCAGTAATATTTGGAAATTGTGGTGGAGGATTAAGTGTTATTGCAGGACTTTCTGATTTTACATTTATGGAGAAGGATAATGCGCATTTATTTGTGAATTCTCCGGATGCAATTGAAGGAAACAGAAAAGAAGTGTGTGACAGTTCATCAGCTAAGTTCCAGAGTGAGACAGCAGGAAATGTTGATTTCGTTGGAACACAGCAGGAAATCATGGAGGGATTAAGAGACCTTATATCAGTCATTCCTTCAAATAATGAGGATGAAGCATTTGATTTAGAATGTGATGATGATTTAAACAGAGCAGCAGAAGGAATTGAAAACTGCGGTGAGGACACATTACAGGCACTGACAAGCATTTCAGATGAGGGATATGTTCTTGAAGTTAAGAAAGATTATGCTCCTGAAATGGTTACAGCTTTCATTAAGTTAAATGGAGCTACAGTAGGTGCAGTAGCTAACAGAACTAAATCTTATGATGAAGATATGAATGTTACAGCAGAATATGAAGCAAAGCTTACAGCTAACGGCTGCGAAAAGGCTGCAGATTTTGTTGAATTTTGTGATGCTTTTGAAATTCCTATACTTACATTAACTAATGTTAATGGATTCAAGGCAACAAAATGCCAGGAAAAGAAGGGTGCAAAAGCTACATCAAAGCTTATATATGCTTTTGCTAACGCAACAGTTCCTAAGGTAAATCTTATTGTGGAAGATGCAATAGGAAGTGCATATATTGCAATGAACAGCAAGGCAACAGGTGCAGACGTTGTTTACGCATGGCCAACAGCCAAGGTTGGAATGATGGATGCTGCAAGTGCTGTTAAGATTATGTATGCTGATGAAATTGAAAGCGGTGATGCAACAGAAGTTATCGCTGAAAAGACAGCAGAGTACCAGAATCTTCAGGGCAGTGTAATGTCAGCAGCTGCAAGAGGATATGTTGATAGTATTGTTGAACCTGTTGATACAAGAAAGTACATAATAGGTGCATTTGAAATGTTATATACAAAATTTGAAGACAGACCTGGTAAAAAGCACGGAACAGTTTAATAGGAGGACAATATGAATATTAAAAGAAAGTTACGTTTAATATTTTCACTGGTTTCTCTTATAATTTGTTTTGGTTTAAGCAGTGTTATGGTTATGGCAGATGATGTGATTAATCTTGATGAGACTGCTACACAGGAGGAGACAACGTTATCTGCTGAGGATATGAAAACATATGCAGACGGCAAGATAACCATGGCTCAGGCAAAAGCGTTAGTTGAACAGTATGCCAATGCCATATCTCAGTATTCAAATTGCAGTGATGATGAATTAGAATATCTTGGTGGATATTTTAGTTATCAGACAGACGCATTTGAGAACTTTGCCAAAACTGTTGGCGATGAGAAATGCGGTGAATATAAGTCTTATGACAAAATTGAAGTTGAAGAAACAGAAGACGGAAAAGTAGATGTAAGCGCTATGCTTCATTTTGAAAAAAGAGATTTAAAGATGATTATGCATGTATCATTATTTGACAATCTCGGATGTGTGCCTACATCTATAGAGTTTAATCTTCCTGACGAAGGAAACAACACTTTGTTAGGTAAGCTTCAAACAGCAGGTGGTAACACATTACTTGGAATGGGCGTTGTATTCCTTGTATTAATTTTTATAAGCTTTATTATTTCCTGCTTTGGATTCATTCCAAAAATTGTTGATTCCTTTGGAAAGAAAAATAAAGCTTCAGAAGAAGCAGCCACACCGTCTGAAAGTACGGTAAGTACTACAGAAGAGACAACGGATGATTCAGAGCTTATAGCTGTTATTGCTGCTGCAATAGCCGCAAGCGAACATACATCTACAGACAGTTTTGTTGTAAGATCAATAAGAAGACGTTAATTACTATCTATATTTAGGAGGATACAAAATGAAAAGTTATACAATTACAGTTAATGGAAATGTATATGATGTAACTGTTGAAGAAACAGGAAGTACAGCAAGTGCACCGGTAAGACCTGCAAAGAAGGCAGCAGCACCTGCTAAGCCGGCAGCACCTGTAGCTACCGGAAAAGAAGGAAGTGTTAAGGTTACAGCACCTATGCCTGGAAAAGTTTTATCAATCAGTGCAAATCCTGGTCAGGCAGTTAAGAAAGGTGAAACAATATTAGTATTTGAAGCAATGAAGATGGAAAATTCTGTTGTTGCTCCGGAAGATGGAACAGTTGCAAGCATTTCTGTTAGCGTTGGAGACAGCTTTGAAGCAGGTGCAGTTATTGCAACATTAAACTAGTTAATATTAAAAAAACTGGAGGTAACAAATGAACATCTTTGATACATTGGGAAATCTGGTAGGACAATCAGCGTTTTTTAGCCTTAGTGGTGGAAACTATATTATGATTGCCGTAGCCTGTGTTTTCCTATACTTAGCAATTAAAAAAGGATATGAACCATTATTGCTGGTTCCTATTGCCTTTGGTATGCTCTTAGTAAATATGTATCCGGACATTATGAAAGCACCTGCTGATGGTGAAGCGGGAGGATTGTTATATTATTTCTACATATTAGACGAATATAGTATTCTTCCTTCACTTATTTTCATGGGTGTAGGTGCCATGACGGACTTCGGACCGCTTATTGCAAATCCAAAGAGTTTCCTTCTTGGAGCTGCAGCACAGTTCGGTATATATGGGGCATATTTCCTTGCAATTTTCATGGGATTTGGTGGAAAGGCAGCTGCAGCCATCTCTATTATCGGTGGAGCAGACGGACCTACATCTATTTTCCTTGCAGGAAAGCTTGGACAGACTGATTTGTTAGGACCTATCGCAGTAGCAGCATATTCGTATATGTCATTGGTTCCTATTATTCAGCCACCAATTATGAAATTATTAACAACTAAGAAGGAACGTGAAATTAAGATGGAACAGCTTAGACATGTTTCACAGTTAGAGAAAATTTTATTTCCTATAGTTGTTACTATCGTTGTTGTTATGATTTTACCTACAACAGCTCCATTAGTTGGTATGCTTATGTTAGGTAACTTATTTAGAGAATCCGGAGTTGTTAAACAGTTACAGGAAACAGCAAGTAACGCACTTATGTACATTGTAGTTATCTTACTTGGAACAAGTGTTGGTGCTACAACAAGTGCTGAAGCATTCCTTAATGTTGACACAATTAAAATCGTAATTTTAGGTTTGGTAGCCTTTGCAGTAGGTACGGCAGCCGGAGTTTTGTTTGGTAAACTTATGTGTGTTGTAACACATGGAAAAGTTAATCCACTTATTGGTTCTGCAGGTGTATCAGCCGTGCCAATGGCAGCAAGAGTATCACAGAAGGTTGGATCTGAAGCTGATCCTACAAACTTCCTTTTGATGCATGCAATGGGACCTAACGTAGCCGGAGTTATTGGTACTGCAGTCGCTGCAGGAACATTTATGGCTATATTCGGAATTTAAATGGAGGAAATAAAAATGGCAGATAAGAAACCGGTAAAGATTACCGAAACTATATTAAGAGACGCACATCAGTCACTTATTGCCACAAGAATGCCTACTGAGGAAATGCTTCCTATTATCGACACAATGGATAAAGTAGGTTATCATGCAGTTGAGTGTTGGGGTGGTGCAACTTTTGATGCATCCCTTAGATTTTTAAAAGAAGATCCATGGGAGAGACTTAGAAAGTTAAGAGACGGGTTTAAAAATACAAAATTACAGATGCTTTTCAGAGGACAGAATATTTTAGGCTATAGTCATTATTCAGATGATGTTGTTGAATATTTTGTTCAGAAATCAATAGCTAATGGTATTGATATTATTAGAATCTTTGACTGCTTAAATGACCTTAGAAATTTAGAAACAGCTGTAAAGGCAGCAAACAAGGAAAAAGGTCATGCACAGATTGCTCTTTCATATACATTAGGAGATGCATATACTCTTGATTATTGGAAAGAAACAGCAAAGAGAATTGAAGATATGGGTGCTAACTCACTTTGTATTAAGGATATGGCTGGACTTCTTACACCATATAAGGCAACTGAATTAGTTCAGGCATTAAGAGAAGGAACAGACATTCCAATAGATCTTCATACACATTACACATCAGGTGTAGCAGCTATGACATATATGAAAGCTGTTGAAGCAGGATGTGATATTATTGATACAGCTATTTCACCGTTCTCTATGGGAACATCACAGCCGGCAACAGAAGTTATGGTTGAGACATTTAAGGGAACACCTTATGATACAGGTCTTGATCAGAAGCTGTTAAAGCAGGTTGCAGATTACTTCAGACCATACAGAGAAGAGTGCCTTAAGAATGGATTATTAAATCCAAAGGTTATGGGTGTTAATATTAATACACTTCTTTACCAGGTACCTGGTGGAATGTTATCAAACCTTGTTTCACAGTTAGATGAAATGGGTGCATCAGACAAGTTTGAACAGGTTCTTGAAGAAGTTCCAAGAGTTCGTAAGGACTTTGGTGAACCACCTCTTGTTACACCATCAAGCCAGATTGTTGGTACTCAGGCAGTTTTAAATGTTGTTATGGGTGAAAGATACAAGATGATTAATCAGCAGGCAAAGGATTTGTTAGCAGGAAAATATGGTCAGACAGTTAAGCCTTTCAATGAAGAAGTTCAGAAGAAGGCAATTGGTGATGAAAAGCCTATTACCTGCAGACCGGCAGATTTGTTAGAGCCATCTCTTGATAAGTTTGAAAAAGAATGTGCACAGTGGAAACAGCAGGATGAGGATGTTCTTACATACGCATTATTCCCACAGGTTGCAAAGGAATTTTTCGAATACAGGGAAGCACAGCAGACAAAGGTTGATCCGGCTGTAGCTGATAAGGAAAACGGAGCATATCCGGTATAATATTTATATTATGAAAGATTTTAAACACCTGCTTATTAAAAGCAGGTGTTATCTTTTAATAAGGGTAAATTTCCCGGAAAAAAGGATTTAGAAATGAGTAAGGTATTGATTATTGGAGGCGGCGCGGCAGGAATGATGGCTGCCATAGCTGCTGCATATAATGGAAATGAAGTTCATGTTTTTGAAAAAAACGAAAAAAACGGAAAGAAACTTTTTATAACAGGCAAAGGAAGATGCAATATTACAAATGCATCGGATATAGAAAATCATTTTGCCAATATAATGAGAAATTCAAAGTTTTTGTACAGTGCATATCATTGTTTAGACAGCTACGGAGTATGTACAATGATAGAAAGTGCAGGAGTAGAAACAAAAATTGAAAGGGGAAACAGAGTTTTTCCTTTAAGTGATAAGTCCTCAGATGTAATTTATGCATTAAACAAAATGATGAGAGACATTGGAGTTAATATTCACTTGAAATCAGAGATTGTATCTGTTAGTAAAGAAAATGAAAATATAATATTAAAAGAAAAAAATGGGAAAAAACATATTGGTGATGCCTGTATAATAGCAACGGGAGGCATTTCGTACCCTGTTACAGGTTCTACAGGAGACGGATATAAATTCGCAGAAAAAATAGGACATACTATAACAGAGAGATATCCATCTTTGGTGCCATTTAATATTAAAGAGGAATTTTGTAAGGAACTTCAGGGACTATCCCTTAAAAACGTGGAGCTTAAAATTCAGGATGAAACAGGAAAACAATATTATAGTGAAATGGGAGAAATGCTTTTTACTCATTTTGGAATAAGCGGGCCTCTTGTTTTGTCGGCAAGTGGTCATATAAGTGACAAGTTAAAGGAACATCAATTTATTGCAAAAATAGACTTGAAACCGGCTCTTTCTAATGAGGCATTAGACAAAAGAATATTGAAAGATTTTGAAGAAAACATAAACAGAAATTTCAATAATTCATTAGATAAATTATTGCCTAAAAAACTTATTCCGGTTATTGTTGAATTATCCGGTATTAATCAATATAAAAAAGTACATGAAATAACAAAAGAAGAAAGAGAAAATCTGGTTAAATTAATAAAAGAATTGAAAATGAGTATTTCAGGTGCAAGAGGCTATAATGAGGCAATTATTACAAAAGGCGGAGTGTCAGTAAAGGACATTAACCCAAAAACCATGGAGTCAAAAATTGTGCCGGGTATATATTTCGCAGGGGAAGTTCTTGACATAGATGCACTGACAGGAGGGTATAACCTTCAGGTGGCGTGGAGCACAGGATATTTAGCAGGAAGCAGTATTTATTAAAATGGAGGAATTTATGTATAATATAGCAATAGACGGACCGGCAGGGGCCGGAAAAAGTACAATAGCCAAAATAGTAGCAAAGGAACTGGGATTTATTTATGTGGACACAGGTTCTATGTACAGAACAATGGCACTTTCATGCTATAGAGCAGGAATAAAAGCTGATGAAGAAGAAAAAGTTGTGGCAAAATGTAGGGAAGCGGAAATATCCATTAGGTATGAAAATGGTGTTCAGAAAATGAAGCTAAACAATGAAGATGTAAGCGGTGAAATAAGGCAGGAGGTTATTGGAAACATGACCAGTGCCATTGCAGTGTATGGTCCGGTAAGAGAAAGATTAGTGGAAATGCAGCGTGACATAGCAAGCAAAAATAATGTCGTTATGGATGGAAGAGATATTGCTACTGCCGTGCTTCCAAATGCAGACCTTAAAATATATTTAACGGCAAGTTCTAAAACAAGAGCTGAGCGAAGATATAATGAACTTCTGGAAAAAGGTGTGGACTGTAACATAGAAGATATTGAAAAGGATATTAAAGACAGGGATTACAGGGATATGAACAGGGAAATTTCACCTTTAAAGAAAGCTGATGACGCGGTTTTAATTGATTCATCCAATATGAATATTGAAGAAGTTGTAAATAAAATTAAAGAGCTTGCAAAGGAAGGTAAATAGTATATGGATATTGTGCTGGCAAAAAGCGCAGGCTTTTGTTTTGGTGTTAAAAGAGCCGTAAACAGTGTTTATGATGAAATAGAAAATCATAATACAGGAATATATACCTATGGTCCCATTATCCACAATGAGCAGGTTGTACAGGATATGGAATCAAAGGGTGTAAAGGTTATAGATGATTTAGAAGGACTAAAGATAATTACAGAAGGAACAGTAATTATCCGCTCCCATGGAGTAGAAAAAAGTATTTATGATTTATTGGAAAATAAAAAAATACGAATAGTCGATGCAACATGTCCTTTTGTTAAAAAAATTCATAAAATTGTATTTGAGGAAAGTGCTAATGGCAGAGAAGTAATTATAATCGGAAATGATAAACATCCTGAGGTAGAAGGTATAAAAGGCTGGGTAAATGGCAAAGCATGGGTTGTAAACAACAGTGAAGATGTTGAAAAAATTACAATTAAATCGGATTCAAAGGTATGTATTGTATCACAAACGACATTTAACCACAATAAATTTAAATATTTAGTTGAAATTATAGAAAAAAAAGGTTATGATATTAATGTTGTAAATACGATATGTAATGCGACACACGAAAGACAAGCTGAAGCGAAAGAGATTTCGTCAAAAGTTGAGGCTATGATTGTCATTGGCGGCAGACATAGTTCGAATACACAAAAGCTATACGATATATGTAAGGAAGAATGCAAAAATACATTTTTTATTCAGACAACTGATGATTTAAAGGAAGGGTCTGAGTTTTACAGTTATATGAAGTCGTGTGAAGGTAATTCATTAAAGTCTATAGGTATTACAGCAGGGGCATCTACCCCAAAGAATATTATTGAGGAGGTCGTTCTTAATGTCAGAGATGAGTTTTGAACAAATGTTGGATGAATCATTCAAGACTATTCACAATGGAGAAGTTCTTGAAGGAAAGGTAATCAGTGTAAGAGAAGACTACGCAGTTCTTAATATAGGTTATAAGGCTGATGGTATTCTTACAAGAGATGAATACTCTAACACACCTGTAGATCTGACAACTGTAATTTCAGTAGGCGATGAACTGACAGTCAAAGTTCTTAAAGTTAATGATGGTGAAGGACAGGTTGCTTTATCATATAAGAGACTTGCTGCAGAGAAGGCAAATAAGAGACTTGAAGAAGCTTTTGAAAATAAAGAAGTTCTCAAAGCACCAGTTGTACAGATTTTGAAAGGTGGTTTGAGTGTTGATGTTGAAGGCGGAAGAGTATTTATACCTGCAAGCCTTGTGTCAGACAATTTTGAAAGAGATTTAAACAAATATCTCAATCAGGAAATTGAATTTGTTATTACAGAGTTTGTATTAAGTCCAAAGAAGAGGATAATAGGTGACAGAAAGCAGTTAATAGTTGCACAGAAGGAAGCTGCTAAGAAAGCTTTATTTGAAAGAATTAAAGTAGGTGATGTTGTTGAAGGTGTTGTAAAGAGCGTTGTAGATTTCGGCGCTTTTGTTGACATCGGAGGAGCTGATGGTCTTCTTCATATTTCTGAAATGTCATGGGGCAGAGTAGGAAACCCAAGAAAACTTTTCAAACCTGGTGATAAGGTTACTACATTTATTAAAGAAATTAACGGAGATAAGATTGCTTTAAGTCTTAAGTTTGAAGACACAAATCCATGGGCTAATGCAAGTGAAAAGTTTGCTGTTGGTGCTATTGTTACAGGAAAAGTTGCAAGAATGACAGATTTCGGTGCATTTGTTGAAATTGAGCCTGGTGTTGATGCATTATTACATGTATCACAGATTGCAAAGCATCATGTAGATAAGCCTGCTGATGAATTATCAATTGGTCAGGAAATCGAAGCAAAGATTGTTGATTTCAATGAAGAAGAAAAGAAAATCAGCTTAAGCATGAAGGAACTCCTTCCTGATGAAGAAGTTGAAGATACAGTTGAAGAGCCTGTAGAGGAAGCAACTGAGGACACAGAGGAATAAGATGAAGTAATTCATTTATTGACAACGTAAAAGCAGGCATATTAGTGCTTGCTTTTATGTTTTGTTATGGAAACAACAGGAGCAGATGAAAGCATCTGCCTGATATAAAAGAGATTTTCTTAAAATATAAGGAGCAAGGCGCTTTATGAGAGTTATTGCGGGAAAGGCACGCAGATTACAGCTTAAAACTGTTAAAGGAATGGATACCCGTCCTACCACAGACAGAATTAAAGAAACATTATTTAACATGATTAATGATTTAATGTACGATGCAGTATTTCTTGATTTGTTTAGTGGAAGTGGGGCTATTGCCATAGAAGCTTTAAGCCGTGGAGCTAAAAAAGCATATCTTGTGGAGAATAATAGAGAAGCCTGCAACTGCATAAAAGAAAATCTGAAATTTACACATCTTGAAGATGGAGCACAGTTAATGCAGATGTCATGCAACGAAGCCCTTGCCAGACTAAATGGCAGGGAAATGTTTGACGTAGTATTTATGGATCCACCTTATAACAAAGAATATGAGAAGGATGTGTTGATTTTTCTGGGAAAATCTGATTTAATAAATAAAAATTCTTTAATCATTGTGGAGGCCTCTCTAGATACAGATATGTCTTACGCAGAAGAATTAGGATTTGAGATTACGAAAGAAAAGAAGTATAAGACAAACAAGCATGTTTTTTTTAAGATTATGGAGTGAAAGGATGACTAGAGCGATATATCCGGGAAGTTTTGATCCCGTAACTATGGGTCACTTAGATATAATTAAGAGAGCTTCAAAAGTTGTGGACGAATTAATCGTCAGTGTTTTAAATAATAATTCTAAATCTCCGTTGTTTTCAGTAGAAAATCGTGTTAAAATGCTAGAAGAAGTTGTTAAGGATTTGCCAAACGTTAAAGTGATGTCTTTTGAGGGTCTTTTGGTGGATTTCGCAAAGGAAGTGAATGCCAAGGTTATAGTAAGAGGTCTTAGGGCTGTTACTGATTTTGAATATGAACTTCAGATGGCACAGACAAACACAGTATTAAACAATGAGATTGATACAATCTTTTTTACAACCAGTTTAGAGTATGCTTATTTAAGCTCAAGTACAGTGAAGGAAGCGGCATATTATGGCGCTGACATTAGCAAACTTGTTCCCGAAACAGTTGTAAATAAAGTTTATGATAAGATTAAGAGATAAAGGAGAAGCGATATGAGTAAGATTGAGCAGATTATTACAGAGATAGAAGAATATATTGATAATTGTAAATTTCAGCCATTATCAACATCAAAAATTATTGTCAACAAAGACGATATTGATGAATTGTTAGCAGAATTAAGATTAAGAACACCTGATGAAATTAAGAAATATCAGAAGATTATTGCTAACAAGGATGCTATTTTAAATGATGCTAAAGAAAGATCAGAGGCTATGATTGCTGAAGCAACAGCACATATTAATCAGTTAGTAAGTGAACATGAAATTATGCAGAAGGCATACAACGAAGCTAATCAGATTATTGAACAGGCACAAACTGAAGCTCAGGGAATCTTAGATTCAGCTACAAATGAAGCAAACGATTTAAGAACAAGAGCAATGCAGTATACAGATGATATTTTATCAAATGTTCAGAGCATTCTTACAACTGGTATGAATAGTTTTGAAAGTGCACAAAGCACTATGATGACTTCACTTAACAGCTCACTTAATGTTGTTGTTGAAAGCAGAAAAGAATTAAGTGGTCAGGAAGATGAAGATACTGCAAGTGATGATTCAGATGATGATTTAACTGTAGATTTATTATAATTTTCATAACACTAAATTGTACTGAATGGTGGAAAGATCTTAGTTTATCTAAGGTCTTTCTTTTTACGTATAGATTTTAAAAACTATGTAGATATTATTGAACAGATTGGCTTAGATAAGCTTATATACAGTAGAGATGATTCATAAAATTATGATATTGGAAATTTGATAAGTTTAATGAGATGAAAAATTAATTTAAAAAACTTCACTTGCGCAAAAAACGGATACGTTTACGCATAACCTATTGCAACATTAAAATCCCAACAATAAAATGTAGATAAATAAAGGCTATAAACGGAATACTTAAAAATGGGAGAATGAAAAGAAAAAACAGTAACGTTAATGTAATTTCAATTATAGGGAGAAATTGAAGTAGTAAACAAAAGTGGAGGATAAGTTATGAGGTAAAGGTCGTAAAGGAACTAAAAGACGAAAGAACCAAAAACTCAAACACATATCTTATGAGCAATGGAAGCAAAAAACTGGAATGGTATGGAGACGATATACGTTATAAGGAAAATGGTAAGTGGAAGGACTATGACAGCTCTTTAAAAGAAATAGAAAATAAAGATCTTAAGGAACTTGAAAAGACTGATGTTGTGGAAAGCAATAAAGCCATTGCCCAATATAAAATGGTGAATACTGAGGGAAACTCAAAACAGTATTTTCCGGAAGAACTCGGCAAAGATACCCCAATTATTATGAAAAAAGATAAATATGAAATTGCATTTTCGCAGAAAACGGAAAAAGGTGAAATGCCAAAGAAAAGTGATGGAGACTACGAAGTTATATATACCGGAGAGGATAGCAAAACACAGTACATATCACTAAATAATGGTGTTAAGGAAAATGTCATTTTTAACAGTAGACCTGCAGAAAATACGATTACTTATGAATATGTGCTTAATGGTATGTACATGGAACTGGATGAGAAAACCAATGTCATCGGAATATATGATGAAAAGGGTAAAAAGAAGGCATATATTTCATCACCATACCTGTGTGACAGTACCGGAATTAATTACAGCTTTAACATAAAATATGATATAAAAAATAACGGTGATACATGGACAGTTACCGAAGCATTGGATGAGAAATTTTTGAATTCAAAAGATACAAAATATCCGGTAACTCTTGACCCTACAATGTACTGGACGAGTAAGGATACCGTTGATGCAAGTAATCCAACCAGTGGTTATCCGGCGAATTATGTTATAGATGGCGGTAATGAAATGCTGGTTGGAAAAATATCAGAAGGATTTTATGGTCAGGCAATTATGAAATGGAGGGGACTTGAAGAAAGGCTGAAGAACAAGTTTATAAGTCTGGCTGTTTTGAACGTTGATATAAAGGAAGTGGTTGGAAATCCGGTAATAAATATATATCCGGTTGAAGAAAACTGGGATATTTCTCAGGTAACATGGAACACAAAACCGTCCAATTCTGATGAACTTATATCAAGTCAGACAGGATTTGAGCAGGGGAAAAATACAATCTGGACGTAAAGAAATGGGTGGAAAAGATAGCGTTTGGTGAGATTCCCGAAACATATGGAATTGCACTATGTACCGGGACGGAAGAGAACATGTCATATATGAGGATATGTGGAACAGCTACGAATAAAGCACCTATGTTTGTAGTGGATTACTTTGACCCTATAGATATGAATGGAAAGTATTATGGGGATTTTAATATTACGGGAGAATATCAGGAAGATACAGGAAAAATAGATCTGAACTGGGAAGATTACGGTGATGGCTCAGGTAAAGAAGTAGAGGAATACATGATTGCGACCAGAAAAAATGATGGGGATTTTAAAATGGTTGCAAGAACCAGTGATTTGGAGTATTCTTTAGACATAGACAGTGATACCACGGATATGGATGTAAGATTAGTTGCAATAAGAAAAGACGGAAAATATTTAAGTAACATACTTTCTTATAGTATTAACAGTGAAACAGGTGAAGAAAATCAGGATGAGGCAGGGACATATAGTGCCGTGACAAGAGATACTGATGGGGACGGTCTGGAAGACGGATACGAAATATGGGATTTTAAGACAAAATGGAATACTGAGACAGAGGATAGTACGGAAACGGAACCAAAGTACGTTCAGGATAGTGACGGAGATGGATTGCCTGACGGATATGAGGTTTTTACTCTTGGAACGGACCCGGCAGTAAAGAATGAAGATGGAAAAGACAGTGATGGAGATGGTTGGTCAGATGTAAGAGAGTACAGGGAAGGAACGGATCCATGGCTTGTTGATTCAGATTTTGATGAAGTGTATGATCCTGATGATTTTGGTACAGTTAATCCTAGGAAAACTGACAATCCACAGAATAAGGGAACAGATAGGCTTGGTGCATATTCGGCTCAGGTACATAAGGGATTATACGATTATGAGTATTCCGAAATGGAAGACGGTGTTAAAGTAACATATATAGTAAATATTTATCGTGGAGATACAAAGAAAATAACAACAGATTATGGAGATGTTACATTAAATAAAGTTATAAAATATTTCTATGATGAGAATGGAAACAACACTGCAATTGTAGAGGAAAATCAGAATGATATTAATCATACCATATGCATAACATACACATATGACAGTGATGGCAATGTGACCTATATATGTGATCAGAAGACAGAATATACAATGTCATACAAAAATGGTGATATGAAAACCTTGAAAGTTGGAGACGTTGAATTAGTCAATTATGAAAGTAACATAACAGAAAATAGTAATATTTTAGAACAAATTACTTCATATGGAAATGGTCAGAAAATAAGAACGGTGACTACAAAATCTATTGATGAAAATGGAAATTCATATACAAAAAAATCTGAAATATATTATTGTGATGATACACAATGTTCATATGTTACAGAATATGACAATGAAGGGAGAATACTTAAATTTATAGATTGTACGCGTAAAGAGAAAATAAGTTATGATTATGTATATTCAGACGACAACATCACCGTAGCAAGGAATGATGGATTTATGAAGGAAGTAAAAAATAGTCAAAATGTAGATGGAAACATAACAGATAAAAATATATCTTATACATTTGAAAAGAATCAGGGAAGCAAGGTGACATATCAAGAATCTCAGAAAACAGATATGTCGGACGAAGATAAAACCGTAACAACAGACACCTTGTATAATGGTGATAATATTGTGGTAACGTCTTCTGACGAGAATAAAAAGATAAGTTATGAGATATATTCGCAATTGTGCAAAAAGTATCTATTGAATAGTTATCAGGACGAAATGTCTGATACAAAGATATCATATAATATAAATGCATATGGTGAAAACAAAAAATATGAATATATTTATGATTTGTCGGGAAATATAACGGAAATTAAACTTGATGGAAACAGAATTTATGAATATGCTTATGATGTACATGGGCGATTAGTAAAGGAGTTGGATTATGTTAATAGCACGGGATGTGTTTACGGATATACAAGTACTGGAAATGTTGTGGCAAAGCATCTAAAAAAAATAAATTCGGATGGGAGTCTTACAAATATACAGGACATAAAATATAGTTATGAAAATGGTGATTGGGCTGATCAGTTGACGAAATATGGAAATCAGAAGATAACATATGATAGTGTTGGAAATCCTGTTAAATACCATGACGGGAAGAAATTTGAATGGATAAGAGGCAGAGAACTTTCAAAAATAATATTGAGTGATGATTCGGACGTAACTTATGAATACAATCAAAATGGACTTAGAACTCATAAAGAAACAAATATAACATCTACTGATTATGAATGGGATGAAAAAAAACTCATAAGAGAAACTGTTACATACAAGTTATCGGGAAGAAAATATGATATTTGGTATTATTATGATGGTAATGGAGACATCGCAGGTTTTGAGTATAATGAAATAAGTGAAATGAATCAGGAACTTAACAGGAAAAGCATTTATTATGAAAAAAATATGCAAGGGGATGTCATAGGACTGATTGATTCAACAGGTGCAAAGATTGCAAGCTATGCGTATGATGCATGGGGAAATGTGGTAGATACAGTTTGTTATGAGAAAAATGAGATACCATATGCATTGAATCATATTACATACAGAGGATATTATTTTGATAACGAGAGTGGATTTTATTACCTTCAAAGTAGGTACTATGATGCTGAAGTGGGAAGATTTATTAATGCTGATGATGTAAAATATATTGGCGCAAATGAAAATAGATGGAGTTATAATTTATATATGTATTGTGAAGGTAATCCAATTATAGGGAATGATGAAACTGGTAATTTAATTACTTATCCGATAAAAGTCACAAAGACGTTTAAGAGACATGTGTGGCAAGCTGCAAACGTTTTTCTCACCGCAAAGGGATATCTTGTTGCAAAGATGATGTTTCATCACGCTTTATATGGTGGGGGTAAAAAAATGCCTAGTAACAAATTACAAAAGCTTACAAATAAAATTAAAAGTGATATTCAGTTAAGTAGGGCGGTAAAAAAAGAACTTGATAAGTGCAAAAAAAGAATAGATGGACAGAAAGTATTTAATTTTGCATTTGAGTTTACAGAAAATAGAGATTTATATTATTCTGTTCAACATATTAGAGTGTTTGTTAATGCAAGAATGTATGACGGGCATAAATGGAATTTGGTCATATCTATAGGTGATATATATGATTTTACGGAGACGAGATCATGGTTTAGTTTTGCGGGATTAGCAAATAATATAGGTAAATATATGCAAGATTCAGGACAGTTGAAACCATTTCGTTGGGGATTGAATTATAAAACTACATTTTAGATTCTAAGAGAGGCGGTGTAAATATGATGAAAGCAAATGGAATTATAATAATTGGAATTAGTGTGGCTATGGTAATAACAGGATGTGGAAATAATACAAAAGAGTTTATTTTAGATGGATATAAGTCTTGCGATGAGTATTTTGATGATGGTTTTAAGAAATACACAGATTATTGTAAATACTATTATGATAAATCTTTTGATGTAACTTTTTCAGAAAATTCATATTATACAGTAGTGTCTAAAGATTACGTTAAGGTTATTAAGCAATATTTTAATAATTTTCAATCGGAATTTATGAGTGAACCAGATAAATATGATTTTGATAGTTCATGTATAACTGAGGGGGATTATTACTATAGGAAAGAGGAAGGAGGTGGCTATGACGTCGGTTTGTATGATTTAGAGAGTCATACATTATATTATATACATGATAATTAGAGAAGTAATGTAGATATTAGAAGATGAGGAAATAGAAGGACACGTAATATGGGCACTAAGTAACTATAGGAAAAGTGAAGTGTATGAAATAATGCAAAAATATACAGATCATCCCAGAAAATGGATTAGGGACATAGCTATAAAATATGTGGTTAAATATGAAAAAACAATTCGGTTATAAAATAACAGCTTAATTGAAACAGGAATGTTTTTCACGGAAAAATCCAACAGGAAACTACATATAGCAGTGCAGCACCTTATTAAAGGAGAAATTTTATATGAGAAAAAAGGAATTGGATGGTGTTATATATGAATTAGAGGACATTAGAAAAAAATATGAAGATAAGTACGAAGAGTTAATTAATGAAACTGACATGAAGTGTAAGAGAAAAGAATACTGGAAAGGGGGAAACATGCTTCATACGGGAGCGTATTGTCCAAGTAAAACCGTTGATATGATATGTGGAAATGTAAGTAGGGGAAAACGTGTTAGAAAAGAAGCAAAAGTTGGATACACGAACTTTTTTGATGATAATGACTTACTGATAAGAGCTGATAGTAAAGATGAAAGCTATGAAAGTATAAAAAAAATGGTGGAAGAAAGGGGTGAAGAAATCTTTCCCTGCAGGGAGTTTATTTTTTACACAAGTAATGAAATGCATACGGTAAAATTTGGTTATGGGGGAGGGGAAAACGAAGTAGAAGATGTCTCTAAGTGTATTTATAAAGACGGATATCTACAGGAGTATATTTTATACATAAACATATTGGACGAAAACAAAGGGACAATTGAAGGGGAGCGATATATATTCAGGTAATAGAATAAGTGCAGTTGTAATGTATACATATTTTGGAGATACGGGGCAGTACTTTGAAGAAAAACATGAGATAAATAATTAAAATTCATACTGTTTAATAAAAAACAGGACTACCGGTATTATGTACTGATTAGTCCTGTTTTTTTAAATGAAATGTTTTTATTAGTTTTTTACAAGATATAAAATAAAAAATAATAATGTAAAAACAACAGATGATTCTAATTTGCCCACTAAATAATATACCTTTAATTTTGAATGACAAATCTGACTTAAAGATTGCATTGTAATGGAAATGCCACCAAAAACAGTAAACAAAAGTATAAGGTATGTACAAAGAACAGTGTTTCCACTTATGTTTTCAAATATAATAGCAGTTCCTGACGTTATTTCACTTACGCCGCAAAGAATTGATTTAAACGTGGCATTTATGGGAAGAGTCAAAAGCAACCGGGACATAATATTGAAACAAATAACATAAACCGACAGGGTTGTTAAGGATTTAACAGATAAAAGTATTGGGTTGCCGGTAAAGGGCATAGCTTTTGAATTATTAACTGTAATGTCAGGTTTTAATAAAAAACGGTTGGCTGTTCCTACAATAAAGGCAGGGCAATATACAAGAATGACACATAACAATGCTGGATTAATAAATGCAGTATTTTTTATAAAAGAATTTTGCAGATAATTTAGAAATATATAATTAAGCAAAAAAGACAAACTACAATTGTTACAAAAAGTTACTAAATATGCAGCTTCGGAAAAAGATATTTTTTTATGAATATATAAATCTGATATGGTTTTAGCTCCCATGGGATATCCGCAAATAAAGCCGATAATTACGGCAAAACACCCGTTATCAGATATTTTAAAGAAAATCTTTAATATTGGCTTTAAAATATAACTTATCTGGGAACACAAATCATGTTTTTGCATTATATTTACTATTAGCATAAAAGGAAGCAGTGCAGGAACAAGAGTGTATAGACACAAGGCAATGCCATCCTTTACACTTTTTGATATTAAAGCAGGAAATGTAACAGTTAATACTATGGCAAAAACACATAGGATGGTTTTAATAATTTTTTTCATAAATGCCTTTTTTATTTATAATATTTTGGCAAATTTATATTATTACAACAATATAGGTTGAAATTAATTGAAAAATACAATAAAATGTACAAGGAAGTTTAGAGGTGTACATATGAAAATATCGTCTATTTCAAGTGGAAGTAAAGGCAATTGTATTGTTGTTGATAATGAAAATACAACATTAATGGTTGACGTGGGAATTAGCAGAAAAAAAACAGAAGAAGGTCTGGAGTTTTTTGATAAGACGGCAGATGATGTGGATGGAATACTTATAACCCATGAACATAGCGACCACATAAAGGGGTTGGGAGTGTTCCTTAGAAAGTACCAAAAGCCTGTATATGCCACAGAGAAGACTATTGATTATATATTGAATGAATCATCCATAGGGCAGGTAGATACAGATTTATTTAATGTTATATCTCCTATGAAGGATTTGGTTATAGGGGATATGCAGATTATGCCAATGAAAATCAGTCATGATGCAGCGGATCCTGTTTGCTACAAATTTATGAGCAATACATCAGGGGACAACAAAGTTTGTGCCGTTGTTACTGACTTAGGGGAAAGTAGCGAGCCTTTAATAAATAATTTACAGGATTTAGATGCTATTTTGCTGGAAGCAAATCATGATATTAATATGTTACAGACAGGGCCTTATCCATATTATTTAAAGCAGCGTATATGGGGAAATAAGGGACATTTGTCTAACGAGGCATGCGGAAATCTTATTAATAATATAATAAGTGACAGGTTACAGCATATTATGTTGGGACATTTAAGTCAGGAAAATAATTATCCGGCTTTGGCATTTGAGGCAGTGAGAAATGAAATAAATTTTGGAAATAATAAGTTTTGTGCAGATGATATAGACCTGAAAGTTGCCAGTGGCACAAGGCCTTCATCCCAGATTATTATATAAATATATTTTACTTATGTAGGAGGATTTTATGAAGAAGACAATTATAACAGTTGTTGGAAAAGACACAGTAGGAATTATTGCAGGAGTTTGTTCATATCTTGCAGAAAACAATGTAAATATTCTTGACATTTCACAGACTATCGTGCAGGAGTATTTTAACATGATGATGATTGTTGATTGTAATAATGCATCAAAGCCGGTACATGAAATGGCAGATGATTTGGATAAAATCGGAGAAGAAATCGGAGTTGCAATAAAGATGCAGCACGAAGATATTTTTAACAGCATGCATAGAATTTAAAAAACGGAGGCTTTAGATGATAAACAGATTTGAAGTAATAGAAACAAACAAGATGATAGACAACTATAATCTTGATGTTAGAACAATTACATTGGGAATTAGTCTGATGGACTGTATAAGCAGTGATTTAGACATACTTAACAATAATATTTATAATAAAATAAAGAGACTGGCAAAAGACCTTGTTCAGACAGGGGAGGATATTTCAAAGGAATATGGTATTCCTATTGTAAATAAGAGAATTTCCGTTACACCTATAGGTATTGTGGGAGCTAGTGCCTGCAAGACACCGGAGGATTTTGTAACTATTGCCAAAACCTTAGATAAGGTAGCAAAAGAGGTTGGAGTTAATTTCTTAGGAGGCTATTCAGCTTTAGTAAGTAAGGGAATGACTACGGCAGAAGAAAATCTTATAAAGTCAATTCCTCAGGCTTTAGCATGTACTGAAAGAGTCTGCAGTTCAGTAAATGTAGGCTCTACTAAGACCGGTATTAATATGGATGCAGTACGTCTTATGGGAGAAATAGTGTTAGAAACAGCTCAGGCAACTAAAGAACAGGACTCTTTAGGATGTGCCAAGTTAGTTGTATTTTGCAATGCACCTGATGATAATCCTTTTATGGCAGGAGCATTCCACGGTGTTACGGAAGCCGACGCAATTATCAATGTTGGTGTATCCGGTCCCGGCGTTGTAAGACACGCATTAAAGAAAGTTCGTGGAGAGAACTTTGAAGTTCTTTGTGACACAATAAAGAAAACAGCATTTAAAATAACAAGAGTAGGTCAGTTAGTAGCTAAGGAAGCATCTGAGAGACTTAATGTTCCTTTCGGAATAATCGATTTGTCTTTAGCACCTACACCTGCCATTGGAGACAGTGTTGCAGATATTTTAGAGGAAATAGGCTTAGAAAGAGCCGGTGCTCCGGGAACTACAGCTGCCCTTGCCATGCTTAATGACCAGGTTAAAAAAGGTGGTGTAATGGCTTCGTCATATGTAGGTGGATTAAGTGGTGCGTTTATTCCTGTAAGTGAAGATCAGGGAATGATAGATGCAGTAAAAGAAGGAGCTCTTACAATAGAGAAGCTTGAAGCGATGACTTGTGTATGCTCAGTTGGTCTTGACATGATTGCAATACCGGGAGATACAAAGGCTACAACTATTGCCGGAATAATTGCTGACGAATCAGCTATTGGCATGGTTAATCAGAAGACTACAGCTGTTAGAATTATCCCTGTTGTTGGAAAACAGGTGGGAGATGAGGTTGAATTTGGTGGACTTTTAGGTTATGCACCGATAATGCCTGTAAACAACTTTGCCTGTGACAATTTTGTAAACAGAACAGGAAGAATTCCTGCACCTATACATAGTTTTAAGAACTAATAACAAAAAAGACTACTTACCACAATTACCATATGTGTGGCAGGTAGTCTTTTTAGATTGTTATCTATAAGGGTCATTGAATAATTATTTTACGGTTAAATTCCGTAGACAGTTCCTTTTTGTATTTATTTGCATAAACCATTCTATATATAGAATCTGCCTTGATATTTATATCCAGGATTTTTCTGTCAAAATCATCACATACGCTGTAATAATCGGAAAATTTACTTATTAAATTTATGTTACTGTTGTTTTTTATTGCAGATAAAACCCCGGAATCTTTTCTAAAGGCAAGGAGCCTTCCAAACTTAAGGTAATCATTATCTTTAAAATAATCCATATCAGCTTTGGTAATACCTAAAAGTATGTGACAAAGACATCTGGAAATGCCGGCATAGGTATAGTTTTTGGACTGAAGCATAGATATAAAGTCCTCATAGCCGGTATAATTTCCTTTTAAATTATTAATTCTGTTACTTAAAAAATCTGAAACATCACTATATTTTGTAAAATCACTTTCCTGTAAAAGAATATATCCTAAAATTTCTGAAAAATGTTTAAGAAAAATAGGTTCAGCCTTTGAATAAAGGGAAAGGGAGTTTGCCGGTATCACAGAACTTAGGTCAGGAGTATGGTTGTCTGACAAGGCATTTCTTATTCCTGAAGCAGAAGCAAATTCCATGTTTATGTTAGTGTCATTGTAACCGGCTCCCTGTCTTTTAATGAAAAAAGCCTTAATTTTTGATGATGTTTTATATAATGCTTTTAAGTATTCAATTGCTAAAATATTATTAGAAGATGAAATGATATTATCAAAATCCTCCTGAATAATGGCGGGATTTTTTGAAAGCATATATTTTTTTAATGAAATCCCACGGGCTTTTGGGAAGGTCATTCCTGATTTGAGATTTTCTAACAATGAATCTCTGTATTCTGTTGGTTCATCTGCTAATACATGGGCAATTTCTTCTAAAAGCTTTGTATTTTCCGTTTCACATCCAAAGCATAAGTAATCTATGGAGTTGAGTTTGTTAAAGAAACTTACTGATGATGTGGCAAAAGTTTCAGCAGAGGCTGTAGAATAACATACCGGAAGCTCAAAAACCACGTCGGCACCGTTTTCTATTGCAGTTTTACTGCGAAGAGATTTGTCAAAAATAGCAGGAAGTCCCCTTTGAACAAAATTTCCGCTACATAAAATTACAATATTCTCAGCTCCTGTTTTTTGACGCACCGTGTCAATTAAATATTTATGACCGTTGTGAAAAGGGTTAAATTCTGCGATTATACCTGCTGTTTTCATTGAAATCTCCTAAAATATCCTTCTAAATATAGTATACCGGATTATTGTATCATTATTGCACTATTCTATCAATTAATTAAGGCACAAATTGTTATATGTATTGTAAAATAAATAGTTGTTGTTTCTTCAAAAAAGGTATATTATAATTATTTGTGTGATTGAAGAATATATGAGAAACAAGGAGAAGATGAATATGGGTTTTATTGAGCAGTTAAAGGAAAAAGCCAGACATGACAGAAAGACAATTGTTTTGCCGGAAGGAATGGACAGACGTACATATGAAGCTGCAGAACAGATTGTTAAGGAGGATTTTGCAGATATTATTCTGTTAGCCTCAGAGGAAGAGGTGGCAAAGTATGGAAAAGATTATGACACTGAAGGCGTTACAATAATTAACCCGAGAAAATACGAAAAGATACAGGATTATGCTGAACAGTTCTACCAGCTAAGAAAGGCTAAGGGGATGACTAAAGAACAGGCATATGCCATTTTAGTCAGTGACTATATGTATTTTGCATGTATGATGTTAAAGGCTGGAGATGCAGACGGAGTTGTATCAGGAGCATGCCATTCATCAGCTAATACCCTTAGACCGTCTTTACAGATTATAAAGACAAAGCCAGGTAGTAAATTGGTTTCAGCATTTTTTGTAATATGTGTGCCTAATAAGGATATGGGAGCTAATGGTGTATTCGTAATGGGAGACTGTGGACTGAATCAGAATCCTAATCCGGAACAGTTAGCAGATATAGCTGCAAGTAGTGCAGAGTCTTTTGAGTACTTAGTTGGGGAGAAGGCAAGAGTTGCCATGTTATCCCATTCTACCCACGGCAGTGCAGCTCATCCTGATGTGGATAAAGTAGTTGAGGCTACTAAAATAGCCAACAAGGAATATCCACAGTATCTTATTGACGGAGAATTGCAGACAGATGCTGCTTTAGTTCCTGAAATAGCAGAATTTAAGGCACCGGGAAGCCCGGTAGCGGGAAGAGCCAATGTTCTTATATTCCCTGATTTAGATGCAGGAAATATTGGATATAAGCTTTTGCAGAGACTTGGACAGGCTGAGGCATATGGTCCTCTTTGTCAGGGAATTGCAAGACCGATTAACGATTTGTCAAGAGGATGTAGTGCTAAGGATATAGTTGGTGTTGTGGCAATTACAGCAGTACAGGCACAAATAGATTAAATGAGAAAAACTCATTTATAAATAGGTTCCCAATGAAATGCCACCAACGGAAAGTAGGGGCAATAAGATGTGATTAGAAGAAAACAGGAGTTTGAAATGGAAGTTTTAGTTATTAATTGTGGAAGTTCATCACTTAAGTTTCAGTTAATTAATTCAGATAATGAAAAGGTATTGGCAAAGGGACTTTGTGAAAGAATAGGAATTAGCGGCAGTGCTATTACATATGAAAGTGTTAATTGTGAAAAAAACACAAAAGAAATAGATATGCCAACTCATAATGAGGCCATAACAGCTGTTATTTCTGCCCTTACGGCAGAAAACACAGGAGTTATAAAGGATATGAGTGAAGTTGGAGCAGTAGGACACAGAGTGGTACACGGTGGAGAGTATTTTTCAAAGTCAGCTTTAGTTACTGAAGATGTACTTGAAAAAATTGAAAAGTGTAATAATTTAGCACCTCTTCATAACCCGGCAAATATTATTGGAATAAAGGCATGTATGAAAATAATGAAGGATACACCAAATGTGGTTGTGTTTGATACAGCTTTTCATCAGACAATGCCCGAGGAAGCGTATTTATATGCTCTTCCTAGAGAATACTATGATGACTATAAAATAAGAAGATATGGATTCCATGGAACTTCCCATAGCTTTGTGTCAAAGAGAGCAGCTGCTATTTGCGGCAAGCCTTATAATGAATTAAAAACAATTGTTTGTCATTTAGGAAACGGTGCCAGCATATGCGCAGTTGACGGTGGAAAATCAGTGGACACAAGTATGGGGCTTACACCTTTAGCAGGAGTTATAATGGGAACCCGTTCAGGAGATATTGACCCGGGAATTTTAGAAGTTATTGCAAATCATACAGGAAAGAATATTTCAGAAATAACTGAAATATTAAATAAAAAGTCCGGAGTTGCAGGACTTTCAGGAGTGTCTAGCGACTTTAGAGATATAGAAAAGGCAATAAGTGAAGGAAATGAAAATGCAAAATCAGCATTTGATGCTTACGTACATACTGTTGTAAAATTTATCGGTGCCTATGTTGCAGTAATGAATGGTGTAGATGTAATTGCTTTTACAGCCGGCGTTGGAGAAAACAATGGTCATGTAAGAAAAGATGTGTGCAGTCATTTAAAATATCTTGGAATTGAAATAGATGATGAGGCAAACTCAAAACGTGGAGAGGAAGTAATGATTTCCACTAAAGAGTCAAAGGTTAAGGTTTATGTTATACCAACCAATGAGGAACTTGCAATTGCAAGGGAGACGGTAGAAGTTTTAGCTTAAGCAGCAAATTGAAAAAATAAAAAAAGTATTTGACAAACCTATGGCTGATATGTATAATTTATAAGGTGCTTTGAAGAAGGAATATTATGTTAATTGATTTATACGATTTACTACAGGAAGAAGACGGGGTAAGAAATTACCCGGTAGAGCTTGAAGCGAAGGAATTTAAAACTAAAAAGAGCCGTTATCCTATTTCTGACAGTGATATTAAGTTGTCTTTTAGAAATAAGGGTAAGAAGCATATTGATTTTAAATGCGTTGGGAAGGTTACATTGATTATTCCGTGTGACAAGTGTTTAGAGCCTGTACCGTATGAGATTAATATTGATTATTTCAAAGATTTAGATATGAATAAATCTTCAGAAGAAAAGATTGCTGAGTTAGATGAAGAAGTTTATCTTGAAGGTACAAAATTTGATTCTGATGTATTTGTTTATAACGAGATTCTGGTTAGTTTACCTATGAAAGTCCTATGCAAAGAAGACTGCAAAGGAATTTGCAATAGATGCGGCGCTAATCTCAATATGGGATCCTGTAAGTGCGATAACGCAGAACCAGGTACGGGAATGTCGAAAATTTTAGATGTTTTTAATCAGTTTAAGGAGGTGTAAACCATGTCTATCTGTCCAAAGAACAAATCTTCTAAAGGAAGAAGAGATAAGAGAAGAGCTAACTGGAAGATGTCAGCTCCAAACCTTGTAAAGTGCAGTAAATGTGGAGCATTAATGATGCCACACAGAGTATGCAAGGCTTGTGGAAGCTATAACAAAAAAGAAATTGTTTCAGTTGACTAATTATAAAAAAGTGGCTGTTGCTTTAATCATTGAAATGATTGCTAAAGCGACAGCCACTTTTTCTTGATTTTATAACGTATTTTTAGTATATTATCCTTATGCAAAAAAGGAGGATTTGGAATGTCGAAAGCTATTGTAGCCTTAGATTGTATGGGTGGAGACAATGCTCCGGGAGAGATTGTTAAAGGTGCTGTTTTAGCAGCTAATGAAAATAAAAACATTAATATAAAACTTGTAGGCAGAAAAGAAGATATTGAAAAAGAACTTACAAAGTACGATTACGACAGTAATCTTTTGGAAATTATAAATGCAACTGAAGTTATTGAAACAGGGGAACCACCTGTTGCTGCTATTAGAAGCAAGAAGGATTCATCCCTTGTAAAATGTATGTACATGGTTAAAAACGGTGAAGCAGATGCCATGGTATCTGCCGGAAGTACAGGAGCTAACCTTGTAGGCGGACATGTTATTATTGGAAGATTAAAAGGGGTAGAAAGACCACCTCTTGCACCACTTATTCCTACAAAGAAGGGTGTTTCACTTCTTATAGATTGTGGGGCGAATGTTGATGCGAGACCATCTCATTTAGTTCAGTTTGCCAAGATGGGTTCCGTGTACATGGAAAATATTGTAGGTATTAAGAATCCTAAAGTTGCCATTGTTAATATTGGTGCTGAAGAGGAAAAGGGGAATGCCTTAGTTAAGGAAACATACCCTCTTTTAAAGGAAATTAAGGATATTAATTTTGTGGGAAATATTGAAGCCAGGGATATTCCTGAAGGAAAAGCAGATGTAATTGTCTGCGATGCTTTTGTGGGAAACTGTATTTTGAAATTGTATGAAGGCGTGGCATCGGTACTTTTAAGCAAGATTAAAGGAACCTTAATGGCAAGTCTTAAAACAAAAATAGGAGCTCTTCTTATTAAGAAAGATTTGAAGAAGACACTTAAATCATTTTCCATTGAGGAATACGGCGGAGCACCTCTTTTAGGTCTTAAAGGACTCTTAGTAAAAACTCATGGAAGTTCAAAAGCAATAGAAATCAAAAATTCAATTCTGCAATGTGGAACATTTAAAGAAATGGATTTAAATAATAAATTTAAAGAGAAATTAAATTTAGAAAATAAATAGATTGAAAAGGAGAGTATAATGGAATTAGAAAGATTAATAAAGGCAGTGGCTGATGTTTTAGATTTAGACCCTGCAACAATAACAGCTGACAGTAAATTTGTTGATGATTTAGGAGCAGATTCATTAGATGTGCTGGAAATAGTAATGGGAATTGAAGAAGAATTCGGTATTCAGGTTCCTACAGATGAAGCACAGTCAATAGTTACAGTTGGTGATGCTTACGAAAAAATTAAGAAAGAACTTGAAAAATAAGCCCTAGAAATAGGGCTTAAAAAACGCAATAATTTAAGAGGATATATATGAATAGTGATTACGCCTTATTAGAAACAAAAATAGAATATGTTTTTAAGGATAAAGACCTGCTGCTTAACGCATTAACCCATACATCTTTTGCTAACGAACATAGAAGTAAGGGAATAAAGGACAACGAGAGGCTTGAGTTTTTAGGTGATGCCGTTTTAGAATTGGTGTCTAGTGAGTTTTTATTTAAAACCATGCCGGATATGCCGGAAGGGAATATGACGAAGCTAAGAGCAAGCCTTGTGTGTGAACCTACTTTGGCAAATGATGCGAGGGAAATTGGTCTTGAGGAATTTATTTATTTGGGAAAAGGTGAGGAAGAAACAGGTGGAAGAAAGAGAAATTCCATTGTTTCAGATGCCTTTGAAGCCCTTATAGGAAGCATATTTTTAGATGGTGGAATAGATAATGCTAGAGATTTTATAATTAAATTTGCTTTAAATGATATTGAAAATAAAAGATTATTTTATGACAGTAAAACAATTTTGCAGGAAAGAATTAATATTGCAAAGGTTGGTAAGCTTTCATATGAAATAACAGGTGAAACTGGGCCTGATCATAATAAAACCTATGAGGTGGCTGCGATGCTTGATGACAAAGTAATTGGCAGTGGCATGGGTCATACCAAAAAGGCGGCTGAACAGCAGGCGGCGTACAGTGCCTTGAAAAAATTTAGATAAGAGGGAACAACATGTATTTAAAAAGCATTGAAATACACGGATTTAAGTCTTTTGCAAATAAAATAAATTTTGAATTTCACAATGGGATTACAGGAATTGTAGGGCCAAACGGTTCAGGAAAAAGTAATGTTGCAGATGCCGTAAGATGGGTATTAGGGGAGCAGAAAACAAAACAGCTTAGAAGCTCGAAAATGGAAGATGTTATATTTGCAGGAACAGAAAACCGTAAACCTATGGGATATGCATATGTTGCCATAACATTTGATAACTCAGATCATAAATTAAATATAGATTACGACGAAGTTACAGTTTCAAGAAGATTATTCCGCTCCGGTGAAAGCGAATATATGATAAACGGAACTCAGGTGAGATTAAAAGACATCAATGAGTTGTTTTATGACACAGGTATTGGAAAAGAAGGTTATTCCATTATAGGTCAGGGACAGATTGACAAAATATTAAGTGGTAAGCCGGAGGAAAGAAGAGAACTTTTCGACGAAGCTGCAGGAATTGTTAAGTTTAAAAGAAGAAAAAATGAAGCTTTAAGAAAACTTGACGACCAGAACCAGAATCTTGTAAGAGTTTCAGATATTTTAGGGGAACTGGAAAGACAGGTGGTTCCTTTAGAAAAGCAATGTGAAAAGGCTAAAAGATATCTTTTATTGAAAGATGATTTAAAAGTAAACGATGTAAACATGTTTTTAATTGAATACAATGAGATTAAAAACAGATTAACACAGCTTGATGAAAAAATTAAAATCGCATCAGGCGACATGCAGGTGGCATCTGATGAGTTTGAAAAAATCAAGGCGGATTACACTAAACTTGAGAAAATTATTGAAGAAATTGACAATACAATTGAAACCAAAAAGGCTTCATTTAATGAAACTATATTGAATATTGAAAAGTTCGAGGGACAGATTAATGTTATCAGGGAGCAGATTAATTCAGCAAAAAATAACGAATCCTACATTAATCAGAGAATAGATTCCGTTAATGAGGAAATTAAACAGCAGGGCATTGAATTAGAAAATGCACAAAGGGAAAAGACGGAAAATGAGGGTAAGTTAAAGGAAGTCATTGCTTCCCAAACTGAAATAAATGAACAGATTGAGGAAAAAGGTCAGGGAATAAAGGAATTAGAGGAAAAAATTGAGAAGGACAAAGGAGAAATAATTGAACTTCTTAACGCCAAGGCTTTAATTAAAACAAAAATACAAAGATGTGATACCTTGTTAGAGCAGATTAACATAAGAAAATCACAACTTAACCAGAAACTTATTGAATTTAAAAGTCAGAGAGATGGTCAGGACAACGTTATTAAGGAGTTAGAACAGCAGCTTGAAAACGTTAAAAGTGACATAAAGAAAATAAATGATACTTTAAATAAATATAACAATGATTTGGCAGATTTGAGAGTGGAAAACAGCAGACTTTCAAAGGAATTGTCGGAAAACAATGAGAAGTATCATAAATTAAAATCAAATCTTGAAACTTTAAAGAACATTACCGAACGTTATGAGGGATATGGAAGCAGCATAAAGAAGGTAATGGAATTAAAGGAAGGCCGTAAAGGGATTATTGGTGTTGTAGCAGACATTATTAAGGTTGACAAAAAGTATGAAGTGGCTATAGAAACAGCATTAGGTGGAAATATTCAAAATATTGTCACTGATACGGAAACCACGGCTAAGGACACCATTGAGTATCTTAAAAAGAACAAATATGGACGTGCCACTTTCCTGCCTCTTAGCAGTATGAGCAACAAAACTAATTTCAATGCTCCTGATGCATTAGAGGAAAAGGGAGTGTTGGGGCTTGCCAGTGACTTAGTGGATATTAAGAAAGAATACGAAGGGGTAGCTAAATACCTTCTTGGAAGAGTTATGGTGGTGGACACCATTGACCATGCCATTTCCATTGAGAGAAAATACCGTTACACTGTTAGAATTGTTACCCTTGAAGGTGAATACCTAAATGTAGGTGGTTCGATTTCCGGTGGTGCCTTTAAAAACAACAGTAATCTTCTGGGACGAAGACGTGAAATAGACGAAATTCAAAAGAAGCTTGTTATATTAAAAGAAGAAAAAACAGGTCTGGATAAGGCTTTAACAGATAACAGAGGTGAAATAAGTGTTGTTTCAGAGGAAGTAAATAAAATTACATCAGGTTTACAGGAACAGCTTATTATTAAAAATACCATTGAGATTAATTTAAAGCAGGCAAAAGATAAGAAGGACAGCATAGCAAGGGAATATAAGGATTATACCAGTGAAAGCGATGATATTGCTGTTCAGATAAGCGACATCAATAAAAACAGTGTATCTCTTAATGATGAACTGACGGGAACAGAGGACAGAAGTAACCTGTTAGAAAAGGAAGTTGTAGAGAATACAAAGAAACTTAATTCTCTAAAAGAAGAATTGGCTCAGCAAAATGGTCTTTTAGAAGAAATAAATATTGAAATTGCAAACTATAAGCAAAAGCACGAATTTATTGTTGAGAAAATCAGTAATGCAGGTAAGGTTATTGAAGGCTTTAAGCAGGAAATAGAAGATATTAAAAATAATTCTAAGGAAAACAACAATGAAATAAGTGCCAGAACAGAAGCTATTGATAATCTTACTAAAGAAACTGAGAAGAGCCGTAAGCAGGTTGAACTCTTAAAGGAAGAAATTCAAAAGGCTAAAGATGAAAAGGATAAGCAAAGCCGTGAACACAAGGAATTTTTTGAAAAACGTGAACAGCTTTCAGAGAGAATTTCAGCTTTAGATAAAGAAGTTTACAGACTAAGCAGCCAGAAAGAGGCATTAGAGGAAAAATCTGAAAACAAAGAGGCTTATATGTGGAATGAATATGAAATCACATACAGAAAAGCCTGTGAAATGAAGAATCCTGATTACAGTGATAAATCAGAGATAAGAGATAATATAGCCAACATAAGAAAAGAAATGAAATCATTAGGTGATGTAAACATTAATGCCATTGAAGAGTTTAAGGAAGTAAATGAGCGTTATCAGTTTATGAAAACCCAGCATGACGACCTTATGGAAGCTAAGGAAAATCTTCTTAAAATAATTGATGAACTTGAAGTGGGAATGAGAAAGCAGTTCAAGGAGAAATTTGAGGAGATTAAGATTGAATTTGATAAAGTATTTAAGGAGTTGTTCGGTGGTGGAAAAGGCACAATTGAGCTGACGGAAGCAGAGGATATTTTAGAGGCAGGAATTAATATTATTTCCCAGCCACCTGGAAAGAAACTCCAGAATATGATGCAGTTATCAGGTGGAGAAAAGGCACTTACAGCCATAAGTCTGTTGTTTGCCATCCAGAACCTGAAGCCTTCACCGTTTTGTCTTTTAGATGAAATAGAAGCAGCTCTTGATGGCTCTAATGTTGTAAGGTTTGCAGAGTATTTACATAAACTTACAAAAAATACTCAGTTTATTGTTATAACTCACAGACGTGGAACTATGAATTCAGCCGACAGATTATATGGTATAACAATGCAGGAAAAGGGTATTTCTGCATTAGTATCTGTAGATTTGTTAGAGAAGGATTTAACAAAATAACAGAAAGGAGACGCAAAAAGCGTATTAAATATGGCAGGAAAGTTTTTTGAAAAATTAGTTTCAGGACTTACAAAAACCAGAAACAATATTGTGTCAGGATTAAATTCCATTTTTACGGGATTTTCCAATATAGATGATGACTTTTATGAAGAGTTAGAGGAAACTCTTATTATGAGTGATATTGGAGTGAATACTACAGAAGAAATTCTTGATACATTAAAGGAACAGGTAAAAGAATTAAAAATTAAGGAGCCTATGGAATGTAAGGATTTGCTTATAAAAAACATAGAAGAGCAAATGGATATAGGGGAAAATGCATACGATTTTGAAAATCAGCGTTCCGTAATTTTAATGATTGGTGTAAACGGGGTGGGAAAAACCACTTCCATTGGAAAACTGGCAAGTCAGTTTAAGAAAAATAACAAAAAGGTAGTTTTGGCTGCCGCTGATACGTTTAGGGCGGCTGCTGCAGAACAGTTAAAAGAATGGGCTGACAGGGCAGGAGTTGACATTGTTTCAGGAAAGGAAGGCTCGGATCCGGGTTCTGTCTTGTTTGATGCCATATCATCAGCTAAAAATAAAGGTGCAGATATTCTTTTGTGCGATACAGCAGGAAGACTTCATAATAAGAAAAATCTTATGGAAGAATTAAAGAAGTTAGACAGAATCATTGAAAAAGAATATGGTGGATGCCATAGGGAAAACTTCATAGTTCTTGATGCCACAACAGGACAAAATGCCTTAGTACAGGCTAAGCAGTTTAAGGAATGTGCTGACATTACCGGTGTTATTCTTACAAAAATGGATGGAACTGCTAAGGGTGGAATAGCCATTGCCATTCAGGCGGAACTTGGCATACCTGTAAAATATATAGGTGTGGGAGAACAGATTGATGATTTACAGAAATTTGATGCACACGATTTTGTGGAAGCATTATTTAACGTACAGGAGTAATTTAGTCAGATAGAGGTATTGTTATGGAGAAAAAATTAACTTTAAGAAAATTTGAGGAAGCTAGTGAAATAGTAAAAAAAGTAACTATTAATACAAACTTAATTTACAGTGATTATTTCAGTGAACAGACAGGTAACCATGTGTATATTAAACCTGAAAACATGCAGTTTACAGGGGCTTACAAGGTAAGAGGTGCGTATTATAAAATCAGCACTCTTTCTGAAGAAGAAAGAGAGAGGGGTCTTATTACTGCATCAGCAGGAAATCATGCCCAGGGTGTAGCTTACGCAGCAAAAATATATGGAGCTAAGGCTACCATTGTAATGCCTACGGTAACTCCACTTATGAAAGTGAACAGAACCAAAAACTATGGTGCAGACGTGGTTTTATATGGTGATGTATACGATGATGCCTGCAAATATGCTTTAAATCTTGCATCAAAGCAAGGATATACATTTATTCCACCATTTGACGATTTGGATGTGGCAACAGGTCAGGGAACAATTGCCATGGAAATATTTAAAGAACTTCCAACAGTTGACTGTATTTTGGTTCCAATAGGAGGAGGCGGATTAGCAACAGGTGTAAGCACATTGGCTAAAATGCTTAATCCGAGAATTAAGGTTATTGGTGTGGAACCTGAACATGCAGCCTGTATGAAGGCAAGTCTTGAAGCAGGACATGTTGTTACATTAGATAGTGCCAATACCATTGCTGACGGTACTGCGGTAAAAACACCGGGAGAGATTATCTTTCCTTATATCCAGAAAAATATTGATGAAATTATTACAATTAAGGATGAAGAATTAATAGATGCATTTTTAGATATGGTTGAAAATCATAAGTTAGTTGCTGAAAATTCGGGACTTCTTACGGTAGCAGCTCTTAAACATCTGAAATTTAAGGACAAAAAGGTTGTTTCAATCATAAGTGGTGGTAACATGGACATAATCACAATGTCATCTACCCTTCAGCATGGATTAATCCAGCGTGGAAGAGTATTTAGTGTTTCCGTATTGCTTCCTGACAAGCCGGGCGAATTGGTTAAGGTGGCAAATGAAATTGCAAAGCAGCAAGGTAATGTAATTAAGTTAGAGCATAATCAGTTTGTTTCAGTAAACAGAAATGCAGCTGTTGAATTAAAGGTTACATTGGAATGCTTTGGACATGACCATAAGGAACAGATTCTTGAAGCCTTGAAAAAAACAGGTTATAATCCAAAGGAAGAAGCTCCAAATTTATAAAATAAAACAAAAACAAAGGTGTCAAGAAAAAATACTTGACACCTTTTGCTTTTTACTGTATTATACTCTAGGTGGTAAAATCAAATCATATAGAAAGGTATGTTTACGATGAAAGATGTATATAAAAGTTCTATGTTATATGATTTTTATGGCGAACTTCTTACGGAACATCAAAAGGAAATATATGAGGATTTTATATTAAATGACTATAGTCTTGGAGAGATTGCCCAGGAAAGGGGAATTTCAAGGCAGGGAGTTCACGACATGGTGAAACGCTGTGACAGGATATTAAACGGTTACGAGGAAAAGCTACACCTTGTAGAGAGATTTTCCAAGACTAAGGAAGATGTGAGAAGAATCTGTCAGTTAGCAGACAGTGATATAAATCAGAAAAATATTTCTGAAATAAAAATGATAGCTCAGGAAATATTAGATAATTATTAGGAGGTATGGCTTTGGCATTTGAAAGCTTATCCGATAAGTTACAGAATATATTTAAAAATTTAAGAAGTAAAGGCCGTCTCACGGAAGATGATGTAAAGGCTGCCTTAAAAGAAGTAAAAATTGCTTTATTAGAAGCAGATGTAAGCTTTAAGGTAGTAAAGGACTTTATTAAAAAGGTTCAGGAGAGAGCTGTAGGACAGGATGTTATGAGTTCTCTTACACCGGGACAGATGGTTATTAAGATTGTTAACGAAGAGCTGACAGCACTTATGGGTTCTGAAACTACGGAGCTTAAGCTTCTTCCTGATAACCAGATAACGGTTATTATGATGATGGGTCTTCAGGGTGCGGGTAAAACTACAACCACTGCCAAGATAGCCGGCAAGTTAAAGGCTAAAGGTAAAAGACCGCTGTTAGTTGCCTGTGATGTTTACCGTCCTGCAGCTATTGACCAGTTAAAAATTAACGGTGAGAAACAGCAGGTTCCTGTATTTGCCATGGGAGACAAACAAAAGCCTCTTAATATTGCAAAGGCAAGTATTGAACATGCCAAAAAGAATGGCAATAATGTAGTTATTTTAGATACGGCAGGACGTTTACATGTTGATGAGGACATGATGAATGAACTTGTGGAAATAAGAGACAATATTGATATTACACAGACTGTATTGGTTGTAGATGCCATGACAGGACAGGATGCTGTAAATGTAGCTAAGGAATTTAATGAAAAAATCGGTATTGACGGTATTATCGTTACTAAGTTAGACGGTGATACAAGAGGTGGTGCGGCATTATCAATTAAGGCAGTTACCGGAAAGCCGATTCTTTATATAGGTATGGGAGAGAAACTTTCAGATTTAGAACAGTTTCATCCCGACAGAATGGCTTCAAGAATCCTTGGTATGGGTGATGTGTTATCACTTATTGAAAAGGCTGAACAGGCTATAGATCAGGATAAGGCAAAAGAAATGGAACAAAGGCTTAGAAAGGCACAGTTTACATTTGATGATTATCTTGAATATATGGGACAGATTAAGAACATGGGTGGTTTGTCATCACTTATTAATATGATTCCCGGGGTAGGCGGTCAGATTAAGGACGACATGCTTCCTGATGAGAAACAGTTGGGAAAAATAGAAGCTATTATTTTTTCAATGACTAAAGAAGAAAGAGGAAATCCTGACCTGATTAATCCGTCAAGAAAAAGACGTATTGCCAATGGAGCAGGTGTAGACATTAGTGAAGTAAACAAACTGGTTAAGCAGTTTGAACAGGCAAGAAAAATGATGAAGAATATGCCTGGAATGATGGGGGGCAGGAAAAAACGAGGTGGATTTAAAATGCCTTTTGGCTTTTAGATATAATTGACTAATTATCAGATAAAATTTATGGAGGTAAAAAAATGGCAGTAAAAATTAGATTAAAGAGAATGGGAAAGAAGAGAAATCCTGTTTACAGAATAGTTGTTGCTGATTCAAGATCACCTAGAGATGGAAGATTCGTTGAAGAAATCGGAACATATGATCCAAATCAGGAACCAAGCTTAGTTACTGTAAATGAAGAAGCTGCAAAGAAATGGTTAGCTAACGGAGCACAGCCAACAGAAACAGTTGGAAAGCTTTTAAAGCAGGCCGGAATTGAAAAATAATTAATCGGAGGGCAGATTCATGAAAGAATTGGTAGAAACAATTGCAAAAGCACTTGTTGACTCTCCTGATGAAGTTGTAGTAACCCAGACAGAAAATGAAAGGGAAATTGTTATACAGTTACATGTTGCTTCAGATGATATGGGCAAGGTAATTGGAAAGCAGGGAAGAATTGCAAAGGCTATTCGTTCAGTAGTAAAGGCTGCATCTTCTAAATATGACAAGAAAGTTAAAGTAGAAATAGCAGAATAAAGTATTACTTTAATGCAAGTGCAACAAGGCTGGAGATTATTTCCAGCCTTGTTATTTCTATAGGTGATTTAAAAAAATACATGCATTATATCAAGGCGAGGAAAAGATGGAAAAATATTTAAGAGTTGGAGTTATAACATCTACCCATGGTGTTCATGGTGAAGTAAAAGTTTATCCTACAACAGATGACGTAAGAAGATTTGACTACTTAAAGGATGTAGTTTTAGATACAAAAAAAGGATATATGGAATTACAGGTTACAGGGGTAAAATATTTTAAAAACATGGTTATTTTGCGCTTTAAACAATTTGACAACGTAGACCAGGTTATTCCCTATAAAGGAATGGACTTACTTGTAACAAGGGAAAATGCAGTACCTCTTGAAGAAGGGGAATATTTTATAGTAGATATGGTAGGATGTAAAATCATTACTGATGAAGGGGAAGATTTCGGAGAGTTAGTGGATGTAATGCAAACAGGGGCAAACGACGTATATGTTGTCAAAACCCATGAAGGAAAAGAAGTGTTGCTTCCGGCCATAGATGAGTGTGTGTTGGAAAAAAATATTGAAAACAAGGTTATAAAAGTTCATATAATGAAAGGATTATTAGATTAATGAATTTTCACGTTTTGACATTGTTTCCTGAAATGATTGAACAGGGGGTAAATACAAGTATTACCGGAAGGGCAATTCAGAATAATCTTATTAGCGTAAATGCAATTAACATAAGAGATTTTGCAGGAAATAAATATGGTCAGGTAGACGATTATCCATATGGTGGCGGTGCCGGAATGGTTATGCAGCCGGGGCCTGTATATAGAAGCTACGAGTCTGTGGTGGAAAAAATTGGCTACGCTCCAAGAGTTCTTTACATGACACCTCAGGGAAAGGTTTTTAACCAGGGTATGGCTGAAGAATTCGCAAAGGAAAAGGATATTGTTTTTCTATGCGGTCATTATGAAGGAATTGATGAGCGGGTGCTGGAAATGATAGTTACAGATAACGTGTCCATTGGAGATTATGTACTTACGGGAGGGGAGCTTCCGTCTATGGTTATGATTGATGCCATATCAAGATTAGTTCCCGGAGTGCTTAACAATGAAGTTTCAGCGGAATTTGAATCTTTTAATGATAATCTGCTGGAGTATCCTCAGTATACAAGGCCGGCAAAGTTTATGGAAAAGGATGTTCCGCCTATTCTTTTGTCAGGAGACCATGGAAAGGTTGACAGGTGGAGAAGAAATCAATCCATTCTAAGAACAATGGAAAGAAGGCCGGACTTAATGGAAAAGGCTAAACTGGATAAGGAAGACCTCAAATTCATAAGAACCATGGAAAAATAATACTTGCAAAAAAAGACAAGTTATGTTAAGATAACAAATGCTGTATAAAAGTAATAAAAGATGGTCCTCTGTTACCGGTCTGGTATTAAGAACATCGGAATAAATGAGGAGGATATTATGCAGGAATTAATCAAAGAAATTGAAGCAGCTCAGATTAAGGAAGTTACAGATTTTAACGTAGGTGATACTATTAAGGTTCACGCTAAGATCGTGGAAGGAAACCGTGAAAGAATTCAGGTTTTTGAAGGTCTTGTTATTAAGAAACAGGGTGGAAGCAACAGAGCAACATTTACTGTAAGAAAGAACTCAAATGGTATCGGTGTTGAAAGAACATGGCCACTTTACTCACCATCAATCGCTAACATCGAAGTTGTTAGAAGAGGTAAAGTTAGAAGAGCTAAACTTAACTACATCAGAAGCAGAGTTGGTAAAGCTGCTAAGGTTAAAGAATTAGTTAAATAATAATGACTACTTTCAAAAGGAGCGGGTTTTACTCGTTCCTTTTTTCGTCATTTAAAACAGGGAGATTGTAATGGATTATCAGTGGTATCCGGGGCATATGACTAAGGCTATGCGCCAGATGAAAGAAGATATAAAACTTATAGATTTAGTTATAGAATTATTAGATGCAAGAATTCCCATTAGCAGTAGAAATCCTGACATAGATAATTTGGGAAAAAATAAGGCAAGACTTGTTTTGCTTAACAAATCAGATTTAGCTGATGAAGCACAGAACAATAAATGGATACAGTATTTCAAGGATAAGGGAATTATTGCCTTAAAAATTAATTCAAAAAATAAACAGGGAATTAAAGATATAAACAATGCGGTTTTAACTGTATGTAAAGAAAAAATAGAACGGGATAAAAGAAAAGGTATAAAAAACAGACCTGTAAGGGCTATGGTAGTTGGAATACCTAATGTGGGAAAATCTACATTTATTAATGCATATGCAGGTAAAAATTGTGCCAAAACAGGAAACAAGCCGGGAGTAACCAAGGGAAAGCAGTGGATTAGGCTTGGTAAGAACTTAGAACTGTTAGACACACCGGGAGTGTTGTGGCCTAAGTTTGATGACCAGAAAATTGGATTGCACCTTGCTTTTATCGGTTCAATGAATGATAATAATCTTGATATGGCAGAACTGGCTTATCAGCTTATCAAGGAAGTCTCAAAAACATATCCGGAGGCATTTCTTAACAGATATGGTATAGTGGGAGATGAAGACCCTTTACAGGTAATGTATCAGGTAGCGGAAGTCAGAGGATGCAAGTTAAAGGGTAACAAACCTGATCTTGATAAAACATCATCTATGATTATGGATGATTTTAGAAGTGGAAAGTTAGGCAGAATAACTATTGACTGCTTGAATTAGAGGAATAAAATGCAAAGTATTAACGAGATAAAAGAGATACTTAAAAACACAGATGTAACAGCCCTAAGTGAATTTATAAAGCATTATAATACTGATGAAAGAAGCGGTGTTAAAAAGCTGGTACTTAAGGCAGAAAAAGAAATAGAGGCTTATAATAAGGAAGTTGCCAGAACCGAAAATCTGAAATTTTTTGAAAATAAGTATAGTGATTATAATTATATTTGTGGAATTGATGAGGTGGGAAGAGGTCCTCTTGCGGGTCCGGTAGTTGCCGGAGCGGTTATATTGCCAAAGGATTGTGATATTTTGTATATTAATGATTCCAAAAAGCTTACGGCATCCAAAAGAGAGGAATTATTTCAGATAATAATGGAAAAGGCAGTAAGTGCCAAAACGGCTTTGGTAAGCCCTCAGTATATAGATAAAGTAAACATTTTGCAGGCAACATATGAGGCTATGAGAAAAGCCATTGCAACTTTAAATGTGCAGCCTGATATTTTGTTAAATGATGCAGTAAATATCCCTTTGGTTAATATTAAACAGGTTCCTATTATAAAAGGAGATGCCAAAAGCATTTCCATAGGGGCTGCAAGTATTATTGCAAAGGTTACAAGGGATGCAATGATGGTGGAATATGACAAAATATATCCGGAATATGATTTCGCATCTAATAAGGGATATGGCTCTGCAAAGCATATAGAAGCCCTGAAGAAATATGGTCCATGTCCAATTCACAGAAGGTCATTTATACATAATTTTATATAACATAAAGGGGATACATGAACAAACGTAATATTGGCAGTCTGTATGAGGAAAAGGCAGTAGAATATCTTAAAAATAATGGCTTTACGGTTATTGTTAAAAATTTCAGATGCCCTAAGGGTGAGATTGATATTATAGCCATAAAAGAAGATATATTGCGGTTTATTGAGGTAAAATACAGAAAAAATACTGAATACGGATATGCAAAAGAGGCAGTAAATAAGACAAAAATGAATAAAATATATAATTCGGCAATGTGGTTTATTACCTGTAATCCGGTATATTCAGACACCCAGTGCAGTTTTGATGTAATAAGTATTCAGGGTGATAATATTGAGTATATTTTTAACAGTTTTAATTCATTTTAATAGATGAGGTATAAATGAAAAATATAGTTATTTTAAATAAAGAAAACAGAAATAGTACAAGGATTAACTTTAAAGATAATGTTCCTTATATATCTTACAGGGCTCTTGCTGATATTAAGTGGCTTAAAAACGGATTTTCAACCAGACTTGGAGGGGTAAGCGAGGGAGTTCTTTCTACCATGAATTTAGGCTTTGGAAGAAATGATTTGCCGGAAAATGTTGTAAAGAACCATGAAATTATTGCAAATGCCATTGGATTTAATCCTGAAAATATCGTGGCAAGTAAGCAGACTCACACAACAAATGTAAAAATAGTGTCAAAAAAAGATTGTGGCAAAGGTATTTACAGGGAACGGGATTATGATGATGTAGATGGAATGATAACCAATGAAAAGGGAATTGTATTGGCAACATATTTTGCAGACTGTGTTCCTTTGTATATGGTAGATACTAAAAATAAAGCCATAGGGCTTAGTCATTCAGGATGGAGAGGAACTGTAGGAAAAATAGGAAAGGTTACTTTGGATTTAATGAAAGAAACTTACGGAACCAATCCTAAGGATGTAATAGCCTGCATCGGACCTTCAATATGCAGAGACTGCTACGAAGTAAGTGAAGATGTGGCAACTGAATTTGAAGCCGCTTTTAAGGGTAGGGAAAAAGATATTTTAATTAATAAAGGTAATGGTAAATATCAGTTGGATTTGTGGGAATGTAATTATATAATATTTAAGGAATGTGGTGTATACGAAGAAAACATACATATGCCGGATATTTGTACATGTCACAACATGGAAATGATGTTTTCCCACAGGGCAACACAAGGCAGAAGAGGAAATCTTGCTGCATTTTTAAGTATAGATAAATGATAAACAGAGAGGTGTATATATGAATAAACCTATAGTAGCTATAGTTGGAAGACCAAATGTAGGAAAATCTACATTATTTAATGCATTAGCAGGTCAGATGATTTCAATAGTAAAAGATACTCCGGGGGTAACAAGAGATAGAATATATGCAGATATCGACTGGCTTAACCACCAGTTTACATTAATTGATACAGGAGGAATTGAGCCGGACAGCAGTGATATTATATTGTCACAAATGAGAGAACAGGCGCAGATTGCCATAGATACTGCAGATGTTATAATTTTTATGACAGATGTAAAACAGGGACTTATTGATGCTGATGCAAAAGTGGCAGATATGCTTAGAAGAAGCAGAAAACCGGTTATTCTTGTAGTAAATAAAGTGGATAATTACAATAAAATGATGGCCGATGTTTTTGAGTTTTATAACTTGGGAATCGGGGAGCCTATAGCAATTTCAGCAGCCCAGAGAAGCGGACTTGGTGATATGTTAGATAAGGTTACTGAGCATTTTGCATCTCTTAAGCTAGAGGCAGAGGATGATGACAGACCTCGAATTGCCATAGTGGGAAAACCAAATGTAGGAAAGTCCTCTATTATCAACAAACTTACAGGAGAAAGCAGGGTAATTGTTTCTAATATTGCAGGAACTACAAGAGATGCCATTGATACAGACGTTAAATGGAACGGAAGGGAATATGTATTTATAGATACGGCAGGACTTAGAAGAAAATCAAAGGTAAAGGAAGAAATTGAAAAATACAGTATTATAAGAACCGTTACTGCAGTGGAACGTGCCGATGTGGTGGTTATTGTAATTGATGCCATTGAAGGAGTAACGGAGCAGGATGCTAAAATAGCAGGTATTGCCCATGAAAACGGTAAAGGTGTCATTATTGCAGTAAATAAATGGGATGCCATAGAAAAGAATGACAAAACGGTTTATGAATATAGTAATAAAGTAAGACAAATTTTATCTTTTATGCCATATGCGGAAATTATGTTTATTTCAGCTTTAACAGGACAGAGATTATACAAGCTTTTTGACATGATTGATTTTGTAATTGAAAATCATTCAATGAGAGTTGAAACAGGAATACTTAATGAAATTATGGCAGAGGCAGTTGCTATGCAGCAACCACCATCAGATAAGGGTAAGAGATTAAAACTGTTTTATATTACTCAGGTTGCGGTAAAACCACCTACATTTGTTATTTTTGTAAATGACAAAGAATTAATGCACTTTTCTTACACAAGATATATTGAAAATAAGATTCGTGAAGCATTTGGATTTAAGGGAACTCCTCTTAGATTTATTATCAGGGAAAGGAAGGAGAAGTAATGGTTTTACAAAAGGCACTTTGTATTATAATAGGATATGTTTTCGGTTTGTTTCAGACGGGATTTATCATTGGGAAAATGCATAATATAGATATAAGGGATTATGGCAGTGGTAATTCAGGAACTACCAATACCATGAGAACTTTAGGTAAAAAATATGGATTTATAACATATTTTGGGGATGCCCTAAAGGCTGTTTTTGCCATTATCCTTACATCATTTATGTTTGGAAAGGTATGTAGTGACAGCATGATGGTTATTGCTTTATATACGGGACTTGGAGTAGTTCTGGGACACAATTTTCCTTTTTATATGAATTTTAAAGGGGGAAAGGGAATAGCGGCATCATCAGGAGTGATTTTTGCAATATCATTTTTTGACTGGAAGTTTGTTATAATGGGCTTTTTGACATTCTTTATAGCCCTTTATCTCACAAAATATGTATCATTTAGTTCTCTTTGCATGATGACGGGATTTTTTATTGAAATGATTGTATGGGGACAGTTGGGAATGGTACATAACCTCCATAGCAATGATAAAATAGAAGCTTATATTTTAGTTTTCATTATGACTGCTCTTTCTTTTATAAGACATAAAGAAAATATTAAGCGTCTTTTAAATGGAACTGAGAGAAAAATCGGTCATAAAAAGGAGGAAAGCAATGGCTAAAGTTGCAGTACTTGGCGGTGGCGGATGGGCTATCGCTTTAGCAAAGGTTTTATATGAAAATGGAAATGATGTTACTTTGTGGTCATTTCTTCAAAAAGAAGTAGACGAGCTTACAAATGACAGGGAAAATAAAATATGCCTTCCGGGAATTAAGATTCCCGAAGCAATTCATATTACAAACAGTATGGAAGAGGCTGCAAAGGACAAGGAAATGATTGTTATGGCAGTGGCATCCTCCTATGTAAGAAGCACTTCAAAACTGTTAAAACCCTATGTAGATGAAGGTCAGATAGTTGTTGATGTGGCAAAGGGTATAGAAAATGAAACCTTTGACACAATGACGGAAATTATTGAACAGGAAATTCCGGGAGTAGAGGCTGTGGTTTTATCAGGGCCAAGTCACGCAGAAGAAGTGGCAAGAAACATACCTACAGTAGTGGTTGTTGGGGCTAAAAAATTCAAAGTTGCCTTGAAAGTTCAGAATCTGTTTGCCAATAAGGTTTTTAGAACCTATATAAGCCCTGACAGAAAAAGCATAGAATTAGGCGGTTCCCTTAAAAACGTTATAGCTTTAGCTGCGGGAATTATTGATGGATTGGGTTTTGGAGATAATACGGAAGCTGCCCTTATTACCCGTGGAATAAAGGAAATCACACAATTAGGCGTTGAAATGGGGGGCAATGCCAAGACTTTTTACGGACTTTCAGGAATCGGGGATTTAATTGTTACATGTAACAGTAAACATTCAAGAAACAGAAGAGCCGGTGTGCTTATTGGTAAAGGCTATACCCTTGATGAGGCTGTAAAAGAAGTAAAAATGGTAGTAGAGGGTGCTGTATCAGCTAAGGCGGCATTAGAGCTTGCAAGAAAATATAATGTCAGCGTTCCTATTATTGAGGCGGTTAATCAGGTTTTGTTTGAGGGAAAAACTGCTATTGACGGAATGTGGGAATTAATGGAAAGAGAGCAGACAAACGAATATAGGGATTTGCAGTGGGATGAATAAGTCTTATGATACTTAAATCATATTTATTTAACCTGAATTTATAACAATTATAACTATGGAGGTTTTATGGAACATAGGAAAATAAATAAACCTGAGCACAAAGGAAAAAAAGGACTTGCGGCATTTCTCTTTAGCCGTATTTTCATATTCGGTCTTATGGTGGCATTGCAGGTAGGAGTGTTTATGGCTTTGGCATACAATGCTTCTTTAAGTAAAGGAATGTCCTATTGCATTACAATTTTACAGATTCTTGTAGTTATATATATTGTAAATGATAAATCAGACCCTACCATGAAGCTTATCTGGGTTATATTCATTATGATTGTTCCGGCATTTGGGATATTGATGTATCTTTATTTTATGCTACAGCCGGGGTCAATTTTGCTTAAGAAAAAACTTGAACATATTGACGTAAGGTCAGACAGATATTTAATTCCTGACCAGAATATATACAATGATTTGCAGATTCAGGATAAACAGGTGTCCATGATTGCTAAATATGTATACGACAACACAGGATGCCCGGTATATAGAAATACGGAAGTTACATATTTTAACTGTGGTGAAGCCAAGTATAAGGCATTAATTGAGCAGTTAGAGGAAGCACAGGATTTTATATTTATGGAGTACTTTATTATTGAGGAAGGAAGAGTTTGGAATTCCATTTTAAGAGTCCTTGAAAAGAAAGTACAGCAGGGGGTTGAAGTCCGTGTAATGTATGATGGGTTATGTTCCCTTACAAAGCTTCCTGTAGGATATTTTAAGAAGTTAAGAAGAAAAGGCATTAAGTCTAAAACCTTTGCTCCAGCAAGACCGTTTTTTACCACCCAGCAAAATAACAGGGATCACCGTAAGGTTTTGGTTATTGACGGCAAGGTGGCATTTACAGGGGGCATAAATTTAGCTGATGAATATATGAATATAGTGGAACGATTCGGTTACTGGAAGGATACGGCAGTTATGCTCAGAGGGGATGCTGCTAAAAGCTTTACCCTTATGTTTTTGCAAATGTGGAATGTAACTGAAAAGACCATAGGAAATTTTGACAGATATTTAGACATTGATATTCCTTATAAATTCCCAAATAACGGTTATGTTATTGGCTATGGAGATGATCCATTTGGGAAGGAACATGTTGGAGAGTCAGTGTATTTGCACATAATAAATACTGCAAACAGATATTTACATATTGTAACTCCATACCTTGTAATTGATAATGTTATGATGTCATCCCTTAAATTTGCTGCAAAGCGTGGGGTTGATGTAAAAATTGTAATGCCGGGAATACCTGATAAGGCATATGCATTTTGCTTAGCAAGAACCTATTACAGTGAGTTAATTGAAGCGGGAGTTGAAATATATGAGTATACTCCGGGATTTACCCACGCCAAAATGTTTATCAGTGATGATGAAAAGGCTACAGTAGGAACCATAAATCTTGATTACAGAAGTTTGTTTCTACATTTTGAAAACGGATGTTTTATTTATAAAAACAAGACAATTTTAGATATTGAAGAAGATTACCAGCAAATGTTAAAGGACTCTAAAAAGGTATCTCTTATAGAGTGCAGAAACAGGCCGGTATTATATAAGGCGTGTGGAAAAGTTTTAAGACTTTTAGCACCTCTTATGTAATAAAAACAATCCTCTTTGCGTATATTTTAGTATTAATATATGCAAGGAGGATTTTTTATGGATTTTAACGTATATAAAGACATAGAAAAACGAACAAATGGAGAGATTTACATAGGTGTTGTAGGGCCGGTGAGAACAGGAAAGTCAACTTTTATTAAGAATTTTATGGATGTGGCAATTGTTCCAAATATTGAAGATGATAATGAGGTAAAAAGAACAATGGATGAACTTCCCCAGTCGTCTTCAGGAAAAACAATTATGACTACAGAGCCTAAATTTATTCCTAACAATGCTGTTGCCATTAAAATCGGTGGGAAAGCAGATGTAAAGGTAAGGCTTATTGATTGTGTGGGATTTATGGTAGATGGAGCCACGGGACATATGGAAGATGACAAAGAGCGGATGGTAAAGACACCATGGTTTGATTACGATATTCCTTTTTCCAAGGCGGCTGAAATTGGGACAGAAAAGGTTATTTCAGAACATTCAACAATAGGTGTTGTCATAACGTGTGACGGAAGCTTTACCGACATAGAGCCGGAGGCGTATAACAGGGCTTTGGATAAAACGGTAAAGGAATTAATGAGTATAAATAAGCCTTTTATAATTTTGGTAAATTCCTTAGACCCTACATCTAATGAATGTCAGGCTTTAACGGCAGAAATTGCAGCAAAATATAACGTGTCCACATTGGCCATAAACTGCCTTAGATTGAATGAAATGGATGTAAATAACATACTGGAAAATATTTTGTTTGAATTTCCTATAACGGAGATTGTTTACAATGTACCGAAATGGCTGGAAATTATGGATTTTGAAAATGAACTTATGAAGTATATTGTGAATTTCTCTAAAGATGTACTTTCAAAAATTATTAAAATAAAGGATATTAAGAAGTTAAAGCTTCAGCCTGACGGAGAGTATATTAAAGGGGCACAAATGGCTTCAGTTGAACTTTCTAATGGAAAACTGGTATTTAATTATGATATAGATGAAAAATATTATTACGATATGCTGACAAACATGACAGGAACCAAAATTGAGAATCAGCTCCAACTTATAAAAATGGTAAGGGAGATGGCTTCCCAGAGAAGCAATTACATTAAGGTCAATGAGGCAATAAGCAAAGTGAGAAATACCGGATACGGCATTGTCACACCGGATAAGGAAGAAATTGTTCTTGAAAATCCGGAGCTTATCAGAAGTGGCAATAAATATGGGGTAAAAATCAAGGCAACTGCGCCTTCGATACATTTTGTTAAAGCAAATATTTTAACGGAAATATCTCCTATTATAGGGAGTGAGGAGCAGGCAAAGGATTTAATTGACTTTATTAATAACAAAGAAAGCGAAGATAATATCTGGGAAACAAATATTTTTGGAAAATCCATAGGTCAGATTGTAGATGAAGGAATAATGACGAAAATAAATAATTTAACAGAGGAAACCCAGTCAAGAATGCAGGGAACAATTGAGAAGATTACTAATGACCAAAGTAGGGGAGTTATATGCATTGTGCTGTAAAAAACGTATAAATGACAAAATAATTGTGACTTTTTCCTAAAACATGCTTGTCTATTAAATATATAAATGTTAATATTAATAAATAAAGAGGTTGAACGTTTAACTTATTAAAAAATTATGGAGGAAAAAGATATGAGAAGAATTTTTTCGATTATTTTGTCTTTAGCTATGTTATTTACTATGCCGGGAATGGCACAGACATTAGTAACTACAGAAGTTAAAGCAACTGATGTGTCAGCATCAGGAGATTTTACATCGGGAAATTATGTAGGTCAGAATTTGGCATTTGTTGATGATTCAAACACAAGTGCTGAAGCTTATACCTATAAAGTTTCAAAGGAAGGTAAATCAGGAAGACTTATACCAAACAATAAATATGCATATTTTAAGGTTGAAAATAATGCAATAACACAAAGTGATAATGATTTGTTTGTGGAGGTTACATACTATGATGAAGGAAATGACTTTTTCCAGGTTCAGTATAATGCAACAGGCAGTAATTATAAGCAGGCTACCATAAATAAGTCAAATTCACTTACATGGGTTACAACAACGGTATGTATAGATGATGCATCATTCAAAAAAGCACAAAACGGAGGATGCGACTTTAGAATTTGGGGAAGAGGAAATTCAGGTACAACCATCTCTAGCATTAAATTAACTAAGCAGTCAGTAAACCCTGACGCAGAACCTCTTGGAAAGAGAACCGGGGGAACTGCAAATTCAGAGTTCAAAGGAAAATCCTTTGCAGGATATCAGGGATGGTTTGGAACCGGTGGACAGTATAATTCATGGCAGCATTATGCATATGGTGATGCAGATGCTGATGGAACTAACTGGCCAAGACCGGGAAAGATTTCAATAGATTATTTCCCGGATGTAACTGAATATGCCGAAAGCTCATTGGCACAAACAGGTTTTTCTAATTTAGGAAACGGAAAGTCAACAAAGTTATTTGATTCAAATACAAAGGATGTTATTGATACTCACTTTAAATGGATGAATCAGTATGGAATAGACGGAGCTGCAATACAGCGTTTCGTTGGTGGTCTTACAGGTAGAACAATTACAGCTACCCAGGAAGCAACACAGCTTAAGAAAATTCAGAATGCTGCTGAAGCTAACAACAGACTTATGTATGTTATGTATGACATAAGTGGTGGCAGCCAGATTACTGATTCAAGCGATACAACTTCAATTAGTTCATATGTTAAGGATATGAAGTTTGACTGGGTGTACAATATTGAGCAGTCTCTTGAAATGTTAAACTCTAACGCATATGCTACAGTAGACGGAAAGCCTGTTGTATGTGTATGGGGATTTGGATTCAGCAATGCTGAAAATACAAGACCTAGCAGACGTGCTGACTACGAAGAAATCATTAGATTCTTCCATAGCAGAGGTTGTTATGTAATAATTGGTGTTCCAAGAGAATGGAGAAGTCAGAGCCAGTATATAGATATTTATAATCAGGCAGATATGATTTCACCATGGTATGTTGGTGCATTAGGAGCAGATGAAGGAAGTGTTGATTCAATTTACGCTAACTACTTAGATCCGGATATTACATATTGTAAAAATAATAATATGGATTATTATCCTGTTGTGTTCTCAGGATTTTCATGGACATTATGGCAAAATGGAAAGCCTAACATGATTGCAAGAAATGCAGGTCAGACATTCTGGAATCAGGCATATAAGTTAAAGCAAAGAGGTCTTGATGCATTCTATGTGGCTATGTTTGATGAATATGATGAAGGAACTGCCATTGCAAAGAATGCAAGTGATTATTTTGATATTCCAACAAATCAGTACTTTGTAACTGCAAGCTGTGACGGATACTGGCTTTCATCTGACTTCCAGCTGAGAGTGGTAAATGAAGCTATTAAGATGATGAAAGGTCAGAGAAGTACCGTAAGCAAGGTCCCTGTGGCACATTCTAACGGACCGATTTATTATAGAAACAGTTTTGAAAGTAAATATGTAACATGTGTTGATTCCAAGTATAATGGCAATTATCCGGTTGACCCATGTTTTAAGAACAATAAGGTTCTTTCATCAAGCAATGCCAGTGGTAATGCATCTATAGTAAAGAATAATACAGCAAAGACAGGTGATTATTTAGCAGCATTTAGTGGTAACGGAAATGGAAATAATTCATCATATATTTATCAGATTTCTGAAACTGCCATTAAAATTAAAAAGGGAATGAAGCTTTCATATTCTATGTATGCAGTAAATAACGGAGGCAGAAATACATATGTTGATTTATTGTTAGATGACGGAAGTTACGTAAGTGCAAGAGGATTTGCTTCAAATGGAGTTTCAATGGGCTCATCTTCAACCAAAGGAAATGTAGGAAGCTGGAGTGATTGTTCATTTACATTTGGCAGTGATAGTCTTGTAGGAAAGAGCATTGTAGGTGTTGCATTAGCATATGGCGGAAATGCAGGAAATTACAGCTCATACTTTGATAATATTATTATTGAAGATGGAGAAGGTCAGGGTGTTGAAGAAACAACAGAGGCACCAACTCAGCAGCCAACTACAGAAGCTCCTGTTTCAACAAATATGAAGTTGTCAATTAACGGATACCAGATTAGTTCAACTCTTGAGGGATTTAGAACAATTTATTCTATTAAGGATGATGACAAGGAAGCATCAGAGGTAGGACTTATATATGGTTTAACAGACAGAATATCAGAGAGTGATATGGTCGTTGGAAGTCAGAACCAGTATGTAACAGTAGCTAAAGCTACAGATGAAGGTAAGAATCCGTTTAAGCTTTCAGATGATGTAAACACAACAAGTTACACCATGACAATGCTTTATGGAAATTCCGGTACGGGAATGCTTAGCAGTAAAATATCTGTTAGAGCATATGCTAAGTTAAATAACGGTAAGTATGTTTATGGTGATATTAAGACAATGTCAATATATTCCGTGGCAAATGTTTTATATCAGCAAAAGAAAATGATTACATATTCAGGACATAATTATCTTTACGAAAAGATTTTAAATGTTGTAACTCCGGGATATACAAAAGTTGATTACGATTGGAGTAACATAATTGTAAAAGGTAAATAAATTAATAGCTAAATAAAAAAAGAGTCTATTACTGGAATGGGTAATAGGCTCTTTTTTTGACTGTATCATATTAATTACAGATTACTTATTGACAAGTAAATATATTTATAATATTATTACATACAATATATTAATACACATAAAATATGTAAATAAAAAGGAGAAAACAATGAAAAACAACTTACAATATGAAAACGTAGAACGAAACACCACATTACTAATAGAAAACGAGATGTGTGAGACGGAAGTTTTAAATGTGGAAGATTGTGAAACAACTTTATTGTATGAAAAAGAAGATTCCATATTTAATGAAACGTCATTATTAACAGAAGGCAGTAATGAATTAAAAATGAAATTTATGGCGGCAGTACATTCTGATGTGGGAATTTTCAAAAAACAAAATCAGGATAGTTTATGTTTGAAAATTGCTGATACACCATCAGGACAGGTGGCTTTTTTAGTGGTGTGTGATGGCATGGGAGGACTGAAAAAGGGAGAATTGGCAAGTGCAACAATAATAAGAACCATGTCAGAATGGTTTGAAAATTCCTTACCTAAAATTATTGAATCCGGTTATGAAAATGAAAAAGTAAAAACAGACTGGGAAAACATTATAAAAGAACAAAATGAAATTATTAATGAATATGGTGAAAATAATCATTTGCAATTAGGAACTACGCTGACGGCACTTCTTGTGGTGGGAAATAATCTCCTGATTGTTCAGGTGGGAGATAGCAGAGTTTATAAACTAAGTGACACTATAGAACAGGTGACGGAGGATCAGACTGTTGTTCAAAGGGATATAAAATTGGGACTTATTACTCCGGAAGAAGGGAAAAAAGACCCAAGACAAAATGTTTTACTACAGTGTATTGGAGCATCAAGTGTTGTTGTACCTGAATTTACAGAGGGAAAGGTATCTGTAGGGGATGAATATTTATTATGCAGTGATGGATTCAGACACAAAATAACAGATAATGAAATATATGGACTGTTAGCTTCTAATCTTATGACAAATGAAGCAATTATGAAAAAGAGTCTTGTAGACCTTGTAGAATTGAACAAAGAAAGAAAAGAAAAAGATAACATTACTGCAATGTTGTTAAAGGTAATTTAGGAGGAGCAATATGTCGAGAATAGGAGAGGTAATTGAGGGAAAGTATGAAATATTAAAGGAAGTAGGAAGAGGAGGTATGTCCGTTGTATATCTGGCAATGGATAACCGGTTAAATAAACAGTGGGCAGTAAAGGAAATTAAGAGAAAAGGAACAAACAGTGAAAATCAGATAGTAGTTCAAAGTCTTTTGTCGGAGGCTAATCTCATGAAAAGGTTAGACCATCCAAATCTTCCGAGAATAGTGGATATTATAGAAAACGGACAGACAATTTATATTGTTATGGATTACATAGAAGGTGAACCTCTTGACAAGATATTAAAAAAGAAAGGTGCACAGCCGGAGGCAGCTGTTATTGAATGGGGAATCCAATTAGCAGAAGTTTTAGATTATCTGCATACAAGGAAGCCACCTATTATTTATCGTGATATGAAGCCGGCTAATGTTATGCTTAAACCTGATGGAAATATTAAATTATACGATTTTGGTATTGCAAGAGAATATAAGGAACAGAATTCATCGGATACTGTAAGTCTTGGAACCAAGGGATATGCTGCACCGGAACAGTTTGGAGGAATGGGACAGACAGATGCCAGAACAGATGTATACGGACTGGGAGTAACACTTTATCATCTTGTAACGGGAAAAAATCCCTGTGAGCCACCTTATGAAATATTGCCAATCAGGGATGTAAATCCACAGTTATCTGTTGGATTAGAATATATTATTCAAAAGTGTACTCAGTTAAACCCGGATGAAAGATTTCAGTCATGTATGGAAGTGTTATATGCACTTAATCATTTAGATGAATTAGGAGAACCATATAGAAAAAAACAAAAGTCAAAGCTTAATAAGTTTATTTTGACATCTGCATTTACATTAATAATGGCGCTGGCAGGAACAGGAACACTTATAGGATATAGAACTACATTGAATCAGACCATTTCTGACACTATACGTGTATATGGTGCAGAGTCATCAAATGGTGGAAATCTTGACAAATTATATGAAGCAATTGATAAATACGGAATTGCACCGGGTAATAAATCATTAAACGAGTTGGTTACTAACTATTTGGACGTGTTTGAAGAAAATATTCTTAGTTTGTCAGGTGATTGCTTAAAGAAGGTGAATGATGGAACATTAACTGAACAGGAAAAAGAGAAATATAATCAGACTGAAAATGAAATGTTTAATCAGCTTGACAAAATTATTAATGAATCAGATGTGGAAAAATTAGACGAAGAGTATAGAAATGACATATATTTCAGAGCAGGGGATCTGTATATGGATTATTACATGTTTAGTGAAGGCAAAATGGATGACAATGTAATAAAAAGTCGTAATGAGGAAGCTGCTTTGAGATATAAAAAAGTGACAGATAATTACGATAAGAAAAATGTTCAGTTTAAAAACAGAATATGCGAAATAAGCAAGGTAATTAAGGCATTTAAAAAATCTTCAAGTGGGCTTAGTGATAATGGAAGTTCAATCACAGAAGAAGATCTGGTTAAGTATTGGAATGAAATGGTAAAGGCAATAGACGAAGAAGATTCATATATGAGAAAAGTTAACCTGTATCTTATAGTAGGGGATATAGTGTATGAACAAAGAACACAGTATTCTACTATATCAGATAATAATGTACAAAATCAGATAGAGGAGTATTGCATAAGTGCGTATGAATATTTAAAAAATGATACTAATAAGAAGAACGTAGATAGTTCATCGGAAGAAAGCATTAATGAGAAAAGGGTTAAGGCTGAGACATACTTCTCAAACATATATCAGCAGATAGCAAAGAAAACAATGGAGGACATATAATATGAACATAAATGACGTTTTAAGAATATTAACATATGTATTTTTTACTTTAGCAGCCATTTCTTTAATAACAAGTATTATTTTGTTCTTCAAACTTCGTATTAAAGAAGTTATTCAGGATCTGAATGGAACTTTGACACAGAAACAGGTTGAAGAGATGAGAAAAAGAAGTGGCAGTCATCAGCATAAAAATTATGGTCAGGATATTTTAGAAGGTGGATTAAATGACACAGGAAGCCTTGGAAAAACAGGAATGACAGGTAAAAATAAGACAGGAAAGTCGGGAAGAACAGGGCTTACAGGAAGAGTAATGGAAAAATCAGCATCTATGGAAGTGGCTAAAAATGCAAAATTTAATTCTAATTTTGTACTTGTTAAAAATATTGTTTACATTAATACATCAGAGTTTATTTAAAGGGGAGGGAATAATATGCATTTAGATGTTAAAAAATTTATAAAGACAATTATGCAGTTGGGTGTAGTGTGTATACTTCTCTTGGTATTTTCAGATGTTACACAGGTAAGCGCAGCAAGACCTAAAATGGTAATTGATTCAAGAAATAAGGAAGACAGAAATGTGCGGATTACAGTGACTGCAACAAACTTAGAAGAAGTGGATGTGGCTGAATTTTATTATTATGATAGAAAAAATCGAATTCACAATTTAAAAATATCAAATATCAGAAAATATAGAATTAACAAAAATACAATTATTTTAAAGTATAAATGTAATTTGAAGCAGTCAGGTAGTTATACATTAGCAATAGACATTATCTACAATAAAGGAACTTATTATAATATATATAAGGAGTTTTCATACATAAAAAAATCAGATAATAAGATATATGTTGGTTTAGGTGGGAAAGACAGGGAGGTAAATATAGATGGAGAGGTATATAGTAAAACAAAGCCATATATTTTACCTGATAATAGCGTAGAGGAAATAAGGGTTCCGGAGAAAAAATATTTAATAAAGGTCTTGTATAGAAGTCAGAAGAAAATAATATCAGAAAATGAGATATTTCTTAAGTGGGGAGAAAAGGTAGTATATCCTGTACAGATAATTTCAAAGAATAAAGAAAAATTAGCTGATAATTACATTCCACATATTGCATATTTTGAACTAAATATTGCGGGGGATAATGAGGGAGCTATAACAGTGGAATCCGGAAACGATAAATTAACGCTTAGGAAAGTTTTAATAATTGATGGTACAAAACCGAAAATAAAAATTGACAATAAATTTACAGATAATAAAACAAAATACATTAATCACGATGTTTCAATACCGGTAACTATTGAGGAAAAGAATTTTGATTCAGGTAAAACAACTGTAAAAATAAATGGAAAAAATGCTACCGTATCATGGAGTGGAAGTGGCAATACCCATAGAGGCAATATTAAATTAGGTGAAGGGAAAAATATTGTAGAAGTCCAGTCCACAGATAAGGCAGGAAACAAGTCGGAAACAGTTAAATCATGTGTTGTTATTATTGATAAAAAAAGTCCCAAAGTAGTTATTAAGGGATTTGAAAACGGCACCGGAAAAGGCTTGAAAAATGGTGAGAAGGTTCCATATCCACTTAATATAATTCTTTCAGATGAAACAAAAATAGGAAAACATGCAGTAAGTTTATATAAACTATCAGATGATGGAAAAAAGAAATCTGAAATCGATTTAAAATCGACGGTTGACGGAAACAGAATTGAATATTCAATTGATGATTTGAAGGATGATGGGTACTATACGCTGTCTATATATGTTACAGACTATGCAGGAAATTCACCAAAGAAAAATACTTTAAAATCAGATGGAAAACGCCCTTATGTTATATCTAAAGGAAAGGTAACAGGGGCATTTACGGTAAATAGAGATGGATCTTTATATGTAGCGGAAAAGGAAGACTTGTTCGACAATCCCATAAAGGATTTAAATGACATAGTTATATATGAATATAACAAGAACGAGATAAGTAAAAGTAGCGTCGTGATAATAGATAGCATATCCACTAAAACTCTTGATTCTAATATGTATACTTTCAAAAAATTAGACAAGAGTGACAATCCAAAATACAGGTACGAATATAGGTATGTTATAAAAAAAGACAACTTTAATGAAGGAAATTATAACATACAGATTAATTCAACTTCTATTGCAGGACAAAATGGAACATTAATTGCAAGAACTAACGAAAGCAATAGCTTAAATAAGATGATTATCATTGATAAAACACCACCGGAAATAGTGATGTTTGAAGGTACTTCCAGTGGAAAAATCAAATTAAAAATACGTGACGATAATATGGACGAAAATTCCGTGAAAATTTTGATAGGTGATAAGTCTTATGACTTGAAGAAAAATGATGATGAATCAACATCCACAAATTCGGTTTTTGAAGGTGATATTGGTAAAAATCCTTTAAATGCCAAGATTTCCTGTAGTGATTTGGCGGGAAATATAACTAAAGGTGGAAAAATTACAATAATAAAAGAAAGTTACATAAAGCAGATATTGATATTTGGAGGACTAGCATTAGGAGCAATAGTTTTTATTGCTTTAACAGTTATAACCATTGCAATGGTTAATAGAAATAACAAATAAAAAGTGAGGCACAAGAGGAAATGAAGAAGAAAAAATGTATGATAACTTTGGTTATTTTTAGCATGTGGGTTGTAATGACAATAATTAACGGAAATTGCGTTGGTGCAATTAGAAATGAAAGTGAAGAAAGCTGTGGTAAAATTGAAACCACATCTAATTATACAGAAACAGTATCGCAGGAAGAAACAGAAAGTAAAAATGAAAGTACATCCGGTGAAACAACGTCAGATTTATCAGAGGAGATAACCTCATACTTAACAGAAGAAATAACCTCTAATGTAACTGAAAACATATCAGTAGATGAAACAGGTATCATAACAGAAACACAATGTACTATTGTACAACCCCTGAAGCCTGACAAAGAAGCAACGACCGCAAAAATAAAACAAAGAAACATAAAAATTGTAGTTTATAATAATGGTAAAAAATATGAGATTATAGAAAAAAATAAAAAAGAATTAGTGTTACCTAAAAATTATGAGAAAATGATTAAATCCTATCCTTTTCTTAAAAATGACGGATATGTTTTTTGTGGATGGTACAAGGGAAAAAATAAGGTGACTGTTATCAGGAAAAACACAGAACTTACATTAAAATGGCGAAAAATAAAAGTACGATTAATCAATGTTAAAAATGCTAAAGGGAAGGTAAGATTATATTTTAACAATAAGGATTGGAATAAAATAGATGGTATTGAGGTAATGTATTCATCTAATTTGAAATTTGCAAATTCAAGGATAATCAAATTGTCCACATGGAAGAAAAAAGTAAAGAGTTATGAATTTAAACACTCAGGGAAAAAGTTTAAAAATGGAAAAGCGTATTTTTTTAAAGTAAAGTTTTTTTATTATATTAATAGTAGAAAAAAGTATTATAAAGGAACAGGTCCATATAAATGGGTTCGCTACTACAAAAGAACATAATGTAATGTCTTTTAAAGCAGTTTTTCTCCCACCAATACATTGATTTCTACGCATTTATTACTTTATAATAGCCTTTAATACAAAAAATCAGTGCCAAAACTCGCAAATATCAGGAAATTATTAGTTAATATAGGGATTAACGGGAGTTATTTCCTTGAAATAATTATTTCCATATGCTAAAATTATACATTGAGTTTATGAGCAATAATAAAAAGAGGAAAGGAATTTGTTCGATTATGAATACTTACGAAGAATTAAAGGCTCGTGGTCTTATTGCGCAGGTGACAGACGAGGAATTAATTAAAGATTTAATTAATAAAGGAGAGGCTGTTTTCTATATAGGTTTTGACCCTACAGCAGATAGTTTGCATGTTGGACATTTTATGGCTCTTTGCCTTATGAAGAGACTTCAGATGGCAGGAAACAAACCTATAGCATTGTTAGGTGGCGGAACAGCCATGATTGGTGATCCTTCAGGAAAAACAGATATGCGTAAAATGATGACTAAGGAGACTATCGATCATAATATTGAATGCTTTAAAAAGCAGATGAGCAGATTTATAGACTTTTCTGACGGAAAAGCATTAATGGTTAATAACGCTGACTGGTTATTGGACTTAAATTACATTGATGTTTTAAGAGATGTTGGAGCACATTTTAGCGTAAACAGAATGCTTACTGCAGAATGTTATAAGCAGAGAATGGAAAAAGGACTTACTTTCCTTGAATTTAACTATATGATTATGCAGAGTTATGACTTTTACAGATTGTATCAGGATTACGGCTGCAATTTACAGTTCGGTGGAGATGACCAGTGGAGCAACATGCTTGGTGGTACGGAACTTATCAGACGTAAGTTAGGAAAAGATGCCTCAGCCATGACTATTACACTACTTCTTAATTCAGAAGGAAAGAAGATGGGTAAAACAGTTAGCGGTGCAGTATGGCTTGATCCTGAAAAAACTTCACCATATGAGTTCTATCAGTATTGGAGAAATGTAGATGATGCAGATGTTATTAAGTGCTTAAAGATGCTTACATTTGTTCCGTTAGAAGAAATAGAAGAAATGGAAAAGTGGCAGGGAAGTGAATTAAATAAGGCAAAAGAAATTCTAGCATATGAGCTTACAAATTTAGTTCATGGTGAAGAAGAAGCAAAGAAGGCACAGGATGCATCAAGAAAGATATTTGCCAACGGTGGTATTTCAGGTAATATTCCAACTACAACATATTCAAAAGATGAAATAGATGCCGGAAAAGATATTCTTACACTGTTAGTAGATACAGGACTTGCAAAATCAAGAGGTGAAGCGAGAAGACTTGTACAGCAGGGTGGTGTTTCCGTCAACGGAGAAAAGGTTAATGCCATTGAAACATCATTTACTACTTCAGAATTTAATGAAGATGGGGTTTTACTTATTAAAAAAGGTAAGAAAGCTTTCCACCAGATAAAAGCAGATTAATTATATTAATATAACCGGAGGCATAAAAATGAAGAAATATGGATTAAATGAACTTAGAAAAATGTATTTGGATTTTTTTAAGTCAAAGGATCATTTTGTAAGAGGAAGCTATTCATTAGTTCCTCACAACGATAACAGTCTTTTACTTATAAATGCAGGAATGGCTCCACTTAAGCCTTATTTTACAGGACAGGAGATTCCACCAAAGAGAAGAATGGCTACATGCCAGAAGTGTATAAGAACAGGTGATATTGAAAATATTGGAAAAACTGCGAGACATGGTACATTTTTTGAAATGCTTGGTAACTTCTCTTTTGGTGATTATTTCAAAACAGAAGCTATTCACTGGTCATGGGAGTTCCTGACAGAGGTAGTTGGCTTAGAGCCTGACAGATTATATCCTTCTGTATATTTAGATGATGATGAAGCCTTTGATATTTGGAATAAAGAAATCGGAATTTCAAAGGATAGAATATTTAAGTTTGGAAAAGAGGATAATTTCTGGGAGCACGGAGCAGGTCCTTGTGGTCCATGTTCTGAAATTTACTATGACCGTGGAGAAAAATATGGATGTGGAAAGCCGGGATGTACTGTCGGATGCGATTGTGACAGATTTATTGAAATCTGGAACAATGTATTTACGCAGTTTGAAAATGACGGCAAGGGAAATTATACAACATTAAAGAATAAAAATATTGATACAGGAATGGGACTTGAAAGACTGGCAACAGTTGTTCAGGATGTAGACTCAATTTTTGATGTTGATACAATTAAAGCACTTAGAGATAAGGTTTGTGAAATTACCGGGAAAGAATACAAGAAGGAATATAAATGGGATGTGTCCATCAGAATTATAACAGACCATATCCGTTCAGCAACATTTATGATTTCAGACGGAATTATGCCTTCAAATGAAGGACGTGGATACGTTTTAAGAAGACTTATCAGACGTGCTGCAAGACATGGAAGATTGTTAGGAGTTAAGGGACAGTTTTTGGCAAAACTTTCAGAAACAGTTATTGAAAGCTCAAAAGACGGTTATCCTGAACTTGAAGAAAAGAAGAGCATGATTTTCAAGGTTCTTACAGAGGAAGAAAACAAATTTGATAAGACTATTGATACAGGACTTAGCATTTTAGCCGACATGGAAGAAGAAATGAAGGCAAAGAATGAAAAAACTTTGTCCGGTGAAAATGCATTTAAGTTATATGATACTTATGGATTCCCACTTGACCTTACACAGGAAATTCTTGAGGAAAAAGGATTTGATGTGGACGAAGACGGCTTTAAGAAGGCAATGGAAGTTCAGAGAGAAACAGCCAGAAAGGCAAGAAAAACTACTAACTACATGGGTGCTGACGAGACAGTATACGAAAGTCTTGATACATCACTTTCAACACAGTTTGTAGGTTATGATAAATTAATTGAAGATTCAGTTATTACTGCTCTTACAACAGAAAAAGAAGTTGTACAGGCATTAGCTGATGGCGACAAAGGTACTATTGTTGTGGAACAGACACCTTTCTATGCTACAATGGGTGGTCAGGTAGGTGACAAAGGTATCATTAAAACAAACGAAGGAACATTTGTTGTTGTTGATACAATTAAGCTTCACGGCACCATGGTAGGACATGTAGGTTATGTTAGTGAAGGTATGATTCAGGTAGGCGATAAGGTAACTTTAAAGGTTGATAGTGCAAACAGAAATGCAATAGCTAAGAATCATAGTGCAACCCACTTACTTCAGAAGGCATTAAAGCTTGTTTTAGGAAATCATGTTGAACAGGCAGGTTCATATGTTGATGCTGAGAGACTTAGATTTGACTTTACTCATTTTCAGGCTATGACACCGGAGGAAATTGAAAAGGTTGAAGCCTTAGTTAATGAACAGATTGAAAATGGACTTGATGTAGTTACTGAAGAAATGAGTCTTGAAGATGCCAAAAAGACAGGAGCAATGGCATTATTTGGTGAAAAGTATGGTGACAAAGTAAGAGTAGTATCTATGGGAGACTATTCTATTGAACTTTGTGGTGGTACTCATGTATCAAATACAAGCACAATTTCATATTTTAAGATTATATCTGAATCAGGAATTTCAGCAGGTGTAAGACGTATTGAGGCTTTAACAGGAACAGGTCTTATGAAGCACTATGCAGATGTTGAAAAGAAACTTCACGAAGCTGCAAAGGTAGCTAAGACAGAACCAAACAATTTGGTTAAGAGAATAGAAACATTAAATGAAGAAATTAAGGCTTTATCTTCTGAAAATGAAAAGTTAAAGGCAAAAATGGCAAACGCATCAGTTGGTGATGTTATGAGTCAGGTTGTTGAAGTAAATGGTGTTAAACTTTTAGCAACAAAGGTTGCTGACGTTGACATGAATGGATTAAGAAATCTTGGCGACCAACTTAAGGATAAGATGGGCGGCGGAGTTGTTGTTTTAGTGTCAACTACAGGCGACAAGGCTAACGTAATTGTTATGGCAGATGACGATGCTATATCAAAGGGTGCCCATGCAGGAAATATGATAAAAGAAATTGCCAAACTCGTAGGAGGTGGCGGCGGTGGTCGTCCAAACATGGCACAGGCAGGTGGAAAGAACCCGGCAGGTGTAGATGAAGCCGTAGCTAAGGCAAAGGAAATTCTTGAAGCACAGATTGGATAGATACTTTTCAGGCTTTAACCTGGAATATCGTGAAAAAGCTATTGACTGTAAAGAAAAATATGGTATAATATTTTAAGTGTTTAGGCACAAATACCTACAGTTTTAGGAATCTATAACTGAAGGGAGGTCAGGAAGAGAATGTCAAGCGTTATCGTTAAAGAAAACGAATCAATCGACAGTGCATTACGTCGATTCAAGAGAAATTGCGCTAAAGCTGGTATCCAGCAGGAGATTCGTAAGAGAGAACATTACGAAAAGCCAAGCGTAAAGCGTAAGAAAAAATCAGAAGCAGCTAGAAAGCGCAAATATAATTAATTATAAAAAAAGTGCTGTTGCGACAGTGATTTACATCACGACTGCAACGCACTTTTTTTCTATGTTCTAACAGCATAAAGATTTCATAGTATATATTGGGGGGATAATATATGTTTAACGTTGATAATGAATATGATATTCCAAGGGATGTAATTAATAATGAATGTTTATGCCAAATTACCGGAAGACGGGAAGTTATAGTTGAAAATTATAAAAGAATTAAAAATATCAGTGAAGAAGAAATTGAAGTAATATGCAAAAAATATAATATCCGTGTTATGGGAGAAAAACTCATCATAAGTTATTATAACAGTGATACCATGGTAATAGGCGGGTGTGTAAATGAAGTTCTCTTTTGTTAATTTGTTTTTTTCATGTTTTGAAGGAAAAAAATTCCACTACATAGTTATAAAAATTAATGAAAATCACATTTACAGATTTATAAATAATACAGGGAAAATAAAATTAAGGGATATACATTCAAAAGATGGAATTACGGAAATAACATTTAATTATAAAGATAAAAACAAAGTTCTTGATATTGCTGAAAAAATGGGAATAAAGATACTGGATATAAAAGAGAAAGGAACATATACATATATTACAAGGCTGCCTGTGATAAAGTCAGTGACATTTATTTTGGCAGTTTTTACATTGTTATTAATTATTAATTCTCACTTTATCTGGAATATTGATGTGGAGGGAAATTACAGTTATACATCAACTCAGATTATGAGGTTTTTAAAAAAGATGGATATAAAAGAAGGAATGAGAAAGAACCGGATAAACAGTGATGAAATAGAGAAAGAAATAAGAAGAAAATACAATGACATAAGCTGGGTTTGCGCAGAAGTAAAGGGAACAAATCTTATTGTCCATATAAAAGAAAACTATATCACTGAAATTTCCGCAAAAGAAGACAAAACTTATGACCTGATTGCTAACAGGGACTGCACCATAAAGTCCATTTTAGTGAGAAAAGGAAAAGGAGTGGTAAAAGCCGGTGATAAAGTAAAAAAAGGAGATGTTCTGATATCCGGTATTGTAGATGTTTTTAATGAATCCGGGGAAAAAATATTTACAAAATTATGTAATGCAGATGGTGATGTTGTGGGAATAACTAATCTCTCTTATAATGATAAAATTTCCGATACATATTTTGTTAAAAATATTAAGCATAAAAGGACTTACTATGCACCTTTAGTAGCGGGATACACGTGGAATATAAAAGAAAATGACAAAAATGAAACTGTTGTAAAATCGGAAAGAAATTTTAAAGCATTTGGAAATTTCTATTTGCCCTTTGGGATGGAAAAATATGTGGTTACAAAGTTTGAAAAAGAGAAGAGAAATTACACAAAAGAAGAAGCTAAGAAAAAACTATATGATAGATTCAATTACAAAATGTCCATATTAGAGCAAAAAGGGTACAAAATATTAGAAAAAAATGTTAAAATAGACAAGAAAAAAAATCATTATGTTTTTTCGGGGACGATTAAGTGTTTAGAACCTTTAGGAAAGGTTTCTTATATTGAAAGCGAAAAAATAAATGAGATTGAATCAGAGAATAATAAAGAAACCACAAAATCTGATTAAGAAAAATCATGAAGGGAAAAATATGAGCGTAATAGAAAATATAATAGATATTCCAATGGAACATGAAAAGAATGTTTTCGGACAGTTTGATTACAATATAAAGAAAATCGAAAAAACATTACATGTTACCATAATTTCAAGAGACGGACAGCTTAAAATTATTGGAGGGGAAGTGGCAGCTAAGAGAGCACGTCATGTATTTGAACAATTAATGGAACTGTCAAAGCGGGGCAATGAGATAACAGAACAGAATGTTGACTACGCTTTATCTTTAAGCTTTGACGAAAAAGAGTCTGTAATGCTGGAATTAGATGATGATATTATTTGCAGAACGGTTATGGGAAAGCCTGTTAAACCCAAAACATTAGGACAAAAATCCTATGTAGACCAGATAAGAAAGAAAATGATAGTGTTTGGCATTGGCCCGGCAGGAACCGGTAAAACTTATCTTGCAATGGCAATGGCAATAAACGCCTTAAAAAACAATGAGGTAAACAAGATTATTCTTACAAGACCGGCTATTGAGGCGGGAGAAAATCTTGGATTTTTACCGGGAGATTTGCAAAGCAAAGTAGATCCTTATTTAAGACCTTTATATGATGCACTATATCAGATAATGGGAGCAGAAAGCTTTATCAGTAATAGCGAAAAGGGAATTATTGAGGTGGCACCTCTTGCCTATATGCGTGGCCGTACTTTAGATAACGCTTTTATTATTTTAGACGAAGCACAAAATACAACTCCGGCCCAGATGAAAATGTTCCTTACCCGTATTGGATTTGGCTCAAAGGTAATTGTAACAGGAGACAGAACCCAGAAGGATTTGCCAAGGGACACGGTTTCGGGTCTTGAAGTTGCCCTCAGGGTACTTAAAAATGTAGACGATATTGGATTTTCATTTCTTGACAATAATGATGTTGTAAGACATCCTCTGGTACAAAAAATTGTAAAGGCTTACGAGGAATACGAAAAAAAAGGAAAGGGTAAAAAATAGACATGTCAGTTTTTATAGAAAATGAATATGGTAAAAATATTGATATTGATTACGATACAATAATAAAAAAGGTAGCGGAAGAAGCAATTGACTTTGTGAAATGCCCCTTTGAATGTGAGGTTAATGTTACCATTGTGGACAATGACAGCATTAAGGAAATAAATAAAGCTCAAAGAGATATTGATAAAGAAACGGATGTTTTATCGTTCCCGTTAATTGACTATGATTCTCCTGCTGATTTTACCAATGTTGAAGACGATATTAACTATTTTAACCCGGATTCAGGGGAATTAATGCTGGGAGATATTGTAATATCCTACGACAGGGTTATAAGTCAGGCTTATGAGTATAATCACTCAAAAGTAAGAGAAATTGCTTTTCTTACGGCTCATAGTATGCTACACTTATTCGGTTATGACCATATTAAGGAAGATGAGAGAGAGGATATGGAAAACAAACAGAATATTATTCTTAATAATTTAGGGATTACAAGGGAGATTTAAAATGAACAAAAATAAAAAATTAATAGTAACTTTGGTTATTGCAGGTATAATTACGGTGGCAGTAGGCGGAGTGGCACTGCTTGCCATGTTTGTTATACCTAACAAAAAAGTAGAAAAAACAGAAGTGACAGAAACAGAAGAGACTACTGTACAAACTGTTGAAACCACAACGGCAGATCCTTATGTAGGTAAAACTCCAAGTTTTTTAACGGGAGAATATGTAAAGGATAAAACAGCAAAAAGAAGACCTGTGGCATTAATGTATAACAACATTATAAACGCCATGCCACACTCAGGAATAAGCAATGCAGATGTTTGCTATGAAGCACCGGTAGAAGGTGGAATTACCCGAATTATGGGAGTTTTTCAAAATTATGATAAATTAAAAAAGATGGGTTCAGTTAGAAGCTGTCGTATTTACTACTGTGCTTTTGCTTTAGAGTGGGATGCTATTTACAGCCATTATGGTCAGTCACAGTATGCTTTGGGATTTTTAAAAAGTGACAAAATAGACAATGTAGGCGCCCTTAATGCGGAAAATTATTTTTACCGTACCACAGACAGAGTGGCACCTCACAATGCTTTTACATCAGGAAAGAATTTAAATAACGCAATAAAAGCTCTTAAATACAGAAAAGAATACAAAAAAGGCTACAAGGGTCATTTTAAATTTGCAAATTTTGGTGAGAAGGTAGACCTTAACAGTAAGAAAACAGCTAAAACCGTGGAAATGGGATATGTTATAAATAAGCCGTGGTACAAGTTTAAAAATGGTCAGTATTACAGATATCAGTATGGAGAAAAACATATTGATGACCAGAACAATAAACAGCTTCATTGCTCAAATATAATAATTCAATTTGTGGATTCCACATTATATCCTGACAATAAGAGTCTTAATATTACATTAAACGGTTCAGGAAAAGGCTGGTTTATTACCAACGGAAAAGCAGAAAAAATTACATGGAAAAAGGACAAGCAAATGTCCGGACAAACAAAATACTTTGATGAAACAGGAAAAGAAATTGTTTTAAATACAGGAAAAACATGGGTGCAGATAGTTCAGAATGAATATGCAGATAATGTTGTCATCAAATAGAATAAGGATAAATAAATGAGTAACAAATCAAAAAGTAACAGTTTTATAATTCAGGGAAGCATTTTAGCATTTGCAGGAATATTAGTAAGAGTAATAGGTCTTATTTACAGAATACCCCTTAACAGAATTTTAGGGGAAAGCGGAATGGGATATTACGGCACGGCATTTGAGATATACAATGTTCTTATTTTGCTGTCATCCCAGAGTATGCCTCTTGCAGTGTCTAAAATAGTTTCAGAAAAGTTAGAAAAAAAGCAGTACAAAAACGCCCACAAGGTGTTTAAAGGTGCTTTAATTTACGGTATCACAATAGGTGTTATATTTGGAATGCTGGCGTTTTTTGGTGCTGACTGGATTTCCGTTAAAATATACAAATTACCTCAGGTTGCAATTCCTCTTAGAATATTGGCACCTACTCTTACGGTAGCCTGTGTTTTAGGTGTTTTAAGAGGGTATTTCCAGGGAATGGGAAATATGATACCAACCTCAGTATCACAGATTTTTGAACAGATTGTAAATGCTGTTGTAAGTGTTATTGCAGCCTATGAATTAGGTGCATATGGATATTCATTGTCGAAAATGGCTGATGAATCTGAAACATTTAGGGCTTCATATTCTGCTGCCGGTGGTACCTTAGGTACATTATGTGGTGCTGTTACTGCACTTATTATAATGATTATTATTTTGTACCGTCATTTTGGAAGCATTAATTCAAATATCAGAAAAGATATAACCAAGTCCGTGGACAGCTACGGTACCATAACAAAGGTGATTGTTTTTACCATTACACCGGTACTTATAAGTACAACAATATATAATATAGGAAACCTTTTGGACAATCCTATATTCCAGAATATAATGTATAGTATTTCGCCTGAAAGCACTGAGGCACAGCGAAGTGCGGTATATGGAAATTATACGGGAATTTACAGAACCCTTACAACAATGCCTATTGCCATTGCATCGGCATTATCCACTGCAATAGTTCCTTCACTGGTTCGTTCATATGTTGCAGAGGATAAGTCCGTAGTAAAAAACAAAATAGATATGGCACTTAAATTCTCCATGATAATTGCCTTCCCATGTGGTATGGGATTGTCGGTGTTGGGAGTGCCTATTAATAAGCTCTTGTTTGGAAGCAGCGGAGACGGTGCAGCACCTATGATGGTGTTTAGTATTTTCACAGTAATAGCATTTTCACTGTCTACCATTAGCAATGCAATACTTCAGGGAATAGACAAACTTAAGGTGCCAATTAAAAACTCAGCCATTTCTTTAGGCTTACATTTAATTATTTTGCCTTGTCTTTTAATTGTGTTTAAATTAAATATTTATGGGGTGGTTATTGGTGATATTTTGTTTGGAGCAACTGTTTCTGTGTTAAATGCCATGTCAATTAAAAAGTATTTAAATTACAGACAAAACATGTTTGAAACCTTTGTAAAGCCTTTTATTTGTGCAGGAGTTATGGGAGCAGGCTGTTTTGGAATATATAAGTTATTTAATGGTTTAATTAAAATTAATGCTATAAGTACAATAATTGCTATAATGGTTGCAGTGGTTATATATGCTCTAATGCTGGTAATTACGAAAACAGTAACAGAGGATGAACTTTTATCCATGCCAAAAGGGGCAATGATCGCTAAACTTATGAAAAAAATTCATATGATATAAAAAATCGTATAAAAAATACAAAATATGTAAAAAATATATGCAAGGAGTGATTTATTATGAGCAAACGAGCATATATTTTTTGTTTAGTGGTTTTTATAATTGGATTTTTGGCTGCTTATATCGTGGGAGTGGAAATAGGCACTAAGGAAGGTGACAATTTAAAGGAAAAGGTTGTAAATGTTTCACCGAATAACAAAAGTGATTCAAAGGAAGTGGAAGGCTACTGGGTTAAAGATTTAAATGATAAAATTGTTGTTTATAAAAAAGATGGAAAAACCGTTGTAGCTGAAACGGATATTGTTGTGTCAAGGCTTCCCGAGGCAGACAGAAAAGTCCTTGAAAATGGAATTTATATTGAAAATGCCGAAAAACTGTTTAAGTTTTTAGAGGCAAACACCAGTTGAAAAAAGGAATTAAAATGAAAGTAGTGATAATAGGAGCCGGAGCCGCCGGACTTATGGCGGCAATTACGGCAGCTGAATGTGGTCATAAGGTAACGGTTATAGAGCACGAAAACAAGCCGGGAAAGAAAATAAACGTAACCGGTAATGGAAAATGTAACATTACAAACAGTGCTCTTACACCGGATAAATATTATGGCAATAAAGATTTTATAAACAACGTAATAGAAAGATTTAATTATAAAGATGCTCTTAATTTTTTTGAAAATATGGGAGTTTATTGTTATGAAAAAAACGGCTTTTATTATCCTTTAAGTAATCAGGCTGTTACGATTACTAATGCACTTTACAATGAAGCATTGTCTTTAGGGGTTACAATAAAAACAAATAATAATGTGAAAAGTGTAACAAAAAAAGATGATGGCTTTGTACTGGATATAGGAATTGATTTGTTTTGTGACAAATTAATAATTGCAACAGGGGGAATGGCGGCACCTAAAACAGGTAGTGACGGTAGCGGATATGAATTAGCAAAAGCCTTAGGTCACACCATTGTTAAGCCTTGTCCTGCACTTACAGCCTTAGTATGTGATGAAAAGTTAAAAAAGGCATCAGGTGTAAGAGTGAAGGCAAAGGTACAAATTAAAGATAAAAACATAAAGGATTTAGGGGAACTTCAGATTACAGACTATGGAATATCCGGTATTCCGGTATTTAATATAAGCAGAAGTGTTAATGAGAAAGAAAATGTAATTATTGATTTTGCTCCTGATTATACATATGACGAAGTGAAAATATTATTGGAAAAAATCCTTAAAAGAAGAGATAAAATGCCGGTATTAACGGCACTTAACGGATTGTTTAACGAAAAGCTGGCAGCCGTATTTCTTAAAGAAATAAAACTGCAAAGTAATGTTAAATGTACTGATGTTATAGATAAAATTACTATGTTATGTGATACTATAAAGTCCTTTGAAGTTACCGTAAAACGAAAAAAAGGATTTGATTTTTCTCAGGTAACATCAGGAGGGGTTAATACTTCTGAAATTAATAAAGATACAATGGAATCCCTTATTTGTCCTAATCTTTATTTTGCAGGAGAAATAATTGATGTTGACGGAAGATGCGGTGGTTATAATCTTCAGTTTGCCTGGAGTAGCGGATATATAGCAGGAGAAAGTATAAGTAAATGAAGTTTTTAAAGGTTTCAAATATAAAGTTGAGTATAGATGAAAAGGAACAGAAGGCATTTGAAAAAGCTATAAAAATAGCAGGAATACATAGTGACGACGTAATAGAAAAAAAGATATTAAAATATTCCATTGATGCCAGAAAAAAGCCGGAAATCAACAAGATTTATACGGTTTTATTTAAGGTAGAAAACTATAATAAAACAAGAAAAAACGTTACGGTGACAGATAAGGAAAAAAAGTATGATTTTGCTCCCACAGGAACCTGCTCCATAAACAAAAGACCGATAATTGTGGGATTTGGGCCGGCAGGAATGTTTTGCGGATATATGCTGGCAAAGTATGGTTACAAGCCTATAATTATTGAGCGTGGAAGCAGAGTGGATGAGCGCATTAAAAAAGTAAATGCTTTCTGGAATGGTGAAAAACTGGATACTTCCTGTAATGTGCAGTTTGGAGAAGGTGGCGCAGGAACTTTTTCAGATGGAAAGCTTAACACAGGTATTAAAGATAAAGAAAACAGAATCGGTTTTGTATTAAATACCTTTGTTAAATTTGGCGCTAATCCTAAAATTGAATATGATGCAAAACCACATATTGGAACGGATGTTTTAAGCGAAGTTGTAAAAAATATGCGTCATGCCATTGAAGATATGGGAGGGACCTTTTATTTTGACACTACAGTTAGTGAAATCCTGTTAAAAAATGGCAGGGTTAATGGGGTTAAATTGTCAAATGAAGAAGTAATTGATACGGATATTTGTTTATTGGCAATAGGACATAGTGCCAGAGATACTTTTGAGATGCTTAACAGACTAAACATCCCTATGGAAGGAAAGCCTTTTGCCATGGGAGTAAGGGTTGAACATCCCCAGAAAATGATAAATAAAAGCCAGTATGACTTTGAAGACAACAGGTTAGGAGCTGCAAATTATAAGCTTACTTACAAAACAAAAAAAGACCGTGGAGTATATTCGTTTTGTATGTGCCCCGGTGGCTTTGTGGTAAATGCTTCATCAGAGGAAAAGGAGATAGCAGTAAACGGCATGAGCTATTCTAAAAGAGACGGCGAAAATGCCAATAGTGCTATAGTTGTGGCATTATCACCAAAGGATTTTAGAAGCAGTCATCCATTGGCAGGAATGTGGCTTCAAAGAGATATAGAAAGGGCTGCCTATAAACAGGGAAAGGGCAATATTCCCCTGCAAACATATGGGGATTTTAAGAAAAAAATAAAGTCAGAGAAAATTGGAAAGATTATTCCTCAAATTAAGGGGGGATACACTATGGCGGACATTAATAAGGTATTGCCGGATTTTGTGTGTGAAGCCTTAGTGGAAGGCATTGATTATTTTGGAAAGGTAATTGATGGATTTAACAATGAAGATACTGTTTTATCAGCACCGGAAAGCAGAACTTCGTCTCCTGTAAGAATTATCAGAAATGATGATTTTGAATCAGAAATCAAGGGGCTATATCCAATAGGAGAAGGTGCAGGATATGCCGGAGGAATAACATCTGCGGCAATAGATGGAATTAAGGCATTTGAGGCATTGGCAAAAAAATACAGACCTTTGCAATAATGACTTTTTTGAAAAAATGTAGTATTATATAAAGATGTGTTAAATGTAGAAACATTGTTAAGGAGAGGCATTATGAATATACGTTTTTTGGCGCAGTCAGAATACTTTAACGGATTACATTTAAAAGATGATATTATTTTGGAAAAGGAATATGAACAGGGTCCTTTTACTAATCTGCCAAAGGTGAGATATTTTCTGTATTATCTTGAGGAAAATGTAAGAAAGGAAGTTATGCCATATACTGACAAGGTAGATGTTTTTAATATTACCAATTGTCAGTATGAATCAGATTATCTGTATTTTACTGAGTACACTGATATGTTAGACGGCGGCTACACTTTTAATATTATAAGATATAATATAACAGACCATACTCATACAAAGATTATTTCTCTAAAGGACAATATTAATTTGTATCCTGACAATAAGCAGATAAAAATCTTTATTTTAGATGAGTCAAATCTGATTATTCAAAGAGCTCTTCCAAAGGTAAGTGCCAATGGACTGTTAAAGGAATTTTTTGATTTTACCTTGGTTTTATTTGATTTTGTTAAAAATAAGCAGATTGTAATTGAAGACGAAAATCTGAAAAATAACGGTATTGAGTTTGTCCTTCCATACAATGAGACAAACTGCATAATGAAAACGGGATATTCGGTTTTTGAAAACGACAGACATTTAAACCTTGAGAAGGAAGAGGCAGCTGTTGAGAACCTTATAATTGTAAACATTAAGCAGTTTATCAGTGATTTAAAGTTAGAACAGCAAAATATGGTTATGAATTCCATAGACCAGGCTTACTATGATACAACGGTAATTAATGCAAAAATCATTGATAATTTTTTGATTTATTCAAAGTTTAACTATGAAAAAAATGATGAAATAATTGTTTTTTACGATTTAACTTCAAAAAAGGAAGAAGAGAAAATTTATACCTGCATTAATAAAACCACAACAGGGGAGTATCTTCTTAAAAATGCAACAGTTATAGATAATAAGCCTTATATGATTAAGAAAAATTCTTCAGGCACCCAGTTCTTTAACTTAATTACAAATGATGTGGATGCAACATATCCTGAGGATTTAAATATAAAATTTGTAAATAACAACACGGTTATTTCAACATTTGCAGATAGAACTTTATTTGGCAAGGAAATTAAGTTAGTGGGAATACATAAGTTCCCGTCAAAGAAAATTATTTTACAGGAAAGGGGAGAATATATAGGCAGTGTTGCTTCTAACAACGAGACTACATATATATTCCTAAAATAAAATGGACAAAAACAAAATTAACAGAATTAATGAATTATATAAAAAGTCAAAGACAACAGGACTTACTGAGGCTGAAAAGGAAGAACAGCAGAAACTTAGAACAGAATATAGAATGGCAATTATTGGTAATTTAACAGGAGAGCTTAATACTATGAGCATTAAGTATCCTGACGGAACAATTAAAAAAGTACAGCCTAAAGGGGATGGACATTAATTTAAAATGACAACAAAAGACTCTTTACGAAAAGAAATACAAAATAAAAGAAAAGAAATGCCTAAAAATCAGGTAGACATATTAAGTAAAAAGATATGTGAAAGGTTAATAGACAGTTCCGTTTACAGGGAAGCTAGGTCAGTGTTTTGCTATAATTCTATAAGAAATGAAGTGGATTTATCATTTCTTATAGAAAAGGCAATTGCAGATGGAAAGAGGGTTTCTCTGCCCAAGGTTCTTGATAAGGCAGGCATTATGAAGTTTTATGCCATTGACAGGTTATCAGGGCTTAAAAAGGGGGCTTATGGAATATTTGAGCCTGATGAAAAAAATGAAGAAACTACGGCTGATTTAATATTAGTTCCGGGAGTGGTTTTTTCTGAAAGTGGTGACAGAATAGGTCAGGCAGGAGGCTTTTACGACAGATACCTTAAGGATTACCCTATTAAGTCTGTGGGAATATGCTATGATTATCAGATTTTTGAGGAAATACCCACAGAGGACCATGATGTGAAAATGTATCATATTATTAGCGAAAAAAGATTTATAAATATTAATTAAAACAGGAGATTAGAATGAGTTTTACTAACGAGACGGAAAAGCAGAAATATTATATACAGAAATGTAAGGAATTAGTGAAAATAAAAGAACAGCAATATGGCAGAAAACTTTCAGCATGTGTTGTCACTTTCGGCTGTCAGATGAATTTTAAGGATTCAGAGAAACTGATGGGTATACTTAGTGAAATAGGTTACGAAGAAACTGACGATGAACATGCTGATTTGGTGTTGTATAATACCTGTACCGTAAGGGAGAATGCCAATTTAAAGATATATGGAAGGTTAGGCTATCTTTCAAAGATAAAAGAGAAGAATCCTGAAATGATTATAGGTTTGTGTGGATGTATGATGCAGGAGCCGCAGGTAGTTGAAAAGTTAAATAAAAGTTACAGATTTATTGATATAATTTTTGGAACCCACAACATATTTTTGCTGGCACAGCTTTTATACGAGAGACTTATAAGCGGACACAAGGTTGAAGATATATGGGATGGAACAACGGAAATAGTTGAGGAGCTTCCAACAGTGAGAAAGTATGACTTTAAATCCGGTGTAAACATTATGTACGGCTGTAACAATTTTTGCAGTTACTGTATTGTTCCCTACGTAAGAGGCCGGGAAAGAAGCAGAAATCCAGAAGATATTATTGATGAAATTAAGCAGTTAGTAGCTAACGGTGTTGTGGAAATAATGCTTTTAGGTCAAAATGTTAATTCATATGGAAAGACTCTTGAAAATCCCATAACCTTTGCACAACTTTTACAGCGGATAGAGGATATTGAGGGACTTAAGAGGATTAGATTCATGACTTCCCATCCAAAGGATTTGTCAGATGAATTAATAAAGGTTATGGCGAAATCAAAGAAAATATGTAAGCAGATGCATTTGCCCCTTCAGTCTGGAAGCAGCCGTTTACTTAAAATCATGAACCGACATTATAACAAGGAACAATATTTAACCCTTGTGGAAAAATTAAGAAAAGAAATACCGGATATTGGTATTACAACAGATATTATAGTGGGATTTCCGGGAGAAACAGAAGAAGACTTTGAAGAAACCCTTGATGTTGTAGAAAAGGCACAGTATGATTCAGCCTTTACATTTATATATTCTAAACGTTCCGGAACACCTGCTGCAAAAATGCCTGACCAGGTGCCGGAGGATGTTGTAAAAGATAGATTTGACAGACTTTTAAGTTTGGTAAATAGCATCTCAAAAGAAAAAACAAAAGCTTTAGAAGGTAGTGTTCAGGAAGTTTTGGTAGAAGAAGTAAATAAAAAAATTCCGGGATATGTTTCAGGAAGATTAAGCAACAATTCAGTTGTACATTTTCCGGCTGATGTATCTCTAATCGGAAGTCTTGTAAATGTTAAATTAGAAGAAGCAAAAGGTTTTTACTATATGGGAGAAATGGTGGATTAATATGGCTTTACCACAGATGATGCAGGACGTATGGGATAATCACTTAAGTGAACTTACGCCTATGATGAAAATGTATTTAGAAACAAAAAAGCAGAATGATGACTGTATAATATTTTATCGTTTAGGGGATTTTTATGAAATGTTTTTTGACGATGCAATAACAGCATCAAAGACCATGGAAATTACCCTTACGGGAAAAAGCTGTGGATTAAAGGAAAGGGCACCTATGTGCGGTGTCCCATATCATGCAGTGGATACTTATATAAATAAGTTGGTTACAAGAGGATATAAAGTCTGCATAGTTGAACAGACTGAAGACCCGGCACAGGCAAAGGGTCTTGTTAGAAGAGAGGTTGTAAGAATTGTCACACCGGGAACTAACTTAAATACCACGGCAATGGATGAGGGAAAGAATAATTATCTTATGTCCATTGCTTATGTAGGGGGAAAATTTGGTATTTCAATAGCAGATGTAACTACAGGAGATTACTATGTTACGGAAGTGGCAACTGAAAGAAATGTTTTAGATGAAATAAACAAGTTTACCCCTAGTGAAATAATATGTAATCACTCATTTTTAATGTGCGGTATGGATATAGAAGATATAAAAAATCGTCTATCCATATCTGTTTTTGAGTTAGAGGAATGGTATTTTGATGAGGAAAACTGTTCAGATATTCTTAAAGAACATTTTAATATAATAGACTTATCAGGGCTTGGTATTTCTGAAATGAGTTTAGGAATTATTGCCTCAGGCTCACTTCTTAAATATCTTTATGAAACTCAGAAAAATTCCCTTTCACATTTGTCTAAGCTTATCCCGTACTCTACTAGTACCTTTATGATTTTAGACACTTCCACAAGAAGAAATTTGGAACTGTGTGAAACTTTAAGGGAAAAGCAAAAAAGAGGTTCCCTGCTGTGGGTTCTTGATAAAACAAAAACTGCCATGGGAGCAAGAACTTTAAGAAATTATATTGAGCAACCCTTAATAGATAAAGAAGAAATTATAAACAGACAAAAGGTGATTGAGGAGCTTAACAATTCCCTTATTACCCGTGATGAACTTAGGGAATATCTTGCTCCTATTTATGATTTGGAAAGATTACTTAGCAAAATTTCCTACAGGTCTGCAAATCCAAGGGATTTAATTGCATTTAAAACATCATTGGAAATGTTACCTCATATTAAGAACATCATAAAAGATTTTAAGTCTCCACTGTTTCTTGATATATTAGGCAGATTAGATACATTAGAGGACATAACAAAGCTTATTGCTGAATCAATAAATGATGACCCTCCTATTAATATTAAAGAAGGTGGAATAATCAGAAGTGGCTACAATGAGGAAATTGATAAATTAAGAAGTGCCAAAACAGAGGGTAAAACATGGTTAGCTCAGCTTGAAGCAGATGAAAAGGAAGCTACAGGCATTTCTAAGTTAAAAATTAAATATAACAAGGTTTTCGGATATTATATTGAAGTTTCAAATTCATTTAAGGATTTAGTGCCGGATTATTATATTAGAAAACAAACCCTTACTAATGCAGAAAGATACACTACAGATAAGTTAAAGGAACTTGAAGAGGTTATTGTAGGGGCAGAGGACAAGCTGTTTTCTCTTGAATATAATATATTTACGGCTATTCGTGATGAAATATTTAACCAAATAAACAGAATACAGCAGACTGCAAAGGCAGTGGCTCAAATTGATGTTTTTGCATCCCTTGCCTTTGTTGCTGAAAGAAATCATTATGTGAAGCCGAAAATAAATGAAAAGGGTGTAATCGACATAAAAGACGGAAGACATCCTGTAGTAGAGAAAATGATTCCTGAGAATATGTTTATAGCTAATAACACATATCTTGACATGAATCATAACAGATTATCCATTATTACAGGTCCTAACATGGCAGGAAAATCTACATATATGAGACAGACGGCACTGATTGTGCTAATGGCTCAAATAGGGTCATTTGTTCCTGCCAGTGAAGCTAATATATCCATATGTGATAAGATTTTCACAAGAGTGGGGGCTTCAGATGATCTGGCAAGTGGTCAAAGTACATTTATGGTGGAAATGACAGAGGTGGCTAACATATTAAGAAACGCCACATCAAAGAGCCTTTTGATTTTAGATGAAATAGGAAGAGGAACCAGTACCTTTGATGGATTAAGTATAGCATGGGCTGTTGTTGAACATATTTGTGACAAGAAAATTCTTGGGGCAAAAACATTGTTCGCAACCCATTATCATGAACTTACGGAGTTAGAGGGAACGCTGCCGGGAGTTAACAATTACTGCATAAGCGTTAAGGAGCAGGGAGATGATATTGTATTCCTTAGAAAAATCGTAAAAGGTGGAGCAGATAAAAGTTATGGTATTCAGGTAGCAAAATTAGCGGGAGTTCCTGACAGTGTATTAAACCGTGCAAAACAGCTGGTGGTGGAATTAAGCAATGCGGATATTTCCGCAAAGGCAAAGGATATTGCTGCGGGACTTCAGCCGGGAAGTAATGTTTTACCGGGAATAAATGATGATGCGGAAGCACATCAGATGACCTTATTTGATACTATTAACGGTGATGAAATTATAAAAGAAATTGAGGAACTAAATTTAGGTGAAATGACACCTATAGAGGGACTTAATTATTTATTTAAGCTACAAAATCAGTTGAAAAACAGATGGTAGTTATTTTAGGAGTGTTACATGAAGAAAATTCAGGAACTTGACCAAAGTACAATTAATCAGATTGCGGCAGGAGAAGTGGTTGAAAGACCTGCATCGGTAGTAAAGGAATTGTTGGAAAATGCCATTGATGCAGGCTCTACAATGATTTCCGTTGAAATAGAAGACGGCGGACTGTCTCTTATCCGAATAACGGATAATGGCATGGGTATTGACCCGGGAGATATAAGAATTGCATTTAAAAGGCATACTACCAGTAAGATTAGAACTGCCGTTGATTTATTAAGTGTATCATCCCTGGGATTTAGAGGTGAAGCTTTGTCAAGTATAGCTGCAGTATGTCAGGTAGAGCTTATTACAAAAACTGCTGAAAACCTTACAGGATACAGGTACAAAATTGAAGGTGGAAAAGAAACACTGTTTGAGGAAATTGGTGCGCCGGAAGGTACAACTTTTATTGTAAAAAATATATTCTTTAACACTCCTGCTAGAAGAAAATTTTTAAAAACAGCCCAGACAGAGGCAGGATATGTTTCAGACATTGTGGAAAAAATTGCCCTTTCACATCCGGAAATATCCATTAGTTTTAAAAGCAACAGACAGTTAAAAATCCATACTGCAGGAAATGGCAATTTGAAGGATGTCATATATAATGTTTATGGTCGTGAAATTACCGGTAATGTAATTGAAATAAATCAGGAAAATGATTTTATGAAAATGACAGGATACATTGGAAAGGCAATAATATCAAAGGGAAACAGAACCTTTGAAAATTATTTTATAAATGGCAGATATATAAAAAGTAACATTCTTTCTAAAGCCATTGAGGCAGGTTACAAATTTATATTAATGCAGCATAAGTACCCTTTCACTGTATTAAATTTTGAAATTAATCCGGAATATCTGGATGTAAATGTTCATCCGTCAAAGATGGAACTTAGATTTAGAAAAGGTGAAAGTATATATCCCTGGGTGGAGGAATGTATTAACAATGCCTTAATTGAAAAACCGAATATTATTGATGTTGAATTAGAAAAAATCAAGGAAATACAGGATGAAATTAAATATGTTCCTGAGCCCTTTGAGATAAACAGACAGCATATTGAAGAAGCAAAGGCTTTAAGTGTAAATAGTCAAAGCAATATAGGCAGTACTAATTATAAGGCACCGGATCACGTTTTAGGTGATTTACCTGAGCATTTAGATGTAGGGGAAGATAATAATTACAAGGCAAATACAGATAGGGTAAATACAGACAGGGTGGCTGTTACACCTAAAAATAATATGGTTCAGCAGCAAATCACGGAGGTTTATGATGATTTTTTAAGTGAGGTGGCTAAGCCTAAGCATAGAATTATAGGGCAGGTGTTTAAAACATACTGGATTATTGAATATGAGGATAAAATGTATATTATAGACCAGCATGCTGCCCACGAAAAAGTAATGTTTGAGTCTCTTATGAAGAAATTTCATGAAAAAAACATAAGCACTCAGTTTATTAATCCACCAATAATTCTTTCTCTTTCCATGAACGAGGCTGCATTATTAGAGAAATATATGGGGAATTTTAAGGAAATAGGATTTGAAATTGAGCATTTTGGCGGGCAGGATTACGCAGTAAGGGGTGTGCCTTCAGATTTGTATTCCTTAGATAGTGAAGAGGTATTAATGGAAATAATTGATAATCTTTCTAATGAAAATACAAAGCTTGTGGCAGACAGCATTACAGACAAAATTGCATCCATGTCCTGTAAGGCTGCGGTAAAGGGAAACAGCAATATGTCATTTAACGAGGCAGATGCATTAATTACCCAGCTACTTGCCCTTGAAAATCCGTATAACTGTCCTCATGGAAGACCAACAATTATTTCCATGAGCAAATACGAGCTTGAAAAGAAATTTAAACGAATAATTTAAGGAAAAATAGCAATGAAGAAGAAACTTATTATTGTTACAGGTCCCACAGCTGTAGGGAAGACAGAATTAGCCATTGACTTAGCTAATAAGGTTAATGGTGAAATTATAAGTGCTGACTCAATACAGGTATACAGATATATGAATATAGGCTCTGCGAAGGTTTTACCGTCGGAAACTAAGGGAATAAAGCACCATCTTATTGATGTATTAAATCCCGATGAGGAGTTTAACGTTCATACATTCCAGCAAATGGCAAAGGAGTGTATGGATGACATATATAAGCGGGGAAAGATTCCCATTATTGTGGGAGGAACGGGATTTTATATTCAATCTGTTCTGTATGATATAAAATTTGATGAAACAGGAAATGAACATGAATACAGAAAAGAATTTGAGGAACTTGCAGCACAAAAAGGAAATCAGTATATTCATAACATGCTAAGAAGCATTGACCCGGTTTCTGCTGACAATATTCATTATAACAATTTAAAACGTGTAATAAGAGCATTAGAGTATTTTTATGAAACAGGAAAACGTATGTCAGAGCATAATGAACAGCAGCATGAAAATGAATCACCATACGATTTTGTTTATTTTGTTTTAAATGATGACAGGGATGCCCTTTATTTCAGAATAAATAACAGAGTAGACAATATGATTAAAGAAGGTCTTTACGATGAAGTAAAGGGTATTCTTGATTTAGGATATAGTGAAGATTTAACCTCCATGCAGGGAATCGGATACAAGGAAATGGCACAATGTGTAAATGGAAACATAAGCCTTGAAGATGCCATTTATCAGATAAAATTAAATACAAGGCATTTTGCTAAAAGGCAATTGACATGGTTTAGGAGGGAAAGAGATGTTACCATGATAAATATTAATGAGTTTGCATATAACAGACAGAAGGTTTTAGATGAAATGCTTATGATTTTGGAAAAAAGAAACATAATAAGAAAAGAGGATTAAAATGGCAGACATTAAGGAAATGTATAAAAACTTCGGCATTTCAGAGGATGTGTATAATTATTCAGTTAAAATTACAGATGCTTTGAAACAAAGATTTCAAGAAATAGACATAATTGCAGAGTACAATCAGTTGAAGGTGGTTAATTCCATGCAGAAAAATCAGGTATCAGAGGCACATTTTGCCCAGACTACCGGATATGGATATAATGATTTAGGAAGGGATACTTTAGAAAAGGTATATGCAGATATTTTTCACACGGAAGATGCTTTGGTAAGACCACAGATAACCTGTGGAACTCATGCATTAGGTCTGGCACTTTCCGCTAACTTAAGACCCGGAGATAAAATGGTTTATATTTCTGGTAAGCCTTATGATACTTTAGAAGAGGTAATTGGAATAAGGGAATCAAAGGGAAGCTTAAGGGAGTATGGAGTTACATACGATCAGGTGGATTTACTTGATAACGGAGATTTTGATTTTGACGGAATAAAAAATAAGCTTACCTCTGATGTTAAATTAGTTGGAATACAACGGTCAAAGGGATATGCCACACGACCTACACTGTCAGTAAAAAAAATAGGTGAAGCAGTTTCTTTTGTAAAAAGCATTAACCCGGATATAATTGTAATGGTTGATAATTGTTACGGTGAGTTTGTGGAAACCATAGAGCCTTCTGATGTAGGGGCAGATATGGTGGTTGGCTCATTAATAAAAAATCCCGGAGGAGGACTTGCTCCAATAGGTGGATATATATGCGGAACAAAGGACTGCGTGGAAAATTGTGCCTACAGACTTACAACACCGGGACTGGGAAAGGAAGTTGGAGCTAATCTTGGAGTTATGACTTCATTTTATCAGGGCTTGTTTTTAGCACCTACAGTTGTGGCATCAGCTTTAAAAGGAGCCATTTTTGCGGCAAATTTATTTGAAAAATTCGGATTTAAGGTAATACCTGACGGAAAAGAAAGCAGACATGACATTATTCAGGCTATAGAATTTGGTAAGCCTGAGGCAGTAATTGCCTTTTGCAAAGGAATACAGGCTGCTGCACCTGTGGATAGCTATCTTACACCGGAACCTTGGGATATGCCAGGATATGATGCACCGGTTATAATGGCCGCCGGAGCATTTGTTTCCGGATCATCTATTGAACTTAGTGCAGACGGACCTATAAAACCGCCTTACGCAGTGTATTTTCAGGGTGGCCTTACATGGCAGCATGCAAAGCTTGGCATACTTAAGGCATTCCAGAATATGGTAGATGACGAATTAATTCATTTAGTATAAGTTTTTGTTATTATTTGCCTTTTATTGTAAAAAACGTATACACATAATTTTTATTGTGTTACAATATCATATGCTTTGAGTTCTAAATTTATTTATATTTTACTTTGTACCTGGAGATGAAGAAAGGAAGATATGAATAAAATTAAAGATATGCCAAGAAGTGAGCGACCATATGAGAAGTGTTTTGAAAATGGCCCTGAAACATTGTCAGACTGTGAACTTTTGTCTGTTATTTTAAGGACGGGAGTTAAGGGAAGCAGTGCATATGATTTGGCAAAAGAAATTATTACGCAGCAGGGAGATGGTACTAATCTCCTGAAAATAATGCATACTACAAAGGAAGAGCTTTTACACATTAAAGGTGTGGGAAGGGTAAAGGCAGTTCAGATTTTATGTATTGGTGAACTGGCAAAGAGAATTGCGTCAATGCCTTTTGTGGATAATGTGAAGTATGATTCACCGAAGAAAATCGCCGGATATTACATGGAAAGGCTAAGACATTTAGAACAGGAAACTTTACATGTTATGTTTCTTGATACTAAATGTAAGCTGATTAAAAGTAAGGAGATTACAAAGGGAACCATTGACAGGTCCATGATTTCCCAGCGGGAAATTTTTGTGGAAGCACTAAAATGTAATGCAGTAAATATTGTGCTGGTGCATAATCATCCCAGCGGTGAACCTACACCCAGCAGGGATGATATTAGAAGTACAAAAAAGATAAAAGAAGCAGGCGATATGGTAGGAATAAGGCTTTTAGACCATATCATTATTGGAGATAATAAATTCTCAAGTTTAAGGGAATTGAAAGTTATATAGAAATTTAACTTGAAGGGATATACTATGAGTCGTAGTGTTTTTGGTATTGATTTTGGTACAAGTAATATAAAAATATATAATGGAATTACTAGAACCACTTTAAATGAAAAAAATATTATTGCCATTAAGAATAAGGACATTTTATTTGAAATTGGCGATGAAGCCTATAAAATGTATGAGAAGGCACCTGAAAATATTCAGGTTATTTTCCCTATTAAATACGGGGTTATAGCAGATTTGAAAAGCATGAAAATGCTTTTTGAACAGTTTTATAAGAAAATGACAGGACCTAGAGGCAGCAAAATGGGAAGATTCTGTATAGCTGTTCCGGCAGATATTACGGAAGTTGAAAAAAGAGCTTTCTATGATGTTGTTGCCAAATCAGACATAAAGGCAAGAGAAATCAAAATAGTGGAGAAGCCTATAGCAGATGCCGTAGGTCTTGGTATTGACATGACCAGTGCCAGAGGTAACATGATTATTAATATTGGAGCTGACACTACGGAAATATCAGTTATTTCATTAGGTGGAATTGTTGTAAGCCGAATTATAAAATTAGGTGGCAACAGACTTGATCAGATGATTTGTGATGTGGTAAAGCGTAAATACAATATTTTAATTGGTTTAAAAACTGCCGAACAGATTAAGAAAACATTATCAGATGCCATGTATGATGAAGATAATGAAGAGGAGGGTGATGACATTTTATATGTTTATGGAAGAAATGTTATTACTGGTCTTCCTTCTGAACGTGGAGTTTCTAAGGACACCATATATGAGGCAATTAAGCAGTTCTTTGATGATATTACAGATTCCATTAAGAATCTTTTAGAGAGAACACCGCCTGAATTGTCAGCAGATATTATAGATACAGGTATTTTCCTTACAGGAGGATCTTCTTCAATTAAAAATTTAGATAAACTCATTGCAAAGGAGACAGATCTTAAGGTTAATACAGTTGAAAATGCAGAGGATTCAGTTATAAGAGGCATATCAATTATTATGTCTGATTCAAGATACAGGAAACTTATGTATGAGCCAAGAGAAAGCTCATTTTAACAGTTACAGTTACAATTTTTATTATTATATATAGGATGAAACAATGAAAAGACAATCAAAATTTAGTGTGAAACCAAAGATTTTAATATTTGTTCTGACGTTAGTATGTATTGCGTCCCTTATTTTGTCATTTGCTTTTTCAGGTTTTTCAAAACCTTTTAAAGCTGTAGCCGGTGTGGCTGTAGTTCCTCTTCAAGCAGGAATTAATAACATTGGCGGATGGATTACTGACAAGGAAGAGCTTTTAAAAACAGTAAAAGAGTTAAAAAGCAGTAATTCCAAGCTAAAAAAACAGGTGGATGAGCTTACTCAGGAAAACAGCCTTTTAGCCCAGAACAAATATGAACTTACAAGACTTAGGGAACTTTTAAAACTAGATGAGGATTATTCACAATATGAAAAAGTGGCTGCTAATGTCATTGGAAAGGATACGGGAAATCTTTTTGACATCTTTATTATTAACAGAGGTTCAGATGACGGTATTCAGGTGGATATGAATGTTATAAGTGGAGGTGGTCTTGTAGGTATTGTTTATGATGTTGGAAAAAACTATGCAAAGGTACGTTCCATAATTAATGATGAAAGTAGTGTAAGCGTTTCCTTTGCCAATACTTCAGATACAGGAATTGCCAGTGGTGATTTAAAACTTATGGAAGATAACGTTATGAATATCACAGAGGTATCTAAGGATGCAAAAATAGCTGAGGGAGATATGGTTGTCACATCACAAATTAGTGATAAGTTTCTTCCAAACATCTTAGTAGGGTATCTTACAAAAATATCCAAGGATGCCAGTGGGCTTACCCAGTCAGGTCAGATGAAACCTGTTGTGGATTTTGAACATATAAGTGAAGTTTTGGTAATTAAGCAACTTAAAGAGGAATTGAAAGATTAATTAATGGTATTGTAGGAAATAATTATGAAACATAGAATAATTAAAATATTAATAACAGGTGGAATTATTACATTGTCATTTGCCCTGCAAAGTTCTTTTTCATTGTTAAATTACAGAAGCGTGGCAACTCCAAATCTGCTTTTAATTACAACATGCATATTTGGATTTATGAGGGGCTGTAATTACGGAAGTGTAACAGGATTGTTTTGCGGACTGTTAGTAGACATATTTTTTGGAGATGTAATAGGTTTATATGCCCTTATATACATGTATGTAGGATTTTTCGGTGGTTTGTTTAAGAAAATGTTTTACAGTGACCACGTATTTATGCCTTTATTGCTGGTGTTTTCCGGTGATTTTGCATACAATATGGGCTGTTATACATTTAGACTGCTGTTGAGAAACAAGTTGGATTTCTCATATTATTTCTGGAACATTTTCTTTCCGGAAATGATTATTACCACATTTGTAACCCTTATAGTTTACAAGTTATTTTATTTATTAAACGAAAAAGTATTAACACAAAAACAGGAGAATAAATTAAGTTTTGATAGGTGATTTTTTATATACGGTATCTAAAATAATTAAATCAAGAATATTCATTGTAAGTTTAATCATTATCGCTTTGTTTTCAACTTTGCTGTACAGAGTATTTGATTTACAGATTGTAAATGAAAATTACTATATGAGTACATATATCCAGCAGGCAGAGAGAACTGTTTACACTCAGGGAACCCGTGGAAAGATATATGATGTTAACGGAAAAGTTTTAGCTTATGATGAATTAGCATATACGGTAAGAATGGAAGATAAGCTTGACAGTTCTAATGAAAAGAACCAGCTTATGAATGACATTGTTTACAAGGCAATTAATGTTATAGAAAAGTATGGCGATAAGGTTATTGTGGATTTCCCTATAATCTTAGATCAGGATGGAAAGTGGAAAGAGAATTTCTCTTCAGATGCTGCAAAGAAGCTTTTTCTTAAAAATATATTCGGAGAAAAGATGAAATATAAGGATAGGGATTTTTCCAATGCATCTGCAGGGGAACTTATTTCTCACCTTAAAAATGTATTTTTTGAGGTTAAGTTAGATGTTGATGACGAAATGCTTCTTAAGATTTTGTCCATCAGATACAATGTTTTTGCCAATTCTTATCAGAAGTATGTTGGTGTAACCATTGCAAAGGACATTAATGAAAAAACTGTTGCTGCCATTTATGAAAATGAGGCAGATTTAACAGGTGTTATGGTAGAGGAAAAAACTGTAAGAAAATACAATGACAGTGAATATTTTGCACCAATTTTAGGATACACAGGAACTATTTCCGATACCCAGATTGAAGAATATGATAAAAAAGGTAAAACATATACTTCCAGTGATATTGTGGGAAAGGCGGGAATCGAATCTTCTTTTGAAAAGTATCTTCAGGGAAAACATGGCGAAGAAAAAATATTTGTAGATAATACAGGTAAGAAACTTAGCACTATTTCTAAGAAAGATTCAAAAGCAGGAAAAGATGTATATCTTACCATTGATTCTAAGCTTCAGAAAGCTGTTTATACTATGCTTGAAAAAAGGATAGCATCTATCCTTATATCAGAAATTCAAAATTATGACATAGATGAAGATCAGGAAACTGACGAGAAAATACACAACATTTCAGTTAAGAAGGTTTATGCCCAGTTAATGACTAATAATGTTGTAAGTATTAAGCATTTAGCAAAGAAAAGTACACCTAATGAGAACAGGGTTTACAGTAAATATAAGGACAGTGTTAAAGTGGCTGTTGCAGAATTAAAACAGCAGTTAAACTCAAAAAATGGCAAGGTTTATAATGATTTAAGTAAGGAATATCAGAAGTATTACGATTATATATATGATTTATTAAAGAATGACGGAATACTTCTTACATCTGTTATTGACACAAAAGACGAAACCTACAATAAATATGTTGACGGAAAAATCAGCATGAATGAGTTTATAAGATATGCAATTAAACAAAACTGGATTAGTCTTGATAATTTAGATGTAAAGGATTCTTATTTATCAACAGAGGAGACTTATGATTTAATTACAAAGTATATTATTTCTGATTTAATGAAAAATACGTCCTTTGGTAAGGAAGTTGTATATTATCGCATATTTGACGGAACTATTTCCGGTAGCGAAGTATGTATGCTTTTATATGATCAGGGAGTTTTAAAGAAGGATGAAGCAACATACAGCAGACTTTCAACATATGACACATATTATACTTATACATTTATTATAAATCAGATTCAGAAGTTAAATATTACACCGGCACAGCTGGCATTAGATCCGTGTTCCGGTTCAGTAGTAATAACTGACCCGTCAACAGGAAAGGTTAGGGCATTGGTTACTTATCCAAGCTATGATAACAATATGCTTTCCGGTTCAGTGGATCCTGATTATTGGGCTAAGTTAGTAGATGATCAGTCAGAACCTCTTTATAACCGTGCAACCCAGGGAGCCTCCGCACCGGGTTCAACATTTAAAATGTGTACAACAATGACAGCCATGGAAGAAGGGATTATTTCTCAGGGCGATACTGTTGTGGATGAAGGTGAGTTTAAGAAAATCACTCCATCACCTAAATGTTGGATATTTACCTCAGGTGGCGGTGCAACTCACGGTAGTATAAATGTTATGCAGGCACTGGCGCAGTCATGTAACTATTTCTTCTATGAAATGGGATACAGATTGGGAACTAACAGTAAGGGTAACTATGATAGTGCCTTAGGTCTTAGTAAAATAGAAAAATATGCCAAGGTTTTAGGACTTGATATGAAGTCAGGTGTGGAAATTACTGAAAGAGATCCGCATTTTTCAACGGAAAGTGCTGTCCATTCAGCTATCGGACAGGGTAGTAATGCTTATACACCGGTGCAGCTGGCAAGATATGTTTCAACAATTGCTAATGGTGGAAAGAATTACTCTCTTACATTGTTAGACAAGGTGGTTTCATCTAAAGGTAAAACCGTCCTTAAAAAGAAGTCAAAGCTTACAAATACAGTAGATGCTTCTGGTAGTACATGGGACGCAATTCATACAGGAATGCGTGAAGTTATTACTGAAGGTACTGTTTATAAATATTTTAAAGATACAAAAATTAATATTGCAGGTAAGTCAGGTACGGCGCAGGAAAACAAGAAGCGTAATTCCCATGCTTTGTTTGTTGCATATGCTCCATATGATAATCCGGAAATAGCAACATCTGTTATTATTCCTTTTGGTAACTCATCCCATGACTCTGCAGAGCTTGCAAAGAACGTTATTCAGTATTATTATGGTGAAATTACTGATAAGGATGTTAAGAAGAATGTTAAAAAGGATGATTCTAATAATGTAACCCAGGATTAAAAGCCTAGGTTATGACTCCTGAATAAAATACAAAAGATAGTATATTATTTTATTTTAGGAGGAAGAAATGGGAGAAGTAATAGTTGTTACATCAGGTAAAGGCGGTGTTGGAAAAACAACAATTACCGCAAATTTAAGTATTGCCCTGGCAAAAATGGGGAACAGTGTTTTAGCCATTGATACAGACATTGGACTTAGAAATCTAGATGTTGTTATGGGACTTGAAAATTACATTGTATACAATCTCGTAGACGTTATTGAAGGCAATTGCAGGCTGAAACAGGCAATAATAAAGGACAGAAAACATAGCAATCTTTATCTGCTGCCCAGTGCCCAGTCAAGGGACAAGGATGCAGTTACAAGGGAGCAGATGATAGAGCTTACAGCCTGTTTAAAGGAAGAGTTTGACTATGTTATTATCGACTGCCCCGCAGGAATTGAACAGGGCTTTAAGAATGCCATAGCAGGCGCTACAAAGGCTATTGTAGTTACTACCCCGGAGGTTTCATCCATAAGGGATGCAGACCGTATTATCGGACTTTTGGAAAAAGATGGAATTGAGCCTATATATCTTTTGGTAAATAAATTACGTCCGGAGCTTATCAGACGTGGAGATATGATGTCCAGTGAAGATGTGGTGGATATATTAGGTACTGAAATTATCGGATGTGTAAATGATGACATAAATGTTGTTATTGCCACAAACAGAGGTGAGGCTGTGGTTGACTTAAACACGGTTTCAGGAAAGTCCATAACAAAAATTGCTGAAAAACTCTGTGGAGTAAGAGGAACAGAAGATAAAACAGAAAGCAGAATTTCTTTTTGGTTTATCAGAAATATTTTTAGCAGGGGGGAGTCCAGATGATTTTTAGTAGGTTATTCTATAGAAAACGTTCAGGCAAAGTTGCAAGAGAGAGACTACAGATTTTATTAGTTACTGACAGATTAGGATGTAATCCTGATACCACAGAGGCTATTAAGAATGATATAATAAAAGTAATAACAAAGTACATAGACATCGATGTAGAAAACTGCCATATAGAGATACAGCATGAAAAAGGACCGTGTCTTATGGCTAATATACCAATTAAGGAAATTAAAATTTAACAATTATAATTGAGGTTACAGTTAATGTTTAGAAAAATACGAAATACAATAAAAAGTTACAAATTATCTAATTTTAATTTTAGATTACTTATATATGTTATTTCTATTACAGTCATTGGAATTTTATGTATAGGTAGTGCTACTGAAGGGGAGAATTTTCAAACTAAACAGATAGTAGGTCTGGCGCTGGGATTAATAGCGATTTTGGTATTATCATTTATTAGCTATAAATTAATTTTCAAGTTTTACTGGGCCATATACCTTGTTACATGTATCCTGCTTCTTTTGGTACTGGCAGTTGGTACTGTAAATAAAGGTGCTAAAAGATGGATTAATTTAGGCTTTACAGAGTTTCAGCCGTCGGAAATTACAAAAATATTTTTAATAATATTTATTGCCACGTACCTTTATAAAAGGCGTGAAACCCTTGATACCTTTAAAACATTAGGTGGTGCAGTTTTGTTTTTAGGCGCTCCAATGGTACTTATATTGGCACAGCCCGACTTATCAACAACTATTGTAATAGCAGTAACCATGGCAGCTATATTGTTTTTATCAGGAATTAACCATAAAATTGTAACTGCAGTTATTGTAATTGCAATACCGGTATTTTGTATTTTCGGATATTTTGTTGTTCAGCCGGATACAGGAAAGAAAATATTAAGTGAATATCAGTATAACCGTATTGTAGGTTTCTTCCAGGACGATAATGAAACAGCCAAAAAGATACGATATCAGCAGGAAAATTCCCTTTTGGCAATTGGTTCAGGTGGTTTAACAGGAAAGGGATTATATAATAATACGGTAACATCAGTTAAAAACGGTAAACTCCTTTCAGAGTCCCATACAGACTTTATTTTTACAATAGTAGGTGAAGAGCTGGGATTTGTTGGAGCGGCTGCAGTAATTCTTTTGTTATTTATGATTGTTCTTGAGTGTTTTATAACAGGCTCCAGAGCCCCCACGTTTTCCGGAAAACTGTTTTGTTTCGGATTTGGGGTGTTGACTGCAATTCAATCCTTTGTAAATATTGCAGTTGCTACATTCTTATTGCCTAATACAGGTGTGACCCTGCCTTTTGTAAGTTATGGTCTTACATCGCTTCTTAGTATGTATATTGGTGTGGGAATAGTTCTAAATATTGGATTACAACGGACGAAAGCAAGAGTTTAAGAATCAAATAAACAAATTTTTTTGAAAAATTTTAAATTTAACATAATTTTTGTGGAAGTTTTGGAAATATTTAGGTATACTATTCTTATGGAATGGAGGATAATATGAACATCGGATTAATAGCACATGATTCAAAAAAGAAATTAATGCAGAATTTTTGTATTGCGTATAGAGGAATTTTATGTCAGCACTCATTGTTTGCCACAGGAACTACAGGCAGACTTATTGAGGAAGCTGCCAACTTATCAGTTTATAAATATTTAGCAGGTCACTTAGGAGGAGAACAGCAAATGTGCTCCCAGATAGAGCAGAACGATTTGGATTTGCTTATTTTTCTTCGTGATCCTTTTAACCCAAAATCACATGAGCCTGATATTCACAAGGCAGTCAGACTGTGTGATATGCATAATATTCCTTTAGCAACAAATATTGCAACTGCAGAGCTACTGATTAAATCACTTAACAGAGGAGATTTAGAGTGGCGTGAAATTTACAAAAATTAGTAAATATTTAAATAAAACATCCATATATTATAGATTTAAACTATAGTATATGGATGTTTTATTACTGTTTGTCTTATAAGCTTATAAAGTATGTTTAAAACACTTAAGAAATATTATCTGTTTTCGCCAAAAGAGCATACTCTGCCAAAAAGACTAATGGTATACAAGCCGGATATTCCAACTATGGCATATACAATTCTTGAAAGCCATGTCATCTGACCAAAGAGAAAAGCTACAAGGTCAAACTTAAAAAAGCCGATTAGTCCCCAGTTAATGGCACCGATAATAACAAGTGTCAGTACAAAATAATCAAAACCTTTAGATTTCATGTATTTACCTCCTTTAATGACTGCTATTATTTTTTCCAAAATAAAAAAAATAATACATTTAAAAATGTTTTAAAATATTGACTTAGTAATAAGAATATTAGATAATGAAAGTTGAATTTTAGGAGAAACATAATGGAAAAGCAAAAAAGAAAAAGAAAAAAAAAGGTAGTTAAATTTAACTCACCTATTAGCATAAATATAGGAATAGTTGTATTTGGTCTTATACTTGTTTACATATTGATAAATGCTGTTATTTACTTTACAACAGAAAAAACAAAATATTATGAGGTTGTTACAGGGTCAAATGCAAAGGGAATTAACACTTCCTACGTTGGTATAGCAATGAGAAATGAAATAATTGAATATGCTAATCAGACAGGTTATGTTGATTATTTTATCAGGGAAGGCTCCCGTGTTTCAAAAAATTCCACCTTGTATAGTATTGATTCCACAGGAAATTTAAATCAGCTACTGTCAAAGGCAGGAGAGGATTACTCTAATATGACAGATGAAAACATGCAGACGATTTCCAATTTGCTGTATGATTATAGCAACAATTATGACGACATGGATTTTTCTGATGTTTATGATTTTAAAAGTACATTAAAGGGTTCCATTGTGGACTTGCTTAATATGAACTCGTTACAACAGTTAGCAAAGAAAAACGGTGGAAATTTTGCCATAGAAAAGTCAGCTGCTACAGGAATTGTTCTTTACAGGGTTGATGATTTTGAAACGTTAACGTCAAAAAAACTAAAGGCATCAATGTTTGATAAATCATTATATAATTCAGCTTTATTTTCGTCAGGAGATAAAATAGAAAAAGGCGCACCGGTTTACAAAACCATCAATTCCGATGAATGGAGCATAGCAGTTCAGTTGACTAAAAAGACTGCCCGTGAATACAAAAAAGAGGCAAAGGAAAGAAAGTCTGATTATGCCAATATAAAAATAAAATTTTTAAAAGACGGTTTAAATACCACTGCCAACATCAAGGTAGTCAGAGGCACTGATAAAAAATATTATGGAGTAATTACTCTTTCAAAATATGTTGTTAGATATGCTACAGACAGATATATTGATATTGAAATTGTCAATACTCCAAAAAACGGATATAAGGTGCCAAAGTCATCTATCGTATCAAATGATTTGTATGTTATTCCGGCAAAATACAGTACAAAGGGAAAGAATGACAATAATGTAGGCTTTAACGTTCAAAGCAGTGACAGAAACAAGGGAGAATCTAAGATATATTATCCTCCTATTGCATATGCAGATGATGAGAATTATTATGTATCCAGGTTGTATTTTAATGACGGAGAAGTTATTACGAAGCCTGACTCCCACGAAACATATGTTATAGGTCATACCAGAAAGTTTATGGGTGCCTATAATATAAACAATGGTTATACTGTTTTTACCGTGGTATCTATTTTAGACAGCACAGATGAATATAACATTATTAAGATTATGGATTATAGCCTGAAGATTTATGACCGGATTGTATTAGATGCATCTAAGGTGACGGAAAATCAGGTTATTTACCAATAGATATAACAGGAAGGTGAAAAGAAATGATAAATGAAAATATCAGCAAGGTAAGAGAAAATATTGTTAAGGCATGTGAAAAGGCAGGAAGAAATCCTGAAGAGGTAACCCTTATTGCAGTAAGTAAAACCAAACCGGTTTCTGCCATAGAAGAAGCTCTTTTGTCAGGGACATTAGATTACGGGGAAAATAAGGTCCAGGAATTATGCGATAAATATGATGTTTTACCGAAAAATATCAGATGGCACATGATAGGTCATTTACAGAGAAATAAAGTTAAATATTTAGTTGGTAAAACGTATCTTGTTCACTCTGTTGATTCTTTAAGATTAGCAGAACAGATTGAAAAAGAGTTTGCTAAACATAATCAGGTTTGTGATATATTAGTGGAAGTAAATATAGCTCAGGAGGAAAGCAAATTTGGCATAAATGCAAAGGAGACAGAAGAACTTATAAGAAAAATTGCAAAATTTGAACATGTAAGAATTAAAGGGCTTATGACAATTGCACCATATACGGAGGATCCTGAAAGTAACAGAGAATACTTTAGGGAAATTAAGAAATTATCAGTTGACATAAGAGATAAAAACATTGATAATGTTAGTATGGATGTTCTTTCAATGGGAATGACAGGTGACTATATGGTGGCTGTGGAAGAAGGTGCTACCATGGTTAGAGTTGGAACCGGAATATTTGGTGAGAGAAATTATAATATATAAATTTAATGATAGATATAGGAGAGAATGATGTCAAAATTTGGGGATAAATTTAAAAATATTTTCACCGTGGATTATGAAGATGATTACGATGATGATTTCTATGATGATTACGAAGAGGATAATGCAGAGGAAGCAGAGCCGGTAGTAAAGAAAAAACGTGAAAGAGTGGTAAGGGATGATGACTTTGAATCAGCACCGTCACCTACACCTTCAAGAACAAGAACTACCCGTTCAACATCTTCCGCAAGAAATAGTGGAAGAAGTACAAGAAGCAGCAAGGTAGTACCAATGAGAAGTAACAGTGATATGGAAGTATGTGTTATTAAGCCGACAGCTTATGAGGAAACAAAGGATATTATCGATACATTATTAGATGGAAAGTCAGTGGTACTTAACTTAGAAGGAATGCGTTTAGAACTGGCACAGCGTATAGTTGATTCTGTCAGTGGCGGATGTTATGCCATAAGAGGAAATCTTCAAAAGATTAGTGGGTACATATATTTAGTAACTCCAAGCTCTGTTGACATTACAGGGGATTTCGCAGACAGTATCAGTGACAGAACTAGTGATTACAATTCAGCATCCTATGAATCCAGGAGAAGTTATTACGGTGAATAGATTTGAATAAAGAAGAACATTTTCTAATAAACAGGTTTAATGAGCTTGCAGATGTGGCATTTAATAGAAATATATATACCAACACCGAGTTTTTAAACATAAATGAAATAAATATATTAGAATCAGTGAAAAATAAATTACCTCCTGTTAGAATTAACCTTACAGGGGGTAATAATTATGCAGAAAGAAAAATTGCCATATTTTCTCCAATGGAGATATATTATCAGGAGGAAATTCCAGTTTCCATAATAAAAATTGCACCAAAGAATTCCAAATATGCTGACAATCTTACTCACAGGGATTATTTAGGTGCTATTTTAAATTTAGGAATTGTAAGAAGTAAAATAGGTGATATTTTTATAAAGGATAACATTGCATATATTTACTGTATGTCAGATATTGCAGAATATATAAGTGAGAATCTCACAAAGGTCAAACATACTTTTATTGATAATGAGGTTTTACCGGTTAATAACAGCGTGGATATTAAACCTACATTAAAGAATATAACAGGTACCATTTCCAATGTAAGGCTAGACAGCGTTATATCCACGGCTTTTAATATGTCCAGAAACAGTATTATTGTCTATATCGAAAACGGCAAGGTGTTTGTTAATGGAAAATTAATAACATCTAACGGTTACAGTATTAAGGAAAATGATATTATTTCCGTAAGAGGGTTAGGCCGTTTCGTTTTCAACAGGGTGTTAAAGGAAACTAAAAAAGGAAGAAATCTTATATCCATAGACCTTTATGTTTAAAATTATATTTTCAGATTAAATTGAAAGGACGTTTCAGCAATGAACAAATATAAATACTGGCTTAAAATTGCCTTATTTGAGATGATTTTGATTATATTCGACCAGATAACCAAGTATTGGGCTGCAATCAGCTTAAAAGGCAAAAATGAATTTAATATAATTAAAGATGTTTTGTGTTTTCATTATTTGGATGGTGGAAATACAGGTGCAGCATGGGGAATGTTGTCTGGAAAGACTTTTTTATTTGTAATTTTTACTTTAGTGGCAATTGCATTTATTGTAAAAATTATGTCAAATATTTTCAGATTAATGCGATCTGATAAAAGCACAAAACTTGTGGCTCTAAATTATGTTTTTGCAACACTTATGGCAGGGGCGGTTGGCAATTTGATTGACCGCGTTTTACACCAGTATGTAATAGATTTTATATATTTTAAGCTGATTAATTTCCCAATATTTAATGTTGCAGATATTTATGTTACAGTTTCATGTTTCATTATTATTGTTATGTGCGCTTTTATTATAAGCGAAGATGATTTTAACAATATTATTTCTTTAAAAAGAAATGACAGCAGATAGGAGAAGCAGATAATGTGTGAAAAGATATGCATCAATGAAGAGACCCAGGGAAAGAGAATTGATAAGTTTTTAGGCAAGGCACTACAGGATACTTCCAGGTCATATGTACAAAAACTTATAGATGATAAAAATATTTTAGTGAATGGCCGGGAATGTAAATCTAATTATAAACTTAAATTAGGTGATGTTATATCCGTTGATATTCCGGAACCGATATTTGCCAGCATTAAAGCCGAGGATATCCCTTTGGATATTTTATATGAAGATGATGATGTTTTAATTGTAAACAAGCCTAAGGGCATGGTTGTACATCCTGCACCGGGACATTACACAGGAACATTAGTTAATGCTTTAATGTTTCATTGTAAAGATAATTTATCCGGTATTAATGGAGTCTTAAGGCCGGGGATTGTTCATAGAATCGATAAAGATACTACAGGCGCACTTATAATATGTAAAAATGATTACAGCCATAATTTTATTTCACAACAGCTTAAGGTTCATTCCATTACACGAAAATATGTAGGGATTGTCCAAGGCAGATTTGATGAAACTGAAGGCGTTATAGATGCACCAATTGGCCGTCATCCAAATAATCGGAAACAAATGTGCATTAATGAAAAAAACGGAAAGCCGGCAGTTACCCATTATAAGGTTTTAAAGCAATTAGATAAATATGCCTTTATGGAATTTCAGTTAGAAACAGGACGTACACATCAGATAAGAGTTCATATGGCAAGTATAAATCATCCTTTATTAGGTGACAGCATTTATAACCATAATAAATGCCCATATAAGCTTCAAGGACAATGTTTACATGCAAGGGTTATAGGTTTTGTACATCCTACAACAAAGGAATATATGGAGTTTGAGGCTCCAATACCGGAATATATGATTAATCTTATTGAGAAAGTGCTTTCATAGCACTTTTTTGTTATATCTTTATTCGTTAAACTTGTGTTTTGCGAATAGTTGTATTATAATAATTGAAAAAGTAAGAAAAAAATTTTTAGTACTATTTTTGCTTTTGGTGAGGTAATTTATGAAGCTTCAGAAATTATATAGTTATGTAAGACGTGCCATGGATGATTATTCTATGGTTGATGACGGTGATAAAATTGCTGTTGGTGTATCAGGTGGCAAAGACAGCCTGGCACTTTTATATGCATTAAGTGGTTTAAGAAAATTTTATCCTAAAAAGTTTGATATTGTGGCTTTGACGGTTAATTTAGGATTCGAAAATCAGGACTTTAATCTTATAAAAGATTTTTGTAAGAATTTAGATGTGGAATGTAAAATAATTGACACGGAAATTGGTGATATTGTATTTCATAAGCGAAAGGAATCTAATCCCTGCTCTCTTTGTGCCAAAATGCGCAAGGGTTCTCTTAATGATGTGGCAAAGAAAATGGGATGTAATAAGGTGGCATATGCCCATCACAGAGATGACATGATTGAAACAATGCTTATGTCACTGATTTATGAAGGGCGCTTCCACTGCTTTAATCCTGTTACATATCTTGACCGTATGGGGCTTAATGTTATACGTCCAATGATGTATGTTTCGGAGATGGATGTGATTGGTTTCGCCAATAAATATAATCTTCCGGTGGCTAAAAATCCATGTCCGGTGGACGGTCATACTAAAAGGGAATATATTAAAACTCTAGTCCGTCAGTTAAACAGGGAAAATCCTAATTGCAAAGACAGACTTTTTACTGCTGTTTTAAATGGCGGTTTTGATTAGATTTCAGGAGGAACAATGGCTACACAAAGAAATTATCATGATCAGGTTATTGTAGATAATAATTTAAAACTTAGGGAGTTGCTTAAAAGTCTTCCAGCGTTTTGTGGGGAGTTTTTTAGAGGAATTGAGCCTACTACTTCTTCTAGGACAAGAATTGCCTATGGATATGATTTATCAGTATTTTTTAATTACTTAAAATCAAATAATCCGAAATTAAAGAATGTTAATATTCATGATATAACCCTTGATGTGTTAGATAAGGTTACAGCTACTGATATTGAAGAATATTTGGATTATCTTAAGTTTTATATAGATTCAGATGGTAAGGAACACACTAACAAAGAATGTGGAATTAAAAGAAAATTAGGTTGTCTTAGAACCTTATATAAATTCTTTTATAAAAAAGAAAAAATAAGCACTAATCCTGCTTCTATTGTTGATATGCCAAAAATCCACGAAAAAGAGATTGTACGACTTGATGCAGATGAGGTAGGCAATCTTTTAGATGAGGTGGAAACAGGGGATAAATTAACGGATAATCAAAAGTATTTCCATGAAAAAACAAAGATTCGTGATGTGGCAATTTTAACATTGATGTTAGGTACAGGTATTCGTGTTTCTGAATGTGTGGGAATAGATATTGGAGATGTTGATTTTAAAAATTCAGGAATTAAAATCAGGCGAAAAGGCGGAAACGAAACTGTTGTATACTTCGGCAGGGAGGTTGAGGAAGCTTTACTTGATTATATAGAGGAAAGAAAGCATATTATTGCTGTAACAGGCCATGAAAATGCACTATTCCTCTCTCTACAGAAAAAACGTATGAGTGTGCGTTCAGTGGAAAATTTGGTAAAAAAATATTCTTCCTTAATTACTAATTTAAAGAAAATAACTCCTCATAAGCTTCGGAGCACATATGGTACATCTTTATATAAGGAAACGGGAGATATATATTTGGTTGCAGATGTTTTAGGACATAAGGATGTAAATACAACCAGAAAACACTATGCAGCTATTGAAGACGAACGACGCCGTAAGGCAAGAAATGCCGTCAAGTTAAGAAAAGATTAAAAGAAAAGACTAATTTTAAGAAGAAAATAATTTAGTTTGTATTTGGGGAAATAATACCGGAAGGGATAAACATCCTTCCCGGTATTATAATGTGGATGTAAAATAACATATGGATAACTTATTCTACTACCACAGAAACAAAAATATATAAATAAAAAGATTATTTATATTCATTAGAATAATATGAAATAACAATGTAGTTTCCGGCTGTAATGTTATCAGAGGAAAGTTCATTGTTTTTCTTTACCTCAGATATGTATTCAGGAACAGAAACATTGCTATTGGCAGTGTATTTCTGTGCTATGGATGTTAATGTATCTCCAGGCTGAACTTCATAGCTGGTGTAATATTTGTATGAAGGGTTATCTCCCTGTACAGTTGCGTTTACGTTAACGAAACTAATGGCTGTAACAACAGCTACTGCCAATAATGCAATAAAGCTACAGGATAAAATAATTCTCTTCTTTAATTCAGCAATGCGGGTACGTTTCTGTTGTGCAACAACTTCCCTTCTGTTGTAATTCATTGATTCTTTCATATGTAAATCCTCCGTCGAATAATTGTATTTATAAAAAGTAGTGAACATTTGTTCGTATCTTGTATTGATATAATATCACCAGAACAAATGTTTGTCAACAACATTTTCGAATATTTGTTCGATTTTGTTATTGCCTTTTCTTTTCATATATGATAATATTAACATATATTAAGTACATTAAACGGGACTTACAAATATGAAAAGGAGATTTTTTTTATGGCTGGAAAGATTACACCAAAACAGCAACAGATATTAGATTATATAAAAGATGAAATTTTGTTAAAGGGATATCCTCCTACTGTTAGGGAAATATGCGAGAAGGTATCCTTAAAGTCTACTTCTTCTGTTCATGCTCATCTTAACAGTTTAGAGGAAAAGGGCTATATCAGAAGAGACCCTACTAAGCCAAGGGCAATTGAAATTATAGATGATGAATTTGGATTGTCCAGAAGGGAAATGACCAATATACCTGTTATAGGACGGGTGGCTGCCGGAGAACCACTGCTTGCTGTGGAGAATATTAAGGATTATTTTGCCATACCTACAGAGTTTTTGCCTAATGCAGAGACATACATATTAGAGGTTCATGGAGACAGTATGATTAATGTAGGTTTTTTAGAGGGAGATTATCTTATTATAGAAAAAACTGATACTGCTAAGAACGGAGATATCGTTGTGGCTTTAATAGATGATTCTGTTACAGTTAAGCGTTTTTACAAGGAAAACGGATATATCAGACTTCAACCTGAAAATGACAACATGGATCCTATTATTGTGAATGACTGTATTATTGTTGGAAGGGCACATGCACTTTATAGAAGAAATATTATGTAAAATTAGATGGTTAATTTATTATTGAGATTAATGAGCTCTTATTCATAAAAAATCCGGTGTTAAACATTTCTGCTTAATACCGGATTTTTGCTGTTCTATTTAATTTTGAAATTAGTAGGCAAGACATTTATCAAGAGAATCAATGATACCTTCTTTATCCATATCATGACCGATAAATACCAATTTAATCATTCTGTCTCCTACTTTTTCATCCCAATCATCTATAAGTGTAGGGTCTTCCTGCATCATTTTCTGACGAACCTTTTTAGGAGCTGTAGCAACCCACTGACCTGCATTGGAAATGTTGCACTGCTTTCCTGCCTGCTCAAAAAGATAAGCATTATTGTTATCTTCAGCTGCCCAGATGAGACCTTTACTTCTTATAATTGTTTTTGGCATATTGTCAAGCCAGTCCTCAAATTTTTCCTTTTCAAAAGGAGTTCTTCTGTAGTAAACGAATGAGCCGATGCCGTACTCTTCCGTTTCACCCTCTCCGTGATGGTGATGATGGTGGTGACCGTGTTCGTCATGGTCGTGATCATGCTCGTCATGATGATGCTCATCGTGTTCATGCTCATCATGTTCCTCCACTTCCTCATGGTGCTTGCGGCGTTCATCTTCCTCACTGTAATCGTATGAATCTAATTCCTGAATCCAGCCGGCAGACATACTTGCATCTTCAAAATCAAATCTGTTAGTGTTAAGAATTTCATCAACGTCAATCTGTCCGTATGTTGTTTCAAACATAACAGCTTTTGGCTGAAGCTTTCTGATAATTGCCTTAACCTTGGCAAGCTGTTCAGGTGTAACTGTATCAACTTTATTTAAAATAATGGTGTTACAAAATTCAATCTGCTGAATTAAAAGATTTTCAATATCTTCATCATCTATGTCATCTTTTACAAGATTTTCACCACAACCAAACTCATCTGCCATCCTTGCAACGTCAACTACTGAAACAATATTGTCTAAGCGGGCAATTTTTGCTCTCTTGTCATAAGAACCGTCTAACATCGTAATGGATTGAGCTATAGGAATTGGTTCGCAAATACCACTGGCTTCAATTAAAATATAGTCAAACTTTCCTGAACCAATTAAATCAACAATCTGATTAATAAGATCAACTTTTAAAGTACAGCAAATACAACCGTTTTGCAGTGGAACTAAATTGTCATCTTTCTGGGTAACCTGTCCGCCCTTGGCAATTAATGAGGCATCAATGTTTACCTCGCCAATATCATTTACAATAACAGCAACCTTATATCCCTTCTGATTTGAAAGAACCTGGTTAAGTAATGTTGTTTTGCCGGCTCCTAGGTAGCCTGTAAGTAATGTGACAGGAACTAATTTTCTTGCTGTCTTTTCCATATTATCTACTTCCCTTCGTTAATAATTTATTTATATAATATTGCAGTATGCTGCAAAGATATAATCCTCTTAAACCATTATATGGTAATACAAAAATATACATATAATGTTAAGTAAATGTTAAATATCTATTTTAAAATATAGGCTGTGTAACCTTTCATTTCAAAATCAGGTTTTACAGCTATATTATTACCTGAAATCAAATCTGTAAAAGTGTCTTTTTCTGAATTAAAGGAACAGCTGAAACTGTTCTCATCTGCATTAATTGCCACATAAATATTTTCACCATTACAGCTTCGTTTAAATATACATTGTCTGTTTGTAAGAACAACTGATGTAAAATCTCCATAATTTAATGCCTGCTGACTCTTTTTTATGTGGGATAATTTTGCAATATAGGCACTTAATTCATTGAAAACAGGTTTATCAAAGCTTGGTCTTAAAGCAGGATCTCCCTGATTTTTATCTGCCCTTTCACCCCACTCGCTTCCATAATAGATACAAGGAATACCAGGCATGCCAAATAAAAGTGCATAAATAAGCGGCAGATGATTTTCGTTGGAAAGAATACTTGCCACTCTTGTAACATCGTGGTTATCTACAAATGACAACAAGTGTTTTCCTTTGTAAAGAGTCCAGTTCTCCGGCCCAAACTGACGAAGGAGTGAATGATTAATTTCAAACATATTCATGCTGTTAAAGCTGGAATAAAGTCCCTTGTAGCATTCATAATTAGTGGCACTGTTAAGCATTTCAGGATTCATGCGCTGGTTATAATCTCCGTGAAGCATTTCTCCTACTAAAAAGAAATCATCTTTAAGACTATCAACATGTTTTCTTAATCTTCTTAAGAAGTCAAAATCAAGACAATATGCTACATCAAGACGTATTCCGTCAATGTCAAACTCTTTTATCCAGAAGGTTACGGCATCTAAAAGATATTCTACTACATCGTTGTTGTAAAGATTAAGTTTTACAAGGTCATAATTGCCTTCCCAGCCTTCGTACCATAAACCGTCATTGTAGTTTGAATTCCCGTTAAGATCAATATTAAACCAATGAAAATAAGGTGAGTTTTCCCGGTTCTTTATCACATCCATAAATGGCGGAAAACCACGTCCTACATGATTAAAAACGCCGTCAATAACTACTTTTATTCCGTTGGAGTGCAACTGACTGCACAATTCCTTAAAATCGGAATTATCCCCTAATCTTACGTCTAATTGCTTATAATCTCTTGTATTGTATCCGTGAGTATCAGATTCAAATATAGGTGAAAAATAAATGGCATTGGCACCTATTTCTTTGATATGGGGAATCCATGAGGCAACCTTTGTAATACGATGGGTTAAAACTCCGTCATTTTCAAAGGGTGCACCGCAAAATCCTAAGGGATAAATCTGATAAAATACACTCTCATATGCCCACATTTATATCTCATCTCCTAAAGTTCGTTTATATTAACGGTTTTGCCATCCCGCCAGATTCTTTCCAAATCATAGAATAGTCTGTCGTCCTGATTAAATACATGAACTACAATATCCTTATAATCCATTAAAATCCAGTTGGCATTATTATATCCCTCAATGCTTTTTGGGTGAACATCTTCTTTACCTAATTGCTCAACAACATTGTCAGCTATGGCTTTTATCTGGTTAATATTACTTCCACCGGCTATTATAAAATAATCAGCCAAAACTGAAATTTCCGAAATATCAATTATGGAAATATCCATTCCTTTTTTATCATCAATTGCATTATAGGCAATTTTTACCATTTCCTTTGAGGTCATGTATTAATTCTCCTTATTTTCGTTAATTGCATTTTTATAATAAGAATATGCTTTACTTGTGTTATCATCAATTAAATCAGCTGAATTTACCTGTAAATAATCCATGGTGTCTTTTAATATGTCATACACAAGTAAATCTAAATTTTTTAAAGAAATGCTTCTTAAATAATCTAAATTAGGCTGCTTTGTCCGTCCCGGTTCAATGTAATCTGCTGAAAAAATTATTTTTTCCAAATCAGTCATATCTTCCCTGCCTGTAGTATGCCAACGGATGGCAGATAATATTTCAGGGTCGGTAATATTATACTTCTTTTGGGCAATAAAAGCTCCTACCTTAGCATGTAACAAATCAGGCTTTTTCTTTTCTGAATCAGATACTTCTATATTGTTTTCATAACATATATTTAAAAGCTCAGAATCACTCATGTATTTGGCACAATCATGAAGAATACCTGCAAAATAAGCTTTGTTAGGGTTTAACTTAAAATGTTCCGCCATGGTTTTGGCTGTGTCTGCAACTCCTAAAATATGTTTAAAACGGGAAGGTTTCAATAAACTTTCCAAATCTTCCTTGATTTTATTAATGGACCATGCCTTATTTACATTGTTATTGTTGTTGTATAAATTATTTTCTACAATATATTCGTATACAGGTTCAGGGACCATGGATTTTATGGCTTCATAACTGTTGCAGCGGATATAACTTGAAGAAATATCAACTGCAGGCATGGAAAGAATACCAATATGAGTATTGTACTCCTTCTCTATTTCAGAAATATTAACATCCATTTTTTTTGAACTTTCGTCGTCACGCTTAACGGCAATAAGCTTAGCAAACTTTAATATAACGTCAGGTCTGTACCAGCTTTTAAAAGAGGCAATGGAATCACTTCCCATAATAAAATAATATTCATTTTCAGGGTGAAGCTCCTTTAACATATGAAGAGTGTCTGCTGTATATGTTACATCATGACTGTTAAGCTCAAAATCGGAAAATCTGATTTTGTCCAGTGAACCAATGGCAAGCTTAATCATATTTGCCCTGTGAAAATTGCCTGTTATTTTGTTCTTATCCTTATGAGGAGGATAAGGAGTTGGCATAATTAATATTTCATCAAGATTAAATTGCTTAAGCGCTTCTTTTGCAATTGTAATATGAGCATTATGAATGGGATCAAAAGTTCCTCCCAGTATACCGACTTTCATTACGCACTCCTTTAATTACGGTAAAATGATTTTTCTGTTCTTTTCTTCTTTTGCAGGTCTGTATAATACAATTTTACGACCAATAACATGAACCACTTCTGACTTTGTTCTTTCAGCTAAAACCTGAGCAACCTGATGGCAGTCATCAAAGCAGTTCTTTAATATGTTTATTTTAATTAATTCTCTTTTTTCCAAGGCTTCATCAATGGCTGATGTAAGTTCCGGTGTTACGGAGGACTTACCAACCTGAAATATAGGCTGTTCCATTGCTGAAATTTTTCTTAAATATGCTCGCTGTTTACTATTCATTTTTTTCTCCATTTATTTGTAATAATCAAACTGGTGACCATAAATTTTTACTGTATCACCGTCTTCTATACCGAGATTTTCCAATTCTTCCAATATGCCATTATCCTTCATAAAGTTCTGGAAGAACATAAATCCTTTTTCCGAATCAATATTTGTATAACCAAGCATACGTTCAATTCTAGGTCCCTCAACAGAATAAAGTCCGTCTTCGATTTTTTCTACCGTGTATGGTAATTCAATTCCTAACTGGTAATCTTCAGGGTTATATTCCTGTTCATATACTGTTGGGGCATCATCAAACTGATCAAGCATTTCCCTTACATAGAATAATAATTCTTTAAGTCCCTTACCGCTTACGGCAGATATTGGAAATACTTTAATTTCCGGTTCAAATTCTGCCTTGATTTTATCGATAACCTCGTTAGTGTCACCATATATAGCATCGATTTTGTTGGCAGCTATAACCTGAGGACGGGTAAGAAGTTCAGGGTTGTATGCTTCAAGCTCCTTATTAATAGCCTTAATATCAGCTATAGGATCACGTCCCTCTACGGAAGCTGCGTCTATCATATGAATGATTACTTTGGTTCTTTCAATATGCTTTAAGAATTTGTGACCTAATCCTACTCCTTCAGATGCCCCTTCAATTAATCCTGGAATATCTGCGATTACAAAACCCCTTCCACCATCTAAATCCACAACACCAAGGTTAGGATTTAATGTTGTAAAGTGATAGTTGGCAATTTTCGGGTCTGCATTGGTAACTCTTGATAAAAGAGTTGATTTACCTACATTTGGAAAACCTACAAGTCCTACATCGGCAATACTCTTTAATTCAAGGGTAACATTTAATTCCATGCTTTTCTGACCCGGCTGGGCATACTTTGGAACCTGCATTGTAGCTGTGGCGTAATGCTGATTTCCCTTACCACCACGTCCGCCTTTAAGTACAATGACACGTTGATTTTTGCCACTCATATCTGCAACAATTTTGCCGGTTTCAGCTTCTCTTATAATGGTACCTTCAGGAACTCTTATAATAAGGTCTGCACCATTCTTACCTGTTTTATTCTGTTTTCCGCCTTCCTGTCCCGGTTCCGCTTTGTAGTTATGTTTATGTCTGAATTCATAAAGAGTATTAAGTCCTTTATCAACTTCAAATATTACATCTCCACCTTTTCCGCCGTCGCCACCGTTTGGGCCACCGTTTGGTATATATAATTCTCTTCTAAATGAGACGTGTCCGTCTCCACCTTTTCCGGATTGGATAAAAATTTTAGCAAAATCTGCAAACATGATAAATCCTCCATTATTTAAAATAGGCTCCAAATCAAAACCTGATTTGAAGCCCAATACTGTTCGTGTATAAATTATTCAGCTACCGGATAAACAGAAACCTGTTTCTTGTCTCTGCCTTTTCTTTCAAATCTTACGATTCCATCAGCTGTAGCAAATAATGTATCGTCACCACCACGTCCTACGTTAACGCCCGGGTGAATCTTTGTTCCACGCTGTCTGTAAAGAATGTTTCCTGCTAAAACAAACTGTCCGTCTGCTCTTTTAGCACCAAGTCTCTTTGACTCTGAGTCTCTACCGTTCTTTGTAGAACCCATACCTTTTTTATGAGCGAAGAACTGAAGGTTCATCTTCATCATAGCTATACCTCCTTATAATCTAATGATATAAAATCTTTGTATTCTTTTTCCAAATCCCTAAGTCCTAAAACAAGAGATTTAAGTAAAATTTCTGCTTCCATGCCGGGCTTGTCGTCTAGCATATAATCAATAACGCCGTCATCCTCATGTTGAAAAACACTGAATCTTTCTTCAGTAAGTTCTTCAATGGAATTCATGCAGTTAATGGTTAAAGCAGAAATGCCTGCACATACAATGTCATATCCGGCTTCCGAATATCCGCTGTGTCCGCTTACACGAAAACCAACATAATCATTATTACTGCAATAAATAGTAATGTTTGTCATATCTTATACCTTCACTATGCATTGATCTTGTCAATCTTAAGCTCTGTATACTGCTGTCTATGACCATTCTTTTTATGATATCCGGTTTTTCTCTTGTACTTGTAAACGATAACTTTCTTAGCCTTGCCATCGCCAACAACTGTAGCTTCAACTGATGCACCGTCAACTGTTGGGTTACCAACCTTAACATCATCACCGCTAACCAAAAGAACCTGATCAAAAGTAAACTTGTTTCCAGCTTCAACGCCGAGCTTTTCAACTCTAACTGTTTCGCCTTCAGAAACCTTATACTGTTTACCACCTGTTGCTATAACTGCGTACATTATGGGCACCTCCTATTACTCATTACTCGCCAGCTTCGGTGACTGCATATGCAGTACTTATAACCACACTGAGCGGCATACCATTGTATAATAACATCATAAGATGTAGATGTCAATTGATTTTTGACGATATATTACATGATTTAGGTTATTAATTTATTTTTATACTGTCATTTTGAGATATTGGAATAACTAAATAGGTTTCACCGTCAATATCTTCCTGGCGTATAAGTTCACGCTTCTCATCGTTTACCTTAATTATTATATCACTTCCCTCTGTATCATAGGCCTGGGCAATTTTTCTGTTAAGCTCTTTTATTTCTTCTTTTAAAAGCACTTTTTCGTTATTGTCCTTTACTGCCTTTACTGCTTTATTAGGAATAATATCTCCTAAAAGAGGCAGTTCGTCTTTATCTATTGCAGTAATATATTCTTTACCGATTTTGTCGGCTTTATTCTCTTCTATTCCTGCATAAGTCAGGGCACTTTTTATATTTTCTTCGTTTACTACTGTTTCAGGCTCTGAATCAGAAATCTGCGCCAGTTCAATATTAACTGATTCCATAACCTCTTTTAAATCATCCTCAGAAGTTACATCAGATACCATATCGCAAAGTACGTTCTGCTTCTGGACAAAGGTAAGTTTCTCACGGCATCCCAGTATATCCTGAATTAACTCATTATGAGGATTCTTGCTGTCAGCCGTGTACATTAATACTGAATGAATGTCACTGCTTCTTTCGTTAAATGCCGGGAAAATAAATCCTGTTTCAGGCATTCCAACCATCCACTCCCTGTTAAGGGTTCCAATGCGCATATCGCTTTTGTTATATCCAAGTCCCGGCTTTGATAAAATCATAGGACAAATGGCACATATTATGTACTCATACACTTCTTCTGATTCATCAAGCTTGTTATTATCTGTTGTTTTAGTCATAACGTCATATACATCATGGAACAGTAAAATAAGATAGTTGCCTAAAGAGTCATATTTTTCTATAACCATGTCATAGAAAGCATCCAATAATCCCTGATCCTTTAAACCGCTTTTCTTAATTCCTAAAAGGAACTGCTGATGGCCTCCCGGCTGTTCTTCTTCAAGTGGGAAATCCAGTTCAAGTATATTATTTCCAACATTTGTGGATAAAACTTTTTTTGCAATTTCTAAATATTTATAATATTCTTCATCTTCCAAATTTAAAAATGTTTCATCTAATTTTATAACTTTATTTTTTGAATCATTTACATAACATCCACACATTTTTGTAAATGTGCAGCTGTCTTTCTTTAGTCTTCTTCGTAATTCACCAATAGATTTTTTATCCATTATAGCCTCCCTTGGTTGTTGTAGTTTATTTGTCGTTAGTTATGTCACCGCTACCCTTTAAGTCTATTTTATCACCTAAATATTTAGGTTCCGGACGGGCAATGCACTTGCCAAATGCCTTTATCCTTGCAATATATTCCCTAAACTGCCAATATATCATTTTTTTGCTGTAGTACCGTAAATCCGATGATACACCATAGGCATCAAGTCCTAAGCTTTTGGCAATATAAAGAGCCCTGTACAAATGATATTTCTGGGTAACAATAATCACTTTTCTGGCACCAAAAATTTCCTTTGCACGATACATTGAATCGTAGGTTTCAAAACCTGCGTGATCCATAAATATATCCTCTGAAGGAACACCTTCGTTAATTGCGTAATTTTTCATGGTATTTACTTCGTCATAATTTTCTCTGCCATGATCCCCTGACATAAGTATTTTACCGGCTGCATTGTCCTTATATAATCTGTCACCGATTATAATTCTATCTTCAAGCATATTAGTAGGTGAGCCGTCTTTTCTCACTCCGGCACCTAAAACAATAATGCAGTCAGCATCCATATCTTTAGCATCCTCTAATGAAATGACATTTTCGGATACAGAGTTAGTCATGTACAGATTTATACCAACAACTGCTAACAGTGTTACGAGACAAATAAAAAGTATCCATAGGAAAATTTTTATCAGCATTTTTTTAAATCCACCTTTTTGTTTCTTGTCCACTTTAGTACCTTTTTGGTCTTTGCACTTTTTCATTCTGCTTTCTCCTTTAGATTTAACCTAAATTATTACGGTACTGTGAAGGAGTAAGACCTGTAATACTTTTGAAGGTTTTCATAAAGTGTTTTTCATGGTCGTATCCTACAGCCTGAGAAATTTCATTTATTTTCATATCTGTTTCAGTAAGAAGTTTTTTTGCTTCTCCAACACGGATGTTTTTTAAGTAGTTGACAAAATTAGTTCCGGTATACTGCTTAAATGTATAAGAAAATAATGAATAATTCATGGATATATAATTAGAAACAACAGCCATATTCAAGTCTGTAGCATATTTTTCCTTTATATATTCAATAGCTTTTTGCATTTTTATATTAGTTTTGTGTTCGTCTATATCCTGACCTACAAGTTCGTTAAAATGGTTAATCCATTCTTTTATCACATCCATGTATACATCAATGGTTTCAAAGGCATATATATCAGCTAATTCATTAATGTCCTCTTCTTTGTTGGCTAAAACATTTTTATAAACCTTCATTGTGGTTCTTATAATTATTTTCATTTGCTCCTGAAACTCATTAATGTTGTATTTGCCGGACTTTACACCTTCTGAAAATGCAGTAAGCTGTGATATAGCTTCCTCTAACTTGTTTGAACAAATAAGATTGGCTGTCTGCATCATATATTTAACACCATATTCAAAGTCTTTAGGAAGTTCTTTGAAACCATCTGCATCTACTAACTTTTCGCATTTTTCAAAGGAAAATCTTCTCATTTGGGCAGCTTCGCAAAAAGCCTGTTTAACGTCAAAGAAATTTTCATATACTAAACTTACACCAACATAGTAATGCTGAAGTTTGGCTTTAACATCGTTAAAATATTGGGCATCAGTAATAATAAAGTTAAGAGAGTCACGCCCCTGAACATAGAAATACTTATCCTTTTCCGTAAATTCATTATCGTCTTCCTTTGCACTAAAACAAAATACTGCATACTTATCAAAAGGAATGTATTTGTGTATTATATGGCATGTGTTTTCAAGTTCTGCCACGGTAATATCATCGCAGAAAATCATATATTTAAGCTGCTGGAAGGCTACGTTACGCTCCTGCATGTATTTTTCCTGTTCTGCTTCATAGATGTCTTCAAACTTAACTAATGTTTCCGTGATTTTTTTTCTATCTACAGGTTTTAAAATATATTCCTGAACTCCGTTTTTAAGCATACCTACCGCATAGTCGAAATCATCAAATCCACTTACTGCGGCTATTAAAGGCTTCTTCTTAAATTCTGAAGCTTTGCTTACTAATGTAATTCCATCCATTTTAGGCATTCTAATATCTGTAAACATTACGTCCACTTCCTGATTTTTTAGAATTTCAAGAGCAGCTTCACCGTTGTTACATTCAATAATATTTTCTATTTCCACACCGCTTCTCTCAATCATAGAGCGAACGCCCTGCCTTATTAATTTCTCATCTTCAACTAAAAGTAAAGTTTTCATTATTGATTCTCCTTGTCAAGTGGTATTTTTATAAGCACTTTTGTGTATACGCCTTCTTTTGAAAAAATCTGTAAACCGTATTCGGCTCCAAAATACATTTTTAGTCGTTTAGAAACGTTATATAAAGCACGTCCGTGTTCCTTAGATTCATCAACTCCATCAGCGGCATTTATACGTTCTCTAAGTTCCTGTAATTTCTCTTCGGACATACCTGCACCGGCATCGGATACTTCTATATTGACTACATTATTTTCTTCAAATGCCTTAATATAAATATAAGTGTCTTCTGCCATATTTTCAATACCGTGGTATACGGAATTTTCTACTAAAGGCTGTAGAGACATTTTAGGTATTCTAAGTTTCATATATTTATCAGGTATATTAAGAGACAAATATATTTCGTAGTCAAATCTTAAATTTAGAAGATTTAAATAATTTTGTATGTAATGAATCTCCTCGCTTAATTCTACCATACCTGAGGTCCATTTCATACTATATCTGAACATTTGCCCCAGGGATGTAATGGCATCTGATATTTCAAACTCAGACTTAATTTCAGCCATCATTTTTATTGTTTCAAGAACATTATACATAAAATGAGCATTTATCTGATTTTGTAGGGATTTAATCTCTGCATTTTTTACCAGCAGCTGTTTTTGGGTATTTTCCCGGTTTAACTCATCAAGGGAAACAACCATTTTGTTTATTTGTTTACCAAGCTCTGATATTTCATCATTTCCTGATTCTGTAAGTTTAATGTTCTCGCCATTTTCAATTTGGGCAACTTCACTGGTTAGAATATTAAATCTTCTAAAAATATTTCTTATCATAAAAAATACAATAATTATGAATATTGCCGTTGAAATAAGCATAACGTACAAGTAAGGTATCTGGCTCATATAAAAGGAGTCAACGGTATCTTTTATTCCTTTTATATGTACAAAACATCCATTCATGGAAGGTAAATCAGATACAGAAACAATACAGCTTTGATTGTTAAAAGTTGCAAAAACTGACTTGTTTTTTAATTTATATGTAAATTCAAACAGTTTTTTTCTGTTTTTATCAAAAATCTTTTTGTTTTTGTCTGAAGAATAAATGCCACCGTTATTGTCCACAAAACAGCATAGTTCACTGTTATTTTCGTCAAAATATCCTGAAAACATATTTTCAAGAGGCGTTGATATTTCTAAAATAGCAAGGAGTCTGCCGTTGTCATCTTTTATCTGGCTTACTAAACCTATCAGGTGAGAGTTTTTATTTACACTATCAGGAAACACCTTATCTAAATAATCTATCTGCCATGGACTGTATTTATAAGTATCTGCCCAGTCCATATTTGAAAGACGGCTTATTTTGTAAAATGATGGTTTTTTCTCTGTAATGTCAGCGTTTACAAAAAGCCGCACCTGATATATGTAAGGATTAATAGTGGTCATGGTTTCAAGGGCAGACAGTTCTTTTTTGTAAAAATTGATTTTTTCAGAAGAACTTAATTCCTCACCTTTTTGTCTTAACTTTATATAATCCTTAATGGAGTCATTTTGTTCTATTGTCTGTTTGGCTAAATTACAAACTTCCTGTATATCATTGGCATTTTGCAAAAAAGTTTTCATATAAATTTTTTCGTCTTTTAATGCAATATCTTTGGCATTGCCGCTCATGTTTATAAACATAATAATAGTCCAGGAAACGGCACATAAAATTATAAATGTGGTAATTATAATAATTACTTTGCCGCTTAGGGAGTTTATATGCATTTTAAATTTGATTTTATTAGAAACACGTTTCATTTATTTATCTAAACCTAACTTTTCTATATTTTCCTGTATTTTTAATGTAAGGGCACTTAACACCCTTTCGTATCCCATCTGATATCTTTCTTTCATATAGTTGTTATAAATTTTATCAAATTCCCTGTCGGATTTTGATAGTAATAAAAGAGGTAAAACGTCACCCCATTTTTTTTCGGCTTTGTTTTTAATTTTTCCAACATCTGTTGAAGTGTCAAAAACAATGGTATATTGCCCAACGTATGTGGTATAAGGATATGACCATTTTTTTAGCTGGGTAACGGGATTATCAGGATCATCCTTAATCCACTGGGATGCCATGGCATCATTTTGCATCATCCAGTAACAGGAATCACCTCCATATATACTGTTGTATTTTTTACGGTCAGTGTATAGAAGCTTTCTAACGTCATCCTTTATTTCAGGAACACCATCTTTGTTGTAGTCCCACATCTCACCCTGGGTTCCTAACCATGTCATTTTCTGCCCTTCTTCACTTAAAAGGTATGTGAGAAGTTTTATGGCAGCCTTAGGGTTTTGGCACTTCTTTGAAATCATGGTTACAGTCCAGCCATTTACGCTTGTTCCCGGAAGAGTGTAGTCGTCACCGGAAAGATTTTTCGGACCGTCAACGGCAATGTATATGCTATCGGGATTGTTTTTATAAAGATTTTTTTCCTGATCAGATAAATCCGTATATTGATATATCATGCAGAAGTATTGTCCGTTATTAATTTTTTCAGATTTCTGGGTTCGACTCTCAACAAAAATTTCATCCTTTAAAAGACCTTCTCCGCCAAGTTTTCTAAAGGCTTTAAGCCATGTAATATAGTCCTTGTTTTTTAAACGGTCAATGGCATTCCCTTTTTTGTCAACGTAAGGAACTGCTAAGAAATCCAAAAGATAATTATCAAAGGAATCACAGCCTATATCGTTAAATTCAGTACAACCTACAGGAATCATTTCATTTCCGTCAATTGTAGGAAACATTTTGGCTGCTTTTTCTACTGCTTTAACAAAGCCTTCAGGTGTAGTCATATCAGGACTTCCAATGGCTTCGTAAATATCCTTTCTTACAAGAAAGGCTTCATTGGAAGCTAAATTATCATATTTTTCGTAATCTGACGGAGAACAGGCTGAATTTGGATAGCCGTATAAATGTCCGTTAGGTCGTGAGTGCCACTTTACAACCTGCTCATTTACAACGTTATAAAAGTAAGTATCGTATTCATCTGCAAGTTTATCCAGAGCATATACTTTCTTATCGTTTATCATTTCACTTATTTCAGGTTCCCACCATCCCAGAGTTATTAAATCAGGAAGGGAATCAGAGGCAATCATTGAATCCAGCTTCTCATTGGGATTGCCGGTTGGTGTAATAAAGCTGATGTTACACTTGGTTTTCCTGGTAATGGCCTTTGATACAATGTTATTACCCCAGTCTGTATTAAACCACGAAAAATTTATATACCATGACAAATCTGTATATTTTTCTGCTTTTTCTTTTTTTCCACAACTGCAAAACAGCGATAATGCCAGTGCAATGCATAACAATACACTAATTATCTGTTTATTTTTCATTACTTATCACCTACTATTTCCTTTAATGGCTTTTCTTTTTTTTGGCGGGAAATTTCCATTAAGCCTAAATGTGTCATTCCCCATATATTACATTTAACGTAATCACAGTCAACATATGATTTTAAGATATCTTCAAGATTTTGGCAACTTTCTTTTTTAGACATATTTATAAAATCTACAATTATAATTCCTGAAATATTACGAATCCTAAGCTGCTTAGAAATTTCAAGGGCTGCCTCAAGATTGATTTTTTCAAATGTTTTTTCTTTGTTATTATGAAATTCTGCTTTTCCCGTATTTACATCTATTACAGTTAACGCTTCTGTAACTTCAATTACCAGATAAGCTCCTGACTTAAGCCATACTTTTTTTGATAATGCATTTTTCAAATGTTTTCCTAAAGCATATTTGTTACATAAGCTTATGGAAGTATCTGTAAAATAAGTTGCAGATATCCGGCTATTTGTAAGAAATTTATAAACATTTTCATTGTCTGTTTTTATTTCTCCTGAATATTTATTTATAAATTCATTACATGCATTAACAATTTTGTTGTTTTCAAAAAGCAAAGCTTTAGAAGTTGAAAAATTAAATTTCCTTAATATATCTTCATATTGTTTCTTTAATAAATCAGCCTGAGCTAATATATCCTCCATGGAACAATCGGCTCCGGAAGTTCGTAAAATAAATCCATATTCCCCGGTGTCAAGAGAGGAAAGGGACGACTTTAACCGGTTGCGTGTGTCATTATCCGTGATTTTTCTTGATATGCTTATTCCACTGCCACCTACTACCATTACCAAATTATCAGAAGAAAGGTTTAGCTTTAAGGTAAGGGCATAGTCCTTGGTTTTTATTTTGTCTCCTGCAACCTGAACTAAAATTTTGCCCCCGGACTTTGGCTTTTTCTCTATATTTTTAAGGGAAAGAAATCCTTTTAAATTGTCCCCGAATTCCACGAAAGCTGCATCAATATTTTTTACAACATCCTTAACATATCCGCAATAGATATTACCTATTAATGAATTGTCACTGAAATTTTGAATACGATACAATTCATCATTAATAAAATAAAATCCAAGTAATATGTTATTATAAAAATCACTTATAATCAGCCTGTTATCCAATGTTTTCTCCTATATCACTACCAATATTATCTAAGGAAATGAGCTTGCCATCCTCAGTGCAATACATATCAAGACGCTCATAAATATATGAGGTATCACTTTTTTGTGTGAAATTTTCAAGGGCTGTAACTACTAATTCTGGTTTCAGATTTTGAGCACTTCCCTGGGCAAGCTTTATAAAAATGCCATTATCCTCTTTTTTGATGGAATATATCAATGGCTTTATATCTACTTCCTTCTCACTTTTCTTAGTCTTCTTAATTACATTGATGGAATCCTGATTTATAAAACCGGTAATATCATCGTCTGTAAATATATCTGTATATACAAAATAATCTGCAGCAGACATAACAGCCATGGCATTTTTGGCATTATCAGGAAGTAATTTATAGCTTAAAACTTTTACTCCTTCAACGTTTTGCTCGTTTATTCTTTCTATTGCCTCTTTAGTGGAAAGGGTGGAGTTTACTTCCATATCAAAGTATTCACCTTTACTTAAAACACCTACACTAAGAGGTGCTGCAAAAGACATTTTCTGGTGAGGTGAAAAACCTTCCGAATATGCCACATCAATTTCACCACGGCGCATTACTTTTTGAAAATATCTAACCATATCCAAATGACCTATAAATTTCATTTGTTCCTGTTTTGAAAAACGCACTCTAATTTTCATGGCAAATACCTCCTCCAAAAGATGCTGCTCCACATCCGGAACATTTCATACGACAGTTAGGAGTTACGGTTTCATTATGGGCATTATGCCATTCTCTAAGTAAGAAATTTTTAGTTACTCCTGTATCAATGAAATCCCAAGGGAAAATTTCATCTTCTTTTCTTTCTCTTGTTACATAAAAATCAACATCTATATTTGTTTCTTTAATGGCTTCCTGCCATAATTCTTCATTATGAAATTCTGACCAGGCATCATATATTCCACCTTTTTCATATACATAAAGAATGGTTTTTGCCAGTTTTCTGTCGCCTCTTGCCAGTAAACCTTCAAGTACACTTATATCTGACTCATGCCAATGATATTTAATACTTTTTCTGTTTAACAGAGTTTTTAATTTGTCATTAATTCTTCGTGCCTTATCCAGAAAATCTTTGGAGGTACACATAGGTGCCCACTGAAATGGTGTAAAAGGCTTAGGCACAAAGAAAGATGTGCTGGCAGTAATCTGGCATTTTCCGTTTCTCTTTTCTTTTGGCACTGTTTCATAATATAATTCAGCTATTTTTTCGCATAAATCCATTATTCCGTCAACATCGTCGTTAGTTTCAGTTGGCTGACCTAACATAAAATAAAGCTTTACTTTATTCCAGCCACCTTTAAATGCCTGTTCACATCCATTTAAAATATCCTCTTCCGTAAGTCCTTTATTAATAACGTTACGCATTCTTTGGGTACCTGCTTCCGGGGCAAAGGTTATGGAGCTTTTCTTTACATCCTGTACCTTGCTCATTACGTCTAAAGAAAAGGCATCAATTCTAAGAGAAGGCAGGGAAATATTTATATGTCGTGATTTACACTCTTCTATTAAGAAATCAATAAGCTCTTTTAAATGACTGTAGTCACTGGTGCTTAAGGAACTTAAGGAAATTTCTTCCTGCCCTGTGGTTTTTAGCATGGTTGTAGCTAAATATTTTAATTTTTCAAGGCTTTTTTCCCTTAACGGCTTATATACTGAACCTGCCTGACAAAAACGACACTCTCTTATACAGCCTCTTTGTACTTCAAGAACACATCTGTCCTGTGTTACCTTAATAAAGGGAACAAGAGGCTTTTCAGGGTATTCTACTTTGTCAAAATCAAGTACAATATCTTTTCTTACGCCACCTTTGGCATGAGGGTTATTAGGAACCATTTCTTTAATGGTGCAGTCTTCATTGTATATCACATCATAAAATGCCGGGACATACATACATGGAATTTCCGCAGCCATTTCCAAAAACTCTTTCCTTGTACCACCGTTTTTCTTGTTTTCTTTATATAAATCAAGGAGGTGATAAAATTCAGTTTCCCCTTCGCCCATATAAAAAATATCAAAAAAATCTGCTACCGGTTCCGGATTGTAAGAACATGGACCGCCACCCATAACAATAGGCTCATCCTCACCTCTGTCCTTTGAAAGTAAGGTCACCTGACTTAAATCAAGAAGCTGTAATATGTTAGTGTAACACATTTCGTATTGTAATGTTATGCCGATAAAATCAAAGTCCTTTACACTATCCTGGGATTCTAGGGCAAATAATGGGATATTTTTCTCACGCATTATTTTATCTAAATCAACCCATGGGGAGTATACTCTTTCACAGTACACATCATCTCTTTTATTTAATAAGTCATAAATAATCTGTATACCTAAATGGGACATACCTATATCATATACATCAGGAAAGCACATGGCGTATCTGATATCTACACTTTCAGGGTCTTTAACTACCATGTTTACTTCATTTCCAATGTAACGTGCAGGCTTTTCTATATTTAACAATATTTCATCTGATAAAGCTAATTTTCTCATATTTCTCCTAGACTTTTATATTAATTCTGTAGTTTTTGTGATATTAATGTGTTATACTATTTAGCTGTAAAAATAAGTTTCACATATGCTTTAATTTAGTATTATACCATTCCTTATAATACTATATAGAAATGTTTTTTACAATAAAAGCGAAATATTAACCCGGGAGATTTTAATAAAATGTACAAATACGAAACACACTTACATACAAAACACGGAAGCGCATGTGCTACTATTTCAGGAAAGGGACAGGCTTTAGAATACAAGCATGCAGGCTATACCGGAATTATTATTACCGAACATTTTTTTAGGGGAAATACCTGTATACCAAAGGATTTGCCATGGGAAGAAAGAATTAATCTGTTTTGCAGAGGATATGAGGAGGCAAAATACTATGGAGATAAAATAGGTCTTCAGGTATTCTTCGGATGGGAAGAAACATATGATGGACAGGATTTCTTAGTTTATGGACTTGATAAGGAATGGCTGCTTAATCACCCTGAAGTTGAACATTGGACAATAAAGGAGCAGTTTTTGGAGGTTTCAAAATATGGTGGAATGGTTATACATGCTCATCCTTTCAGAGACAGACCATATATACCAAAAATCAGACTTTTTCCTAAGCAGGTACACGGGGTGGAGGTGTACAATGCAGGAAATTATAACGAAGAAAATGAAAGAGCATATATGTATGCAAAACAATATAATCTTCCAATTACTGCCGGGGGTGACAGCCACCATCATGATATTACCTGCTCCGGCATTGGCGTGGAGGAAAGGTTTGAAAGTATTGTGGACTACATTAAATGTATTAAAGAAAATAAGCCAAAACAGTTGCTTTACATTAATTAAAAAATGGGGCTATCGCACAGCCCCATTTTTTTATTAATGTAAAGCAACATTATAATTATTTTTTAACAAAACATCTGTTTTATTTTTTTATGGAAATAACTTTAATATCAGACCATTTCCCATATATTATTTTTTTATTAGCAAAGGTATAAGCTCTTGCTTTTACATAATAAACTATTTTTAACACTTACAGGTATTAATTATAGTTGACACTCCCCACAGCTAAAGCAGGGGGATTCTTGCTTCAACCACTACTGCACTTGCTGATGCCTTTCGGTATCACAATGTCTTACACAGTGTCCACAAGCTAGATTATACTGTTCCCGTATGCCCTACGGTGCAGTTTATGTATATTTATGCTGACTGCATTTGCAGTCCTTTATTCAAAATATTTATACTTGCATTAGTATCCCTGTTATGTACAGCATGACAATACGGGCACTCCCATTCACGGACTGCAAGATTTTTTATTAATGGGTTTTTATACCCACAGCAAGAACAGGTCTGGCTGCTCGGGTAAAGTGTTGGCACTTTGATTACATCATTCCCATACCAGACAGACTTGTATGCAAGCATATCAAAAAACTTACTCCATGATGCTGAACCGATGTGCTGTGCCAGTTTATGATTACGCATCATATTTTTTACTTTCAAATCTTCGATGCAGATTGTTTGGTTTTCACGAATCAGCATGGTAGACTGTTTCTGCAGGAAGTCATTTCTCTGGTTTGTAATCCTTTCGTGGACTAAGGCAACCTTAATACGCTGTCTGTTGCGGTTATTGGAGTTTTTCTGTTTTCTTGACAGCTTACGCTGTTCACGGATCAGTTTACGCATTGATTTTTCAAGATATTTCGGATTTGACACACTACTTCCGTTACTGTCTGAGTAAAACTCTTTAATACCTACATCAATGCCTATGCAACCACCATTGTTCGGTCTTGGCTGTGGTTCAAATTCCACGTTAAGAACCGCAAAATACCTGCCTGCAGGAGTATGCTCAATCGTTACATTTTTGATTTTTCCAACTTCCATGGACTGACGTATTCTGACATAGCCAAGTTTAGGGAGTTTGATGTATTTACCTGCAATACGGATTTTACCACCCTGGTTTACGGTCCTGTATGACTGGTGGTGATTGTGTTTACTTTTGAATGTTGGGTGTGCTGCACGTTTCTGAAAAAAGTTTACAAACCCTCTGTCGAGGTCACGCAAAGACTGTTGTAACGCAATAGAATCCACCACTTTCAGGAAAGCAAAATCTTCACACTTTTTAAGTTCCGTCAGCATTGCGGAAGTCTGGGAATAGCCTATTTTACTTCCGTTCCTAAAGGCTTCATTACGCATGGCAAGTCCCTTGTTGTAGATTAGTCTGCAACAGCCAAGAGTCTGATTGATTAAATTCTGCTGTTCCCTGTTAGGGTAGATTCTAAATTTGATACCTTTTTGCATTATCCCATTTTACCTTTTTGTCTTTGCGATGTTTTCTGATTTTCAATATACTGCCTGATTATTTCCAGTGGAGCACCACCCACTGTAGATACAAAATAGCTGTTTGTCCAAAGAGTTGGCATTTTTGTTCTGAGATACGGAAATTCTTCTCTTAAAATTCTGGAAGTATATCCTTTTAAGGACTTTACTGCTTTGTGGATACCAAATTGCGGGTCTACTTCCATCAGTATGTGTACATGATCTGGCATTATTTCCATTTCCAGAATGTCTACAGAAAGATTTATGGCATGCTCAAGGAGTAATTCCTTTAATCTGACATCCACACCATTAATTAATACTTTTCGCCTATACTTTGGACACCATACCACATGGTATTTGCAGGAATAGACGACATTGTTATTGGATTTATATGTTGTATTCATGCCTGTATTATACTACCATTTTAAAGTTAATACAATCATATATTTGTCCATCTTCATTTACTTGCGTAAATTCGATGGACATGTCTTATATCCCCATAGCTAAAGCAAGGGGTTTTACGACACATTTGGATAAATTTTTATCGTCTGGAAAGTTCCTTTGTAATTTCTTTCCAGGTTACGCCTTTTTCTGCCATTAATACCATTACATGGTACAAAAAGTCAGAAATTTCATATTTAACTTCCTGTGGATCAGGATTTTTGGCGGCTATTACTATTTCAGTGGCCTCTTCTCCTACTTTTTTAAGAATTTTATCTATTCCTTTATCAAAAAGATAGTTGGTATAGGAGCCTTCCTTTGGATTTTTCTTTCTGTCAAGAATTACTTTATACACATCCTCAAAAACTTTTATGGGATTTGTGTTGTCATATTCTTTTTTTACAAGATTGTTAAAGAAGCAGGTATCTGCCCCTGTGTGGCACGGAACACCTATTTGTCTTACTTTAGCAAGCATTGTATCTAAATCACAATCCATGGATAATTCTTTTACAAACTGATAATGTCCGGAGGTTTCACCTTTAACCCACAGTTCATTACGGCTTCTGCTAAAATATGTCATACGACCGGTTTTTATGGTTAAATTAAAGGCTTCTTCGTTCATGTATGCTAACATAAGAACCTGACTGGTTTTGTAATCCTGAACAATAACAGGAATCATTCCGTCACTGTTGGTTTTAAAATCAGAAAACTTCATGTCAGTTTCAAAAGTGTTTACAGCTAATCCACTCTCCTTTAGCTTGTGCTTTAATTCCATAAAGTCAAAGTTTTCATTAAAGATATCTGAAGAAACACCATAGAGTGAATTATCAGGTGTAAGATTATATACATCATTACAATTAGTAAGTAATACTTTGTCATCTGTAGCTATTACTTTGTCTGAAATCACTAAAGAATAAAGTCCTTTGTTGCATGATAATTTTTCAATATCAGTATCTAGCAAAATTGATATATTTTCACTGCCAAAGCGCTCAGAGGCCTCTTTAATAAGCTCCTGATTATTTTTTAATGATAATATTGCTTTTTTAGCTCCTGTATATATATATTTCTTTACATCTTCTAATCTTTTTACATTTCCGCCTACAAGCATTGGAATGTCAACATTGTCTGCAATGTTAATTATGGTACTGATATTGGCTTCATGTTCCCTGTCGGTAGAGGAAATATCATAAATAAGAATTTCGTCAGCTCCGTTACTGTCAAAGCATAAGGCAATTCTTACGGCATCTCCGTCGCCTAACAGCGTTGCACCGCCTTCATCTACGGCTTTTCCTTTATATAAATATATTGTTGGTATTAATTTTATTTGGTTCATTATAGTGTTCCTTTCGTGGATAAAACATCATTTATTCTGCTATCGGTTAATGTTGCCTGATCAAGGGCTTTAGCGAAAGCCTTAAAAATACCTTCAATCATATGGTGGTTATTACCACTTTCAAGCATTTTTATATGAAGATTCATTCCTACGGCATAGGTAATTGCGTGGAAAAATTCCTTAACCATTTCAGTGTCAAAATATCCTACCCTGTCAGTTGTAAAATCTACATTAAAAACAAGATAAGGTCTTCCTGACAAATCAAGGGCACACAATACAAGGGACTCATCCATTGGAAGAATGGTATGTCCGTATCTTCTTATGGATTTTTTGTCTCCTAATGCCTTTCTAATGGCTATACCAAGGGCAATGCCGGTATCTTCTATTGTATGGTGACAATCCACATATAAATCTCCTGTAACTTTAACAGTTAAATCAAATAATCCGTGTTTTGCAAAGCTAATAAGCATATGGTCAAAGAAACCAATGCCTGTGTTGACTTCAGATTTTCCAGTACCATCAAGATTTATGGATACTTCTATCTGGGTTTCGCTGGTATTTCTTACACAATCGCCTGTTCTTGTCATAATATCCTCCCTTTTACTGACAGTTGTTGTCATCTTCCTCAAATCTTACTCTTATGGAGTTAGCATGAGCTGTAAGTCCTTCAGCCTTGGCAAATTTTTGAATATCATCACTAAGAGGCATAAGGGCTTCTCTTGAAAAACTGATTATGCTTGATTTTTTTATGAAATCATCAACACTAAGTGGTGAGAAGAATTTTGCCGTACCATTAGTTGGAAGTACGTGGTTTGGACCTGCAAAATAGTCTCCAAGAGGTTCGGAACTGTATTCTCCAAGGAAAATAGCTCCTGCATTTCTAACTCTTGTCATTGTGTCAAATGGATTTGTTGTTAAAATCTCTAAATGCTCAGATGCAATTTCATTAGCGATATCTATCACATCTTCCATATTATCTGCAACAAGTATATATCCGTAATTTTCTAATGATTTAGTTAAAATTTCATTTCTTTTTAATTTTGAAACAAAGAAGTCAACCCACTTTGAAACTTCATTAGCAAGTTCAGTGCTGGTAGTTACTAAAATAGCTGAAGCAAGTTCGTCATGTTCTGCCTGAGATAAAAGATCAGCAGCCACATATCGTGGATTGGCACTTTCATCAGCTATAACCATTATTTCACTTGGACCTGCAACAGAATCAATGCTTACATAACCAAAAACAGCTTTTTTGGCAAGGGCTACGTAAATATTTCCCGGTCCTACAATCTTGTCTACTTTCTTGATGGATTCGGTTCCGTAAGCAAGAGCTGCAATTGCCTGAGCACCGCCTACTTTATATATTACATCTACTCCTGCTTCGTTAGCTGCAACTAATGTATTAGGATTAACTTTTCCATCCTTTCCCGGAGGTGTAACCATAACTATTTCATCTACCCCTGCAACCTTTGCCGGAATAACGTTCATAAGTACAGATGACGGATAAGCAGCCTTACCTCCCGGTACATAAACACCAACACGGGCTAAGGCAGTAACCTTCTGACCTAAAATTGAACCATCTGTTTTGGAATCAAACCAGCTGTACTGCTTTTGTTTTTCATGATAGTCTTTAATATTTTTTAGGGATTTTTTAATAATATCCACTAATTCAGGGTTTTCTAAAGAATTATAAGCTTCTTCAATTTCTTCCTTAGTAACTTTAATGTTTTCTGCTGAAATGTCAGCTTTGTCAAATTTTAATGTGTAATCAAATAATGCCTTGTTACCGTTTTCCTTAACATTTTGAAGGATTTCATTTACACTGTCGGCATATTTATCATAATTATTTGGGCTCCTTTTTAAAAGGTCGTTTAAAATATTCTTTTTTGATGTGTCATCTAATTTAACTATTCTCATGGTTGCCTCCTAAAGATTTATATTTTGCTTTAAATCTGAAATAATTTTTCTGATTCGTTCGTCTTCCATTTTCATGCTTACCTGATTTACTACCATTCTGGCTGATAATGGACAAACTTCTTCTAATACTTCAAGACCGTTTTCTTTTAAGGTAGTTCCTGTTTCCACAATATCAACAATAACCTCTGATAAACCTACAATAGGAGCTAACTCAACAGAACCGTTTAATTTAATTATTTCAACAGTCTGATATTTTTTGTTATAGAAATAATCCTTTGCAATTTTGGGATACTTTGAAGCCACACGTATCATTTCGTGGTCTTTTAAAAGCTCCCTGGCAGATTTAGGACCACATACACACATGCGGCACTTTCCAAATCCTAAATCAAGTACTTCATATAATTTTCTGTCTTCTTCTAAAATTGTGTCTTTTCCTACAATTCCAATATCGGCAGCACCGTATTCCACATAAGTTGGAACATCACTTGCCTTGGCAAGGAAAAAGCGAAGCTTTAAATCTTCATTTACAAAAATAAGCTTTCGTGTTTTTTCATCTTTCATCTCCTCACATTCAATCCCAATATCTTCAAACATTTTCATGGCTGTTTTTGCCAGACGTCCTTTAGCTAATGCAAATGTTAAATATCTCATGTTGTCACCTACAATTCCACGGCACCATCATTAGAAACATATGTAATCTTTGATGCACCGTCCTCTTTCTTGAAATTAACGTATTCCTCAATGGCAATATCCGGCTTTTTTGGAATAAGCTCTGTTTTTATGCCGTTATTTCTTAAAACCTCTGCTAAAGATAGTGCAGATTTTCTAAATGCCGGTTCATATATAATAACCTGATATTCATAATCGGTTTTTCCGGTATATGATTTGGCATTTAATGCTACCATTATCTGGTCCATATAAATGGCAAAACCAATGGAAGCTGCATTTTTTCCAAACTGTGACAGTAATTTGTCATATCGGCCTCCCGCAACGATTTTGTCGCCGGTTCCATAGGTATATCCTTTAAAAATAATTCCGGTATAGTATCCGTAATTGCTGGATGTACCTAAATCAAAGCTTATATATTTTGATACCCCATAATCTTCTAAAATAGAATAAAGGGATTTAAGACGCTTAATGGCATCTAAAGCAGTTTTATTTGAAGTGAGCTGCTGTGCCTTATCTAATACTTCCACAGAACCAAACAGCTCCGGTAATTTAAGCATTGCTTCCTTTGCTTCACCTGTTACACCCTCACGGTTTAAAATTTCTTCAACACCAAAATCATTTTTGTTTTGAATGTAGTTATTAATTTCATTTTCCGTTTCTGCATCCAAACCACAGTCCTGAAGTATTCCGTTATAGAAATCCACATGACCGATTTCAACTAAAAACTCCTCTAATCCAGCGGCTTTTAAGGATTCCACAACTAAGGCAATCATTTCTGCATCCGCCTCTACGGAATCATCATTTATCAGCTCACAGCCAAGCTGTGTAATTTCTTTTAACTTTCCCTGAAGTTCGGAATTGTTAATGTATGTGTTGGCATTGTAGCACAATTTAATTGGAACATTAACATCCATATAATACTTTGCTGCAAGTCTTGCAATGGAAGGAGTAACGTCAGGTCTTAATACAAGAGTGTTTCCTTCCCTGTCAAAAAACTTGTACATATTTTTAGAGGCAACAGATCCTCTCTCCTTACTAAATATATCAAAAAATTCAAAGGTTGGTGTTTGAATATTATGAAATCCATATAAATTAAATAAATTGTTTATTTTGTTTTCAACTGTCATTTTTATGGCACATTCCTTACTGTAAATGTCCCTGACTCCCACCGGTGTATGTAATAATACCTTTTCCATAGTACCTCCTAAAATATTTAGTCAATCGCTTTAACGAATTAAAGTAGTAATTCACTACCTTATTATCAGAATGAAATCATATTACACTAATTTACATTTCTTGTCAATATTTGGATTATCTGTTTTGTAAATCTCTTTTTATTCCTTCAAGATAATGAACAACAGCTCCTGATGTGGAATTAATTTTGTAATTTTTATCTATTTCATCATATGTAAAACTTTTCCTGCCACCGTTTAAGCTTCTTTCATAGAAAAATTTGATATCTTTAAAGGGTATATAGTAAGTTTCATTTAAACTACTAAAAAATAACAGAATAAAGGAAATTCCACCCTGTTTTTCAAAATCTTCCATGAATTTAACCTGATGTTCATGAATGTTCATTATAGGAAAGGTTTTAACGGCACATTCCTTTGCATCAAAACAAACAGGTATTCCCTGTACGGCTCCTATGTAATCAACGGTACTTTGCTTCTCAAAATATGCCAATGTAATATGCCTTGTGCTTTGGTCAATTTCAACAGGAGTAATGGGTGTGGGAATTTTCTGAATTAATGCAAGCTTCTGCTGTCTGTAGTGTTCATTTGTCATATTTATCATATCTTCAAGGGTTGAGCCACGAAGCCCTCTTGACGACCATGTTCCCATTTAAACCTCCGTTGGTGTTTGAATATTTTCATCAATTATTTTTTTGAAAATTTCAGGAACAGCTGCCTTTATCGTTTGCTGGGATAAATCACATAAAGCTCCTTTGATTTCGGGAAAACTCATTATCCATGAATGTAGAAGCTGATCCTTTAATCCGTATTTTTCTTTGTATATATCATTAATTTTTTTATTTCCATATTTGTAATCACCAATGATTCCGTGACCAATTGAAGATAAATGGGCACGTATCTGGTGGGCGCGTCCTGTTACAAGTTTTACTTTTAATAATGTAAGGTTTTCTCCAAAACCAATAGGCTCATACTTTGTTTCAATATACTTTCCATCAGGTGTTTCTTTGTTTGAAATAGTAACCTTGTTAGTTTTTTTGTCTTTTTTTAAATAACCCTTTATAGTTGTGGTTTTATCAAGGTAACCTGAAACCAGTGTTAAATAAAACTTGTCCATGGAACGTTTTTTTATAATTTCAGACATTGTCTGTAGCCCGATTAAAGATTTTCCGGATATAATTAATCCGCTGGTATTGCGGTCAAGACGGTTACAGACTCCCGGTTTAAAGGTCTTTAGTTGGGTAGCCGACAGACTTTTAGTTTCAACAAGGTACGAAATAATATATTCATTAATTGAAATGTCGTCTTTTTGGGCTTTTTGGCTTAAAATTCCTGATGGCTTATTTACAATGATAATATTTTCATCTTCATATACAACATCTAATGAAAAATGGGGAAGAGTTAAAACACTGCTGTTTCCTTTCCCTGTAAACTTATCAATGGTGTCATCTGTCATATAGATTTTCACACTGTCGTTAATATTTAATTTCTCTTTACCATTAGCTTTTTTGTTATTTAAAACTATATTTTTTTTACGAAGCATTTTATAAATGAAACTTCCCGGTGCTTCTTTGAAAAATTTAAAAAGAAACTTATCAAATCGCTGTCCGACTTCATTTTTGCCAATAATAATTTCCTGCATACATTCTTACCTATTGTTTTAGTTTGATTTTAAGTTGCTAATTTCTTCTTCAGTTAGTTTCCTGTATCCTCCGGACTTTAAGTTTTTATCCAATATAAGAGAACCCATGGAAATTCTTTTTAGGAATGTAACTGTAAGACCAATTGCCTGAAACATTCGCTTAACCTGATGATATTTTCCTTCAGTTATGGTTATATATGCCCTGTTTCTACCAGAAAGAATCTCTAACTTAGCAGGTTTAGTAATATTTTTTTCACCAATATCCAGTCCTTTAGCAAACAAATCTATATCGCTGTCTATTAATTCACCGTTTAATTCCACGTAATATGTTTTATTTACATGTTTTTTGGGAGATAACAGATTGTGGGATAATTCACCGTCATTAGTAATTAGTAACAACCCTTCGGTATCCTTATCTAAACGACCAACCGGGAAAAGTCCTTCTTTAGGAGTTACATCCATAATATCCATAACGGTTTTGTAATTATTATCCTTTACTGCCGTAAGGACTCCCGGAGGTTTGTTTAACATATAATAGTAAAATTTGTTATATTCTAAGTTTACTCCGTCAAGGGAAACTATATCATTATTTTCGTCAATATGTCTTTCAGGTTTATTTTCCAAAACATTATTCACAAATACTTTTTTTGATTTTATCAATGCCTTAACCTGACTTCTTGAACCGATTCCCTGATTTGTAAGGTATTTGTCTAATCTCATTAAAAACCTCGCAAAATTAATTTAAATCCCTGTAAAGAGTTTCAATAACTTTTTTCTGTTCTTTGGTAAGTTTGACCTTTGGTGAATTATCATCGCAGGTATTCCTATTTTCAACAATAAGAACAGTACAGTTTTTTTCAGGGGTGTGGGTGTGAAATGTACCTTTTTTTACATTGTAAAGCTTTAAGGGCTCAAGTTTTATGGCTTCTATTTTACCGATTTCAGAACCTTGTCCACCTAAAAACAAAGTAAAATCTCCATTTAGTAAGATAAACACTTCGTCAGATTCATTATGCTTTTGCATATCCTTTAGTTTATCCACTTCTAATTCTTCACAATATCTAAGCTCAGCAACACGCCAGCTTTCAAAATCAATAAGGGGAAGGTAGCCTTCTCCGTTAAAAGACGATATTTCTAAGTTATTGTTAAACATATAATCCTTTGTCATATTGTACTCCTAATTTTTAAATTTCTGCAATTACTTCTACTTCACACAATACATTCTTTGGAAGGGTTTTAACTGCCACACAGCTTCTTGCAGGTTTTCCTGTAAAATATTTTCCGTAGATTTCATTAAATGTAGCAAAGTCATTCATATCAGCTAAAAAACAAACTGTTTTTACGGCATTTTCGTATGTAACACCTGCTTCTTCAAGAATTGCTCCTAAATTCTTCATTACCTGTTCTGTCTGCTCGGTAATGGTTGCACCTACGATTTCACCTGTTGCAGGGTCAAGGGCAATCTGTCCTGATGTAAATAAAAGATTTCCTGTTTTAACTGCCTGTGAGTATGGTCCGATAGCTGCCGGAGCTTTGTTTGTACTTATTTTATTCATAATTTTGTACCTTCTTTCTAGTCAATATTCTTATATATTTTACACTTTTAAAGTTGTTATTACAAGAGTTAATAATCGGCAGCAAGGGTTTTAGTCTCAAGGTATTTTAAAACCGTATAGGGATTAACACTAAGCTCTGAATAATTTTTTGTGGCAATATATATTCCAAAATGAAGATGAACGGCAAAATTCCCGGAAGTTCCTTCTACTTTTCCGTAACCGGTATCTCCCATATATCCCAGCAATGTTCCGGCTTTAATTTTATCTCCCTTTTTTATCCCTGCGTAGCTGCTTAAATGGGCATAATAAAAATAACCGGAGGAATTACTTCTTATGCCAACCCGGTATCCTCCCTTTTCAAGCCAACCCATGTTTTCCACAACTCCATCAGTAACGCTGATTACCGGGTAGTATCCGCTAACATTATTTTCAGCCATAATATCAATACCTTCATGTTTGTATTTGCCATTATAATTTCTGTCCGCACCATAGGAATTATCATATGAAACCCAGTAGTCAGAAGAATTGCTTTTTAAAACAGGAAAAAACTTAATGTCATTATATATTGCAGCTAAGGCTTTACTGCATTCCTTATATTCGTAAGGATGTGAAAAGACAAATTGCTTTTTCATATTTTTAATATCTTTGTAGGTTTCGCTAAAATTACTTATGGAGCAGTTATTAAAAACGTAAAGGGGTGTAAGAATATCTGACAAGGTGCATTTCTCATTAGATGCGATTTCAGCAGCATTTGTAATAGCTTTTTCTGAAATGTTATTATTTCTGAATTTTTCAGATTCTACAATATTTACGGTAATATCATAGTAAGCGGAAAAAATCTCTGAAAATATATAATTATTTAAAACAGATAAAACTAAAATTAAAAAGATACAATAAGTTTTCTTCATAAAATAAGCGGCATATATTTTTTACTAATATATGCCGCAAAGTATTAAAATAAAACTTTTAACTTTGACTGCTTCCTGTTTGGAGACGATAATAGGTTCCCTTTTGCGCCATTAATTCATCATGGTTTCCTCTCTCAATAATTCTTCCGTTTTCAAGAACCATAATACAGTCGCTGTTTTTGATGGTTGATAATCTATGGGCAATAACAAAGGTAGTTCTTCCTTTCATTAATGCATCCATTCCTTCCTGAACTATACGTTCTGTTCTTGTATCTATGGAGGACGTAGCCTCGTCAAGAATTAATGCCGGTGGATTAGCAACTGCTGCTCTGGCTATGGCTAACAACTGACGCTGTCCCTGAGATAAATTACCACCATCTCCTATAAGCATTGTGTTATATCCATCAGGAAGTCTTCTAATGAAGCTGTCAGCATTGGCAAGCTTTGCTGCCGCAATTATTTCTTCATCTGTAGCATCTAGATTACCATAACGGATATTTTCCATAACTGTGGCAGAGAATAAATGAGTATCCTGAAGTACAATTCCAAGAGAGCGTCTTAAATCTGCCTTTTTAATTTTGTTTATGTTAATTCCGTCATATCTGATTTTACCATCCTGAATATCATAAAATCTGTTAATTAAATTAGTTATGGTTGTTTTGCCGGCACCGGTAGAACCAACAAAGGCAAGCTTCTGTCCCGGATTAGCATAAAGCTTTACATCATGAAGAACAATTTTGTCATCATTGTAGCCAAAATCAACACCGTCAAAAACAATTTCACCTTTCATAGGAACATAAGTTGTGGTGCCGTCTTCTTTATGATAATGCTTCCATGCCCAGGTTCCTGTTCTTTCGCTACATTCTACAATTTCACCTTTTTCATATTTTGAACGTACCAATGTAACATAACCTTCGTCAGTTTCAGGCTTTTCGGCTAACAGTTTAAAGATTCTGTCAGCTCCTGCTAATGCCATAACAATACTGTTCATCTGCATTGTTATCTGATTAATTGGCTGGGCAAACTGCTTATTATATGTTAAAAAGGTAATGAGCTTTCCGGGAGTCATGGTAAATCCTGCTATTCCGTTAATGGCAAGAACTGCACCTATACAGGCACATAATACATAACTTACATTGGAAAGCTGTGCATTACAAGGCCCCATAACATTGGCAAATTTATTGGCATTATTTGCTGAATGATATAACTTTTCGTTTAATTCGTTAAATTCATCAATGGCCTGATTCTCATGGCAGAAAACCTTAACAACTTTCTGTCCTTCCATCATTTCCTCTATATAGCCGTTTACTGCACCAATATCCTTTTGCTGGGAAAGAAAATAACGTCCTGAAAGACCGGTTAATTTCTTTGATACAAAAGATATTAAAGCAATCATAATTAATGTAATAATTGTAAGAGGAATACTTAATGCAAACATACATGCAAGAACACTTACAATAGTAATGGCACTGTTTAACATTTGAGGGAAAGACTGACTTATAAACTGTCTTAATGTATCAATGTCATTAGTATACATGGACATAATATCTCCATGGGAGTGAGTGTCAAAATATTTAATTGGAAGTCCCTGCATGTGGTCAAACATGGCATCCCTTAAGTGTTTAAGGGTACCCTGGGTTACAAAAACCATAAGTTCCGCCTGTATAAGTGATGTAAGAATACCTATAACATAAAAGCCGGCAACTTTGGTCATAGCTCCCACTAAAGGTGCGAAATCCGTACTTCCGGTTTTAACCATAGGGAGAATGTAGTCATCAACTAAAGCCTTCATAAACCATGTTCCCTGAACATTGGCGAAAACACTTCCTATAATACAAAGTAAAACTATAACAAGGTGTACTCCATAATACTTTCCAACAAATTTAATTATCTGTCCCAATATTTTGAAAGGATGATCAATTTTTTGTCTTGGTCCCATATTTCTTCTTCCGGGCCCTTTTACAACTTTTGCCTGAGCCATTATGCTTCCCCTCCTTTCTTGTCAAAATCACCATTGTCGTTAGACTGCTGCATATAAACTTCTCTGTAAATCTCATTATTTTCAAGAAGTTCATTATGGGTTCCGATACCATTTATCTTTCCGTCATCTAAAACAATAATTCTGTCTGCATCCATAATACTTGATATTCTCTGGGCAATAATAATTTTAGTTGTATCAGGTATTTCTTCTTTAAATGCCTTTCTTATCCTGCTGTCTGTTAAAGTATCAACTGCACTGGTGCTGTCATCTAAAATAAGAATTTTAGGCTTTTTAAGTAATGCGCGGGCAATACAAAGTCGTTGTTTCTGGCCACCTGATACATTAGCTCCACCCTGTTCAATGTGGGTGTTATATTTGTCAGGCATTTTTTCAATAAATTCATCTGCACATGCTAATTTGCAGGCTCTTATACATTCCTCTTCAGTGGCATTAGGATCACCCCATCTTAAATTATCCAAAATACTTCCTGAAAAGAGAACGTTCTTTTGTAATACAACACTAACTTCCTGTCTCAAGGTATCAAGGTCATAGCTTTTTACATCTTTTCCACCTACTAAAAGATAACTTTCGGTGTTTTCATCTGCAGGTGGCTCTATATCATACAATCTGCTAATAAGATTAACAAAGCTTGATTTGGCACTACCTGTTCCTCCCATAATTCCTATTGTTTCACCGGAATTAATATGAATATTAATATTTTCAAGAATAGGCTTTTCACTGGTTTGATTGTATCTGAAATTAACATTTTTAAATGTAATGCTTCCGTCAGGTACATCGTAATCAGGATTTGTCGGATTAACAATATCTGCCTTTTCATTTAAAACCTCTGCAATACGTTTACCACTGGATAAACTCATGGTAATCATAACAAATACCATTGAAAGCATCATAAGACTCATAAGTATATTCATGCAGTATGCAAGAAGAGATGTTAAGTTTCCTGTGGTAAGATTTGGAGGAAGATTTCCACCTGCCACAATTGCCTGGGCACTAAGCCAGCTGATTATCAATATACATGAATAAACTGTAGTCATCATAATAGGGGCATTAAGGGAAACAATTCCCTCAGCCTTTATAAACATTTTATATACGTTATAGCTTGCCTTGCTGAATTTCTTTCTCTCGTAATCTTCTCTTACATATGCCTTTACGACACGCATGGCAGTTACGTTTTCCTGTACACTTTCATTTAATTCATCGTATTTTTTAAATACCTGACTGAAATACTTAAATGCACCACCGGTAATAAATGCAAGGATAATACCTAAAATAATAACTGCTATAAGATAAACACTTGCCATTTTAGGTGATACGGAAAATGCCATAATCATGGCAACAATAAGGCTAAAAGGTGCTCTTACTGCCATTCTAAGTATCATCTGATAAGCATTTTGAATATTGGTTACATCCGTTGTAAGTCTTGTAACAAGACCTGCGGTGCTGAATTTATCAATGTTTGAAAAACTAAATGTCTGAATATTTGCAAACATTGCTTTTCTTAAGTTTTTGGCAAAGCCTGTTGAAGCCTTAGCACCGAATACTCCGCCACCAAAACCGGTAATGAGACCTGCAAGGGCAAGTAAAAGCATTATGGCTGATGTAATGTAAATTTTCTTTAAATCTCCGGTTCCTATGGAATCAATAATAACAGACATTAGCAATGGAATGAAATTTTCCACTACAACTTCCGCTAACATACACAGAGGTGTCAATATTGATGCCGTAATATAACCTTTAATATGTTTTCCCAGTGTTCTAATCATGGTTTCTCCTCTCAAATTCTTTTTTCAGACAGCAAATATCCTGTTCAGATATATCTGTGCCACTTACTAAATTACTATATAATCTTTCAAGATATGCACGAAGTCTTGTAGTTTCATCTGATGAAAAGCCTTTTAACAAAATGGATTCTGTTTCATCCCTTTGTGATGTCATTAATTCAATTTTTTCCATTGCTTTGTTTGTGAGAGTGATATTTTTAAATTTTTTGTTTTCTTCATCCACTGTTATTTCAATAAGGCTTTTTTCACTAAGACGACTAAGGATTCCTGCCATTGTTGAATGTTTGACTTCAAAATGATTTGCTAAATCCTTCTGGGTTATTTTATTGCCACTGTTACAATGCAGATGCAATAAAACGTGCATTTGTGTTGCAGTTATATCTAGCTGCTGTAAATTCTGATTCATTCTGATTTTAAATAACTGATCAATCCTTTTTATGATTGGTCCAAAATGTTCATCCATATTTCCTCCTTAAATAATATGAATATGGTAGTGCCTCTACCGTGGGTGTTGGCAATTGGTAGGACGCATCCTAAAAATGAATTTTAGTCATTTATATTCCTACTCAAAAAAGATATGTAGCACGCTACATATCTTAACTCTTATAAGAAAATTAGTCAACAAAAAAATTAACAAATTTCCCTATTCATAATTAAATCAATTTGCTCCATTGTGGATGAAGGAGTTGAGGAATTATCAATATATTCATCGGCATAGAAATTGTACTCATCATCATCCGGCTGACTGTTTATTATATCAATTGCCTTTTGTCTTGAATATCCTCTTGAACTAATAAGTCTTCTTATCCGTTCTTCCCTTTCACAGTAAACAAACCAAAGCTCATGACATCGTTTTTCAATGCCTGAGCCTATAAGGATGGCTGACTCAACTACCGTAACATCAGATTTTGATATATCAATTAAACGGTTAATTTCATCAATTGTTCCCGGATGGGTTATGCTGTTTAACAGGTCTAATTTATCCTTGTCATTAAATACTATTTCAGCCAATTTTGTCCTGTCAATATTACCATTATCATTTACTTCAGGAAAGGTACTTAAAACTTTATGGTATACCTTATGACCCGGTGTCATAATATCTTTTGCCACTAAATCTGACTTGATAATGTTGGCATTATATTTTTCTTCAAGGTAGTCAAGAACAGTGGATTTACCACTTCCTACACCTCCAATTATTCCAATAATCATATGTTTCTTCTTTCTGTAGTTAATGTGCCTCGTCCCAATTGTTGCCCTCTTTAACATCAACATCCAAAGGAACATGTAAATTTGCTGCGCCTTCCATGTTTTTAACCAAAATATCCTGTACCGTGGAAATTTCATCTTTGTATGTTTCTACTAGAAGTTCATCGTGAACCTGTAAAACAATTCTTGATTTAAGGTTGTTCTTCCTTAATTCTCTTTCCACGTTAATCATGGCAATTTTCATAATATCCGCAGCAGTTCCCTGAATAGGTGAATTCATTGCCACACGTTCGCCAAATTGTCTCTGCATAAAATTTCCGGCTTTTAATTCAGGAATAGGTCTTCTTCTTCCGAACATGGTAGTTGAATATCCCTTTTCCTTTGCTTCCTTAACTGAATTATCCAGATAGTTCTTAATTCCCGGATAACTTTTAAAGTAGTCATCAATATATTTTTCAGCCTCTTTTTTGCTGATTGACAAATCCTGACTTAAGCCAAAGGAACTGATTCCGTATACAATACCAAAATTAACTGCTTTGGCATTGCTACGCTGGGTCTTTGTAACTTCATCTAAAGGCACATGAAATACCAAAGATGCCGTTGCCGCGTGTATGTCTTTTGATTCTCTGTAGGCTTCAATTAAATTTTCATCATCAGACATATGGGCAAGGATTCTAAGTTCAATCTGAGAATAATCTGCATCTAAAAATACACAATCATCCTTTGGAACAAAGACTTTTCTTATTTCCCGTCCTAAAGCCATTCTTACAGGAATGTTTTGAAGATTAGGCTCAGTGGAACTGATTCTTCCTGTGGCTGTTATGGTTTGATTAAATTTACCGTGAATACGGCTGTCGTCTCCAATATACACTGCCAAACCATCAGCATATGTGGATTTAAGCTTTGTAAGCTGTCTGTATTCAAGAATCTTTCTTACAAAAGGATACTCCGGCTCTAATTTCTCAAGAACTGATGCTGAGGTAGAATATCCTGTTTTGGTTTTCTTACCACCGGGAAGACCCATTTCTCCAAAAAGAATTTCTCCTAACTGTTTAGGGGAATTAATATTAAAATCATGACCTGCTTCGTCATATATTTCCTTTTCAAGAATTTTAATGTCTCCGTTTAATCTGTTGCCATATTCCTTTAGTTCTTCCGGTTTAATCATAATTCCGCACTTTTCCATAGAATATAAGGCATAAGTTAATGGAATTTCAATATTGCTATATACATCCCACATATCTGTTTCAATTAGCTTTGACTTTAAAACATCATAAGCCTTATAATTTACAAGGGCATTGTAGCAGCAATAATTAATAACGTTTTCTTCTATTTCATAAGGTGATACCTCACCTTTTTTTACTTTAGGAAAAATTTCTTCCATAGACGGTAATGTAATTCCTAAATAATCCCTTGCAATATCGTCGTAAAGATATGTGTTAGATAAAGGATTAATAAGGTATGCCGCTATTTCCACATCAAAAAGATTAGAATTTTCGTCATTTTCTAAAATAGTTTTATTAAATATATCGTTATTTTCTTTTATATTGGCAACAGAAATTATGCAATTGGAATTTACAATATCCCTGATATGGAATATAAGATATTCTTTAGTAATAAGTCCAAAAACAGGTAAAAAGTAAACTGCATCATCTTCTTTACATATGGAAATACCTGTAATGTCATTGTTTCCATAAATATAAAGTCCTATTTTATCTGCAGATTTAAGGTTATTAAATAATTCTTCAGCTTTATCAGGCTGGGAAATTTTAACAAAGGAATCCTCATATTTGTTTTCTAAGGTAACTCCTGAAAATCTCGGAATCATGCTTTTAAATTCCAGGTGTTTTATCATATCTAATGCATCGGCAGTGTATATATCTTCAAATACACAATCCTCAATCTTAGTTTCAACAGGTGATTTCCTGTTAATTGTGGCAAGAACCTTACTCATTTGTGCCATGTCGTAATGCTCTAATAACGCAGTTTTATTACGCTTGTTACTGATTTCTTCTGCGTGCTCATAGGCATTTTCAATAGAACCAAACTGTTCAATAATGTTTGTGGCACCCTTTTCGCCAATTCCCGGAACCCCCGGTATATTATCGGAAGAATCTCCCATCAATGCCTTAACATCAATAAATTCAACAGGAGTAACCTTATAAAGCTCTTTTACTTCTTCTGTTTTATATTTTTCAACGGTAGTCTGTCCCTTTTTTGTTTTAGGGATGCATATCATAACTTTGTCAGAGGCTAGCTGAAGCAAATCCCTGTCTCCTGAAAATACACATACATCCATTCCTGCATCTTCCCCTATTTTGGACATGGTTCCAATAACATCATCAGCTTCAAATCCCGGCAACTCTATGGTTGTTATATTCATTTTGTGCAGTAATTCCTTAATAACCGGTACCTGTTCTCTAAGTTCAGGAAGCATAGGCTTTCTTGTGCCTTTGTAATCCTTAAACATTTCATGTCTGAATGTAGGCTGGTGTACATCAAAAGCTATAGCCAGATAATCAGGCTTTTCATCATCAATTAATTTAAATAATATATTTAAGAAACCAAATACTGCATTGGTGTGTAATCCTTCTGAATTGGTAAAAAGAGGTACTCCGTAGAATGCCCTGTTTAATATGCTGTGTCCGTCAACTAATACTAATTTACTCATTATGCCTCCAAATTTAAATATAGCCATTTTCGTTTAAATAAACAAAAAGAATTGTACAACAAATCATAAAAAGAAAAATGATTATGGATATTTTTCCGGCTTTTTTCATTGTTTTCTGACGTTGAAAGTATTCATCATAAAAGCTTTTGATATTGTCTAATTCCTCTTCGGTATCAGCGCCTTCTTCACTGCCTTCCGGCGCAGGTATATCACCTAAACCTCTGTGGATGGTATAGTAAAGAGAAAGCTCTTCGTTACAACTTTTACATGTTTTTGCATGTTCTAAAAATTCTTTTAAATCGTCAGAATAATCAATTTTATCGAAAATAAAATCATTTATCAATTCCTGAAATCTTGTACAATCCATATAAATTCACCTGTTTTTTCACGTCATTATACTGCTATTATTTTACCAAATACACAATAAATGTAAACAGGCATTTTATTTAGAAGCATTTTTTATTTAATGGACTTTACTTTATAGTCCTTATCCTCTACTGCTTTTGTCAAAATATCATCACTTACTTCTTTATTAAGCGTTACAACGGCACGGTTCTTTTCATGGCTTACTTCTGCAACCTCCACGCCATCTACTGCTTCTAAAGCATTTTTAACTGTTGCTTCACAGTGACCACACATCATTCCTTCAATTTCCATTTCTTTTTTTAATGAATTATCCATTTTAATTTCCTCCGTTAAATTAATTTTTGATTTATTTGTTTTTTTGATTTTATAAATATCTTTAAGATTAAGCCTTAAAGCGTTGGTAACTACACAAAAGCTTGATAAACTCATGGCAGCTGCACCAAACATAGGATTTAGGGTTATGCCAAACATCGGATACCATACACCTGCCGCAAGGGGAATACCAATTATGTTGTATATAAATGCCCAGAAAAGGTTTTCATGAATGTTTTGCAAAACCTTTTTACTTAAATTAATTGCAGCAGGTACATCCTTTAAATTACTTTTCATAAGAACGATATCTGCGGCGTCAATGGCAATGTCCGTACCGGCTCCAATAGCTACGCCTATGTCTGCCTTAGTGAGGGCAGGGGCATCGTTTATTCCGTCTCCTACCATGAGAGTATTTCCTTTTTGGGATAAATCACTAATTACACGTTCTTTTCCCTGAGGTAAAACACCGGCAATAACATTATCTACACCAGCTATTTTGCCAATTGCCCTTGCAGTGTTTTCGTTATCTCCGGTAATCATTACAACATTAATACCCATATCTTCTAATTCTTTTATTGCATATGCACTTTCATCTTTAATAACGTCGGCAATTGCAATAATCCCAAGAAGCATATTTTCATCAGAAACAAAAACAGGTGTTTTTCCCTGAGCTGCCAGCTCCTTTGATAGGGACAAAGATTTTTCGTCAACGTTGATTTTTTCGGAAATATACCTGGCATTTCCGGCGTAATATATTTTGTCCTGTATTTTTCCTAAAAGTCCGTTACCAATAACTGCACTAAATTCCGTCACGTCAGATTTCTCACAATTGTTCTCTTCACAGTATGCTATTACGGCTTTAGCCAGTGGATGTTCACTTTTACTTTCAAGGGAAAATGCAATATTTAAAAGATTTTCCTTTGATGTATCGCTGGTTGTGAAAACATCTGTAATCTGAGGCTTTCCTGATGTAATGGTTCCTGTTTTGTCTAAAGCAACTATTTTGGTTTTGCCTGCATTTTCAAGGGCTGTAGCGTTTTTAAATAAAATACCACTTTTAGCACCAATTCCATTACCAACCATTATTGCCACAGGTGTTGCAAGTCCTAAAGCACAGGGACAACTGATTACAAGAACTGAAATACCCCTTGCTAAGGCAAATCCGATGTTTTTTCCTGCAATAAGCCATACAATAATAGTTACTAGGGCAATGGCAATAACAACAGGAACAAAAATTCCTGATACTTTATCTGCAATTTTGGCAATTGGTGCCTTAGATGAAGCTGCTTCACTAACCATATTGATTATTTGGGAAAGAGTCGTATCTTCACCTACTCTTTTGGCACGGCATTTTAAAAAGCCTGAACGGTTAATTGTTGCAGAAGTAACTTCCGAACCTGATGTTTTATCAACAGGTATACTTTCACCGGTAATTGCCGATTCGTCTACTGCACTTTCACCTTCAATTACAATTCCGTCAACAGGAATACTCTCACCCGGTCTTACTACAAATATACATCCTTTTTCTACCTGATCAATGGATACGGTTTCCACATATTCATTTCCATTTTCATCTGTTTTTATAATTGTAGCTGTTTTAGGAGCTAAGTCCATAAGACCTTTAAGCGCGTTGGTGGTTTTTCCCTTAGAATAGGATTCCAGCATTTTTCCAACGGTAATAAGGGTAACAATCATTGCAGCAGATTCAAAGTAGAAATCATGCATATAAGTCATAACCAAATCATTGTTATTTTTCATTACTGCATCAGTCATTAAAAATAGTATGCATGTACTGTAAATAAAGGATGCACCGGCACCAAGGGCAACTAAAGTATCCATGTTAGGGGATTTATTTATTACACCTTTTATTCCGTTAATAAAGAATTTCTGGTTAATTACCAGAATAAATAAAGTAATAAGCAACTGTATAAGTCCCATTGCCACGTGATTATCTGAAATAACTGCCGGGAGTGGCCAGCCAAACATCATATGTCCCATTGATATATACATAAGTGGAATAAGTAATACCAAAGAGGCAATCAGTCTTTTTTTGATTAATGGTGTCTGGGTATCTTCAATAGATGTTGAGTCAGATTTTGAACGTTTTCCACCGGCAGATGATATTCCGTAACCTGCTTTTTTTACTGCATCAAAAATATCCTTTTCATTGGCATTTCCTTCAACCTGCATGGAATTAGTTAAAAGACTGACAGAGACACTATCAACACCTGCTACCTTTGATACTGCTTTTTCAACACGATTTTGGCATGCGGCACAACTCATGCCGGTTATGTTATACTTGTTCATTGTCTACCTCCATACGCATTTATTTCATTAGTTTTTGAATTGTGGTAACTAATTCATCAACCACTTCCATATTTCCTGCCTTAATATTATCTGCCACACAGGTGGAAATATGGTTTGATAATAGAATTTTATTAAAACTGTTTAAGGCTGCTGTAATGGCACTAACCTGAATTAACACATCAGTACAATAGGCATCATTTTCAATCATTTTCTTAACGCCCCTCACCTGACCTTCAATTCGGTTTAAACGGTTTATTAAATCCTTATATTCTTTATCTTCTCTTATTTTAGTTTTTGCACAACAGCATTCTTTATCCATAATTATTCTCCCATTAATTTTCTATGAATTAGATTATATACCCCTATAGGGTATCTGTCAAGAAAAGTTTTTGAATATTTCTATTGACAATAACAGGTTATAATGATAAACTTTTTATTGCTATGCGGATGTGGCGGAATGGCAGACGCAGCAGACTCAAAATCTGCCGCCCATAAAGCGTGCGGGTTCAAGTCCCGCCATCCGCACTTTTTATTTAATAATAATTATTATAGTCATCGGATAATCCGGTGATTTTTTTATTTAACGGAAATTAATGGCAAAAAAATAAAACCGGAAGATGTAATGTAGTATTACATTTCCCGGTTTTGCTTTTATTCTTCTGTTGTTGTATTTTCGCCGTTATCAGATGACAGTGAATAGGAATCACCACTACCTACTGCCTTACTGCTTGTCCCGTTTTCACAGGAAACAGCATATGTTTCTGAGGACTTTCGTCCACCTTTAGATGTTTCAATATCACATGTAATAATGTAATAATCCTGCTTATTAATTTCTATTGTTTTTTCATAGTTAAAATATGCCACATCACCGTTTTTAAAGGTTCCATCAGAATTTTCCAGTTTGCCGGAAGATACTAAACTGTTGGCAAGAGAATTAACTGCCTCATCATAAGAAATCTTAGTAGGCTGATAATTGTATGCTCTTGTAACTACGTTACTGATTACTCCCTCATCATCTATTGCTACAAAATAATAAACGTTATTTCCCTTAGGAATTTTTATTTCTTTTTTGTAAACCTTAGAGTCTTTAGTAGGCATTGTACCGTCTGTTGTGTAATATACCTTGCATCCCTCCGGTACGGTAACAGATATTTTTTGCTCAGATGTATAATTTCCACTTTGTGGCTCAACCTGTGGTGCATCTACCTTTTTGAAATCCAAAATATATTTAGCAGTCATTTCCTTACTGGATTTACCGTTTTTGTCAATGGAATATGCACGTAAGGTAAATGTGCCTTCCTCTTCTAATTTTACCGGTGTAATATATTCCTTCTTAGTTGAACTTTCCTTAGGGTTACTTCCGTCAATGGTATAGTATATTTTAACGCCTTCTTCTGCTTCTAAGCTTATTTCAAGAGGCTTATCATAAGTTCCTTCATCAACGCCGGCAACAGGTATTGTACCATCAAAGTTTTTTAACTTTTCCTGAAGGTTAGATGGTGCAGAATTAATAAGGGGCTGAATTTTGTTCTCCATGTCGTTATTTTGATAAAGAACAATTAAATCCTCGTAATAATTAATGTTTGTATCATCTGTGTCAATTAAAAGCTCTAAATATTTAATTTCTTCCTGATCATAGCCACCAATTATCTCGTCTATTGTATATACCATTTCATATGCTTTAATTTTCTGCTCCTTGGTAAAGGCATTGTTTGATGCATTTATAAACTGAGTTTTGGCATCCTTGTAATTCTTTTCCGTATAGTATTTATTACCAATGGAATAGTATCTGTTGTATTTCTTAGTCATAGTAGATTCTTTAATGGCAAGAGTAACAAATACTGACGCCGTAACTAATACAATGGCAACAACTGCAATTATTGCTATTTTTTCCTTGGAACTTTTCTTTGATTTTTTTGTTTTCATGTTGTTACTAACATTGCCTGTACTTTGGTAAACAGCCTTGGAATTGACTTTTTTTACCTCGCGGCTTTCTTTATGCTGCTTTATTTTCTCCTGTGCCGGAGCAGACTTAGACTCTGATTTTGTGCTTTCATGCTCTCTTGCATAGTCTTTTTTATTTAAGTTAGTGCTTTCCGGCTCTTTTGAAGAAATTCCACCTAAAATATTTTCAAAGGTATTATCAGGGGGAGTTGTAACTATATCATTTTCAAAAGAATTGATTTTTGTACCACATTTTGTACAAAACATCTGATTCTCATCACATTCACTTCCGCAATTTGGACAAATCATATTATTCTTCCTTTCTTAGGGATTCACGTTTGGAAAATACGCATCCGCAATAATTCTGTCTATATAAGTTATATTCCTTTGACAGTTCTATAGAACGTTTATATCCTTCTTTCTTTTTAAAATCAGAAAACAAATAAGGTATATTGTATTTATCTGATAATTCTTTTCCGATTTCGTTTAATTTAGCTGAATTTTTTAAGGGGCTGATGGATAATGTAGTTGTAAAGTAATCATAGTTTTTATTAGAAGCTATAGTAGCTGTTTTTTCTAATCTAAGTCTATAACACTTAAAACAACGGGCTCCACCTTCTAAACAATCCTCTAATCCTGTTACATTATTAAAAAATTCTTCCGGGCAGTAGTCACAAACTTTTACATCCACTTTGTTTATAAATTTTTTTTCACTTATAAACCTTCTTAGTTCCCGGGCTCTATGGTTATATTCTGACACACCGTCAATGTTAGGGTTATAGAATAATGCAGTAATATCAAAATATTGAGTTAAATATTCTAATACATAGCTGCTACATGGAGCACAGCACACATGAAGTAAAAGACGTGGTACTTTGTCAGCCTTTGTAATTATATTTAGTTCTTTTTCTAATTCCTTCTGATAATTTATTTTATTCATAATACACAATACATTCATGCTTCAAAAAAGACAGGAATAAGCCTGTCCTTTTTAAGTCATAAACACTATTTAATTAATGACTTACTCATTAAATATGCTTTTTCTAATATATTTTTCTCATTGGGAAATTTTAGCAAGTGATATGCTTCAATATATTTATAATATCCCGAATCATAGAAAAACTCTTCACGTTGTGGTTTGCTATAATAACTGTCTGCTGTCATTAAATACCAGTATACTTCTTTATTGACTATACCTGAAGGTGTATTGAAAGAATATTCGCTTTTATCGATATAGTCTATAATCTTTCCGGTCACACCTGTCTCTTCCCGTACTTCCCTAATGGCAGTTTCCCGGTGATTTTCACCTTTTTCAACGGTACCTTTTGGTAAAACCCATCCTTCGTATCTGTTTCGATAGTTTTTATATAACAGTAAAATCTTCTTACGATATATAACCACACCGCCACAACTAACCGCTTTTTCCATTGCGATTCCTCCTGTCTGTTAGTGTGCGCTTAGTGTAAGTATACAGTATGAACCAATGCATTTCAAGACAACCATGAATTATTTTTTATCAAAATAAGAGTCAAAAATTTCCTTTGCACAATTAACGGCGGAATTGCTGCCCTCCGGCATATTTTCAATAACAACTGCAATGGCAATTTTTCTCTTTCCTTTTTTGGCATACCCAACAAACCATGAGTTTACATTATCTTTTTTGTCAACTTCTGCAGTTCCGGTTTTTCCGTAGGCACTGTAATCTGAATTTGCCATAATACGCCCTGTTCCGTATTCACAAACAGCAGCCATATATTCCTGAAGCTGTTTTGCCTCGGCTTTAGTCATTAGTGTTTTGTATTTTTCCTGTTTTGTGTAACTTACAACATTTCCACTACTGCTTTCAATATGGTCAACAATGTAAGGTTTCATTAAAACTCCGTCATTGGCAATGGCTGATGCAATCATAGCCATATGTGCCGGTGATACGGTAGTTTTTCCCTGACCAATACTGGTTTGGGTAATATCAAATTCAGTTGAATCCTTATCCAGTGGAAAAACACTTTTGTTGTAATCCATGTCCAAAGGAAGCTTCTGATTAAACATTAAATCTTCTGCTGTTTTCTTAAATTTACTTACCTTTAAACTGTTACCAATAGTTGAAAAGGCACTGTTGCAGGAATAAGCAAAGGCATCTTTTAATGTTTCACTTCCATGGGAATTACCGTTAAAACATTTAATGGAAAATCCACCAAAATTTGCCTGACCATTACAATTATAACTAAAATCATTATAATTTTTATTTTCCCTCATATATTCAAGAGTTGTTAAAATCTTAAATATTGAGCCCGGAATATACTTTCCCTGGGTGGCACGGTTTACAAGTCTTGAATCATTTGGGTCATTGGCAATCTGATCCCATATATCGTTTATTGTTGAAGGATCATATGAAGGAAGAGATACCATTGAGTAAATCTCTCCTGTTGTAGGATTCATTACAAAAGCCGCACCTTTATATCCCTTTAAACTGTTATAAGCTGTCTTTTGAATATTAACACTTAAGGTTGTATGCACGTCACAACCTTTCTCAGTGTTATCGGTAAAATCATCTACAATTTTTGAAATTACATTGGTCTGGGATGAAAGCAAATCATAGTTGCACATTTTTTCAAGACCATATTTACCATGGGTGGTTATACCTATGGCATGGGAGAAAACATTTCCATAAGGGTATTCTCTTGTGTCATCGGTTAAATCACTTTCAGTATTTTTAGTATCAGTATAGGCAAGCTTCTTGCCGTTTTTGCTGTAAATAGTTCCCCTTATAACCGTTGATGACTGACTGTCAATTCTGTGATTATATGGATTATTTAATATATCGTGGCTGTCTACTACAACAAAGTAAAGGTAATAACCTATCATAAATAAAAATATAAAGGAGATTACAAAGGTTGTAATTTTAGCCTGTTTATTCATTTTTTTTCGCTCAATGCCTGTTGATTCTGATTTCCTGCGTGTTGTGCGGCGATTTCCTGATTTTTGCCGTGTTTCTTGTTGCAACATTTCCTGTTCCCTCCATTGGCACTTTTCTTCTAACCGGTTTCTTTGCCGTAGTTGTACCTACTATGGCAAGTCCCTGAATTATGGCAAAGACAATTAATGTACTAAGTATTGAACTGCCACCATAACTTATAAGTGGTAGAGTTACTCCTGTTGAAGGAATCATTTTTATGGCACCTCCAACGGTTACAATTATCTGAACTGCGTACTGTATTCCAAGTCCAACACATACTAATTTGTTAAACAGACTTACCTGCTGCATTCCCGTATTTAAAAATGCAATAAAGCAACTTAAACATACTAAAATAATAAGTACTGCAAAAATTGCTCCAAACTCTTCACCTATGGCTGAAAAAACAAAATCCTGATCCACAACGGGAACATCCGTAGGTCGTCCCTGATATAAACCTGTTCCTGTTAAGCCACCGTTACCTATTGCAAATAAGGATTGGGTTATCTGATAGCCGGTGTCAGCCGGATCAGACCACGGGTTCTGCCATGCAAAAACACGTTCCTGCACATGGTAAAAAATCTTATATGCCGCCACTGATGCAACGGAAAGACCGGTAAAGCCCACAAAAATATAACCGATATTTCTTGTTCCCACATATACCATGAATACATATATCATAAAGAATATTAAAGCACTTCCTAAATCCTTTGATACAACTAATATAATTACGTGGATTCCTGCCATTATGGCTGAAATTACTATCTGGCCGAATTTCGTTGATTTGGCAAGCATTCCAGCTATAAAAAATACAAATATTATTTTGACAAATTCTGACGGTTGGAAAGAAAAACTATTTCCAAATTTAATTGCAAGATTAGCACCGTTATCTTTTTTACCCAATACAAGAACTGATAACAACAATGCAACGCCTACAAAACAATATATCCACGTAAGGGATTTCCACATTTCATATTTGCTCATAAGATATGGCACAATAAGTGATGCTAATGATACTATGGCAACAATTATGAATTGTTTTATACTGTTTTGAAAACGAAGTCTTGCTAAAATTATAAATCCAACAGTTAAAAGCATACACATGTTACTTAAAATTGCTTTATTTATGTTTGGATAAATAATTGGGAAAATTCCCAACACTACTATAAGATAACACAGCTGCGCCCCACCTAAAACAATAATAACAATATCGGTATTATCACTAGGGTCTGAAGCCTTTAAGCCGGCATAGTGGGAATAAATTGTAAATATTCCCAGCAGATACGTGAGAAAAATAACCGCATTCTGACGTTGAAATATTCCTGCCAGTTTGTAGGGATTCTTGCATCTTAAGGCGCTGAAACATTCCCATGTGTAAAATAGCATTAACAAAATAAATAAATATTTAGTTACTACAACAATAAAAGTACCCATTTTTCTTTTCTACATTACTCCTCTGTTAAAATGTCCTCTTGTGGTAGTGTCATCTGCCACAACAGGTATCTTTCTGATAAAGGCATCTTCTGCCATTGACAATATATTATCTGTTTCCTTCCGTTTCTCAATTGTGAGATTTATTCGTACACTTTTTAAATTAAGACCTTCTATGTCTTTTTCATATTTAAAAAGTGATAAAGGCTTACAATTATACATAACATTATAACAATATTTACATACACATCTGGTTACAAATTCATTTTTTTTTGAATCTTTTAGTGTGTATACAGTGTTATTATGTGCGCATTTATCTGTTGTTTTTATGCAACATCCTGCTGAAATCATTACAGGCATATATCCATAAACAATAAATTCCTCATTATTGCATTTTCGTGCTTTCAACTGTCTTAAATTAAGCTCAGCCGGTACTGTAGTTACAACATTGTAATTATTTACATAGAAATTTTTGGCATAACCGTTATAGGAATAAACGTTATAGTCAAAAATGTATTCAGCTTCCGGATAATTTTCATGTAAGAAATAATATTGTTCTAAATTTCTTATAAGGAAACCGTCTATACATGTTTCGTTGTCTAATGTATCCTTATATTCCTGCAAAAATATATCCATATCCTTTAAACGACTTACATAAGGCATGGCAATGTATACCTGCCTATGGTTTTCATTTATAAAATCAAATGCTCTTTTTATTCCTTTTTCATCGAAAAACTGAAATTCAATATAAATTTTATCTATAAATTCTTTTGAAACAGCAACCTGTAATTGCTCATAAGTGCTTACCGATACATTAATACACATATCACCATGGTAATTATCTTTTCTAACAGATACCCATTCATTATCTTTATCTGAATTGCCATAGATATTTCTTTTATAGGAAGATAAAATCCCCTGATATATTAACTCTAAAAGCTGTCGTCTGACATTTTTTATTTCACCCACAGTTAAAAATAAACCATCATCTAAATCTAAAAACACAGGATTAAAACTAAAATCGGTATCACCTGTTTTTAAAACCTGCTTTAATATTGTATCCTTGTCTATCGGGCGTTTCTGTGCCTTGTCAGGAATTAAACCATAGGCTGTTATCTCCTTTCCATATACATTTGCACACATGGTAAAAGGCTTATTATTCTTACAGATTATTTTTACATCAAAGGTTTCCTTTAGCTTTTTGCCAATATATTTATTTTTAATATTGGATGTTAAGGCTTCATTTCCACTTCTAAAAGTAGGCTTTTTTAATGAAATCATTTCCTTTCCGTTATGAACCTTATAATAACTTTCATTGAAACCGTTTCTGTTAAACAAATTATATAATATATCTATATCCCGGGAATCTACTTTATAACCGGATTTATTTTTTTGGTATAAATCTATATATTTTCTATATATACTTACAACTCCGGCAATATATTCAGTTTTCTTCATTCTTCCTTCTATCTTAAGGGAATGAACACCTGACTCAATAATATCAGGTAAAATATTCAAAGTACATATATCTTTTGGACTTAAAACATACTTTGAATCCCCCGGATTTAATACTTTTTTGTTCTGTATTACATCATATTCCATTCGGCACGGCTGGGCACATCTTCCACGGTTTCCACTTCTGCCACCTATGTAGCTGCTTAAAAAACACTGTCCTGAATAACAATAACATAGGGCACCGTGAACAAAACACTCTATTTCAATATTTACATTTTCATGAATATCCTTTATTTCTTTAAGGGACAATTCCCTTGGAAGAACAACCCTTGTGGCAACAAGTTTTTTTAATTCCTGTGCCGTGCGTTTGCCAAAGATGGTCATCTGGGTGCTGGCGTGAATGTGTAAATCAGGAAAATGTGTTCTGATATAATTAAAAACTCCCATATCCTGCACAATTACTGCGTCTAAACCATTTTCATATAATGGAAGAATATAATTATAGAGTTTTTCGTTAATTTCGTCATCACGCAAAAGTGTATTTACAGTTAAATAAAGCTTTCTATTATGTATGTGTGCATAATTAATGGCATCAATTAGCTGCTCTGTTGTCAAATTATCAGCATTTGCTCTTGCACCAAACATTTCGCCACCGGTATATACGGCATCCGCCCCTGCATTAAATGCAGCTATAACACTTTCATAGGAGCCACCCGGTGCTAAAAGTTCAATATCCATGTCACTCTCCAAAACCATCTTTCAAGAAACGACCAGGCTAAACCTGATCGCTATATTCCTTTAATTAATTTTTTAATTCTGTCTGTAATCTTACAATCTCTTTTTCAAGCTCCTTGATTTTATCTAAAGCTTCTTTTAATTCTTTTTCAGTAGCTTCTGCCTTTGAATCTGAGACAATTAATTCGTGCTTTAAATCATAAACTTCTTTTTCTTTGATTTCCAAATCATTTTCTAACAAATCAGCCTGTTTTTTAGCCTTGAAGTAATCATTGGCAATGTTGATTTCAAGTAAGATACGCTGCATATCCATTTTCTGCATACGGTAGTTTTCGTTTTGCTTAAATTCCATAATCATATTGTTTATGTATGAAGCTACCTTTTGTAAATATGCTTCACTTTCAAAACCACCGATATTGTATATTTTTCCATCTATAATTACATCTATATAATTCTTTGATGCCATAATTTTCTCCTAACTGTATAAAATACCTATATATATATTGTACCTTAAAACTTCAATTATAATATCATAAATTACTGTTATGGTCAAAAGGTATTTGGTGTTATGTTTTTTTGAAAAAGTAATAAATCCTATTGCTCATAAGGAATACCTAAATGTTCATAGGCTGTAGGGGTTGCAATACGACCTCTTGGTGTACGCTGTATTAATCCATTTTGAATAAGGTAAGGCTCGTAAACATCCTCTAGAGTACCTGAATCCTCCCCTAAGGCAGCCGCTAATGTGTCTAAACCCACAGGGCCTCCGGCAAATTTGGAAATAATGGTATCTAAAATACTTCTGTCCCCTCTGTCTAAACCTAATTTGTCCACTTCTAAAAGATTAAGGGCGGTGTTTGCCACATCTTCCGTGATAACGCCGTCATATTTTACCTGGGCAAAATCCCTGACACGTTTTAAAAGGCGGTTGGCAAGTCTCGGAGTTCCTCTGGAACGCCTTGCCATTTCCTCGGCACCTTTATCATCTATTTCCACTCCTAAAATATCGGCGGATCTTATTATAATTTTTTTTAGTTCTGATATATTATAAAATTCTAATTTATTAATAACTCCAAATCTGTCTCTTAAAGGTGCAGTAAGAAGTCCTGCCCTTGTTGTGGCACCGATTAATGTAAATTTTGGTAAATCAAGCCTTATGGAGCGGGCAGCCTGTCCTTTCCCAATCATTATATCAATGGAATAATCTTCCATTGCCGGGTAAAGAACTTCTTCCACCTGTCTGTTTAATCTGTGGATTTCATCAATAAATAAAATATCATTTTCAGATAAGTTATTAAGGATTGCAGCCATTTCTCCCGGCTTTTCAATGGCAGGGCCGGAGGTTACCTTAATATTTACTCCCATTTCGTTGGCAATAATAGTGGAAAGGGTGGTTTTACCCAGTCCCGGAGGACCATAAAGTAACACATGGTCTAAAGGTTCATTTCTGGTTTTGGCTGCTTCTATGAAAATTTTTAAGTTATTTTTTGCTTTTTCCTGACCAATATACTGGTCTAATTTCTGAGGCCTCAGACCTTTTTCTATAACTGCGTCTTCCGAAACCATTTCTGTTTGAATAATTCTTTTATCCATATTTAATCCTCATTAAAAAATATATTTAAGTGCATTTTTCAGTAAATCTTCCGCATCCATATTCTTAGCATTTGGCACCTTTTTAATGGCACTGTATGCATCTGATTTGGAGTATCCTAAAGAAACAAGAGCTTCTAGTGCATCATCAAAATCACCCTTTGCTGCCGGAATTTCTTCATAGTCTGTTCCACCGATTACACTATCCATATCAATTTTATCCTTAAGCTCAATAATAATCTTTTGAGCAGTTTTGTTTCCTATCCCCTGAGCTTTTGCAATAGCCTTGGCATCTCCTGATATAATGGACATGGCTAGGGCATCACCGGGACATGCAGTTATAATGGCAAGTCCACCCTTAGGTCCTACTCCACTTACTCCAAGAAGCATTTTAAAAAAATTAAGTTCGTCTTTTGAAAGAAAACCATACAGCTGCATGGCATCTTCCTTTACACTTAAATAAGTATATATTTTTAATTTCTCTCCAATACCTATAGTGTCAAGTACATGCCCGGGCATAAAGATTCCGTAACCAATTCCGTTATTATCTATAATTACTTTGTCATTTTCAATATTCTCTACTATACCTTTTATATAAGAAATCATTTTAAATATCCTCATTAACAATAAATCTAATTGTTTCGTAAAATCAGTTATTTGTACGACCACATTATAATAGCATATATCAATTTTTTATACAAATCTATCTTATTTATTATCGAAATTTTAAGATAAATATGCTATATTAAATGAATGAATGAATAATGAATCGGAGATAAATTTATGAAAAAGGACAAACTTAAGAAATATTTAAAATCGTTTGTAATATTTACACTTGTTGCTTCGTTATCAGTATCAATATCAGGATGCAGTAAAAAAGAAGAGTTTCCCCTTTCTCTTACTAACTTTTGTTTTGATACTACTATTACAATTACCATTTATGAATACGCCGGGGAATCGGAAGCCCAGGATATTATAAATGAATGTTTCGGGTTGTGTAATCATTATGATAAAATGTTTAGCACAACAAAAAAAGACAGTGATATTTCAAAAATTAACCAAAGCAAAACAAAGGGCTGCAAAGTTAATCATGTTGTATCGGATGTAATAAAGGACAGTATTAAGTACAGTAAAAAATCAAAAGGAGCATTTGATGTTACAATTGGAGAACTTTCAGATATGTGGAATGTAACAGGGGATAATCCTACAGTTCCTGATGATAAAAAAATTAAAGAAGCCATTAAACATGTAGGCTATAAAAACATAAAGTGTGAAGATGAAAAAGTAACTTTAAAAGATGGTGAAACCCGCCTTGATTTAGGAAGTATTGTTAAGGGATTTGTTGCTGACAAACTTAAAAGCTATATGATTTCAGAAGGGGTAAAATCAGGGATAATCGATTTAGGTGGTAACATACTTACCATAGGTGGAAAATCTGATGATGAACCATTTGTAATAGGGATTAAGAATCCTTTTTATAATAATGACATAACACCAACAGTAAATGGTAATGAAGATTACATAAAAAATAACGATGAATATTGTCTTAAACTTGATGTATCAGATAAATCTGTAGTAACGTCAGGAATTTATGAGAGATATTTTAAAAAAGATGACAAAATATATCATCACATACTAGATACTTCTACCGGGTATCCTGTGGATAATGATTTAGCTTCGGTAACTATAATTTCAAATTCATCTGAGGCCGGGGATGCATTAAGTACAACAGCTTTTATTATGGGGCTTAAAGATGGAATGAATCTGATTAATAAAACCCAAAAAACTGAAGCAGTTTTTGTAACTAAAGACGGAAAAATACATATGTCAAAAGGACTTGAACAAACAGAAGATGGTGATGTTATAATAGAAACAACTACTTCATCAGAAAAAGAATGAGACTGGGATGGTCTCATTCTTTCTTTTTTATTGACACCCTGAAAAAACGCAACATAAATTTCTTAAAGTCAAAGGGAAATAAAGGGTATATATAGCTTGTCTGGGCTATGGTTCTGTTCAAAGCAATAGTTAGTAATGTGAAAACACATCCTATTATCATTCCCCACAAATTAAATAACTGGGTAAGAATTAATATTATTATCCTTAAAAATTTAATGGAATATGCCAGCTCATAATTTTCATGGGTGAAATTGGCAATGGCAACCACTGCCATGTACAGCATGGTTTGCTGGTTAAACCATCCTGTATTTACTGCAAACTCACCGATTATTATGGCAGCAATTAAACTTAAAGGGGTATTTAATGTGCTGGGAGTATTTATTGCCGCTAATTTTAAACCATCAATAGCAAGCTCTAACAATAAAAGCTGCCAGAAAATGGGGACAAATTGTACATCTGTAATTTTGGTAAATTCAAGCCAGTCCGGTAACAGCCCCGGATTGTTTGCATATAGCAAATAAAGAGGGGTTAAAATTAATGACATAACTGTAATGAAGGCACGGGCAAGTCTTAAATAAGTCCCTGTAATTGGCGGAAAATAATAATCATCTGCTTCTTCTATTACATCAAAAATAGTTGTTGGTAAAATCATTGCGGCAGGGGAATTATCCACTAAAATACATATTTGTCCTTCTAATATTTCAGCAGCCACAGTATCCGGTCTTTCAGTATATCTGAATTTAGGAAACGGATTAAACCAATGACCTTTATGAATACATTCCGAAAGGCTTTCCTGATTCATAGGCAACGCGTCTGTTTTAATATTTTCAATTTGTGATTTTATTCTTTTTAGAAGTTTTTTATCAACCCTGTCTTTCATATAACAAAGGGCTATATCCGTTCTGGAACTTTTTCCAGCTCTAAGTATTTCACACATATATTCAGGATTTCTGATTCTCCTTCTTATAAGCGCTGTGTTTAATACTAATGTTTCCACAAAGCCATCCCGTGAGCCTCTAAGAACCTTGTATTTTTCAGGCTCCTGAACATTTCTTGCAGGATATTTCCTTACGTCAATTAGCATTGCCTTATCATATCCGTCAATTAACAGGCATACCACTCCTGAAAGAAGCAATGTAAGAACATTATATTTATCGTCATATAAGTCTATTTGTATAAAAGGAATTTTATTATCAGCGAAATCTTCCACCGGTACATTTAAATCGGAAGGCTCAATACCTGTAAAAAACTCCTGGACTTTCTGTATTAAATCATTGTCGCAAAATCCGTTTATATAATACATTACGGCTTTCTTTCCGCCAACAATAAAATTACGCTTTAAAATATCAAAGCTTTCATCAATATATAATATTTCATCAAAAGTATTAATGTTTTCAACAATATTTTTATTAATAAATTTTTCCATAAAAAACCTCACACCATTACTAGTGTGAGATTTTTTAGAAAATTTATTCAATTTTTAATTATAGTTTTTCAATAACTTTCTTTGGACACTTTTCGGCACATATACCACATTTTTTACATTTATCCTGCATAATTGTTGCCAAATTATATCCAAAATCAATAGCCTGCACAGGGCAGTTCTTTGCGCATAGTCCACAGCCAATGCAACCTGCACTACAAGCCTGCATTACATCCCTTCCTTTATCGTGGGAACTACATTTAACCATGTATTTAGTATCAGCAGGTATAATTGAAATTAAATTCTTAGGACATGCTGCAACACATTTGCCACAGGCCTTACATTTTTCGCTATCAACTATTGCCTTGCCGTTTACTACGTGTATGGCATCAAATTCACAGGCTTTTACACAGCTTCCAAGCCCTAAACAGCCATAACTACAGGCTTTTGCACCTCCACCGGGAATGTTTGCAGCATCCTGACATGACATATTTCCATAATAGTTATATTTATCTTTGGCTTTTTCACAGTCACCGGAACAGGCAACATAAGCCACTTTTTTAACTACGTTAGCTTCAACTCCCATTATGTCTGCTATTATCTTTGCAGTGCTTTCGCCACCTACAGGACAGGCTGACGGATCACATTCTCCTTTGGCAATGGCTGATGCTAAGGCATCACATCCGGCATATCCACAACCACCGCAATTGTTACCGGGTAATGCTTCTCTTATGGCAACTTCTTTTTCATCTACTTCTACTGATAAAAATTTGCCGGCGATACCCAGTGCTATACCAATAATTAATCCTACGCCACCAACAATGGCAACGGCATATAAAATTCCTGTCATTGTTGTACTTAATGCTAAAATTTCCATATATGCCTCCTTATACAACACCGGTAAATCCGGTAAATGCTATAGCCATAAGTCCTGCTGAAATAAGTACAATAGGTGTACCTCTAAAAGGTTTTGGAATATTATTGTATTCTGATTTTTCTCTTATTCCTGCAAGAATTACAATTGAGATTAAAAATCCAAAGGATGTACCAAAAGAACATGCCATACTTTCACCAAAATTATAACCGTTATCTATGTTTGAAATTGCTACACCAAGTACGGCACAGTTGGTTGTAATTAATGGTAAATATACCCCAAGTGCCTGATATAATGGTTTAACAAATTTCTTTAATATCATTTCAACTAACTGAACTAAAGCTGCAATTACAAGAATAAATACAATAGTTTGTAAGTATTCAAGATTAAGGGGTGTAAGTATAGCATAATAAACACCGTAAGTAACTGCTGATGCAATCATAATTACAAAGATTACAGCAGCTCCCATTCCGGCAGCAGTATCAGTTTTTTTAGAAACCCCAAGGAATGGGCACAAACCTAAAAACTGACTTAATACAACGTTATTTACCAGTGCAGCTCCCACTGCAATTAACATACAATTAACCATTTATGCCTCCTCCTTTTCATCTTTAGTGCAATTGGTAAAATCACTGCCACAGCCTGTGCATCCTGCACACCCCTGTTCACATTGGAGTTTTCGTGGCTTCTTTCCATGGCTGATTCTTATCTGGTTCTGAATGGCAATAAGGGCAGCTAAAATAAAGAATGCTCCCGGTGCCATAACGAAAATACCTATACCGTCCCATCTAGGAATATTAATTCCAAGAATAGTTCCTGCACCAATTATTTCTCTAAAACCTCCAAGGAGTGACAAGGCTATTGTAAATCCAAGTCCCATTCCCAAGCCGTCAAATAATGCCGGTATAGGAGGATTTTTTGAAGCATAGCTTTCTGCTCTTCCTAAAATAATACAGTTAACAACAATCAGTGGTATGTAAATACCAAGAGACTGGTTAAGAGATGGAAGATATGCTTCAAGAAGAAACTGTAATATAGTTACAAAACTAGCTACAATAACAATAAATGCCGGTACTCTCACTCCGTTAGGAATGACTTTTCTAAGAAGTGAAATTACGAAGTTTGACAAAACAAGAACTGCCATTGTACTAAGTCCCATTCCTGCTCCGTTTATCATGGAAGATGTAACAGCCAGTGTCGGACACATTCCAAGAATAAGAACAAAAGTAGGATTTTCCTTAATAATACCGTTATATAAACGCTCAACACATCTGTTCATTAATTAGCACCTCCTGTAATATTTTTCACACAGGCAATTGCAGCATTTACACCATGTGTTACCGCATTTGTGGTTATTGTTGCACTGCTTATGGCATTAATTTCATTATCAGCAGAAGTTCCTGCCTTATTATATTTGAAATAATCAACTTTTTTGTTTTTAAACTGGGACATAAATGAATCTTCTTTCGCTTTCATTCCAAGTCCCGGTGTTTCACTTAATGAAAGAAACGAAATTCCCGTAACGGTTCCGTCTGTTTTTATGCCTACCGTAATTTGAAGGGAACTGCCATAAGCTTCATTATCCGTAACCGTAACAATATATCCTAAATCATTACCGCTATCATCTGTTGCTTTAACAACATTATCAATGGTGGCATTATAAGCCTTAATTGTGGAAATCCCATTTTCCTTTTCAGTGTTTTTGATTTCCTTAGAAATGGTGTCATTTAATTTTGAATCAAAATCTACTGTATCATATTTAGAAAGTCCCGGCATTACGGCTTCATAGGCCTCAACCATTGTTTTTTCTTCCTGCTTTGCCCTTGCATCTGATGTAACATTGTAAACAAAGCCAAGTCCCAAACCAGAAATTAAAGTTATAACAAATAATATTAATGTATCTTTAATTATTTTGTTCATATTATCTGCCTCCCTTCTGTTTTACAATGCCAAAAGCTCTAGGTATTGTATATTTTTCAATAAGAGGAACAAGAAGGTTACAGAATATAATGGCAAAAGATACACCTTCTGCATTTGCTCCAAAAGTTCTGAATATAGCAGTTAAAAGTCCAAGACATATGCCATAAATATACCTGCCGCCCTTTGTAATAGGTGATGTAACATAATCAGTTGCCATAAAGAAGGCACCAAATATTAAACCGCCACCGCAAAGCTGCTTGGCTAAAAATACAGGGTCAGATGACTGATTAAATAACATAATACATACAGCAAATACAGCAATATATGTAAGAGGTATTCTTACGTCAATTATTTTTCTGATAACTAAGTAAGCTGCACCAATTAAAAGTGCAACAATACTTGTTTCACCAATGGTTCCTGCATGATTACCGATAAACATGTCAATAAGTGATGCAGAGCTTTCACCTGCATTTTTTAATGCTGTAAGTGGTGTTGCACTGGTGGCAGCATCAATTCCCTTAACATCCTTAGGATAAAATGCTGTCATGTCACCGGCAAAGGATAAAACAAGGAAACATCTGGCACCTAATGCCGGGTTCATAAAGTTTTGACCTAAACCACCAAAAAGCTGTTTTACAATAATTATTGCAAAAGCTCCACCTAATGCCGCTTTCCAATATGGAAACGTGCATGGTAAATTAAGCGCCAGTATCATACCTGTTACTACGGCACTTAAATCAAAAATCGTTATTTTCTGATCTGTTATTGTTGTGTAAATATATTCCGCCGCAACACAGGAAATAACTGTAATTAATATAAGTAATGCTGAATGAATGCCATATTTGATTCCAAAAAGATTGGTATAGTTATATATGCCAAAAGCTGATGTAGGAATCATGGCAATAATAACATCCCTCATTATACTTCCGGTTGTCATTTTAGCCTTTACGTGAGGGCTTGATGATACGTTATACATTATTCGTCACACTTACCCTTTCCTACGTGCTGCCTGCACTTTTCTTTTCATTGTTCTAACTGACTGCGTAATATTTCTATTGGCAGGACAGTTGTAGTTACATGTTCCACATTCTATACATTCCATGCCATGCATTTTTACAAATGCTTCCATATCGTTTGCATCTGCCGCATGGGCAAGCTTGGCACAAATAAGACCTTCCGGACAAACCATGGCGCATTTACCACAGTTTAAACAGTTAGTCATTGTTGCTCTTGAAATTTCATCCTGTTTGAATGCTAACAGAGCTGAAGAACCTTTTATAACAGGAACTTCTAAAGAAAACATCGCCTGTCCCATCATAGGACCGCCGGAAATGATTTTTTCAACGTTTTCATCCATTCCTCCGGCTTCCTTAACTAACTGTGCGTGACTGGTTCCAAATGGTACCTCCAGGTTGCATGGGCTGTTAATTCCGTCTCCTGAAACGGTAACAATACGTTCCGTAAGAGGTTTGTTGAATTTAACTGCACGATAAATATTATATATTGTATCAACATTATCTACTATACAGCCTGCATCAGCAGGGAGCATTGAGGAATTAATTTTCCTTTTAGTAACAGCATATATAATATGTCTCTCAGAACCCTGAGGGTATTTTGTTTTTAATTCTGCTACACTGATTTTGTCTTCCTTTTCAGTAAGCTTCTTTAAATTTTCTATAACATCAGGTTTATTGTTTTCCACAGCAATAACACCTTTTGCATTTTCAAAAAGCTTGAGTACGATTTTTAAGCCCTCAATTACTTCTGACGGCTGTTCTACAAGTCTTCTATAGTCGGAAGTTATGTATGGCTCGCACTCAGCTGCATTTACAATTACATAATCAATGGATTTGTCATCCTTAGGAGTAAGCTTTACATGAGTAGGAAAGCACGCACCTCCAAGTCCGACTACGCCACAGTCTTTTACAGCTTTTCTAATAGTATCTTTTGACCAGGGTTCATTATTTGGTCCATAATTATATTCTTCATATAAATTGTCATTTTCGATAATGATAGAAAGAACCTTGCTTCCGTTAGGAACTAATCGTTTTTCGATTTTCTTAACAGTACCTGAAACAGATGAATGAATGTTAGCTGATACAAATCCATCTGCACCGGCAATAAGCTGTCCCTTAAGAACTCTCTCTCCCACTTCTACAACAGGTTTCGCCGGTGCACCAATGTGTTGTGATACCGGAAAAACAAGTTCACCTTCAGGGAGAATTTTTCTTACGGCAACATCTTTAGACAATTCTTTTCCATCATATGGATGAACTCCACCCTTAAATGTTAGAATAGACATTTTTTTACCTCTCTTTGCCATGCTTAAAATAATGATTTAAATATCTAAAATGGTTCCAAAATAATAAAAACCAATAATAAATATAATAATACTTTTTCACGTTATATTCAATGAAAAAGGACTTTAAAATATTACTTTTAAAATATAGCAAAGGTTATTCTCCAACCAGCATACAGAAATTAATGTAAATAAATCTTTGTAATATATGTAATAACAATGCGTATAAGAATGAAACAACTATTACTATAACAATATTTGTTAATTTATTATACGAATGGACTACTTTCTTTTTTATGTATATAGTGGATAAGTATGTTCCATATCCAATAAATATCAGGCTTGTTACTAACATACCGATAAGACCGATTTTTGAAAGCATGGGGCTTGCAGAATTGTAATATAAATAACTATATTCCGGTTCACCATGTATGTATACCTTATGTAATTTACTTCCTTCCTTTGCCAGTTGATATTCCAATCCGTCTGAGCGATATATATATGTAAATATCATATATATAATAAAATCTAAAGACCAAAGTATTTTATTTATTTTATTTTTCAAAGCTTAAATCCTCCTGCTTTTTCCTATAACGGATAATTGATGAAATATAAATATTATTTTAATCATAACATATTTTGGGTTAAGTAAAAATACAAAGGGACATATCACATTAGCGATAGTCCCTCTAAAAGTATTTTAACTATTTAATTTTCACAATTCGCTTTGACCATTTTCCATATATCTTTTTACCATTTACAACATTGTATGTACGAATGATAATTATATATTTTTTGCCTTTCTTAACTCCTTTTATTGTTGACTTAACAATAGTGTTCTTTTTAAGGAGTTTTACCTTGGCATGTTTTGAATTTTTGCTTGTCCAGTATTTAATCTGATAACCGGTTGCCTTCTTATTTTTCTGCCATGATAATTTAATACTCTTTTTAGCTTTCTTTGCCTTAAACTTTTTAACAACTAATTTCTTATATTTGCCATCAATTGCTTTAGATGTTGGTGTAACCTTTGATGTTGTAGTTGTTTCAGAAGGCTTTTCGGTAGTAGGTTCTGCTGTAGTTGGCTCTTCACCCTTTTCTCCTATAACATTTAATTCTACTAAAACTTTCTGATTAGCAAGTTGTGCGAAGATTTTTCCGTATACAGGATCATCGGCATATCTTTTAGCATAATTTTCATATATTTCATGAGAAATTACTGCACCTACTGTAACCTTAGTATTATAAACCGGCATTGTTACTCTTAAAGTCTCATCATCAATAATGTTTTTGTCTGATGATATCCAGTATCTCTGATGGTCAGGAATTTCTTCTTCAGGATTTACAATTCTTGCAATAATTCCGTTATTATCCGGCTTTGAAACATAGTTTGATGAATAAACATTTCCATTTTCATCCTGATATATGCCGTAAAATACCTTCAAATCTCCTGTAATATTATTTGCATCGCTGTTTTCATTTTTTATAAACTCAAAGAAGTTTTCTTTTGCACTATTCATAAAATTAACAGCATTGGTTATTTCTTCTTCTGTTAAAGGTAAAACTGTTACGTCAAACTTAGTTGAAGCAGAAATATCAGGATTTTCCTTGTTGGTAATTGTTACTGTTAATGTAATTGTTTTTTTATCTTCTCCCGGAAGTGGTCTGTATGTGTATGTACGATAGCCATAAATTTCCATTACAGATGTATCGCTGCTTTCAACCTTGAAATCGTAATACTTACCATCAAGACCTAACTTTTTAGGGATAACTAACTGTATGTCATCTTTCACATTACTTAAATCAATATCTCCACCTGTAGTGAAATTTGAAAGATTATCTTTATATGTGTCAACCTTTTCCTGTAATGCCTTTGTCTGCTCTAATACTTCGTTATATGCTAAAACTTTAACAGGTATTTCACGTTTAATGGTTTCAGTAACCTGATCTTCACCTGAATTATATCTGCCAAATGTAAATTCAGCTGTTATAACAACATTTTGATCCTCTGATTTTCTATTTACCTTTGCTGTATAGTACATGTTAGTAAAGTCACTGTCCCATTCAGCAGAGTTACTAATTGAAATTACACTGCTATCTGAGGATGTATACTTTACTTTTACCCATTTAACATTTTTATCTGAGCCATTGTGACTGACATTTGGATTAGCAGGAAGCATTAAGTTTTCTGTTACACTTTGTAAATCTTCGTTTTTGTCTAAAATCTGATTATCAATGTATTCATCCCTTACTGCTTCAAGGTCTTTTTTTACCTTGTCTAAATCCCAATAGAAATTAACACATCTTGGTGCATATTCCACTGTAACATTATTTAATGTTAAATTAAATGTAACATCTGCCTGTCCCATATATCTGTATGCATATCCGGCATCAAATAAATTAATGTAAAAATAATGTATTGTTCCATCTTCATCAATGTATGTTGCACCATCAGAAAATCTGTTTTCAACATTCTTTATTGATACTTTTATGCCTTTATTGGCGTAAGCTTCTTTGGATTCAATGAGATTTGATAAATATGTATTAATATTTTTGTCTGTATTAAATTTCGGAGAAATAACTCCTGATGGAAGTTCATTTACAAGTGCATCAAGGGTTGCCTTATCTTCCACATCAGTGTTTGCAACCTTAATCTGCCATTTTAAAACAGGATAACCATTATTTATGCTGCTGTCTGTTGCAAATGCTTCTCCTAAATCAGATGCAATACCTTTTAATTCATCTGATGATAATTTTGTAACATCAGGTTCATCTGCATCAGAAATTTTAAAGCCATAAACATTTGAATTTATCCCTTCAAGATAATAGCATTTTTCAAAAGAAACATAGGCATTAATATATCCTATAGCTGCACCATTTTGAGTTTTTTCCGTAACCACACCGGTTGTATAACTGTTTTTTACTGTTGATACATTGTTTGTAGTACCATATCCATAACCGACTAATCCACCTGAATATATTGTTCTGGTTGCTGTTGTAGTAACACTTCCTGTGTTATAGCAGTTTTCAATTGATGTGTATGTTTTAATTTCACCTGTTATACCTGCAACTCTCGCTCCACCGGTAATGTCACCTGCATTATAACTGTTTGTAATGGTTGTATTTTCAGAATATCCTGTGATTCCGGCAATGTTTTTCGCATTTTTGTTTGTAACATTTATAGTTGCTTCGTTACCACAATTTGTAATGGTTGTATTAACTGCTTTAGCCACAATACCTGCATCAAATCCAAGAGTTGATGTAACATTTCCCTTAACTACAAGGTTTTTAATTGTGGCACCATTAGTCTGACCGATTAATCCCTGATAAGTTTTCTGGGCGTTAATATCTAATGTTACGCTATGTCCGTCACCGTCAATTGTTCCCGTAAAAGCATCAGGTAAAGTATTATCACCCTGACCTATTGTTTCAGTAACATTTTCAATGTCGCTAGTAAGAATGTAATTTCCATCTAATGGATATTCAGCATCCTTGCCGATTTTGGCCCACTGAGTGGCGTCTGATATTTCAATTACATTTGATGTATCATCAGCTTTGGTGTAAGTTATACTTACATTTGAAAATGCCAATGCCATGGTAAGAGCAATTGAAATAACCTTTTTGGTTGTGTTGTTTCGTCTCATTTTCGTTCTCCTTCAATTAGTAAAATAGTAAGAGTAACACGAAAAAAGCCCTAAAGCGTATGCTCTAGGGGTGCGATAAATCTTATATATGCAAAATAAAGGCATCAAAATAAAGCCTTTTTGCAATAGAAGCCCTTTATCAATTCCCCGTGATATAACTCCAAACTCTATGCAGGTCTCCTGGCTTACACATCATCACTTCTATTTACCTTCCCGGTTGCCCAGTGGCGATTAAAAATCATACATGAATAACATGCCGCATAAATATGCGAATAAAAACTCCGTGCTTACAGTGGCGGGACCGTGCAGGATTTCCACCTGCTTCCCTCTTAGCTGATTTTTACATCAGAACATAAAGTCCATATGATATTTTTAAACATCACGGGTAATTTTAGCATTGTGCAATTAGATTGTCAACTAACGTAAAAATATGCTAAAATATGCTTATGTTAGTAATAAGAGATAAAGCAAATATAAAAATTGACTACCCGGTTTCAACGATTGCAAATCCTGATAAAACAGTATTTTTTGATATTGAAACAACGGGATTTTCAAGAAAATACTGTAATGTTTATTTGATAGGCTGTATGTATTTTTCTAATAATGAATTAATGTATACCCAGTGGTTGGCTGAGAATTTTAATGATGAGGCAAATGTTCTTATGGCATTCCACAAATTTTTAAAGGGATTTAACACCATTATTCATTTCAATGGAAATGCTTTTGATATTCCTTTTGTTAAAGAAAGAGGTGAGAAATACAACTTAGACTTTGATTTTGACAGATTTAACAGCATAGATATTTATAAACCTCTGTCGAAATTAAATCATATATTAAATCTGGAAAATCAAAAGCAGAAAACCTTTGAAAAAGCATTAAACATAAAACGTACTGATCCTTTTTCAGGTGGGGATTTAGTAGAGGTCTTTAAGCATTATGTAGAATCAAAAGACGAGAGGCTTATTTTCCCCCTTCTGCTACATAATCGTGAAGATGTTATTAATATGGGAAAATTAATATCCCTTTTATCTGTAAAAGATGTGTTTGATGGGAAATTTCATATTCAGGAATATTCCATTAACGAATATACAAATGTTGAAGGGGATATAGAAAAAGAATTAAGAATTAATATTTTATTTGAAAACAGGATTCCACTAAAAATGATATATAACAAAGATTATCTTCATTTTTCTGCCATAGATGATAGAGGATATATAACCGTTAAAATCATAAATGGAACCTTTAAGTATTTTTTTCCCAATTCTAAGGATTACTATTATCTGCCTTTAGAGGATAAGGCAATTCATAAAAGTATTGCTTCTTTTGTGGATAAAAACTACAGAAAACAGGCGACAGCTTCTACATGTTACGAGAAATTTTCAGGGGAGTTTTTACCGGTGTATTCTTTAGATAATGATTGTTTTCCACAGGTTTTAAGAGAGGATTACAAATCTAAAACAGGAGTCATCAAACCTTCAGTTTTAAAGGATGAAAACATTTATTCATATGTTTTAGATATTATTAAATTCATGAAAAATAAATAGTTATAACTAAGTAAGGAGGTTCACATTTAGTGAACCTCCCTACTGTTTTTAAACGATAGAAAATGATTATTTACCACTCATCTGTTTTTCCTGAGCTTCAATCATCTTCTTAACCATCTGTCCACCAACAGAACCTGCCTGTGCAGATGTTAAGTTTCCGTTGTAACCGTCTGTAAGCTGTACACCTACTTCTGATGCACATTCCATTTTAAATCTGTTCATTGCACTCTTTGCTTCTGGAACATTTACATTGTTTGAATTACTCATTTCAATTACCTCCATTTTCACAATCAGATATTTAAAAATTGTAACCAACCTTCAATTGAATTTTTGTTACACTAGTATTATGTGAAGAAAAGAGATTAATAAACTGGTAAGTTGTTGTTAATCTGACATTTTTTTCAAAATATAATAATTTAAAAAGTCTCTTTAATAAGATAAACTATTGTAGTAAATTTCATTCCGTTTGAAGCTTTAATTAAAACTGTATCTCCGGGTTTGATATACTCACTGATATTTGACTCAAAGTCCTGTTTATTATTAAAATGATAAACCATGTTGCATCCGCTTTTTGCAGCATCAGCTATGTTTTGTGCCAAATCACCAATACATATAACTTCATCTATTTTTAATCGGGCAGCTTCTTCTCCTACCTGTCTATGAAGTTCTGCTTCATTGTCTCCTAACTCATACATATTACCTAAGATAGCTACCTTTCTGCCATCTGCTTCTGATAAAACATTAAGAGATGCTTTCATTGACATGGGATTGGCATTGTAACAGTCATCTATTACTGTTATATTGTTTACGTTAAAGATGTTATTTCGGCCTTTTATTGCCTTAAGCTTTCTAATGCCGGAATCTATTTCTGAAAAACTCATTCCAAAATGAACACCTATGCAGGTAGCTGCTAAGGCGTTATAAATCATGTGAAATCCCGGAATTGGAATCAGTGTTGTAAAGGTTTTATCAAAGTATCTGATTTCTACTTCTGTTCCCATAACGCCTTTTGATGTGTGAGAAACAATTCCCACATTCTGCTTTGTATTTATGCCGAAAAACATTGGTTCATGTCCGTTTACTTCTTTTACATTAATTAATTTGTCATCATCACCATTTAAAACTACAAAACAATCTTTTTGTGCGTGTTCAAACATTTCTGTTTTAGCTCTGAATACACCATCTCTGTCTCCTAAATTTTCCAAATGGCATGTACCAATATTAGTAATTACGCATACATCCGGCTTTGAAATATTAGCAAGACGGTGCATTTCACCAAAATCACTGATTCCCATTTCTATAACGGCTATCTGATGATTATCACGTATTTTTAACATGGTAAGTGGCATTCCGATTTCATTGTTATAGTTGCCCTCAGTTTTTAAAACCTGATATTTTTCACTTAAAACGGAAGCAATGATTTCTTTAGTGCTGGTTTTTCCTACACTACCGGTAATTCCTATGATTTTACATGAAAGCTGTTCTCTGTAAAATTCAGCAATTGCTTTTAGGGCATCAGCAACAGATTTAACCAGTATGTATGGCTTGTTGATATCCAATTTTTTTTCAGATAAAGTGCATAATGCACCTTTTTCAAATACCTGTGGAATAAAGTCATGTCCGTCAACCTTTGCCCCCACAAAAGGAAGATACAAATATCCTTCTTCTATTAAACGGCTGTCTTTTTCAACACCTGTAATTTCAGTTTGTTTAAGACTTTCATCTCCTATGTATATTCCATTGCAGGCTTTAGCAATGTTTTCCAGTGTCATATTTTTTAAACTCATTTATTTGCTCCAATCAACATTATTTATATTTGTTTAACGACAATTCTACTATTTTATTACAAAGAGACGGATAATCCACACCTATTGCCCTTGCCTCATCAGGAATAAGACTTGTGGAAGTCATACCCGGTAATGTATTTACTTCTAAGCAAAACATATTTCCAGCTTTATCCATCATAACGTCTGCTCTTGAACATAGCGAACAACCAATTGCATCACAGGCATCAACAGCTACCTGCTGCATTTTCTCTGTAAGTTCATCACTTAAATTAGCAGGACAAACATGAGTTGTAGCACCATCTTTATATTTGTTTTCATAGTCATACCATCCTTCTCTTGGTATAATTTCCACAATAGGTAATGCCTTTCCATTTAAAACTCCAATGGAAAATTCCCGTCCTTCTATAAAATCTTCAATTAATATTTCGTTATCATATTTGAAACATTCTTCCACGGCATTTTGGTAATCCTTTTCGTCTTTTACTAAAACCACACCAACACTTGAGCCACCGTTGCAGGCTTTAACTACAAGAGGAAGTGACATATTTAAGCGGTTGAGGTCTGTATCTTCACCTTTTTTCACCCAGACACTTTTAGCTGTTGGAACACCTTTTGACATAAAAATCTGTTTTGTAACTGCCTTATCCATTCCCATGGCACTGGCTAAATGTCCTGAACCGGTGTATTTAATTCCATATAAATCAAAGGCTGCCTGACATTTTCCGTCTTCACCGTTTTTTCCATGTAAGGCAAGAAATACAATGTCAGCTTTTTTACATATTTCAATTACATTATTTCCAAAGAAGCTTTTTCTTTTTTCTTCAGTTTCTTTAACTTTTGTAGAAAGGCTTTTTATGTAGTCTTTTTCTTTTGTAACATCATATGTGCTTTTTGAGGTTTCAAAAATATCACAATTATCCATTCCAAAGAAAACATCCATCAAAATAGCATTGTGATTTTTTTCACGAAGTGCCTGACAAACATTATATCCTGAGCTTATTGAAACTTCTCTTTCTGTACTGTTTCCTCCACATAAAACTACTATATCCATAACTAATGTACTATACTCCTCTCAAATTTATATATTAATTGATGAAATTTTTGATGTATTCATCATTTCCATTTCCTCATCTGATACACACAATTCGCCGGATTCAATTAAATTAATTGCATCAGCAGCTTTTTTTAAAGTATCAGCATCATTCATAATATCGCCGATTTTAAATTCAAAATCACCACTTTGTCTGACACCGAAAAAATCACCCGGCCCCCTTAACTTCAAATCTTCATTTGCAATAAAAAATCCGTCGTTAGATTTATTTAATATTTCAAGGCGGTCTTTTGCTTCCTTCTTTTCGCTGCCATTTATAAAAATACAGTAGGATTGAAACTTTCCTCTTCCTACACGGCCCCTAAGCTGATGCAGCTGGGCTAATCCAAAACGTTCTGCATTTTCAACCATCATAACCGTGGCATTGGGAACATTAACACCAACCTCCACAACAGTGGTTGAAACTAAAACCTGTATTTCATTTTTTGAGAACTTCTCCATTATATCATTTTTTTCAGCAGGTTTCATTCTTCCATGCAAAAAAGATACATTAATTGCCGGTGGAAATATCTGCTTAAGCTTATCGGCATATTCAATAACATTTTCACCTTCTACAGCTTCGCTGTATTCTACCGTAGGACATATAATGTAAACCTGACGTCCCTGTGCCACCTGCTTTTCAATAAAATTATAGGCGTTATATCTGTAATCTTTGCCGACAACACAGTTGGCTATAGGTCGCCTTCCAGCAGGCAATTCATCAATTATTGAAATATCAAGGTCGCCATACATTATAATGGCAAGGGTTCTTGGAATAGGTGTTGCACTCATAACTATTGTATGAGGTCTGCTTCCTTTCCCGGAAATTGCTTCACGTTGTCTTACTCCAAATCTATGCTGCTCATCAGTAACTACAAGGGCTAGGTTTTTATATTTAACTTTATCTTGGATAAGAGCGTGGGTTCCTATTATAACGTCTGCCGTGCCACTTTCAATATCCTGATAAACCATCCTTTTTTCTTTAGCCTTCATGGAGCCTACAAGTATAACAGGACACAAATCAATATTATTTTTTTCTAATGTTTCTTTTAGCTGTTCAAAATGCTGTCTTGCAAGAACTTCCGTAGGTGCCATAAGTGCCCCCTGATATCCGTTTAATGCAGCAGTTATTAATGCTAAAAAAGCAACTATCGTTTTACCGGATCCAACATCTCCCTGAATTAACCTGTTCATAACTTTAGGAGATGAGATATCTTTTTTTATTTCCTCCCATGTGCGAAGTTGTGCAGATGTGAGATTATAGGGAAGATTTTTTATTAAATTTTCAACCTCATCAGGTTCTTCTAAAATATATTCATTTTTTTCATTTTTATTGTTATCTTTTAAATTCCTAAGAGTATTAATAAATTCAAAAAATTCGTCAAATACCAGTCTTTTTCTTGCTGTAGAAAGCTCTTTCATGTTTTTCGGAAAATGAATATTTTTAATAGCCACCCTTCTATCTTCTAAAGAATATTTCTCTTTAACCGACACAGGAAGATTTTCATTTATGTCAATAATATTAAGTGCCTGTGTAACAGATTTTTGAACTAAAGTATTTGTCAGACCGTGAGTAAGAGGATAAACCGGCTGCATTTCTCCCATTTTTGAGGTGTATTCTTTTATTGTAAAGATTTTTGGCTGCTCTATTTCAAAACTACCTTTAGATTCTCTTACAAATCCCCTAAAAATATAAACGTCACCATTTTTTAATTTACTTCTTAAATATGGTGAATTAAACCAGATAGCTTTAATTCCGTAGCCTTCACTATCTCTAAGATAAGCTGTAACAATTTGCAAATTACGGACTTTTTTCACTGCAACATCCCTTACAACTGTTGCTTTAACCGCCTGAGTCCTGTCACAATCTAATTTACGGACAATTACAGGTTCTTCATAAACATCGTAATATCTGGGATAATACTCCAGTAAGTCTTCAACACTGGATACACCTACTTTTTCAAACAAATTTTCAGTTTTCTGACCTATTCCTTTTAATTCATTAAGCAACATATTAATATCCTCAAAACATTTCAGCCTATTTTACCACATATGAAAAAAGAATGCCAGAAAATCGAAAAAGAAGCACACAATAATCAATATCATGTGCCTCTTTCATAATCTTATTTAATTTTTACTGTTTTACAGTAACTTCCATAATATGTTTTTCTACCAACTTTTTTCAAAGCTCTTACTTTAACATAATAGGTGCTGTTATTCTTTCTCTTAAATGTAAGTTTTGTTTTCTTAATGTTTTTTACAGTTTTGCCTTTAAACTTTTTACTTGTAGAATATACAACCTGATATCCTTTAGCTCCTTTTACCTTTGCAAACTGAATATTTACTTTCTTCTTTGTTGCTTTTTTCTTTGTAATTTTTGTTTTTCCAGGAACTATTTTAAATGTAACGTAGTCGCTTTCCCTAAAGTTTCCGATACCATTTATAATTATTTTTGATGTTCCAATATCTTTATTGTTTTTATATGTAACAGTATAATCTGTTCCTTTACGTAATGTGATTCCTCTATACTTAACCGTTACCTTACGTTTTATGGCTTTTCCGGTGTATGTCAGAGAATTTGTGGCTACATTAATTGATGTTGACCATATACTCTTTTTAGCTTTTGTACCTGTCTTATCACATACGGCCTTGCCGTTAGAATATGACATAATCTTACACATTTCGCTTGAAGTATATACTCCATATCCGCTTTTATTTATGGCATAATCTATACCACCATTTCCACTTAAACTATATGTACATACATTAGTAAATTTAACACCCGGTGTATTAGGACATTCCACGGCAGACTTCAAGAAACATGTAGCCGCCTGATAACATGAATAAATGCCAATTCCATAGGCTTCATGAGTTTTTACATTTGAAGAAACCTTATAATCAGTATATCCATATGAGCCCTTTGCATTCCATACATTCTGGGATGTTATGTCATAAGGCAATTCACTTTGATACATATAACACTTACCACCGTTACCATTCCATATTGTCTGATATTTTTGGAAGTGTTCTACCATAAGTCCGTAAGTTGTAACATTGTCACCATTTATTATTACACCGGTATCAGCTGTATTTTTATTCCAGCCTACACCTGCTCCATGATCTGCTCTCCAAACCCAGAAATTGTCGCCTATTACGTCGCTGCTGTTAATTATAACACATGTTGTAACCTTTCCCGGATTTGAATCTGCTCCACCTACTCTGTAAAAGGTATCACTTAACAAAATAGGGTTATCCTTATGAGATGTTTTATCTCCAGATGTTCCAACTGTTAAAAGTGCAGATGATTTCTTTGCTCCTGCATCAAATAATACGCCGGCTATTTTTACTCCTCCTACATTTGAAACAGTCATACACTGATTTCCATTTACAGGTTCCAATGTTGCATATCCCAATCCTAGAACAATAGTGTTTTCATTAGTTATATTAATTGCCTGGGAAAGATTATATATTCCGGGAGTAAGTATAAGGTTTTTGCCTGTTTTTAATTCGTCGTTAATTTTTGTTGCACTATCTGATGGCTTAGCAACATAAAAACGGTCAAGGTCTATGAATTCGCCTTCGTTTTCATTTGCCCATGAAACACCTGTAGAGTTTTTTCTAACTGCCGGTACATATACGCCATATTTTCCATCATCATTTTTCATTAAAAACGGCTTTTCCTGACACTCAGGAGTTTCTGAAACCTTGGTGAAAGATAAATACGGCCACTCACCGTTTGGTCCATTGCTGATGTTTGTTTTATCGTATAATGATGCAACGCTACATCCTACAAAAACGTAATTCCAAACGCTTCCATCCCATCTGTTCATTTCGGTATTTCTTGAAATCCACTGTTGCTGTGAACCTGCTGATATTCCTGCTTCCGTATCAATCTGCTTACCTGTTTTCTGGTCTTTATATGTGTATTTTCTTCCTGCAACTTTTGTGTCTGCAAGAAAACCACCACTGGCATAACCACCCTGATGATGCAAATCAAGATTACCTTTAATATTCATTCTTCTCATAGAAGTAGCCTGAGAAACAGCCCACATGGTGCTGTTCGCTGTTGTAGTAAGATTTTCTACTGAACGCCAGAAATTGCAAAGGGCATTATAATTTACTGAACCGTCATATTTTTTACCTTTCATCCATTCAGCCTTACAGTTTATATTACCAATTACAGTATTTTCCGGTGAAATGCCAAGTCCTGCAACCTGCGTGTAAAATCCAACTTCCACATTAATATCTTTACTGTAATTTCCCGGTGCAAACATTAATGCATTTCTGTCTGAAATAAATTGTCCTGCTTCTGTTTTCTTATAAATATTATTAATGCATGACTGTATTTCTGATGTACTGTCTGTAGGTTCAAAAATATTAGTGTTTAAACCAAAAGTCTGTATTTCATATGAAATAGGGGTTGAAAGTTCATATTCCTTATCTGAAACATATGATACTTTATAATATTCGCCATTGTAATCAGTGTCTGTATATGCAGAATCTGAAACAGTGGCAACTTTACTGTACTTTGCATATCGGCTTTTTGCCTTATAAATATTATAAGAACCTCCACTTAGTTTGTCCCATGTTATTGTACATGAACCATTGCTGTTTTCCACAAATTTTAAATTTGTAATCGGATTAGCATTAAGCTCTAAAGCCTTTACAGGCATAACCGACACACCTGATACTACTAACGCAAGTACCAGCATTAATGATAAAATACTTCTTTTAATACCTTTCATTATATTTTCGCTCCTTTAATTTAATATAAATAAATTGTATCATATATGCTTTGTCATTCCAATAATAAAATTGTTTTTATGCCCTATTTTAGGCACTTTTTAAAAAATTAATACCTAAGTAAAAAATGGTGTATTTTTATCATTTTTACATCAAAAAAAACGCCTACGGGAAACATATCATGTTATCCCATAGGCTTTTTTATCTGCTACATAAGCAGCAATTATTAATTACATCATTCCCATTCCAGGGTTTCCGGCAGGCATAGCCGGTGTATCTTCTTTAATATTTGCAACAACTGATTCTGTTGTAAGTAATGTACTTGCCACACTTGTTGCATTCTGAAGAGCACTTCTTGTAACCTTAGCCGGATCAAGAATTCCTCTGTCTACCATCTGAACATACTCGCCATTTAATGCATCAAATCCTGTTCCAGGTTCTGATTCTCTTACCTTATTAACAATAACTGAGCCTTCAAGTCCTGCATTCTGGGCAATAGTGAAAAGCGGAGCCTCTAATGCCTTAAGAATAATAGAAGCACCTGTCTTCTCATCACCTTCTAATGTATTAACTAACTCAGCAACCTTCTTTGATGCGTGAATGTATGCTGAACCACCACCTGCTATAATACCTTCTTCTACGGCAGCTCTTGTAGCATTTAATGCATCTTCCATTCTAAGTTTGTTTTCCTGCATTTCAGGTTCTGTAGCAGCACCAACTCTGATAACTGCAACACCACCTGCTAACTTAGCAAGTCTTTCCTGCAGTTTCTCTTTATCAAATTCTGATGTGGTTTCTTCTATCTGGGTTTTAATCTGGGCAACTCTTGCTGCAATTTCATCTGAATTACCAAGACCATCAACGATTATGGTATTTTCTTTTGCAACCTTAACAGATTTTGCTCTACCTAAATCTTCAATCTTTGTATCTGCAAGAGATAAACCTAATTCTTCTGAAATAACCTGACCACCGGTAAGAATTGCTATATCCTTAAGCATTTCTTTTCTTCTGTCACCATATCCAGGTGCCTTAACTGCAACTACGTTAAATGTTCCACGAAGCTTATTTACAATAAGTGTTGTAAGGGCTTCACCTTCAACATCTTCTGCAATAATAAGAAGTTTAGCTCCTGACTGAACAATCTGCTCTAAGACAGGAAGGATTTCCTGAATGTTAGAGATTTTCTTATCTGTAATAAGGATATATGGATCATCCAGTGTAGCTTCCATCTTATCCATATCTGTAGCCATATATGCTGAAATATATCCTCTGTCAAACTGCATACCTTCAACAAGGTCTAATTCAGTTTTCATTGTTTTTGACTCTTCTATTGTAATAACGCCATCGTTAGAAACCTTTTCCATGGCATCTGCTACCATGTTACCAACTTCCTCATCACCGGCAGAAATAGCTGCAACCTTTGCAATCTGTTCCTTTCCTGTTACAACACTGCTCATATCAGCAATAGCATCAACTGCTACATCTGTTGCTTTCTTCATTCCTTTTCTTAAAATAATAGGATTAGCACCGGCAGCTAAGTTCTTCATTCCGGCATTAATCATTGCCTGAGCTAAAACTGTAGCTGTTGTTGTACCGTCACCTGCTACATCGTTTGTTTTAGTAGCAACTTCCTTTACAAGCTGTGCTCCCATGTTTTCAAATGAATCTTCAAGTTCTATTTCCTTTGCAATTGTTACGCCATCATTTGTAATAAGTGGTGCGCCAAAAGATTTATCAAGAACAACGTTTCTTCCTTTTGGTCCTAATGTAACCTTTACTGTATTTGCTAACTGGTTTACACCTGCTTCAAGAGCAGTTCTGGCTTCAGCGCCATATTTAATTTCCTTTGCCATATTAATTACCTCCAAAATTATTCAACGATTGCAAGAATATCTGACTGTTTTACAATTATATATTCTTCATCATCTAATTTAACTTCATTGCCTGCATACTTTGAAAAGATAACCATATCTCCAGGCTTAACATTCATAACAACTTCTTTACCGTCTACAACTCCACCGGGACCTACAGCAATAACTTCTGCCTGCTGTGGCTTCTCCTGAGATGTACTTGTTAATATAATTCCTGATTTTGTTTTTTCTTCCGGAGTAGACTGCTTTAAAACTACTCTATCTGCTAATGGTATTAATTTCATTTTTTAACCTCCATAATAACATTTCTTGTTAGCACTCCACATATATGAGTGCTAATCAACTAACAATAATAGTAACACTTTTTTTGATTAATGCAATACCTAATGTTATATTTTTACAATTTATTAACAAAATAAATATTCTATTCATTTTTGTTTTTTCCAACTTTATTATCTCTTCCAAAACAAAACAGATATTGTTGTGCGTAGCCACCATATTCTCCATATAATTCCTTAGCACATTTTCCTATTATCTCCTTTGAGGTATCTTTTCCGTTAAAATATAAAGTCTCCATAATTCTTTTTATCCACACATCAATAGGAAATGCCTGCCTGTATCCCAACGAAAAAAGCATTACGCAGTTAGCAACTTTTTCACCAACTCCCTTTATTTCCATTAGTTTCTTTCTGGCATCTTCCTCCTTTAACATTCTAATTTCCTTTTCGTTTATGATGCCTGTAGAAAGTTTCTCAACTGCGTCTGACAAATAAGGTGCCCTAAAACCTGTTTTCATTTCCCTGAAATCTGCCTCGGTAATATTGCTTAACTGTTTCATATTAGGAAAGGAATAGTATTTTTCTCCATTTACCTCCCCTAAATAGTCACCAAAATTCTCACTGATTGTTTTCACAATATGTTTTATATGGGGAATCTGCTTATTTTGGGAAATTATAAAGGATATTAATGTTTCCACAAACTCCTGATTAAGAATCCTTACGCCGTTTTTTTCTTTTATCGCAGGCTCTAAGGTTTCATCACTTTTCAGAAGAAACTCCTTAATTTTTCCATAATCTCTGTTTAAATCAAAGTATGGTATCCATATATTTTCAACTTCCTTAATTGTTTTATTAAGAAAAACAAGGTTGTTATCCTTTTCCATTATATGTAAAAGCCTGCCATAGGCTACTACAACATAATCCTGTTCGTCCTGTTTATAAAATCTGAAGCATTGTCCACATTCTAAGGTCTGCTGTAAATCAAAATCACTAATTTCCTTTATTATTATATTATTTTTATCCTTCAGTATTCTCATATTACATCCTTTATATTAATTCAAATTTTTTTAGTGCCTCATATATTCCACTCTTATCAAAGTCAGAAGTATGATACTTTGTAGCTTCCTTTATGGCATCATCACTATTTCCCATGGCACAGCCATACTTAACATATTTTAGCATGTCAATGTCATTTAAACTGTCACCGAAAGCATATGTATTTTCCCATGGAATGTTTAATGCTTTAATTAATTTTTCTATTCCCACAGCTTTATTATATCCCTTTGGAACTAACTCCAATAAACTATGCTGATGAGATATAATGGTGTAATCATTTTCAAATTCCTTTATCATTCCCTCAGGATTACTGTGATTAGTAAATAATGCACTTACCTTAGATACATTTATTTCACTTTCATCTGTACTTAATATAAAATCCCCCATACTTTCTCTGTAAACATTATATACATGCTTTGTGGTTTCAGTTAAATCACTGATATCCCTTCCAATATAAATGTTGTCTCTTCCTTCAGCCACCGGAACAAAGCCATTTCTTACAAAGCCATCTATTACTCTTCTTGCCTCATTATTATTAATGGTATTGCAATATAGCTCCTTACCATCAATTTCCACATATGTTCCGGCACCGGCTACAATATCCCGAAATCCCGGAGCCATATGTTCTTTATAAATCATACACCTTGTTCGTCCGGTACATATAACCGGAATATGTCCCTTGGCCTTTAAAAGTTTAATTGCCTCATAAGTATCCTTTGGCATCCCTGTATCAAATCTATATATTGTTCCGTCAATATCGAAAAAAACTATTTTTCTATTATTCATATTAATCCTCTTTATCATTCTTTTTAAAATCACTTTTTATAGACTAACATTTTTGTTTTTTTTATTCAAGTAATGTTTTTTAATGTATTACTGCTTTTATTTCGGCTAAAATAGTATTATAATAAATGATAATAATTATGCTATTGCATAAAAATAAATGTATCGGAGGATTTTATATATGGGATTTTTAAAAAAGCTATTCGGAACCGCAGCAGTTGTTGGAGCCGCAGCAGGAAGTGCACTTTATGTAAAGAAACGCAAAGACACACGTGAAACAAAGGCAGATGATTTCGACGATTTCGATGATACAAAAGCCTTTGAATTTAACAAAAATGATGATTCCGACGGAAACACAAAAGTTACAATAACCATTAATAAAAAGAAAGTTAAAAAGGTAGCAGATGATACTGCTGACATGGTTATTGATGCTGCTGATAAATTAAAAAATACAGTTACTGATAAAATCGGCGAGGAAAACATTGATAATATAAAGGATAAAATTAACAATGCAACGGATTTCGCCAAAGAAAAAGCTAATGATGCTAAAGACATAATTGTTGAAAAAGTTGGTGAAGACAATATCAATATGATGAAGGATAAGGTTTCAACTGTTGCATCTAATGCTAAGGATAAGGTGAATGAAACTGTTGGTAAAATATTTAACGGCGAAGACGAAGATGAAGATATTTTTGAGGATGAAGATATAAATACTTCTTCTGACGATACACCGGACTTGAATGTTACTACAGATGAGGCAGAAAATGCTGAAACTGAAGATGATGTTACCATTGATGATGAGGGCGATGACGATGAATTTCTTACAGATGAGTTAAAGGATTTGTAAGAATTATGATTAATAATTTATAGTAAATAAAAAGGTTGTATCACAATTGATGCAACCTTTTTATTTACCGTATTTATTATTTTGGAAGTTTAAAAGAACTCTTTAATGAAACAATTCTGTTAAATACCGGATGTTCTTTTGTATAATCCTTAATGTCTGCACAAAAATAACCCTGTCTCACAAACTGGAATTTATCCTCTGGCTTAACATCTGAAATGTTTGGCTCAATGTAACATTCCTTAAGAACTGTAAGAGAATTAGGATTTAAGTTAAGGGTTCCATCCTCATTTAACTTTCCTTTCTCTTCATCTACAATATTCTCATAAAGTCTTACTTCTGCCTTCACAGCATGTGGTGCAGAAACCCAGTGAATGGTTCCTTTAACCTTTCTTCCTGTAAAACCGCTTCCGCTTTTAGTTTCAGGATCATATGTGCAATGAATTTCAGTTATATTTCCATTTTCGTCTTTTTTATAGTCAACACATTTAACAAAGTAGGCATTCATAAGTCTTACTTCATTGCTTGGGAATAATCTGAAATATTTCTTAGGAGGTTCCTCCATAAAATCTTCTCTTTCAATATATAATTCCCTGCTAAAAGGTACTTTTCTGCTACCAAGTTCAGGACATTCAACGTTGTTATCCACGTCAAGCCATTCAACCTGTCCTTCAGGATAATTATCAATAATAACCTTTACAGGATCTAAAACAGCCATAATACGTGGTTTTTTAGCCTTAAGATCTTCTCTGATACAATATTCAAGCATAGCGTAATCCACAGAGCTCTGGCTCTTTGAAATACCGCACAATTCAACAAACATCTTAATTGATTCAGGAGTAAAACCTCTTCTTCTAAGAGCTGCAATGGAAACCAGTCTCGGATCATCCCAACCGTCAACAATTCCGTCTTCAACTAATTTCTTAATATATCTCTTTCCTGTAACCACGTTTGTAAGATAAAGTTTTGCAAATTCAATCTGTCTTGGTGGGTTAGGATACTCAAGTTCATTTACAACCCAGTCATATAAAGGTCTGTGATCTTCAAATTCCAATGTACATATAGAATGTGTTACTCCTTCTATGGCATCCTCAATAGGATGCGCAAAATCGTACATAGGATAAATGCACCACTTATCTCCTGTATTATGATGTGTCATATGTGCAACTCTGTAAATAATAGGATCTCTCATATTAATATTAGGACTTGCCATGTCAATTTTGGCTCTTAAAACTTTTTCACCATCTTTATATACACCATTTTTCATGTTTTCAAAAAGCACAAGGTTCTCTTCAACACTTCTGTCTCTGTATGGGCTGTTTTTTCCCGGTTCTTTAAGAGTTCCTCTGTATTCCCTTATTTCGTCTGAACTAAGGTCACAAACGTATGCTTTTCCTTTTTTTATTAATTTTACGGCTGCTTCATACATCTGTTCAAAGTAATTTGATGCAAAAAACAATCTGTCTTCCCAGTCTGCACCTAACCATTTGATATCTTTTAATATGGATTCAACAAACTCTTCCTTTTCCTTTGTAGGGTTTGTATCATCAAATCTCATGTTAAACTTGCCGTTGTATTCCTTAGCAAGTCCATAATTTAAAAGAATTGATTTTGCATGTCCAATGTGAAGATATCCGTTTGGTTCCGGTGGGAATCTTGTTTGAACATGGTCAAATCTTCCTATTTCTAAATCATTGTCAATTATCTGCTCAATAAAATTCCTTGATTCTGCTTTTTCTTTTTCATTAATTTCTGTGTCTATTGCCATCTTTTGCCTCCGGTTTTTATTACTTTATACACAATTGTTAAAATTATACACTAAATGGAACTCTATTTCAATAACGTAAAAAAGGAACTTATAGTAAAGCTCCTTTTTTATGTGTTCTTATCTTTTTACATAAACGTCACAGTATCTTACACCCCAGTCTAAAGCCTTTGAATGGGAACTGAAGAATATATCAATTCTGTTTCCTCTGATAGCACCACCTCTGTCTTCAACAGTATATGTGTGACCGTTAATCACAACCTTTGAGCCAAATGAAAACTGTGATGTATCTGCAGCTATAGTTCTTCCTGCCGTTGCCACGGTACCTGATGCGGTAATACCTGTTGACTTTCCACAGCATCTTGCACAACTGCAATAACCTGTAACTTTAAATGTTCCAACCTTTATATATTTACTTTTTTTCTTTTTTCTCTTGTTCTTAGCAGTTTTCTTTGATTTCTTCTTCTTTTTCTTCTTGCTCTTAGAAGATTTGGACTTCTTTTTTGTGATTTTTATTGAATCATTTGATTCAATAACTATTGGCTCTTCTGAAGTATCTGCTAATAAATTATTGGTGGCTGCTGTATTTGTGTTTAGAACATTTGTAGATAACTTACTAACCTGATTAACAGATTTCGTAATAATGTCTGCATTAACTGACTGTAAAGCTTTAACCTTATCTTCTGTAAGCTTAACATCATTGTTTATTTCATTACCATAGAAACAACTTGAAACCGTAATAACAAGTGTCATGGCAAATAAAACAATGCCAGTAGTGAGTTTTGTTTTATTCATAAATACACTCCTTCTCTATGCACTTATCCTGTGCACAAAGAGTACTATACAGCATTTATTACGTTTTGTCAATAAAATATTACGAATTTGTTACATTTGTGTTTTAATTTGAAATTATTTGGTTAAAATTATTACATTGTATTAGAAGATTTTTTCTAATATTCTGTCTAATACATATTCATGTCCACAAATAACTATTGTGTCATCATTTACAAGAATAAAGGCTGTTTTTCTAAGATTGTATACAACCCCTAATTCGATTCCACCATAGGTTTCTGCTTTTCTTATAATGGAATTTATTTCACGTTTTGACATATTAACTACCGGCATGTCATCTCTACGTTTAAATTGTATAATAGGATATCCACCCTGGTAGCCTGCCACAATTAAATTCTCAAGATTATATTTTTGTGACCAGCACAGAAGTTTTTTATCGCTGATTGTATTCATAAAAGTTTCCTCATTTCCAATTATTTAATATGACGCTGTATAAAATTAATAACCAAACGTCTTGTATCTTCAAGAGCATTTGCAGTAGCAAATTTTCTTTCCGGATGCCACTGTAATGCAAGAATTTTCATTTCGTCTGAACCAAATGCCTCAATGGTGTTGTTTTCCCTGTCTATGGCAAGAGGCTTGAAACATGGTGCCAGACCATCTGCCGGAACCACATCCTGATGGAAATTATTAACCCATATTTCCCTGTTTTCTTCAACAAGATAAACCTTGTGATCAACTCCCCTTGGTCTGTCACTTTCAAGAGTAGGATGATAAAGTAATTTTCCACCAAACAAAACATTTAAATACTGCATACCACGACAGGTGGCAATAATAGGTATACCTTCCCCTATACAATGCTTAATAAGTTTATCTTCCATAATATCACGGTGGGGCTGCAATTCTTCATTATGGCTTCTGTCATAATATTTAACAGGTAGTGCTCCTCCTCCGGCTACTATTAAAAGATCACATTGTCTCTCAAACAATTTTCCGACATTTTTTACATAGTTAGACGCAGGCTGTGGTATAAAGCCCAATAGCTCATAAAATCTAATGTATGCTGCCTCTAACACATCTGTAGGGTCTCCATATTGATTAATTCCCTCTCTTTGGGTAATAAGAGCCCTTAAATCCTCACATTGTATGCCCTCTTTGATAATGCCGTTGGCACAGTCTAATTCCATGTAATTAATGCCTGATGCATAATTATATATTTTTTCACCACATCCTATGGCAGCAGGTATTTCAAATTCTGCACATCTTATTGCCATATGGGATGCCATTCCACCGTACTTTGTAATAAAGCCCTTAATTCCCTTAGTAAATATCCACTCATATCCCGGATCAGCCTTTGGAATCATTACGATTTTATCCATAAGGTCTTCATCGGTTTCATGCTCTAAATTTACAACTTCACCTTCTACTTTTTTGGAAGTAATAAAGTTAGGTCTTGCTTTATTTACCGGAATAACAGATATACCTGTTTCGTTTAAAATTACATCAGGTAAAATTATGTTTGAGTACTCATTGTAATAATCCTGATTTTGTTTTATTACATTTTTAAGAAAAGCTTCTATTTCCTTTATTCCAAGTCTTCTGCAATCCTCTAAATCCTCAACGGAAATCCAGGACAAATCATTTCTGTCAATATTTAATATTTTTCCAAGACTTTGTATTAAGTCAATGGCAAGACTAAGGGATTTTGTAAATTCAAATTTAAAATACTCCCTGCTTTCTATTGCCGTTGTCATAAAATGAATAAAATCCTTTGCAGGTATGTCAAAATTAATAGATAATAATGCTTTTGCCAGAATTTCCTCGCTAAGCCCTGTCTTTATTGCTTTTTCCTTTTGAGGCTTGTAAGTTCCTGTAACCGGTCTAAATACCATCTGATTGTAACTGTCGGTTCTTATGTCATATGTGCCACTTCTTAAATGACCGTACTTGCTGTTAAAATCATCTCTTGTCATTTCACCGGCAGAATATTCCTGGTAATCTTTTTCAAAATCTGAAGATACAGTGGCAATTTCCTTCATAAAATTATCTATATCTTCCTGAACAAACCATCCTGATGCCACAAGGGAACTGCAAAAACTTCTTGCTATAAAAGCCATTCTTGCCTGACGGGTAAACTGTGGTGTTCCAAATCTTCTTATATTTTCAAGAAGTTCAATTATAACTTTAATCAACTCCTGAGGGTTAGAACAATTCTCATATCTGTCTTTAATCCGTTTCCTTATACTTTCAAGTTTCTTAATGTCACCGGTATCATTAACGGAAATTTCATTGTAATTTGATACATTATTAAATGTAAGCTCTTTAAGTGCTTCCACTATTTGTTTTCTCTCACTGCTGGAAAAACCATAGTCTAACAACTCGGTAGTTCTAAGATAAGTGTTAAAGTCATAGCTGGAATATACAATTTCAAATTCTATCTTATCATGTGCCGTAACGTCTTTTTTTAACTTAGATGAATAGAATGAAACTAATTTTTGAGCCAGCTCTTCATCAAGCTTAGCCGGTATAAGGGAATAAAATGAATATTCCAGACTTATATATGGCTTTACACCTATTTTGTACATGAGCTCGTCGTCTAAGCGCCTGTATCCCATAGGTACCAGACCTTCATTCCATGCCTTTGACGTTATAATAAATCTATATAGTGAATAATCCAATGTTCTTGGACTTGTTCCAATAATTTCTGACGGATTCCAAAATGCCATGTCGGAAAACATCATATAATTGCCATCTATTATATTCTTTATGTTTCGATAATCATTTTTCAGATTATTTATTTTGTCATAAAAAACATTAAAACTCTCAGAAGCCCTTTTATTTTTTGAAAAGTTAGCCACTAAAGGTCTGACCTGAAAAATAATAACTTCATTTTTTTTATTAATTGCAAACTCAATATCAAGGGGTATCTTAAGAAGTTCCTCAATTTCGTTAACAGCCGTAAGTAAGTTACACCATTCCACATCTAATTCGTTTAACCGGGTGTTTCTTGCTATCCAAAGTGTTTTTCCACCAATACCACTGGTAACGGAATCCGTTGAGCCACTGTCATCATAATTAATTAAATAATATGGTCTCTGGCCCTGAATATCGTAAGTAAATAATACCCCGCTGTATGCTACATCCACTGCCTGATGCTGAATTAATACCTGCTGATTTGATATATCATCAATGTCTGATGAATAGGACGCAATAACATCATCAATTGCATTTATTACAGATGTAACATTAGATGAATCCACATCCAACAAACTGGTGTAATGACCTGCATTGGACTTTTTGTAACAGTCCTCGTTTGTAGATGAACTTCTTACAACAATTTTTGCTCCCTTAAACTTTTTCCCAATGTTAAGGGCAACCTCTCTTTTGTTTTTTACGTAGTCCTCTACCACAATAATAAGCATTTCTTCAATAAACGCCTTTGTGATAATTTTCTCTAATGCCTTTAAAGTATTTGCTTTTGTTGAAATTATTTCATTCTTAAGGTTATTATTTTTCTCCATTAATTTACTCCTTTGTACTTTCAGGCTCTTTTATATCCTTATTTTCCTTATTATCCTCTAAAAGCTGCTTAGCTGTATTAATGGTATTTTCATCAGGAACCATAACATATGCTTTCTGATTTGGAATACTGTATGTGTAATCTGATGTTCCCTGACCGCTTACACTGTACTGTGTTATTTTCCACTTAGGTGCACGGTTTAACTGAAATCTTACAAGAGCTTTAATGCTTTTCTTTGTCATATTAGTTTGAAAGCATTCACTAATTTCACTTAAAATACTGTCATAATTTTTCAGTAATGCAGGTGACTGGCATTTGGCAATTACAGATTCAATTACTTTCATCTGGTCCCTGCCTCTCTGATGGTCACCTGCAGCAAAGGAATGTCTTTCTCTTGCAAACCAAAGGGCTTCTATTCCGCTTAAATTTTCATTAAGACCTTCTTTGTAGCTAAATCCTGCCGCTGAAAATGCGTAATCAGAATCAACGTCTATACCACCTAAGGCATCAATTATTTTAACAAATCCCGTAAAATTAAGTCGTACATAATAATCAAAATCTACACCATAAATCATTTTAAGAGTGTCCATAGATACATCAATTCCATAATTTCCTGCATGGGTCAGCTTGTCCTTTACACCATTGGATATAGATAATGGTACATAGTAATCTCTCGGTGTTGAAATAAGAACAATGTTACCTGTAAGAGGATTTACTGACATAATAATGTTTACGTCACTTCTACTTTTAACGGTAACGTCTCCTTCTGTATCAATTCCGCTTAAATATACATTGAAACATCTTTTTGTGGCATTACCCTTATCATTCATTTGGGCAACGGCATTTTCCACTGTAGTTGTATAAATACATTTAATTTTGTCTGTAAAATCAGAATATTTGCCATTTTTCTTTCCATCATCCGTGTCATCTCCTGCTGATTCAATGGCATCAATTAATGACTGGTTAAGAATAATTGCATCAACATTTCCCTCTAAGAGTTCCTGTGCTAATGTAACAGGGTCATTTATTTCTTCGTTATCTACAATAGCTGTAAGTTCAGTTTCTATGGCATTTAAAACATTTTTAATATCTTCTGATGAAAACTGACTGTTATATCCGAACTTATACTTAAGGGCATGTTTTAACTTTTCGGCTTTATTTTCTTTAAGAACATACACACCATATTCGTCTGTGGCTAATAAAGAGTTTTTAACTATTTCATCAATGGTTTCTTCTGTTTTAGTAAACATGCCTTTGATTTTTGAATTATATGTTATACCTAAAATACCTGATGTTACCATTGCTGCAATAAGTATTAATGACAAAACAATTGAGAAAATCCTACTTTTAAATCCTCTCTTTACCACGAAAGGAATAATTGAAATTACCACAAGAAATATCTCGGCAAAAACAATATACTTAACCGGGAGATATTCTAACAGCAGATAGTTTTTATATGAGGCAATATCATAAAAAACAACCTCTAAAAATATTAATGCCGCTGTTACCAGAATATTAAATATTAATGCAGTAATTTTTAACTTTTTTCTTATATTCTTCTTTTCCATCTTTTCCTCCAAAAGCATTATTTCAAATATCTTACAGTATACCATTTAATAGTGAAAATAAAAATATATTATTGGAGGCACTGACAATTTTTTTATTATTTTAATCACTGATAAATAATTTCAGCATATTTTATAGCATGGAGGTTATTATGAAAACTATTTCTATTATTTCAGGTGACAAACGACAGTTTTATATAAAAGAATATTTGAAAAATAACGGATATAATGCCGAAATAATAACAAACATGGATTTTAATAATACTGACATTATTGTTGCAGGAACTCCATTTGTGAAAAATAATGAATATATAAATTGCGATTACTATACCGGTTTTCCGGTGGATACATTTCTAGGACTTTTAAAACCGAAACAAATTGTATTTGCCGGTAGCATCAGTGAGGATATAATGAAACTTTTTACTAAAAATATTAAATTAATTGATGTTTTAAAGGATGAAGATGTGGTCTGGAGTAATGCCATGCTTACAGCCGAGGGATTAATTGGTGAGATTATTAAAAATACGGATTTTTCCCTTAATAATTCAAAAGTGCTTATTTTAGGCTTTGGAAAATGCGGAACTAATATTGCTTCGAGACTTTTTAACTTAAATTGTGATGTATCCATATATGACCATACAAAAAAACATTTAAGTCAGGCAGTATCATATGGATACAAAACCTTAGAAAAAGACGATTTTTCCATGGGACTTAATAAATTTGACATTATAATTAATACAGTTCCTGAAGTCATTTTCACAGAATATAACATGAGTCTTTTAAAAAAATCCTGTGTTCTTTTTGAAATTGCAGGCTATCCATATGGCTTTGATAAAAAATTGTCAGAAAAATATGGAATATCCCTTATTACATGCCCCGGATTGCCGGGAAAAACAGCTCCTAAAGCAGCCGGGGAATTAATTGCTAAAAGCATTATTTCATATTTAAAACAGAAAGGACTGGGATAAATGGCTCATAACTTTAAGGATAAGAATATTGGTGTTGGAATTACAGGCTCATATTGTACTTACAAGAAGGTATTTGAAGAGCTGAAACACCTTGCTGACACAAAAGCAAACATTATCACGATTTTTTCAGATAACGCTGCCTCAACGGACTCAAGGTTTGGAAAATGTAAGGACTTTTTAAGTCTTGCAGAGAAAATCAGTGGGCATCCGCCAATTGTTACCATACCTGACGCTGAACCTATAGGGCCAAAATCAATGCTTGACCTTATGATTATTGCACCTTGTACCGGTAACACATTGTCAAAGCTGGCAAACGGCATTTCAGACACACCTGTTCTTATGGCAGCTAAGGCTCATCTTAGAAATAACCGTCCTCTGGTTATTTTTTTAAGTACAAATGACGCACTGGGAATGAATCTTAAGAATATTGGTATTCTATTAAATACCAAGAACATTTACTTTGTGCCATTTGGCCAGGATAACTATATATCCAAGCCCAATTCTATGATTGCGCATGTAGATTTAATAGAAGAAACCATTGAAAAAGCTCTTAGTGGAAGACAAATTCAGCCTGTTATTAAGAGTCCACATGTGACAATTATGTAAAAGGAGTTTTTTATGTGCGGTATTGCCGGTTTTTTTCAAACTAAACATGACGTGTTTAATGAGCATTCCTGTAGATTGCTTACAAATAAACTAACTAATATGAAAAAATCAATAAAACACCGTGGACCGGATGACGATGATATATATTTAGAAGGTTTTGCAGGTCTTGCCCACACCCGCCTTTCCATTAGGGATTTAAAAGGCGGGCATCAGCCTATGTCCTGTATGTATCGTAACCGGATTGCTACTATTATATATAATGGGGAGCTTTACAATACTTCTGAGCTTACAGAAAAGTTAAAGGAGTACTCCGTCACTTTGAAAACAACCAGCGATACCGAAGTTATTTTGTACTGCTACCTTGTATTTGGTCATAGAATTTTCTCCCAGCTAAACGGGATTTTTTCCTTTGCAATATACGAAGATAACACGTTAACTATTGTAAGAGATCATCTTGGAGTTAAACCTTTATTTTACCATTACGACTTTAACCAGTTCGTATTTTCATCAGAAATAAAGGGAATTTTTGCTTACGGAATTGAGCCGGAATTAAATAAGGAAAGCTGGTGCGAAATTATCGGCTTAGGTCCTGCCCATACTCCGGGAAATGGCGTTTTTGAAAACATAAAAGAACTTCTTCCGGGACATTTTATGGAAATCACCTGTGATTCCCATAAAAATATTTTGTGCCGTGACAAATGCTATTGGAAGCTTACATCTAAGCCTCACACTGAAAACTATGAGGATACAGTTAACCATTGCTCCTATTTAATCGAAGATGCCATTGAAAAACAAATGGTTTCAGATATTCCAATATGTACTTTTTTATCCGGAGGTCTTGATTCCAGTTTAGTTTCAGCCATTGTGGCAAAAAAACTTGCCCCTGATAAATTAAACACCTATTCCTTTGACTTTTTAGGTAATAATAAGAATTTTAAGGCAAGTTCCTTCCAAAGCACCCAGGATAGACCTTATGTGGATATTATGGCTAATCATATTCACAGTAACCATTCCTACCTTGAGTGTACTAATAAAGACCAGATTGACTGTTTATACAAAGCCATGATTGCAAGGGATATGCCTTGTATGGCTGACGTGGAATCTTCAATGCTTTATTTTTGTAATTTAGTTTCACAGGAGTGTAAAGTAACCCTTACCGGCGAATGTGCTGACGAAATCTTTGGAGGTTATCCATGGTTTCATAGGGACGATATGCTAAATCAGGCTACCTTTCCATGGTCTTATGATTTAGACGCAAGAACCTGTCTTTTTAAAGATGATTTTATAAGAGAGCTTCCTTTAAAGGAATATATTAATGAAAAATATTTAAATACCATTAAGGAATGTCCTGATTTAATTGATGATGATAAAATTGAAAGAAACAGGAGAAAAATCTGTTATTTAAACGTACGATGGTTTATGATGACACTTTTAAACCGTATGGACAGATGTAGTATGTTTTCAGGACTTGAAGCCCGTGTTCCCTATGCGGATTACAGGATTTTAGAATATGTGTTTAATGTTCCATGGAAATACAAATGTTACAATAATCAGGCAAAAAGTTTATTAGTGGAATGTGGGAAAAATTATCTTCCAAAAGAAGTTTTGTACCGTAAAAAAAGTCCGTATCCTAAAACATATGACCCTGATTATGAAAAACTCTTAGGCAATCTTGCCTTAGAGGAATTTCATGCAAATCCAAAATTAAGTGAAATAATTGACAAAGAAAAACTTGTAAATTTTATAAAAAGTCCAAAAGATTACGGAAAGCCGTGGTATGGGCAGCTAATGGCAGGTCCACAGATGCTTGCATATATAATACAGATAAGCTACTGGTTAAAAGAATATATAAAATAAGAAAACAGGGCTGTATTATAATGATATGCTCCCTGTCTACTTGACAGGGAGCATATCATAACATTTATGTTAAAGTACAGCCCCTTCTTCTTAAATTCCTTTATTTATGCTTTCGCTAATAAGGTTTTCAACTCTTTTAACTTCCTCTAAGAAATTCATCGCAGACATTCTTAGTGCCCCATGTCCCATAATAATCAGCTGCTCTAGGGCATCTGATGTGGCAACGGTAACTTTATATTTGCTACTCATTTTGTGGGTAGTTTTTGCTATATACATATCTGCTGTTTCAGCTGCCCTTGTATACACCACAAACACATTATCATGTTTGTATACTGTTTCAGTATGCCTTTTTACATTATAAGCATCAAATACAACTATAACGGTACAGCCTTTATATCCCTGATAATTAGACATAATATCAAGAAGCTTATCCCTTGCCCCGTCAATGTTGTCTTTAGCTAATTCTTTTAATTCATCCCACGCAAAAATAATATTATACCCGTCTACTAAAACACATTCTGCCAGATTATTCTTATTATTTCCTTTATAAACCTTAGGTTTACTGTCATATCTTCTAACAGTAGGTGTAGCAATTTTTTTTCGTTTTATTTTGCCGAAGGTTCTCTCAAAAATTTCCTCTAATTCCTTATCTCCTGCATAAGTATTTAACCGGGTCTTAGACGGAGTATCAGTATTAATTGTTGTAATTTCCCCAACCTCTATGTTATTAAGATTAGTCTCATCCTTAAGGTGCATATAATCTTCCACCAAATCCCACGGGACATTAAATCCGGCACCGTGGGCACAAAATACAGACCCTGTAGGATTATTTACATCGCTTTCACTGTCATATCCTATTTCATTAATAACTTCCTCTTCATTGTGACAAGGTGCATAGCCTTTATATTTTAAGGTAAGTCTTCCCTTACCATGAGTATACTCGTTGACTTCCGTTATATAATTCCAGATTTCCGATACCGGTGCATAGCCCTTAAGGGTGGCATTACTTTCAGACAACTGTGGTGGATTTGTATAGCCGTACATTCTGCTAATATCATTCATAGCTCTTCCCACACAATCTGCCGGAACATCCAAAGTAAAATCATAATATGGCTCTAAAAGCACTGATTTTGCCTTTTTTAACCCCTGTCTTACGGCTCTGTATGTTGCCTGTCTGAAATCACCACCTTCAGTATGCTTTAAATGTGCCTTTCCGGCAACAATAGTAATACATATATCAGTAATTGGTGCACCTGTTAAAACTCCCTTATGCTCTTTTTCTGCTAAGTGAGTAAGAATAAGCCTTTGCCAGTTTTTTGTCAAATCATTTTCTTTAACCTTTGAGTCTAATATAATTCCACTCCCCGGTTCAGCCGGCTCTAACAATAAATGAACCTCTGCATAATGTCTTAAAGGCTCAAAATGCCCAACACCAATTACCGAATCCCCTATAGTTTCCTTATATAAAATTCCGGCAGAACCAAATTCAACATCCATGTCAAACCGTTCCTTAATAAGCTGCTTTAAAACCTGAATCTGAATAGGCCCCATAACGTTTGCTGTTATTTCCTGTTTTTCACCATTCCACTTTAATTGCAGGGTAGGGTCTTCTTCCTCTAATTCCTTTATTTTTAAATATGCCTGATTAATATTAACCTCATCAGGTGGAATAATTTTGTAGCAAAGAACAGGTATTAAACCAGGGGGTTCACTTTCTTCTTCCTGACCCAATCCCTGACCTGAACATGTTTTGGTAAGGCCAGTTACGGCACATACATCTCCTGCCACAACACTTCCTACAGGTTGGTATTTTTCACCGGAATAAATTCTTATTTCATTTACCTTTTCTTCCCACTCACCGCTATCTATACTGCTTCCTTTAATGCTTTCCTTAACAGACAACTTTCCACCGGTGATTTTCATATGGGTAAGTCTGTTGCCGTTATTATCCTTTGATATTTTATATATTTTGGCTCCGAATTTATCACTGTACACAGTTTCAAAGGTATACTTAAATATCCCCTCTAACAAATCTTCAACTCCTTCAAGCTTTAAAGCCGCACCAAAATAGCATGGAAAAAGCTTTCTGCCAAATATAAGTTCAGTAATGGTTTCCTGACTGATATTTCCTGTTTCCATATATTCCTCTAAAACATTTTCATCAGTCATGGCTATATCTTCTAATATGCCTACATCTCCCTGAAATCTTACAATATTATCTCCAAATTTTTCCTTTAATTCATGTAAAACAAAATCGCCACTTACATTTGGCATATCCATTTTATTTACAAAAATAAAAGTTGGAATCTGGTATCTGGCTAAAAGCTTCCATAATGTTTCAGTATGTCCCTGTATGCCATCTGATGCACTTACAAGAAGAACAGCATAATCTAATACCTGCAATGTTCGCTCCATCTCAGTGGAAAAATCCACATGTCCCGGAGTATCTAATAATGTTACCTCCATATCCTTATATTCAAAGACTGCCTGCTTTGAAAAGATCGTTATTCCTCTGTCTCTTTCCATCTGAAAATTATCCAGATATGCATCTTTATGGTCAACACGACCTAATTTTCTTATTTTTCCCGTTAAATACAATACTGACTCAGAGAGAGTAGTTTTACCACCATCTACATGAGCCAGTATTCCTAATGTAATCTTTCTCATAAATAAGATTATAACTTATAAATTGACAATTTTCAATTTAAGATACACTTATCTGATTACTTTTTTAATATCATAATTTTCATCAATGAGAACAATTCCTGCCCTCTTTCCGTCCTCTATAGTACCACATTCTGAAAGAATGCCTATAGATTTTGCCGGGTTATATGTTGCTGCTTTTATGGCACTGCATTCAGGAATGCCCATTTTAATAATGTTTACCATACATTCATAAACATTTGTGGCACTACCTGCTAATGTTCCATCTTTAAGTCTTACAGCCTTATCCTTTAAGTAAACCGGTAAACCACCTAGTTCGTATTCACCCTCAGGCATACCACATGCCATGGTACTGTCACTTATAAGAATAATTCTGTCATCTCCAAACATCTTAAATGCTGCCTTAATTGCCGCAGGATGAATGTGTATGCCATCACAAATCATTTCAGCCATAACCCTTTCATTTTCTGCAGCTGCCCCTACAACTCCCGGTTCTCTGTGAGTCAGACCGGTCATTGCATTATAGAGATGAGTAATGTGATTAGCTCCCATATCAAAGGCTAATTTTGCTTCATTATAATTAGCAATTGTATGTCCTACTGAAAATGAAATTTTATCTTTTAAAGCCTTTATACAATCAATGGCACCATTTACTTCCGGTGCAATGGTCACAAGCTTTGTAAGTCCCTTAGAATCCTTAATTAATTCCTCTAAAAATTCCACATCCGGCTTATGGACATATTCCGGATTTTGCGCCCCGCACTTATGAGGTGAAACAAATGGACCCTCTAAATTAATTCCACATAAAACAGCCTCACCTTCACCTGATTTGTGATTAGCTGCAACTGAACAAATTTTTTTAAGCCTTTCTAATGGTAATGTCATTGTAGCAGGACAGATATTTGTAACACCATTACTTAACTGATACTTTGCCATAGCACTTATGGCTTCATCAGTTCCATCGCAAAAATCATATCCCACACAACCGTGAAAATGAATATCCGTTAGTCCCGGAATTACCTTAAGTCCCAAAGCATCAACAATATGATTTTCATCAATGTTATCTGCTTTAATAAAATCATCTACTTTTTCTATAATTCCATCTTTAATAAGAATATCCTTTTTTTCAAATTTAAAATCTTTTGTAAAAACTAAACCGTTTTTAATAAGCATTTTTTGCCTCCATATCAGATATATTCATCTATAAGTTCTAAAGCCTCTGCATCACCTACTAACGTTACATCGTTATGTAACTGTAAAACTGAAGCCGGAACATTTGGAGTTACCGGTCCAAAAAATGCTTTCTTAACTATTTCAGCCTTGTTTTTACCATTTACAACAATAACAATTTTCTTTGCCTGCATAATTGATTTGATGCCCATGGTATATGCTTCCTTTGGTACATCATCTATATTTTCAAAAAAACGAGAATTTGCGTTAACTGTACTTTCTGATAATTTTACACAATGAGTTTCTTTTTCAAAAGCCTCATCAGGTTCGTTAAATCCTATATGTCCGTTATTTCCAAGACCTAACAGCTGTAAATCCACCCCTCCGCTTTTCCTGATAATCTCATTGTACTCATCACATGCTTTCTTAGAGTCAGGCTCTAATCCGTTTGGTACATAAGTATTTTCTTTTTTAATGTTAATATGGTCAAACAGATTTTTATTCATGAAATAACGATAACTTTGGTCGTTTTCAGGTGATAGTCCTTTATATTCATCTAAATTAATTGTCGTTACTTCGCTAAAATCCAAATCGCCCTTTTTATACCACTCTATAAGCTGTGCATAAGTTCCAAGTGGTGTCGAACCTGTTGCCAGTCCGATAACACATTTAGGTTTCATTATTATCTGGGCAGAGATAATGTTAGCTGCCATTCTGCTCATTGAATAATAATCCTCCGCTTTGACAATACGCATATTGATTCCTTTCCACTATCAATCATACGTTGGTATTATTTCTGAATTCCTTAGGTGACACTCCTTCATAATTTTTAAAAATTCTTGAAAAATGGGTAACGTCCTGAAAACCTATTTTTTCAGAAATATCCTGAATCTTGTATGACGTAGTTTTCAATAATTCTTTTGCTTTGTCAATACGAATTCTATTAATTATTTCAAAGAAACCTTTTCCCGTATACTGATTTAACAACTTGCTAAGATGCCAGTTACTTATAAAGCACTGGTCAGCCACATCTACAAGACTTAATTTCAAAACATAGTGCTCATACATGAATTTTATGGCATTTTTGATTATGTAATTGTTTGCATCAGTAAACTTAAGTTTCCCTTCGTAATCTGATTCGTCTATGACTCTGTTTTTAATAAATGTATCATAGAGATATTTTTCTTCCGGATCACTTAAATCCCAGATATCACTATCTGACTCCTCGCCCATATCTCCTTTGGACTGGAGATTTTTTATCATAGCATCAATTGCTTCCTCTAATTCATCAAACTTTGACGGCTTAAGTAAAAATCTTGTTACTCCCAGCTTAATAGCCTGCTGTGCGTACTCAAAATTTCTGAATCCGGTAAGAAGGCAAACCTCAATATTAGGATATTCTGATTTGACAGCGGCAACCATTGCCAAACCATCCATATTAGTCATTGATATATCTGAAATGAGAATATCAGGCTGTAATTCCTTTACTAATTGTAACCCTTCTAATCCATTACTTCCTGTTCCTACTATTTCACAATTCCAATTTGCCCACTCAATCCCCTTTTGTAAACCTTCAACGATGATTGGCTCATCATCAACTATGACAACTTTATACATAATTTTTCTCCTTTGCCATTTTTATGTTCTTAATATTTTAACACAAAATGGCAAATTTTTTAACCCTTTACGGCACCTACAGTCATTCCTTTAATAATGTACTTCTGTAAACATAAGTAAACAACAAGTACCGGAACAACTATTAATGTAACGGAAGCAAATAACATTCCGTAGTTTACACCCTCTTTTGAAGATATGTTATTAAGTAAAACCGTAATTGCCCAGTTCTCCTTTGTTCTTAAGAAGAACATCTGTGTGAACAAATCATTGTAACTCCATAGGAAACTAAATATTCCTACCGTAACAAATGATGGCTTGCTAAGAGGCATTATAACTTTAAAATAAATCTGGAATATGTTACATCCTTCCATATATGCTGCTTCTTCTAATTCAACAGGCAATCCCTGTATATAACTTGATAATACAATAATGGCAAATGACATATTACCTGCAATCTGCGGTAAAATTACCGATAAAAGATGTGCACCAACGCTATTTGTATTAACTAATCCCCATGCAGATTCTAATCTGAATACCGGAATAATTGTGGAATAAATTGGGAACATCATTCCCGCATACAAAAGCGCCAGAAGAATACCTTTTCCTTTAAATTTGTATCTTGTAAGTACATAAGCAGCCATTCCCGATAACAAAATAACAACCACAGCCACTGTTCCTGAAATAATGAAACTGTTTTTATATGCACTTATAATATCGTAATTGTCAAATATTTTTACATAATTATCCAATGAAAACAAATCTCCAAAAGGAAGTGAAAAGGAATTACTATATATAGCCTTTCTATCCTTAAATGAGTTTAAAATTGACCATATTAATGGAAAAATTGTTGTCATTGCCCATGCAATAAGGAAGATATAGATGATTATTGTAGAAATTTTTATTTTACTTGCTTTGGTTTTATTCTCCATCTTTACCTCCTACACTTCATAATCACTTTTAGTTTTAAATATTTTATTAACCACAACGGATAACACTACACCGATTATAACAATGATTACACCGATTGCTGCCGCAAAGTCAACATCAGAGAATACATTGTCATACATATATGTACCTGTCAACCATGTATCTGACATACCATTCGGGAACATTGTCCATGGTAAATCAAATACTTTAAGAGCACCTGTAACTGCAAGAACCACACATGTACAAATACTATTTCTAAGAAGTGGTAATGTAATGTATCTTGCACGTTGAAGTTTTGTTGCTCCGTCAATTGACGCCGCCTCATATAATTCTTCCGGTATTCCACTTAGCCCGGTTAGCAATATGATGAAGTAAAATCCAACATATTGCCATATAACCGGTACCAACATGGTAAATATTGCGTGGTCTGCTTTCCAGTCAATAAGTTCATTAGTTGAGGCGTCTAAATAACCAACAAACTGTAAAACCTGGTTAATCATACCTTTATCATAAAGAAAGATAAGGTTAAACAGCAAACCAAGCGCCGTTGCCGAAACAACGATTGGGAAGAAATATACAACTCTGAAAAATCCTGAACCTTTCCTGATGTTGCTTACAAGAAGTGATAAGATAAGCGCAATTCCTACCTCTCCAAGTATTGTTGCAACTATCATGATTCCTGTATTTTTCAAAGCTATAAGCATTTTAGGATCTTGAAATATTTTAATATAATTTATATAAAATGGTTTATTCCACTCAGCAGATGCCGTTCCCATGTATTTAATATGCTGAAAACTGTTTATTATGTTTTGAACAAATGGGTAATACAGGAAAACAAACATGAAAATGAATGCCGGTATAAGGAAAAATATTATCATTTTTTTATTTTTGTAAATTCTTGAATCCATTTTCTCCATTAACCTTTCTAAAATATAAGGGGTTGCTGTTTACCAACAACCCCTGTAGGTTTCAAATTTATTTTATAAAGCTTCTGCTTTATTTATAAATATTATTCACCAAGCTTGTCGATAACTGCCTGTACTGCATCCTTAACGGCTGTTTTGCCCTGTACTATTGATGACATTTCACCAAAGATCGGCTTTCTTACTGCTTCTGATAAGTTATCCTGAACAGCAGGTGAAATTGCTGTTACACCTGCACTAAATGTTACAGCATCTTTTGAAAGAGCAGTCATATTATCTGCCGGTGTTGTTCCATTCTTTAATGCTGTTACACCTGTACCTGCAAATTTAGATACCATTTCATCGCTTGTCATATACTCTACAAAATCAACAGCTGCAGCACGTTTTTCAGGATCATCCCATGCTTTCTTTGTAATGTAGTATCCCATTGAAATACCACCAATAATATCTGTTGATTTACGATCACCCTTACCAGGTACATATGTTACTGTATAGTTTTCCGGGTCCTTAACAGCACTTTCAATACCACCGACTTTCCATGAGCCATCGCAAAGGAAAGCTGCCTTGTCGTTTGTGAATAACTGGAATGTTTCGTCGTCTTTTGCTGTTAATGTATTAGCCGGGAAATATCCTTTTTCGTATAATGTTTTAATATCCTCTAAACCACTAACCCATGCTTTTCCTGCAGCATCATCTACCTTAGCAGGAACTGTGTTATGTGTTGTAGGTGAATCAAAGTTGTAAATTGAATATTCAAACCAATAATGTGGAATTTCAAGTAATGATGCAGCAATTGGTGTATATCCTGCTTTCTTGATTTTCTCACACATCTGTAAAAATTCATCCCATGTAGTGTCTTTTGTTGGAACATCTACTCCTGCTTTTTTAAGAACTTCTTTGTTTACAAACATTCCTTCCCAGAAACCATTAACAGGAATTGAATAATTCTTTCCATCTACAGGTGATGCGCCAAGCATATCATCCTTCATATTGCTTGCATAATCAGGATATTCTTTTCTAATCTCATCAACTGAAACTACCTTGCCCTGTTCAACGAACTGATTTGAATCAACTCCGTTAAAGAAGAATAATACATCAGGTTCTGAACCTGTTTCAAAGTCTGTTGTAATTCTTGACTTAAATGTTTCATCAGATGTTGCTGAACTGTCATCAACCTTGTTTCCGGTCTTGCTTTCCCAGGCTGCTACTGCATCTTTGTAATTCTGTGCATTTGTGTCCTCACCTGCATAAGTTGTTGTAACGCTCAACTTAACTGATTTCTTACTTGTTTCATCACTGGTTTTTTTACCAGAATTGCTGCTACCGCATCCGACCATTGATACTGCCATAGCACCGCATAATACTAAAGCTAGCGCTTTTCTCATAATTAAATCCTCCTTATTCTTATGAATCAGCATTTTTGTATATTATGTATGACGATGATTCATTTATTTGATTTACATTAATTATTTTACACAAAAAATACCAATAAGTGAATGTATCTTATTGGTATTTTCTTGATATTATTTGGTTATTTTATTACAAAAAAAGTGGTGTTTTTGTTTATAATTGCCATTTTTTGTCTGTTGTTGTTCGTTACTCTTTCAACAAAGTACAATTTTACAAGAATCAGCTTAATTTGCTCTTTTTTATTTTAATCTCACTTACCGTTAAATTATCCTGGGGATTAGATATTGTCAATCCACTATCTTCCCCATAAAGTATCTTTAATCGTTTATTTACATTTCTTATTCCTATATGAGAATGATTTTTAATATTTCCCATATCGTTAAGAAGACTGTCTATCTGTTTCCTGTCATGCTCACTTATATTTCCATTATTTTCAACAACAATATATAAGTAATCCTCTTTTTCATATATTTTTAGCTTTCCAATTCTGTTGCCATAAATATCACCACCATGTTCCACCATATTTTCAACTAAAGGCTGAACAATTAATCTTGGAATGTTTATATTAAATAATGTCTCATCCACCTCTTTTTTAAACTGAAACTTACTTCCAAATCGCTGAACAATAATATACAAATATGCATTAACATAATCCATCTCTTTTTTTATTGAAATGAAGGACTCATTATTTCTGTTCATTGTTGCTTCCATCATAACACTTAACGATTCAATCATTTTACTTACATCGTTGTTGCCGGCTATCCTTGCTTTCCAGTTAATAATTTCCAACGTATTGTTAAGAAAATGGGGATTAATCTGAGACTGCAATGCCTGCATTTTTGCATCCCTTACGGCAATTTCTTCAGCATAAATCCTCTCAAAAGATTGTTCAAGACTTACGGACATATGATTAAAGGTATCAATAAGCGTACCAAATTCATTTTTCTTGTTAAAATCTGATATTTCGTATCCATATTCTCCATTTTCAATTTTTTCAGATGCTTTTACAAGACTTGATATAGGCTTACTTACATTGGTATAAAAATAATAAAATGTTGCAAAGAATAATGGAATCAATAATAAAATAATTATGATATATACATAAACTGCCACGTTATTTTCACTTAACATTCCAACTCTGTCAAGTTTTATTACAAAGGAAAGCCTTTGATTATTAACTGACATTGTGATATATGACATACCTTTATTTTTATTGCATCCATATTTAAGAACTGAATCGGTTATTCCTTCACCGTTCATAACTTTTTCATTGGCAAAATATAATAATTTTTTTCTATCCATTGTGTCTAAGGAGCTGCAATTCTTAATCATATCATTTTCCAGATAAATTAATGAATCCTGCGCCCATACCACATTATCAATACTTTTAAATATGTAACTTTTGTTAATTTCCATTACAAGAATTGCTATTGGCTTATACTGACTATTAACAATGTTTCTAATAAGATATAAGTGATTCGAGATTTCAACAAATTTAGTTCCTGTTCCAAGATTTTTTGCCACACTACTTACAGTTGAAAGTGCATTTGCCATAAATTCATTAATGTTAGCATATGTAGAACCTGCCATATTGCTATATGCATAATACTGATATGGAGTTTTCATATTAAACAATAATATGGTATTTGATATTAAGGCGCTATATTTGTAGGTATTATTCAGATATGACGATATTTCATCATACATCTGGGCATCATTGCCGTTTTTTTTATATGAATTATAACTGTCTCTTATAACTCCATCATAAGAGGCTCTTTTAGACTCTTCAATTGCCGCCATAATATTGGTTCTGCAAATTTCAGCAGCATTCTCCATGGAAGTATTTACAGTATCATTTATCTGCTCGTTAGTTTTGGTTTCTGCCACATAAAAAAGAACAATAGCCAAAGCAAGACACGGTATAAACCAACACATTAAAATAACCCTTATCATTCCCCTTGTTAAATCAGATTGTTTAAACTGATTTACATTAAATGAAGCCTTGATATTGTTGAATTTTGTTGACATCTTTCCGTTTTTTCCTGCCTTGTCCATTGTCCTAATAATTCTCCTTAACGTCTATTTATTATTTCAGGCCAAGGAATTTTTCAAATATTTCACATACTTTAATCGCATCATCCTTCTCAGGCATTTCACAGAAAATTCTAATAAGAGGTTCTGTACCCGAGAATCTTCCAATTACCCAGCCACCATTCTTAAAGTATACCTTGCATCCATCCATATAGGATACATGATCTATTTCATATGGCAATTCCGGTAACTTCTTTTCAATCATTAAAAGTTCATGAATTTCTTCTTTCTTTTGAGGACTAAACTTGTAATCTCTCTCTTCCATGTAGATACTTCCGCATTCTGCTTCAATATCCTTATAGATTTCTGAAATTTTTCTTCCGGTTACAGCAATCATCTCAATAAGAAGCATTGCAGCATATATACCGTCTTTTCCATTTATATGTCCTCTAACCGTCAGACCACCGGATGACTCACCACCAATTACAGCATTAACTTCTGTCATTTTTGCTGAAATATACTTAAAACCAACCGGCACTTCATAACATTCCTCGCCAAATTTCTTTGCAACCTTGTCAAGCATATGGGTTGTAGCTACATTTCTAACTACAGCTCCATGCCATCCCTTGTATTTTACCAGATAATAATATAATAACACAAGTATATCATTTGGATGCAAAAATCTTCCTGTATCATCTATAACACCTATCCTATCGGCATCACCATCTGTAGCTATACCAATATCAAAGTTATAATCCATAACTCTTGTTATCAGACCTCTTAATGTTGATGCCGTAGGTGATGGGAGTTTTCCGCCAAAAAGTGTATCATGTCTGTCATGAATTGTTTCTACATCACACCTTGCCGTAAGAAGTAATGTCTTAAGAGGTATTTCAGATACCCCATACATTGGATCAAGAGCCACTCTTAATCCTGCTTCCTTGATTTTTTTCATATCCACAGCTGCAATGATGTTATCTAAATATTCATTTAAAGGATATACTTCCTTTATAAGTCCTTCCTTTTTTGCTTCCTCATAATTCATTTCCTTAATATCATCCGGATTAATTTTTGAAGCATAATCCTCTATTTCTTTTGTCTGATGCTCATCTGCATCTCTACCACCATATGTAAATACCTTTACACCATTGTAAATTGCAGGGTTATGACTTGCAGTAACCATCATTCCGTAAGGCAATTCATGCTTTTCTACATAAAACATAAGAAGAGGTGTTGGTGCTGATTTATTTACAAGTAAAGTTTCAATACCTTCAGCTGCAAATACCTGTCCCATCCACTGCATTGCTTCCTTTGACAAAAACCTTTTGTCATAACCAATTATAATTCCTTTATCTGTCTTATTTTCAGCCTTCATTTTGTTGCACATAGCCTTTGCTAATAACTGAATGTTAGATTTGATAAATTCATCACCAATAACTGCTCTCCATCCACCGGTTCCAAACTTAATCATAGTTTCCTTCCTTTCTTATAACTTTTATCCTAAAACCACTTCTATTTCATTTACGGTTCCTTCCGGTAATACCCTTATTTCAGGAACAATTTCACCATTTACCTTTATTCCCTTAACTCCTTTCATAACAGCATCAGGATTAAGTACTGTGATATTATAAGTAGCTCCTCTCCATTTTCTTACTGCAGAAAATTGCTTCCAGTCTGCCGGTATACATGGATTGATTTCCAGTTTGTCAAAATCAGGTCTGATACCCAGCATATATCTTGTTGCCGAGAAATATGACCATCCACCGGAACCCGTCATAAACGGATGTCTTGCACGGCCAAAGGCTGTGTGATCCTTCCCCATAATAAACTGACAGTAGGAATAAGGCTCTGATTCCCTGATTTCAATCATATCATTCTGGTTATACGGACAAAGTGAATTGTAATATTCCATTGCACGGTCACCACGTCCCAGGACACATTCAGCAGCCCATGCCCATGGATTTGGATGAGAGAATATAGAACCATTCTCCTTTACTCCCGGATATACTCGTGTAACAAATCCAATGTCATCATCCGGAACTGTATATGATGGTGCGTTAAGCATAATTCCGTATTTTGTTGCAAGGTACTTGTGAACACTGTCCATTGCCTTTATGCCCCGTTCATAATCAGAAGCTCCTGATAAAACTGCCCAGGCATTACTTTCCAAATGAACCTTTCCTTCCACATCATTCTTTGTTCCGATTTTCTTAAGATTCTTTGTTATTCCTCTTATATACCAGTCTCCGTCCCAAAGCTGTGTTTCGCATACTTTTTTAACCTTACATGCCATGGCTGTATACTTTTCTACGTCATCATCTCTTCCTAAATACCCTGCCAACTCTAAAAAGCTGTTAATTGCCCAATAATGAAGGAATGAAACCATTGCACTTTCTCCACCGCCTAAATTAAGGCAGTCATTCCAGTCAGCCCTAAGACCCTTACACACACCGGTCTTTCCTACTTCTCTGTCAGAAAAATCAAGTATACTCTTCATATGGTCATATACACGGTCTCTTCCTTTATCTGCATAATCAACTTCCCTGTCAGCAAAGGCTAAATCTCCTGTTTCCTTTATGTATTCAACTATAGATGGTATCAACCATAATGCATCATCTGAACATGCATCTTCTATACCGTGAATAATGTCTTTTTTATTAATTCCCGGAATAACCGTTGGTGATTTGAAAGGCTTTTTCTTTTCCTCTTTCTTTTCAAACCATTCCGGGGAGAATAAATGTAATCCATAGCCCTCTGATACCAGTCCGTTTAGAAGCTGTAGAATTCTTTCTTTACATTTTTCCGGATTTGAATGAGGAATAGTCATGGAATCCTGTGCCGTATCCCTGTATCCTAATCCCGTTCTTCCGCCTAACTCAATAAAGGAAGCAAATCTTGAAAACATAATGTTAACTTCAGACTGATATAAATTCCAGATATTAATCATGGTATTCATGCCTTCGTTTGGTGTATTAATCTGAAGACGGGACATTTTATCTGCCCAATATTCTTCTAACTGCTTATATGAATTATCCACATTTTCAAAGTTAGAATATTTTTCCCTTATTTCTTTTCCTTTTTCTCTATTACCTTCTCCCAGCATAAATACTAAACGTATTTCTTCGCCCGGCTCAAGAATGATATTTTTTTGTAACGAACCGCAATGATTGTTTCCCTTTTCAAAAGAGCCACTGCATTTTCCATTAACAACTGCTATAGGATTGTCTTCTGTATGATACAAACCGATGAATTTATCCCTTAAACAATCAAATCCATCCGGCTCAAAATTTGATGTGAAATACTGATACCCAAACTCTTCATAGAACAAATCATGCTCTATAACTCCATCCTCGTAGGATGAACCTGCGCAATACAAACTCATTTGGAAATTCTGATTATCAATCATAATATGATGGAATGAAAATTCACAGTATGAAAAAATGCTTAGGTTTCTTGGCTTATCATCAGTATTTTTTATTACAACATCCCATAATTCTACATCATCATCCATGGGAACCGTCATTCTCTGACTTGCTTTTATTTTGTCGTAAAGACACTCATATATGGAATAAGAAAGTCCGTGACGGCATTTGTACTGTGCCTTATCAAGAGGCTTCCCTACCGGCTGCCATGAAATACTAAAATAGTCTCCATTGTCATTATCCCTTATATATACATAATGTCCCGGTCTGTCCATTGGAACTGCATTTCCCCTAAATCTTGTAACTCTGTGATATTCCGGTGATTTATAAAACATATATCCACCTGCCGTATGATTTATAACGACACATGTATCCTTTACTCCGAGATAATTAGTCCATGATGCAGGTAGTGCTACATTATCTATAACATACTCTTTTTTCTCATTGTCAAAATGTCCGTATCTCATATACTCCTCCATTTTTCTTGTAAGATTTCCTTTTCACTGTTCATTATAAACATGAATAGAAATAAAAAGAATGACTGGGGTTGTTTATTACTTTTCTAAATTTGGCGAATTAATACCTTTTTACATATAAAATTTTTAAGATGTAATTGAAAACTTTGCAATATAAAAAGAGACACCATTATTGAGGTGTCCCTTTTGTAATTTAAACTACATATACATTTTGTTAAAGTTTGTTAATCTTAAATGCTTCCCATGCTCCTGCAACAGTATCACTTATAGCATATAACTTACCACCATCATTTAGATTAGCCTGAACATACTTACCGTTAGCTATGGAATATAATGCATATTCACCATCGGATATTTTTTCAATAATGAACTTTTCCCACGTTCCTATACTATCACTTCTTGGTAATAACTGACATTTCTCATCAATTACGGCACACACATATTTTCCATTAGAAACTGATCTTAAGGATACTGTTCCGTCGTCATTTGTAACTATTTGGAATGATTCCCATGCTCCACCACATGATGAACGGTTAGCTACAATAGTATCACTACCTCCGTTTTCAGCACAAACAACTTTTCCATTGGCAATTGATGTAATATATGTATCTGCGTTATTAAAATTAACTCTGTCAACTTTTTCAATAATTATAGATGATGTTTTGTCGTTAAAGTCTCCCAGTCCTGATGCATCCTGTAAAAGCGTTTTAGCCCCTCCTGAAAATCCTGCATCATTATATAATATTACTCTATATCCGTCAGGAACTTTAACTGATGAAATCTGGTCGTTTTTAATTCCCGCTGCAACCATGGCACTATAATCATATTTTCCCTCGCCTAATGAAACTGACCATCCACCATAATCTGAATGCTCACAGAAAGTTGCCTTTGCATTAGATGACACATTGGAAGTTGAATCTCCTACCTTTTCAATTACAAATGCTTCCCATGCTCCTGCTATTGAGTCACTTCCTGCAATTAATTTTCCACCATTATTTAAGTCTGACTTAACGTATTTGCCATTTTCAGCACTTCTAATTCCATATTCTCCGTCTTTAATTTTGTATATTTGGAATTTTTCCCATGTACTTGGGCTGTCACTTCTTGAAGTGAGCTGGTTTTCTTCATCTAAAACAGCACATGCATATTTGTTATTTGCTTCAGCTTTAATATTAACTGTTCCATCACCATTATTCTCAATAAAGAATGTTTCCCATGCTCCGCTGTAACTATCCCTGTTAGCCATAAGCGGGTCACTTCCACCATTTTCTGCAACAACATACTTTTCATTTGCTATTGATTTGATACTATATTTGCCATTTGAAAGGTTGGCAGTAGAATATGATGATGTATTAGAACTTCCGATTTTTTCTATTTTGATAGACGAAGTCTTATCATTTAAATCATCACCTACATATGATGCATCTGATGTAAAATCTTTACTGGAACCCTTAAAATCAGCATCATTATATAGGGTAACTTTATAACCTGATGGAACTTTTAAAGATGAAATTGCATCATTTTTAATTCCAGCAGCTAAAATATCACTGTAATTATATGAACCTACACCTAAGGACACTGACCAGCCTCCATAGTTTGAATGTTCATAGAAAAATGCTTTTGCATCCGAGGATGTTGAATCTCCTACTTTTTCAATTACAAATGCTTCCCATGCCCCTGCTATTGAATCACTTCCTGCAACTAATTTTCCACCATTATCTAAATCCGCCTTAACGTATTTGCCGTTTTCAGCACTTCTAATTCCATATTCGCCATCTTTAATTTTGTATATTTGGAATTTTTCCCATGTACTTGGGCTGTCGCTTCTTGGAGTAAGCTGGTTTTCTTCATCTAAAACAGCACATACATATTTGTTATTAGCCTCCGCTTTAATATTAACTGTTCCATCACTATTATTTTCAATAAAGAATGTTTCCCATGCTCCACTATAACTGTCTCTGTTAGCCATAAGTGGGTCGCTTCCACCATTTTCCGCAACAACATACTTTTCATTTGCTATTGATTTAATGCTATATTTACCATCAGACAACTTTATTGCTGCATAAGATGTTGAACTTGAATTATTAATTTTTTCAATTTTAATTGATGATGTTTTGTCATTTAAATCATCACCCACATATGATGCATCTGAGGTAAATTCCTTTTTGTCACCTTTAAAATCTGCATCATTATATATTGTTACCTTATATCCCGACGATACTCTAATAGATGAAATTGCATCATTCTTAATTCCGGCTGATATTATGTCACTATAATTATGTGAGCCTTCACCTAATGATACAGACCAGCCTCCATAATTTGAATGTTCATAAAATGTTGCAACACCTGATGTGTTACTGCCTGATGAATTATTATCTGATGAACTGCTTCCACCTGTAGATGAAACCTTACCCGGTAAATATTCCTTCACAACATTATATATCATATTGTTTTTCCATACTGATGATGTTCCTACAGCTGACCATTTATTTTTAATGGTATCTGCTGAATCATTATATATATCAACTGATTGCGGACTATGATTATAAATACCCCACGAACTGTTTCCGGTAACCTTGTAAGACCATGTTGTCCAATGCCATCCCTGGCTGTTAAATGTAGACATAGCAGTCTTCCAACCCTGTTCCTGTTCAAAACACGTAAATTCTCCTACAAAAGTCGGTACACCATAATTGTGACTTGAAATATCAGAAACTTTTCCTGAAAAATACGATTGCTGGGCGGAACTGCTGTTTTGTGCATTCCATGGATAATAATGGTATTCATATGCAACATTTGTCCATCCGTACTGTGATGGTCTCGGAAGATTATCTGCATCCCAACATGATTCCATTATAATAATATGATCTGAATCTTTTGAACGTATTGCGTTATATATCTCATTGTAAAAGTCCCACTGAAGACTATATGTTGCAGCCGCTTTGATTCCCGGTTCATTTAAAATATCATAAGCTGCTACAGCAGGATTTCCCTTAAAATGTTCAGCTATGCTTTTCCACAAATTCAATGTTTTATTTTTATTGCTTTGATTGTAATATAACTGCGTACCATCATTTACCTCACCGGAATGATCCATACCATTTTGCGAACCAAATGCTCCGTGCATATCCAGTATTACATACATTCCTCTTGAACTACAGTTACTTACAAACCAATCCAATCTATCAAAGGCATTAGACTTTAAATTACCATTATCATCACATAAATTCATATATGTAAAAGGTAGTCTGATAACACTCATACCCATTTCAGCACAATTATCAAAATCCTGTGTTGTCCAGTAATTGTCTTCATATGTTGCTACCAGTTCATCTCTCTTTGAAGAACCAAATCTGTTAGCTAAAGTGTCCATCATTGTTCTTTGATCTGATGCATTAGTGGGATTCATCCAGTTTTCCTGAACAAGCCATCCACCTGCGTTGGTTCCACGCAAATATACAACATCGCCACTTCCCTTTGATTTTCTTATTTGCGTTCCGTTTACCTTTAAAAAATCATTTAATCCAAGGGCTGATGCTGCCTTCACCTGTGTAATGTTTGCAATATTTCCCGTAGCTACCAGTCCTAGTGTCATTGTCAAAGCAAGAGCTGCACTGACAAATTTTCTTCCCATTCTTTTTAAACGTCTCATAAATTACTCCTTGTAAAATCTGTTACATTAATTTTACAACTAAGGATTATCCCTAACAACGGTTCATATTTTAGATGAAACGATTTTATTTTATGAGTACACTAAAAAATACATACCTAAATTTTAGATTACATCGAATTAATTTTATTGAAGTCAATACTTTATAAAATAAAATTCTGTAGACTTCTCGTAGACTTTTACGCGGTATTGACTTGTAGGCACAAAAAAGAGACTCCTGTCAAAATCTACAAGAGTCTCTAAATTCCTTATAAAATCAAAGTTTTAATTAAAATTTGCCTTCATCAGCAGCCTGCTGTACGGAAACAGCAACAGCAACTGTAGCACCAACCATTGGGTTGTTACCCATTCCGATAAGTCCCATCATTTCAACGTGAGCCGGAACTGATGAAGAACCTGCGAACTGAGCATCTGAATGCATACGTCCTAATGTATCTGTCATACCATATGAAGCAGGACCTGCAGCCATGTTATCCGGATGAAGTGTACGTCCTGTACCACCACCTGATGCTACTGAGAAGTACTTCTTACCCTGTTCGATACATTCTTTCTTGTATGTACCTGCTACAGGATGCTGGAATCTTGTTGGGTTAGTTGAGTTACCTGTAATAGAAACACCAACATTTTCATGATGCATAATTGCAACACCTTCCTGAACATCATCAGCACCATAACATTTAACTGTTGCACGAAGACCTGTTGAATATGGCTTTTCGTATACAATGTTTAATTTTGCTTCTTTATAATCATACTTTGTTTCAACATATGTGAAACCGTTAATTCTTGAAATAATCTGTGCAGCATCTTTTCCAAGACCATTTAAAATAACTCTTAAAGGTTTCTGACGTACTTTGTTAGCCTTTTCAGCGATACCAATAGCACCTTCAGCTGCAGCGAATGATTCGTGTCCTGCAAGGAATGCGAAACATTCTGTTTCTTCTTCAAGTAACATCTTTCCTAAGTTACCATGTCCTAAACCAACTTTTCTATGGTCAGCAACAGAACCCGGAATACAGAAAGCCTGAAGACCTTCACCGATTGCAGCAGCAGCGTCAGCAGCTCTTCTACAACCTTTCTTAATAGCAATAGCTGCACCTACTGTGTAAGCCCAGCATGCATTTTCAAAACAAATTGGCTGAATTTTCTTAACCTGATCATAAACATCTAATCCAGCGTCCTTTGTAATCTTTTCAGCTTCTTCAATAGAAGCAATACCATAACTATTTAAAACAGAATTAATCTTGTCAATTCTTCTTTCATATGATTCAAATAATGCCATTGTTGTTACCTCCTATTCCTTTCTTGGGTCGATAATCTTAACAGCGTCATCAACACGACCGTACTGACCTTTTGATTTTTCCCAAGCTGTTGTAGGATCATCACCTTTTTTGATAAAGTCTGTCATCTTTCCTAAGTTAACAAACTGGTAACCAATAACTTCATTATCAGCATCAAGAGCGATACCTGTTACATAGCCTTCAGCCATTTCAAGATATCTAACACCTTTTGCCTTTGTGGCATACATAGTACCTACCTGTGAACGAAGACCTTTTCCTAAATCTTCAAGTCCGGCACCTACTACAAGACCGTCATCTGAGAAAGCACTCTGTGTTCTACCATATACAATCTGTAAGAATAATTCTCTCATAGCTGTGTTGATAGCATCACAAACTAAGTCAGTATTTAAAGCTTCAAGAATTGTTTTTCCCTGAAGAACTTCAGCTGCCATAGCTGCTGAATGTGTCATACCTGAACATCCGATTGTTTCGATTAATGCTTCTTCAATGATACCTTCTTTAACATTTAATGTAAGCTTACAAGCACCCTGCTGTGGAGCACACCAGCCAACACCATGTGTAAAACCTGAAATATCTTTGATTTCTTTTGAGTAAACCCATTTTCCTTCTTCAGGAATTGGAGCCGGCTCATGTTTTGCGCCCTTAGCTACAGGACACATCATTTCAACTTCTTTTGAATAAATCATTTGAATAAATACTCCTTTCGAAATATGTGATAAAATCGTGGGTCAAAGCTGTCTAATGCCCACACCACTACATATTTTCTCATAAAATGACAAAATAGTCTATACTTTTAATGATTTTTTATCAAAATAATTTCCTATTATTTCTGAGTTTCTCTTGTTTCTTCCAATTTGTATCCCCACAAAGCCTTAATTTGAGTTGCCAATCTGTCATATGTCCATTGTTTTTTGCTTCTGGTAACACAATTTGGATCATTTATTTTTAAACCATTATCGTCATAACCATATATAACTATAAAATGACCACTTAAGGTAAAGTCTCCGGGACCCATTGCACATATAATCAGTACACCGTTATCTAATTCACTTTCAATACGTTCCTTAGATAATCCCACCTCATGTATGTTTATTCCATATTCTGCCGGAAAAGTTGTCATTAGCTTCCAAGCTGTTCCGATTCCCTCTACATAATATCCGTTTTCTTCACTATATTTCGCCGCTGTAACCGGTGTTACCTTATCATTTCTTGTTAAACTATACACCACCATTGAAACACAGGTTGGTCCACAGCCTGCCAATCCTATATTAGAATCACCGTAGGTCTTATATCCCCACCTTTTATCCCATTGGATAAGTAGTGGAACTTCAGCAGCCCTTTCATTTTTTGACAACTTGGGCTTGCCCTCTGATTCGTAATCAAAATAGTTCGCTATAAATTCCGCCATTTCAGGATTATTTGCCACTTTTTCCAGCAAATCAGTATCATAATTGTCACGATTTTCATATAAATACTTAATATTCTCGTCACTGTCTGAATATTGTTTTAAAAATTTTAATATTTGTGTTCTTGTATATTCCTTTGGAGCACTAATCTTATATTTCTTTTTTGTTTTACTTTTCTTTTCTGCTGTAGTCTCCTCTTTCTTTTCAGTTTCAACCTGTTTAGTAGCGTTTTCTTTAGACTTATGACTTTCATTCTGTTTTGCAATATTTTGAACAATTCCCACTAACAATACAATGCTGATTATTATTCCGCTTATTGTTATGGCAATTTGAATTTTTCTAAGTTTTTTCTGCTCTCTTCTGTAATCTGACTGTTTCATTGTAAATCTCCTGTAAGTTTGATAAAACAGTTATAGTAATTCTGTGTATATTTTTTGTATCAACTATTGCATTTTTTAATCTTAAACATAAAAAGAGTTATTGCTTTAAAAATCAAATTTAATAAATAAAGCAATAACTCATAATTATTACATATTATTTTGCTGTAATATATCCCTTTGCAACTAAAAGTTCTGCTGATAATACAGCTCCTCCTGCGGCACCTCTAAGAGTATTATGTGATAATCCCACAAACTTGTAATCGTATACACTGTCTTCTCTTAAACGTCCTACTGAAATTCCCATTCCATGCTCAAAATTAACGTCTAAAGCTACCTGCGGTCTGTTATCATCCTCTAAGTACTGAATAAACTGCTTTGGTGCACTAGGAAGTTCTAACTTCTGCGGCTCTCCACTAAAGTTTACCATAGCCTCAATTAATTCTTCCTTTGAAGGCTTTTTAGCAAACTTAACAAATACAGCTGCCGTATGTCCGTCTAAAACAGGTACTCTGATACACTGTGTTGTAATAACCGGTGATGTAGCCTTAACAATCTCTCCATCAACAATCTTACCCCAAAGTCTAAGTGGCTCCTGCTCTGATTTTTCTTCTTCACCACCAATGTATGGAATAATGTTTCCAACCATTTCAGGCCAGTCCTTAAATGTTTTGCCGGCGCCTGAAATAGCCTGATATGTTGTAGCTACAACCTCTGTAGGCTCAAATTTCTTCCATGCTGTAAGAACAGGTGCATAACTTTGTATTGAACAGTTAGGTTTAACTGCAACAAATCCTTTTGTTGTGCCAAGTCTCTTCTTCTGGAATTCTATTACTTCATAATGTTCAGGATTAATTTCAGGAACTACCATTGGTACATCAGATGTCCATCTGTGAGCACTGTTGTTTGATACAACAGGTGTTTCTGTTTTTGCATAATCCTCTTCAATTTTCTTGATTTCTTCCTTTGTCATGTCAACAGCACTGAAAACGAAGTCAACTGTTGAAGCAACTGCCTCTACTTCATTAACATTGTGTACAATCATCTTTTTTACACTTTCAGGCATTGGAACTGACATTTTCCATCTGTCTCCAACAGCCTCTTCATATGTCTTTCCTGCTGAACGTGGGCTTGCAGCCAATGTTGTAACTTCAAACCATGGATGATTATCAAGCAATGTGATAAATCTCTGTCCTACCATACCTGTAGCTCCAAGTACGCCTACTTTTAATTTTTTGTCTAATTTCATAATTTCTCTCCTAAAAAATATATTTTAAATTTTATTTAACAAACTTAATAAAACTCAGACCAGCCATCTCCATTTTTTGAATCAGATTTTTTAGTTTCATCTTCTGTTTTAGAGGTAGTATTCTGCTCATTTTTTTTCTTTGTTTCTTTATTTTCAATGGCTTCATTTGTGAAAATATCATTCATTTCATTGACGTTGCCATTTTTTTTATCATTTTTAGTTTTGCCTGTCTTTTCAGTTGTAGCACTACCAGGCTTTGTTGTTTCCACAACAACGTTTCCCTGTGCATCTGTTACTATTTCTGACAAAGCTTCAACGGTCTGATCCACGTATGTTGTGGTTTCTTTTATTGCAGTTGATGTGGTTATCTTGTTACTGTCACCTTTATCTTTATTTGATTTTTTTATGCCAAATATAACTGCTACAATGGCAATTACAACTATAACCGCTAACACAATTATTACAATCTTCTTATTTTTCATTTACATCTCCACTCTGCGTTGTCTTTTCACGCTGTTCAATTAAATACCTGTTATAATCATCCCGGGATTTTTTCCAGGTATCTGACATACAGTAAATATTAATGTTTACCATCAAGTAACAAAACATCCATATAATAATTAATCCTGTTATGGAAGCGCCTGCCGTTCTCCTTTTAAATAGTGGAATCGAATCCCGATATTTAAAATCTGATAAGAAAATGGCGGGACTAAAAAATAATATGAAAAAGAAAATATATTTTATGACAAACAACACCACATCCATAGGTTCAAAAGTGTAATACTTTATTTCACCGTAGATTCCGGTAATTATATAAAACGTCATAAAACCATAATATAAAATAGCAAGTATCATCTTATATGAAACACCTGAACGGAAACCAAAAAGTTTTATTCTGTCATCTTTTAGGGAATTTTGTCTGTTGTTTCTTCCCTGCCTGTTTCCTCTTGAATAAATATTGTTGTTTTTTGGTACCTTATAAGGTTTGTATGACATATAAAAGCCTCACTATTAATAAAAAATAAAAGCTCCTGGCGTGACTCGAACACGTGACCTGCTCATTACGAGTGAGCTGCTCTACCAACTGAGCTACAGAAGCGTCTAAACAATGATATTATACATAGTTAAAATATAAATGTAAAGTTTAAAATTACATTTACATTACATTTTACCACATTATAATAAGTATTTTTCTTTAACATTCTTGATGTGAAGTATTTTGTCTGCTATAATTTTTTTATGATTAGTTTTAAAGTAAATGATATAAATAATTTTATGCAGCATCTTTTAGTTAAGGAGACTTTTGATAATTATTTATTATGCGAAGGACAAATTGATACTTCTAATTCGTTCTCCCTTAACGGACGGATAAATGCGGCTTTTTATGATTCTGATGAACTTGAAGCAAAAATAAATGACTTTGTATATTGGAAGGATATTAAACATATATGCTTTGAAATCATAAAAGGTAAAAAAGTTCCAACTAAAATGAAGCTGGTATTTTCTCTTGCCAAGGAATATCACGGCAAAATTCTAGACGCCTCCGGTATGGATATGGATTTACACCAAATAGGCGGACTGTACATACATGTTTTATATGAAAATAATACATTAGAAGTTATAACAGGCACTTCCATTAATGTTTTCACCATGGATAAAACATTAGATCATTATTGGGATAAAATGGTTCTTACGTTTTTCAACAATTATTTTTCCTGTGATGAAAACTAATTTTTTCTAAAATGTTAACAAACAGTAAACTTTTAGCACTCGTTTGAAGCGAGTGCTAATTTTGTATTGACTTTTTATTTTTGTGCGTTAAAATTGACTTTATTGAGAAGGATTACCTCTCTTTTTAGATTTGAAATAAAATATTTTTATATAAGGAGTGATTAATAATGGCAAAAACAGGAAGTTTATCTATTAATAGCGAAAACATATTTCCTATTATTAAGAAATGGCTGTACTCTGACCATGACATTTTTTTCAGAGAATTAGTATCAAACGGATGTGATGCGATTACCAAATTAAAGAAATTGGATATGATGGGTGAAACAGAAATCGCTGATGACGAAGAGCTTAAGGTTCAGGTTATTGTAAATCCTAATGAAAAAACCATCACTTTTATTGATAACGGTATCGGTATGACGGAGGATGAAGTTGATGAATATATTAACCAGATTGCCTTTTCAGGTGCTGAAGCTTTCCTTGAACAGTACAAGGACAAAACATCTGATGACCAGATTATAGGACATTTTGGTTTAGGCTTCTACTCTGCTTTTATGGTTGCCGACAGAGTTACAATTGATACATTATCTTACAAGAAGGATGCTAAGGCTGTATTGTGGGATTGTGAAGACGGAACCGAATTTAACATGAGTGAATCTGACAAAACAACCCGTGGCACAAAGATTACTCTTTACTTAAATGAAGACAGTGTAGAATTTGCCAATATGTACAGAGCCCGTGAAGTTTTAGATAAATATTGCTCATTTATGCCTGTGGAAATATTCTTATCTGACGAAACTGCAGAGCCTGAATATGAAACAATTGACGAATCAGAATTAACAGAAAAAGATACTGTTATTGAACATATTGTAGAGCCGGCTAAAACTGAAGAAAAAGAAAAGGAAGACGGTACTAAGGAGACTGTAGAGGTTGAACCTGAAAAGAAAAAAGTTAAGGTTTTGAAGCGTCCGGTAAGTATCAGTGACACTACTCCTCTTTGGACAAAACATCCAAATGAATGTAGTGATGAAGAATATCGTGCATTTTATCATAAGGTTTTCATGGATTATAAGGAACCTTTATTCTGGATTCATTTAAATATGGATTATCCATTTAATTTGAAAGGTATTTTATACTTCCCTAAGATTAATATGGAATACGAATCCATAGAAGGCACTATTAAACTTTACAACAATCAGGTATTTATCGCCGATAATATTAAAGAGGTAATTCCTGAATTTTTAATGCTTTTAAAGGGTGTTATTGATTGTCCTGATCTTCCACTTAACGTTTCACGTTCTGCTTTGCAAAATGATGGTTTCGTTAAAAAGATTTCAGACTACATTACTAAGAAAGTTGCTGATAAATTATCCGGTATGTGTAAAACCGATAAGGAAAATTATGAGAAATACTGGGATGACATTAGTCCCTTCATTAAATACGGCTGCTTAAAAGACGAGAAATTCTGCGAAAAGATGTCTGACTATGTTCTTTTCAAGAACTTAGATAATAAATATCTTACATTTAAGGAATGCCTTGAAGAAAATAAGGAAAATCATGAAAACACTATTTTCTATACAAACGACCCTGTTCAGCAGAGCCAGTATGTAAATATGTTTAAGGCTCAGGGCATCGATGCAGTTATTTTAAAGGACAGCATTGACCAGCCATTTATTACACAGCTTGAATCAAAGAATGAAGGGGTTAAATTTAAACGTATTGATGATGAATTAAACGATTCATTCACGGAAGAATTAAGTGAAGATGAAGAAAAATCATTAAAAGAAAAGTTAAGCGAAACCTTCAAGAAAGCGTTGGGAAGGGAAATTGATATAAAGGTTCAGAAATTAAAGGATGAAAAGGTATCTTCCATGATTACCGTTTCTGAAGAGACACGCCGTATGCAGGATATGATGAAAATGTACGGTATGTCTAATATGGATCCTTCAATGTTTGGCGGAGCCGGTGAAACTCTTACCCTTAATGCTTCTAACAATCTTGTTAAGTATATTTTGGACAATCCGGAAGGTGAAAACACAGAGCTTATTTGCAAACAGCTTTATGATTTAGCATTAATAAGCCATACACCACTTAATCCTGAAAGCATGACAGCCTTCATTGAACGAAGCAATAAAATTCTTGAAATTTTAACTAAATAATTCAAAGAAACTCCGGTTACCTTTTCTTGTGTAATCGGAGTTTTTTCTTTTTATTTAAGTTCCATTGTTCCAAATATTTCTTCTACTGCCAGGTTGTATTTGTACAAATTCTGGCATTTTCTAACTAACTTGGCACACTTATTTTCATCTTCAAAATTCCATGATACATAATTCCAAAATTCCTTCATTTTGAATAAAAGGTGCTTATCAGCTTTCATTATTTTTTCAAAATCCCGGTACAGCCTGTCATGGTACTGTTTTAACATTTCTTTAGTAAGCTTCTCTTGTCCCTTAATTTCATTTACCAACTGTGGATTTGCAATCAGTCCTCTGCCAATCATTACCGCCTCTACATTGTACTTTTTTGCAAAATTTTCATAATCCACAACTGTTCTAATGTCCCCATTATAGCACAAAGGATTCCTGCTCACCTTAAAAGCATAATCAAAAGCATTCATATCCGGCGTATCCCTATACATTTGCTTTCTAGTTCTGGGATGTATGGTAAGTTCACTAATTGGATATTGGTTATAAACCTCCATAATTTCCGAAAATTCTTCAGCATCATTTACTCCTATCCTTGTTTTTACTGAAATATCCAGTCCACTTTCGTCTGAATCCCTCCAGTTAAATATTTCCTCAAAAAACCTGCCCATGGCATCTGTATCCCTAAGGAATCCCGAACCTTTGTTTTTGGCTACTACCGTACCTGAAGGGCAACCAATATTTATATTAATTTCCTTTGTATAACCCATATCCATAATCTGTTTTGTAGCCTTTATAAAATAATCTGCCCGATTAGTTAAAATCTGAGGAACTAGATTTACCTTACCACTATTGTTTTCCGGCAAAATATCCCTTATTTCTTTTCCCTTTAATTTGTCATTTACACAGGGAGAAATAAAGGGAGCATAGTATTTATCCACTCCACCAAACAAATCTGCAAAAACATTTCTATATGTAAATCCCGTTACTCCCTCTAAAGGTGCAAAATAAAATTTCATTTCAACTGACCTTTCATTAGTTTTCTAATTATTTCATTGATTCTTAAGCAAGCTATAGTATATCAAAAGAACATTTGAAAAACCAGTGCTTAAATGATATACTTTTATAGTTGTAGGCTTATTAGGTCTTAAATAAACTAAAAATTACGAAATAGCGAGGTATACATATGAAATTATGGGGCGGTCGTTTTACAAAAGAGGAAAATCAGTTAGTTCATAACTTTAATGAATCTCTCTCTTTTGACCAGAAATTTTATGCACAGGATATACGTGGAAGTATTGCTCATGTTAAAATGCTTGGTAAGCAAAATATTATTTCCACAGATGAAATGAATCAGATTATCAAAGGATTAGAAGGTATTAAGGAAGATATTGATAATGGTACTCTTCAGTTTTCAAAGGAAAGTGAAGATATTCACAGCTTTGTTGAAGCTAATTTAATAGAACGTATTGGCGACGCCGGCAAAAAGCTTCACACAGGAAGAAGCCGTAATGACCAGGTTGCCTTAGATATGAAATTATACACCAGAGATGAAGTGGTTGAAATTAACGGATTACTTAAGACTCTTCTTTCTTCTCTGTTAAATGTTATTGAAAATAACACAGAAACATATATGCCGGGATTTACACATCTTCAAAAGGCACAGCCAATTACTCTTGCCCATCATTTTGGTGCATATTTTGAAATGTTTAAACGTGACCGTGACAGACTTGATGATATTTATAAAAGAATGAATTATTGTCCTCTTGGTTCAGGTGCCCTTGCAGGAACTACCTATCCGTTAGACAGAGAATATACTGCGCAGTTACTTGATTTTGACGGACCGACTTTAAACAGTATGGATTCAGTATCAGACAGGGACTACATCATTGAGCTTCTCAGTGCATTGTCTACTATTATGATGCATTTAAGCCGCTTCTGTGAGGAAATCTGCATTTGGAACTCCAATGAATACAGATTTGTAAACATTGACGATTCCTATAGCACAGGTTCAAGTATTATGCCACAGAAGAAAAATCCTGACATTGCAGAACTTATTCGTGGTAAAACAGGACGTGTATATGGTGCCCTTACTTCTATTCTTACAACAATGAAGGGACTTCCTCTTGCCTATAATAAGGATATGCAGGAAGATAAGGAACTTACCTTTGATGCCATTGATACTGTAAAGGGCTGTATTGTTTTATTTACAGGAATGATTGACACAATGACTTTCAATAAAGATATTATGGAAGCCAGCACCAAACATGGATTTACTAATGCCACAGATGCTGCTGACTACCTTGTAAATCATGGTGTTCCTTTTAGAGATGCCCACGGAATTGTAGGTCAGTTAGTTCTTTTCTGTGAAGAAAAGAAAATTGCCTTAGACGATATGACTTTAGACGAATATAAGGCAATCAGTCCTGTTTTTGAAGATGATATATACAATTCCATCAGCTTAGAGACATGCGTAAACAAGCGAACAACTATCGGTGCTCCGGGACCTGACGCAATGAAAAAGGTAATTAAGGTATATAAAGAATATTTAAACAAATAAATCCGTACACAAAAATCTCCTGTCAGGCTATCCTGTAACAGGAGATTTTTAGTATGTATATTTTTAATCTATATTATTGTTTGATTTGTCCACCTTTTTCTGAATCCAATAAAATATTATGGCAGTCATAATGATTGACCATCCCAGATAAATCCCATTGTTTTCAAAGTGGATGTTCATATATGGAATGTATACTACTTCCCAATCAGTTACCCTTCTGTCAAAGTAATTTGAAACCGAGAAAATGCTTCCAAAAAGTTGAACTGAACCTATTAATAACATCATAAAATTTAATATTTTCCTGTTTTTTACAACCAGTGCCATGACAACAGCAGCTATTAGACCAATCAAAACTGCCATGAAAAAACATTTGTCCCAAATTGCATAATTATCTCCCATAAAATATTTTTCAACATAACTTCTGTCTTTATCTGATATTATGTGTATGCTGTTTTTTAATCTTTCAGCATTATGAAAAATGATACTTGTGGGTATAATATATCCCCATTCCATAACACACACAAACGATACCAGAAACATTCCATTATTTTTAAAAATTTTATCAGTCAGAAAAAATATGAAATAACCTATTACACAACCAAAAATCATAAGAATGGCATTTGGGTTAAGTAAAAACATAATCAATGAACCAAATATTACTCCACAATAACCTGAAAACATTTTTTGTATTGTTACTGTTGAAATTTTGTTCCCCTTTATGCATAAATACAAGCCTCCCAAAATGGATGCCGTTGCTTTAAGTATAAACAACCTCCAAAAAAGAAAAGTTAATATTTCCATAACTCCCTCCATGAATCAATCAAGCCTTAAAAAGGCAATGTTAACCTATATTAATACAAAAAATTATATTTCAAAATTGTATCTTTCTTGTAACATTATCAAATATTTCATACTAAAACAGGCATTACCTTAACGCCAAGGTAACACCTGTTTCTAAATCATATCTATAGTCTAAGTCATTCTAAGGGTTACATATTTTACACGGTTCATACCCCTGTTCTATCACTTCTTCTCTAGAGCCTTTATATTTGCCTTTATTTGCCTCACTCATTTGCTTAACACCTCTACATCCCGGCAAATGGAACTTATGTGTATTCATGTTTAAAATATAATCATACTTTGAATCATCCTGATTCTCATTAGATGTTTGATTTTTTGATGTTCCACCTTTTGAAGTGGTATTTTTACTGTTTCCATTTTGTGCTGTCTTAATTTCCCCTGAGCCACTGCTTTCCCCTGTAGCATAGTTTATTTTTACCTTTGGCTGAACATTATAGCAAAATACGTTAAAACATATTCCGTCTCCATCATCCTCGACAGAATATCCTTCCATTAAGACACCTCTTGCCACCAATTCATTTCCACCAAACACAGGAGTAACCCTATACATTACGTGATTTTTGGTTTCTTTTACATAATCTGCCACCATATTTTCAAAAGGAAGCATACCATCAACATTTAAATATCTGGTTCCCGTAATAAGGTTTCTCTCGTTGGCATTTTCTCCTGATAACTGGTATCCGATTAAATGACATCGGTTGTACAGAGATTTTCCGTCAACAAAATTATATCTAACCGAATGCCAGCCTGTGGGCTTTACCTGACTTATGGAGCCTCTCTTTTCACTAGGCATTAAGTCTGTTCCAACAGATGCCTCAGCCACTCCACATCTTCCCAGATAATCAAGCTTTGAATACTTTTCAAAGGACTTTCCCTTTAATTCATTCTTTTTAAAAAATGGCTCGTTGTTGTTAATTGCAACATATGGTTTGTCTTTATATTTTGGAACACTTTTATAGCTAAATGACGATTTGCTGCTCTTAGTTGTCCTTTTACTACTTTTATTCTTTTTCGACGATGTGTTTTTGCCACTTTTTTTCTTTGGCTTCTTAGAATCACTTTTAGTGGCACTGTTGCTCTTAGTAACTGCCTGAGTTACCTCTGTATTGTCTGAGTAAGTGGATATATCCTGACTACATCCTGAAAACAATAAAGCAATAAGTGTTAAATATACCAGTAAACCTTTAAATTTATTCTTCATTCCTCAAATACACCTCTTTAACTATTTTTTCATGGGAATATCCCTTAAATTCCAAAGTAGACGTTAAATGGTAGCCTTCTAAATTGAGGCAATAATCTGACGGATATACTTTGTCCCATCTGTAAACAATTATTTTCTTTATATTTTCTAACTGAACATCTTCGTTTTCCACAAAACAAAAGTCATTTTCCAAATATTGCCCTTCAAAATCATCAGTTATAACTATGTTTTCACATTCATTTTCAAATAATTTATGAGAATATTCAGTCATTATTAAATTATTGTTTTTAGTAATAAAGGCTATATCCTTAATTACTTCTCTATCCCGGCTTTGTCTTCTGTTATTAAAATACATACCGTTATTTAAATCCAAACATACAATTAAAACCATAGCAAGTGTTTCCTCCTCGTCTACTTATTTGAAATATGCACGTCTAACTGATTATAAGGTATAACAATGTCTTTTTCATCAAGACCTGTTTTGATATGTTCATTTAAATAGTCATATGCCTGCCAGTAATCCTTTGTTTCCACCCATACTCTTGCCTCTAATGCTATGGCACTGTCATCTAATTTGGTAATTGCCACATCATTAGACCTGTCCTTTAGTGTATATGGGCATTTTGATATAATATCCCGTACAACATTTTTAACATTAGCAAGGTCGCTGTCATAGTGAACTGAAAACTTTACGTCTACACGTCTGCCGTCTTCATTGGAATAATTAATAATAGTATTATTTGCCACTTCACCGTTAGGACATTTTATAATTCTGTTGTCATATTTAACCAATGTTGTATATATAATGTCAATTTTCTTAACAATACCTTCTTCACCACATATTTGTACATAATCCCCTATTATAAATGGTTTTGAAACCAAAATAAGTACGCCACCTGCAAAGTTGGCAAGGCTTCCCTGAAGTGCCAGACCTATGGATAATCCACCTGTTCCTAAAAGGGTAATAAAAGATGTTGTCTGGATGCCGATTTCACCACATATAATGATTAAAACCATAACATAACCCACAACTTTTATTATTGAGTCAATAAATTTTACAACTCCCAAATCCACTGTAGACTTAAGAAGTAACTTTTTAACAAATTTCCGGACAAACTTAATTATAATTTTTCCAATTACAAATATTATAATTGCAACTAGTATGCTAAATCCGAAATTAATAAGCTTGTCCACCATGCTATCTGTAAATTTGGCTAATCTGCTTACATCCTGGCTGATTTTTTCAGCATCTAATTCATCTGCCACATTATCGGCTGCTAATAAAAATTCCATAATACTCTCCATAAAATCAATAATGAGGCTATTATACAACAGCCTCATTATATCAGTAAATTATTAAAAATAAATTATTTAACTACTCTTACCTTAATTACACCTTCAACTGCATTTAATTTTTCAATTAAAGCATCTGTTACAGGGTGGTCTAAATCAATAATTGCGTACGCAAAGTCTCCTCTTGACTTATCTACCATATCTGCCACGTTAATGTTTTCACCTGCTACTACAGATGTAAGCTGACCAATCATGTTTGGTACGTTTTTATGACAAATAGTAATTCTGGCTGTCTTATCACATACACCAAGAGTTGCTGCAGGATAGTTTACTGAATTTGTAATATTTCCGTTTTCAACGAAATCCATGATTTCATTTACTGCCATTACAGCGCAGTTGTCTTCTGATTCTTCTGTTGATGCTCCAAGGTGAGGAGTTGCAATTACGCCATCCATATTAGCTGTCTTTGCATTAGGGAAATCTGTAACGTATTTTTTAACCTTACCTGACTTAATTGCCTCAGCCATATCATCATCACATACAAGTAAATCTCTTGCAAAGTTAAGAACAACAACACCATCCTTCATCATGGCAATTGTGTCTTTATTAATCATTTCCTTTGTATCATCAAGAAGAGGTGTGTGAACTGTAATAAAATCACATGTCTTAAAAATTTCTTCTCTTGTATTTACAAGATTAACTGCTCTCTTAAGGCTTAATGCACTTTCAACTGAAAGATAAGGGTCTGTTCCATATACTTCCATTCCCAGTGAAACAGCCATATTTGCTACTAATCTTCCGATTGCTCCAAGACCAATAACACCAAGCTTTTTACCTTTAATTTCATTTCCGGCAAAATTCTTCTTTGCCTTTTCCATTGTCTTGTTAATGTTTTCATCTTCCTTGTTATCGCTTACCCACTTGTTACCTCCGATTATATCTCTTGAAGCAAGAAGCATTCCACAAAGAACTAATTCCTTTACTCCGTTAGCATTTGCTCCAGGTGTGTTAAATACAACAATACCCTTTTCAGCACACTTATCAAGGGGAATGTTATTAACTCCTGCACCTGCTCTTGCTACTGCCATAAGGCTTTCCGGTAAATCTAAATCATGCATTGCCGCACTTCTTACCAAAGCTACATCAGCCTGTGCAAAATCATCTGTCATTTCATAATTATCGCTAAATAAATCTGTTCCTAATTTAGAAATAGGATTTAAACAATTTACTTTTGTCATTTCTCTGCTCCTTATTTTATATTATAATCTGCAGCATAACCTAAAAAGCCATGCTGCAATATATTAAATTACATATTCTCTTTTTCAAATTTATCCATAAATTCTACCAAAGCCTTAACACCTTCAATAGGCATAGCATTATAAATACTTGCTCTCATTCCACCTACAGTTCTATGTCCCTTAAGATTTTCAAGTCCTGCAGCCTTAGCTTCTGCAACAAATTTTGCGTCTAATTCTTCGTTTCCTGTTACAAAAGGAACATTCATTAATGAACGGTCTTTTGGAACTACTGTTCCCTTAAATAACTTGCTGTTATCTAAGAAATCATAAAGAATTTTAGCCTTTTCTTCGTTATGCTTCTTCATTGCTTCAAGACCACCCATTTTCTTAATCCACTTAAATACCTTACCACAGATATAAATTCCATAGCAAGGAGGTGTATTGTAAAGTGAGCCTGCATCTGCCTGTGTCTTCCATGCCAGCATAGTTGGTACAGTACTGTCAACTTCCTCAGGAATTAAATCTTCCCTAATAATTGCAATAACAACACCTGCAGGTCCTACGTTCTTCTGAACACCACCATAAATAACGCCATACTTTGTAACATCAACCGGCTCTGAAAGGAAACATGATGATACATCAGCTACTAATGTATGTCCCTTTGTATTTGGTAATTCATGATATTTTGTACCATAAATTGTATTGTTCTCACAAATATAAACGTAATCTACATCATCATCAATATCCAAGTCACTGCAATCAGGAATATATGAGAATGTCTTATCAGCTGATGAAGCAACTCTCTTTACCTCAAGAAATTTTTCAGCCTCTGCAGCTGCTTTCTTTGCCCACTGACCTGTGATAATATATGCTGCCTTACCATTTTTCTTTAAATTCATAGGAACTGCAGCAAACTGCTGTGAAGCTCCTCCCTGAAGGAATAATACCTTATAGTTATCAGGAATATTCATTAAATCTCTAATATCCTGTTCTGCTTCATCAATAATCTGCTGGAACATTTTTGAACGATGGCTCATTTCCATTACGCTCATTCCACATCCCTTGTAATCAAGCATTTCATCTGCTGCTTCTTTCAATACTTCTTCCGGTAATACTGCCGGACCTGCTGAGAAATTATATACTCTGCTCATTTTTTATTTGCCTCCTAATTTATATTATATATTTAACAATCATATCCTCTTGCTGCTAAATCCTCTTCAGAGAATGCCTCACTGATAGCTGTATTAGCAGGAACCATTGGAAATACCTTATCGTCTTCATCTATCTGTGCATCAATTACACAAGGGATGTTTAATTCGATAGCTTCCTTCAATGCCTTTTCAAATTCATCTACAGTTGTTACACGGTAAGCCTTAGCTCCCATACCTTCTGAAATCTTTACGAAATCAACTGCATCATTAAGAACTGTATTAGAATATCTCTTTCCGTAGAATAATGTCTGCCACTGTCTAACCATTCCCAAAACGTGATTGTTAATTACAATCTGAATAATTGGAATGTTATATCTTGTTGCTGTGGCAATTTCGTTCATATTCATTCTAAAGCAACCGTCACCTGCGATATTTACGCAAATCTTGTCTTTGTTGCCCATTTTTGAACCTATACAAGCGCCAACACCATATCCCATGGTACCAAGTCCACCGGATGTAATAAGCTGTCTTGGTCTGCTATATTTATAAAACTGTGCTGCCCACATCTGATGCTGTCCAACATCTGTTGTAATAATAGCATCTCCCTTTGTAATGTTGTACAAAGAATCAATAACTGCCGGACCTGTAAGTTTCGACTTATCTAAATCAAGAGGATATTTTTCTTTCATTTCCTCTATATGCTTCATCCAGTCTTCATGATTCTGTGGAGTAACTAATTTATTGAGTCTTACGAGAACTTCCTTAATGTCACCTATAATGCTGGCATCAGCCTTAATATTTTTATTAATCTCTGACGGATCCACATCAATATGTACAACACTGGCATTATTAGCAAACTTCTTTGCATTACCTGTAACTCTGTCGCTAAATCTCGCTCCAAGAACTAACAGTAAATCACATTCAGTAACACCAAAGTTTGATGTCTTTGTTCCATGCATACCAATCATACCTGTATATCTCTTATTAGTTCCCTCAATAACACCTTTACCCATAAGTGTGTCACATACAGGTGCGTCAACCAATTGAGCAAATTCTCTTACTTCCTTATCTGCTTCAGATATTACGGCACCACCGCCAACTAAAATAAACGGTTTCTTAGAAGCTGCAATCATTTCTGCAACTGTATTTAAATCATCTTCAGTAATCATATCTGAATATCTCTTTATTTCTTCAGGCTTCTTACTTTCAAAATCAATCTTGTTAGCTGTAACATCCTTTGTAATATCTACAAGTACAGGGCCCGGTCTTCCGCTCTTAGCAATTTTAAATGCTTTCCTAAGTGTAGGTGCTAAATCCTCAATTTCCTTTACAATAAAGTTATGCTTTGTAATAGGCATTGTTGCACCAACAATATCTATTTCCTGGAATGAATCCTTTCCAAGACCTGATTTTGCAACGTTAGCTGTAATAGCTACCAGTGGAACAGAATCCATATATGCTGTTGCAATACCTGTAACAAGATTTGTTGCTCCCGGACCTGATGTTGCCATACAAACTCCAACCTTACCTGTTGAACGGGCATATCCGTCAGCAGCATGGGCTGCACCCTGTTCATGGGATACAAGGATGTGATTTATATCATCTGAGTTCTTGTAAAGCTCATCGTAAATATTTAAAATAGTTCCTCCCGGATAACCGAATACTGTATCAACACCCTGTTCTTTAAGACATTCTATAACAATTTGTGAACCATTTAATATCATAGTATTTCCTCTCTTCCGCTTTATTTATTTATCTCTAATGTAGCTCCCTTATTGCCTGATGTAACCATAGAAGCGTATCTTGCTAAATAGCCTGTAGTTACCTTTGGCTCTCTAGGCTGCCATTTTTCTTTTCTCTTTGCCATTTCTTCATCTGAAACATCTACATTAAGTGTCATTTCAGGAATATTTATCTTAATAATATCTCCCTCTTCAACTAATGCTATAGGTCCGCCTACAGCTGCCTCAGGTGATACGTGTCCAATGGAAGCTCCTCTTGAAGCACCTGAAAATCTGCCGTCTGTAATAAGAGCAACTGTCTCACCAAGACCCATACCTGCAATAGCTGATGTAGGATTTAACATCTCTCTCATACCAGGGCCACCCTTAGGTCCTTCATATCTGATAACAACAACATCACCATCAACAATTTTTCCACCTTTAATTGCTGCAATAGCATCTTCCTCACATTCAAACACTCTTGCCGGTCCTTCATGTACCATCATTGAGTCTGCAACTGCTGAACGTTTAACAACTGAACCATCAGGTGCAAGATTTCCCTTAAGAACTGCAAGACCACCTGTTTTACTATATGGATTGTCTAACGGCCTTATAACCTCAGGGTTCTTATTTACGCAGCCCTTAATATTCTCTCCAACAGTCTTTCCTGTAACTGTCATACAATCTTCATGTAATAAACCAAGTTCACTTAACTCATTCATAACTGCGTAAACACCACCGGCTTCGTTAAGGTCTTCCATATATGTAGGACCTGCAGGAGCCAAATGACATAAGTTAGGTGTCTTAGCACTGATTTCATTAGCAAATGAAATATCAAAATCAAATCCTATTTCATGGGCAATTGCCGGAAGATGTAACATACTGTTTGTTGAGCATCCCAGTGCCATATCTACTGTTAATGCATTGAGAATTGCATCTTTTGTCATAATATCTCTTGGTCTGATATCTTTTCTTACCATTTCCATTACAGCCATACCTGCATGTTTTGCAAGTTTAAGTCTCTCAGAATAAACTGCCGGAATGGTTCCATTTCCTTTAAGTCCCATACCCAGTGCTTCTGTTAAGCAGTTCATTGAGTTAGCTGTATACATTCCTGAACATGAACCACATGTAGGACATACCTTTTCCTCAAATTCTCTTACGTCATCAAGAGTCATTTTACCGGCAGCATTAGCACCAACCGCTTCAAACATTGATGAAAGACTTCTCTTCTGACCATGTACATGTCCTGCAAGCATTGGTCCACCTGAAACAAATACTGTTGGAACATTAACTCTGGCAGCTGCCATTAAAAGTCCCGGTACGTTTTTGTCACAGTTAGGAATCATTACCAATGCATCAAACTGATGGGCTTTAGCCATACATTCAGTTGAATCTGCAATTAAATCTCTTGTTACGAGAGAATATTTCATTCCCTCATGTCCCATAGCAATACCATCGCAAACAGCAATAGCCGGGAACATAATTGGAGTACCACCTGCCATGGCAACTCCCATTTTAACTGCCTGTGCTATTTTGTCCAGATTCATATGTCCCGGAACAATTTCATTATATGAACAAACAATACCAACCAAAGGTCTTGAAAGCTCTTCCTCTGTCATACCGAGAGCATTAAACAATGACCTGTGTGGTGCCTGCTGTATTCCTTTTTTTACTGAATCACTCTTCATAATAAACCTCCTGAAATTTAAATTCTCTTTACGATTTCATTGCCCATTTCCTTACAGCCTACCAGTGTCATGCCATCTGACATAATATCAATTGTTCTGATATTATCTTCAAGAACCTTTTCCACTGCCTTTTCCACTGCATCAGCTTCCTCATCCAAATCAAAGGAATATCTAAGCATCATAGCTGCTGAAAGAACTGTAGCTATAGGATTTGCCTTGTTCTGTCCTGCTATATCCGGTGCTGCTCCATGACTTGGTTCGTAAAGTCCGAACTTATCCTCTCTAAGACTTGCTGATGATAACATTCCTATGGAACCTGTTATCATACTTGCCTCATCTGATAAAATGTCACCAAACATATTTTCAGTAACTACCACATCAAACTGTGCCGGATTTTTTACCAGCTGCATTGCACAGTTATCTACCAACATATGGGTAAGGGTAACTTCAGGATAATCCTTTGCCACTTCGTTTACAATTTTGTCCCACAATCTTGAACTGTCCAATACATTAGATTTATCAACGCTTATGACATTCTTTCTTCTCTTCATTGCAATGTCAAAAGCTTTTTTAGCAATTCTTCTTATTTCATTTTCGTTATATGTCAAAGTATCTGTTGCCGTAAGAACCCCATCAACTTCCTCTGTTTTTCTTTCGCCAAAATAAAGTCCGCCTGTAAGCTCTCTTACAATAATCATATCAAAGCCTGCATCTGCCACTTCTTCCTTTAACGGACATGCACCCTTCAATTCTTTGTAAAGATAAGCCGGTCTTAAATTAGCAAAAAGATTCAAACCTTTTCTAATTGCAAGAAGCCCTGCCTCCGGTCTTAAATTAGGTGGTAGTTCATACCAACTGTCTTTACCGACGACTCCACCCACGGCACCTAATAATACCGCATCACTTTTCTTTGCTGTCTCAAGTGCATCCTCTGTAAGAGGGACACCATATTTGTCTATAGATATGCCACCCATATCAACTTCCGTGTATTGGAAACTATGTCCAAACTTTTCCCCGACAGCATTAAGAACCTTCTGTGCTTCTGTAACAATTTCCGGTCCGATTCCATCTCCTGGAATTACTGCAACATTAAAATTCATTATGCATCCTCTTTTCCTTATAGTTTCTAGTGGATATAATTAATTTCTATGTATAATCAGTGTATTTAATTTCTAATTATAAAAATCCACATTAACTCATAAATTATAACCCAAATAAACTCATTTTTCAACACATATATCTTAATCAGTTTTATTGATTATTTTTACTGTGAAAAAATCGTATATTTTAGTTAAGTTTTGCCGTAAATATATAACTATAAAAAGAAGGAACATCTGAAACCCTGATTTCAGATATTCCTTCCAATATCAAATCTAAAAACCTAGATTATAACCCGCATGTTTAAAATATTATGCTTCTGCTTTTTCCACGTCAACTATTGCTGCCTTCTGCATTGGTATTCTGCAGTTTTTGTTTCCACCAAACTCAACAATAACTGTTTCTTCCTGAACATCAATAATCATTCCGTAGAATCCGCTTGTGGTTAAAACACTATCACCGATTTCAACACTATCCATTAAAGCTTTCTGCTTTTTTTCCTGTTTCTTCTGTGGTCTGATAGCGATAAAATACATAAATCCAATAATAATTACAACATATGCAATCATTATAAGTATTCCCTGACTTGAGCCTGAACCTGCTGCTACTAAAACTGGCATAAAACCTACCTCCTAATTCTTGTCGTTTTCTTTAAAACCTTCCAGTTTATTATTTTTATACTCACTGTATCTTCCGGCTTTTATAGCCTCTCTGATTTCCTCCATCATTGTATTATAAAAATATAAATTATGCAATACACACAAACGCATTCCCAACATTTCTTTAGCTTTAAGTAAATGTCTGATATATGCTCTTGTATGATATTTACATGCCGGACACTGACATCCTTCCTCTATCGGTCTGTCATCAGTCTCATACTTTGCATTAAACAAATTGAGCTTTCCTGCATTAGTATAAACATGACCATGTCTTCCGTTTCTTGAAGGATATACACAATCGAAAAAGTCAACTCCCCTCTCAACTGCCTCTAATATATTAGCCGGTGTTCCTACACCCATAAGATAAACCGGCTTGTCTCCCGGAAGATATGGAACTACCTTTTCAATAATACGGTACATTTCCGCGTGACTTTCCCCAACTGCCAGACCGCCTATGGCATAACCATCTAAATCAATATCAGAGATGGCTTTTGCATGCTCAATACGGACATCATCATATATCCCCCCTTGGTTGATTCCAAAAAGCATCTGATTTTTGTTTATTGTATCCTCAAGACCGTTTAAACGATTCATTTCCTTTCTGCATCTTTTAAGCCATCTTGCAGTTCGTGCAACTGAATTTTCAATATAGTCTCTTGAAGCCACACTGGAAGGACATTCATCAAATGCCATGGCTATGGTTGATGCAAGATTTGACTGAATCTGCATACTTTCTTCCGGACCCATAAAAATCTTTCTTCCATCTACATGAGAGTTAAAATAAACTCCTTCTTCTTTTATTTTTCTAAGACCAGCCAGAGAAAAAACCTGAAATCCACCTGAGTCTGTAAGTATGGGCTTATCCCAATTCATAAACCTGTGTAAGCCCCCAAGCTGCTTAACTATCTTATCTCCCGGTCTTACATGAAGGTGATAAGTGTTAGATAATTCCACCTGTGTCTTTATTTCCTTTAAATCTTCTGCAGCTACTGCACCTTTTATGGCTCCTGCCGTACCTACGTTCATAAATACAGGAGTTTCAATAGTGCCATGCACCGTTTCAAACCTACCGTACTTTGCTGCCCCATCTTTTGCTAGAACTTTAAACATATTATACCTGCTTTATTATATTATACTCAAAAATGCGTACATTTATATTTTATAACATTATTTTGATATATTTTCAATATGTAAACAAACCCAAAATGTATTTTCCGGTCAAACATTAAGTTGACACCTGTTTGAGGATATTGTTATACTGTTATAGGCGATTTTACGGAAAGGAGACTTGCTATATGGCTGGTTCAACATACGGAAATATTTTCAAAATTACAACATGGGGTGAATCCCACGGCAAGGCATTAGGTGTTGTTGTAGATGGATGTCCTGCGGGACTTGAATTAAACGAAGATGACATACAGAAGTTTTTAAATAGAAGAAAACCCGGTCAGTCAAAATATACAACCCAGCGAAAAGAAGATGATAAGGTTGAAATACTTTCAGGTGTATTTGAAGGAAAAACAACCGGTACACCTATTTCAATGATTGTAAAAAATAAAGACCATCATTCTGCGGATTATAGTGATATTGCTTCATATTACAGACCGGGACATGCAGATTATACATTTGATGCCAAGTACGGATTTAGGGATTATCGTGGTGGTGGACGTTCCTCCGGTCGCGAAACCATCGGACGTGTTGCTGCCGGTGCCATTGCCTCAAAAATTCTTGAGAAGCTTGGCATTGAGATTCTTACATATTCTAAGAGTATTGGCAATGTTGAAATAGATTACAAAAAATTTAACAAAGATGAAATTGAGAAAAATCCTGTTTATATGCCTGATTCAGATGCTGCAAAAGCAGCTGAAAAAATTTTGGGCGAAAAAATGGCTGAAATGGATTCATGTGGTGGAATAATTGAATGTATTGTAAACAATATGCCAGCGGGAATTGGCGAACCTGTATTTGACAAGCTTGATGCTAATATTTCCAAAGCCATTATGTCCATCGGTGCCATTAAAGGCATTGAAATAGGTGACGGTTTTGAAGTTGCCAAAATGTCAGGCTCAACGGATAATGATGGATTCAGCATTGAAAACGGTGTTATTTCCAAGACATCTAATCACGCCGGTGGAATTTTAGGTGGAATGAGTGATGGCTCTTCTATTGTGGTACGTGCAGCAGTTAAACCTACACCATCTATCGCAAGAACTCAACAAACCATTAATAAATCCGGTGAAAACATTGATATTAACATAAAAGGCCGTCATGACCCGATTATTGTTCCCCGTGCAGTGGTTGTGGTGGAATCAATGGTTGCCGTTACTCTTGTAGATATGCTTTTTACGGGAATGACTTCTAAGTTAGATAAAATAATAGACTTTTACAAATAAAAACTATTTATACTAGAAATCCTTAGCAAAACCTAATCTTTGCTAAGGATTTTTTCATATATCAGCCCCATTACAAACCATAACGGAGCATAGTCTAACCGAACAACTCCTTTTATATTATATTTCGCACTGCTATAATCCCACGGACAATTGTTACTTTTCTTTAACAGGATTCCTGACACAAATTCCACCAGAAATATTCCTGCTGTATAAACTGCTCCCCTTTCCACCATTGGTTTATTATAAGCTTTAAGTTTTTTACTAATTGGCTTAATCACTGATGCCATACCATATATTGGAAACATCCATATGGATGTCTTTCCTATAAGTTTATAATTTTTTTCTTTAAAACAAGAGGCTGATGTAAAGAGTACCTCAATACACCAGCCTGTTATTCCACATTTTATAAAATCTCTGTTAATTACACTCTTCATATGTGTAATTATTTCCAAAAATATGAATCTTATTCATATAACGGATACTTGTCTGTTAATGTCTTAACCTTTGCCTTAACCTTTTCGCAATTACCTTTTAAATCACTTGCAATATCAGCCATACACTCTGCAATAACATCCATATCCTCTGTATTTAAGCCTCTTGTAGTTACAGCAGGTGTTCCAATTCTGACACCACTGGTAATACCCGGCTTCTGAGGGTCATTCGGAATGGCATTTTTATTACATGTAATGTTTGCGGCATCAAGAGCTATTTCAAATTCTTTACCTGTAATATTCTTGCTTCTTAAGTCAACTAACATTAAGTGGTTATCGGTACCACCTGATACAAGGTCAAAACCTCTGTCAGTAAGACCTTTTGCCAATGCCTGGGCATTATCTACAATATTCTTTGCATATACCTTAAATTCAGGAGATAATGCTTCCTTAAGGCAAACTGCCTTTGCAGCTATAACATGCATCAAAGGTCCACCCTGAATACCAGGGAATACTGCTTTGTTTAATTTATGTTCTAAAGCAAACTCTTCACTTGAGAGAATAAGTCCGCCTCTAGGTCCTCTTAATGTCTTATGGGTAGTTGTTGTAGTAACATGCGCATAAGGAATAGGGCTCATATGCTGACCACCTGCCACAAGACCTGCAATGTGTGCCATATCTACCATTAAATATGCTCCCACTTCATCTGCAATCTCTCTGAATTTCTTGAAATCTATCTTTCTTGGATAAGCACTTGCACCTGCCACAATAAGCTTTGGCTTAGCTTCAAGTGCTATTCTTCTTACTTCGTCGTAATCTATAAATCCATTCTCATCTACGCCGTATGATACTACGTCAAAATATGTTCCTGACATATTTACAGGTGAACCATGGGTAAGGTGTCCGCCAGCATCAAGACTCATACCCATAACCCTTTCTCCCGGTTTTACCAATGCGAAAAATACAGCCATATTTGCCTGTGCACCTGAATGAGGCTGAACATTGGCGTATGTACATCCAAATAATTTCTTAGCTCTTTCTCTTGCCAATTCTTCCACTACATCAACGTATTCACATCCGCCGTAATATCTCTTTCCCGGATATCCTTCTGCATATTTGTTTGTAAGGTGGCTTCCCATAGCTGCCATTACACCTTTGCTTACAAGATTTTCAGAAGCAATAAGTTCAAGATGTGAACGCTGTCTTCCAAGTTCATCTTCCATTGCTTTAGCAACTTCTGCATCTGCATTTTTAATTTCATCAAATGAAAACATAATAAAACCTCCATATATTTATAATCAAACGACACTTAAGCCGATTTTTTCCCTTATTACTTTACCATAACCTTCTATATTTTTAAACTAATTTTTTAATTTTGTTCTATTTTAATCCGAAAAATAATATTTATTAAGGTAAAACTAAAGGAGGATACTATGTACAAAATTCTTGCATTTGACAACGGTCAGCCGGCTATACTTTACCACAACGGACATAACGTATATATGTATACGGCAATTAGAGGACATATCCACCCTGAGGGGATTATTTTTAATGACGTAAAAGATGACTTTAGAATTTATGATGGTAATAAAAAATACGCCTTCTATATATCCACCGACAATAAAATAAAAACTGCAACCTTGTCGGGGAATCATTTTATGGAGTTTTTATCCATTCCTTTAGAAGACAGCAAAAACGGGCGTACTATTGTAAATGTTTCACCTATAATGTGCGAAAATGAACTTTACATATTTTATTGTACTCACAATAACCATAGCAATTTCTGTGATGTTTATTATCTGCTTTGCTCTGCACCAAACCATACATGTCTCATTAAGCGTAACATTAAAAATTATAATGACTTCGATGTGGTAAGCTCTAACAGGAAAACCTATATCATTTTGCAAAATGACTGCTACTACTTAAGTAAAAACGGAACCATTACAACAATTACAAAAAACGGACCTGACAATGTGAATTTAGCTGCTAACGAAACCATTGAACAATTAAAAGATTCATTATCGGAAAAAAGCAGTGAACTAATTAAATGTCAAAAGCAGATTTATGAAAAAAACATGGAAATATCTAATCTTAAATATACAAAAAAACAGCTTTCCAGACAGTGTGAACAACTAAGCAGTTATGTTGGAAAGCTTCAGGATGAATTAAGGAGAATAAAATTTATGTAAATCTCACAAAAAACTTTAGGCATTTGTATTTTAACATTGCAACTTTTACATAACTTTTTTATAATTATATTGCTGTGTTGTATAATGTGATGTTTTTTTCATTATACAGCAGTATTTTATTATTATATTTTATGAGGGGGTTTTATGCAATGAAGTCAACATTCAAAGCACTATTTCTCGCGCTTACAATGGCATTGTTTGTCCTGCCTGCAGTAAGCACAAATGCTGCGGATATTAACAATATCCCGGCACCGGATTACACACTGAAATACACAGTTGATAAATCCGACACATTTATTTATTCCTATAACGTAAAGGATTTTGGTGCGGTAAGCGACGGCGTTACCGATAACACCAATATTTTCCAGAAATTGCTTAATAAGCTTGGCAATTTAGGCGGAGGTACCTTATATGTACCAACCGGAAAATACGTTATAAAAGGAAACCTTACTATTCCAAAGGGTGTAACTTTACGTGGTGACTGGACAAAGCCATCAAAAAACAGTGCATTACCTGAAGGAACCTTACTTATGGCGTATACAGGAAAAAACGGCAATGAACGTTCTACGCCATTCATCGAAATGGCACCTGAAACAGGTGTTATGGATCTTGCAATATGGTATCCTGAGCAGGATGCGAATAATGTTGTACCATATTCTCCTACTATCAGATATGGTTTAAACAATTACTTCGGAAACGAGTATTGTAACACAAGAAACGTAACTTTAGTCAACTCATACATAGGTATTCTTTTCAATTATGATAACGGTGGAGCTTCTCCTGTTGTTTACAATTTGTACGGAACAACTCTTTACAAAGGTATTGAAATTGACAAAATTGCCGATGTTGGACGAATTGACGGAGTTCACTTTTCACCTGATTACTGGACAAACTCAGGTCTTTCAAACGCTCCATCAAACAAGACTTCTTTCGAGTCTTACATGAAGGAAAAATCAACCGGTATTGTTATGAGACGAAACGACTGGTCATACACATGTAACATTAACATTGATGGTTATATGTGTGGATATGATTGTGAAAAAACACTTTCAGCCGATGACAATGCAACTCCTAACGGTCACCATTACAATTTCAACATAAAAAATTGTAAGACAGGTATCATGATTAATGCTACAAACAGCGTTGGTATCTTATTTGATAAAATCAAACTTACTAACTGTGAAACAGGTATCAGCTTAGGTGATGGTACTTCTGATGTTGCCCAGTTCTTCGACACAACAATTGCTGCATCAAAGTATGCTCTTAGAACTTCTACCACATCAAATACCAAGGTGATTTTTAACAAGTCAAACGTTAAATCAGGTCAGGTATCAATTAACGGTGGTACCCTTACAGCTAACAGTTGTGAGTTTAACAACTTAGCTCCACAGCTATACTTTGGATTATCGGGTCGTGGAATCATAAAGGGATGTTCATTTAAAAACGGAAGAAGCATTTCTAATAATTCAATTTATGAAATCACATTTTCAGATAAAGCTGATATAACAAGTGTTGAAGATTTTCCTGAAATATCATTTGATTTCCATGTGCCAAACAGATATGTATTATATGATGTAACAAAAGCACCATACAATGCAAGCACCTCTTCTAACGATAATACTTCTGCTATTCAGGCAGCCTTAAATCAGGCTTCAGCAGATGGTGGCGGTATTGTATTTATTCCAAATGGAAAATATAAGGTAAGAGGTCATTTAGATGTACCTTCAAATGTTGAATTAAGAGGAAATGTTGATTTACAGACAGTACCTCACGGTTCAGGAACTATATTAGAAGCATACGAAAACAGAAACAATCCTAACGGCTCATGTTTCATTAACCTTAAAGCTAATGCCGGACTTAGAGGTATCGTAGTTGATTACCCTGAACAGGTATTTGATGGTTCTGAATCATGGATGCCTGCTGAATATCCTTATACTATTCAGGGACAGGGAGCTAACATTTATGTTATTAACTCATCAGTAAGAGCTTCTTATAAGGCACTTGATTTATTTACATATAAGTGTGACAACCATTACGTTGATTTCTTAGGCGGTCACTGTTTTAACGTAGGTGTTAAAGTTGGTAACAACTGTAAAAACGGAAAATTATTCAACCTTATGTTTAACGTTATCGTTTATGCATGTGGTAATGAAAGCAAATTCGGAAGCTTTACCAATATGCCTAACGGTGTAAGTAATGCTCCATTATACAGTTATGGACTTAAATATTTAGATTTCCTTATTTTAGGAGATTGTACAAACGAAATTCTTTATAATGATTTCCACTATGGTTCAGCCCATGGTTTAGTGCTTCAGAACGAAGGAAATGGTGGTCCGTCCGGTTCATCAATGGGTATGGGTATTGATGGTTCAAGTAATTCAATTTATGCCGGTGCCGGAACAAACAAGAGTTTCGATTTATATAATTCACAGGTTGTTGCCCTTAGCAACGTAACAAACGATACATCATACTACTATCTTGATAGTAATTCAGGTATTACTTTAAACCTGTACAACTCAGATTATTGGGGACAGGCATATTATGGCATTAATGCACAGCCTTCTTCAAACACAACATTGAATTTAGTTGGTGCCCACTTCCAGAATCCTGGTCAGAATACTTTTGCAAGTATGTCTGGAAGTAATGCAAATATCATTTCTTCTAACTTAAATCAGAATGGAAATGGTTTTGTAAATTCAGGAAGCGAATCACATATTTCCATAAGTGGTTCCACTGTAAACAACAGAGACAATGCCACAACATCCTTTAAATTATGGGATAGTAACCAGAGTGCTTATGCATCTCTTTCATCTGATGGCTTACTGTCAAATATTTCACGTTCAGGTTGGGTAGCTTCTGCTTCTGCTAATAACGGAAATGCATATAAAGCCTTAGATGCCAATATTGGAACAAGATGGGATACATCCGGTGGTCAGGTTTATGGACAGTGGTTTACTGTTGATTTTGGTAAAACATACCAGTTTAATACATTAATTCTTGATACAGCTACAAGTACATCTTCAGATGCTCCTGCAAGCTATGAAATTTACGTAAGTAACGACGGAAATAACTGGGGTGGTGCTATTGCATCCGGTTCAAGTTCAAGTGGCGTAATAACATTCAATACTCAGAATGCCCGTTATGTTCGTGTAATGCAAACCGGTTCAAAAGGAAATTACTGGTCAATTCACGAATTCTATGCTTTAAATTCAGCAGTTGGAAATGATTTACCAAATGGAACTGTTGACACCGGAGAAATTGATACTCCGGATCCTGATCCAGTTGATCCAATCACAATTAGTAATTTAGTTAAGATTGAAGGCTACCAGATTAGCTCACAACTTAAAGGTTTCAGAGTAATTTCTTCGGTTGAACCAATTATCAACAACTTAAGTGTTGTGTCTTATGGTAATATTTACGGGTATGCTGATATGGGTGTTACAGATTCAGATATGGTTATTGATTCAACAAATCAATATGTAGCTAAATTTGAAGCAACACAGGCAGGTATTATTGACCGAAAGTTCGGTTCATCTGACACTGCTACTTACTTCGTGAGAACAATGACTAATAACGGAACTACTGCCGCTGCTTACAATGCCAACTATAAAGTTAGAGCATATGCTGTTTTATCAGATGGTTCTGTTGTATACAGTAAAGTTTATAATTACTCTATATACAAAGTTGCAAGAGTCCTTTACGATTCATGTCGTATGCCTAATGCAGCTTCACACCAGTACCTCTACAATGATATTTTATCTGTAGTTAACAACAATTACAAAAAAGTAGACTATGACTGGGGTTCAACAATTGTAAAGAAGTAAATTACAACTAAAATTTAAATTAGGTAAATAAAAAACAGCTGAGGCCCACGAATAATAATCGTTGTGTCTCAGCTATTTTTATTTAATCCGGGTAAAATCTCCATGCTTCCCAGTGTGAAGCAATTCTTCCCGATGGTCACTGGCTACAATCAAAACATTTTCACCTATTTCAAGCTGCCCTAAAACTATTTTATCATTTAACTTAATTGATAAATCTTCTTCCTTTATCTTTAATGACTTTGTAATAATATCAAGATTATTCTGGGAAGTATAAAAAGAAATAAACAATTTTTCAGTATATGTATTACCATTTCTATGTTCTGCAAAAAAGCATACACCGCCCCGGAATGTACAAATTCCAACACAATGTATGCTTTTATAATTTATTATATATATATTTATTTTTTAATAATTGCAATGTCCAGTTCTTCTAACTGTTTGTCGTCAACTTCCCCCGGTGCGGCAGTCATAAGACATGATGCATCCTTTACCTTAGGGAATGCAATTACCTCACGGATATTATCCTCACCTGACATATGCATAACCAATCTGTCAAGTCCGTATGCAAGTCCTGCGTGTGGAGGAACGCCATACTTGAAAGCATCTAATAAGAAACCAAACTGTTCATGAGCAGCCTCAGGTGTGAAACCTAATGCTTCAAACATCTTTTCCTGAATGTCAGCCTGATGTATTCTCACACTTCCGCCACCTATTTCTGAACCATTTAATACAATATCATATGCTTTAGCACGGACTTTTCCTAATTCGTTGCTGTCAATATACTTAATATCTTCTTCCATAGGCATTGTAAACGGATGATGCATTGCTAAAAATCTGTTTTGCTCATCAGACCACTCAAACTGTGGGAATTCAACAACCCATAAGAAGTTAAATTTGTTCTTATCTATAAGTTCTAACTGTTCACCTAACTCTAATCTAAGTGCTCCTAAAACATTCCATACAACCTTATTTTTATCAGCGGCAAATAACAGCAGATCACCTCTTTCACCATCCATGGCTTTAACAAGATTGTCTAACTCTTCTTCTGTCATAAACTTTGCAAAAGATGACTTATAAGTGCCATCTTCATTAATGCAAAGATATGCCAAACCTTTAGCACCATTTCCTTTTGCCATATCAACAAGCTTGTCTATTTTCTTTCTAGGCATTGCTCCCTGACCTTTAACATTTAAACCTCTAACCGTACCACCGTTTTCTATAGCTCCGGTAAATACTCCAAAACCACAATCTTTTACTACGTCAGTAACGTTTACGATTTCCATTCCAAAACGTGTATCAGGTTTATCTGAACCATATCTGTCCATTGCCTCCTGCCATGTCATTCTTGGAATAGGAAGCTGAACGTCAACGTCAAGTATTTCCTTAAACAAAGCCTGCAACAATCTTTCGTTTACATCAATAACATCGTCAATATCCACAAATGAAAGTTCCATGTCAACCTGTGTAAACTCCGGCTGTCTGTCTGCTCTTAAATCCTCATCTCTGTAGCATCTTGCAATCTGAATATATCTGTCAAATCCTGAACACATTAAAAGCTGTTTATACAGCTGAGGAGACTGTGGCAATGCATAAAATGCTCCGGGATGAATACGGCTTGGGACAAGATAATCTCTTGCGCCTTCCGGTGTACTCTTACATAATGTAGGTGTCTCAATTTCAATAAAGCCTTCATTTGCCATAAATTTTCTTATAGATGTAGTTACATCACTTCTTAGCTTAAGATTTCTCTGTAAATGAGGCTTTCTTAAATCCAAATATCTGTATTTAAGTCTTAATTCCTCTCTTGTATTTGAATCCTCTTCTACCGGGAATGGAGGTGTATCTGCCTCAGATAAAATACGCAATGTGTCAACTGTAACTTCAATGTCACCTGTAGCCATTGTCTGATTTATTGCGCCATCACGCTTTCTAACTGTGCCTTCTGCCGCAATAACATATTCACTTCTTAGTTCTTTTGCCTTTTCAAAAACTTCACCGTCATTTTCGTTAAAAACTAACTGTAACAAACCTGAGCGGTCTCTTAAATCTATAAATATAAGACTGCCTAAATTTCTTCTCTTCTGAACCCAGCCCATAACAGTTACTTTTTCACCAATATTTTGGTTGCTAACTTCTGTACATCTGTGACTTCTGTGAAGTCCCTGCATTGATTCTGCCATATTGTATACTCCTCCTCACTATTTAAGTGGATTTTTATAAAATTCTTTAAATTCATTATATCCCTGAGCCATAAGCTGCTCTTTCTGGAACTTTTTATTCTTGTTCATTCTTGTTACAAGAACTTGCTTACCACTCTTTCTTTCTTCCTGGGCATTAGCAATAACATCACAAAGTGCATCGCCGCTTACGCCTTTTTCTATAAGATAAACAACCTTATCATAGTCTTCCGGAATCTTAAATCCCTGTTCCATAAGTAATAAAACAATTCTTTCAAACCCAATTGAAAAACCGCATGCCGGAACATCGTGACCTGTAAATTTACCAACCATCTTGTCATAGCGTCCGCCACCTCCACAGCTTCCTCCAAACTCGGGAATGGCAATTTCAAAAATTGTTCCTGTATAATAAGACATTCCACGTACCAAAGTAGGATCAAACACAATCTCAAAATCAGAAGACTTTGTTGCTCTTACACTTTCAATAATTTCATTCATCCATTCTTTTACGTCATCTCCCATATAATCTCCCAGTTTTTCTGCAAGATAAGCTATAGGGTCTTTTTGTCCTTCGAGTTCCTTAAATAAATCTGTATATTTTTCTACAGCCTCCGGTGAAAATTCATATTTAATTAATTCTTCTTTTACACCTTCAAGACCGATTTTGTCCATTTTATCAAGAATAATGAATACGCTGTCATAAGATTCCTCCGGGAAACCACTATACGCAGCCATAGCCTTTAATATTCTTCTTTCATTTATTCTGATTTGGAAATTTTTAAATCCCAACTTTCCAAGAGTTGTTGTTGTTGCAAGAATAAGTTCTATTTCAGCCAGATTGCTTGGATCACCTAATATATCAATATCGCACTGCATAAACTGACGATATCTTCCCCTTTGAGGTCTGTCTGCTCTCCAGACATTTCCCATTTGAAGTGCCTTAAAGGGTGATGGCAAATCATTAGCATTTTTTGAATAATATCTTACAAGAGGTACTGTTAAATCATATCTTAATCCATTATCAACTAAATCCATCTCTTCCTTAGCTGTTTCAAGATTTAATTTTTCTCCTCTTTTTAAAATCTTAAATATAAGTTTCTCGTTTTCACCACCCTGCTTGCTTGTAAGATTTGAAATATTCTCAACACAAGGTGTTTCAATTTGTGTAAAGCCAAAAGCTTTATATGTATCCTTAATTACATTCTGTACATAATTTCTAATTTTCATTTCTTCAGGAAGAATATCTTTCATTCCTGTAACGGGTTTCTTACTTAAAGCCATTTTACCACTCCTTTTAATGTTTTTTCCAACTATACAATTTTACTATTATTAATCCAATTTAACAACCTTTTTTCTTTCAATCATTTCATCAATTCTATCTATATATAAATCTACATTTTTCAATGTATCAATTCTTTTTCCTTCTTTTCTGTCTTTAGACAGCAATTTAGTTACCGCTCCTGCACCGGCAGCCCACACATTCTGATAATCACCCATCATTAAAATGTTGTAAATTCCTTCCTTTCCAACCTTAGAATAACCTACATTTTCCTGATTACCAACCATATTTTTCTGTCTGTACATATAATATGGAACCATTTTCATTTTTCCGGCATATTCTTCCGTTATTTTCATTAACCTGCTACTGTTTTCCATGGTCATGTCGCAATATCTGTCCTTTTCCACATTAAGTCTTGAAGCCCTTTTTAAAGCAAGAGAATGAACTGTAATTCCGTCAGGATTTAGTTTAAGAGCTTCTTCCATGGAGTATTTTACCATTTGGGCGTTTTCTCCCGGCAGTCCCACAATAAAATCCATATTGATGTTATCCATACCGCATTTTCTTGCAATGGCAAATGCTTCTTTTACCTGAGAAACAGTATGCTTTCTACCTATAATTTCCAATGTTTTCTCATTCATGGTTTGAGGGTTTATGGATATTCTGCTTACTCCATGCTTTTTTAGAACCATTATCTTATCTTCCGTTATACTGTCAGGTCTTCCTGCCTCCACTGTAAATTCAACTACCGTGGAAAAATCAAAATTATCCTTCAAGGCATTTATAAGCCTGTCTAACTGATTTGGTTCAAGGGTAGTGGGAGTTCCTCCACCGATATATACCGTATTTAGTTCCCTGTTTTTTAGCTTTATTCCAAGATATTTAATTTCCTTTATAACTGCATCTAAGTATAAATCAACTTTTTTTCTGTATTTTTCTATTGGAAATGAGGTAAATGAGCAATACAAACAGGTTGTAGGACAAAAGGGTATCCCTACATACAAACTAAATCCATGTTTATAATTTATTTTTGACAAAATCTGTCGCTCTCTGTCAGCTATATCTATTGCCAGATTTAACTTCTCATCAGATATCAAATATGTTTCTTTCATATAAGACATAATTTCTTTCCGGCTAATGTCTTCTTCCAGCATCATCTCCGGAATCTTAGATGGCCTTATCCCTGTAAGTGTTCCCCAGGGAAGTTTCTCTTTCGTATCTGCACTTAACAGCTTATATAACAGTTTCTTTAATATATTCTTAGTTTCTCTTCTGTCTGAAAAATCACAAAACATTTCACCTTCTACAGGCTCTTTTTCCTTACTCCACACCGAAATACATATCTTGTTTTTTTCATATTTTACAGATATTTTCCGGTATGAATTTTCAACCCTGTCATTAATTTTAAAGGGATGACCGGTATAAAATGCCTGTACAAGTGATTGTACGTCATATTCAAACTGTGCCGGTTCTATTTGTATATCAATCATTAATAGTACACCTTTTCGCTGTCAATATTTGTTATGTTCATATGTCCCGGATATACCTCTGTCTCTCCCGGTAAAACCAGAAGTTTGTTTTTAATGGACTTAATTATATCAGATTCACTTCCTCCCGGAAAATCCGTTCTTCCTCTGCTTGCCTGAAACAAGGTATCTCCGCTAAATAAAACCTGCTCCTCTTCAATATAAAAGCATCCGCTTCCCGGAGTATGCCCAGGAGTAAGAACATATTGTATATCAAATCCCGCTACCTGAAAGTTTTCACCATCTTCTAAAAACTTATCTCCATTAACTTTTACAGGTTCTCCAAACATAGACGACAGATTCATTCTGCTGTCTGTAAGGACTTTTTCCTCTTTTGCCCCTACAATGACAGGAATATTATATCTTTCCTTCAGTTGATTTACGGCTCCGATATGATCAAAGTGTCCATGGGTAAGCAATATTGCCTTTGGAATCATTTCCAGTCTGCTTACATTAACTGATATTTTCAGTTCGTCATCTCCCGGATCCACAATAAATCCCTCTTTTGTATCCTTATTCATACAAATATAGCAATTTGTATAGCACTCGCTTACAGTAACACTTCTAATCATTATCTTAGCCATATCAAATCTCCTAATCTTTTATTAACTGCTTGTTCTTTCAATGTCAATTATACTGTCAATGGTTCTTATTTTTGCAATAAGACTATTTAATTCATCTGTACCCTGAATGGCAAAAGTCATTGAAATAGTGGCAATGTCGGACTTACTTGTTCTACTGTTAATACTGTTTACGTCAATATTTCTCTCTGTAAATATCTTTGACAGGTCAGTAAGTATTCCCACACGGTTATGTGCATATATAACGATTTCCGTCATATACTTTCCATCCTGCTCTGATTCGTCAGCAGCCCAGCTTGCCTCTATAAGCCTTCCTCGTTCAATATCCGGAAGATTTATAATATTTACACAATCGGTTCTGTGTATAGAAACACCTCTTCCTCTGGTGACAAATCCCACAATTTCATCTCCCGGAACCGGACTACAGCATTTTGAAAATCTTACAGCCACATCATTCATTCCCTCAACAATAATGCCGCTTTTTGATGAATTATGTTTCGTTCCCTGCTTGTTTCCATTAGCTTCATTTAAAACATCTTCATCTGTAATTTCAATTTTATGGTCTTTATTGTATTCGTCTAAAAGCTTGTTTACAATCTGACCTTCCTTTAATCCTCCATGGCCTATAGATGCCACTAGCGAATCCCATTCCTTGTAGCTATACTTAAGCCTTACCTTATCCATATATTCAGGCTTAAATATTTCTGACATTACTATGCCTTTAGACTTACAATACTTTTCTATAAGTTCACGACCTTTAACAATATTTTCCTCTTTATTTTGCTGTTTAAACCACTGGTTTATTTTGTTCTTTGCCTGAGTGCTTTTAACAATTTTTAACCAGTCCATACTAGGGCCCGTGGAATTATTAGAGGTTACAACTTCTACACGGTCACCGTTTTGTATTTTATAATCAATGTTTACCATTTTTCCGTTAACACGGGCACCTACCATCTTGTTTCCTACGGCACTATGAATACTGTAGGCAAAATCAATTGGCGTAGAGCCGTTTGGAAGATTTTTAACATCTCCATTAGGTGTAAAACAGTAAACTCTCTCTGAGAACATATTAAGGTCATCTTTAAGTAAATTTAAAAATTCCTTATTATCTGACAAATCTCTCTGCCATTCAAGAATCTGCCTTAACCAGCTAATCTTCTGTTCCTCATTATCTCCCTCACCTGTGATATTTTCTTTATATTTCCAGTGAGCAGCGATACCATACTCAGCGGTTTTATGCATTTCGTATGTTCTAATCTGAATTTCAAAAGGCTGTCCGTTAGGTCCGATAAGGGTAGTATGTAAGGACTGATACATATTCTGCTTTGGCATGGCAATATAGTCCTTAAATCTTCCCGGAACCGGTGTATATTTCTCATGAATAATGCCTAATGCACCATAACATTCCATAACGCTGTCTACAATAATTCTAACAGCAAATACATCATATATCTGGTCTAATGTTTTATGCTGCATTGTCATTTTCTTGTAAATACTGAAATAATGCTTAACACGTCCGTCAATAGTAGCCTTAATTCCTGCTTTTTCTATATATCCTGCAACTTCAGCAATGAGATTACTCATAAATTCTTCTCTATGCTCAAGTCTTTCATGGACACCTTCAACTAATTCCTTATATTTTTCAGGTTCAAGATATCTTAAGGCAAGGTCATCTAATTCTATTTTAATTTTAGAAATACCAAGTCTATCCGCGATTGGAGCATAAATATCCATTGTCTCCCTTGATTTTTCTTTTTGCTTTTCCGGTGTCATATATTGCAATGTACGCATATTGTGAAGCCGATCAGCTAATTTTATTAAAATAACTCTGATATCCTTTGCCATGGCAAGAAACATTTTCCTTAAGTTTTCAGCCTGTTTCTCTACCTTGTCAGTATCATAATCCAATCTGGTAAGTTTGGTTACTCCATCTACTAAATCTGTTACTTCCTCACCAAATTCCTTTATCATTATTTCCCTTGTGGCAGATGTATCTTCCATAACATCATGCAAAAGACCTGCCATTATGGATTCCTTGTCCAATTCCAGGTCTGCCAAAATAAGGGCAGTATGAAGAGGATGTATGATATAAGGCTCTCCGGATTTACGTTTCTGGTCACCGTGGAAATTTTTGGCAAAATTATACGCCTTCTCTATCATATGCAACTCATCTGCCGACGGATGATAATGTTTAATTTTGTCTATAAGTCTCCCGTATAATTCCTCAGGGGTTGCCTGTTCTTCTTCTTTTGGAATTACACCGTGATTTTCGATTTTTACATTGTTCATATTATTTCCCTTCATATGCTACAACTGAATCTACTCTATATCCTTCTAATTTCTCTCTACCTTTTAATCCTGCTAATTCCATAAGGAATACGCAACCAACTACAACTCCACCAAGTCTTTCTACTAAATCAATAGCTGCTTTTACTGTTCCGCCTGTGGCAATCAAATCATCAGTTATAACAACTCTCTGTCCCGGTTTAATGGCATCTACGTGAATTTCAATTTCAGCTGTACCATATTCCAAATCATATTCTTCTGAAATAGTTTCACAAGGCAGTTTACCTTTCTTTCTAACCAAAACAAAGCCTTTATTTAAAGCATACGCAATAGGTGTACCCAAAGCAAAGCCTCTGGCCTCTAAACCTACAACCACATCAAAATCCAGGTCTTTTACCTTATCTATCATGGAATCAATAGCTATCTTAAGCCCGTTAGGATCCTTCATTACTGTTGTAACGTCTCTGAAAATAATACCCGGTTCCGGAAAATCAGGTATGCTTCTAATGTACTTTTCTACCTCATGCATTTTATCTTCTCCTTCTTGCTATATAATTATTTATTTTATAGTTGTCATAATTATATATTACCACAACCCTTTTAACAAAATCTATCTATTATTATTTGTAAATTTATCCTTCCATTATACTCATTTATTTCCGGATAGTATGTTGCCATAATTTTCAAATTATTCTTTTGACCCTGAAGGGCCTTATTTACCTCTTCCTCACCGAATTTTTCAGACAAAAATGCCATAAAATCAACAGCACTGTTAAACTTAACTGCAGTCATTCTGTAATGATTTTGATTTTCTACAACCATTTTTATTACATTTCCTGATTTTCCCAGTATTTGCAAACTGATAATCTTTAGATTTTTTTCTGCAAAAACCGGCTTTTCATTGCCTTTTCCATAGGGCTTAATAACCTCTAACTGATTTACGAAATCCATTGTAATATATTCCAAAGGCAGGGCAATGTCAATCCATACCTTTAAATATAAATCTTCTTCCGTTAAATTACAATTTTCATTTAACATTTTTCTAAATAAATCTATATTTTTTTCTTCTAAAGATATTCCCGCTGCCATTTTATGACCACCAAATTTTGTAAGCAAACTTTTTACCTTTGTAAGTTCTGAATACATATCGTATTCCTCAATAGAACGACCTGATCCTTTAACTCCCTGTTCAGCATCTGTCAGGACAAACGTAGGCTTATTATACTTTTCTCTTACCCTTCCTGCAATAATTCCTGCAATGCTTTCATGACAGTCTTTAAGGTATAAAACCAATACTTTGTCATCCATATCCTGTGCCATTTCAATTGCTGTCATGGCTCCTTCATTAGTCATATCCTTACGTTCAGCATTTAATTCCACCAGTTCTTTTGCCAAAACTTCCGCCTTTTGAGTATCTATGCAATCTAATAACTCCGTGGCACGTTTTGCCGTGTCTAATCTTCCACTGGCATTTAGGCAAGGGCCTATAACAAAACCAAACTGATAAGATGAAAGATTATTTTTATCTAACTTACAGGCATTTATTAAAGCATTTATACCAATATCATTACAGTCTTTTAGTTTTTTAATGCCCTGTTTTACTATAATTCTGTTTTCTCCCTTTAAATCCACTACGTCACATACAGTTGCAATAGCAGCGTAAGGAAGTAACTTATATAATTCGTTTTTGCCTATGCCTTCTGTTTCAAACAATGCCGATATAAGCTGATATGCAACCATTGCTCCACACAGCTCTTTAAATGGATAGGGGCAGTCTGCCTGTTTGTGATTTACCACTGCATCTGCATTAGGAACAATATATTCTCTTTTTCCATCAGTTTCTTCAAAAGGTACCTCGTGATGGTCAGTAATAATAATATTCATTCCAAAAGATTTGGCATATTCCACCTGATTATAAGCTGAAATACCGTTATCACATGTTAAAATAGTATCAATACCGCTATCATAGGCATTTTTAATTAGTTTTTCGTTTATACCATAGCCATCTTCTATTCTGTGGGGAACTACAAGGTCTATATTTGCCCCTAGCTTTTTTAATGACCTAAATAAAATATATCCGGAAGTTATTCCGTCAACATCATAATCGCATATTATTCTTATTTTACTTTCATGACTGATTTTTATTCTTAGTATATCAACAGCCTTATCCATATCTTTAAAAAGCCATGGAGAACTTATTTTTTCCAAATCGTCATTTAAATAATTATAGATGTCCTCGTCACATATTACATCTCTGTTTCTAATTATCCTTGCAATTACCGGACTGATATGAAATTTTTCAGAAATATGATTAAAATCTGCCCTTTTTGTCTGTAAAAACCATTTCTCTTTCATAATAATTATGCCTTGTTCCTAAATAGTATTTTAAAAAGAAAAACGGCACCACCATTTAGATGGTACCGTTAAATACTTCTTAATTATTTTTCTTTGTCGTACTGTTTACCTTTTAATACATACCACAATGCACCTGTAACAAATACTGATGAATAAGCACCGGCTACGATACCTACCATTAATGGTGTTGTAAACTCTTTAATTGATGAAACACCCATAACGAATATCATAAATACAGCAACAAATGTAGTTAATGATGTGTAGATACTTCTTGTAAGTGTTTCTGTGATACTTCTGTCAATAAGACCAATCATTGTTTCACCACGCTTCATAACTGCCTTATTTTCTCTAATTCTGTCAAAGATAACAATTGTAGCGTTTATTGAGTAACCTACTATTGTAAGAAGGCAGGCAATAAACGTTGTTCCAACTGTAAGTCTTGACAATGAATAGAAACCAACAACTATAAGTACATCATGAACTAATGCTATAACAGCTGCTAAAGCAAACTGAATATTCTTAAATCTTAACCAGATGTAAATCAACATACAAATTGTAGCAAGAGCTGTAGCAACAACGGCATCTCTTCTCATTTCAGCACTGATTGTATCTGAAATTTCTGTATCATTAAAGTTCTGCTCGTCATCCTTTGCCTGATATTTGTCAATCAAAAGCTTCTTAAATTCGTCCATTTCATCTGATGACATTTTCTTTGTCTTAATAGAGTATAAGCCCTTTGTACCTGTATCCTTCTGAGCCTGTACATCTGATGTATTTAATGTTTTCTGTATTTCAGGTTTAATTGTATCGTTGAATTCATCGATAGTGTAATCCTTATCAAACTGAACGCTTATAGATGTACCACCCTTAAATTCAATACTATAGTTAAATGCTTCATTTCCTGTTGCCACATTGTAAACAATTGAGCCTAAGCCAATAACAATAACAACTATTGAAATTGTAAACCAAACTTTTCTCTTTTCAACAAACTTGATAACATTCTTTGCTCTTTCCTTGCCATAAAATACCGGTTTCTGGAATCCCATATAATACAGCATCCACACAATTCCTCTTGAAACAACAAGGGATGTAAACAACTGAATGAAGATACCTATTGCAAGTGTCATAGCAAAGCCCTGAACTGTTCCTGAACCTCTCCAAAGAAGAACTAATGCTGCAATAAGTGTTGTAACGTTACCGTCAACGATAGCTGATGTTGCTTTCTTAAATCCAATAGTGATTGCGTTCTTAACTGACTTACCGGCTGCAATTTCCTCTCTGATACGGGCATAAATAATAACGTTAGCATCAACTGCCATACCGATATTAAGAATAATACCTGCAATACCCGGAAGAGTAAGTGTAAGGTCAAATCCGTTAAGTGCAAGAAGCATTAATTCAACATATGATAATAATGCAAAACCTGCAGCAAGACCAGGCACTCTATATACGAAAAGTAAGAATAATACAATAATAACAAACGCTATCATACCTGCCTGAACACTCTTTGATAAAGCATCTCTACCAAGCTGTGCACTCTGAACACTATGACTTAATTCATCCAATGAAAGATCAAGTGAACCAATCTTAATATTATCTGCAAGTGTCTGTGCTTCCTCTAATGTAAAGTTACCTGTGATTTGAGCCTGTCCACCGGTAATTGACTGATTAATTTTCGGGTCACTAAGAACCTCATTGTCATAAATAATGTATGACTGCTGTCCAACATTCTGAGATGTCATTTCACCAAAAATTTTTGTTCCTGCTGTATTAAACTGTAGGTCTACAGCATTCTCTGCTTTTCCTGTCTTTTCATTAGTTGTTGCCTGACCTTTAGCATCTGAAACACTGTCACCTGTAAGCCATACCTTATAATATCCGTCATACTGTCCACCTGTTGTGTTCTTTAACTGGATATATTCCTTGTTTTTAAGTTGCTCATCTGTAGGTGTTGAATCAGCCTTTGTACAGAAATAAAGTGAACCCGGCTTACCTAATTCTTCAAGAACCTTGTCCGCATCATATGCACCCGGGATTTCAACTGTAATTCTATCATCACCCTGCTTATAAGCTGTAGCTTCTGTACTAAATGTATGAATTCTCTTCTCTAATTTTCCTCTTGTAGCTTCAAGAGAATCACTGTTTAACTTATCACGGTCATCTTTCGATACCTGATATGTAATGCTTACACCGCCTTTAAGATCAAGACCCTGTGTAATATACTTAGCCTGTCCGTGATCCCCTACGCCAAACAGAATCACATAACCGGCAAAAGCCATTACTGCAAGTGAAAGTATAAAAAATACAATCCCTTTAGTTTTGTTCATTTTAATTTTCATCTTTTAACCTCTTTCTTATCAGTCAGCGTCGGCTAACGCTGCTTTTATCATTATTGAGCATTCCACCCTTTTTCTCTGCATTTCACATCCGATATCATAAGCATCATTAATTGTGCCATGAAAATTATATGAGTTTGCAGCACAACCGCCACTGCAATAAAATCTTGCAAAGCAGTTTTTACATTTTTCTTTTGAATACACATTACAGTCTCCGAATGTGGAAACAATGTCTTTACGGACAATTCCATCATTTACATTTCCCATAAGAAAATCTTCGTTTCCAACAAATTGATGGCACGGGTAAAAATCTCCCCATGGTGTAACTGCAAGATATTCAGTTCCTGAACCACATCCCGATAAGCGCTTATACACGCATGGTCCCTGATTTAAATCAATCATAAAGTGGAAGAAATTAAAGCCTCTGCCTTCCTTCTCACGCTTTATGTATTCAAGTGCAAGTTTATCGTACTCTTCCATTATTGTCGGTAAATCCTCTTCCCTAATGGAATACGGATCTTCTTCCGGACCAACAACAGGCTCAATTGACATCTGTTTAAATCCTAAATCAGCAAAATGTTTTACATCTTCAGAAAAATCAAGATTATCTCTTGTAAATGTACCTCTTATATAATAATTGGTCTGATTACGGCTTTCTGCAAGCTTTTTGAATTTTGGAACAATAAGGTCGTAACTTCCTTTTCCGTTTCTAAATGGTCTCATTCTGTCGTTGACTTCCTTACGACCATCAAGACTAATTACTACATTAGACATTTCCTTATTCAAATACTCCATAATCTCGTCGTTAAGAAGTACACCATTAGTGGTAAGGGTAAATCTGAATTTCTTGTTGTATGGCTTTTCTAACGAACGTCCATATTCAACTAACTGCTTTACAACCTCCCAGTTCATTAATGGTTCACCACCAAAGAAGTCTACTTCAAGGTTTACTCTATTGCCTGAATTTTTAACAAGAAAATCCAGGGCTTTCTTTCCAACCTCGAAGCTCATAAGTTCTCTTCTTCCGTGATACTCACCCTCCTCAGCAAAACAATACTTGCATGCCAGGTTACAATCATGGGCTATATGCAGGCACAAAGCCTTAACCACGGTCTGACGGTTCTCCTTAAACTTTTCAACAAACGGCTGATATATGTCTTCGGTAAACAGTTGTCCATCTTTTTTTAATTCTTCTATTTCGTCAATTGCCTCTAAAATATCGGACTCATTATACTTATCCTTCAGTTTATCAACAATTTCAGAAGAAGAAATATCTTCAAACAACTCTATAGCATCATATGTAACGTCGTCAACCACATGCACTGCGCCACTGTTAACGTCCATTACAATGTTATATCCATTGCTTTTATACTGATGAATCACTGTGACTTCCTCCCTTTTTAACGCATTATAACAGAGTCGAAAATTCGGCTCTGTTATAAAATAATGCCATATAAAATTTTATTTGTTTTCGCAAGTCTGGTTTCCTACTGTACAAGAAGTCTTGCAAGCAGACTGACATGATGTCTGACATTCACCGCATCCGCCTTTTTTCATTGTGTCCTTTAATGTTTTTGCATTTAATGTCTTAATATGTTTCATGGTAATCCTCCAAATCTATTTTGTGCTTATTTATGTAAAGCTGCACAAGTCTTAGGTTATTATATCACAATATGGTATTTTTTCAAACGTTTTCTTTATTGTATCAAAATCCTGTTAAAATCGTTTAAAATCATTCCCCTATTATCCTATCCCCCCTTTAACTAAGCATTCCTCCTATTGTTCCTGCCACCACGGAAACAATACATCCTGAAAAGAGTCCTACACTTCCTGATGAGACGCTTCCTTTTGAAATTAGTGCTGTGAGAAAAATTATTGCAAAATAAATCAGTCCGGCTAATGCTCCCCACACAAATTTTCTGCTTTCCATAACCTTTCCCACTATCACCCCACCACAAAATGACGCAATTCCATAAATTATCAACACCATTATTTTTATTGTTGCCACAGAAGGTGAAATTTTAAGAACCACAAAAGCAATTAGTGCCAACAATACTGTACTTATAATCATTTGTATCAATGTTTCCTTTAAAAATATCACTGCAACTTTTTTCATAATTTATTTACCGGTAATACCAGCCTTTCCTAACGTTTATATAATAATTTATATTATGAAAGCGTATAATTTATTACGGTTTGTTGACTTTAAATTATCTATATTGTACAATCGACTCTAACAGGCTTTTGCCTGAAATATTTTTTGTAAGGAGATTTATATGGGACCCAGTGACATAGCTCTGCTATGCATATTATTTGTTTTATTGTTATTCTCGGCGTTTTTTTCATCAGCCGAAACTGCTCTTACTACATTTAATAAAGTAAGATTGAGAATGCTCGTTGATGACGGAAATAAGAAAGCTATTGTACTTGATAAGGTACTTAGCAATTCCAGAAAGATGCTTAGCACTGTTTTGATAGGTAACAATATTGTTAATATTGCTGCTTCTTCTCTTACAACAGTTTTAGCCCAGCATATTTTTGATGTAAACATAGTTGTCAGCGTTTGCGTAGGCGTACTTACACTTGTCATCATTATTTTTGGTGAAATTATTCCCAAAACGGTAGCAACTCTTCATGCTGAGTCAATTGCATTATCTTATGCAAAGCCAATTAAATTTTTTATGTTTATTTTAACTCCGGTTATTTTTGTGCTGAATCTGTTTTCCAGCTTTCTGTTAAAAATATTCAGAGTTAACGTAAATTTAAATTCAGCAGCTATTACTGAAGATGAATTAAGAACCATTGTGGGGGTTAGTCAGGAAGAGGGTATTATCGAAGATGATGAGTACGATATGATTAACAACGTTTTTGATTTCGGAGACACATGTGCTAAAGACATTATGATTCCTAAGGTTGATATAACCATGGTTCCTATTGATGTTTCATACGATGAACTTTTATCTGTTATTAAGTCAGATAAATTTACCCGTATACCTGTTTATAAAGATGATACAGATAATATTGTGGGAATTATCAACATTAAAGATATGCTTATAAATGAAGTAAACCGTGTAAATTTTGATGTTAATAAATTAATGCGTGAACCTTATTATACTCACGAAAAAGAAGAGCTTAATGACCTTCTTATAGAAATGAGAAATAATGAGCCCGGAATGTGTATTGTTTTAGATGAATATGGTCAGGCTGAGGGCCTTATTACATTAGAAGATATTGTGGAAGAAATCATAGGTGATATCCACGATGAGTTCGACCAGGCTGAGGAGCTTGCTGTCAGACAAATTGGTGAACATGAATACATTGTTGAAGGCTCAATTAATTTAGATGATTTCAATGACGAATTGGGTACTAATATAGATTCAGAAGATTATGAATCTCTCGGTGGACTTATTATTGAACACTTAGACCGCCTACCAAACAAAGGTGACAGTGTGAAAATTGATAACTGCAAACTTACAGTTATCAAAATGGATGATAAACGAATTGATTTGGTTAAGGTCAAAATTGACCATGAAGATGACACTCCATCTGATGAGGTTAATTCAGAATCTGACAAATAGTTTTGTGGGATATATATAAACGCCCCGTAAGGTATCGATAAATAAATACGAAACATTCCCGTAGATTGTATTATGTATGATATAATTTACGGGATTTTTTATTTCAATATTTTTAGTAATTTTTGGATTTTAATAATTCTTTTATTCTTTTTTTGAATTTATGTGATGCGAGCAGTTGGATTTTAATTTTTATTATATCCATATTCTAGTCATCCCTATTCCAGTCATTTCCATATCTCACCATCTCATCTGCTTCTTAAATATAACTATCAAAAAAGCAGAACTTCAATGTTTTCTTTCGACATAAAGTTCTGCTTATACTTTAATACGATATTTTATAACTGCGAGTATCTCCATTTTCTTCCAATATCAACCCCTATATTAAAGCAATACGCTGTAGATATCATAAACAACATCATTAAGCCTATTCCAAATAATATGCCCGTAATCAAGCGCTTAGTGTTATTACTTTCATACTTTGTTTTTGCCTGTATCAAACCATCTGTTACAAGTGGAATTAATAAAACAAAAAACACCCATATAGGTAAATTTTTCAAAAAGAAATATCCTATAGGAGTTACTATAATTCCTATAAGTTCACCTGTACACCTTGCGCATATTGGAAACTGTTTTCCATGAAAGAAAAATGAACGTTCAGGTCTTTGATGGCATCCAAATATGATGGGTAGCCATTTACATAACCATCTTTTCATGCCACATTCCTAAAATCCTGTAACACTTGATGAAGCACCATACATTCCTGCTCCTACGCCTGCTACAATCACTATAATGTAGAATAATATTGAAATACCTACGCTAACTAAAGCACCAATTCCTGCGGCTTTAGCTGTTTTTGGCTTGGTGTCCTTCCACACAAGGAATAAAATCAAACCTGCTAAAGGAATACAACATCCCAGTAGCCCCCAGCCTATTCCTCCATTATCAGATACATATGGTGTGCCATAATCATTATTATGCGTGTTCTTTGTATCTCCTCCACAATATGGGCATTCAACTGCATTGTCATTAATTTCTTTTCCACAATGGTTACAATACATTTTTTCGTCCTCCTATCCTTTGTTATTAAATATATTACCGTTTGATTATAACAATTCATTTATGTAATTTCAATACAAATGGCACATTTTGTCATTTTTCTGCCTTAAGCACAAAAAATCCCACAAAATGTAGTATGTTTGCACAAACCAACATTTGTGGGATAAAATCCATATTAATTAAAATTTCAATATAAATCACAAGCTCTTAAATTTACAGTTTTTCCCAAAGTTTGCCCTGCTTTTCTTCACAGTATTGGCAACTGTATAAACCATTCTTTTTGTCTGTTAGTACAAAAACATGGTCTAACTCCTGCTCAATAGATGTAATGCATCTTGGGTTTTTGCAATGTAATACATTAACAATCTTCTTTGGTAGCTTAAGATCTCTTTTTTCCACTAATTTACCGTCAGTGATAATATCAACTGTGATATTATGATCAATAAATCCTAATATATCAAAATCCACAATATCTAAGGGACCTTCTACTTTAATTATGTCTTTAACTCCCATTTTTTTACTTCTGGCATTTTTAATAATAGCAACCTGGCAATCTAATTTTTCCAAATTAAGATAATGATATATAGCCATTGCCCTTCCTGCCTGAATATGGTCTAAAACAAAGCCATTTGTTATTTCATCTATATTTAGCATATTATACTTCCACCTCCAACAATGTCAAAATAAGTGCCATTCTCACATACACACCAAACTGTGCCTGCTTAAAGTACACAGCCCTTGGATCATCATCTACTTCAACAGCAATTTCATTAACTCTTGGCAGTGGATGCAAAATCAGCATATCATCTTTTGCTGATTTTAGTTTCTTTTTGTCCAAAATAAAGCTATCTTTAAGTCTTATATAATCCTCTTCATTAAAGAATCTTTCCCTTTGAACCCTTGTCATATAAAGCAAATCAAGCCCACCAATTACATCTTCAAGTCTTGACACCTCTTCATACTGAGCTCCTGCTTCTTTTATATTTTCAATGATATATCCCGGAACCTTAAGCTCCGCCGGTGAAATAAGGACAAATTTTACATTATCATATCTAAGCAATGCGTTAATAAGCGAATGCACTGTTCTTCCAAATTTCAAGTCACCACACAATCCAATTGTAATATTATCAAGTCTACCCTTAAGGGTTCTTATTGTCATTAAATCCGTCAAAGTCTGGGTAGGATGCTGATGTCCTCCATCCCCTGCGTTAATAACAGGAATACCTGATTTTTTAGCTGCAACTAAGGCTGCACCTTCCTTCGGGTGTCTCATGGCACATATGTCTGCATAACATGATATAATTCGTATGGTGTCTGAAACGCTCTCCCCTTTAGATGCGGAGCTTGATGATGCCTCGGAAAATCCCAAAACACTTCCGCCTAAATTAAGCATAGCTGCCTCAAAGCTTAGTCTTGTTCTTGTGCTAGGCTCATAAAAAAGAGTGGCAAGTTTCTTTCCTTTGCAACACTCTTTGTATTTTTGAGGATTCTTTTCAATATCGCCGGCTAAATTTAATAACTTATCCAACTCTTCTACAGTAAAATCCAATGGACTAATTAAATGTCTCATTTCACCCTCCATTCATATGTATTTTTTGCTAATAAGATAATACATTATTGAGGTGTAATATTCAAGGGTATTTACTTATTTTTTTTCACTATTTATTTAATATTTTTGAATTTATAAATATTACATTTTCCGGTAATCTGGTATACTATTATAAACAAATAATTTTTATGGCAGTGTTTTTCCTTAATTGCTTAGTGATAACGGAAAATCACGCCACATTACAGATAGGAGCAAATTTATGACACCACAATATTATAAAGAATTGGAAAAATATTTAAGTTGTGTTAAGACAAAGATAGATTTTAAGCCTGATGTTGCAATTGTTTTAGGCTCAGGTCTTAACAAACTGGCAAAAAAAATCAATGTAAAGGAAACTATTAATTACTCAGATATTGATGGATTTCCCATAAGCACCAATAAAATGCACGCAGGAGCTTTTATTTTCGGATATTTAGGTGACGTTCCGGTAGTCGCTATGAACGGAAGAATCCACTACTATGAAGGTTATTCCATGAATCAGGTTGTTTCACCTATTCGTCTTATGAAACTAATGGGTGCAAAAAAGCTTATTCTATCTAACGCCGCCGGTGGAATTAGCGACAACTTAAATGTAGGGGATTTAATGATGATTACAGACCATATTTCATCTTTTGTACCATCTCCTTTAATTGGACCTAACATAGATGAACTCGGCACCCGTTTCCCTGATATGACCAGCATATATGACAGTGAAATATGCAAAAAAATAAAAAACATAGCAAGGGAAAACAATATTGACTTAAAAGCAGGTGTATATCTCCAGACAACCGGACCTAACTACGAAACACCGGCTGAAATTAATACGTACAAACTTCTCGGAGCTGATGCTGTTGGTATGAGTACCGTATGTGAAGCCATTGCCGCCGTTCATTGCGGATTTAAAGTATGTGGAATAAGCTGTATCACCAACAAAGCTGCGGGAATAACCGGAGAGCCTTTAAGTGATGAAGAAGTGGGCGTTGCTGCCTCTAAAGCATCTGATAAGTTTTGTCTTTTAATTGAAGAACTGGTAAAAAGAATATAAAAAAATGCGAGCAAGACTGTAAGCCGGGTTATGTCTTGGATAATCATCTATCTAGACTTATTGTTGCCAACAAGTTCAAGCAACCTACCCGAAAGCTGGCGGGCCACCATATGCTTTCTGCTCGGTCTTGCTTCGGATGGGGTTTACATTGACCTTTGATGTTACCACCAAAGCGGTAGTCTCTTACACTGCCATTTCATCCTTACCTAAAAAGGCGGTTTTATTTCTGTTGCACTTTCCTGGGAGTCACCTCCACCGGCCGTTAGCCGGCATCCTGCCCTGCGAAGCCCGGACTTTCCTCTCCTGCGTCCTTTCGGCAATAGCAGCAGCGATTATCTGTCTTACTCACAATTATTTAAACTAACATAAACTTATTAAATTTTCAAGTATATAAGTTTCTATTTTTCATACATCCACCTTTTCCTGCAAAATTTCACCTGCACTATACCGGGAATATACTTCCACCAACAAACTCCCTAAGTAAAGAATTTTTAGGAATATTTTCCTTTGGCACTGCCAAAACATAATCTAAGAACTTAAGAAGTCGCTTCGCCTCAAAATACTGCTCTGAATCCTTTGGTACGCTAAATAATGCCGGTTCTGCATATGTTTTTATAACTGACAACTCATAAACCATGGCAGAATTATATATGGCATCTGCACTTTCCTGATATGGGAAAATATTTTTTTCTTCTCCCCTTCTAACCCTCTTCCACATTTCAATGGTTCCTTCTGCTGAAGTTCCACGGGTTCTTACATCCCTTACAATTCGTCTCAATAATCTCCAGTCTGATGTGGCAATTCTGTTATGCTCATCGACATTAAGCGGTGTCAGGGCACTTACATAAATTTTGTATTTTTTGTCACTTGGAAGGCTGTATGAAACTGCATCGTTAAGGCAATGTATTCCCTCAATTATCAGCACATCATCTTCCCCTAACTGAAGATATTTGCCATCAAAAACTCTTTTCCCCACAACAAAGTCAAAATCCGGTAATTCTACCCTTTTACCTGCCAAAAGCTGTGTCATCTGTTCATTGAAAAATTCAATATCTACAGCCTCTACCACCTCGTAGTCTAACTTTCCATCTTCATCTACAGGCGTATCCTCTCTATTGACAAAATAGCTATCCATTGGTATCGGATGAGGTTTTAATCCCTGAGCTATGAGCTGAACTGCAAGCCGGTGAGAAAATGAGGTTTTACCTGATGATGAAGGACCTGCAATCATAATAACCTTTACATCTTTTCGCTTAGCTATGTCCGATGCAATATCGGCGATTTTCTTTTCCTGAATTGCTTCCTGCACCAGCATAATATTATTAATTTCACCACTGGTAATTTTATCGTTTATCTGACCGATAGTTGAAACCCCCAGCATCTTTGCCCACGAAGTAGTTTCCTTAAGCGTATTGTAAACCTTATTCTGGGGCTTAAATTCCGGAACTTCCTTTGGATTTTCTTTTGTTGGAAGTTGCAATACAAAACCTTCATCATAAGGAATCAAATCAAAGTATTTAAGACATCCTGTAGAATATGCCATATATCCATAGAAATAGTCCTCAAAGCCTTCCATTTTGTAAACATTTACAGTTGAAGCTCTCCTGTACTTAAGAAGATGTTCCTTATCCTTCATGCCGTATCTTCCAAACTTTTCAATGGCCTTAGTCACTGATACAACCTCTTTTGTAATTAAAATATCACGTTTTACAAGAGCATTCATTTCTTCTTTAACCTGTTTAACAAATGCATTGTCTACTTTAATGCCTCCACCCACTGCACAGTAATAGCCTTTGCTTACAGAATGTTCAACAGATATTCTTCCTACATTTGACCTTCCTGCCACCTTATAAAATGCCTTTAGCATCATAAAAGTAACACTTCTTTTGTAACATTCGCTGCCAATGTGACTGGCTGTAGTTATAAATTTTATTATACAGTTTTCCGTTAAAACATTAGACAGCTCACTTAATTTGCCGTTACACACAGCTAAAATTATGTCATTTTCGTAAAACTTTTTAAAATCCTTTGCTATTTCATAAATTGTTGTTCCATCTTCATATTCGTATGATACATTTCCTATGTTTACACTAATCATATATCCTGTACGCCTCCCTGTTTAAATAAATTATATTTTCAACTTCCTGCATATTATCACTTTTATTTGCTTTCATTTTTTCAAAGATCTCTGCAAATTTTAAATATTCTTTTTCTAAATACCCTTTTAAAACCAAATCTTTATTGTCTAATAGTATTTTTCCATATTTCAACTCCACATCACTATATATATGGAGTTTTTCGTCATTTTTTAATGCTTTTATAATCGTGTAATATTTTCCACTGTCTATCAGCATTTTTTCATCAATTATTTCCCAGTTATTTTCAAGGAGATACTTTCTTACTAAGTCAACCCTTCTGTGGGGAGACAAAACCAGTTCATTTATGCCTTTTATGTTTTTTCCACGACTTAATATATCTACAATCAAATCTCCACCCATTCCGGAAATAATTGCCCCGTCTACCATATTATCCTTTAGTTTTTCCATTCCATTTGACTGAATAGTTTCTATCTTGTCGATAAGACCATGAATCGCAATATTTTTGTCCGCTATTTTTAGAGGACCTTCATTAATATCCATGGCATAAACCTTACTGCAAATAGAATTTTCTACTAAATATATAGGCACATACCCATGGTCTGTACCTATATCTGCGATTTTTTTTCCTTTAGTAACCATACCGGCCACTGCTTTTAATCTTTCTGAAATCATATATTAACCACTCATCTAATTTAATGAAACATGTATTTTCTGTAACATGCTCTGTTCTTTTATTATCTGTTGTAACTGGGCAATATCTGATGCCTCAGCCGCCTTTTTGTCAAGACTCTCTTTTTTGATTTTTAAAACCGCATCATTTATAGCCTTTTCCTGCTCTGCCAAATCTAAATTAGCTCTTATAGGTGACACGAAAAGTTCTGCCACCATTTTATGTTCAGCTTCATCAGTAAAATAATTCATAATTTTGGCAGGATTTGCCTCACCATTTTCCATTTGCTCCCAAAAAAGTGAAGCAACCTTTCTGTAGAAATCGTCTATAAAATCCTCAGGTGAAATAACCTTTGCCACCTTGTTAAACCAATCCGTTCTGTCTAGAACCGAAGCTAAAAGTATTCTTTGAGCCTGCATAGAAGCATCTTCTTTTTTTTGTTTTTTCTCCTGATAATCTTCGTAGTTTTCCTTTTCTTCCTTACCTACATAAGTAAGTCCGGTCTTTTTTACCAGCTTGGCGAGACCATCCTTTGGTATTTTAAAAATCTCACACACAGATTCGATATAATTTTCCCTTTCAATTTCATCGTTAAAATCAAGAATCATTTCAGCAACCTTTTTATGAAATGCTGTTTTTTCCTGCGGGTCAGACATATTGTATTTTTTTTGTTCCATGGCAACCTGAAAAATAAAATAATTTGTGGCATTTTTTATTCTCTCTTCATATGCCTCTTTTCCCATTGCCTTAATAAATTCATCAGGGTCCTTATAAGGTTTCATGGATAAAACCTTAATTGACAGTCCCACATCCCTTAAATAAGGGATTGCCCTGAGAGCCGCCTTTATTCCTGCCTCATCACTGTCAAAAGTAAGAACAACCTCTTTAACATATCTTTTAATTAAAGATGCATGCCTTGATGTAAATGCCGTTCCAAGAGCTGCCACTGCGTTATTAAAGCCTGCCTGATGAAGGCTTATAACATCCATATATCCCTCGCAAATAAGCATATAATCCTTTCTGGAGCTTCTGGCAACATTTAATCCATAAAGATTACGGCTTTTGTCAAAAACCTTTGTTTCCGGGGAATTTAAGTATTTAGGCTTACCATCTCCCATTACACGGCCTCCAAAGGCTATGACTCTGTTATTAGCATCCATTATGGGAAACATAACACGATTCCAGAATTTGTCATTTACCCCACGTTTTTCGTCGTAGGTAAACAATCCTGTCTCTTTTAATTCTGAATCATTATAACCCTTGTTTTTTAAGTATTTGTAAAGGTTATCGCTATATTTATCAGAATATCCCAGACCAAATCTTAATATAGTTTCATCAGATAACTTTCTCCCTGAAAGATAGTTATATGCCAGCTTTCCTCTTTCTGACTTTAACAGATAGTGATAATATTTGGCGGCTTCTGTATTTATTTCAATAATTTTTGTTTTTAAATCCTTTTCCTGCTTAGCTTCTTTTGAATATTCCATCTTTGGCAACTCAATGCCTGCCCTGTCAGCCAGCACCTCCATTGCTTCAATAAATGTATAATTTTCATATTTCATCAAAAAAGATATTACGTTGCCCCCTTCGCCACATCCAAAGCAGTAATACATCTGTTTATGGGGTGATACGGAAAAAGATGGTGACTTTTCATTGTGAAAAGGACAAAGTCCAAAATAGGAACTGCCTTTTTTCTGTAATTTAACGTAATCCCCTATCACATCAACTATGTCATTTTCCGTTCTTACCTGTTCTATAATATCCTCTGAGTAAAACACTTTATCCTCCTAAATGCCTTATCACATATTCCATGATTTCGGCACAAATATTTTTTCAAATACGGCAACTGAATACTGGTCGCTCATTCCTGCAATATAATCACAAACCACTTGTTCCGGATTTTCTCCCTGCTCATTAATCAGATAAATAAATTCCTGTGGCAGCTTATCAGTATTGTGAAGAAAATAATCAAACATGATTTTAAGCATCTCCGTAGCTTTGGTTTCCTCACTTTTTGCCCTTGGATTAGTATACACGCTTTTAAACATATAACTTCTAAGTCCCATCATGGCATCATGTACCTGCTTTGACATTAAGATATCGTCTTTTTCATAGCTGTTTTCCACTATGTCGTGAACTAATTTATCCAATCTCTTCTTAGTAGTATCTCCTAATATTTCCCTGTAAACCGGCGGAATATCTTCTTCACTTATTATTTTTCCTCTTACAGCATCATCAATGTCATGATTAATATAAGCTATTTTATCAGACAATCTCACAACCTTTCCCTCAAGAGTTGAAGGATTTCCACTGGTTCTATGATTTACAATTCCGTCTCTTACCTCTTTTGTAAGATTTAACCCTCTTCCGTTGTTTTCTAATATTTCCACAACACGTATGCTTTGAAGATAATGTTTAAATCCTAAACTACACACTTCATTAAGAGTTCTTTCTCCTGCATGGCCAAAAGGGGTATGACCCAAATCATGTCCCAAAGCAATAGCCTCCGTTAAATCTTCATTTAAATCAAGAGATTTAGCTATGGTTCTTGCTATCTGGGATACTTCTAACGTATGGGTCAGACGGGTTCTGTAATGATCACCCATAGGCGACAAAAAAACCTGCGTCTTATGTTTCAATCTTCTAAAAGATTTGCAATGAATGATTCTGTCTCTGTCCCTTTGATATACTGTTCTTATATCACAAGGTTCCTCATACCTGTCCCTTCCCTTGCTTTCACAACTTAATGCTGCATAGGGACTTAGTGTCTTTTTTTCCAATTCTTCATTTTTCTGTCTGATATTCATAATCTACCTCCGAAAAATGCTCATATCCGGTACCAATACGCATCTACCAATATACATTTTAGTATACAACACATTTTATTATTAATAAAGAGTTGAAAATTTAATGAGAAAGAGCGTTGCATGGAAAAGTTTGAATTTTTGATGGATGTAAAATCGATGAGTTATGTCTGTTTAGAAGAAAATTTTTATTCTATTGTTTTTAGGATATGTTTTTATTATTTTTGGGCTTTTGTGGGAATTTTTAAGTTTTTTTAACTTTTTTAAAAAAAGTGTTGACACTCCCTTGGCATTATGGTATTATTTTTCTTGCGTTTGAAACGTATGCGGAAGTGTCGGAACTGGCAGACGAGCAAGACTAAGGATCTTGTAAGCATTGCGCTTGTGTGGGTTCAAGTCCCATCTTCCGCATTTTGTTTTTCAAAATGGAAGTCTTTGAGACTTCCATTTTATGTATATAAACAAATATCAATTATGCAGTTGTGGCGGAATTGGCATACGCGCATGATTCAGGTTCATGTCCGGGTTAACTGGGTGTGGGTTCAAGTCCCATCAACTGCATCAAAAATCCTTAAAAGTTGTAGTGTCATACTACTGCTTTTAAGGATTTTTTGTTTGTTAAAAGCTATTCTCCAGCCCAATAGCCTATACTTACCTCCGAAACGCCGACAATGCCTGCCCATAGATACAAAAACTGTTATGCCGGTACCTTCAGCAACCAACACAACAGCTCTTATCTCTTATTTATTCACTTGTTTTCTCTATACCCGCTTCTCCTAAAGTGGTTTCTTCTGCCTCTTTTCCTGTGGTTGTTTCCTCTACCGTTGTAGTTTCTTCTTCCTTCATGTCATCAACAGTCTTAGAAAAAGCCGTTACTAAATCAGATGATATAACATATACATTGTCATCGCCCTTTACCATCATATAATATTTGGTTGAATCATACGGGTTTGCGTTTCCAATGTATATAATATACTCTTTTCCATCCTTGTCTGTAACCTTGATTGTATTTGTAGCAGCGGCCAACTCATCTTCTGACTTTATGAAGCCATAATCTTCTTCACTGCTTACATTATCAATTTTATCATCTGCGTCTATTTCTGCCAGTTTTGACAGCATTTCGGACTCAATGGTACTCTTTTTAAGTTTCACGTCTTCCTGGCCTGAAATTTGCCATTTTCCGTCATTTTTCTTAATTTCCAAGGTACTGTTACTTAACACATAAGAAAAACTCTTTACATCCTTGTAGTCATCTAACTGAAAAGCAACTATTTTGCCTGCTTCTTCTTCCTTTTTTTCTTTCTTGTCAAAGTGACTGCTCATAACAAAATATCCAACAATGCAGACAACTAAAACAACCACAATGACGCCAAACTGAATAAACTGTTTTTTCATTAATATCTTCTCCTTCTAACCCATACTGCTATTCCTGCTAATAACACAATAATAGGTACCACAATTGCAATCAGTATTCCGAACAATCTTGTGCCTGACTCTGTAACTGTAAGTGTAGTCGGAGTCATGCTTTTAGCCGGTACGGATATTGTTTCAACATCCGTTTTAATATATTCTTTTAACGCATTATTTACAATCTGTGTGTTTGAGCTTTGTACCATATTATCTACAGTATCCGCAAGAGAATATACTGAACCGAATACCAACAGATTCGATGTGACAGATGTAGTTGTTTCACTATTAGATGAATCTTCATTTGTTGTTTCTACGCTTGTTTCAGCTTCACCGGTTGTCTCTTCGTTTCCTGTTGTTGCTTCCTCTGACTTGCTACTCTTGTCACCTGATGTTTTCTTAGTTATTGTTTTTGAGGCAGAAACAACTGTATCAAAAGGTCCTGCCACATCACCTTTTCCCTTCTCATAAGATGTAGCATTAGATGGATTTGTCTTTAATACGGAATTGTCAGAAGTTGATGCTAATGCAGTGTATGAAGCACTTGTATCATCACTTTCTGCCTTCTTTAATCCCATAGTATATGGTGTAAATATATAACTTGTAAGTCCTGATGCATAACCTGTAGAACCTTCAGCAAATCCGTAGAATGGGCCATACTGGGTTGCATAACGTGAACTGTCGTTTTCTGCCACAAGACCATCATAAACCTTAACATTATATTCCTCTAAAATAGAATAGAAATTAGGCTTATCAACACCAACACTGGCTTTTGCCTCTAATGCGGCGATTACATTTCCACCTTCCTTAATGTAGTTCTTTATTACATCAACTTCATCCTTTGAGTAATCTGTTTCAGGTCCTAGCAAAAGAACTGCTGAACACTCATCAGTAGAAATTGACGATTTGCTTAACAAGTTAATTTCTTCAATTTCACAGTTATACTTTGAAATTATATCCTTCAAATTCTCCATTGTACCAAAATTATTAGAATCTGATACTATTTCGTTATGACCTGTAACCTGATAGATTTTATAGGTAGAATTTGAACGTACATAAGAAATCGCACTATCTAACTGTCCTTCACAGTCATAGGTTGTAGATGCAGATGCACCTGAATAATAATATGCTGAATTATCTGTAACATAAATGTTATTGTAATCAACAACCTTTGATTTTTTATTTGATGCGTTGTATACAATAATACTTCCGGCTGTTGGTGCAGTATCAGTGTATGTTTTGTAGAAGTTAGGGTATCTGTTTGTATCCTTATATTCTACTTTTATGTGTTTTGATGCTGTTTCGTATCTTGCTAATGTCTTTTTAATTGTAGAATCCGCTTCTGACTTAGAAGCCATAACATATAAGGTAATATCCTTATCAAGTCCCTTTAGCATTTTCTTTGTATCACTTGAAATAGAGAAAAGGGATGTAGATGTCATATCCGCTGTTGCCCATGCTTCTTTAGATGTTATGGTACCTGCAATAAGGTTTACAAAAACAACCAATGCAACTACAACAGCTATAAAACCTGTACTGAAAATTCCCGTTCCAATAAATTTCTTTGATACATTCCATCTTCTCTTCTGAATTGACTGGCATGTAAGAAACAAAAATACAGCTGTTAAAGATATGTAGTACACAACATTTGACAAAGTAATTACACCATTTAAGAAATCCTGCATAGGTGAATATAAATCAAAACATCCAAGAATTTTTGTGAGAATATTTCCATCTGACGAAATCATGGATGTAAGAGAACCCATTAAGTAGCCAAGAAGTAAAACTACAATACTTAATATTGCAGATATTACCTGACTTTCTGTTAATGATGAAATAAACATGCCAATGGCAATAAATGCAATTCCGTAAAGGAATAATCCGAAAATATTAGTATATGCTGTCTTAAAAGGCATATTTCCGAATTTTGACAAAATCACCGGGTATAAACACATTATAAGAACCGGTATGGCAAAAATCGTTGTTAGTGCCATAAATTTTCCCATTACAATTTTTCCAACTGAAACAGGTGCAGTAAGAATTAACTGGTCAGTTTTGAGCCTTCTTTCATCTGCTATTATTTTCATTGTAAGAATAGGAACCGTAAATACCAGAATAAAGAGACTCTGGTATACCGGATACATACTTGTCAATCCATTTTGTAAATTATAGTATACAAAAAATATACCTGCTACTAATGTTGTAACCGCAATAAACAAACATGCGATAACTGATGTAAAATAAGATTTTAACTCTCTTTTATATATCGCAATCATTACTTATTTTCCTCCTTGTGGGATATTTCATTTAACGCTTCAACTTCCTTGTCGATATCCTCCTGAAGCTCCTTTTCAGCTTTGCTTTTACCTATTCTGCGCTTTTTCTTTTCCGGAGCTGCATAATCCTTCGTTAATTCAATAAATATATCCTCAAGAGTCTTATGCTTAAAGTCCATCTTTAAAATAGGTAATCTGCTATTTGCACATGCATAAAAGATTTTCTCACGTACATCACTTTCCCTGTCACTTATAATTGTAAGGTTAACATTATCTGACTTATCAGATTTTGTCATTTCATATTTTCCTACATCTGATACAGTTCCCATCATAGCTGTAACTGCATCCTTGTTGCCTTTAATCTCCATTTCAAGAACATTTTTTCCTGCCATCTGGTCAACTAATTCCTTTTCGCTGCCGGCAGCTACCAGACATCCTCTGGAAATAATATATATGTAATCACAAACCTCACTAATCTCTGATAAAATATGAGAGCTTAATATAACAGTATGTTTTTTCCCTAACTGCTTTATAAGCTGTCTGATTTCAATTATCTGTTTTGGATCAAGACCAACTGTTGGTTCATCCAAAATAATTACTTCCGGCATACCAATTAGTGCCTGAGCAATTCCCACTCTTTGCTTATAACCTTTTGACAGATTTCTAATCAGCCTGTTTTCCACCTGATCAGTCTTTGTCATATTTAAGGCATCCTCTATATTCTTTTCTCTTTTGCCTTTAGGTATCTTCTTAAGTTCTGCCACAAATTTCAAATATTCTCTTACAGTCATGTCCTGATAAAGAGGTGGCATTTCCGGAAGGTAGCCTACACACTTTTTTGCCTGTTCCGGTTCCTTAAAAATATCACGTCCGTCAATTTTTACCGTTCCGGAGGTTGCCCCTATGTAACCGGTTATAATATTCATTGTAGTAGATTTTCCTGCTCCGTTTGGTCCTAAAAACCCGTATACCCGTCCCTTTTCAATTTTTAAATTCAAGTTATCCACGGCTAAGTTATCGCCGTATTTTTTCACAAGATTTTCAATTTCAATAACGCTCATTAATATGCCTCCTACTATTTTAAACCTCATTGATAAATATTATATTTTTATAATGTGTTTTAAATTAGTAAAATTTGTGTTTTAAATTAGTTTATTTTGTGTTTAATTTGTGACCAATGTTACATAAAATAATTTTACTATAATAAAAAAAGACCTAAAGTGACCATTAATCACTTTAAGCCTTTTTATTAATTAGAATATATAATTAAAAAATATATTATGCTAATTTTTCTTTAGCTGTTTCAACTAACTTTGCAAATCCTTCTGCATCATTAACTGCCATTTCAGCTAACATCTTTCTGTTCATTTCAACGCCTGCTAACTTAAGTCCATACATAAACTTGCTGTATGAAAGTCCGTTAATTCTTGCAGCAGCATTAATTCTTGCAATCCATAACTGTCTGAACTGTCTCTTCTTCTGCTTTCTTCCTGCATATGCGCTTGTCAAAGCTCTCATAACTGACTGCTTTGCTACTCTATACTGTTTTGATCTAGCTCCTCTGTAACCTTTAGCGAGCTTTAATATTCTATTATGTTTCTTTTTAGCGTTCATTCCGCCTTTAATTCTTGCCATTTCTATTTCCTCCTACACTAGATTAAAATGCACTGTTCCAATTCACCTTCTAATCTGAAATAATTACAGATAAGGTAAAATTTTCTTCATGTTCTTTACGTTTGTAGCATCAGCTGTAGTTGCTTTTCTAAGATTTCTCTTTCTCTTAGCTGATTTTTTAGTTAAAATATGTGATTTGTAAGCTTTATTTCTTTTAAGCTTTCCTGTACCTGTCTTTTTGAAACGTTTTGCAGCTGCTCTGCTTGTCTTAATTTTTGGCATGTCTTATTCCTCCTTAATAATCATCTAAAGCTTAACGCTTTTTTTCTAAAAACATTGTCATGTTTCTGCCTTCTAATTTTGCCGCTTTGCTAACCTGCGCAATGTCTTCTAACATTTTTGCAAAGTCATCCAAAACATGTGCACTACTACTAATATGAGCCATCTCTCTTCCTCTAAAACGAAGAGTAACCTTTACCTTATCGCCTTTTTCAATAAACTTTCTGGCATTATTTGCCTTAGTTTTTAAATCATTGATTTCAACGTTAGGTGAAAGTCTGATTTCCTTTGTTTCAACAACATGTTGTTTCTTCTTGGCTTCTTTCTCTCTCTTCTGCTGTTCATAACGAAACTTACCATAATCCATTATTTTACATACAGGTGGCTGAGCCTTTGGAGCAATCTTTATTAAATCAAGTTCAGCTTCGTCTGCTAACTTCTGTGCATCTCTTGCAGACATAACGCCTAACTGCTCTCCATTTGTTCCAATAACACGAACTTCTTTATCTCTAATCTGTCCGTTAATCATTAATTCGCTAATAGTATTGCACCTCCAAATTATTTTTCATTTTCAAAACAAAAAAGTGGATAATCCAAACAGATTATCCACTAAAATACAAAAGAAGTGATAAATAAAAACCATTACCACATATAAACCTCGACTCGCCTAATGCGTCTGGGTGAGGGTGGATACCCTGCTTGATTTCACAACATTAGTATACTACCATCATCACTTTTAAATGTCAAGAGTTTATATATATTTTATTTTATTAAATTTTCCGTAACATACGTTCATCACCAAAGGTAATGCTTAGCATGTACATTCAAAGCTTCCACATTCTGTCTGGCTCTGATGTGTTGCACCATTTCCATCAATGGTAATCTGGGATGCATGACATTTACAGTTATCGTTAAATGTGCATCTTACTGCATCGCATCTTACATCAACTGATCCTTCAGGTCCACAGTCACACTTAGAAGAAAAGTTATCTCCCGCTTCCCTAAAATCACCACAGTAGGTTGCATCTGTAACTGTTGCATCCGTGCCTCCTACTTTAATGCCATCTCTACAGCACATTGACTCCTTGTTATAGTAACAATTTTTAACAGTACAATTTAACTTTGTCATAATAACCTCCACAATATTAATTTCGGTAAAAACCGATACTAATATTGTGGATTTTTTATTATTAATTATTCAAAACTATTTGCTTTCTTCCATCTCAACTTTTCTGATTTCTTTAGTATCAATTTCCTTACAAATCTGCTCAATAAAAGTATCTAAACTCTTAACACCCTCATCTCCTGCGAATCTGCTTCTAACTGATACAGTACCATCTGCTTCTTCCTGCTGTCCAACCACAAGCATATATGGAAGTTTATCAAGTCTTGCTTCACGAATCTTATATCCGATTTTTTCAGAACGTGAATCAACTGTAACATCAATGTGTCTTGCCTTTAATGCTTTTGCTACAGACTGAGCGTATTCCTCATATTTTTCTGAAATAGGGAGAACTCTAACCTGTTCAGGACAAAGCCATGTTGGGAACTTTCCGGCATATTTTTCAATAAGCCATGCCAATGTTCTTTCATAACATCCGATAGAAGTTCTATGAATAATGTAAGGTCTGACCTTATCACCTTTTTCATCAATATAGTACATATCAAACTGTTCAGCTAACAATGCATCCCACTGTATTGTAATCATTGTATCTTCCTTGCCGTATACATTCTTTGCATTAATATCAACCTTTGGTCCGTAGAATGCAGCTTCTCCCACGTCTTCTACAAAAGGAATATTAAGTTCTGTTAAAACATCTCTGATATCCTGTTCTGTTTCGTTCCAAACTTCCGGTTCACCAATATACTTATCCTTATTTTCAGGATCCCATTTTGAAAGATGATATGTTACATCCTCCTCTAATCCTAATGTCTGGAGACAATACTGAGCAAGGGCTATACAATTCTTAAATTCCTGTACCATCTGATCCGGACGAACAATTAAATGTCCTTCTGAAATAGTAAACTGACGAACTCTTGTAAGTCCGTGCATTTCACCTGAATCTTCATTTCTAAACAATGTAGATGTTTCACCGTATCTGCAAGGAAGGTCTCTGTAGCTCTTCTGACTTGCCTTATATACATAATACTGGAACGGACATGTCATAGGACGAAGGGCAAAAACTTCTTTATCATTCTCTTCATCTCCTAAAACAAACATACCCTCTTTATAATGATCCCAATGTCCTGAAATACGATATAAATCTGATTTCGCCATAAGTGGTGTCTTTGTACGAACATATCCCCACTCGTTATCCTCTAAATCCTCAATCCATCTCTGGAGCTTCTGAACCATTTTTTCTCCCTTAGGCATTAAAAGAGGAAGTCCCTGTCCAATTACATCAACAGTTGTAAATAATTCCATTTCACGACCTAACTTATTGTGATCACGGTTCTTAGCATCTTCTAACTTTTCAAGATAGCTGTTAAGTTCATCCTTGCTGTCAAAGGCTGTTCCATAAATTCTCTGAAGTCTTGCCTTATTTGCATCACCTCTCCAATATGCCATAGATGATGAAGTAAGCTTAAATGCCTTAATTTTCTTTGTAGACATAAGGTGTGGTCCTGCACATAAATCAACAAATTCACCCTGACTATAGAATGAAATAACTGAATCTTCTGGTAAATCCTTAATAAGTTCTACCTTATATGGTTCATTTCTATCTTCCATGTATTTAATTGCATCTTCACGGGGAAGTGTAAATCTCTCAAGTTTAGCACCTTTTTTAATGATTTTTTTCATTTCGGCTTCAATCTTGTCTAAATCTTCCCTTGAAAATGGTTCACTGTCAAAATCATAATAAAATCCATCATCAATTGATGGTCCAATGGCAAGTTTTGCATCAGGATATAAATTCTTTACAGCTTCTGCTAACACATGTGATGTTGTATGTCTGTAAGCTGCCTTTCCAGCTTCATCCTTAAATGTAAGAATATTCAATGTACAATCCTTGTCAATAGTTGTTCTTAAATCAACAACCTCTCCGTCAACTTCTCCTGCGCAGGCTGCTCTTCCTAATCCTCCTGCAATGTCATAAGCAATATCATTAACTGTCATTGCCTCTGCATATTCTTTTACTGAGCCGTCTTTTAAAGTAATTTTCATTTTCCTGGTCTCCTTATCCATTTATTTTTTGAAACATAAATAGGTAATAAAAAAAGCCCCTGTTTATGTTTCCATAAACAGGGACGCAATATACGCGGTTCCACCCTGATTGCCAAATAAATTGGCCCCTCATTACGATTATAACGGAATCACCGTGCTTGATTAGAGCCACTCAGAGGTAGTCTTCAATTACCCTTCTGTAAGACACTTCCAACCATGGTGCCTCTCTCTGTTACCCTCCGGATAACCTACTGTCCTCGTCATCGTTTTAACAATTTTCATTATAACACCTTAACCGATGTTGTCAACCTGAATAATCTAAAAAATAATGCCATTTTTTCATTATTTTTTTTTTAATATACCAACTATTTAGTATAAAATTCCTGAGCAAAATACGTTTCTACACATGTAGTATTCCACTGATTTACATATTCTTTTGTATAGCTGCTTATACCAATATATGTAAAATCCCTGCTTAACATATTCTGTCTGTGCCCTTTAGAAGCATAAAGATTCTTGTATGCCATATTCACAATCTTCGCCCTTTTACTTGCCGCATCAAGATTGTATGACAGATTTTCGCCAATGGCACTTCCAATTTTAAATCCCACATCTCTGTATGCTGTCTTATAAGCCAACCCATTAGGTCTTGTGTGAGCAAATATCTTGGCAGCTTCCTTTGCACGTATATCAGCCACCTTTGTAACTTCACTTTTTAAAAGTAACGGCTTTACCTTTGTCTTAACTCTGTCTTTATTAACAAGGCTAAGCATTATGTAAATATTCCTCTGATTATAAACCTGATCTATATTGCTATAATTAGTTACCGTAACCGGACATTTAAACGTTTTACCACCACACTTTGCCATAACTGTACAACTACCTACTGCCTTTGCTGTTATTACTCCATTACTAACAGTTGCAATTTTTTCATTATTTGAACTCCATGTAATACTTCCACTACTATTTAATAGTTCTAATGTAAAGGTTCCATTCTGTGTATCTGAAATTACAGATTTTTCATCTTTATATGTTACACCATAAAGATTTATATGAACTTCCGAAACGCTAAATGTTGTGTCTTTATATTCAACCACTTTAACTACCTTTTTAGGTATCTTTTTAACTTTAACACTACATTTTAACTTTTTACCACCAACCTTGGCAGTAACTGTTGCTTTTCCAGCTTTCTTACCGTAAACTACACCCTTATTGCTTACCTTTGCAACTTTTTTATTTGAACTGTACCACTTTGCTTTCTTCTTTGTTCCTGCGACTTTCAGTTTTATTGAATAACCTTCCGTCATGGTTATCCATGAATAATTCAATCTTGCTTTAGCCTGCACTACACTAACATCACCGAAACAAATGAAAGCAAATGACATAATCCATATCATAAGCATTAAGATAGTTTTCGCACCTCTCTTGTTATAACTAAAAATACTCTTTTTCATATTTTTCCTCTTTTCGATGTAAACCTGTGCAGACATCAATAAAGCAAAAAAATTAGTCTATCCGATCATTTCTTCTAGACTAACTTTAGCATTTTGTATTGTTTTTGTAAACAAATCCTTATTGTTTTTTATTATTCTTTATTGTTTTATTGATAATTAAAATGCACTTTCGATAGTGCAAATTAGCATTATAGAAAGTGCATCCTTAAAAATACATTATTTTATTTTGTAATTGTAGCTTATTTTTGCATTATCAAATACATATTGCTGTGCCTTGTCTAACAAAACAGCTTCTTTCATTTCATCTTTGGTGTAAAGTTTCTTCATTTCCTCTACACTGTCAAGATTAACTTCCTCATATTCATTCTCATACATTTCTTCAATTTCATCATCTGAAGCTTCAAATCCCAAATCCTTAACTAACTGCCACATAACGAGTTCTGACTTTACATTATAAGTATACTCTTCATCTAACTTTTCATCTGTATACTGATACTGTTTCTTATATTCCTTAACAGATATGCCTTCATCTTTAGCCTCAGCCTCTATATGTCCGTCAAGCTCTGCTACAATATCATTATACAAATCAGCCGGATATCCACTCATAGTTGCATTATCTACAACCTTCTTCCACAAACGTTCTTTAAGATTTGATTCTATAATGTACTGCTTTTCCCATTCATAAAGTTCTTTAGCAGTTGTAACACCATATAAATCTTCTAAATTTTCCTTAACCCACTTATCAGTAACCTTATTAACAACTAATTCAGATACATCTCTTACCTTAATTTCCAATTTAACTTTTTTACCTGAATAATCCTCAACAGAACCTGCTAATTCCTTTGCTTCATCGCCACTTACTTCTAACGATAGCTTTTGTCCTGCCTTTGTTCCAATAAGCTTGTCATATACCTTTTTATCCGCAGCATCATCATTTTTACCAATATAAAAAGATGCTTCTTTCATAGATAAATCGTCAACTTTTTTATTGTCTATATACGCTACAATATCCACATCTACCTGATCTGTTTCCTTTGCAGCTCTGTCAACCACATCATATTCGTTAGTTTCATCAGCAAGATTTTCGTCCCATTCTTCCTGCGAAATTTCATCCTCTATGCCTTTTACCTGACCTAACTTTATGTATTCTTCCGTATTATAGCCGACTTCCTTATTAATATCACTCTTTGGTTTAATAACCTTCGCCCAGTAAACTACACCGGCAAATACAGCTAATATAACCACAATGATAATAGGAACAATAAGCTTCGCCGGACTTATTTTCTTTTTATCCGTTTTTGCATTATCCTCAATGCTGTCATTAACATTATTAATATTGTTTTCTTCCACTACATTATCTCCTTTTGGTATTTTATTAAATTAATTCTTTGTATAAAAAATACAAAGGATCCTTATCCTAAAAGACCCTTTGTATTCTATCATATATTATTAAATTAATACACCTTTTTCATATTTTTTTCACATTAAACTTCTGTAGTGTAGTTTGGTGCTTCCTTTGTAATATGAATATCATGTGGATGACTTTCCTTAAGGGATGCAGCTGAAATCTTAACGAATTTGCCTGTTTCCTTAAGTGTCTCAATATCCTTAGCTCCACAATATCCCATACCTGAACGTAAACCACCCATAAGCTGGAATACAGTATCTTCAAGACTTCCCTTGTATGCAACTCGTCCTTCAACGCCTTCAGGAACTAACTTCTTCGCATTTGTCTGGAAATATCTGTCCTTGCTACCATTTTCCATAGCAGCAATACTTCCCATGCCTCTGTATACCTTGTATTTACGTCCCTGGAATAATTCAAAATCTCCAGGTGCTTCATCACATCCTGCAAACATTGAACCCATCATACATACGCTACCACCTGCAGCAATAGCCTTAACAATATCACCTGAGAACTTAATACCACCGTCTGCAATAATAGGAACACCATATTCCTTCGCTACCTCGTAGCAGTCCATAATAGCTGTAACCTGTGGTACACCAATACCTGCAACAACTCGTGTTGTACAAATAGAGCCAGGTCCGATGCCAACCTTAACTGCATCTGCTCCTGCTTCAATTAAATCTCTTGTAGCAGCTCCTGTAGCAACATTTCCTGCTATTACCTGAAGATCCGGATATTCTGCCTTAATCATCTTTAATGTCTTAAAGATATTAGCTGAATGTCCATGAGCTGAATCAATAACAATAGCGTCAACCTTTGCTTCTACCAAAGCTTTAACTCTTTCCATTACATTAGCTGTGATACCTACAGCAGCACCACATAAAAGTCTACCCTGCTCATCCTTAGCTGAAAGAGGATACTTAATCTGCTTTTCAATATCCTTAATTGTAATAAGACCTTTAAGATTAAAATCATCATCTACAATTGGAAGTTTTTCCTTTCTTGACTTAGCTAAAATAGCTTTTGCCTCTTCAAGAGTAACTCCTTCCTTTGCAGTAATAAGTCCGTCTGATGTCATAGACTCTTTAATTAATTTATTTTCATCAGTTTCAAATTTCAAGTCACGGTTAGTAATAATTCCAACTAACTTTCTTCCTACAACAATAGGAACACCTGAAATTCTGAATTTTGCCATTAAATCATTGGCGTCTTTTAATGTGTGCTCCGGTGTTAAATAGAATGGATCTGTTATAACACCATTCTCAGAACGCTTAACCTTGTCAACTTCATCAGCCTGCTGTTCAATAGTCATGTTCTTGTGGATGATTCCAATACCACCCTGTCTCGCCATAGCAATAGCCATTCTGTATTCTGTAACTGTGTCCATTCCTGCACTCATCATAGGAATATTCAATTTGATTTTTTTAGTAAGATGTGTAGTAAGGTCTACCATGTTAGGTGTCACCTCTGAATACTGAGGTACTAATAACACATCATCAAATGTAATTCCTTCACCAATAATTTTACCCACTGATTTTTCCTCCTAATAGTTTAATATGAATTTATTGTTGAAAATACTAACACCGGAAAACCACTTTGTCAATGACAAAATGGTTTCCTAAAAAATTTATTTTTTTACGATACTCGGCTTAACATGATACATAGCATCTAATACTTTTTCGTTTGGTTCAAATATAACCTGCTTACGTCCATCTGAATCATTAACAATCATAGAATAGAGATTAGCGTTTCTGCATCTTGTTGAATAATCTTTCGTAATCGTATTATTAATTTTGCTCACAACTTCATCAGACATTGAAGGAGCTACAATTTCAGCATTTTTAATATCATAGCATGCAATTGTCTTTCTCTTTCTCTGACCCATAATCTTGTCAATGGATAACTCGCCATTTAAAAAAGAATACTCGTATTCCACGCTGGTATATCCCCAAATAATGTATGTTACATAAATAAGCAATGCTGTGATGGTAAGTCCTAATGCACCAATAATCAGCATACTAAATATACCTGCAAGTACAAAAATAATAGCAATCGCCCTCATTAAAATACCAGAAATACTTATTTTTTTCTTTACAATCTGTTCCACAAATACTTCGTCCATATTTTCCTCCGTAATCTCACCGCTGTTTATTCAACTGATGCTATATAATAGTAAACCGGCTGTCCACCTGAATATACTTCAACTTCTAAATCAGGTAATTCTTCGGAAAGCTTGGATGCCAAAGTTTGTGCTTCATCTTCCGTGACACCTTCACCATAGTAAATACTTACGATTTCAGAATCTTCATCCTGCATTTTCTTAATCATATCAACAGTTGTTGCTGTAATATCATCACCAACTGACAGGATTCCTTCATCGCCGATACCCATGATATTTCCTTCTCTAATTTCTTTATCATCAATAACCGTGTCTCTTACGGCATATGTGATTTCACCTGTTTTAACATAAGACATACTGTCAGTCATAGCTTCTTTATTGTCTTCTGCTGAATTATCCTCAACAAAACCTATCATTGCTGAAATTCCCTGAGGAATAGTCTTTGAAGGAATAACTATAACATTCTTATCCTCCACAAGGCTTTCAGCCTGATTTGCAGCAAGAATAATGTTTTTGTTATTTGGTAAAACAAAAATTGTTTCTGCATTGACCTTTTCTACAGCATTTAAAATATCTTCCGTGCTAGGGTTCATAGTCTGTCCACCGGAAATAATGTAATCAACATTTAATCCCTTAAAGATTTCATCTAAACCTTCTCCTACTGATACTGCAATAAAGCCATATTTCTTCTTTGGTTCATCTGTCTTTTTCTTTTCTTCTTCTGCCTTCTGCTGTTCAGCAAGCTTCTCGGCATTCTTAATAAGTCTCTCGTGATGCTCCTCACGCATATTATCAATTTTCATTCTTGATAATGAACCATATGTCAAAGCCCTGGTAAAGGCTTCACCAGGCTGGTTTGTATGAACATGTACCTTTACAATCTCATCATCAGCCACAAGAACAATTGAATCACCAATCGACTCTAAAAATTCCTTGAAGGACTTTTCCGTTTCATCAGACATAGGCTTATCTAAATTAATGATAAACTCTGTACAATATCCAAACTTGATATCTGCCTCTTCCATAGGTATATCGTCTTTATTAATGCCTGATGGCGCAGATACCTCATCAAGAGTATAATCAACTTCTTTGCCAAGGAATGCATCATATGCCCCCTTTAACACTGTCATAAGACCCTGTCCGCCTGAATCAACTACTCCTGCCTGTTTCAAAACCGGTAACATTTCAGGTGTCTGGCTTAAAACATAATCACCATGCTTTATAATTTCATCAATAACAACTGCCAAGTCATCAGTTTCACCCAGCATTTCACATGCCTTATCAGCCATGCCTTTAGCCACTGTAAGAATAGTTCCTTCCTTAGGCTTCATAACTGCCTTGTAAGCTGTCTCAACCGCCTTAACGCATGCTCTTGAAAGTACCTCGGTGTTAATTTCTTCGTACTTCTTAATTTCTCTGGTAAATCCTCTGAAAAGCTGTGACAATATAACTCCTGAGTTACCTCTTGCACCTCTAAGTGAACCTGTAGAAATTGCCTTCGCCATATTCTCCATGGTAGGCTCTGTAATTCCACCAACTTCCTTTGCTGCTGACATAATAGTCAAAGTCATATTAGTTCCGGTATCTCCGTCTGGAACCGGAAAAACATTTAGCTCATTAATCCATTCCTTTTTTGCTTCAAGGTTCTTGGCACCGGCTATAAACATCTTCTGCAAAGTCTTTGCATCAATAACTTTAATTTCCAAATTTTTATCCTCCTGAGGGTAAGACGTAATTAGTCTATTGTTCTTACACCTTCAACATATATATTAACTTTCTTTACCTTCATTCCGGTAAATTCTTCTATCTTATATTTCACGCTGGATATAATATTATCAGCTATAGTTGCAATATTAACACCATATGCAACTATAATGTGAAAATCTATTGTAATTTCATTATTTTCATCAATAACAACATTAATTCCCTTAGTGGAACTGTCTTTCTTTAATAGTCTTACAAGACCATCCTTAACGCTTACCATAGCCATTCCTACTATACCGAAACACTCGTATGCTGTTTCACCGGCATATTTTGCAATAACTTCAGGGCTTATAAGTATCTGTCCTAAATCCGTGTTCATTTTTCCTTTCATATATTACCTCCGTAAATAGTAGTATCATTTAATTTATTCTATACAATATTGCAATTCAATATTGTTGTTTCCGTAACTTAAATTATTATACTATCTTTAACATGAAAATGAAAGCCATTTTTATAGAAAGCTACAGCAACACAATCTTTTGTAATGCATTCCTATACAAAGAAAGAGCAGACATAAAGATTCAATCTCTTATCCGCTCCTTCTTCTATTTATGCATAGTTTAAAATCTATACTACGCTCTTTCTACTTTTCCTGATTTTAAACAAGATGTGCAAACATACATTTTCTTTGCTCCGCCTTCAGTCTTAACTTTAACAGACTTTACGTTTGATTTCCACATTTTATTTGAACGTCTGTGTGAATGGCTCACAGCGTTACCAAAATGAGCACCTTTACCGCAAATACTACATTTAGCCATAATCGCACCTCCCTTTGTAAAAATTAGGTCAAACTACTTCATTGACCTGACACAAAGGACATTTTATCAAAACCAGATACAAATTGCAAGTATTTTCTAAAAAAAGTTTTGCAACGAGAATTAGAATCCACTTGCAATCCTCACATCACAGTTTTTTATTTACATCTTACATTTATTGTATTACATATATTTTGTTGTTAGGCTGTTTTAAACTATATACATTTTTGTATTCTTGCGTAACTATCATATGATGCATATTGTATTGTTACGCTTTTAAGATAACTATAATTTTTGAAAAGACAACTCTTTTGATAGCATAGTTTGAAAAAATATGTGAAGAGGTACTTTAAGAGTATAGTTTGAATGTTCTTCATGAAGATTTTTATACTATCATCTAGTTTGATAAAGAAAATACAAAAAAATAATGGCTAATAAAGCTATAGAGGGTCCGACAATGCCAGCCCCTCTAAAACTTCAATTACTCTAAAGTAATCCTTATAATAAATATGTTAATTAAAATTCAGTGTTTTCCAACTTAAGAAATCATCAGATATAGTTTGACCCCAATGAGCATCAGTAATCTGTACATTACCAACAGTTGCATTACCCCCTTCAACATTAACATTGGTGTACCACACATCACTAATAGTATTTCCCGATACATCATGCCAGTTATGTGTCCAACTTAAATCACTTCTGTTTACTGCATATGCTTCAATATCAATATCATTTCCATCTCCACCATTATCAGTTCCCTTTGTCTTATGATCAACATATACTCCATCATACGCTATATGGTAAATAGGTATATTATCACCATTATGAATAGTTGCAACTCCCTTATGGAATCTATGAACAACATCAATGTTTTTAAACAAGACATTATAAATCTTTGCATCTTTATTTTTATATCCGGCTTCGCACCTACTACTGCCGGCACCACCCATATCCGTTTCATATCCGATTTCCAAACACTGTGCTATGTCATTCCATACAGTACAATCTTCAACTCTAATGTCATGAGCATTAATATTATCATAGTTCTTTACAACTATAGAGTCGTCAGAAGACCTTACAAAACATCCATCTAAAAATACGTTATACGATGACTGTATAGTAATTCCATCACCATTAGATCTTGCTGATACCACATTTACGTCTTTAAATAATACATTATTGCTGTTTCTTATATTTACAGCCCATCCTGTAGGGTCAAGAATTGAAATACCAATAACCTGAACATTGCTACTTCCTAATTCTGTTCCACCTTTTCCGTTATTCTTTGGTGTATTTCCATCATAATAAACCGGCTCATAACCTACACTTACCGGATTTCTTCTGTTATTGCCTCCCCAAGGGCCCCAGTTATTTTGGGTAATTATTCCTCTTCCTATTATCTTAGAATTATTCATACAATGAACATATCCGTTTAAGACAGCTCCACCTTCAATCCAAAGGATTTTACCTTCCGGTACAACAAGGTCATCTGTTTTCTCATATGAGCTAATAGTTTTCCAAACATTATCCGGTTTATTAAGAATATCCTGTGCAAAAAGCATTATGCTGTTTGCACCTTTATAACTACCGTTAAATTCAATGCTATACTGTCCCTGCTGCCCTTCCTTCATATTGATGGTTATATATGTCGCTCCATCCTTAGTTTCCTGTGTGGCTGATAATCCCTTTCTTGTTGGTCTTATTGTTACAGAATTTATATCTGTGCGATTAACCTTTATTCGTACGCTGGCATCTCCTTTATAATCAAATATTGCCACATTACCAAATGTCACCGGATTATTAGTTGCGTATGTTCCTATTCTCTTATCTTCTTCATAAACTCTTGTTTTAAATACCCCAACACTTTCATCATTAACGGTCATTGAAACATCACCTGATGCATCAAATGTCTGTGGTACTCCATATGCCTGAACCTCTGATGTTGTAGCCTCAGTTGTTACCTGAATGGTTGCACCGTCACCTACAGCACTTCCTCTTACGGCCTTTACTGTGTAACTTGCAGTATCTCCAACATTGAATGTTCCGGTATATGTATATGAGCAATCTGTTGTCGTTCCTATTAACTCACTACCTTTATAAACATTATATGATGTTGCATTGTCAGCTGCATTCCATGATAAGCTTACCTTTGTCTCATTGCTCTTAGTACATGTAAGCCCTGTAACAACTCCCGGCTTAACATCCGCTGCATCAACATTTACGTTATCAGCAGTATCTTGTGTGTCAAAATAACTATTTACAATATATGGTATCGTTATTGTTACAGTTTTTCTATTATTATTTCTATTTATCTCATCGGTTTTATCCTTATCATCATCATTTATGTATGCTTCTACGGTATTTGTACCTTCTGTTGCTTTCCATAAGTGACCATGTCCGGCATCTGTTCTATTTCCACCATTTGTTATAAATATATGAGATTCACCAGGCGCTAACGAAGAGTCATTGCCCCTGAAGGTATCATCCCACATCATTCCGCCACCTGTGTCATATGTGCTTCCATTAATATAGAATGCCATACCGCATTTAACACCAGCAGGCTTTGCAGTATCACCTGCATTAACTCCTACTGCCTTAAATTGTATAATATCCCCTACATTTATTGTTCCATCATCCTCACCTGTGGTTACATTATGATATCCAATATCTGTAACAACCATATCTACACCACCGGTTACAGCTGTATAATCCGTATTAAATTTTCTTTTAACGTTAATTTTCTTAGTAACATCACTGCCCTCCATTTGAGACACTATGGTATGTCCGCCACGAGTAGCTGTCCAATTGCTTTCTATCTTAACATATCCACCTGCAGGAATATCCTGAGACAAAGTAACTGTCTGGAATGATGAGCCGTCTATTGCCATATTAACTACGTGTTTTGTTCCTGCCGGTATATCCGCGTTCCCTGTATTCTTAACCAAAGTTGTAAATGTAATTACGTCGCCTTCATATATTTCACTTGGGAATCCACCTAAAGCAACTACCTTAGCTTCCATATTTTCTGTAGCTGCCGCAGCTACTGCAATATTACTTCTTGAAGCAGTAACCTTTGTACCTTCTATATCTATAGACGCATCTGCTGTAAACACACCTGCTTCTGTAGGTGTCCATGGACTCACATTCATGGATACCTCACTATGCGCCTCTATTGTTATTGTCCCGGTAAGTGTCTGATTGCCAATCTTCACAGCAACATGCTTATTCATAACCATCTGGTCGCCTTCATTTTTAGCTGTTACTGTAATCTTTACAGTATCTCCTACCTTTGGATTTTCAGGAGAATATGTTATTCCCGTAATTTTAACATGATCAGATATTGGTTTCGTAGTCGGAGCTTCAGTTGTAGTTTCCGGTGTAGTCGGTGCTACTGTTGTTGTCTCCGGTTCCGCTGTTTCCGGCTCTGTAACAGGTTCTGCACTATTTACGTCTCTTTGAGATGTACGGTTATTATTGGATGTATTTCCATCGTTTATATCAGCAATGGCCGTAACTAAACATTTGCCACTATATGAACCACTTACTGTGTATTCAACCCTTGCTGTTTTTCCTGCGCCTAAACCTGCCGCAATCTTTTCAGTTCCTATGCTTTCCCTATTAACATAAAATGACATATTAAAGTCACTTCCAACACTTGCTGCTCCCACATTTTTGTAGTCAGCATATACCTTTGTAGCGCCATCTTTCTGATAAATGCCAACTTTAGTTATAACAACATCATAACCGACAGCAGCCTTTACTGAATAACCGGTTACCAAATTTAAATTCATAACCATAGTAAAAGCCATAAGTAAGCTAAGTATTTTTCTTATCTTCCCTTTCATCATTTGTTTCTCCCTTCACTATTTATTTATCAATTCTGCGTTTAACGTTTAACGAACCATATACTGAAATTGTATTATTTTATTGGCATAATGTCAAATACAACTTAACGTTTATACTGTTGTAAAATCGTTTTTTCCTAAACTTTAATCACACAAAACTTCCTTAGCAATATCTGCGCTCATTTTTGCATCCTTTGCATAGTAATCTGCCCCTATCTGCATGGCATAATCTGCTGTTAAAACAGCACCGCCTACCATAACCTTGCATTCTACATTATTTTCACGTAAAAGCTTAATGGTTTCTTCCATTGAGCCAAGGGTTGTTGTCATAAGAGCTGACAAACCTACCAGATGAACATCATTTTCTATAGCTGAATTAACTATAGCCATAGGGTCTACATCACGGCCTAAATCAATAACATCAAAGCCATAATTTTCCAGTATAACCTTGACAATATTTTTCCCAATATCATGTATGTCACCTTTTACTGTAGCTACTATTATTTTACCCTTACTTTCAGATACCTCACCGTTATTTGCCAGATAATACTTGATTTCCTCGAAGCATTCCTTAGCCACATCTGCCGCCAAAATAAGCTGTGGAAGGAATATTGTGCCTTTTTCAAATTTATCTCCCACCACATCCAGTGCCGGAATAAGCATTTCGTTAATTATCACCATGGCATCTGTGTTGTTTAACAAATCCTTAGTTATACTTCTTCCGTCATTTTTCATTCCTGTTTCCATTGCATGAAGAAGCATATCTGCCTCTTTGCTTCCAAGAGATACTGCTCCTGCACTTTTTACCGTTTTTGTTTCTGTAGCATCTTTTTTAACAGCTACCTCTATGGGATTATTGTTAGAATACTCTATAAAATCCATTGCATTTTCATCTATTGCCGCTAATACCTTATATGTTTTAACAGCCCACACCATAGATGAAACATTAGGATTAATAATAGGTAAATCCAAACCACTGTGAAGTGCCATTGTAAGAAATGTTTTATTTACAATTTCCCTGTTAGGAAGTCCAAAGGAAATATTTGATACTCCAAGAACTGTTTTAAGTCCCAATTTATTTTTTACAATATTAAGTGCCTTAAGAGTTTCCTGAGCAGCCTTCTGTTCAGCAGAAACCGTAAGAGTAAGGCAGTCAATTATAATATTTTCTTTTCTGATTCCGTATTCCATTGCCCTGTTCATAATTTTTTCGGCAATTTTTACTCTTCCTTCTGCACTATCCGGTATGCCGTTTTCGTCTAATGTAAGACCAATAACAGCAGCACCGTATTTGGCAACTACAGGAAGTATTTTATCAAGAACTGCATCCTCTCCATTAACGGAATTGACTATAGGCTTCCCATTGTACACACGAAGAGCCGCCTCTAAAACTTCCGACTTGGTGGAGTCTATCTGCAATGGCACGTCTACAATTGACTGAAGAGCTTTAATGGTTTTAATCATCATTTCTCTTTCGTCAATTTGAGGCAGACCAACATTTACATCTAATATATCTGCTCCCCCTTCTATCTGTTCTATAGCCTGTCCTAAAATATAATCCATGTCATTTTCAATAAGCGCCTGCTTAAAGCGTTTCTTTCCTGTTGGATTAATTCTTTCCCCAACAATTCTAGGCTGATTTACTACAACGGTTTTAAGAGGTGAACATACAGCCATTTCTCCACTGTAATCATTTTTCTTAAAATCGCCGTTTTTCTTTGATTCTTCAAGCATTTCCTTTAATCTTGCAACATATTCCGGAGTTGTACCACAGCATCCACCCATAACCTTTGCACCAAACTTAAGCATTTCCTTACAGATAGTTGCAAATTCATCTGCCGATACATTGTATGTATTAGTGACCGGGTCAGGCAATCCTGCATTAGCCTTTACCACAATAGGAAGGTATGTCCACTTGGATATTTCCTCAACTATAGGAAGCAAGTCTTTTGGTCCTAATGAACAGTTGACACCTAATGCATCTACCCCAAGTCCCTGCAATGTGAGACACATGGCAGATACGGAACATCCCGTAAATGTACGCTTATTTTCTTCAAATGTCATTGTAGTCATTACAGGAAGGTTAGAATTTTCCTTTGCGGCAAGAACGGCAGCCTTTGTTTCTAGCAAATCAGTCATTGTTTCTATTACAATAACATCTGCTCCCTCAGCAGCTACCACTTCTTCCTTAAAAATATCATATGCCTCTTCAAAAGTAAGGCTTCCTGTAGGTTCAAGAAGTTGACCTATAGGACCTAAATCAAGAGCAACTAATGTATCTGTACCTTTTGCTGCTTCCTTTGCATTTTTAATTGCAGCACTAATTAATTCCTTTACGGAATAACCGGTATTTTCCATTTTGTATCTGTTAGCACCAAATGTGTTGGCATATACTATATCAGCACCTGCTTCAATATAGCTTTTATGAATATCCACAATCCACTCCGGCTTTAATATATTCAGGGTTTCAGGAACTGTTCCCACTTCCATACCTTTCTTTTGAAGCATTGTTCCCATTGCTCCATCTAAAAGTACATAATCTCTCTCAAAAATACTATTACCTGCCACAGCTTTTTCCTTCCTTTCTAAATTGACATTTTTCTCTAAAATTACATGTATCACAGCTCTTTTGACTGGAAACCTTAAGATTGTGTCCTAAACCTATAACGCAGGTTACGGACTTAGTAGGAGTAAGCATCATACTGCTGTTTACACAAACCCCCACACGCTTTGAGGCATCTAAAATTTCCAGAAACTTTTTCTGACCCTCTAGAGGAAAATCATCATATCCCAATCCAAATCTCCATGTATGCTCATAGTCCTTAAAATCCTTTAATATAACCTCCTCCGCCTTATCACATACTTGTTCAATAACGGCAGAAGCCAGACTATCTGTTATGATTGCTTCCGTCATACCTGTAATCTGTTTTTTTCTGATTAGCAAATCAACATTTCCCGACAAGGTTGCACACATAAACACCACTTTTTCGCAGTTTTCAAGATGATTAGCAATTGCCTTACCCTCTAATTTAAACTCACTGTTAGGTATCTGACCGTCAACCAAATCAAACACCTTATATGTAAACTTAGGCTCCATAGCCTCTTTTAATTGTTTTGCACACAACAAAAGAAGCTCTTTTGTTGTGTCATCGGGAATCTGATTCCCATATCCCATATATCTAAGAGCTTCATCGAAATTAATGTCTTCAATTATAACGTTTCTGTTATTATTTACCATAATGCCAACCTGTTTATCTATTAGTTTTTTATGATACTTTCAACACTTTTTGTTATTTTTCCTGCAATATAAGGATCATTCATAGTGTAAATGTGAATACCCTCAACACCATTGGCTACTAAATCAATTATCTGGTCAATGGCATATGAAATACCTGCATCTCTCATGGCTTCCGGATTATCACCAAAACGCTGTAACACCTTTGAAAGCTTTGCCGGGATACTTGCACCACACATGGAAACCATTCTTTCTATCTGTTTCTTGTTAGTTACAGGCATTATTCCTGCCTCAATAGGAACATCAATCCCTGCTATTCTTACTTTCTCAATAAAGTCATAAAAAGCATTGTTATCAAAGAATAACTGAGAAATAAGATGGTCTGCACCTGCGTCAATCTTTTTCTTAAGATTTTTTATGTCAGCAATCATGCTTTCTGCTTCCTGATGTACCTCCGGATAGCATCCTCCTGAAACATTAAAGCCCATATTTTTTGACATAATATACTCAGTAAGTTCTGATGCATACCTAAAATCATGCTTTAATTCAAAATTAGGATTAACATCTCCTCTTAAAGCAAGAATGTTGTCTATTCCCTTTTCCTTTAATTCTTCAAGTATACTGTCAATGTCTTCCTTTGTGTTATAAAGACATGTTAAATGAGCAATAGTTTCAATACCGTATTCGTTCTTTATTTTAGAACACAGGTCTACCGTTGTTGCATTTGCAACACCTACTCCTCCGGCACCATAAGTTACACTAATAAAATCAGGATTTAACTGTTTCAATTCCTCAAGTGTCTTATAAATTGTTTCTACACCACTTTCCTTCTTTGGTGGAAAAACCTCAAAGGAAAATACTGTTTTTTTCTTAAATAAATCTGCTATATTCACTTATTTCTCCTTATCAGGGTTTGCAGCAAAACAAATTAAAACCTGCTATAAGGCATATAATTATTATGCAAACCACAAAAAATGTACTTTCTATTAATAACGATAATGTCATTCCCACTGCTAACCAGAATAAAGCAAAACCACATAACTTATGCATCTTTTTTCCTATCCTTATTGCTTATGATATATTTTATGCATTTATTGCGTTTTTTTACCACCAAATCAGGATTTTGCCCTATCTTTCGGTAATAATTTATTAATCGTTTATATTCTCATCTTCATCATAATCGTCATCATTTTTTGATGTAAACTTATTTACAATATCAGGCACCATATCAATAATTCTTGAAATTCCATCATTGTCTTTTACGCTAATAAGCTTTGATGAACCATCTTTAATAATAAGAACGGCACTAGGAGTAATTTTTCCTCCTACACCTCCTGTCCCGTTGTCACCCTTTGAAAAAGTACCGATTCCCATTCCAAAAGATACATCTGCCATTGGTAAAATAATGGTTTCACCTACCACTATAGGTTCTCCTACCACAGACTTTGTAGTAATAAACTGTTCCATTGCCTTTAATAAGTCATCTGTACTTTTTTTATTATCTGCCATATGCTGCCTCCTTTAGCTTAATTTTCTTATTACACTTCTAAGTTTCTTGTTCCAATATAATCTTAAGATATAATATCCGGCAATGCCCACCGTAACTGTACCTTTCGCCTTGATGTTGCCTTCCATTACCTTATTTTCAAAATCAGCGTTTATTCTAAAATGCTTTGGATTAATGTTAAACATACCAAATATCACGGCAATGTATCCAATGGCTTTTCCTGTTTCATCGGGATACTCAAATCCGATTTTTAAATTGCCTCTGACTTTTTTAGGTCGTATATGTTTTAATATCTTTAAAACATATTTTTTTGCAAACCTGTATGCCTCTTTTGTTATGTTTGCAGTAAGAATTTTCTTGTATCTTGCCACCTTTTTCTTTAAATTATCTAAATTTTGAAAACCTTCTTTTATTCTATTGTATATATCCTTTATTTTATCTTTAATTTTCGTAATTATTTCAGATATTTTAATTTTTTTCTTAGTTTTGTCCTTAGGCTTTTTTAAAGTTGCATCTTTCTGTTTTTCAGATACATCTTCTTCCTGTATATTTATATTAATAATATCGGGCTTGTCTTTATTATCTGCATTTCCCTGCCTGCCTTCCGTTTTTACCTGATTTTGCAATTCATCCTTACTTATGGTGTTCTCAGCAGTTTCCTTCTTTACATTATACTTAAAATCATCTTCTGATTTTTTTGAATGCTTTTCTTTTTCAGAATACCTTTTTACAGGAATTCCTAAAATTCTTAAACAATATTTTTTCCCGGTATTATTTATTACAAATCCAAAATGTACTATACCAAACAGCCAGAATGCCTTAACTGTAGCATTATATGACTTTTCATTTAAATCAGCCTTTGCCCTGTAACTAATGGGAAATAGCAATATAAGAAAGGCAAGAGTAAGTAGAACCAACAATACTATACCTATTATTTTTAAAATCAAAAACAAAATATGTACCATAGGCTATGCTTCCCCTGCTTCCATTTTGCTCATTATATATTTCTTAACTTTAACTTCTCCCGTATCATTAAGGCAATCCATTATAATCAGCTGTATCATATCCATTGCCTCTTCCATGCCTTCAGTTATTCCCACAACTACCATGTCTGAATCCCGATACCACTTCTGATTTAAAATATTTGACGGGTATATTTCCAATGTATCGTAGTCATTTTGTGGCAAAGTGATAACGTACTTATTTAATTGAGGTTTTCCATTTTTTATTTTTCTTATAACCTGTCTTTTTTTATCCAAAAGGTTATATCCTACATATAAATCTTCGTACCATCTCATATACCACTCCTGCTACAACCTTAAAGCTAAGCCTGCATTATACCATTTAAAATTTCTATACACGCCAGCTTTTCAGCCTTATCGTTACATGTTACCAGTGTATTGTAAATAAAATCCTGAAGTTCACTTATATTATTAAAGAATATTGGAAGTTCAGATATTGCAGCGGACAAAACCGCTCTGTTTACTGCCTTTTCGTTATCCTTAAATAACTTAGCGTACTCATCACATAACTCCTTTTTCTTAGTTTCAATGTAATCTTCATCAGCAACAGAATTATCCGGTTCTTTCTCCATCTCCACAAACATACTGTCAGAATTTAATTTCGGAAGTCTATACACAACCTCATAAACCTCGTCAAGCTGTAGCTGAGAAATGGTTTCCGAAAAACTCTCCTTTATCTGGTCTGTTATATCATAAGAAGCAAGCAACGGATAAATCTTTTCCTGCTCCCCTTCTAACATAACAAACATATCCTCTATTTCTTCTAATGTTTTCGGACTGAATTTGTTCATAAATAAAAGGTTGGTATCCTTTATTATTTCCACGCAGCCTTTTACTATATTGTCATTTACGCAAAACTCATTGGTATACAGCACTAAAAGCAAATCGTTAAGGATTTCCTGTATCATCATTGCCCCGTCCATCTGTTCATCAATATATGCGGCAATTTCTGAAAGAATATCCTTTGCCTCTTCGTACTGCTCATTTGTAATTTCCTTAAAGTGTATGTCCTTTAACTGTTTAAAGGCTTCTGCCAAATATGGATAGCTTTCCTCCATGGATGCTGTTTTTTCAAGCATGGAGGAACTTTTTATCATATACAGGAAATCATCCACGCTATCTTTTGTACTTCCATTGTATATAGACAAACCGTTTGAAAGCATATCATAAAACTTACTTTTAGTTAGTTTTAAAGGGAGCTGACCTACAACATCTTTTATTTTGCTGTTGACCATCATGTTATCTTCATCTTCAAGTATATACTGCATAAGTTTTCTTGTATAATTTTCATCAGAATAGCCATCAGGAAGCTCATCATCCCTAAACCTGTATTCAACACGGTTAATAGCGTGCTCGTATATATTATACATATCCACAAAACAGGTAACATCTTTTACTTTTCCAATGATTTCATCTCTGATTTCATTTAACGTATCAATGTCTTCCGTCACGTTTTCGTTGTTATCTTTGGCGCATTTTTCTATGATACAGTTTACTTTTTTTAAATAAGAATCATAATCTGCATCCATTATTCCGTCGCTTTCCTGTTTCACAACGTAATAAGTATAATAATTCATGGCAAGTCTTATAAAGGCATATTTATTATTTATTTCCATAAATTTACCATAATATTCCTTAAGACCGCTTTCTACGTTTCTGTTTTTTAATAAATCTCCAACTATCTTCTTCATAAAAGCCTGCTCTTTACTATTTTTATTTCATAATATCGCAGAAATCAAAGGTTGCAAAGTAATCTTTAGGTGTTTCTGCTCTTCTGATCATTTCAACACTGCCGTCTTCCTTTAACAGCAATTCAGCTGAACGTAATCTGCCGTTGTAATTATACCCCATAGCAAATCCGTGAGCCCCTGTGTCGTGGATGTATATATAATCTCCCATATCAATTTTTGGAAGTTTTCTGTCCACTGCAAATTTATCGTTATTTTCACAAAGCGAACCTACAACATCATATACATGGTCGCATGGTGCATCTTCTTTTCCTAAAACCGTTACATGGTGATATGCCCCATACATTGCCGGTCTCATAAGGTTTGCAGCACATGCATCTACCCCAATATATTCCTTGTAGATATGCTTTTCGTGAATTGCCTTTGTTACCAAAGCACCATATGGTCCCATCATAAAACGTCCCATTTCAGTGTATATTGCCACATCATCCATGCCTTCCGGTGTAAGGATTTCTTCATATACTTTTCTGACACCTTCTCCAATAGCCATAATATCATTTGGCTTCTGATCCGGCTTATATGGTATACCAACGCCACCTGAAAGGTTAATAAACTTAATATTTGCTCCTGTTTCTTTTTTAAGAGTAACTGCCAACTCAAATATTGTTTTGGCAAGCATTGGATAATATTCATTTGTTACTGTATTACTGGCTAAAAATGCATGAATACCAAAATTCTTTACACCCTTTGCCTTTAAAATCTTAAATGCCTCTGTAATCTGGTCTAAGGTCATTCCATATTTTGACTCTCCCGGATTATCCATAATGCCGTTGCATACTTCAAAAACTCCACCCGGATTGAATCTGCAGCTTACAGTTTCAGGAATACCACATTCCTTTTCCATAAAATCTATCATTGTTATATCATCTAAATTAATAATTCCCCCAAGGCTGTTGCAGTAAGCAAATTCCCCTTCCGGTGTTTCATTAGATGAAAACATGATTTCGTCATTTCTAAGTCCTAACTTGTCTGCTATCATTAATTCTGTATATGATGAGCAGTCAACTCCACAGCCAACTTCAGCTAACTTCTTTATGATAAAAGGATTAGGGGTTGCCTTTACTGCAAAATACTCTCTAAAGCCCTTATTCCATGAAAAAGCCTCATATACTTTCTTTGCATTGTCGACAAATCCTTTTTCGTCATAAATATGAAATGGTGTAGGATATTTCTTTACAATTTCCTGTACCTGTTCAAGTGTAATAAATGGTTTTTTAGTCATTTTCAGTCCTCCTGGTATCTTTTTTTGTGTTTATTTATCTGCCATAAATATCGCATAAGTATCTTAATCTTTCGATTTTATCATGGCTAAATTGTCCATTTAACATTCTCCATCTCCAATTTGTCCCCATAGATGACGGCAGATTCATTCTGCCAATATGACCTACCTTAAGTACGTCCTGCATCTGGAATATAACAAGATTTGCAACGCTTTCATATGCTGTTTTAAAAACTTTGTCAACTAAATCTTCTATACTTCCGTTTCTGCATTCCATATATTCCCTTATGTAGCCTAATTCCCAGTGCTGCATTCCTGAAAAATACCCAACCAAAGTATCATTGTCATGGGTTCCTCCATATGCCACAACATTTGGAATCCAGTTATAAGGAAGATGGTCATTTTTTCTATCTCCGTCAAAGGCAAATTCCAGTACTTTCATTCCCGGATACCCTGACTTTTCCAGCACTTCCACAACCTCAGGCATTTTAACGCCTAAGTCTTCTGCAATTATGCTTTTACCGTTAATGGATTCATCGATTGCCTTAATTAAATCCATTCCCGGTCCCTTACACCACTTACCGTTTCTTGCGTCATTATCCTCAGCAGGAATGGCATAATACTTAACCGTTCCTATAAAATGGTCAATACGGATAACATCATAAAGATTTGCTGAATGTTCCATTCTCTTTCGCCACCAGCTAAAGTCATCTTTTTTGATTTTATCCCAGTCATAAAGAGGATTTCCCCATCTTTGACCTGTCTCAGAAAAAGCATCAGGTGGAACCCCTGCCACTTTCTTTGGTTCTAAATCTTCGTCTAACTGGAATACTTCCGGATTCTGCCACACATCAGCAGAATCCATTGCTACATAAATAGGGATATCTCCAATAATTTCAATTCCCTTTCCGTTGGCATATTCTTTTAACTTATTCCACTGCTTATAAAACATAAACTGAATAAATCTGTAGTAATCTATTTCTTCAGCTAATTCCTCTTTATATAGCTGTAAAGCCTTTTCTTTTCTGAATTTAATATCATCATCCCAGCTTTGCCATGCCATGTAATTGAATTTCTTTTTACATGCACAATATAGACAATATCCATCAAGCCAGTACTCATTTTCTTCTAAGAAGTCCTGATATTCCTCTGTTCCCAAATGCTTGCTGTTATGATATGCCTCTCTTAAAACAGTAAATCTTGAATTATACATCATTCCATAATCTACATACTGTTCTTCCATATTCCATCTGAAACTTTCAACGTATTCTCTTGTTAAAAGTTCCTCTTCAATAAGCATATCAAGGTCGATAAAATAAGGATTTCCGGCAAATGCCGAAAACGATGCATAAGGACTGTCCCCATAGCTTGTAGGACCAAGAGGCAATACCTGCCAGTATTTCTGTCTTGCCATTACAAGATTATCCACAAATTCGTATGCACTTTTTCCAAAGGTTCCTATACCGTACGGTGACGGTAAACTGCTAACCGGCATTAAAATTCCGGCGCTTCTGCTAAAATTTTCCTGCATTTTATTCCTTCCCTTTATTTATGTTCGTGAGTAAAAAGATGATCCTGACAATATTCCTTATTTCCACTGCACTTTGAACAATATCTAAAAGTAAGATTAGGGTCATCTAACTCTGTTCTTCCACATATATAGCACTTATGAAGTGCTCCATTTTCATGCTTTACAGGTCTTGCCTGACGTACCGACTGCCTGTATTCATGTCTTCTTTTTACCTGTTTAGGATTAAACCTGCTTTTATTTCGTGTTTTTAACCAGTAAATCAAGAAGTTAAGAAGTGATACAACAATTAGTACCGTAATAACTATTGCCACAACTGTTGTATTATTCTTAAATGCATCAAAAATATCAACTAAAAGAAAGGCTCCATATAAATATCCCATCCATTTAATCTTTATTGGGATAATAAAATACAATAGCAGCTGCTCCTCCGGATATGTTGCCGCAAATGCCAGAAAAATTGACATATTAACATAATAAGTGCTTACGCAGCTTCCAAACACTGCTCCAAAATAGTAGGTATAATCTGATATTCCATAAGCTGTCATTTCACTAAACGCAGATGTTGGAAGTATGCCAAAATATACCATTCCCATTAAAATTCCATATAATACCAAAGCACCTAATATGGTAAATATAAATCCCGAAAAAATAAATACATTGTATCTGTAAGTTCCCCATGCTCTTTCTAACCCCTGACCTAACTGGTAGTACAGTAAAAGCATGATAATTGTAAATATGGAAAGCTGTTCCGGTGGCATTAAAATCCATGTGAATATTCTCCACACCTGTCCCCTGAATATCCAGTAGGGATTAAATGCCAGAAATGCCGATATTTCCGGGCTTATTATCTGTAACATATACCCGATGATATAGGCCACAATCAAATATACTGACAAATTTTTTATTGCATATTTTCCATATTTTCTCTCAAAATTTGATGCCATATAAAATGCTCCTGTCTAATATGTTAATCTTTTCTATAATCCAAATTACAGTATAAATTCTACACCTGTGTTTGTCAAACTACTTTATACTTTGTATTAATATATTTTATACATTTCACCAAAAATTCATTATTTATACTCACCCACATAATATAGTTTAGTTGTTTTTTTCATGTATTTATATTATAATAGGAAGTCGTTTTGAGAATTATTTTCAATATTTTAGACTATTTATGTCTTATTTAGGCATTTTTATATGAATTAATTGGAGGATTAAATGGATAATAATTATTACACTCTGGGTATTGATATTGGCTCTACTACAGTTAAAATTGCCATATTAGACCAGAATAAAAATATGGTGTTTTCAGATTATGAAAGACATTATGCTAATATTCAGGAAACCCTTGCTTCACTGTTAAAGAAAGCACAATCACAATTAGGAAATGTGGAACTTGCCCCTATGATTACAGGCTCCGGTGGTCTTGCTTTGTCTAACCATCTTAAAGTTCCATTTGTTCAGGAGGTTGTGGCAGTTGCTTCTGCCCTTGAGGATTATGCACCTCAAACTGATGTTGCCATTGAGTTAGGTGGCGAGGATGCCAAAATTATATATTTCACTAACGGTATTGAACAGCGAATGAACGGTATCTGTGCCGGTGGTACAGGTTCTTTTATTGACCAGATGGCTTCTCTTTTACAAACTGATGCCTCAGGTTTAAACGAATACGCAAAAAATTATCAGGCTATATATCCTATTGCTGCAAGATGTGGTGTTTTTGCCAAGACAGATATTCAGCCTCTTATTAATGAAGGTGCCACAAAGGAAGATCTGGCAGCTTCTATTTTTCAGGCCGTTGTTAATCAGACTATTTCCGGTCTTGCATGCGGAAAACCAATTAGAGGAACCGTTGCATTTTTAGGTGGTCCATTACATTTCCTGCCGGAGCTTAGAAATGCATTTATCAGAACTCTGAAACTTGATGATGAACATATTGTAGCACCACAGCATTCACATCTTTTTGCTGCTACAGGCGCTGCCCTTAATCACAATCCAAATGTAAGAATTAATATTTCTGATTTGTATGAGCAGCTTTCAAAGGGTGTCCGGATGTCTATGGAAATCAAGCGTTTAGACCCTCTTTTTAACAACGAAAATGAATACAATAAATTTATAGAAAGACATAATAAAGCTACTGTAAAGAAAGGTGACCTTACTACATATACAGGCAATTGTTACTTAGGAATCGATTCAGGTTCTACTACAACCAAAGCTGCTTTAGTCGGTGAAGACGGTACTTTACTGTACTCATATTACAGTGGCAACAATGGAAATCCTTTGGCAACCATTATTGAGGCAGTAAAAGATATTTATAAAAGTCTTCCTGACGATGCTAAGATTGTCCGCTCATGTTCTACAGGTTATGGTGAGGCTTTAATTAAGGCTGCACTGCTTTTAGATGAAGGTGAGGTTGAAACTGTTGCCCATTATTATGCTGCAGCATTTTTTGAGCCACAGGTTGACTGCATTTTAGATATTGGCGGTCAGGATATGAAATGTATCAAAATAAAGAATAATTCTGTTGACAGTGTTCAGTTAAATGAAGCCTGCTCATCAGGCTGCGGTTCTTTCATTGAAACCTTTGCCAAGTCATTAAATTACAGTGTACAGGATTTTGCAAAGGAAGCCTTGTTTGCTTCTAATCCTACTGATTTGGGAACGAGATGTACCGTATTTATGAATTCAAATGTTAAGCAGGCCCAAAAGGAAGGTGCCAGTGTTGCCGATATTTCAGCAGGGCTTGCTTATTCCGTAATAAAAAATGCCTTGTATAAGGTTATTAAAATTACTGATGCTAAAGACCTGGGACGTAAAATCGTAGTTCAGGGTGGTACTTTCTACAATAATGCCGTCCTTAGAGCTTTTGAGAAGGTTGCTGACTGTAAGGCTATCAGACCTGATATTGCAGGTATTATGGGTGCTTTCGGTGCTGCCCTTATTGCAAGAGAACGTTACAAAGGTGAAGAAACAACCATGCTCAATTTGTCACAGCTTGAAGCTTTTTCTTATGAAACTTCCATGACGAGATGTAAAGGTTGTACCAATTCATGTCTTTTAACAATTAATAAGTTTTCCGACGGTCGTCGTTTCATAAGTGGTAACAGATGTGAAAAGGGTATCGGTGGTCAGAAAAACAAGGAAAACATTCCTAACCTTTTTGAATATAAGATGCACAGAATATTTGATTACGAACCTCTTGATGCTGACAAGGCTCCACGGGGTGTAGTTGGTATTCCACGTGTTTTAAATATGTATGAGAATTTTCCATTTTGGGCAACATTCTTCAAAAATTTAGGATTTAGTGTTATGCTTTCACCTGTTTCATCCCATAAGATTTATGAAATGGGAATTGAATCCATTCCTAGTGAATCAGAGTGTTATCCGGCGAAACTTGCTCATGGTCATATTGCATGGTTGCTTCAAAACGGAGCTAAATTTATTTTCTATCCTTGTATTCCGTACGAGAGAAATGAAACTCCTGATGCCAACAATCATTACAATTGTCCAATTGTTACATCCTATGCAGAAAATATAAAAAATAATGTTGAGGAATTAAATGACCCTGACATTAATTTTATGAATCCTTTTATGGCACTGACTAATGAGGATACCATCACTTCACGATTAGTTGAGGAATTTACCAAGGCATTTGGCATTAGTGAGACAGATATTAAGAATGCTGCTCATCTGGCATGGGAGGAATTACTTGCTTCTAGATCTGATATGGCTAAAAAGGGTGAAGAAACATTAAAGTATATGGAAGAAACAGGCAAACGTGGCATTGTTCTTGCCGGTCGTCCATATCACATCGACCCGGAAATCAACCATGGTATTCCTGAAATGATTAATTCCTATGGCCTTGCAGTTTTAACTGAGGATTCCATTTCACATTTAGCTGATGTGGAAAGACCTTTAATCGTATCTGACCAGTGGATGTATCATTCAAGACTTTACAAAGCTGCCAACTATGTTAAGACCCGTGATGATTTGGATTTAGTTCAGCTTAACAGTTTCGGATGTGGTCTTGATGCTGTAACTACTGACTGTGTCAGTGACATATTGACTAAGTCAGGAAAAATATATACTGTTTTAAAAATTGACGAAGTAAACAATCTAGGTGCTGCAAGAATCAGAATCCGTTCTCTTCTTGCTGCTATCAGAGTTCGCAATGAAAATCATTTTGAGAGAACAATTCAGCCTTCATCAATTAACAAGGTTGAATTTACAAAGCAGATGTATGATGACAAATATACTATTCTTTGTCCTCAGATGAGTCCTATTCACTTCAAAATGCTTGAATCCGCCCTTAATTCATGTGGATACAATTTTGAAGTAATGCCAAGTAACAAGTCCTGTATTGATGTAGGACTTAAATATGTTAATAATGATGCCTGCTATCCTTCACTTATTGTTGTTGGACAGATTATGGAAGCGTTGCTTTCAGGTAAATATGATTTGAATAAGACAGCGGTTATTATCACCCAGACCGGTGGTGGCTGTCGTGCTACAAACTATATTGGTTTCATTAGGCGTGCATTGGAAAAAGCCGGCATGGGGCATATTCCTGTTTTGTCCTTAAGCTTTACGGGAATTGAAACTAACAGTGGCTTTAAGATTACTCCTCTCTTTGCCGTAAAAGCAGTTGAAGCTGCCATGTATGGTGATTTGTTTATGAGAGTTGTATATCGCACCCGTCCATATGAAGTAAACGCAGGTGAAACTGACGCCCTTCATAAAAAATGGGAATATAAATTATGTAAAGAATTATCCGATAAACATTTTGGCATTCATCGTTTCCGCAAGAATATGAAGAAAATTGTTGAGGAATTTGATGCCATACCTGTCATGGATATCAAAAAGCCAAGAGTTGGTATTGTAGGTGAAATTTTAGTTAAGTTCTCTCCTACTGCCAACAATGATTTGGTTAACTTACTTGAATCTGAAGGTGCTGAGGCTGTTATGCCTGACCTTGTGGATTTCTTCCTTTACGGATTTAGAAATGCTACATTTAAGTATGAAAAGTTAGGCTTTAGCAAAAAATCTGTTTACATTAATAATTTAGGTATTAAAGCTCTTGAATGGATGAGAGGCTCTGCCAAGAAGGCTCTTATTAAGAGTAAGCATTTCACTCCTACTTCTGATATTTGGGAAATGAGTGAAATGGCAGAAAAGGTTGTTTCCATTGGTAACCAAACCGGTGAAGGTTGGTTCCTGACAGGTGAAATGCTTCACCTTATTCATGATGGTGTACCTAATATTATTTGTACCCAGCCATTTGCCTGCCTGCCAAACCATATTGTAGGTAAAGGTGTTATTAAAAAGCTTCGAGCCATGAATCCTGATGCTAATATTGTAGCTGTGGATTATGACCCTGGTGCCAGCGAAGTAAACCAGCTTAACCGAATCAAGTTAATGCTTGCTACAGCTAACAAGCGCTTAAAAAACCAGGAAGAAACGGAAAAAGGCAAAGTTAAGTAAGTTCCGGTAGGAATGTTTTTTGGGTGAGCACGATTTTGTGAATATATGTTTGATGTTTTTAATCTTATAGCTGTGGATTTTGATGTTTTTTAAATTTTGTGGCTGTGGAATTAGTGATTTCTCTGCAACATTCTAGCGCAAATTGTCTCTTTTTCGGCTTGTAACAAAGCAAATCGCATAAAAAAGCAGATTTTTCTATTACACATAGAACAATCTGCTTTTTACTTATAATCATATTTATAACTAACTTCTCTACAATTTTGTATTTCCAATACTCAAACTCATTATTTTCATAATTAATATATCATTCCCTATATATTCTCAATCTGCCAGTCTATCGGCTCCACCCCATTGGCTACCAAAAATTCATTTGCCTTGCTAAAGTGTTTGCATCCAAAGAATCCACGATATGCAGACAACGGACTTGGATGTGGTGCTTCTAAAATTAAATGCTTAGGATTGGTAAGCATTGCCTTCTTACGTCTTGCAGGTGTTCCCCACAGAAAATATACAATAGGTCTGTCCTGTGCATTTACAGCCTGTATAACTGCATCTGTAAACATTTCCCAGCCATGTCCCTGATGGGAATTTGCCTGATGTGCCCTGACAGTTAAAACAGTGTTTAACAGCAAAACACCCTGGTCAGCCCATTTTTTTAAATATCCGTTATTAGGGATATAACATCCCAAGTCATCATGCAATTCCTTATAAATATTTACAAGTGATGGAGGAATGTCATTTCCCGGCAATACTGAAAAAGACAAACCATGGGCCTGATTAACATTATGATACGGATCCTGCCCCAACAGTAAAACTTTCACATCCTTAAGTGGTGTGAAATGAAATGCGTTAAAAATATCATCCGCCGGTGGGTATACTATTGTCTTACTATATTCGTCCCTTACGAAATTATATAAATCTTTATAATATGGCTTTCTAAATTCCGTAGATAAGGGTTCTACCCAGTCATTAGTAATCATTCCCATATTTCTATCTCCTTATATCTAATTTCAAAACAATTTTTCCATTTTCATGTCAGATTTCCGGAATTTTAATGCTTATCTTTGTATCTGACCAAAACAATTTTTAATACCTATTTTTCCAAAATTTCGTTAATAAACAATCTGTCATTAAAAACCTGTACTGCTCTTTTATCTATTTCCAATTCAAAATGTTTTGAAGTAAGCATTTCTCCATCCACATTAAATGTGTAAGGTTCCTCACAATCTACCGTAATCTTTGAATCTTTATATTTCTTAATAGCCTTGTCATTTTCATGTTTTCCCCGGATTAATTTTAAAAGCACAGGCAATATTTTAATCTTAGACATTTTTTCCACAACATAAATATCAAACATTCCATCATCTAATATGGCATGAGGAGCAATTCTAAAACCTCCGCCATAATATTGTCCGTTGCACACTGCAAAAATAGTGCAATAATTACTTACCGTTGTTTCACCCATTGATATCGTAAGTTTCTTAAATTTGTACTTAAAATAAGTGTATACAAGACTTACATTATATCTCTGACTTACCGGAACCCACTTTTTATTCCGAATTACTGACACATTATTTGCCACATCTGCATCCAGTCCCACACATGCTAAATTAATAAAATAATGGCTGTTAATTTTGCCTAAATCAATGTAATGAATTCCTGACTCAAAATTTCTTAATGTCTTATCAAAATCATTTCCACTACCTGTAGGTATATTCCCAAGAATCTTATTTTTTGAGCCTACAATACCGTTTAAAACCTCGTTAAGACTTCCGTCACCACCAACTGAAAAAATTACACACTCTTCGTCAGGAATCTGAGATGCCATTTTCTTTGCCTCGCCTTTCCTTGATGTGTATATAATTTCATAAGGAATTTCCCTTACAATACAGGCTTCCCTTATGTTTTTTTCAATCCGGCTCTTATCTATTTTTCCACTTTTAGGATTAATAATAAAATAATACTTCATGATTTTTCTGCTGTATAACCTAAAATTATCAGATTCTCACAGACACTCCTTTTTCATCAAGATAATGCTTCAAATCCATTATTTCCAATTCCTTATAATGAAACAGCGATGCTGCCAATGCTGCATCTGCATGACCTGTAGTAAGAGCATCATAAAAGTGCTCCTTACTTCCGGCACCACCTGATGCAATAACCGGAATAGAAACATTATCTGCAATAATTTTTGTCAGTTCAATATCATAACCTTTTTTTACTCCATCACAGTCCATACTTGTTAGGAGAATTTCCCCTGCGCCTAAACGGTCTGCTTTCATCGCCCATTCCACGGCGTCCATTCCCATATCAACACGACCACCGTTTTTGTATATATTCCAACCTGAGCCGTCTTCTCTTCTTTTGGCATCAATTGCCACCACCACACACTGACTGCCAAACTTATCTGCCGCCTCGCTTATAAGATTAGGATTCATAATGGCTGATGAGTTAATAGAGATTTTGTCTGCGCCTTCCCTTAATAAAGCCTTAAAATCATCAACTGTTCTTATTCCTCCACCAACTGTAAAAGGAATAAAAACCTGCTCAGCAACCTTTCTAACCATGTCCACAACTGTTTTTCTATGGTCACTTGAAGCTGTAATATCTAAAAAAACCAGTTCGTCAGCTCCTGCCTTATTGTACGCCTTTGCCACCTCCACGGGGTCTCCGGCATCTCTTAAATTAACAAAATTTGTTCCCTTAACCACCCTGTTGTTATTTACATCCAGACATGGAATAATTCTTTTTGTATGCATATCATTCTCCAATCCGTACTAAAGTTTTGCAAAATTTGATAAAATCTTAAGACCTACGTCTCCGCTTTTTTCAGGATGAAACTGGCAGGCGAAAACATTGTCCTTTTCAACTGATGCATGAATATGGGTAACATATTCCGTACTTGCCTTAACCATTTCCTCATCCCTTGCCTTTAGATAATAAGAATGAACAAAATAAACATATGCATTTTCTGCAACACCGTCAAATAATCTTCCATTATTTGTAAGTTCCAGTGAATTCCAGCCAATATGTGGAATCTTATATCCCGGCTTATCCGGTATTCTTAAAATATTTCCCGGTAAAATTCCCAAGCCACTGACTCCCGGTGTTTCATCACTACTTTCAAATAATAACTGTAGCCCTAAACAAATCCCTAAAAATGGTATTTTTTTATCTACCACATCATATATGGTATTTACCAGATTATAATCCTTAAGTTTATTCATTGCATCACCGAAAGCTCCTACTCCCGGCAAAACCACTTTATCAGCGGATAAAATTTCATCGCGATCTCTTGAGAGAACTGTTTCTTCACCTAAATACTGAAATGCCTTTTCAACACTTCGTATATTTCCCGCATCGTAGTCTAGTATCGCTATCATATGTCTAACCTATTTTCCTTCCTTCGGATTAATCCTGCTGTCTAATTCAAACCAAAATTCCACACCGTCTGCGTAATTGTTTACACCGCATCCCATACCATGCCTGTCCATAATTGCCTTAACAATGGACAAACCGATTCCGTTTCCACCGTAAGCCCTCGTTCTTGCTTTATCCACCTTGTAAAATTTAATCCAGATATTTTCAAGTTCACTTTCCGGTATCTGTTTTCCTGAATTAAACACCGATACTCTTACTATACCATTTTTTTCGGTAATTTCCACATTAATTATTTTCTTAGCATCAACATGATTTATGGCATTACTTAAATAATTGGTTATAACCTCCTCAATTTGGAACTCATCAGCCCACACGCTTACAGGTTCCCTATGTCTGAAAGTAATATTTACGCCCTTTTGCTGTGCCTTAATTCCTATTGAATTAATAACACCTTCAATAACTGACACAATATCAAATCTCTCCAGATTAACCTGAGTTCCACCAAATTCCAACTGATTAAGAGTAAGCAGGTTTTTAACCATTTTGTTCATTTTAGCTGCTTCATCTACAATTACATCACAATAATACTGAACATCCTCCGGATTGTCACTTATGCCTTCCTGAAGACCTTCCGCATATCCCTGAATCAGTGCTATAGGAGTTTTTAGTTCGTGGGAAACATTTGAAATAAACTCTTTTCTCATTTCATCCACTTCCTCTTTTTTGGCAATGTCCTTTTTCAATTCAATATTAGCTGATTTAAGTTCAGTAATTGTCTCTTCAAGCTTTTCGGACATTTCATTTATACTTTCTCCCAAAACACCCAGTTCATCTTTATAATGTCCCTGATATTTAACGTTAAAATCCAGCTTTGACATTCTTTTTGAAATATCCGCAAGGCTTAAAAGTGCCTTTGTGTACCGGTTCATAAAGAATAAAATCACAATGGTTGTAATTAAAATTACAACAACCCCAAGAATTAAATAAAACTGATTAGTTATGGCAACACTTTCCTTAAAGTTTTCAACAGACATCCTTATAACTGCAAAGTTTCCATTATCTAAAACGGAATATAACTCGTAATGCTTGTCTGATGTTACATCATCAACCATATATTGAAGTGTATAATCCTTCTTAGACTCTATAACGGTACCTTTATTGCCATTAATATTTTTTCCATAAACAAGGCTTGCCCATCTGTCTGCCAGATTTTTTCCCGGTCCATAGGAATATACCGACTGACCTGAAACATCCACAATTATCAGAGTTGCTCCGTCTGTTTCGCATATACTGTTAAGCTTGCTACTGTTTTTTGAATCCTCAAGGTCCGGATCTTTAGCCACAATTTCCTGTAATGTTTTATATACTTCCTTTATGGCAGCCTGTTTTTTATTTGTATAAAATTTTTCCATGAAAACGGTGCTGAATACTCCAATGCTTCCTACGGAAATTGCCATTATTACAATGATCAGCGCCGTGATTTTGTATCTGATTGAATGTTTCATTAATTAACCTCAAACTTATATCCCATACCCCAAATAGTATGTATGTATTTTCCACAGTCGCCTAATTTGCTCCTTAATTTTTTTACATGGGTATCTATAGTTCTGGCATCCCCAAAATAATCATAATTCCATACATTATTTAAGATATTTTCCCTTGACAATGCAAGACCTTTATTCTTTACAAAATAAGTTAAAAGTTCAAATTCCTTGAAACTTAATTCAACAATTTCACCCTTTACCTTAACTATATGGGCAGCTTTGTTTATTTCAATATCCCCTGCCTGCTCAATCTCTCCCTGGTCAATATTGTTGGTTCTTCTTAATATGGCATCAACCCTTGCAACCAAAATTCTCGGACTGAAAGGTTTTGAAATATACTCATCAACTCCCAGCTCAAACCCAAGAAGTTCATCACTTTCCTCACTTTTCGCCGTAAGCATAATAATAGGAACCTTTGATAATTTTCTAATTTCCCTGCATACTTCCCAGCCATCCATTTTAGGCATCATTACATCAAGAATAATCAAATCAAAATCATTGTTTTTGATAAATAAATTAATGGCTTCTTCTCCGTCTGCCGCCTCAACTACCTTATACTGCTTTCTTGTTAAAAAGTCATTAACAAGCTTTCTCATTCTTTCTTCATCATCTACAACAAGAATTTTCAACTGTTCCATAGCGTACCTCCATATCTTTTACATTTTATCAGTTATCCTGTGATATTACAATTTTATATTTATATTAAATAACAAATATGTGTAAAAAAAATGAATTCCTGTATCTTATCATTATGGTATGATTTAAAGATTTTTGTTTAAAATATTTCTAACATTTTTCCAATCAATTCCTGCATATTTTAATTGATGAAGTATTGTGCTTCCACCTCCACCATCTACCAAAAAATATTCATTATCTTCATGCAATATAAAACAAGTATTATAACACTCTGTAACAAGTGCATTTCCGATACCTAGCATTGTAATATTCATAGATTTTTTCCTTAATGTAGCGCCCCTCCATCGGTCAACGGTAATTGGTCGTAAACATCCTAAAAAAGGACTTTGTTCATTTTGTTTTCTACTCCAATTCTACTTTACTGTGTCAAAAACGGCATAAGATAAAACGGTTTCAGCAATAATTTTTCCTCTTTTCCAACATCTTTCTGTGACAACAAATATATGTTATGCACATTTTTTGAAAACTTCCTGTTAAACTCATTAATTGATTCATGTTTTCCCGAACCGGAAGACTTTACTTCAAAGGCATTTATTTTACTACCTTCCGAAATCAGAAAATCTACTTCATAATAATGTGTGCTTCCGGCTTTTTCCCATGTGTGATAATAGAGTTCTCTTCCTGATGCCGTAATCATTTGAGCAACAAGATTTTCATAAAGATATCCAAAATTTGCAGGTAATTTATCTGAAAGTAATTTTGCATATACATCATTTTCCGTTACCGGTCTGTCAATAAACATTAACGTCACAAATAATCCCGTATCTGAAAGATACAGTTTATAACTATCAAAATCCTTTGTGTCTGCCAGGCTGACTCTTGGATCCGTCGAATTATAACATGGCAAGACAGTTTTTGAGTCAATCAGCTCATATATCAATTCATCTGCCCTGGTATTATTTTTCTTTCCTATAGCAGTTGTGATTCTGTATTTACGCAAATCTTTTGCTAATTGAGCCGGAATCGAATGATATAACGCTGATATTCTTCCGGATGAATCAATCTTTTTAAAATCCTCTTCATAAAGAGATATTATCTGTCGTTTCACCATATCAATTTCTGAAAAGTTTTTCCCTTCTATATATGCTTCCACCGCCTGCGGCATACCTCCTACAGCCATATATACTCTTAAGTCCCTCATTAATTTGCGATTTGTTGCCTGTCCAATAGCTGAATTCATATGATAAATTTGCCGTAAAAGTTCATAATTATTTCCGGCTGCCATGCAAAATTCTTCATAATCCATTGGGTAAACCTGTATTTTCATTTCCTCTGATGGGACAAGAATATCTTTTACATTTTTCTTTATTGAAATTAAAGAACCTGTTTCCAAATAACTATATCTTCCATCAGATACAAGATGCTTTATTGCCTGTCTGGCTTTCGGAAAAAGTTGAACCTCGTCCAAAATAATCAATGATTCATGTTCATATAAAGTTATTCCTGTTTCCGCCTGTAATCTTAGAAAAAACATATTCAGATTTCCTATGTCATTAAAACAATCCCTTATGTTATCTGTTGTTTTTGAAAAATCGATTAAAATATATGACTTATATTCATTCTGCGCAAAATGTTCTGCAATTGTTGACTTTCCAACTCGTCTTGCACCTTCCAGTAAAACTGCATATTTTTCCGAATATTTATCTTTCCAGTCCAACAATTTTCTATACACTTTTCTTTCAAAATACATCACATACCTCCTAAGCTTAACTATATTAAATCATGAAATATGCATTTCTTCAAGATTGTTTTTCCTTATTTTGTGCTTTTCTTCAAGATTATTTATCTTGATTTTGTTCCTTTCTTCAAAATTATGTGCTAAAATTCGTTATTTTCTTTGCAACGACATAATTTTATACTATTCTTCCGGTATATACCAATACGAATGAAAACCACTAAGAAATGTTAATGCATTTTTTGGTATTTGTGTAATGGCAAAATAAATATTACAAAAATCGCCTGCTCCCATTGAAATGGAAAGCACGCCTAACCATGCGAAAAATGACATTTCCGGATTTATAATGAATATCAACAATGGCAGGAAACCAAATATAAGGGTGGAAAATAAACTCATCCAAATAAATTGACCTTTAGTGCAATCTTCTGTGCTTATAACAAACAGTATCCCCCTTTTTATATTTGTATACATCAAAACATCCCCCTTCATCCATATGGCATGTAAAAACTCATGAGGCACTAACACAAGTAACGATGCTATTATTCCCCAAAAATTATATTCTGCTCCTGAAAGAAAAATAAAAATTAAACCAACTATGAATATTCCACATGCAATTCCGTTGGCGATAATTGCAAACTTATTTATATCAGGTTCTTTAAATTGAACTGCACCTTCTTGAACCCGCGTAGGCAAGCTCTGTTCCCAGGTGCCTGCGTGCTTCATAAGGATTCCTCTCACCTTCGGTGTGTTGCCCCTACTTAATACAAATAACGTTTTTGAAAATATGCAACACAAAATACAACCATAAATAAAAAAATCCCCTTTAAATAAGGGGATATAAGAGTGTAGCAGACGCATTAAAAGGCGAACTCCGTTCGCAGGCGTCTGCGTGCTTCATACGGATTCCTCCCACCTTCGGTGGGTCCCTCCTTATGAAAACTAGTGGACTAGATGGGAGTCGAACCCATGTCCAAAAACCCTTCCATCGTTCTTCTACTATCATAGCTGATTATTTGACATTCCCTCTGACTGACGAAAAACAGCATCCTTCAGTCTTCAGTAGCTTCATGTTACTCCCACATACTCAAAGCTTTGTATATAGGGTTCCCTACAAGTGTCGATGCCTGAATCTAAGCCGTAGGCCTCTTAGATCAGACAGCTGCAACTAGGCAGCGTATGCTAAATTATCTTCAGCGTTTAATTTTAATTTGTGATTTGACGCATCACCTGCGGATAGCTTCACCAACTTCCAAATCCCTGTCGAAACCAGTACTAGCCCTTAATTTAATTGTATGAGTATACTAAACCAAAATATTAAAAATGTCAATGGCATATTTGCATCTCTTACTACATATAATACTTGTGGAAATGTTTCATCCTATACTTTGGAGGTAATAAATGTTTAATTTCAAAAAAATCACACTTTTAAAATTTACCATTTTAGGGATTATATTTACGGTAATTACCGGAACCTTATTGCATTTTGTATATGACCTGTCTAACGAAAATCCTGTAGTGGGACTTTTTGCACCAATTAATGAAAGTGTGTGGGAGCATTTAAAACTCCTTTTTTATCCTGCTACCTTATGGATTACCATAGGCTATAAGAAATTTGGCAAAAACAATTGTAATTACCTTTTTCCTGCCTTTTTAGGAGTGGTATCGGGACTTATTACAATTCCGGTACTTTTCTACCTTTACACATTTATTCTAAAAAAAGATATTTTAGTTTTGGATATTCTGATTTTCATAATAGGTGTAATTGTGTGTTTTTCAGTATTCTATTTTGCTCAAAAAAATTATAACTTCTGCTTTATATCAAATAAAAAAGTAATCCTTTTGTGGGAGATTGTGTTTATACTTTTTATACTTTTTACAGTATACCCACCGGCTCTCCCACTATTTAAGGATTACTCTTAATTATTTGTCTTTTCTTGATATAAACCAGTATGCCACACCTGTCATACATCCGCCTAAGATATTACCTAAAGTTACAGGCAACAGATTTCCTACGAAAAATCTGTACCATGTAAGGGATGATACATCCACACCACAATTACCGTACTTCATGTTGGCAAATATACCACCACTAATATATCCCATATTTGCAACGCTATGCTCAAAGCCGCAGACTACAAATACAAAAATCGGGAAATACAGAGCTGCAATCTTTCCACCTGCCGTTTCAGCCATAAGTGTCATCATAACTGCCACACAAACTAAAACATTACATAAGATACCTCTTGTAAATGCATCAGAAGCCCCAAGGGATGCCTTAGTAACGGCAATATTAATAACTCTTGTAGTCATGGCATTATCAAAGGACGAATATACATGACCTATGGTTATAATTCCTGTAACCAGCATTGAACCTAAAAGGTTTCCAATATAAACTACCACCCAGTTTTTTATCATGGATAAAAAGCTTATCCTTTTGTCTAACAAAGATATAACCAAAAGGTTGTTACCTGTAAAAAGCTCCGAATTGTTTAACACCACCATGGCAAGTCCTGCCGGGAATACCAGTGCCATAAGCATTCTTGCTATAGAATGGTTATCGACGGTTGCAGCTACAATAGATGAAGCTGTTCCTGCCAATGAAATAAACATACCTGCCATAATTGATAAAACAAGCATTCTTCCTATAGGCATATTAACCTTGTTTATGCCACTTTATGAGTATTTTATAGTCGCATCTTTTGCTGTAATCATAATTTCCTCCTGATGTTCATTAATAAATAATATTGCCGAACCTTTTTCATTTTAATTGACCACAGCATATTATATATTTTTAATAAGATTAATTCAATTGTTTCTCGTCCCTTTTTTGCACTTTTTTAAGAGTAATATAGAAAATGACCCCATTATCAGTATTTTCAAAACCATATTCTGCATTATGCAACTTTGCAATGCTCTTTACTAAGTACAATCCCAGTCCGCTTCCCTTTTGTCCATTTAAAGTTTCATTTACATCTCCGCTATAGAAAATATCCCATATTTTGTCTTTATATAATTCATCTATATGCTTTCCCATATTCTCCACTTCAATACGGACTGTTTCATTTAAATTCAAAACCCTTACCGTAACCTGTGATTTTTCATCACTGTGCTTAATTGCATTAGACACATAATTTGATACTGCCTGCTTTAAAAGCTTTCCATTTATTTGTGCATAAGTATCAATATCGTATTCTTCTCTCAAAACAATATGATTTGAGTCAAACAGCTTTTTATATTCACTGCATATTTTCCTTACCACATCACTGACATTTTCATTTTTCACTGTGAGATTTTCATTTTCATATTGAACTGAAAAAATAGAAATCATGTCATTTATCATCTGGGACATATTTTCTGTCTCCTCAATAATTGACTTACAATATTCTTCTCTTTTCTCTTCATCATTTAAATACTGTATCATCTCCACCTGGGTAGAAATAATGGCAAGAGGTGTTTTCATTTCGTGGGAAACATTGTTTACAAACTGCTTCTGAATATTTTCCGCCTGCTCTTTTCTTGCAATTTCCTCCTCAAGAATTTCTATCTGATTTCGTATCTGACTAATCATAGTATTAATACTCTCCGCCAAGCCCGAAAGTTCCTTAAATTCCTGATTTTCATCTATTTTTACATTGTAACCGTTTTTAACAGCCAGTCTTGTATTTAGTTCAATCTGCTTTATCGGTTTACTAATACGGTTAGCAATAATCATTGATACAATCATTCCTATTGCAGCGGCAATTAAAACTACAATGGAAAAGAATATTGCATAATATGAAAAGAGTATATTCTTTGTTGTTTTTATTTCATATATGTAGACATAATATTTATGGTTCCCCTGTTTTATTATGCCTCTTCCTTTTATACGTCTTTTTCTATTAATAGTTTTAAATTCATCTTCATCAAATCTGTTAACCTTATCAATAATTCCCCCTTTAATTTTTGCCTTTGCACTTCTTCCATCTATTACTGCGCCTTTTCCCTTACCGTTAGCTGATACATAAATCTGCCTGAAATTTTCATCTGCAATAACAAATCTAAGTTTTTGCTCCTCAAAATTTACGATGTTAGAATCTCCATCTTTTAGTTTTTCTAAATCCTTCTCATGCAATCTGTTAAATGCCTGATTCATCAGTTTCATTTTGCTATTATAGTAATATCCCTGTGCTCCTGATAAAAACAGAATCAAAATCACACCTAAAACCACCACAAGCATTATTCCCTGAAACAGTACCATTTTCCCCTTAATTGATTTAATCATTATTCCACCTCAAATATATATCCAACACCATAAATTGATTTTATATAACTTTGGCAATCACCTAATTTTATTCTAATCTGCTTAATTATTGTATCAACGGTTCTATAGGTGCCATCGTATTCTTCACCCCAGACCGCATTTAAAATCTGTTCTCTTGTTAAAGTAACTTTTTGATTCTTAAGCATAAAACGCAAAACATCAAACTCCTTAGGAGTTGTTACAAAATACTTACCATTTACATATGCCTTTCTTGCAGCACAATCTAACTTAATGGCTCCTGCCTCTAATTCATCCACTATTGTTTCAGGTTTCGTTACTCTTTTTAATACAGCCTCGATTCTTGCTTTTAATAAAACCAGCATGAAAGGCTTTTTGATGTAATCATCAACACCGTTTCCAAAACTTTTTATCTGTTCATAATCTCCTGATTTGGCAGTCATCATTATAACCGGAACTTCAGACAATTCACGTATTTTCTTTAACACATATTGTCCGTCAAATACAGGTAGCATTATATCCAATAACACTAAATCAATTTTCTTAATGTTTTCTTCAAAAACTTTTATTGCACATTCTCCGTCTTTTGCCTCTAATATTTCGTAATCATAAATTTTTAGGAAATCCGCAACTGTCATTCTTAATTTGTCTTCATCCTCAACAATTAATATTGTTTTCTTATCCATCTCGTACTCCTATTGATTTATTTTATTAATATATGAACAGGCAGCTAAAGCCGCAACAGCTCCATCTGATGCTGCTGTTGTAAGCTGTCTTACCTGTTTTGTTCTGCAATCTCCTGCCACAAATACACCTTCCGTATTTGTAGTACATGTTTCATCCGCCTTTATATAACCTTTACCATCTAATTCTACCATATCTGAAAATTTTTCATTGTCAGGCATTTGTCCAATTGCTATAAACGCTCCCTGAACCTTTATTTCAGATAATGTATTCTTTTTAACATTTAATATTTCCAGTCCTTCTACTGATTGCTCTCCTTTTATTGACTTTACAACACTGTCAAAAACAAATTTCACATTGCCTTTTTCTTTTAAAATATCTGTCAGTCCCTTTTCCCCCCTAAATTCATTTCGTCTATGAACAACATAGACCAAATTACAATAATCAGACAAAAACAATGCATCCTCTAATGCCGTGTTTCCTCCACCTACAACTGCCACATCTTTTCCTCTGAAAAATGCCCCGTCACAGGTTGCACAATAAGAAACACCTGCACCGGTTAGTTTATCTTCGTTATTAACTCCTAAGGGTCTGTTTTTAGCCCCGGTAGCTATAATCACGGTTTTTCCCTGATACTTAGTCTTATTAGTTACCACTACTTTATAACCGGAATTATTCTGAATTTTAATAACTTCTTCAAACTTAAATTCAGTGCCTAATTCTCTTGTCTGATTATAAAGATTATTTGCAAAAGTAAATCCGGACACCTTTGAAATTCCCGGATAATTTTCAACCTCCGGAGTATTTATTATTTGTCCGCCATAATTTTTTCCCTCAATTATTAAAACTTTTTTCCCGGCACGTCTTGCATATATTCCTGCCGTCATTCCGGCAGTACCTGCGCCAATTACAATAACATCATACATAATCTTGTCCTTAACCTAGAAATTTTATCAAATAACTTTGATATAAAAAAGTCGTTTCCCACGAAATTCATTACACCATAAATTTTATCATAAAAAAACGGATGTGTATATTATTCTATATATACCCGTCCGTTTTAAACTATAATTATTTATTAATAAGTTCTAATAACTCTTCCTTAGATATGAGTCCAATAGATTTCTGTGCTTCCTCACCATTTTCAAATAATATTAATGTTGGAATTGACATTACATTATATCTCAAAGCAGTTTCCGGCTGTGTGTCAACGTTGAGTTTGCCTATGATTATATCATCTCTCTCTTCTGCAACTTCGTCAACAATTGGTCCCATCATCTGACATGGTCCGCACCATTCTGCCCAAAAATCTACTAAAACAGGCTTATCTGCCTTTAAAACTGTCTGCTCAAAATTATCCTTTGTTATTTCAACTACTGCCATAACGTATCTCCTTTCGTCTTATCACTTTTAGTATATCCACTTTTTTTAATACAATTTATCCCTAATATATTTTACTTTTCATTCCTTCCCTTATATAATACCATTTTATACAGCTGTATTAAAGCTGTTGGTGCAAAAGCCAGTGCAATGGCAAATACCAGATTTCTTACTCCTATATTTGCAATATCAAACAAGCCACTAAGAGGTGTTATAACAATAACTCCACCAATAAAGATAAGTCCTGCCACAAATGCCATTACGCTAAACTTATTTGACAATAATTTTATCTTTGATATTGGTTTATCATTTCTGCAATTAAAGCAGTGGAACAATCTTGCTATGGTTAATGTTAAAAATGCCATTGTTGTGGCAAATCCACTACTTACATTTAAACCTATATAATAAGAAATTACTGTTGCAATTGCAACTAAACCACCTTGAATCAGGATTTTTTGTATAAAATCTTTTGTTAAAAGTCCCTCTTTATGATTTCTAGGAGGCATTCTAAGCAATGACTTATCTGACGGTTCCATTCCAATGGCAATTGCCGGAAGGGAATCTGTCAGTAAGTTCATAAACAAAAGGTGTACCGGCGTAAATGGTGCCGGAAGCCCTAATAAAACTGTATAAAGAACAGTAAGGATTCCTGCCATGTTACCGGATAAAAGAAATATAATGGCATTTTTAATGTTTCTAAATACATTTCTTCCATTAGAAACTGCCTTAATAATAGTTGCAAAATTATCATCTGCCAAAATCATGGTTGCAGCATCTTTAGAAACCTCTGTCCCTGTTATTCCCATGGCTATGCCTACATCCGCCTTTTTAAGTGCCGGTGCGTCATTTACCCCATCACCGGTCATAGCTGTAATATGTCCTCTGTTTTGCCATGCCTTAACTATTCTTATTTTATTTTCCGGAGAAACTCTGGCATACACCGAAATATTTTCAACGTTTTCATTAAGCCACTCATCATCTTTTTTATCCAGCATAAGACCTGTAATAGCCATATCCCCTTCCCGGTATATTCCTGCTTCCTTAGCAATGGCTACAGCTGTCGTTTTGTGGTCTCCTGTAATCATGACTGTTTTTATGCCTGCACTTTTAGCATCCATAACCGCAGGAATCGTTTCCTCCCTGAGAGGATCTGCCATAGCAACTAATCCAATAAATGTATAGTCACATTCCTCCTCTAATCCTAACTTATGGTTAGTTTCCTTGTATGCAAAAGCAAGAACCCTTAGTCCATTTTCTGAAAACTTTTCGTATGCCTTAACAATTTGCTCCTTCTCGTTAATTGTCATATCAACCACTTTATTTTCATGTTTTACCCGGATACATTTTTCTATAAGTAAGTCCGGTGCCCCTTTAGTAAGAATGGTCTCCCTTCCATGCAGCTTACATTTGACACTCATCATTTTTCTGTCTGAATCAAAAGGAATTTCCCCCATTCTGTTAATCCATTTTCTAATGAAATCTGTATCCAGCTTCTTCTGCTGATTTAAATTAACGTTATCTGCCATTTCCATTAATGAGTACTCAGTAGGATCACCAATGTATTTCCCATTAGACAAAATAGCATCATTGGCAATAACAGCATCATATATAAGATATCTGTGTACATCCTTAGTTAAATCAATTTCTTCCGGCTTTATATTCCTTCCAGCTGTGAAAATTTCTTTTACAGTCATTTTGTTTTTAGTAAGGGTTCCTGTTTTATCTGAACATACAACAGAAACACATCCAAGGCTTTCCACTGCTTTTAAATCCTTTATTATGGCATTTTCCCTTGCCATTTTACTTGTTCCAATTGCCTGAACAATGGTAACTATAGACCCTAATGCCTCAGGTATTGCAGCCACAGCCAGTGCCACCGCAAACATCAGTGCATCCAGCGGATTAGTTCCACGGTACAAATATAATGCAAACACAATGGCACTTATAATCATAATGGCAATGGCAAGGCCTTTACTAAATTTATCAAGATTTTGCTGTAATGGTGTTTTATTGTCCCCTACGGCATTTATCATTCCTGCTATTTTTCCTAGTTCCGTATCCATTCCCACAGCAGTAACTACCATTTCTCCACGTCCATAAACTACTAAGCTTCCGGTATATACCATATTTTTTCTGTCAGCCAATGCCACTTCTTCGTTAATAATTCTATTGTTCTTTTCTACCTCTGAGGCTTCCCCTGTAAGAGAACTTTCATTAACCTTTAATGAATAACTTTCCAAAATCCTGCCATCTGCCCCAATGACGTCTCCGGCTTCCACCAAAATCACATCTCCCACAACGATTTCCGAAGATTTAATTTCAAGTTTTTGTCCGTCTCTTTTCACCTTAACCATTGGGGATGATAGCTCCTTAAGGCTTTCCAATGATTTCTCGGCTTTTACATATTGTACAGTACCTAATATAGCATTCATAATAAGAACAACTATTATAACAATTGTACTTTCAACGCTTCCTGAAACAGCTGAAATAATAGCTGCAACTACCAATATGGCTACTAACAAATCAGCAAATTGTTCCACAAAAATTCTAAATATGCTTTTCTTATGTGCCTCCTCTAAAATGTTTTCTCCATATTTTTCTTTTCTGCTTTCCACATCTTTACCAGCCAGTCCCTGTTGAGAAACTCCTAATTCCTTTAGAACTTCTTCTTTTCCCATTCTCCAAAACTCTTTCATATAGACCTCCTCAAATACTTAATAAGTATTTTTATGCGAAAAAAGAACGAGACCTTTATCGCACAAAAATAACGGCGATAAAAGTCTCGTTCTTTTAGAATGTTCTAACTGCACTTCCCGGTTTTAAAAAAACGTGATGACGACAAGTGCACCAACTTACGTTGTGAACTACTCCCTAATATCTTCTAATAGACTAACACATATATTAACCTTATGCAAGTATAACACAATTTTATTTTTTTCAGATATTATTTATGAAACTCTATTCCATAAGATATATTTTTTTCATTATTAGCTGATAATTTGCACTCTCCAGCCTTGTCCTTTAATTCTCCGGTAAAGCCATCGTTATCTGTTCTGCCATACCACGGCTCAATACAAACAAAATCAGCCTCTCCCTTTGACCATATACCTACATATGGAAAACCTGCACAATAAAGTGAAATAAATGGTGTTCTGTCAGGTTTTAATATCCTCACCGTATGTAACTGACTGTTTTCAAAAATCAGTGCATCCTTATCAAACATATTTCTTGCAATATGACATGCATTTTTGTTTAATACAAGAGGATGTGATTCATCCGGATATGCTAAACCATTGCTTTGATTTATAAGAATGTAATGGGCAAATGCCTTTTCAGGAAATTCCAGATAATAATCCTCTCTGCTACATCTGTTATCTCTTGGAATGGCAAATCCCGGGTGTCCTCCAATAGAATAATACATATCATCGGTGCCATTATTCTTAACTTCCCATTCCACCTCTACCATTCTTGGATTGTCTGCTGAAAATCTGTGAGTAACTGTTAATTCAAAATCAAATGGATAGATTTTAAGACTTTCTTCATCAGCCTTTAAACAATGGGAAATACTGTTTTCTGTTTCAGCTACAAGTTCAAATTTCCTATCCCTTGCAAATCCATGCTGTGTTTTCATCTCGTATTCTTTTCCATTATATCTATAAACTCCATTATTTACCTTTCCTACAAAAGGAAATAAAATTGGTGCATGTCTGTTCCATACGTCAGGATTTGCACACCATATACGCTCCTCATTATTTTCCTTGTCATACACACTTACAAGTTCTGCCCCTTTATCTTCTATAGTTACTTTTAAATAGTCATTTTCAATTATGTGTTCTGCCATTTTAAAACCTCTCTTCATAGTATTTACGTTATAATCTGTTCATATTATACAATAATATAATAAAAATTTTAACCCAAATTTAATTATTTATTTGCATTTGTTATAGGGAAATTTATTTTTATGCATTTTCTAAAGAAAACAAAAAGCCATATCTGCACTAAAATACAGTTATGGCTCTTCTATATATTTTATAATTAATTTATGCTTCAAGCATTTTTTCAATTGTGGCAATCTTTGTACAAACTATAAGGATCTTGCTTGCCTTAACTAAATCTTCAGGTGTTGCATAGGATGGTGCAATTCTTATATTGCTGTCCTTTGGATCCTTTCCATATGGGTACGTTGCTCCTGCTCCTGTAAGAATCATACCTGCATCCTTACACATTGAAACAACCTTCTTTGCACAGCCTTCCATTACATCTAATGAAATAAAGTAACCGCCCTGTGGTTTTGTCCATGCGGCAATTTCCGCATCCTTTAATTCCTTGTCAAGCATTGATAATACAGCATCAAACTTTGGTCTTAAAAGAGCTGCGTGTTTCATCATGTGTGCTTTTACACCATCAAAATCCTTAAAAAACTTAACATGTCTTAACTGATTAATTTTGTCATATCCAATAGTCTGAATGCCCATCTGTTTCTTAATAAAAGCAATATTTGCCTTTGATGTAGCCATTGCTGCCACACCTGAACCCGGGAATGAAACCTTTGATGTTGAAGCAAACTCATATACCATATCAGGATTTCCTGCTTTTTCACATTCTTCCAATATATTTAATATTTTTTCCTGTTTGCTTTCATCTTCATATAAATGATGAATTGCATAAGCATTATCCCAGAATATTCTAAAATCCTTTGCTGCCGGCTTAAGGGCCGCAAAACGTCTTACAACTTCATCTGAATAAGCCACTCCTGTTGGGTTTGCGTACTTCGGTACACACCAGATACCTTTTATTGCCTCATCCTCTGATACAAGCTTTTCTACCATATCCATATCAGGACCATCTTCATTCATTGGCACATTAATCATTTCCACGCCAAAAAATTCTGTTATGGAAAAATGTCTGTCATATCCCGGAACAGGACATAACCACTTTACCTTATCTAATTTACACCAAGGTGTTTCACCTAACACACCATGTGTAAATGAACGTGACACGGTATCATACATAATGTTCAAACTTGCATTACCGAAAACTATAACATTTTCCGGTGAAACTTCCATAATATCTGCCATCATCTGTTTTGCTTCAGGTATTCCGTCTAAAAGTCCATAGTTTCTGCAATCAAAACCTACTGTTGTCTTATAGTCTGAATTTCCGTCAAGAACATTCATCATTCCCATGGAAAGATTTAACTGGTCTTCTCCCGGCTTTCCTCTTGACATATCAAGACTAATATCTGATTCAAGAATCTTTGCATATTCTTCCTTTAATTTTACAAGTTCCTCATTTAACTGCTCTTTTGATAAAGTATTGTACCCTGCCATTATTCCTTCTCCTCGCATAAAATAAATTAATTCTTCAGTACATCTATATTTTTAACCACATAATCAATCATTGATATAATTGTAAGTGCAAGGGAAATCCATATAAGAATTTCTCCTATAACATCAAATACTGCATATGGTAAATTTAATATAAGTACTATAATCATCAACATTTGAAATGTTGTTTTAAACTTTCCCCACCAACCGGCTGCAAGGACGATTCCCTGATCAGCAGCCAATGTTCTAAATCCACTGATAAACAATTCCCTGCTAATAATAATTATAACTATCCATGCAGGAATTTTATCCGGTGTAAGACAGATAAGCGCTGAACATACCAATAGCTTATCCGCTAATGGATCCATAAATTTTCCAAAATTAGTAACCAAATTATATTTTCTTGCGATTTTTCCATCAAGAAAATCCGTAAGACTTGCCAATATAAATATTGCCACTGCAATATAATTATTATATGTAATCCCATCTGCAAGTAAAAATATTACAAACACAGGAATACACAAAATTCTAAACACTGTCAATTTATTCGGTAAATTCATATAGCCTCCTAAACTTTACAAAACCAATTCTCCAATCAGGTCATAGTCATTTGTTCCGGTAACCTTTACCTTTACAAAATCTCCTGTCATCAGTTCTTCGTCTGTTACAATAAAAATATTACTGTCAACTCCCGGTATATCCATATATGTTCTTCCCATATATGCATGTTCACCGGATATATGTCCCTCTGTAAGCGCAACAAACTCTCTTCCCACAAGCTTTTCAGACTTTTCAAATACAATTTCCTGTTGTAATTCCATAATTTCATTACGACGGGAGATTTTTACTTCTTCATCTATCTGGTCTTCCATATTAGCCGCCGGAGTATTTTCCTCTGCTGAATATGTAAAAACTCCAAGTCTGTCAAATTCCATTTCATCAACAAATTCCATGGTTATCTGATGGTCTTCCCAGGTTTCTCCCGGAAATCCTGTAATTAGAGTAGTTCTAAGAACAATGTCCGGAATCTTACTTCTAAGCTTTGCAATAATGTCTCTTAACTGTTTATTGTCTGTTCTTCTTCCCATTCTCTTTAAAACATTATCACTGGCATGCTGAATAGGAATATCCAGATAATGGCATATCTTACTTTCTGATGCCATTACATCTATTAACTCATCATATATTTCTTCCGGATAGCAATATAATACTCTGATCCAGTACACTCCCGGAATTTTTGCCAGTTCTTTTAAAAGAACATGTAATGATTTTTTGCCATATAAATCAACACCATACATGGTTGTTTCCTGAGCCACCAAAATAAGTTCTTTTACACCGCTTTCAGCCAGCTCCTTAGCCTCTTTTAAAACGTCTTCCATCTTAACGCTTCGGTAATTTCCCCTTATTTTAGGAATAATACAGTATGTGCAATGTTTGTCACAACCTTCTGCTATTTTTAAATATGCATAACTTCCTGATGTGGATAAATTTCTCGGTGCATTTTCCCCTGCATGAATATCAATATTCTTAAGACAAAAAACCTTTTCCTTTTCCTTAAAGAAATCATTAAGTGCATCTGCAATGCTGTCTATTGCCGTTGTTCCTATGCATATGTCAATTTCAGGGATTTCTTCCTTAATTTCATAATAATAACGCTGTGCCAGACACCCTGCTAACACTAGTGCCTTGCAATTTCCTTCTTCCTTGTATCTTGCCATTTCAAAAATGGTATTAATGCTTTCTTCCTTTGCATCATTAATAAAGCAACAGCTGTTAATTACTATAATATCAGCTTCTCTTTCATCATCAGTAAACTGATAACCTGCTTTTTCAAGTATTCCCGACATATGCTCAGAATCCACAAGATTCTTATCACATCCTAATGATATAAACAGTACTTTCAAACAAAAAACTCCTTATTTTAAAATAAAGCCTAAGAAAAAGTGTCGTAACCGACACTTTATTCCTCTTCTTCGTCTTCGCCTAAAATTCTGATTTTAGAATTATATAATTCATCTACAGCTATTGATAATGGTTTCTTACCTTCTGCATTGTCAATAAGTGGTGTATCACCTGCTATTAACTGTCTTGCTCTTTTAGATGTAGCCATTACAATTGAATATCTGCTCTGTACTACCGGCTGCTCACCGTCTTCAACCTCACTGTTTGCAACTGCCATTAAATCTGAATATGATGGATGTAACATATTATTCTCCTCTCTTAAAACCTAAAATATCTTTTTTAATCTGTTCAACGAAATCCTTATCTGCTAAATCAGGATTGTCATCATTTCTTATGCCATCTATGTTTTTGGCACATGTTTCAACTTTATCATTAACGACAAAATAGTCGTATTTATCTAAATTATCTGTTTCCTCTGCTGCCTTTGCCAATCTGTCATTTATAACTTCTATGCTTTCTGTATTTCTTCCCACCAGCCTTTTCTTAAGTTCCTTAGCACTTGGTGGAAGAATGTATACCATAACTGCTTCCGGCTTTTTCTCCTTAACCTGCAGGGCACCCTGAGTTTCTATTTCCAGAATAACATCTTTTCCCTGATTAATGTTATCCTCAACAAACTGCCTTGGTGTACCATAATAATGGTCTACATATCCTGCATATTCAAGTAGTGCATCTTCATTTACCATTTTTTCAAACTTGTCGTTAGTAATGAAGTGATAATGAACACCATTTATCTCATTTTCTCTCGGCTGTCTGGTTGTTACTGAAACTGAAAACTCATAATTGTCATAATTATTTTTCAAATATTCCATAACAGTTCCTTTTCCAACTCCCGAAAATCCTGAAACAATAATTAATTTTCCTTTTTTCATGGATGTCACCTCTACTCTATATTCTGAATCTGCTCTCTAACTTTTTCAATTTCTGTTTTAAGTTCAATAGCCATATCTGATATTTCTGCATCAGTTGTTTTTGATAAAGTGGTATTTGCCTCGCGGTTCATTTCCTGGGCAATAAAGTCCAGCCTTCTGCCAACAGCTCCTCCCTGAATCAGGGTATCTTTCATGGTTTTTATATGACTGTCCAATCTTACTAATTCCTCATCAACACAAATCTTGTCTGCAAATATGGTAACTTCCTGAGCAATTCGTGCCTCGTCGATGCTTGCCTCATCTAATAATTCATTAATACGTGTAGTTATTTTTTCCTTATATTCTTCTACAATAACAGGAGACTTTTCAGTAATTTTTTCAACTAATACAATCATGTCATCTAATTTTGAAATCAAATCTTTCTTCAGATGTTCACCTTCCACTCTTCTGGTTTCAACTAACTTTTCAGTTGCCTGATCAATAGCTGAAATAACAAGTGACTGTATTACTTCTTCATCATCCTGACCGCTTTCTACCGTAATAACATCAGGGCTTTTAACTATAAAGCTGGTTTTAATGTCATTATCAATGCCTAAATCCTCACTGATTTGTGCAAAGCAGTCGTAATACTCCCTGGCTAATTCCTTATTGTATCTTATGCTTTCGCTTCCCTCACCGAGGTTTTCATATGTTACAAAAACGTCAATTTTTCCACGCTGCACGTATTTCTTCATTTCGTTACGCACCGCGCTTTCTAAGAAATTAAGCTTTCTTGGTAATTTTATTCCTAATTCTAAATATCTGTGGTTGACAGATTTCATTTCTACCGTAACTTTTCTGTCGCCTTCGGTAACTTCCGACCTGCCAAATCCTGTCATACTTTTTAGCATGTTGCCTCCTAATGAACTATTTGCCCATAATTCACTCTATTATAATTCATAGAAGCCTTACCGTCAAGGTTTGAGTTTCCTTGACTTAACCCTTATTTAATATTAAAATTTAATTTGTTACATTTTAAACAAAATTTTTAACTAATTAAGGAGACCTATATGGCTTTTGATGGAATAACCGTATCTGCTCTTGTTTCGGAATTTAATTCCCGTTTAGCAGAAGGTAGAATATATAAAATTGCCCAGACTGAATCTGATGAGCTTATGATTACATATAAGGCAGGAAAAACCCAGCATAAAATGCTTATTAGTGCTAATGCAAGTCTTCCCCTTGCTTATTTTACTGAAAATAACAAGCAGGCGCCTTTAACTGCGCCTAATTTTTGTATGCTTTTAAGAAAACATATTAATAGCGGAAGGATTTTAAGTATAACCCAGCCGGGACTTGAACGTATTATTGACTTTGAAATTCAGCATTTAGATGAATTAGGGGATGTAAAGGTAAAACATCTTATTGTTGAGCTTATGGGAAAACATAGTAACATAATTTTTACTGACGATAACAATACAATTATTGACAGTATTAAGCATGTAACTTCCGTTATGAGCTCTGTAAGGCAGGTTTTGCCGGGGAAACCTTATTTTATTCCTGAAACCATGGATAAGGCTAATCCTCTTGAAATCACAAGAGAAGATTTCTTTAATATTGTTTTTTCAAAGCCTATGGCATTGTCTAAGGCAATATATACCAGTTTTACCGGAATCAGTCCTACTATTGCCGAAAGCCTGTGTTTTGAAAACAAATTAGATTCTTCAATGCCTGCCAACACTATTGTTCACGGTGACCAGAATCTTATATGGATGAGTTTCTATTCTATGATTAATAAAATTAAAAAGCAGGAATTTTCCCCTGTAATTTACGAAAAGGATGGCAAACCGGAAGAGTTTAGTGCTATCCCTCTTTCAACTTATCCTGACTGCGTTGCAACAAATTATGAAAGTATAAGTGAACTTTTAGAAACCTACTATGCTAAGAAAAATCTTTACACAAGAATGCGGCAAAAGTCAGTTGACCTACGAAAAATAGTAACTAACGCCCTTGAAAGGGAAAACAAAAAATATAATCTTCAGTTGCACCAGTTAAAGGATACTGAAAAAAAAGACAAATATAAGGTTTATGGAGAGCTTCTTACCACATATGGCTATTCAATTACTCCCGGAACTAAAGTTTTTGAAACCACGGATTTTTATACCGGAAAGCCTGTTAAAATTACTCTTGACACTACTATGTCACCAATTGACAATGCCAAGAAGTTTTTTGAAAAATACACTAAATTAAAGAGAACTTATGAAGCCCTTAGTGAAATAATAAAGGAGACCAAAGCCTCCATAACCTATTTAGAATCCATTGACGTTTCCCTTGATATTGCTGACAGCGAAGAGGATTTAAAGGCAATTTCTAAGGAATTAAGGCAAACCGGTTATATTAAACATAGCTCTAAGGATAAAAACAAAAAAGACAGGGATAAAAGCAAGCCCCTTCATTTTATATCCTCTGACGGATTTGATATGTATGTGGGAAAAAACAACATCCAAAACGAAGAGCTCACTTTTAAGATTGCCACGGGAAATGACTGGTGGTTTCACAGCAAAACCTTCCCCGGCTCTCATGTTATAGTCAAATGCAATAACAAAGAGCTTCCTGATAATACTTTTGAGGAAGCTGCAAGACTTGCAGCCTTTTACTCAAAGGGTTCTAATCAGGATAAGGTTGAGATAGATTACATTCAGAAAAAACACATAAAGAAGGTTGCCGGTGCCATGCCCGGTTTTGTAATTTATCATACTAATTTTTCCATGACTATTGCCCCTGATATTTCAGGCATTAAAGAAGTCAAATAAATTTATTTGTAATTTAAAAGACAGGTATCTGATTTCATTAAAGAAATTTCTACCTGTCTTTTTATACTTTTTACGATTTTAATGTCAGCTATTATCCTAACAAATCATTATATAACTGCTGGTATTTTTCAGCTGATGCCTTCCATGAGAAATCAGCCTTCATAGCCCTTTCAACCATCTTGTTCCAATCACGTTTTTTATCATAAAATACATGTTCTGCGTATCTTACCGTACCCATCATCTCATGAGCATTATAATTGCTAAATGAGAATCCTGTACCTGTATTTTCGTATTCATTGTAAGGCTGTACCGTATCTTTTAATCCACCGGTTTCGCGGACTATCGGAAGTGTACCATATCTTAAACTCATAAGCTGACTAAGTCCACACGGTTCAAAGAGAGATGGCATAAGAAATGCATCACATGCGGCGTAAATCTTATGAGATAACTCCTCTGAATAGAAAATATTGGCAGATACGTCTTTTCCATATTTCCAGTCAAAATGTCTGAACATATTTTCGTATCTTTCTTCCCCTGTTCCTAAAATTACAAACTGAACTGCATCCTGACACAACTCATCCATAACGCATGCTATAAGATCAAGTCCCTTCTGATCCGTAAGTCTGCTTACAAGTCCTATCATCATTTTCTTTGGATTAACCTCTAATCCCAATTCCTTCTGCAGTGCTGTTTTATTTTTAACCTTTTCTTTTCTAAAATTCTCTACTGAGAAATTTTTGGCAATAAGGTTGTCTGTAGCCGGGTCATATTCCTTGTAATCAATTCCGTTTACAATTCCTCTTAAGCAGTTTGACCTTGCCCTCATAAGTCCATCTAAGCCTTCCCCATAAAACGGTGTTTTTATTTCCTGAGCATATGTATCACTAACTGTTGTTACCATATCAGCATAAACAATTCCACCCTTTAAGTAATTTCCATTATCATAATCCTTTAACTTATCAGATGTGAAATAATAATCTGATAGTCCTGCAATATCCTTTATGGTATCTATATCCCATACACCCTGGAATTTAAGGTTATGTATTGTCATAATCGACTTAATTCCACGATAGAAATCGCCATATGCGAAACTGTCATGTAAATATACAGGAATAAGTCCTGTCTGCCAGTCATGACAATGTATAACGTCAGGTCTGAAATCAATTACCGGAAGTGCTGACAACACAGCCCTTGAGAAAAATGCAAATTTTTCAAGGTCATATCTCACATCACTGTATGGCTTGTCTCCTGCAAAATAATATTCATTGTCAATGAAGTAATATTTAACCCCCTCATATTCCATTTCCATTATTCCAACATACTGTCTTCTCCAGCAAAGGTCCATATAAAAATGATTTAAATAAGTCATTTTATCCTTCCACTTCTGGTTCATACACATATATTTAGGAATAATAACTCTAACATCGTATTCTTTTTTGTCAAAACATTTTGGTAGTGAACCTACAACATCTGCAAGACCACCGGTCTTAATAAAAGGTGCACATTCTGATGCAACGAATAAAATTTTCTTCATAGTTTTACCTCCGGTTCATATTTTTCTTAAGTATATAATACTAAAAATGTCTGATAAATAAAAGGTATTTTTATCTGCATTTGTATTCTAACCTGATTTTGTCTGCAATTAATGCAATAAATTCTGAATTGGTAGGCTTACCCTTTTCCGCATTAATGGTGTAGCCAAACAATTCATCAATGGTGTCCATTCTTCCCCTGTTCCACGCAACTTCAATAGCATGTCTTATAGCTCTTTCCACTCTGCTTGATGTGGTCTGAAACTTCTTTGCAATGGTTGGATAAAGAATCTTTGTAATGGAATTAAGCATTTCCGGGTCATTAACCGACATAATAATTGCCTCTCTTAAATACTGATAGCCCTTAATATGAGCCGGAACTCCCACATCATGTATGATGTTTGTAACGTCCCCTTCAATATTTCTTTCCATAAACTGCTTTTTATCCTCATATGGAGCAATAAGCTTTTTATTTTCAGGTATTTTTCTGTTATATGAGCTTACGCTTTTTATTCTGTCAACAATCATATCCATTTCAAAGGGCTTTAACATATAGTAACCTGCCCCCATGCCAAAGGCATCCTGAATTACTGTCTCATTGCTTATGGCTGATGCAATTATGAAAAAAGGCAATTTAATCATACTGCCATCATTATGTATTTTGTTCATCAGTGACAGTCCGTCCATCTTTGGCATAATCAAATCAAGTATAACAACATCAGGGTTATTCTTCTTTATCATATCATATGCTTCTTCCCCATTAGTTGCCTTGCCAACTACCTCAATTTCACTGTCATCTGATAATTTATCACAAATATTGCTTATTATCTTCTCATTATCATCTACTATGGCTACGTTAATTTTCTCATTTTTTCTGCCATAATTTGTATTAATCACTCTATTTATACTGCTATTTCCCGTATTACTGATCATCATCTATCCTCCTGTTTGTCAAAATACAGTACTGTTTGAATTCTTTTGACAAAGAAGATTATAGATTGTATTTTGTTCCAGTTCAACTTAAAGAAATCGCATAAAAACCCATAATTCGACAAAGGGGTTTACATATAATTTTTTATGTAACATAAAAAGATTAAATACATCAATAAATCGCCAATTTAAAGTCGATTTTTTTACTGAAATGTCGATAAAAAATTAATTAATATAAACAATCATTTTTTCCTTATCTGACAATTCAATAACGTAACCATCTCTTAATTCGTAATACACTTTTGGCTTTAACAAAGTACCATTAACCCTTGTTCCATTAGTGGATGCATAGTCAGCCACCCTGTATTTTCCGTCTTTATATGAAATAACCACGTGTATTTTTGATATATAAGTCTCCGGTATTACAATATTGGCATTTTCTCTTCCAATGGTAAAAGGACTTTTGTTTATAACGTATTTTTTATTATTGTAAATAACCATTGCCTCCGGCTGCTGTGCCACCGGACGTCTTACAGGTTCTTCCTCTTTTTTATAATGTCTTGTAATGGTTTTTTTGCTTAAATCCTTTTTCTTTTTTAATTCTAAATGCGCCTCAGTAAAAGGATTTAACACCATTCCATCCAATCCCTCACAATCATTCATAAATGTATAGGCATCCATTGCTGCCATTCTTATAAGTGAAAATGTATTCATATAGTCCTCCGGTATCTGTTCATAAGAAGTAAATACCGGAAGAAGTCTTGCACGATTTCCATCTTTAACAATGTCAGGAGTCATTGATACCCCTTCCATTACCTCATCATATATTTCACAACCATCAAAGCCTGCCCTTACTGCCATAATTATTTCGGCATTTTGAAGCATATTCACAATATCCTTCCTTTTTACTTTCTTTTCAGGCTTCTTGTTGTATTTTTTTATCATGTCCTCTATTTCATAAGCCAGTTGAATATTATTTCTTCCCATAAATAATTCCTTTCTGCTATTTATTTTTCTATGGTATCACAGGTTAAACAAACCCTTTTATTGATTATACTACATTTTTTGCAAGTTTGGGTATTTTTCTATGCATAGGACAAAACCGTCAAACAATTTATATTTAAATGCCTTCCAATCAACAAATATCATTATCTTTTCCTACTTCTTACGTATCCTTCCTCAATATTCCTAAATACTCCTCATAGACAAACACTCTATTTCTCGCAGCATTGGTGGTCTCCTGCAAAATACCAAGTTCGACGAGCTTCTTTACTGCCGTAGCTACTGTATTATAACTAATACCTAATTTCTTAGCAGTTCTCTTAATATCAATAATCGGATATTGCTCGATATAATCAAACACAGCCCTTAAATTATCTTTACTTCTAGTGGTTTTCGGAAGCTTTTCTATGTTAGTTTCATGCAATACAGAAAGCTGACGAATTGTTTCTAAAGAATCAGATGCTGCTTTACTCACTGATTCCAAAAAGAATCTTATCCATTGTTCAAAGTTTCCACTTCTTCTAACTTCACTAATTCGGTCATAATATTCTACCTGGTTTTTTTTCAAAAAATATGATATATAAATGACTGGTTTTGCAAGCAATCCCTGTTCCATCAGATAAAGAAGTATTAAAAGTCTTCCGATTCTTCCATTGCCGTCCAAAAATGGATGTATTGTCTCAAACTGATAGTGAATCAATGCTACCCGAATCAATGAATCATAATCCGTATTCTCATTAACATATTTTTCTAAATCATCCATGGCTTCTTGCATATCATCTACATTTGGAGGAATATATCTTGCATCTTTTAATGAGCAGTTGGCTGGCCCAATCCAGTTTTGAGAATGTCTAAACTCTCCCGGCGTCTTATCCTGTCCACGAACATTTTCCATTAATACTTCATGTATTTCTCTTATTAATCTGCAACATAAAGGTAATTCTTCCAGACGCTTTAATGCATACTGTGTTGCTTTCACATAATTAATGACATCTGAAACATCCAGATTTGCATTTGTTTCCACTTCCGGATCTAGCACATCATCAAGAGTGCACTGTGTTCCTTCTATTTGTGAGGAAATTAATGCTTCTTTTCTAACATACATTAATATAAACAAATCCGCATTTGAAATTAACTGTGATGCAGTATCTAGTTTTACAAGTTGTTTATTGGCATCTACTAAAAGTCTTACCATTTCCTCATCCATTTTAATTTTTGGCATTGGCGGTAATGGATTTGGTTTAAAAGATTGATAAGTAGCCTCTCCTGTTAAATTGTCAACATACGTTCCTGCTCGACTCATAAAATTTCACCTCTTTTTGAAATAATTATACTGATTATACCTCTTTTATTTCAAAAAATCACCGTGTTTTTGAAATAGATCTATTATTTTTTGTGCCTTATTTCAAAAAATCTTTTTTTGCAACTGCTATAACTGCTTTTGCTCTCATGTATTCCCCATAACCTATTAGAAAGACTTTTGTGGTTAATTGTAATCCAACATATTTTCTATAAATATTCCGTACCCTTTAGTTGGATCATTAACAAAAACATGGGTTACAGCCCCAATAATGTGCCCATTTTGAATAATGGGAGAGCCGCTCATTCCCTGAACTATCCCATTGGTCTTTTTTAAAAGTTCTTGGTCAGTAACTTTAATAACCATATTTTTTTCCTTATTGTTTACATTTATTTCCTCAATTTCTATATCATAATATTCAACATTTCCATTAGTAATAAACTGTATTTTTGCATCTCCTTTTTCTATTTCATCGTGGAATGCCACTTCCATTTTTTTCAGATTATATTTTGAAACTATGTCACTGTTGATTGTTCCTGACAAGCCGCAAAATCTGTTATCCTCTATATTTCCCAATACATTATTTTCATTGTAAAGTATTGTTCCGCAAAGTCCTCCCGGTTTGCCTTTTTCACCTTTTTTTACTCCCCATATATTGGCATTATATATGGTTCCATTATGGGATGATAACAGTTTGCCCGTGTCTATGTCACTGATTCCATGACCTAATGCCCTGTACTTTCCGTCATCTGTTACATATGTTATGGTTCCAATTCCCTGAGAATCGTCTCTTACCCATATTCCCAGCATATATTCACCGTCACTGTTTCTTTCAGGTTTAATTTTCACAGTTCTTATTCCCGTTTCATTTCTTACTGTAAGTAACACTTCTTTATTGCCGTTTTCATTTATCAAATATGATAACTGTGCCTTATTACTTACACTTATGTCATTAAATTTTACAATGTACTCCCCTTCATTTACTTTGTTTTTTGCAGGAGATATTTTATCCCCTGTTCCTGTATCAATGTCACCGGTTCCGATTATCATTACCCCCTGGGTTTTCAAATATAATCCTACAGGAAGTCCCACAGGATAGGCATATTCTTTATCCACTACCTTTACATTGGTATTTTTTAAATCAAAAATACCGAACAGCTTATATTTGCCCTTATAATTTCCCTTTTCACCGGAATATATATCATTTTCCCCTGATAATTTCACAGTATTTTCCCCTGTAACATCCAGCGAAACAGGCATTGAAAACTGATATTTTGTAACTTTGTTTGTTCCCACAAATATTGTATCCGGCAGGTTATTTTTTACATATAATGCTCCTGAAACAAGTATTACAATAAGTGCCGCCAATATTGATGCAATAATGCATTTTTTATATATTTTCATCATATTCATCCCTCCTGATATTATTCCCTTATTTTTCTATCATAATCACCTATGTGTTCCATCCCCTTTTTCTTAAAAATACCAAAAAAAGAAGGAAAACATAATCTTTAACCGATTAATGTTCTCCTTCTTAATATTCCAAAAAACTCAACTTTAAACCAAGTTACTTTTTGTTCTGTCTGCCATATCTTTCATTTCAATTGCGTGGGCAATTGCGGCATCTGTCATAGTTCCGTCACCATTAATTCTGACAATTTCTTTTATTGATTCTTCTCTAGTTAATTTCACAATATTTGTAGCTGTGGAATTATCTTCCATGTCTTTTTTTATAAGATAATGACTATCTGCCATTGCTGCTATCTGAGACAAATGTGATATACATATAACCTGATGATTTGCGCTTATTTTTGCAAGTTTTTCAGCCACCATGCTGGCTGTTTTGCCACTTATACCTGTGTCAATTTCATCAAAAATCAAAGTTTCAATTTCATCCTCTCCTGCAAGAAGAGATTTAATTGCAAGCATTATTCTTGATAATTCACCGCCGGATGCCACCTTAGCAAGAGGTCTTACAGGCTCACCGGGATTAGTGGATATCATAAATTCCACATTATCAAATCCTTTATCTGTTATCTTATCCTTTTTTGTAATATTTATCTTAAAATCAACAGATAAGAAATTCAAATCCTTAAGTGCATCAGTTATGCTATTTTGTAACTCTTTTGCAGCTGTTTTTCTGATCTTTGAGGCTCTTTCCGACAGCACCTGAAGCTTCTCCCGGCTTTCTGTTATTAATCCTTTAATTTGGTCAATTTTTTCACTATAATTATTTAATTCATCAAGATATGACTGTTTCTTATCCTGATACTGCAAAATATCATCTATGGTCTTCCCATATTTTAATTTTAAATGGTTTATGGTATCAAGCCGCTCACTTATTCTGCTTACTTCCCTTGGGTCATATTCTAATTCACCGGTATAATCAGAAATCTCTGCCGACAAATCCCTACAAACGGAATCTATATCAAACAAAGTCTCCTTAAATCCGTTTATTTTTTCGTCAAAATTACTTATGGAGCTTATTTCCTGTGTTGCCTTAGATATTAACTCACCTGCTGACTGCATACTGTCATAACCTATAAGTCCATACACAGATGACAGGGTTTCCACTATATTTTCGCTATTGGACAACTTCTTATACTGCTCTTCAAGCTCCTCATCCTCACCGGGAATAAGATTGGCATTTTCTATTTCATTTACTTCATACATAGAAAACTCAATCTCCCTCATCCTTTGTGCCTCATCTATATTATAGGATGACAGCCGGGACTTAAGTTCAGTATAATTACCATATTCAGCAGATAATCCCTTTAAAATATCCGCCATTTCCTTTTTAGCATATTTATCAAGAATATTTAAATGATTAGAAACATATAATAATGACTGGTGTTCATGCTGACCGTGAATGTCAACTAACATTCCCATTACTTTTTTTAAAACATTAACATTAACTGTCTCACCATTTATTTTTGACACGCTTCTGCTTTCTGATATTTTTCTTGAAACAGTAATAATATTTCCCTCTTCCATAAAAATATCCATCTGCTTAAGCTTAGAAGCACAAACTTCATCTACCTGAAATGTCAGTTCCACTAAGGCAAACTGTGCTCCTGTACGGATAATATCCTTAGATACTTTATTTCCCAGGGCAATATTAACAGAGCCTAAAAGTAATGACTTTCCGGCTCCCGTTTCACCTGTAAGCACAATCAGACCTTTGCTAAAATCTACATCAGCTTCTTTAATTAATGCAAGATTCTTTACATGTAAATTAATTAACATATTTTCTCCTTCTGTGCTCATCTCCCGTTTTTAATATTTAAATAGCCTCTTCTATACGTGCTTTTACTACCGGTGCATCTTCCTTTGTTTTAATGATACACATAATTGTGTCATCTCCTGCTATACAGCCAACAACATTTTCAATACTCATGGCATCTACAGCTGCACCAACTGCCATTGCCATACCTGAAACAGTCTTTATAACAAGAATGTTCTCAGCTATTTCCATTTTTAAAATGCCGTCACTTAATACTCTTAAATACTTTCCGTAAATGCCACCTAATGCACTTACTGCAATGGAGTATTTCTGTCCACCATCCGGTGAAACTGATTTGGTAAGGTTAAGCTCTCTAATATCTCTTGATATTGTAGCCTGTGTTACCGTAAATCCTTCCTTTTCCAATAATGCTGCTAACTCATCCTGAGTTTCAACATTTCTTTCAGTTATTAATTCAATTATTTTACGTTGTCTCTTTGTCTTCACTTTTACCTTTTCCTATCTTAATTTATCTTTTACTGCCTGTAGGAAACTGCTTTCATCAAGTTTTGCAATTTCCGTAGTTTCATCAGCAACACTGATTCTTATTATATCACCGGATACTATATTGTAAATGCCGTCACCGTCAAAAGCAACAGTTCTTCTTTCTTCATTTGGTGTTCTGCTTTCACCTATTACAACCTCAATTTCATCATTTTTTGAAAAAATGATGCTTCTGTTAGTTAAAGTATGAGGGCAAATAGGGGTCAGCATAATCAAATGAGAATCCGGTCTTGCCAAAGGTCCTCCTGCTGAAAGATTATAAGCCGTAGACCCTGTTGGAGTGGACAATATAATACCGTCCGCCTCAAAATTGCCAAGAAGCTGTCCATTTACGAATACTTCATATCTTGTGATTGCCATATCAGCTGCTCTATGTATAACGATGTCATTTAAAACCGTAGATTCATATATGACATTATTATCCCTTATTATTTCACCCTTTAACATCATCCTGGATTCCACATTAAATCTGTCATCCATTAATCTGTCAATGGCTGATTCTACATTTTCCGGAGAGATTTCCGCTAAAAAACCAAGAGTTCCTTTATTCACTCCCACAAATACCACATCAAGCTTCATCAAATCCTTTGCAGTATGTAAAAGAGTTCCGTCTCCACCTATACTTATAACACACTCTGTGTCTTTTGGAAACTCATTTGCATCAAGAACCCTGAAATCTCCCGTTGTAATGTCCACATTATCTGCTAAATAGCATTTACCACCTTTTAGCTTAATGTATTCAGAAGTTTTTTTCGCTAAATTCAATTCTTTATCTTTATAGCTGTTTGATACAATGCAAAAATTCTTCAAATTAAACACCTCTATTTATCAAGTTCCATATGTGAACACTCCACTACTTCACTTGGATTTACATTATTTTCCTGAAAATCTTCCCCTTCTTTTAATTTTTGTAAGTACAGTAAATATTCAATATTTCCCTCCGGTCCCTTTACCGGCGAAAAATCTAAATTAATAATTCCAAATCCTATGCTTTTTGCATATTCAATTACCATTTCTATAACCTGTGTATGTACTTTTTTATCTCTTACAACACCTTTTTTCCCAACGTTTTCCCTGCCTGCCTCAAACTGTGGTTTAATGAGACACACTATCTGTCCGTTTTCACTTAGCAGTTCTCTGACAGGAAGTAAAACTTTAGTTAATGATATAAATGATACATCAATGGACGCAAATTCAATTACGTCATCAATGTCATCCTGTGTAACATACCTTATGTTAGTTCTATCCATGCATACAACTCTGTCATCCTGAACTAATTTCCATGCAAGCTGTCCATGTCCCACATCCACAGAATATACCTTTACTGCTCCATTTTGTAACATACAGTCTGTAAATCCTCCTGTGGAGGCACCAACATCCATACATATTTTGTTGTCAACACACACACCGAATTTGTCCATTGCCTTTTCTAACTTAAGACCGCCACGGCTTACATATTTAAGAGTTTTACCTCTTACCTCTATATTTACCTTTTCATCAAAAGAAGTTCCTGCTTTATCTTCCCTTACGTTATCCACAAAGACAATACCACTCATTATTATTGCCTTAGCCTTTTCCCTTGAAGGTGCAAGACCTCTTTTCACCAGTAATACATCTAGTCTTTCTTTCATTTCAGTAAACCCATTACCTTTTCATATATTTTTTTATCACTTATTCCTAATCTGTCTCTTAATTCTTCCACTGAGCCCTGTTCAACAAATTTATCCTCTATTGCCATAACTGAAACTTTAGTGTTTAAGTTATTTTCCTGAGCATAAGCTTCAACACTTTCACCAAATCCGCCTTTTTTAATAGCTTCCTCAACTACAATTATGTTTTTATGGTTCTTAGCAAGATTTTCAATCATACCATAATCCACAGGCTTTATAAATCTTGCATTTACAAAGGTTACATTTATGCCATTATTTTCAAGGCTGCTTACTGCTTTTTGTGTTTCCTCAACCATATTTCCCACAGCGATTATGGCAATGTCTCTACCTTGCTTTATAATTTCACTTTTGCCATATTCAAATTTATAATTATCATTATGACTTATATAGGCACTGCCTCTTGCAAATCTGACTGCCACAGGAGCGTCAAAATCCATTGCAAACTCCAGTGCTTCTTCTAATTCCCTTTTATCCTTAGGTGCTATCATTGTAAGGTTAGGAATTGCCGACATAAAAGATATATCAAAAATTCCCTGATGGGTTTCCCCATCTCTTCCTACAAGTCCTGCCCTGTCCACTATAAATGTAACAGGAAGTTTTTGAAGACATACATCATGTAATATTTCATCATATGCTCTCTGATAAAAAGAAGAATATATGGAAATTACAGGCTTATAACCTGATGCTGCCAGTCCCGCTGCAAAGGTTACTCCATGTTCTTCCGCTATTCCCACATCAAAGAAACGCTTTGGATATTTCTTTGCAAACAAATCAAGTCCTGTTCCGTCTCTCATTGCTGCAGTAATTGCAACTATCTTCTTATTTTTTGAAGCCAGTTCTACAAGTTTTTTTGAAAAAACATCTGTGTATGTCATAGTCTTCTTATGCACCGTTTCTAATCCGGTTTCAATATGAAAACTGTTAATTCCATGATATTTTGACGGATTTTTCTCTGCAAAGGTATATCCTTTTCCCTTTTTGGTTTTAACGTGTATAACTATGGGATGCTCAATTTTAAGGGCATCATTGAAAATATCTATCATTCCGTTAATATCATGACCGTTTACAGGTCCGATATAGGTTATACCTATATCATCAAACAATCCGCCATGGATAATAAGATTTTTAAGATTATCCTTTGTTTTTTTTACACTTTTAACCAGTTTCTGACCTATTCCCGGAATTTTGCTTAATGAATGCTCCACATCAATTTTAAAATCATTATAATGTTCACCAACCCTGAACTTATTTAAATAATTTGACATGCTTCCTACATTTTCAGAAATGGACATATCATTGTCATTTAAAATAATAACGAAATTCTTGTTTAATGAAGCCACATTATTTAAAGCCTCTAACGCCAGCCCTCCTGTAAGGGCTCCGTCACCAATTACAGCTACAACCCTGTTGTCATTGCCATTTAAACTGTTAGCTACCGCCATTCCAAGAGCTGCGGAAATAGATGTTGAGCTGTGACCTGTGTCAAAGCTGTCACATTCACATTCATTTCTCTTAGGGAAACCACTTAACCCGTCAAGCTGTCTTAAAGTATCAAACTGATTTTTTCTTCCTGTTAAGATTTTGTGGGTATAAGACTGATGTCCCACATCCCACACAATTTTATCTTCCGGTAAATTAAGTACCGCATGAAGTGCAATAGTAAGGTCTACCGTTCCTAAATTAGAAGCTAAATGCCCTCCGGTTTTGCTGACAGAAGAAATAAGAAATTCCCTTATTTCCTGCGCTAACTTAGGATAATCACTTCTGGATATTTTTTTTATATCATTTGGTTTATTAATATTATCTAATATTTTACCCATTGTTTTCTCACTAAAAAATTTATTTATCTCTATCTATAAGCTTTACAAATAAAAACTTCAAGAATGCATCATCTTTATTTAAACTCTCTAATAATTCAATGGCATCCCTTGAATATCTCTTAACATGCTCCTTAGAGATATTTACACCAAGTAAAGAAACATATGTAGTTTTGTGATTTTTTTCGTCGCTTAAAACTGCCTTTCCTAACTGATTAGTATCTCCCGTTACATCCAGAATATCGTCCTGTATCTGGAAAGCCACACCTATGCTTTTAGCAATCTTTTCTACTATATCTATTTCTTCCGCTTTTGCTCCTGCAAGTATGGCTCCTGCCATCATTGAACCTTCAATAAGAGCTGCTGTTTTTAAATTATGAATATAATTAATGGTATCAATGGACATTTCTTTTCCTTCATTTTCAACGTCTACCGTCTGTCCTCCCACCATTCCATATATTCCTGCTTTTCTGGCAATAGTCTGCATGGCTCTTATGGCACGTTTTGGATACTTGCTGTTCATTACTGCATCAGACATTATTTCATAAGCATAATTAAGCAATGCATCTCCTGCAAGTATTGCCATATTTTCACCGAATTTAGCGTGAGTTGTAAGCTTACCTCTTCTGTATTTATCATTATCCATTGCCGGTAAATCATCATGTACTAACGAATATGTGTGTATCATTTCTATGGCAGCCATAAAAGGATATGCCTCCTCTTCCTCGCCTCCAAATAATTTAAGTGTCTCTAATAATACAAGGGGACGCAAACGTTTTCCCCCGGCTTTTACACTATAATTCATTGCATCAATTACTGTCTGCTGTAATCCTTCTTCAGTAGGACAAAAACTATATATAATGTCTGTTACCTTATCGATTTTGTTATTATATAATATCTGTAATTTATCCATTTATATTACCTTCTTCTATTATTTTAATCTGCTTTTCCATGGAATCTAATTTTTCATTACATTCCTTAATAAGCGTTAACCCCTGATTGTAAAGTTCAAAGGAACGGTCAAGGGTAACGTCTTCTTTTTGCATCTCTGCAATAATACTTTCTATTTCATTAAAACTCTCTTCTACAGATTTTTTATTTTCACTCATGGCTACTCCTTACTTTCCTGAAAAACTTCCACTACCTTTGCTTTAATTGTGCCATCTTTAATAATAAGTGACATTTCATCATCTGCTTTTACCTGACTCACAGAGGTAAGTGGTTTCTTATTGCCATCTGTTACATATGCAAAGCCTTTTGATATTTTATTAAGTGGTGACATTCCATTTAGTCTCTCTGCATAAATCTGAAGCTTATGTTTTCTATCATTTAATACATCATTTAATTCTTTGGATAACTTAGTCATTAACTCATCACTGTACTGTCTCCTACTTTGAAGCTGATTAACAGGACTAAATAAATTAACTGACGTTTCATAGGACTTAAGACTTTTTCTGTATATTTTTAATTTATTGTCTATTGACGAAAAAAGCAGTCTGCTATAATTTAGCTGTTTTTCCATAAATTCACTGTAATCAAACACTGCCAGTTCCGCCGCCGCAGATGGTGTAGGTGCCCTCATATCAGCTACAAAATCAGCTATTGTAAAGTCAGTTTCATGACCTACTGCAGATATAACAGGCGTATCGCAGTCAAAAATTGCCTTAGCTACAATTTCCTCATTAAACGCCCACAAATCCTCTATGCTTCCACCACCTCTGCCAACTATAATAACGTCTAAATCCATGGAATCTAAACATCTTATGGCATTAACAATATCCACTGCCGCTCCCTGTCCCTGAACAAGACACGGATATAAATACAACTGTACAAAAGGATTTCTTCTTTTTGAGATGTTTATAATATCCTGTATTGCAGCCCCTGTACTTGCAGTACAGATACCTACTTTAGTTGCATACTTTGGAATAGGCTTTTTGTACATTTTATCAAAAAGACCCATTTCCTCTAACTGGGTTTTCAGTTGTTCAAATCTCTGGTACAAAAGACCTGTGCCCTCTAAAATAATCTGCTTTGCGTATAACTGATATTTTCCGTCTCTTTCGTATACACTAACACTTCCAAGAGCAATTACTTTCTGTCCCTCTTCAAGTTTAAACTTCAACCCTTTTCTGTTTCCGGCAAACATAACTGCAGATATGACACCGGTACTGTCTTTTAATGTAAAATAAATATGTCCTGATGTATGATATTTGCAATTACTTATTTCACCTTTTATATATATGTTATTTAATGCAAAATCAGCATTAAACATATTTTTAATATAAGCATTCACCTGACCTACGGAATATACAGATGCCATTGCCTTCTCCTAAATTCTAATATAATTTCGCCAATATTCCATTTACAAAGGAAGAAGATTCTTCTCCGCCATATTTTTTAGCTAAATTAATTGCCTGATCTATGGCAACCTTCTGAGGGACTTCTTCATCCATTTTCATTTCATAATATGCTAAACGAAGTATGGTAAGATCAACCTTTGACATACGTTCCGTACTCCAGCCTACAGCTACTTCATTAATTTTTTTGTCTATTTCTTCTATGTTTTTCTCTATATCAATTACTCTGGCAGTTATATATTCCCTGTCTGCCTCTTTTGCTATAATGGGGTCTTCTTTATTTTCGTTTATATCATTTTGATTTTCAATAAGCATATCTAACTGTTTTGCCACTTCATTAGCCTCATGGAAATCATTACTAAACAGCAATAAGAAAGTACACTCTCTGGATTTTTCCCTTTTCATAATTATATCCTTTCAAAAACATGTCAATTATAAGCCTTACGGCTTCTACTGCAAAAAGGGTGCCTCTAAGGCACCCTTTAAAAGTCCTGATTAATTCGATAAAACATTAGAAATATTTACATTTACTCCGGCAACTTCCATGCCTGTCATATTTTCAACTGTAGTTTTAACTTTATCCTGTACCTTGTTTGAAATTTTAACAATGTTTTCATTCATTCTGAGAACAATTGATAAATCAATAACTACTGTATTTTCGTCCACTTTAACTCTAACGCCTTTTGAAAGCTTTTTCATTCCTAATCTTGCCACAATCTCTGCCGTAATGTTTCCTGCCATAGCAAGCACTCCGTCCACTTCCATAGCCGCCATAGCTGAAATAACAGCTAAGACATCGTCACTAATGTGTACTTCTCCTAATTCCGAATTATCATTTATTATATATGTGTTTCTTTCAGCTTCCATGTATACCTCCTGGATATTAAAGTCATTCTATCCTTGTAAGTATACCATTAAACCTTTTTTTTTACAACTACCGTAAAGAATGAGTCATGAATTTTTATTCAACATTTTTTAATGCCTCATCCATAGGTACCTTCTTTATCTTTCTAAACTGCAATATAGCAACTAAACCATATGATACAATTCCCAGAACAAACATTTCCACATACACCTTTGGAGCAATGTATAACGAAAGCCATCCTGTATAATCTTTCATCATTTCAAAATAAATAACTTCAATTATTTCCTTTGAAATAATGATGCTTAATAAAATAGATATTACTACAACCCAGGTTGTTGCCATTAAATATAACCTGGCAATTTCTCCATTGTTATATCCCAATATTTTTACCATGGAAATGGAGTTTGTATTCTTTTCAATAATAAGTTTAGTAAGCAAATATATTAAAATTACAAATAGCACAACTGCAAAAATATTTATAAGATAGAATATTTGTCCCATGGAAACATTAAGCTGTCTTGATGTTTTGGTTAAATCATCCTCTGTAATACAGGAAGCAACATCTTTTTCCTTAATATTTAACTCCTTATTTGAAAAATATCCAGTGTAATAATCATCATCTTTATCAAATACCTTGCAGAATTCCTTATTGGACATAAATATTACCAGACCTGCCGGATATTCCACTGTACCCTTTATTTTGAATTTGTACTTTTTACTGCCATACTTCTCTTTTAAGGTAATGGTATCCCCTGCATTTACTCTATACTTCTGGCTAAAAGTATTAGAAACATAATATCCGTCACTTACATCATCTTTTAAATATTTGCTGTTATTTTCAATTCCATAAATACTTATATCCTCTTTCAGGCTGTATTTGCTAAATTCAAGACTGTTTAAACAATACTTTTCCGCCTCATCATCTTTTACATCCACCGGATTTTTAAGAACATACTGATAATTTGCCATCATATTGTCTACTATTTCATCCTGGTATTTTTCCAAAAGAGGATGCATCATAAGACCAAACATAAGCAAAATATTTGCAAAAGCGATACCTACAAATAAAGTAATATAGCTTACCTTATTTTGGAATATGATTCTTAATCTGAATCTGCTCATAAACTTAAATGCCGGAAGTTTAAAGGCTTTTTTGTTTTTCTTTTTGCTTAAATTCCTTCTGATAAATTTAAGAGGACTAAGTTTAAGCTTCTTATAAAGAGATATAAAATTAACCACCAGCATAATTATAAGAGGTACAACTGTTGTTAAAATAAATGCTTTTCCATTCCAGATAGTAACATATGTAGGCAGTGAATAGCTTCCGTAATACATACTTGCAGCAACATATTTAAAGGCTGTATATCCTAATATATTACCTATAACAGCTGCAACTAAAGACACCATTATTGGCAGGAATATATAATGCCTTATTAATTCTGTCCTTGTATAGCCTGATGCCCTAAGAGTTCCTATTACCGCTGCTTCCCTGGTTATAGTGTGATTAATTGTTACGGCAAAAACAAATGCCATTATTACAATAAGTATGTACAAAAGCACCAGCATCATTGACTGATCCCCGCCAATATCGTCCCCTGTAAACTGAATTGCATTGTTCTGATATCTTGGAATATATATTTCCACATTATTCTGAACCATATATACGTCTTCAACCATTTTTTCAAGGAATTTGTCAGACATTTTCTTTTCTTTTGTTTCATTTACCGGCTCATTACGGTACTTCCATACATAGCTGTAACTAATATTATGGTCAAATGCTTCAAAAACATCATCTTTAACTATGGCCACACCAAACAAAACCGCATCAAACATCAAATCATTATTATCTGAATACAATGCACTAAAATCTGACAATGCCACTAAACCTGAAACTTTAAATTTCTTATCTCCTACCCTGATTTTGTCCCCTACTTTAACCTTGTTGTTGTCAGCATACATTCTGTCAATTGTGATTTCATTGTCATTTTCAGGCATTTCGCCTTTCATAAGGCAGATTTTATTTACTTCTTTTCTGTCTTTAAACACTCTTAAAGTGCTGTCATTTTTGCCATCCATGTTACTGTCTGTATCAATATCCTTATAGAAATTTTCATACAAAGTAACATTTTCTTTTTCTATTTCCTTTATAAGGTCATTGTCTGCCTTTTTATCAAGAACAAAATGTCCGTCCTCAATATTATACTTTTCAAAGCTTTCATCGTAGGCGGTTTTCATGCTGCCTGCGGCAACTAAAAAGCCTGATATAAAGCCAATGGTAAGGGTCATAAAAAGAAAAATAACAAGATACTTGCTAAAATCTTCTTTAAGTTCTCTAAATATTCTTTTTCTCAATGGATTCTTCATTTAAGCCACCACCTTACCAGTCCAAATCACTTGCTGATACTTTATTTTTATTTTCAAAGCTGTCTCTGATTTTTCCGTCCTTTAATTTAATAACCTTATCTGCCATGTTCTTTATTGCATCATTGTGGGTAACCATAATAACGGTATTCCCATATTTTTTATTTACATTTTCAATTAACTTAAGGATTTCTTTTGATGTATTGTAATCTAACGCTCCTGTAGGTTCATCACAAAGAAGAATGTCCGGATTTTTTACTATTGCCCTTCCTATTGCTGTTCTTTGCTGCTGGCCTCCTGATAACTGGTTAGGAAGCTTATGTCTGTGTTCATAAAGTCCTAAAGTTTTTAACAAATCATCAATTTCTAAAGGATTATCGCTAAGATAAGCTCCTACTTCTATATTTTCCTTAACGTTTAAGTTAGGAATAAGATTGTACATCTGAAATACATATCCTAAATGTTTTCTTCTGTAATAAGTTAATTCCTTTTCTTTCATGTCAGCTGTTTTTTCACCGTTAATACTTATATATCCACTGTCGGCACTGTCAATTCCGCCTATTATATTAAGTAATGTGGATTTTCCTGAGCCTGATGGTCCCAGCAATACGCACATTTCACCTTTTTCCACTCCAAAGCTTATCCCTTTTAAAACATCTACTTTGTAATCACCACTTCCAAAACTTTTCTTTAATTCATTTATTTCTAAAAACATATACCTACCTTATCCTTTTTTTAATCAAAAAATCCCTCTGTAGACGACCCATAAGGTCTTCTACAGAAGGATTCTTAGGTCATCTTAGTTTCACTTTAATGACATCCCTTACACTTTTTACAATCTCCACCACACTGAAGAGATTTACCGTTTTTCTTATCCTTTACCATGCTTCTTATAACAAAAAATATTATAACTGCAAGTATAAGTAACACAATAGCTGTTCCTATCGTTCCATTCATAAAATCCTCCTTTGTAATAATGGAGTCCGGCAAAAACTAATGCCCAGTTAATTTTTGCCGGTCAGCATAATCAAAATAGCTTACTTAATTTATTTCAATTTTTATTAGTTGTTTTCCTTTGAAGGTCTGAATAACAGATATAAAAATCCGATTACTACTAAGATAGCAATAATTGTAAATATTCCAAATCCTGTTTCTCCTACAATAAGTCCACCAATCTGGTAAATAACCAAAGCTGTAAGATATGCGAAACATGTCATATATCCAATTGCAATCCAGAACCATTTTGAGTTATTCATTTCTCTCTTAATAGCACCCATAGCTGCGAAACATGGTGCACATAAAAGGTTGAATGCTAAGAATGCGTATCCTGCTACAGGTAACATTCCCTCGAAGTCTAATACTCCGAATACACCTACAACTTCTTCTTTTGCAACAAGTCCCATGATTGTAGCAACTGTTGCTGTTGCATCATTAAATCCTAATGGTGCAAATATCCATTTTACAACGTTACCGATTGAACCAAGTACGCTGTCTGCAAGTTCCATATCTGAACTATATCCAAATCCACTTCCTGTATTTCCGAAGTGTGAGCCAAGCCATACAACGATAGATGAAAGAAGGATGATTGTTCCTGCTTTCTTAATGAATGACCAGCCTCTTTCCCACATGCTTCTTAATACAGTACCAACTGTCGGCCAGTGGTATGCAGGAAGTTCCATAACGAATGGTGCAGGTTCTCCGGCAAAAAGTTTTGTTTTCTTTAAGATAATACCTGATGTAATAATTGCAAACATCCCAAGGAAGTATGCACTAGGTGCAACCCACCATGCTCCGTTAAATAAAGCTGCAGCAATTAACGCTATAATCGGAAGCTTTGCTCCACAAGGTATAAATGTTGTTGTCATAAGAGACATTTTTCTATCTCTGTCATTTTCAATTGTACGTGTAGCCATAAGTCCCGGAACACCACATCCTGTACCAATTAAGATAGGGATGAATGCTTTTCCTGATAATCCGAACTTTCTGAAAATTCTATCCATGATAAATGCTACTCTAGACATATATCCACAACTTTCAAGGAAAGCAAGGAATATGAAAAGTACAAGCATCTGAGGTACGAATCCAAGTACTGCACCTACACCGGCAATTATACCATCAATAATAAGTCCTGTTAAGAAGTCATTACAGTGAATAGCTTCTAACCCATTGCCAACTAATACAGGAATACCAGGAACCCATACTCCATATTCTGATGTATCAGGGCCTGTAAATTCTCCTTCTTCATCAATGGCATCTCCAAGAGCTTCGTCCATGTTAAGACCTTTTTCATCAAAAGCGTCATTATATGAACCGTAAGCTTCTTCGAAAGCACCAAAGTCCTTGTCAGCAATAGCATCTTTTACTTCTTCTGCACCGGCAACGTTTTCTTTTACAGCCTTTTCAGCAATCTGCTCAAGCTCTGTAGAGAACACGTTTTCATCTGCCCATTTATCCAAATCTTCCTCGTACTGTGCAGTTCCTATTCCAAACAAATGGAATCCGTCACCGAACACACCGTCATTAGTCCAGTCTGTAGCCCATGTACCAACTGTTGTAACTGATATGTAATAAACAATACACATAACAACGGCAAAAATCGGTAATGCCAATATACGGTTTGTTACGATTCTATCAATCTTATCTGATGCTGTAAGTTTATCAGATTTTGCCTTTGTTACACAATCTTTTATAATTGATGAAATATAAACATATCTTTCGTTTGTAATAATACTTTCTGTATCATCGTCAAAAGCTTTTTCTAACTTATCAATCTGCTTTGACACATCCGGAACAGTCCTCATTATTTCCCTGATTTTTTCATCTCTCTCTAAAAGCTTAATTGCAAAGAATCTTTTCTGTTCTTCCGGAATATCTGCTGAAAGTAATCCCTTAGTTTCATCAATAACTTCTTCAACTTCATTGGCAAACTTATGAACAACTGTATTCTTCTTTTTGCTTTCTGCAAGTTTTACGGCTTTATTTGCCAAATCCCTAATTCCTGTTCCTTTAAGAGCTGAAATTTCAACAACTTCACAGCCTAACTTTTCGCTTAACTTGTTAATATGTATTTTATCCCCTCTTTTTTCAAGAACGTCTAACATATTAACTGCCATAATTACAGGAATACCAAGTTCCATAATCTGAGTTGACAAATATAAGTTTCTTTCAATATTTGTACCATCAACTATATTAATAATAGCATCAGGTCTTTCATTAATAAGATAATTTCTTGCCACAACCTCTTCCAAAGTGTATGGTGACAATGAATAAATACCAGGTAAATCCATAAGAGCCACATCTTTATGACCTTTAAGCTTACCTTCCTTCTTTTCTACTGTAACGCCAGGCCAGTTTCCAACAAACTGATTAGAACCGGTTAATGCGTTAAATAATGTTGTTTTTCCGCTGTTAGGGTTTCCGGCTAACGCAACTTTAATTGACATATTTACTTCCTTTCTAAATAACAAGAATTATTTTGTTTGTTGATTCTACTTTTTGTTAGCATTTGCTAACCTATGGAGCAAAAAAAATTACTCTACCTCAATCATTTCGGCATCAGCCTTTCTAAGAGATAACTCATAACCTCTTACAGTAACTTCTACCGGGTCACCTAACGGTGCAACTTTTCTTACATAAATATCTACACCCTTCGTGATTCCCATATCCATAATTCTTCTCTTTACAGGTCCGTCGCCGGTAAGTTTCTTAACCGTGACTGTCTGCCCGCAGGCAACTTCTCTCAGCGTTTTCATAAAGCACCTCTCTCCTTTTTAGTTAGATCATTATTTTATTAGCCATATCTTTTCCTATGGCAACTCTGGAATCTTTAACATTGACAATAACATTTCCACCGATTTGTGATATAACCGTAACTTCACCGCCAACTACAAATCCCAAACTTTCTAGGAACTTTTTGGTCTCAGCTTTTCCGGATACTCTTTTTACTATATTAACTTCTCCCTCTTTAGCCATCGTCAAAGGCATCATATCACCCTCTCTTTACTCAAAACGCAATTGTACATCTTTGTTTCGCTAATTAGTATAAACTAACTGATATTAGATGTCAATAATGTTTTTTAGTATTTTCTAATTTTTGTTATGTGTAGCAATCTTTTGTTTCTTTTAATATACCAATTGGTTAATTTAGCCAAATTGAATTTATTTATATAACGTGGTATAATTACAGTAAATATTCGTTTTAAGGAGTTTTTCATATATGAAAAGTAATGAATCTGCAGAAAACTATTTAGAGACAATACTGGTTTTGAGTAAAAAGCTCCCGGTTGTTCGTTCCGTTGATATTGCCAACGAACTGGGATTTAAAAAATCAAGTGTCAGTATTGCCATGAAGAATTTGCGTGAAAAAAATCATATAACTGTAACAGATTCAGGTTTTATCTATTTAACTGATGAAGGAAAGGCTATTGCGGAAATGATTTACGAGCGCCATCAGCTTATATCAACATGTCTTGTAAAGCTGGGAGTTCCGGAAGGCATTGCCGTACAGGATGCCTGTCGTATTGAACATGTTATTAGCAAAGAAAGTTTTGAAGCAATAAAGAACCATTTAAAAAATAACACAAAATAAATAAGGTGCTGCCATAAGCGGCACCTTATTTATTTTTGTGCTTTTATTTCGTTCCTGTAGGAGTAATCGTTATATTATCCACACTAACTCCCGCTTTTCTTTTTATCACATCCTCTATCTGTGCTCTCTTTGCATCATCTACTTCCTTTTCGCTTATTATTACATCAGCCTGTTTATCACTAATTGTTACCACAATATCATCAAATCCCTTTGCTTTAAGTAATGTCTCAATGGTATTTTCCTTTTCATTTAATTCCGTAAGTTTCACCATTGATTTTACGGCTTTCTTTTTTTCACCTTCACTTATATCGTTATTATTAATCACTTCTAACAATGTTTCTTTATTTTTGGATCTTATCTGCTCTCTGTTTAATCTTGCCTGTGCCATGTATGAAGCCAAATTAGTGCCATTAGTAAGTACTGCTGCCCCCGGTTCTTTAGTTGTTTCTTCCCCTGCACTTTCTTTTGTTTCCTTATTATTAGCGTCTTCCCCATCTAAGCTTTCAATATCATTATCTCCCGTTAAAAGATTGTCACCGTCATAAACAGATTCATATGTAGTTCCATTTACCTTTGCAGCCTCTTTTTTCTTATCTGCATTATCCGCATAATTCAAGTATCCGGCAACTGCAATTAATACTGCAAGAAATGTTACGATAAACTGATTTTTCTTAAAAATCTTTTTCATGTTACCCCCTTAATATTTAATCAATTTCTACTACAGATATTTTATGCAGGGGAACATCAAACAATGCAGACAACATCTTTATTATCTCCTCCTTTTTTGAAGAATCCCCTATACCTGATGCCATAATGGCTATTCCTTCCACTTCCGGATACATTTCCTTTATCACATAAGGACTTTCTCCATTATCATTTTCCAAAATAACCGTCTTTTTCTTTTGACTGTTGCTTTTTTCCTCATCACTCCCTTTTTTAGATTGAGATGCTTCATCCTCACTGTCTTCCTTTACCACCTTTTCATTTCCGGACTTTAAAGTAACCATAACGGAAACCTTTGAAACTCCCTTTATGCCTTCAATCATATTAGAGATTTTTTCTTCCATTATTTTTCCATAGTCATCTTCAGGGCTTGCACCAATATATTCCGTCTCCCTTATTTTAGTCTGTCCTTCACTCCTTCCATTTTCAAAATATGATGCTCCTATAAGCATTATTCCTGCCAGCACTAAAAGTATCAGTTTTTCTTTACCTATTTTTTTAATTTCCATTATTTTTTTCAGATTCATCTTCATACTTTTCACTTATCCTTTCAAATAAATCCTCCCTGAATTTGTTCACACTGTTTTCTAAATTACTGTTTTTATCTATTTTTACATGGCTATATTCACTTATGATTTTATCTACATTAATGTTGTTTTTTTTGTATTTTACAATAGGATTAAATATAAGCATTAGAAGCAAAAATCCTGCAAAAAGTTTTATATATTTCTTACTGCTTTTTTCCGGAAATATATTTAATATAAGTGTTGTAACAATCATAAAAATACTAATATTTCTTATATATCCATAAACAAATTCCATACTACTCCTTTCCCGTCACTATGCATATTATGGCAATGCTTATAATAAACAACATTGAAGCCCCGATAATCACTTTGGCAAGCATCTTTATTCCCATAACTACACAACTTATACTATTAATCATTCTTTTATCTGCTACAGGCTGTACAACTGCCTGGGCTATCTGCATTGATATGGAATATAACTGAATTTTAATAAAAGGCACTCCGCAAAGCATAATAATCACAATTATGGCAAAACCTCCTATGGTATTTTTTATTAAATTAACAGAGCCTAACAATATACCGCATACTGCATCTGAGCCATCTCCTACCACCGGCAGTGCTCCTACTACCTTTCTAATGGCATTGTTTTTCACTCCGTCTACTGCCGGAAGTATCAGTGCCTGAATAATATTAAGACCAACAACTATACCTACGACGGTTTTATTAATAAAAGCTATGGCGTTTTTCAGCAAATCCGAAGTTTTGGATAAAAAATCCTCTTTTGATATATTATTTATAAGATTAATTGTTACATAAACCTTTATCATTGGAACAAGAACCCTTAAAAATATAAATTGTGCCACACTTATAATAACTAATGTAAGCTGATAAAATCCTGCCGCAGCCACCTGACCTGTTATTGCCACAGACAGGAAATACGCCGGTACAATGCCACACAAAAACTCCAGCAGAAGCCTTACAAAATCAGTGGCAATCAGGCAAAAATTTTCAAATAAAGTCATAAGCATTGTAGTAACAATTAAATAGCATATGTAAAATCCTGTGGAAGATATTCCGTCATTTGAAAACACATTGGCAAAATTAGTAAAAAAAGCAGATAAAATTACAATTAAAAGCAAATTTCCAAGGGCTTTTTCAACCATTGTAAAATCCCCAACTGTTTTCTGATATACCACATTAGAGCATTCCTTTATTACATCTAAAACATTTCCACTCATAATCTCATCTAAAATATGCCTGAAATTTAAATCCCGATACCCGTTTTTCTCCAAAGTTTTTATACTGTCATTTATTTCAAAATCGTCAATTGACATGTACTCTTCATTTTTGTTTAAATCAGATGCCTTTATTGTAACGGTATTTATTCCCCAAATACATATTGCCAGCACAATAGCCATGTAAACATATTTTCTCATACTTAATTCTCCCATACTTTATGTTAAAAGGGATGTAACTGCATATATCAGTTCCGTAAACACCGGCAGACTTACTACTAAAACCGTAAGTTTTCCAAATATCTGTACCTGATTTGCCACTGCTAAATAACCGCAATCCTTGGCAATATCAGAGGATATTTCCGATACAAAGGTGATACCGGTTATTTTTAGTAAAATTTTAATGTAATCTTTACTTATTGAAGTCATTCCTGAAAGCCTGTCCACTATTTCAATAATATCGGAAATTCGCAGCAGGGAATATCCAAAAATAAATATGCACACCACCACTGAAATCATAATTCCATATTCAGGCTTAATTGTTTTAAACCACACCGCCAGAATTACCCCGACAATTCCTATCACACCTATTGTAAGCATCTTTTTCCTTCTTATAACTCAAATAATTTCTGTATTGTTTTAAACAAATCATATATATAAGGTACAATCCACATAAGAACTAATATTAATCCCGCCAAACTTGTAAGAAATGCCTGTTCCTCCCTGCCACTGTGTTTTAATATCTGCCCTATAACCGACACGATTATCCCCACAGCAGCAATTTTAAAAATCAATCCTATTTCCATACTTTCTTCACCTTTCATTTGTTATAAAAATAAAATGGCAAGAAATGCCCCTGCAGCTATTCCGGTAGTTCTGTATAACCGGCATTTCTCTGTTTTACCTTTTTTTAATTCCCCTATATTGTCATCAATACATTCCATGGCATGATCAATATTTTTTATTTGTGTTTCTTTGTCTGTCATACCTATTGTATTTCCCAAATCTTCAATAATTGCTATATCCTCTTTTGACAGTTTACTGTCTGCTACAAAACTTTTTTCTATATTAAACTGCCATGCCTCTTTCAATGTGCCTACATTATCTTTTATCACACCTTCAAAAAATCCCGTCATTATATTATCTGAAATCCCTGTTAATTTTTTCATGGATTCATATATTCCTCCATTGTTATACTTAATTTCCCCTTCCAGTAAAAACAGCATTTTCTTAATCTGCTCTAACTGACTGATACGGGCGTTATAATCCCTTCCCATACCAAATCCTATTCCACCGCAACCTGAAAATATTAATAAACATCCAAATATTTTCAACAACATATGTACTCTCCTATTCTTTTTATAATTACTTTTCTTTCAAACATATTTACCATATCTTGTCCAAACTTTTTTGTAACATCTTCCACATCCCTGCCGTGAGCTGTAGCTATAACCTTTACTCCGCTTACACCGGCTGATTCTATGGCTTCTATATCCTCTTTTTTTCCTATTTCATCTAAGGCAATTATTTTAGGTGCCATTGAACGGATTGCCATTAATATCCCATCCTTTTTGGTGCAGTTACTTAATATATCTGTACGAATACCTAAATCTATGGTAGGCACTCCCATGTACATTCCTGATATTTCATTTCTCTCATCAATAACACATATGCTTGTCCCCGGTGTTTCATTACTGATTTTTTTAATATAATCCCTTAGTAATGTTGTTTTCCCCAATCCCGGTGGAGAGATTATAAGGATGTTCTCAATTTTTTCATTGCTTTTTGTTTTTTCATATAACATTTCTCCGTAATTTTCAATTTGTCTGCATACACGAATATTTAAAAATTTTATATTTTTTATTGCCTTTATCCGGTTATTTTCCTTCACTATTACACCGCCAAATCCAATACGATGACCTCCCGGCACAGACAAAAATCCCTCTTTTATATTGTCTTCAAAAGCATATGCTGAATAATCCGTGGCTATGTTAAATGTATCTGAAATATCATCCTCTGATATTATTACATCTCTAAAAACTTTCTCTGAATTTACCTTATTTATAATCAAAGGGCTGTTTACTCTCATTCTAATCTCCGTTATTTTGTTATATTCCGGGCACCTCTTCACTTTTTCCTTAATTTTTAAATTAAAATACTCATATAGCTCTCTCATTTTTATTCTCCTCATGAAAATATATGATTAATTAAATTTATTATTCTATTTACTTTTAAATTTTTGTACTGTAGAATTAAATTAACAAAACAAAAGAAAGAGGGAATACTTATGAAGAAAAAATCAAATTCACGTAAGATAGTAATTTCTGCATTAGCAGTTGTTTTGGTTACTGCCTTGGGATTTAGCATTGCCTTTGCCAATTCCAAGCCGTCTCATGCCGTGGAGTCTTCCTCCACTATAGAAACTACTGCTTCTGATGTTGTAGAAACTTCTACTACACCGGAAATTAATCTTATTAAAAAAATCACTCTTAATCACTCTTCTTTAACTCTTACTAAAGGAAAGAAAAGTGTATTAAAAGCCAAGGTAACATATGATGGGGATTCTTTTGATACTAACGAGGATTACGTCTGGAGCAGCAAAAATAAGTCTGTTGCCACTATTTCCAAAAACGGCAAAGTGGTAGCTGTTAAAGCAGGCAAAACATATATAATATGCAGTAGTCAAAGCGGAAATGTTAAGGTTCGCTGTAAAATCACAGTAAGGAATCCATATAATCCTGTAAAGACCATTAAGCTTGACAAAGACCAGATGCGTCTTAACAAAAAGGATAAGCGTGTACTCAAACCAATTATTACATACGGTGACAAAAAGAAGAAAAAGTATGCTCACGAGGAACTTATCTGGAGAAGTTCAAATAATAAGGTTGCCACTGTAAACAAAAATGGTAAGGTAACAGGAAAGTCTAATGGTACAGCATATATAAAAGCTACTTCTAAATACACTAACAAGAGTGTTAAATGCAAAGTATTTGTTCAAAATACCAAATATATTGCCATTACCTTTGACGATGGTCCGGGAGAATATACCAACACTCTTCTTGATGCCTTAGAAAAGTATCATAGCAAAGCCACATTCTTTGTTCTTGGAAACCGTGCCGCAGCATATAGCAGTCAGTTAAAACGGGAAAACAACTTGGGAATGGAAATTGGAAGTCACACATACAGTCATAAGAATTTAAAAGCTATTCCTAAAAAAGAAGTTATTAGCGAAATTAATAACACTAAAAAAGCCGTAAAAGATGTTATTGGTGTTGAACCTAGTTTACTTCGTCCGCCATATGGAAACTATAATGCTACAGTAAGCAAACATGCAGGTGTTCCAATGATTTACTGGTCTGTGGATACTGAAGACTGGAAATACAAAAATGCCTCATATGTTAAGAGAACCGTACTCAATTTTGCATCAGACGGACAGATAGTATTGTTACACGACATTCATCAGACAACTGTTCAGGGATTTATTAAAGCCTTACCATCTCTTAGAAAACAGGGCTATGAATTAGTAACTGTAAGTGAGTTATATGCCATTAAAGGCAAGACCCTTAAAAAAGGTGTAATGTATTATGGTCCATATAGAGACAATAATTAAATTATAGTTTAGGCAATAAAAAATAGAGCATTCCAAAATTGATGCTCTATTTTTTATTGGGTTTTATATTACCTTTGACAGGAAAGATTGTGTTCTTTCACTTCTTGGATGTTCAAATACCATTTCCGGAGTTCCCTCCTCAATGATTTTGCCTTCATCCATAAAAATCACTCTTGATGCAACTTCTCTGGCAAAACCCATTTCGTGAGTAACAACCACCATTGTCATTCCCTGTCTTGCCAAATCCTTCATAACATTAAGAACTTCTCCTACCATTTCAGGGTCAAGGGCTGATGTAGGTTCATCAAACAACATAACCTCAGGCTCCATACACAACGCTCTGGCTATAGCCACACGCTGCTTCTGACCACCTGATAACTGCGAAGGATAAGCTTCAGCTCTGTTTTCAAGATTAACTCTTTTCAAAAGCTCCATTGCAGTATTTTTTGCTTCCTCTTTGTCCTTTTTAAGAAGCTTAGTAGGTGCAATAGTCATATTCTTTAAAACACTCATATGAGGGAATAAATTAAAATGCTGGAATACCATTCCTACTTTCATACGATAATTGTTAATATTAGTTTTGCTATCTGTAATATCCTCACCATCGTATGTAATTTTTCCTTCAGTTGGTATTTCAAGTAAATTTAAAGTACGAAGCATAGTAGATTTTCCTGAACCTGACGGTCCTATTATAACTACCACTTCTCCTTTTTTTATTTCAAGACTTACGTCATCTAAAGCCTTGATTTCACCATTTTTATAATATTTCTTTATGTTTTCTGCCTTAATCAGAGGCTTAAAACTATCGTTCTGCATTTCTCAGCCTCCTTTCCAGCTTTCCTAAAAGCCATGTAAAGAACATTACCATAACCAGATAAATAACGGCAATGAAAATAAGTGGGAAATACGGATTATAAGTAGCCGCTCTTACCGAGTCACCTGCTCTTGTAAGATCCATAAGACCTATATAACCACACACAGCAGTTTCCTTTAATAATACAATAAACTCATTTCCAAGAGTTGGAATAACATTCTTAAATGCCTGTGGAACAATAATATAAATCATTGTCTGGGCATAATTGAAACCAAGGCTTCGTCCTGCTTCGTTTTGTCCAATATCAATAGACATAATTCCACTTCTGAAAATTTCTGCCACATAGGCACCTGAGTTAATACCAAATGCCAAAGCAGCAATTGGAATCTGAGCATTGGAGCTTTGGAATACAATAAAGTAAATTATAAGAATCTGAACAACAACCGGCGTTCCTCTTATAACTGTAAGATAAACTTTACATATAAAATTAAGTATTGCTAAAATAATCTTTCCAAATCCCATCCTCATTTCGTCATACTGTCTGGTATAAGTTGTCCTTACTATGGCAATTAACGCTCCTATTGCCACACCTAACAGTAATGCGAAAAAAGTAATTATAAGTGTGTTTTCTAATCCGGTTAAATATAACTTCCAATAATTTTTTGAAAAAAAGCAGGTATCAAACTGTTCCTTTATATCTGCTATACTAAGTGAACTTAACCATTTAATATTCCACATACCATTAAATAATATCTGCATTGTAACCTCTTATCTTAAAAAGGCTGCCCTGCTACAGGCAGCCGAATTTTTTATAATTATTTTGCTTTGATATACTTATCAAGAATCTTCTGGATAGTACCTTCAGCCTTTAATTCATTAAGTGCGCCATTTATTTTATCTTTTAATTCTGTATTATCTTTTGCAACAGCAATTGCGTAATCTTCTGTTACATATTCTGTATCAAGAATCTTAAGACCCTTATTAGCCTTTACAAATTCCTTTGCAGGCTGATTATCAATTACTACACAATCAATCTTTCCACTAACTAAAGCCTGAACTGCATCAGCACCTTTGTTAAACTGCTGAACCTTACCAAATCCCTTGTCCTGAATATCTGATGTACAGTAAATATCACCTGTTGTACCAAGCTGAACACCGATTGTGTTATCAGCACCCTTAGTTGTTAAGTCCTTAACATCTGTAATTTTTGAATCTTCTCTTACAATAACAACCTGAACACCTGTAGCATATGAATCTGTAAAATCTACATTTTTCTTTCTTTCATCTGTTACTGTCATTCCGGCAGCACCTATAGCATCTTTTCCTGATGTAATAGCCGGAATAATTGAATCAAAGTTCATATTATCAACCTTTAATTCCATGCCTAACTTATCTGCAATTGCCTGAGCAATATCAACATCGATACCAACTACATCTTCACCTTCAACATACTCATATGGTGGAAACTCTGCGTTAGTTGCCATTGAAAGAACCTGCTTTCCGTCCCCGCCACTTTTTGAATCTGATGACTTGCTTCCACATGCGCTGAAAACAGCAGTTGCCATAACAAGTACCATTACTAATGAAATAATCTTTTTCATTTTTTTGTTCTCCTTATTAAATATATTTTATCTAATGCATAAAATTTTGCCTTTACAATTATATCTGATAATAGTCATTATTTCAATTAAAAAAATTAAATTTAGTAAATATTGAAGAATATTAATCATAATTGTTACCCATTGCGGTAATTTCTGCTTTCATTTCCTGTACAAATGCCTCCGGCTCTAGCACTTTAACCCATGCCCCCTGACTAAGAAGAAACATCTTTATTCCGTCTCCATAAACATTCGCACTTATTGTATATTTTCCATTTTCACATTTTACAATTTCAGATTCAGGTATTTTATCTAATACTGCCTGAACTGATGGCCCGGTAAATTCAAATTTAACGTACCTCTTTATTCCCTGTCCCGGCCACATATATTGAATCTTGTTTTTAAGCTCCCCTTCATCAAATCTTTCATTATATTCAATATGAAAACCTGTTCGGTGCTTTATGTAACTGACTATTCTGTCCATTCTGTAAAATCTGTTAACTTCTAAGCCATTTGCACCGTGTGCAGCAATAAGATAAAAATAATACTCGCTAAATACAATAGCCAACGGTTTTACCTTTCTTGTTATTTTACTTCTATCCATTTTATAGTATTCAATGGTAATCTCCTTCTGTTCCCTTATACAGTTTGAAATTCCCCATACATTATCTAACACATTATCACAGTCTGATTGTACCGGTATGTAATGATATAACTCTTTAGACGTAAGCTCATTGGTCATTTTCTTATCTTTAGCCGACATAAATGTTTCCATTTTATTTATAATAAGCTTCATTTGATTTTCATTAAAACAACGGCTGGCAATAAGTACCTTTATTACGGCTAACAATTCTTTGCTTAAAAGAAAGTTATCCATTTCTAAATAATACGCTCTTTCCTGATATGAATACATTATTTCACACCCAAAAGACTTTCCTTCATTGTCGCATAAAAAATTCTTTAGTTCATTAATATCCCTTGTTATACTTTTAGTTGATACCTGATACTCCATGGATAATTTCTTTACGGAAACGTATTCACCACAAACTAATCTCATAAATATATCCAAAACTCTGTATTTCTTATGAATCGAATTTGACATTTTAACACTCCTTTATGCTATATTATCTTAGATTATAGCACATCATTAAGACATATGTGTGTCCTGTTAAGTCTTTTATTTTAGTTTTTTGAAACATTACTGCAATAAAAAAAGCACTTTCGTGCTTTTTTTATTTATGATATGGCTGATTATTTATTATTCTGTAACTTCTATATATCTGTTCCAGTAAAATAACCCTCATAAGCTGATGAGGAAATGTCATTTTAGAAAAACTAAGTTTGTAATCAGACCTGTCTGAAACTTTTTTGTGTAATCCCAAAGACCCACCAATAACAAATACTATATGACTTTTCCCATTAATTCCTAACCTGTTAATTTTGTCTGCCAGTTCAAGAGAATCTAACTGCTTTCCATTAATTTCCAAGGTTATAACATAGGCGTCATCAGGTATTTTAGCTAATATCCGGTTTCCTTCTTTTTCTTTTACCATATCAGCTTCTGTTTCTGAACAGTTTTCCACTGTTTTTTCATCCGCCACCTGTACCACCTCTGCCTTGCAGTATCTGGAAAGCCGCTTTAAATATTCATTCACTGCCTCTGTATAAAATTTTTCCTTAATTTTACCAACAGTTAATATTATTATTTTCATATAAACTCCTGCTAGTTTTGACTAAATCTTGATAAGAACTGTCTTGTTCTCTCTTCCTGTGGATTTTCAATTACCTGCTTTGCATCACCCTGCTCCACAATCACTCCACCGTCCATAAATATAACAGTATCTGCCACATCTCTGGCAAAAGCCATTTCATGGGTAACAATAACCATTGTTGTCTTCTCTTCAGCCAGGGATTTTATAACCTTAAGCACTTCTCCCGTAAGTTCAGGATCAAGTGCCGATGTAGGCTCGTCAAAACAAAGAATATCCGGTTTAAGTGCCAAAGCCCTGGCAATGGCTACACGCTGTTGCTGTCCTCCCGAAAGCTGGTGTGGATAATGATTAACCCTGTCTGCTAATCCCATTCTTGCCAACAATTCTTTTCCATGTTCTTCTATTTTGTTATAAATTTCTTTTTTATTCTGCTTAAAGTCAGGCAAATCCTTTGCCAGCATTTTTTCTGCTAATGTAACATTTTCCAATGCTGTATACTGTGGAAAAAGATTAAAAGACTGAAATACCATTCCAAAATGAAGTCTTTTGTCTCTTAAATCCTTATCTTTTTTGCTTTTTATCTGACTTGCATCAAACAAAATTTCATCATTTACTGCAATGGTCCCACCGTTTGGTATTTCAAGAAAATTAAGACATCTTAAAAGAGTTGTCTTACCTGAGCCTGAAGAACCTATAATTGCCAAAGTCTGTCCTTCCTCTAAATCAAAACTTATATTTTTTAAAACATCGGTGCTACCGAAATGTTTCTCTATATTTTTAACTTCTAACATTGCCATTTCAATACACCTCCTTATTTAAAATAATCTAATTTCTTTTCTATGTAATTAAACAAAATGGTAAGAATACCTACGAATATCAGATAAAATACCCCTGTGTAGAACAGTGGCCATATAATACCCTCTGATTTCATAAAGTTTTCCCCCATTACCGTTAATTCCTGTACAGATATAATTCTTGCTAAAGATGTATCCTTAACCAATGTAATTATTTCATTTGACATTGGTGGCACTATTCTCTTAATCATCTGAAGTAATGTGATTTTAAAGAATATTTGGAATTTAGTCATTCCTAGAACCTGTCCTGCCTCCCTTTGTCCTGCGGGAACGCCTTCTATACCACCTCTGAATATAACTGAAAAATAGCAGGCGTAATTAATGGTAAAGGCAACTACTGTTGCAATAACCCTGCTCCATGAATCCCCTGTCCACACATAATATCCTATTAATCCCGGGCCATAGAATATTATAATAATCTGAAGCATAAGAGGGGTTCCACGGATAATCCATACAAACACGTCAACAAGATATTTTAAAGGTTTAAATCTGCTCATTGAGCCAAAGGCAATAATAAGTCCCAGTGGCAATGAAAATATTAACGTTAATATAAATATTTCTACTGATATTCCAAGTCCGCTAAGTAACTCTTCCGTAACGCTTAAAAACATAAAGTTTCTCCTTAATCCTTTTACCGTTTTAAGGCAGAGAGCAAACAACCCTCTGCCTTAAAATAATTTTTCTAAATTTTATTATACCTTTATTTTGATGAAACTACAACTACCTGTGCATTATTGCAGTAAGCATTTGTACATTCCATAGAATTTTTAACTTCATTTGTCAATGTCATACCATTCCAAACAACGTCAATTTTCTTTGAATCAAGTTCCATTGTTTTTGTATCCCAGTTAATTACTACAAATTTAATCTTAACACCCAACTTTTCAGCAAGTTTCTTTGCTAAATCTGCATCAAAGCCAATCCAGTTTCCGTCTTCATCTTTGTAATCCATTGGTTCAAATTCTGTAATACCAACAACTAATGTTCCTTTATCTTTAATGTACTTAACATCATCGCCTTCAACATATTCACCTGCTTTAGCCTGCTCTACTAAGGTATCACTTACCTTATATGTATCAGCTATGGTCTTCATTTCTCCTGAAGCATATATTTCACTGAAGAAATTATTAATGTATGCTGCAAGATCTGAACCCTTTCTGCATCCTACACCATATTCTTCTGTAGTAAGCTTATCTGTGTATTTAAGGTCAGGATAACTTGTTCCTTCACCAATCATAGCACCTGCCATAAGTAAATCAATAATGGCAGCATCAGATGTTCCTGAATTTACTTCCATTAAAGCCTTTGCCTGTGACTGTACAGGGTTTGTGCTCCATCCCTTTGACTTAGCAGCTTCTTCACCGGCTGAGCCCTGTTCTACTGCATATACCATACTTGAAGCATCCTTCTTGTCACCTGTTTTCTTTTCGCTGCTTCCGCAACCTGATAAACATAATGTTGCACACATTGCAACTGAAAGTAATAAAGCAATTCTTTTTTTCATTGTATTCTCCTTTTTAATGTTATAATTCATTAACACTTTAATTAATTAAACAAGAGAACTATATCATAATAAAATATTAAAGTCAATTTTATATTTTTATTTTTGTAATTCATTTACTTGTTATAATATCTTACTTGTTATATAATTAAACTAATTATTTTACAAGGAGAGATATTGATTATGGAAAAAAGCAACATTGAAGATAAAATTTCTGTTGATAATCAGCCTGTGGATGATATTCCTGAAGCTTCCACTGACTTCAACGAAGAATTATCAGATTTTTCAGAAAATAAGGTTCATTCCTTTGTTCGCTTATCTGACAAATATGATGATATTATGTCATCTTCATATACTTTGATTTTAGTAGGTATTGTGGGAATTATTTTTATGATTTTAGTTTGGATGAAGATTATTCCCCTTCCTATCAGTTCAGAAACATCATGGCTGTTTAATTCAGTTATGGGTGGGGTTTTCATTATTTTTATAATTGCAGGGATTGTTTCATTTATGCATGCAAAGCAGGTCAGAATAGAAGCTGATGCTGAAGATAAGCTTATTGAAGAGCTTCTTTCATGGGCAGATGAAAATATTCATGCTGAGGATATTGATGAAGATCTTGATACTACCCAGCCTATGGAATTACTTTATTTTAACCGTGCAGATAAAATCAGGGATTTATTAATGTACCAATTTGAAAACGCCGACGAAGCCCTTATATATGAATATACGGAGCAGATATATCAGAAGCTTTATGAAAATAATGAAGATTAATTAAATATTTGCAAAGAAAAAGGAGTTACGATGTAACTCCTTTTCTTTTGGTTATCTCTTTAATTAAGATTTGGAAGATTGGAAATATATTCTTTAAATAAATTCCAATTTCCTTTTTTAATATCAAATGTATCTTCATTAAACTGATTTTCCACATATCCTTCAATTAGAAACACATCTATTCCAATATTTCTTGCAACCATGTCTTCATGTACATCATTGCCAACCATTAAGCAGTCCTCTGAATCCTTGTCTAACATTTTTAACAGAAACTTATAATACTCAATATTAGGCTTTGCAAAACATGAATTTTCATATGTAGTTATGTAAGAAAAATCCTCCGGATTAAGACCTGCCCAGCCTAATCTTTCATATACGGCAATTTCCGGAAAAACAGGATTTGTTGCCACTACCAGCTGATATCCTTTTTCCTTTAGTATGTCTATACACTCTGCCACTGTATCTATAGGGTGAGTAACATATCTTGCCACAGCGAAATCATCCTTATAGAACTTAATAATTTCCTTCTCCAGTTTTCTTTTAACTTTAGACTCCATTTTTCCATTACCATCTGTCATAAAGTTTTCAAATGCTTTCCAGAAACATTCCTCATTAGTAATAAGACCGTCATTTTGTACCACGGCCTTCTCACCCACCCATAATGCCGCAATAATCTTTTTAGCATCATAGCCTGCTGTTTCAAGTCTATTCTTTAACAGCAAAATATATGTATCTGTAAATTCCTTCATATCCATTGGAAGCAATGTTCCGTCTAAATCAAAAAGTACTGTATTCATCCCTTATCCTATTAAAATTATTCGTCCCAGTTATGATAAACCTGCTGAACATCTTCATCTTCATCAAGTCTGTCAATAATAATATTCATCTTCTTAATGGCGTCTTCATCTGATAATTCTACATAATTCTGCGGAATCATTGTTACTTCTGCCTCTGCCATTTTAATTCCTTCTTTTTCCAATGCTTCTCTTACATTGCTAAATTCCTCAGGTGAAGTAATGATTTCATAGCTATCCTCTTCGTCTGCAAAATCTTCTGCTCCTGCATCAACTGATATCATCATAAGTTCATCTGGATCCATGTCGCATTCTTCCTTATCAATTATAATCTGACCTTTTTCATCAAACATATATGATACACAGCCCTGTGCTCCAACATTTCCGCCACCCTTTGTAAAGCAGTTTCTTACGTTTGCAGCTGTTCTGTTTCTGTTGTCTGTAAGAGCATCGACAATAATGGCAATACCATTTGGTCCATATCCCTCGTATCTCACTGTTTCGTAGTTAATTGCAGCTGCATTACCGGCAGCCTTCTTAATACCTCTTTCAATGGTATCATTAGGCATGTTGTTGGCCTTTGCCTTTGCTATAACATCTCTTAACTTGCTATTATTATTAGGATCTGCTCCACCTTCTTTTACGGCTACCGCAATTTCCTTTCCTATAATTGTAAACATCTTGCCCTTTGCAGCATCATTTTTTTCTTTTTTATGCTTAATATTGGCAAATTTTGAATGTCCTGACATAATTACCCTCTCTTCCGTAATTTTTTATTTATTTTAATCTATTCGCATAATTCAATAGAAATTTTAACATTTTCTAAATTAATAGTCAACTTTCCCTATGCCGCTTTTGTTTATGTATCAAGCTCTAAACTAATTAGCAAAGCGGAATCCACTGTTTTTAATATTTCATTGTCCAGATGGCACACCTTATCCTTTAACCTTTTCTTATCAATAGTTCTTAATTGTTCAAGAAGTATAACCGAATCCTTTACAATGTCACAGTTTTCTTTATTTATTTTTACATGGGTAGGCAGTTTTGCCTTCGTCATACGGGAAGTTATGGCTGCCACAATCACCGTGGGACTATGCCTGTTTCCGGTGTCATTTTGAATTATTAAAACAGGTCTGACTCCTCCCTGTTCCGACCCGATTACCGGTCTTAGGTCGGCATAGAAAATATCCCCTCTTCTTATTACCATTTTTTCACACTCCAAATCATCTAATGTCTTACTAGTTATAGTATTCCACATTTTGGAATGTGTATTCAAAAGATTATTTTAAATTTAACCCCCGGCCCTACAAATCTATTTCATAATCATCTGTGAAGTAGTCTTTCGTGCCAATTACCTTACCGTTTTTTAAATACACCCTTGGAACCCTTTTACCTAAATCACATACAAATTCATAATTAAAAGTTCCTGCAAGCTCCGCTAAATCGTCTATTTTGATTTCCTCGCTTCCATCAGTTCCTGCTAATGTAACCAAATCTCCTACTTTTACGTCCATTCCCGTAACGTCTACCATAAACTGATCCATGCACACGCGCCCTACAATATTAGCGCGTTTTCCATTAATAAGAACATAGCCTTTATTGCTTAAATTACGTGGATATCCGTCTCCGTATCCTAAAGGAATAGTAGCTATTTTCATGTCATCCTTTGCAATATAGGTCTGACCGTAGCTTATTCCCCGTCCTTTTTCGATATTTTTAACGTAAACAACGTGGCTGTAAATTGCCATGGCAGGATATAATTTCATATTGTCCTTATCCATTTCATCTGATGGATACAAGCCATACATTGAAATTCCGGCTCTTGACAGACTAAGGGATGTTTTTTTCATTTCCATCATTGCCGCACTATTGGCACACTGATGTATAGGAATTTTAACCCCTTTTTCTTCCACCAGATTAACAAAGTTTAAAAATTCTTCAAACTGCTTATCTGCAAAGGATTTGTCTTTATAATCCGCCTTGGCAAAATGGGTAAATATTGACTCAATTTTTATATTTGGCAGCTTACTGATTTCCACAATTTCCTCTGCAGCTTCATTAGACGGTATGTATCCTATTCTGCTCATACCTGTATCTACAGCAATATTTATCTTTAATACTTTGTTAAGATTAACTGCATGTTGTGACATAACCTTTGCCATATCCAATGTAAACACGGGAGGTAACATATCTTCTTCTATCACCATATCGTAAGTACATTCCTGAGTATATCCCAGTATAAAAATTGGCTTATCTATGCCATGTCTTCTAAGGTTATGGCCCTCGTAAGCCGTAGCTACGGCATATCCGTAACATATATCATCTAAATCCTTAGCAATAGGTACTGCCCCATGTCCGTAACCATCTGTTTTTATTACTGCAACTATTCCTGTATTTTCATTTAATCTTTCCTTCATAATCTCTACATTTTTATGAATCATATCTAAGTCAACTGTTGCATAACCTCTAAAATACTTGTCAATTTCCATAATTTCACTTCCTGTTAATCTGTAATTACACTTTTTATTTCTTCAATAATATCTGTAGCCATAAGACCTGTTTTTGATACTTTATGGGCTGCCATATCACCTGCTAATCCGTGAACGTAAGGTCCCATTACCGCTGCCTTTTCAAAATCACAGCCTATACCTATAAGGGCTGATATTATACCTGTAAGAGCATCACCACTTCCTGCCGTTGCCATTCCATTATTTCCCGAAAGATTAATGTAAATCTGTCCGTCAGTTGCAATAACGGTTCTTGCATCCTTTAAAACCACATTGGCACCGTACCTGTAATTAAGCTCTTTGGCATAATAAATAAGGTTTTCTGCAATTTCCTTAACAGGTTTATTTATAAGTCTGCTCATTTCTCCTAAATGAGGAGTTAAAATTAATTTCTTATGAAAGTTCTTTTTAACCCTTTCATCTGCAGCAATATTGTTTATTCCGTCAGCATCAATAACTGCCGGGATTTTTGACTCAATTACCTGCTCCACAATCATCTGCTGTATGGTTCCTATTCCTATTCCCGGCCCCACAGCCACAACGTCACACCAGTTTAAACATGCTTCAAAGGCTTTTTTGTTAAATTTTTCTGTGTTGTATGTATTAATCATAGCCTCAGGAATTAATTTTGCAATAATATCCCTGTTATTTTCGTGGGTAAAAATTCTTACAAGTCCTGCTCCTGCCCTAAAGGCAGCCTTAGCACACAAAACAGCGGCTCCTGAAATATCCCTGCTGCCTGCCACTATAAGGATTTTTCCAAATGTTCCTTTATTAGAATAATTAGCTCTCTTTGGAATCATTTTCAAATCATCCACACCGGCATATTCTAATATTTCCGAAGCCTCATTGTAAGACTGTACCGGATAACCAATGTCCGACACCTCTACCTGTCCGCAGTAATCAGCTCCCGGATATAATACCGTGCCTATTTTGTGACAACCGAAAGTTACAGTATAATTGGCTTTTATGGCACATCCCATAACTTCACCGGTATCTCCGTTGATTCCTGATGGAATATCAACGGCATAAATAATATTTTTCATTTTATTTATTTCCGAAATAAGCTGTTCGTATGTACCTGTAATGTCCCTTGATAAACCTATTCCAAATAAAGCATCAACTACCACATCGGCATCTATAACACTAGATACCACAGGAACTCCTATTTTTTCCACAATACTTAACTGGGTTTTAAATTCCTCTGTTGCCTTTTCCTTATCTCCCATAACAAAAATACAGATGTTATATCCTAAAAGATACAACATCCTGCCTATAGCAACACCATCTGCCCCATTGTTACCAATGCCTGCAATAACCTGTATTGTTATATTATTTTTTTGTTTTCTTTCATTTTTGTCAATTAAATCAGCTACACTTTTTGCTGCTCTTTCCATCAAAACCAATGATGGTATTCCAATCTCATTTATCGTATAGCTGTCTATTTTCTTCATATCCGTGCCTTTAACGATATTCTCCATGAGTATGCTCCTATTTGTTTAAACTATTATTTTTTTCTGAAATTCTATATGTAAGCTTCATAAGACTCTCTGACAGATGGACATTTTCAACAATAATGTCTCCCGAAACTCCTAGATCCGTATGGGCAAAATTCCAAAATGCCTTTATGCCACACTCTACCAGTTTCTCAGCTATTTTCTGTGCCGGTTCCTTAGGTAATGTAAGTGCCACAATTTCCACATTATTTTCCTTAACATAATCGTATAAGTATTTAATGTCCAAAACCTTACCGCCTGCTGTGTCTTTACCTATCAGTTCAGGATTCTTATCAAATAACGCAGTAATCTCAAATCCCCTGTTTCTGAAATTGCCATAATTGGCAATTGCCTGACCTAAATTTCCTGCACCTACAATAACCATTTTATGTGTTACGTTAAGCCCTAAAAGCTTTCCGATTTCTTCATATAAATACTGAACATTATAGCCGTATCCCTGCTGTCCGAATCCGCCAAAATTGTTTAAATCCTGTCTTATCTGGGATGCTGTAACATTCATTCTTTTACTTAACTCTTTTGAAGATATACGCTCAATATTTTCCTGTCTTAGTTCATCTAAATATCTATAATAACGAGGCAGCCTTGAAACAACTGCTTTTGATATTTTATTCATGCTAACTCCTCATTCTTTTTTCTCTAATGTTTAATTATAAGTATATAGGGAAACATTGTCAAATATTTATCATTCTTTTATTTTTGGGATTTTTTCATAATTTCAGCCTATATTAAAGTTAATGGGACTTATAAACATATAGTTTAAAAATATGCTTATTTATGGTAAACTGTTTTCCAGGAAAATTTACTTTTACAGGAGAAAACAAATGATATTATCATGTAATCATATATCAAAATCTTATGGTGTTGAAACTATTTTAGATGACTGTTCTTTCTTTATTAATGATAATGAAAAAGCAGCCATTGTGGGAAATAACGGTGCCGGCAAGTCAACCATAATGAAAATTCTAATAGGGGAACTTAGCGCTGATAATGGAAATGTTACCATTGGCAAGGATAAAACCATCGGTTATCTTGCCCAGTATCAGGATTTAAGCTCCACTAATTCCATATATGAAGAAGTAAAATCCGTTAAGCAGGACATAATTAACATGGAACAGCGCCTTATGGGATATGAAAGGGAGATGGCTAACCTGTCAGGTTCTGCCCTTCAAAAGCTTATTGAAGACTATACTAATCTTGAACATCGCTTTCAAATGTTAGATGGTTATTCATACAAAAGCGAAATTGAAGGTGTCATTAAAGGTTTAGGATTTACTTCTGATGATTTTAATAAAGAAGTGGGGAAATTATCTGGAGGACAGAAAACCAGAGTTGCCCTTTGTAAACTCCTTTTAGGAAAGCCTGACATTATAATGTTAGACGAACCCACTAACCATTTGGATTTAAATTCCATTAAATGGCTGGAAAATTATCTTTTAAACTATAAAGGTGCGGTACTTATTATAGCCCATGACAGATATTTTCTTGACAGAATCGTAACTAAGGTCATTGAAATTGAAAATCATAAGTGTCATATTTATGACGGCAATTACTCCGCCTTTGCTGAAAAGAAAAAACAACTTAGAGAGGTGCAGCTTAATCTTTACCTTAAACAGCAAAGTGAAATTAAACATCAGGAAGAAGTTATTGCCAAACTTCGCTCTTATAAACAGGAAAAGTTTTACAAACGTGCTGAAAGCCGTGAGAAGGCTTTAGATAAAATTGAATTAGTGGATAAGCCCGAAGAATTAAATGCTGCCATGAATATTACCCTTGAACCTGACTGTGTAAGTGGAAATGACGTTTTAACTGTTCAAAACCTTTCTAAGTATTACAACACACTGCTTTTTAAGGATATTAATTTTGAAATCAAACGTGGCGAGCATGTTGCCTTAATTGGTGATAACGGTACAGGTAAAACCACTATATTAAAAATCATCAATAATATTATTTCTGCCGATAGCGGCATGGTAAAGTTAGGTACTAACGTGCATATCGGTTATTATGACCAGGAACAGCATAACCTTACTGACAGCAATACACTGTTTGAGGAAATTGCAGATGCCTATCCTGATATGACTAATACCAAAATCAGAAACACCTTAGCTGCATTTATGTTTACGGGTGATGACGTTTTTAAATTAGTTTCCGATTTAAGCGGTGGCGAAAAAGGTCGTTTATCTCTGGCAAAGCTTATGCTTTCAGAGGCTAACTTAATTATTTTGGATGAACCTACCAACCACCTGGATATGACTTCAAAGGAGATTTTGGAAAATGCCATAAACAGCTACACCGGTACAGTATTTTATGTGTCCCATGACCGTTATTTTATTAACCGTACTGCAAGCCGTATTTTGGAACTAACTCATACCAAATTAATTAATTACCTTGGTAATTACGATTACTATGAAGAAAAAAAAGAACAGCTTACTGCTACCTTCGCCCCGGAAATTGTCAAGGAAAAGGAAGCAAAAACTGTTTCAGATAATAAACTTGATTATTTAGAAAGGAAGGCTGAAGCCGCAAGGATTAGAAAATTGAAAAATGACATTTCTAAAGTTGAAGAGAAAATAAAAAAATATGAAGACAGATTAAATGAATTAGATGAGATGCTTGAGGATCCTTCCGTATCTACCAATTCAGCTAAATTAAACGAAATCAGTAAGGAACAAAACGATATCAGTAAGAAGCTTGATGATTTAATGTTACAGTGGGAAGAGTTGTCAGACCAGCTTTAATTATTTGATTTTATCAAGGTTATTTATTGTATTTTAGGCTGTTTTATTCTATACTAGATATATCATTTTACATTTAAGGAGACTATCATTATGGAGAATAGAAAAGTTGTAGTCGCTCTTGGAAGAAATGCCTTTAGCGAGTCATTTCCTAAGCAGCAGGAGCGTGTTAAATTAGCTGCTAAGGCTATTGCAGACTTAGTAGAAGAAAAATATGAAGTTATTATTACTCATAGTAACGGACCTCAGGTTGGAATGATCCAGACAGCTATGACTGAGTATTCAAGACTTGACCCGGACAGAACTGTTGCACCTATGTCTATATGTGGTGCCATGAGTCAGGGATACATAGGATTTGACTTACAAAATGCCATTAGAACTGAACTTTTATCAAGAGGAATTTACAAACCTGTAAGTACCATTATTACTCAGGTCAGAGTTGATCCTTTTGACCGTGCATTTAATGCTCCTTCAAAGGTTATCGGACGTCTTATGACAAAGGAAGAAGCTGAAAATGAAAAGAAAAAGGGAAATTATGTAGAATACGAAGAAGGCGAGGATGGTTACAGAAGAATAATTGCCAGTCCAAAGCCAATTGACATATATGAAATTGATGCCATTAAGGCTTTAGTTGATGCCCATCAGTTAGTTATTGCTGCAGGTGGTGGCGGTATTCCTGTATTACAGCAGCGTACAGGTCTTAAAGGTGCCAGTGGAATTATAGAGAAGGATTACACAGCTGCAAAGCTTGCAGATATGCTTGATGCTTCTACCCTCATGATTCTTACATCTAATGATTATATGACTATTGAAAAGGAGGGTTCTACTGAAACATTAAAGAACATTTCTACAGATGAGGCTAAGGAGCTTATTGATGCAGGATACTTTGATCCTGTTACATCACTTCCTAAGATTGATGCTTCACTTTCATTTGTTTTAGCAGGTAATGACAGAAAAGCCATTATTACTAACTTAAATAAAGCCAAAGATGGTATCAGGGAAAACATCGGTACCATCATCAAATAATCTTGTTATAAAAAACGGTTGAAATCATAATTTCTGAAATTCAACCGTTTTTTTATGTTTATCTCTTTAACGCGTCATAGGCTTCCTGAAAGAAAAACTCCTGGGAATTAATTGGTTCATCATCATTTTCTACTTTGTGATAAACACCTTCATTGTCCATATACCTTGCCTTAATATTATCTTTTAACATAATATCAAAAATATGTCTAATCCTGTTCTTTATATTTTCATCATAAACCGGTGCTGCCACTTCTACTCTTCTCACAGTATTTCTTGTCATAAAGTCCGCTGAAGAAATAAAAATTTTATCTCTGTCCTTTGTTCCGAAAATATAAATTCTGGAATGCTCTAAATATCTTCCCACAATACTAATTACCCGAATATTTTCTGTATATCCCTTAACTCCTGCCACAAGACAACATATTCCACGAATAACCATGTCAATTTTAACCCCTGCCTGGGATGCCTCAACTAACTTTTCCATTATCTTCTTGTCAGTTAATGAATTAAGTTTAAGTCCTATGTAGCCTTCGCCACCATTTTTTACATGATTAATCTCATCTTCTATCATTTGAATAACCTTATTCTGAAGACATTTTGGTGCCACAAGGAGATGATTTGTCTGTTCCATAACCTGAGCCATACAAATTTTGTTAAATGTTTCAGAAACCTCCTGGGCTATCTGTTCATTTGAAGTCATAAGAGACAAATCTGTATATAGCTTTGAAGTTTTCTCGTTGTAATTACCTGTGCCAATCTGACTTACATGCTTTATGTGTCCCTCTTCGCTGTAGGAAATAAGGCATATTTTTGAATGTACCTTTGTATGGTCAATTCCATATATAATACGGCAACCTGCCTCTTCCATTCGTCTTGACCATTCAATATTATTCTGCTCATCAAATCTCGCTCTAAGTTCCACCATTACCACTACTTCTTTTCCATTTTCAGCAGCTTCAATCAGCGTTTCCACTACTCTGGAATCCTTTGCTACCCTATACAAAGTCATTTTTATGGACACAACCCTTTTATCATAAGCTGCTTCCTTTAATAGTCTCAAAAATGAATTAATGCTTTCAAAAGGATAGCTTAACAAAATATCCTTCTCTTCTATCTGGGCAATCATCGGACGGGATTCATCAATATTAGCTGACAGCTGAGGAACCCTTCTGTTAAAGAATAATTCCTTTTTATTTCTTAAAACATCCTGTATTTTAGATACAAAAGAAAGCTCTAACGGAGACTCTGAATAAAACGTCTGATCCATGCTTAAGTCAAGTTCCCTGCACAGTGACTTAATAACCTTTTCATCCAGCATCCTTGAATACTCTAATTTTACAGGGCAAAGTCTCCTTCTTACCTTTATAAGTTCCTCCATGGAATCCCTGTAATCCAGTGCGTCATCATCAAACTGCTGATCATCTATGTCAATATCAGCATTTCTTATAATTCTAATTAAAGACTTACTTTTAACTGTATATTTTTCAAAAATCTTCGGCATAAAATGAAGAATCAGTTCTTCCACCAACATATATTTATTTTTGCTTGATGGAATCTGTACCAATCGGTTAAACACTCCATTGCTGCAAGGCACAATACATAACTTTTCATTACTTTTTGAGCCAAGAAGAGCCACAGCATATATTTCCCTGTTATTAAGGAACGGGAACGGCTGTTTCTTTCCCACCACCTGTGGTGAAAGAAGAGGCATAACAGTGCTGTAAAAATACTTCTCTAAGTATGCGGCATCTTCATCTGAAATTTCCTTAAAACTAATAAGTTCAACTCCCTGCGTTTTAATTTCCTTCATTAATTCCTCATATACATCGTCTTTAATTTTAAGAAGATTTTTGGTGTGTTTAAAAATATGCTCTAGCTGTTCACTTGCCACCATTTGTGTCTTATTTTCCTTAACAGTGTTATCTAAAAGCATCTGATCATAAATTGAACCCACTCTTACCATATAAAACTCATCTAAATTACTAATGAAAATATTGGCAAAGGACAGCCTTTCACAAAGAGGAACCCTCTTGTCAGCTGCTTCTTCTAACACACGTTTATTAAATTTAAGCCAGGATAACTCCCTATTATCATAATAAGGTTTCTTCTTGAACTTTGGCTTATTGCCGTGCTTTTTGCTTTTTGCCATATTGTACTTATTATCCTTAACTTCCATTTTTTCCTCTTTTTTTATTTCCTGTGAAACTCTCTCTTCCATAACCCTCTCTTCCTTCTTAAACTTAAGTGCCTTACCTATAGTCAAAACTATTGCACCGGCTATTCTCCTAAACATATTCCTAATTTTTTTGCCTGTAGCACAAGCTGATTATCAATATTAACCATCTTAGTTTTACCGGCAACATCACTTAATGGAACACTTGATATTTTATTATCCACAAATGTTGCCATATAACCATATTTTTTATTTTCAATTAATTCTCCTGCCATAACTCCCAGCCTTGTAGCCAATACCCTGTCATAAGCACATGGATTGCCACCTCTTTGAATGTGACCTATTGAAGCAGTTCTGATTTCTTTGTCAACATATGGTTCAAGTTCCCTTGCCAGTCTTTCCGCTGCTATCAGGTTTCCTCCCTCTTTACGTTTTTTCTTCAATTCTTTCTTTGTAAGCAGGCTTTCTTCTTTTGAAATAATTCCCTCCGATGCCGCAATAATTATATATTTCTTACCTCTTTTTTCCTTTTCTTCAATATCTTTTACTACTGCATTAATATCGTAAGGAATTTCAGGTATTAATATAATATCTGCGTTTGAAGCAATTCCTGCGTGAAGCGTAAGCCATCCTGTTTTGTGTCCCATTACTTCTACCACAAACACCCTTCCGTGGGATTTTGCAGTTGACTGAAGTTTGTCAATATAATCTGTTGCCACATTAATAGCTGACTGAAATCCAAAACTTACATCAATTCCCTCTAAGTCATTGTCAATGGTTTTAGGAAGTGTAACCACATTTAACCCCTTTTCAAATAAAAGATTTGCTGTTTTGTGGGAACCGTTTCCTCCTGCAACCACTAAACAGTCAAGACCTGTTTTCTTATAAGTGTCAATCATTGACTTAACCTTGTCACGTCCTTCTTCGTCCGGCTCATTAATCAGCTTAAAAGGTGTTCTGGAGTTTCCAATAACAGAACCTCCTAAATTTAAAATATCTTCAAAGTCGCCAATCTTCATTTTTTTATAATTGCCCCTTATAAGACCTTTATATCCGTCTAGGAAACCATAAAACTCAACTTTATTTCTTTCCTTTTCATACAGGTACTTTGCCGTACCTCTCATTGCTGCATTTAATGCCTGACAATCGCCTCCACTTGTTAAAAAACCTATTTTCATTGATAAGTCCTCCTTAATACATTATTTTTATTCCGTGCATTAAGCGAAATCTTATTACTATCTTTCCCAAATACACTGTATATTACCACGTTTTTATAAAATCTATATAAATTATATCATATATTTGTGTAAAGTTTTTAATTACACTTTTAAAGCTTTGTAAGTTTATACAAATCATAATATATTCCCTGTTTCTCCATTAATTCTTCATGGGTTCCCTGTTCCTCTATTCCATTTTCAGTTAAAACCAGTATTTTTTTAGCATTTCTAATAGTTGAAAGTCTGTGGGCAATAACTAAAGTTGTACGGTTTTTGGCTAATTTTTCCATTGATTTCTGAACGATTTTTTCACTTTCGTTATCTAATGCGGATGTTGCCTCATCAAAAATCAAAATAGGTGGATTTTTAAGGAATACTCTTGCTATGGATAAACGCTGCTTCTGTCCTCCTGATAATTTTATTCCCCTTTGACCAATATCCGTATCAAATCCCTTTGGGAGAGACATTATAAAGTCGTAGGCATTTGCCTCCTTTGCGGCCTCTATTACTTCTTCCTTAGTGGCATCAGGTCTGCCATATTTTATATTGTCAAATATAGTTCCGGCAAAAAGATACACATCCTGCTGTACCATTCCTATGTTTTTTCTCAAACTGTTAAGTTTTATGTTTCTGATATCCTGCCCGTCAACGGAAATTTTACCGTCAGACACTTCATAAAATCTTGGTATAAGATTACATAAGGTTGATTTTCCCGCACCGGAGGAACCTACTAAAGCTACATATTCCCCTGCATTTATATCTAAATTAATATGTTTTAAAACTCTGTGCGCATTATCATTATATCTAAAGGAAACATTGTCAAAAGAAATATTCCCTTTAACATTTTTCAATTCTATAGCATCTTCCCTGTCCCTGATTTCCGGTTCTAACTGTAATATTTGCTGAAATCTCTCATATCCTGAATATCCGTTTTGAAACTGTTCCGTAAAATCAATTAATGTTTTCACCGGGTCAGTAAAAATATTAATATAAAGTAAAAAGGTCAGTAAATCTGTTATACTTACGGCATTTCTAGTAATCATAATTCCACCTGATACAATTACAATAAGGTTTATCATTGTATTAAAAGCTGTAAGTCCTGAATTGTATCCACCCATGTAATGATAACTGTTTTTCTTTGCGTCTAAAAATGCATCATTTCCCACTTTAAACTTTTCATTTTCTATATCTTCATTGGCAAAAGATTTAACCACTCTTATTCCTGATAGATTATCCTCTATCTGTTCATTTATAGCGGCAATTTTTACACGATTTTCCCTAAATGCCCTTTTCATTCTTTTGTTGAAAAAGTATGCATACATAATCATAAAAGGAATCAGCACAAAGGCTGCAAAGGCAAGTTTTACGTTTATACTCATTAAAATAATGAGAGCACCTATTATTTTTATTACTGAAATAGTTATATTTTCCGGTCCATGATGCAAAAGCTCCGTTATGTCAAATAAATCTGATGTTATTCTGGACATTAACTGTCCTACCTTTTGGTCATCATAAAAAGAAAAAGGCATCTTTTGAAAATGTGCAAATATTTCTGCTCTCATATCATATTCAATTCTTGCTCCCATAACATGTCCGTAATTTGAAATATAATAATTACAATAGCATTGAAACAATATAAGCAGTGTAACTACTACGGCAATAATTACAAGAGTTTTCATTGCTTTATCCCTATCCATATAAATAACAGTTGATGTTACATACCTTACAACCAAAGGTATCACAAGTGCTACTGCTGATGCCATAATTGCAAAAAACATATCCGTGAAAAATACTCCTTTATATGGCTTGTAGTATGATATCATCTTTTTTAATGTCTCTCTCATTATTTTGCTCCTGATTTCTTTGTTAATTTGGATAATAGTTTTGTTTATACTAAAGACCTCCGGCATTGCCGAAGGTCTTTAAACTAAATTGTGTAAATTTATTTCTTAGCCTGTTTATTCTTTATAGTAAAGTATCCGCTTGATAATGAGTTAGCTCTTGACACTTTAATATAATATGTACCTTTTTTCCAGTTACCCCATGAGTTATATCGTGACTTTGATCCACTCCATGTGCTACTTGAAATAACTTTTCCACTCTTATTTATAATCTGAATTTTAACGCTTCCTGTTAAATTTCCCTGAAGTATAAAAGCAGGTTTCTTTCCTTTTTTGAGAGCTATCTTATACCACTTGGCAGATTTATCACCGGCAGTAATTAATCCCTTAGCTGTCTTATTATACTTAATAGTAACAGCTTTCTTTCTACTGCTTCCTGCCTTTGCTTTAACAGCTGTGTTCTTTACATTAATTGTATGTAAGTTACCATTTCCGGCTGCCGTATTACCACTGGTGCCATTTGACTTAACTTTAAAGTAATAAGTAACACCCTTCTTTACTGCGAAAGTAAACTTATTAAAGTTATATCCTGATGATACCCATTCTTCATCTGACAAAGCCTTCTTCTTTGAGTTTAACAATGTAAGATAACTTCCATATTCGTAGGAAAAACTTACTGTAACCTTTCCTGTTTTTCCAGCCTTATATTTAAATAAGTATTCATCACTTCCACTGTTTCTGTAGTAAGTAATTGTCTGACCTGACTTAATATTTCTTTCTCCTCTTAAATATAAACGGGTGGAAATATTAACTGTGTTAGTATACACGCTGTCATCATATACTGATGATTCTAATCTAATGTAATATGTTCCCTTGTTACTTAAAGCAACATACCCTTTAGCATTAACCTCACCTACTGTAAGATACTTGTAAAAACCTGTTATTCTGTTAGTGCACTGGGCATCAGTATAAATTTCTACTGTCATGTTTTTATCCAGTCTGACAACATTAACATTTAACTCAAGAGCTCCCGGCTCTGAAATATTAACCGGAATTACTAAGCCCTGATCACTGCTCTGTCCCGGAAACTTATCATTTTGTGTAAAAGTATAAGTTTTCGTTGCACTCTTTTCACTACCTGTTACTGACTTGGTTGGTGTAATAGTATCAACTGCCAATACTGCAAATGACATGGCAAACATCATTACAGCTAATGAAGCAACTAATACTAACCCTTTCATGATTTTCTTCATCTCTTAATCTCCTTCTAATATTATATATTGAGATTACATCAGCCCTTCTAAAGTTTTACGAATTGCTAATATAAATTCCTCCGTATTAAGTTTTTTCTTATTTTCCAATGTTGAAATAAGATATAAATCTCCTGTCATTTCTCCATTTTCAATTGTATCAATACAAGCCTTTTCAAGCTTATCTGCAAATGCCATAAGTTCAGGAAGATTATCAAGTTCTCCTCTCTTTCTAAGAGCACCTGTCCATGCAAAAATAGTTGCAATCGGGTTAGTTGATGTTTCTTCTCCCTTTAAATACTTATAGTAATGCCTCTGTACTGTTCCATGAGCAGCTTCATATTCATAATATCCGTTAGGTGAAGCAAGCACTGATGTCATCATTGATAATGAACCAAATGCTGTAGCAACCATATCTGACATAACATCACCATCATAGTTCTTACAAGCCCAGATATATCCACCTTCTGATCTCATTACACGGGCAACTGCATCGTCAATAAGTGTGTAGAAATACTCGATTCCTGCTTCATCAAATTTTTCCTTATATTCATTTTCAAAAATATCTGCAAAAATATCCTTAAATGTATGGTCATATTTCTTTGAAATAGTGTCCTTTGTAGCAAACCATAAATCCTGTTTTGTATCAAGAGCGAAATTAAAGCAACTTCTTGCAAAACTTTCTATTGATTTATTTATGTTATGCATACCCTGAATAATTCCCGGTCCGTCAAATTCGTGAATTAATTCTCTTGTTTCCTCTCCTGCTTCATTAGTGTAAACAAGTTCTGTCTTTCCGGCTGCCGGAATTTTCATTTCAACACCCTTATAAACATCACCATAGGCATGTCTTGCTATTGTAATAGGCTTTGTCCAATTTTTTACATATGGCTCGATACCCTTAACAATAATAGGTGCTCTAAATACTGTTCCATCAAGAATTGCCCTGATTGTTCCATTAGGGCTTTTCCACATTTCCTTTAAGTTATATTCAGGCATTCTTGCAGCATTAGGTGTGATTGTTGCACACTTTACGGCTACACCGTATTTCTTTGTAGCTTCTGCTGAATCAAAAGTAACCTGATCATTAGTTTTATTTCTGTAATCAAGTCCCAAATCATAATACTCTGTTTTTAAATCAACAAAAGGTAATAATAATTCGTCTTTGATAAGTTTCCAAAGAATTCTTGTCATCTCGTCCCCATCCATTTCAACAAGGGGCGTAGTCATTTTAATTTTATCCATTTCTGTTTCCTCCTAAGATTTTGTAGTATCCTTGTAGATTATATCTAAATTCCAAAGGAAAGTAAACCAAAAAGTGGTAAATGACCTTTTCTCAAAAACAGATTGCCCCTTTTTCAGGGACACTTTGTAAATATTACCATCAATTATAACTTATCTACTTAATTTTTGCAGATTTAACATTACTCCATTTTTTTGCAGTTACTTTTTTACTACCGTTTTTTTTGTAAGACTTTACCCTAAAGAAATACTTTTTATCAGCCTTTAATCTGCTAAGGGTTGCTTTTGTTTTTGTAACATACTTACTCTTAGCTCCCTTAAAGTTTTTCTTTAAAGAATACTGTATCAAATATCCATCAGCATCACTAACCTTTTTAAAGGAAACTGTTGCTTTTTTCTTTCCTGCTTTTACTTTTTGCAATGTTGTTTTTGCAGGAGGAACATTCTTCATCCTCTTTTGGTCTGCTGATGTCCATTTATTAAACTTATAAATGCCCCATTTTCCATCTATCTTCACTGGATTTAAATTATTTGTTGACTTACTGATACTTTGAATTTGACCTTTTTTAAAAATCACAGTTCCGTCTGTAGCAGACATTACTTCATAATTACAATCTTTTCCATTTCTGATTTCATAACCATATGCTATATTTCCATCAAATTCTAAATAACCATGTTTTCCAAAGCTATATGCTTTTTTACCTTCTCCACAGTATAATTTCCAATTTTTATTTTTATCCCTAATTGCCAGTTTTTTGATTTTTCCCAAACTATCTGATTCATAAGAACACATTGTTCCTGAAATAGTTTTCTTACCATTTTTCGTAATTACATAACTAGATGTAATCTGATAGTCGTTATTATAAACCTTCACCAAAAATGCATCTTTTTCAAATGCCACCGGGACAATAGACGAATTATACGGCAATGAAGTAACTTTCTTTCCATTATAGTCAAATAAATAAGTATTCTTCCATACACCTCTATTAGAAAAAACATCTATTTTAAGCAGATTTAACTCCTTGTATTCATCATATGAATAAATATAACAATATGCTCCCTCTCCAATTTCTGATGTGTTTTTTCCATCTTTTGAAACTAAATATAACTTTCCATTTTTGTATGCTGAATAATAGTCTGCATCTGACACATCAACGTCTTCGTATCCTGTCAATATTTTTGTTAATGAATATGTATTAATTATATCTGCTGCTTCATTACCATTCTCTTTATTATATTTTACTATTACATTACTTCCATCTTCTATACAATAAACGTAATCACTATTATAATCAAACTGTTTATTTATTTTCTCACTAGAATCCATAATGGTAACATTTCCTGTAAGCCTACCCTGTTGATATGTAATAATTGTTGAAGCGTTTACTTTATGAATTTCTTCAACGCTGTCTGAAATTGAAGATTTCTGCCTTTTCCCTGTATTTTTATCAACAAAATACCACTGATTATTAGCCTTATAATATATTTTTTCATTTATCAATGATACCTTAGAAATAGTTTCACTGCCATTTGCTAATGTGATTTTCTTTTCAACACTTAATGATGGGAAACTATATCTTACATACTCGTTGTTATTATACAATTCCAACGATGAACTATTTACTTCGTTGTTGTAATATTCTTTATTATTTACATCACTTACAATCTTTCCATCCATATTTACCCATAAAGTCTTATATTGTGATATATTATCATCATTTTCTGAAATTGTATCAACCTGTATAATATCTTTATTTATCTGCTCCCAATAAGAACCTGTTCCCATATCTGCAACAACAGTTCCATCTGCCTCTACCATTTTGTAATAGAATCTGGTATATCCGTCTTCTTCAGAGCCATCTAAATATTTACATCCCAAATAGTGCTTCTTATCCTGAAGCAAACATAAATTATCAAATTTTTCCTTTCCCTTATACCCCAATGAATCTTCATTTATTGTCTGATTTTCTTTTGTTATTTTTCCATTATAATCAATTAAATCATATGTGCCATCATAAAATCCAAGAATAATTTGTCCATTCTGTTCTTCTGAATAATCGTATTCTTTTGAAAGTTTTTTAATAAGTTTTCCATTTAAATTTCTTATGCTCCACTGTGAATTTTTATCGCATAGTAAAACTATTTTTCCGTTAAAAACCTGTGCACTTACATAAGAACACGGAATGATTACTTTTCCATTCTTGTCAACCAATCCCCATAAATCCATATCATTTTTGCTTTTTCCTACAATTATGGAGTTGCCATATATTCCATCCACCATGTCGTATGACAGCTTAGGCTTAACCACTACGTTATATGCCTTTTTTGCCGTTGCAGCAGAAGTCTGTACTGCTCCCACAGGTATCATTCCTACTAACATGGTTGAAGCCAATAAAACCGCCCCAACTTTTTTCATTTTTTCTTTTAAATTCTCTTTCATTTGAAATCTCCCTCTTTTTTGTCTCTTTTTATCTCTCTAATTCTATTACATCATTAGAGAATATTCAATATTGCATTTGCATTAACCAGACCTGCCCCCTGCCTGTTTTTATCCATAGACATATCTATGGCATTTTCTTTAAGTATTTTTTTACATTCCACATTAGTTAATTTTTCCTTCTTATTTAACATTAAAGCAACTATTCCTGTAACAATGGGAGTTGCCATTGAGGTTCCGCTTTTTTCAATATATGGATAGCCTTTTTGCCATAAATTTGAACAGCTTATAATTTTATTAGCCGGTGCCACAATATCAGGTTTTATAATACACTGCTTCGTAGGTCCCCTTCCTGAGTAATTATAGGTATATTTTCCGTTTACAAATACCTTAATATTGTCATTTTCTGCCCCTACCGTGATTATTTTTTTACAGTCTCCGGGCGTTGAAATAGAGTTAGGTCCCGGACCGTTGTTTCCTGCCGCCGCCACCACCACATACCCTAAATCCCATAATAATTCCACTTCGTCTATAAGTTTTTTCCCTGCTTTTTCATCATTACTTAATGTTCCAAAAGATAAATTTACCACCCTTATTCCATATTTTTTACCGTTATCAATAATCCAGTGAAGTCCGTTAATTACATTTTCTTCTTTTCCTCTTCCCCTATTGTCCAACACCTTTAACGATACAATTTCAGCCTCAGGTGCAACTCCCATTATTTTTCCCTTTGACATTCTACCGGAGCCGGCAATAATTCCTGACACATGGGTTCCATGCCCCTCATCATCATATACGACATGCCTTTTATTTACAAAATCCTTAAAATATATAATACGATTATCAAAATCCAAATGCTTACTTATTCCACTATCCAAAACAGCTACTGTAATTCCCTTTCCCATTATCCTCTGGTTATGAATATTATTTATTTCTAATTTTTTTATTACTCTGTTCATATTTCCTCTATTGTTAAATTTAATATAATATATGCTTTTGTAATTGCCACCGACATTATTTATATAATTTAGATAAATTTGTAAACAAGACAGGCACTATGCCATATTATTTAGTGTAAACAAAAATTTAGGGAGATTTAACATGAGTGATTTAGCAGCAACAAACTGCGGATGCGGTTGCGACGGAGGAAACAATAACTGTTTATTCCTTATCCTTATTCTCATTTTCTGTGGAGGATGTGGTAATAACGGATGTGGAAACGGAATTTTTGGTGGCAATGACTGCTGTTCAATAATCTGGTTATTCTTAATCTTAAGCTGCTGTGGATGCGGTAACGGTTCATTCTTTGGCGGTGGCGGAAACGGTTGTGGTTGCGGCTGCTAGTTAATGATACTGATTTTTATGAATATGATTTAGAATGCTTATTAAATAACGCCTTATATGGTGAGCATTTGTCTGATACTAACTTCTTAACATTGCTAATATGCCTAAGCATTTTAAATAATTAATCAGCATAAACTTTAATAACCGCAAGCCCAAAGCAAATGGAGGATTACAGCCTAATGGAAAAGCAACAATTAAAGCAGACAAAATATGATTCCTTAGTTACTAACCGCACTATGCAGTTAGTAAAGGCTGTAATACCTTACATAAACAACGATGCCGGTACTCTTATTGGCATGCTTATTAAATTTCAGGAATTACAAAATGCCGCAAGAATTAATAATAATGTTGCCATAGCAGCCATGAACGCTGACAAACACAAAGGTATGGAAAACATGCTTGATGACATTAAGGATTTCTTAGATGATGACAACCGTGAAATGCTTGAAAATATAATGAGCATGATGGAAATGATGAGTATGGATGAAAATGCCATGAATGATTTTATAGGCAGTTTTATGGGCGGTGATTTTAACCAGACTAATAATAATTAATGGAGGATTTTATGTCTAATAACAAGTGGATGGATGACCCTGTATTAGAGGGTATTTCAAATGAGAAATTAGAAATGCTTACAAAGATAATTGAAGGTGCAAAAGGAATGGAGCCTAAGCAAATGCTTACATATTTTATTCAGCAGTCAAATGCTGCCGGAAAACAGGGTATTAACTTTACCAATTCCGAAACAGATTTAATACTCAATGTTTTAAAAGAAGGCATGACACCGGAGGAAATTAAACGCATAGATACTGTGAAACGTATTATGGCAATGTTAGAGAAAAATAAACGAACCGGCAAAAATTCTAAATGACAGGAATTTTCGACTGTATATAGCATAAGTATAGTCTTTTAATGAGCAACCAAAAATAAGACCTGCATTGTTTTTACAAACGCAGGTCTTATTTTACTCTCTAAGTCACAAAAAAACCGCCCTGGGGTTAATGAACTTATTAACTCCATGACAGCTTTTTTGTAATATATTCACTATATATTATTTCTGAACAATGTTTATATCCACTTGAAAACGTTGATTTTACGCTGTTTTTCGCTATCTATCTTCTGATTTACTCCATTTTTACTCCAATTTTAAGCCAATATTTTCAGTTCAGCTACTTCTTCTTTTTTCTTTTCTTCTGAAACATGCGTGTATAAATCAGTTGTCATTGCCAACGTGGAATGACCTAAAAGTTTCTGCACTACCTGTTGGTCTACTCCATTTTCATAACACCTTGTAGCATATGTATGTCGCAGGGTATGACAGGTAAACAGTTCAAATATCTTCGGCTCTCTCTTTTCTTCCTTTGCCAGTTCAATCTCTATCACGTTGATTTTCGCTACATAGTCTTTGATTGCACTATTGACGTTGTAATAGTAAACCGGTGAACCGTCCGAACAGGTAAATACCAAATTTTGAAATTCTTTATGCTGTCTCCATATCGCGCGTTTCCACATCTTTTGTTCCGTCTGCTTTATCTTCTGATTTTGCAAAATCTCATACACTTCATCTGTCATAGGGATGACACGATTACTGGATATGGTTTTTGCGGTCGTATAGAAAAACTTTGAACCCTCAACGGGACTGGAAGCCTTTGAATAATGGATTGTCTTATTGATTGTAATTTCTCTTTTTCCAAAGTCACAATCTTCCCATTTCAGTCCAAGCACTTCTCCAATCCGACAACCTGTTGTCACAGCAAATTTCAGCACATTGATGTGTATATAGGAAGAAGCAAATGTAAAAAATTTCTCCTGTTCCTCTTTTGTTAATACACGCCTTTCCTTTTTCACTTCTTTTGGCATCTCCACACCGATACAGGGATTTTTTCTAATGTATTCGCTCAACACCGCTTTGTCAAGCATATCGCTTAACATAAATCTGATATTCGATACCGTTCCATGTGCAAGACCGCTGTCTATCAAATCATTCAAAAACTTCTGAACGTGATATGTTTTAATGTCCTGCAAATACATCTTTCCGATAGAGTTCTTCACTCTTGAATTGTAGTAACTGTGGTTTTTATATATCGTAGTCATTTTGACTGTTTTCTTCTTATACAACTCTGTCCACGTTACATACCATGTGTTTAAAGTGATACTTTCGCCATTGCCATTCAAACCATGTTCATCTTCATAAACCGCTTCTCGTAACTTCCGTTTTAATTCATTCAGTTTAAAATCATAAAGCGTTTTACGTTTCCCTGTTTTGCTTGTAAATCTTGCAATATAGCGTCCGTCTGCTCTCTGTGAAATTCCCTTACCGAGTTCCTTGCCCTTTAAATCTTTACCCATACCAAACTTTCCTTTCTTCTACTGAAAGAAATATGGTAAAATAAATATTTCAATTTTCATTATATCGACACCTCATTTTCTTTTCAAGCCCTTTTACATTGATATTCCAGCCATTCATCAAGTAATTTCTTATTTGCATACAACCGATTACCTATGCGTACTGTAAATCTATTTTTAGGATTGTTCAACAATTCTCTTGCCTTTGTTTTCCCAATCCCCATATACTCACAAAATTCATTTATATTTAGTAGTGCTTTCTCGATACGATTACCCCCTTTCGCCTAATTTTCTTGCTTTTATATAATCATCATACAACTGCTTTTGTGTGATATTCATTTTTCCATTTGCTATAAGATTACCAATATAATCTCTCTGCTCTATTTTTCCAACCTCTGCAAACAGTTTCAAAGACGGTGCAACATACTTTTCTAGCCACTCCCACACCTTTTGTAAACTTTTCTTCTGTGGTTGCATAGTAAGCTTCACCTTGCCTATGTCTTTCATCAATTCCGCCCATGCTTTATAGGTTGGATAAAGTCTTTTTCGTGTTGTCGTGCTGTCTGTCGGCTTTTCTAAAAATCGTATTTTGCTGTTCAATACTTCCATTGCCAGTCCTGCCACATCTCTATATCTCAATAATTCCTGTACTACACTTACTGCCATTTCCTGCCGAAATCTCAATTCATATCTGTTCCAATTTTCATCTAATTCTATTCCATACTTTTTATTCTGTTCATATCCTTTTTCATAAAATACCAATCTCAAATTGCTGGCTGAACTGCCGAGATAAAGACTGCCACCTTTACTCTGAAACACTTCCTCTTTCAATTCTCCTGAGTCGTGAAAATCTATATCTCTTAGTTTTGTAGAAAGCAATCCCTCTTTTGTCCGTATAATCAAATCGGGAATACTCAAATACGGTTTTCTGTCGTCTATCGCCAAATCAATCCGAGGAAAATTGATATGATACTGACAAACTCTGTTTAAGAAATCAAACCATGTTTCCTCATTGAGTTGTAAAAAATTTTCATAGTTGCGACAGCCTTTCCCGCTCATTAAAATCTGAAAGCCTTGATACTGTGCATTTCCTGTCGGCTTTAGCACCTTGATATTATCGAAGATTGCCACAACCTCATGTCCTGCAATCCCTTTTTCATAGCCTGTTACCGTCATAAGTTCCATAGGTATTCTCAGCACATCTTCTATGACCGCTTCTAACGGAACTTCTTTAATGGTTATCTGACACCAATCTATCAAGGCACTTAATTCTTCTTTCTGTCGTATTACTCCCCTGTTAGTGTAGGGGAGTTCTGGAAGAAAACTTCCGTTTCTTTCTTCCAAATTTATCAAACCTCCTTATCTGCAATGGCGTTGCCATTGCCCTGCCCCCAACCTGCCGTTTGGTACGTCAGAACGAGGGCAGGAACTTTGACCGCCTACATAGTTTTGTTTGGAACAGGGCGGATACCCTTACAGGTAATCTTCTCCACTAATACAGGGAAGTTTCCTCTCTGCACATAAGGGGCATATACTGGTTCTTCCAGTTCCACCACAGCATAAGGCTCAATCTTCGGAAGTTCCGTTGCTTCCAAGCGAATATCCACGCTGTTCCCAAGTTTCATGCTTCCAAGATGAAGTTTTAAGGCTTCCACTTCCTCTGTTTTCTTCTTACTGTCTTTATCATAACGGTAACAGTTATCCGCACCCATGAAACGAAGTTCTCCAAAGGCTTCTTTTACCTGTTCTTTTGTCAATGTAATCTGCATACACGTTCCTTTCTCCCCGTTGAACCGATAGGTCAGTTTTTCATATTTTCATTTTCTCATTACGACGCCGTTTGTTGTTCAGTTATTTCTGAACTTAATTGTATGTTAGCACAGACACATTTGTTTTGCAATAGAAAGTTTAGTTTTTTATAAACTTTTTTGTTTTCTTTTTTCTGAACTTGTGGTATAGTGTCCTTAGACGATACGATATGAGAAGTTATAACGAGATATGGAAAGAGAGGGTTTTTCAGATGAATACAATCGCAGAACGGATTAAATTTGCCATGAGAGCAAAAAATAAAAAACAGGTGGATATAGTCAAAGATACAGGTATCAGCAAAGGAGCGTTCAGTTCCTATCTTTCGGGACAGTACAACCCGAAAGCCGATAAAATGGAATTGATTGCAGACTCCTTAGATGTAGACTTGCGGTGGCTTTACGGACAAAATGTGCCTATGGAACATACAAGCCAAAATAACAACGCTCTGCAATATGTCTTTTACAACAACTCCTGTTCCGAGTATCTTCTTGATAATTTAGACGATATATATATTGCCATGATGACACAGTATGCCGCCCTTATTCCACGCTTTTATGTTCTTGTCAATCGTGCTGGAAATGCAATGCACATACTGCCATTATTTTTGAAAGAGGATAGTTCCCAATTTTATGAATGTCCGTCTGATTTCTTCTATTCCGACAGGCATACCATTTTTACAAGAGATTTTGAAAGTATTCACATGGTATTAACAACCGCCACGATTTACTATTACGGAATTGATACAAAAACTTATGAACCGAAAGTTACCAAACTTGCCTACTCACAAACTGACGATTGCTTTTATATCGACAATGAAGTTCATGATTGTCATATCAAAGCATTTGAAAAAGAAGTGGTAAAAGAAGCACTTTACTTAAAACACAACGCCCAATAACAGACAAGAGGACTTGCAAGGTTTTCTGACCTTTCAAGTCCTCTGCTGTATCATGGTGCTGTTGGCTGTGTCCGTTCCGTCAAGGACTGCCCTACGGCGTATCGGCTTCGCCTTGTTCCTTGACCTCACTAGGTATAGGCAAACTGAAATACGTTTAATCATTCTTACACATTTATTGTGTTTATTTGAATAACACAAACAAAAGTACACAATAATGTAGTAATATTGATAAAAATATTACTAATTTTTTTATTCTTACAACGATAACCAATGCTGATAATAATAAATATAACACTTAAAATCAAAAAAAGCAAATTCCATAAGTTCAAATGATACATATGAGTACCTTTTATAAATCTTGACACCCAATTACTAATATCCACCAATAAAATAAGCACAGTTAAAATTGTATCCGCAATATACGATATAAAGGCAAGTCGTTTAAACTTTTTGTAAGACCATATAGTTACCGACAAAATCAATAATAGAATAGGAAATGAATAAATAAAAACAAAAAACCACATTAACTTTGTTGATGAACCTATTGCGTCCATTTATACTCCCCCTTTCCTCTAAAATATAAAATATCTTTACTCTATTATTTTTAGAGCAATTTCTTTAGCAAGACTACTTGAAACCCGTTCTTTTTGCAAACTATCTTCAAGATATATAGCAAAATATTCTCTTTGTTGTCCCTTTTCAGTAAAACCTATAAACCATGCTTCTCCATTTGTGCCAGAACCCGTTTTCCCATATACTTTTTTCTCTTGCCCATCTTCAATTAACATAATTTTCTTTAATATTTCAACATTCTGACTATCATAAAAACTTTTACCCTCAAAAATTTTTGATAAAACCCCTACCTGTTCATATGGAGATATTTTTAAAGATGAACCTAGCCAAAATCCGTTTAATTCTTTGTATGGATTTATATTACTTCCTTCCCATGCAGAAACATCACAATTACCATACTCCAACTCACTTAGTTCTTTTTTTACTTCTTGTTCTCCCGCACTATTTATAATCTGATGAAAATACCATATACAAGATGTCTGAAATGCTTTTTGCAAAGTCAAATTCTCGTTCCATTCCGAATTTGGATATTGAGTTCCATCATAGTTCATAGTGGAGGTTTCATCTTTAATAATATCGTTGTGTAGTCCTATTAATGTAGAAATAATTTTAAAAGTTGAATATGGGGATACTTCTTGTTCTGCCATATCTTTATTATACAAAGAATACTTGTTTTCTGACGGACTATATAAAACTGCACAGCCAGTAATACCATTAAAGTTGGCACTTAAATCAAGTGTTTCTTCCTCATTGCTCTCTCTCACTTTTTCTTCTGTTTTATCATCTGTTTTTGATTGTTCTAATTGATTTGTTTCTATCAACTCCACTTTTTCTTCTCTAGATGAACACCCCAATAACATTAGAAAACATATTACTAAAATACAGGTAATCTTGAATAATCTTGACATACTTTCTCCTTACAACCTCCAATTTGTTTATTTCTCATAATATCATACTTTGTAATTATTTACACCATTATAATCGCAAAAAATAACGCAGACAATATCTCTATCATCTGCGTCATTCCTCTAATGTTTTCTTGAAATATTTACTCCATTTTCTTTCAATCTTTACTCCAAATTTACTCCATTTTAAAAATCTGTTACGATATTTTGCGGTATTCTATGATACCTTTTCTTTGAAGAAAAATGTCTGTAAACCTTGATTTTCAGCGAACTTTTCAATATTTCCAAGCACTTTATTCTGTTGTGAGAATTTCTTCTCAATTATTTCTGAACAATATTTATAATTCTTCCCGGAACATAAATTTCCTTAATAATGTTTCCTGTTAATTTGTCACCTAAAGCTTCCTTGCCCTGTGCTATGGCATCATCCTTTGAAATGTCAGCAGGTACACTGATAACAACCTTTGTCTTGCCGTTAATCTGTACAGGAACCTGAATTTCATCATCCTTCATCAAATCCTCGTCAGCTTCCGGCCACTTGTTATTTTCAAATACGCTTCCTTCTTTTCCTAGCATCTCCCATAACTCTTCTGCAATATGTGGCGCAAAAGGTGATAAAAGTGTTACGAATGTTTCGATTGTTTCCTTGTCAACTCCGCCTTCCTTCTTAGCGATTTCGTTGAACTTGTTATTGTATTCCATGAAACCTGAAACAACGGTATTTAAGCTAAAGTCCTCTAAACGTCTTGTGATAGTGTGTATCATCTGGTGACGTAATTTAACCATTTCATTTGTAGCCTTTACATCAGCTTCAATGCTGTTTACGGCTAACTTCCAGAATTTAGTAATAAATCTGTAAACGCCATCAATACCTCTCTCATCCCATTCGGAATCAAGTTCAGGTGGTCCTACAAACATTTCATAAATTCTTAATGAATCACAACCGTAATCCCTTACTAAATCATCAGGTGAAACAACATTTCCCTTGGATTTGCTCATTTTAATACCGTTTTTACCGGTAATCATACCCTGATTAAATAATTTCTTAAATGGTTCCTCAAAATCCACAACACCTATATCATACAAGAACTTTGTATAGAATCTTGAGTAAAGTAAGTGCAATACTGCATGCTCTACACCACCGATATACATATCTACAGGCAAATACTTATCTGCTTTTTCCTTAGATACTAATTCCTTATCGTTTTTGTTATCAACATATCTTAAGAAATACCATGATGAACCTGCCCACTGTGGCATTGTGTTTGTTTCACGTTTAGCAGGCTTACCGCAACATGGACATGTTGTATTTACCCACTCATCAATTGCTGCAAGTGGTGATTCACCTGTACCTGTTGGTTCATATGACTCAACATCCGGCAGTAATAATGGTAACTGGTCTTCCGGTACCGGGACAGCTCCACAATCAGGACAATGTATGATTGGGATAGGCTCACCCCAATATCTCTGTCTTGAGAATACCCAGTCACGTAACTTATAATTAACAGTTGCTCTTCCAAAGCCCTTTTCCTCAATAATATGAGGAGCTTCCTTCTTAAGAACTGATGATTCCATTCCGTTCCATTCACCGGAATTAATCATGGTTCCTACAGCTTCTGTATAAGCTTCTGTCATATTTTCTATTTCTTTTCCGTCTTTTGCAATAACCTGAATAATAGGGATATTGAATTTAGTTGCAAATTCAAAGTCTCTGTCATCATGTGCAGGTACACACATAATAGCTCCTGTACCGTAATCTGCAAGTACATAATCTGAAAGCCAGATTGGGACCTTTGCACCATTAAGTGGGTTAATTGCATAACTTCCTGTAAATACACCTGTTTTTTCTTTTCCCTGAAGTCTGTCTACTGATGACTTATTTGCTGCCATCTGGATATATGCTTCCACATCTTTTTCTGTTTCCGGTGTAGCCAGTTCTCTTGCCATGGCATGTTCCGGTGCAAGTACCATAAATGTTGCACCATGAAGTGTATCAGGTCTTGTTGTATAAACTGTAATCTTCTTATCTGAATTTTCTAATTTAAAATCAACCTCTGCTCCATATGACTTACCAATCCAGTCTGTCTGCATTTTTTTAACCTTCTCAGGCCAGTCCAGCTTGTCAAGGTCGCTTAAAAGTCTGTCTGCATATGCCGTAATCTTAAGCATCCACTGTTTAAGATTTTTCTTTGTAACTTCTGCGCCACATCTTTCACAGCATCCGTTTACAACCTCTTCGTTTGCAAGACCTGTTTTACATGAAGGACACCAGTTAATAGGCATTTCCTTCTGATAAGCAAGTCCTTTCTTAAACATCTGAACAAAAATCCACTGTGTCCACTTATAGAACTTAGGATCTGTTGTATTGACTTCCATATCCCAATCATAAAGAGCTGCTATTTCATTAATCTGTCTCTTAATGTTTGCAATATTATCTGCTGTTGATTTTGCAGGATGTGCCTTCATTTTAATTGCGTAATTTTCTGCAGGTAGTCCAAAAGCATCCCATCCCATAGGGTGAATGATATGATATCCATGAAGCATCTTATAACGGCTCCATACATCGCTGATAACATATCCTCTCCAGTGTCCTACATGAAGACCTGAACCTGACGGATATGGGAACATATCAAGACAATAGTATTTTGGTTTTGTGGTATCTTTATTAATTGGTGATATTTCCCAATTATGACGCCACTTTTTTTCGATTTCCTTATGATTATAAGGTGTTGCCATAATTTAATTCCTCCTAAAAAAATGCATGTATAATATGGTGTGGTATTAATCCACTTATATTTTAAAGTCAAATTTATTTAACTTTATTATCCTTTATTCTTCTGTTTCATCCTGTGAAACAGCTTTTGTTGTTTTCTCTTTCTTCTTTTTTTTCTCCGGCTTTTTAGTTGTTTCTTCAAGACCGGCTTTCTGCTTTCTTACCTTTTCTAAATCCTTTGGCGGTGTATATTTCTTATTTGAGCCTGAATCTCTTAAAACTATCTTCACCATTACCTGATACGAACCCACATTTCCAGCCAAATCCTGTGCTTTTATTACTACCGGAAACTCTCCTTCATCTAACTCATCCTTATTAACTGTATATACGGTTATTTTGCTTCCACTTTCATTGGTAGAGGCGCATGCCTTAACCATATTAGTTATGTCAGTTATGTTAGACTCACTATTCATGTCTTTTTTGTCTTTACTTGCAACTTCATATACAAAGCTATCCTTAGAACATGAAACCTTAGGTGGTATCGTGTCAATAACCTTAAATTTCTGTGTAAGCTTTAAAGTCTTTTTTGAAGAAAGCTTATACTTAAAAGTAACCTTTATATCTCCTGTTTCGTCAGTATTTATTTTATTGTATTTAACTAAACCTGTTTTGTTTTTACCATTTTCATCATATAACAAAATATTACCTAAATAATTAGGTTTGTAGCCTCTTTCCACATAAACAGTACCGCTACCACTTACAAGTTCTCCGTTTTTTATTTTCATGTACGGATTGTCACTTTCTGTGTCGGTAGGGTCCCAGCCACAATACTTTTGTGCCTTTGTAAATTCTTCAAAAGGCACCTGTAATTTGTCACCCTTTTGTCCGTTTACAACAGAAACCTCTGTCCCTGTTTTGCAATTTTCATAAATCCAGTCAGAATCCCCTGCACTTAACAGTACACAGGCTCCGTAACTTTTTTTCTTTCCAATTGCATTGTATGAACTTTTATTTAAAGTATAGTTATACTTATTGTTGTATCCTGCCGACTGTATCCAGGAACTGTCTCCAAACATAGTGTTGTTTTTATGCCAGCTACCATTAATATCAAGCCAGGAATAGGTCTTTGATGTTTTATACTTTCCTTTTTTCAAATCACGTCCAACGGAACATCTAAAGCTCTTATATGCCGTCTTTGTATTCCTATCTTTTGAATAACGGTAAACAATTAAAGCATTAAGCTTTTTATTAATCTGGATATAATAATCATCCAAGCCCTCAACATCTGCCTTTTTAGTCTCATTTTCTATACCTTTACCACTAAGACCGCCGGCTTTTTCAGCCTCTTTATTTACCTTTCCCTGAAAGTACATCAGCACGCCAAAAATTATGCCTGAAACAATTAAAATTTCAATAATCATTATTAAAGCATTCTTTAGTTTTTTGTTTTGAAGTTTATGTTTTACACTCAAAATTTCTACCTCTGTGTGATGTTATTCATGCTAAAGGTCTGAACAATCAAAAGCTTATTTTTGAAAAATACCTTCGACCTCAAATTTATATTATACAACATTATCGTCATTTTTCAAGAAGTGTAGTTTATATTATGGCATCCTTCATTTCTTTCACATATTCTCCTACATATGAAACACTGTCTTTTCCGTATTTTGCCACAATTTTAACAATGGCACTACCTACGATAACACCCTCAGCGTATACACTCATTTCCTTTGCCTGCTTTGGCGTACCTATACCCAAACCTATGGCACATGGAACGTCAGTGTTTTCTTTTACTATTTTAGTCATTGCCCCTATATCTGTTGTAATGTTGCTTCTTACCCCTGTTACTCCAAGAGATGAAACCACATATACAAATCCCCTTGCTGATTTTGCAATTTTGGCAATTTTCTCTTTTGATGTAGGTGCAATAAGTGGAATCAAATCTATGTTTTCCTTATCACAATAAGGTGCTAATTCCTCTCTTTCCTCATAAGGACAATCAGGAACTATTACCCCTAAAATTCCACATTCCACACATCTTTTCATAAACTTTTCTGTTCCATATCTGAATATTACATTAATATATGTCATAAAAACCAAAGGAATATGTACTTCATCTTTGATTTCCTTAATTGCATCAAAAAGTTTGTCAGTTGTACAGCCTCCCTTTAATGCCCTAAGGTCTGCCTCCTGAATAACACTTCCCTCTGCTATAGGGTCTGAAAAAGGTATTCCCACTTCAATTATATCTGCACCCTTATCCTGCATTTCTAAAATCAGCTTCTTTGTTGTTTCTAAATCCGGGTCTCCCCCTGTTATAAATGCTATAAATGCCTTTCCATTTTTAAATGCTCCACTTACCTTACTCATAAATCTGTACTCCTCTATATCTTGCAATGGCAGCCACGTCTTTATCTCCACGTCCTGACACGTTTATTACTACTATTTTGTCCTTACTTAATGTTTTTGCGTATTTCATTGCATAAGCAATGGCGTGGGAACTTTCAATTGCAGGAATAATTCCCTCTGTTCTTGATAAATATTCAAAAGCCTCTACTGCCTCCACATCTGTAATCGGAACATATCTTGCTCTTCCCGTATCATGTAAATTGGCATGTTCCGGTCCTATTCCCGGATAATCCAGACCTGCTGATATGGAATATACCGGTGCAATCTGTCCGTCTTCATTTTGACAAAACAGTGATTTCATTCCATGAAATATACCTTCTGTTCCATTTGCCACTGTTGCTGCATTTTTAGGATTATCAACTCCAAGTCCTGCTGCCTCGCATCCTATTAACTCAACTGATTTATCCTCAATAAAATTATAAAATGCTCCCATGGCATTTGAGCCTCCACCTACACAGGCAATAACCGCATCAGGAAGTCTTCCTTCTTTTTCCATTAACTGCTCCTTAATTTCCTTACTGATTACACTTTGAAAATCTCTTACAATTGTAGGAAAAGGATGAGGTCCCATTACTGAGCCTAACACATACAATGTATCATCCATTCTGTTAGTCCATTCCTTCATTGCCTCATTTACGGCATCCTTAAGAGTCATGGTCCCACTGGTAACTGCATGAACCTTAGCCCCTAAAAGTTCCATTCTGAAAACATTTAATGCCTGTCTCTCACAATCTTCCTTTCCCATGAATATTTCACATTCCATATCCATAAGAGATGCTGCCGTTGCTGTTGCCACCCCATGCTGTCCTGCTCCTGTTTCTGCTATTACACGGGTCTTTCCCATTTTTTTTGCCAGCAATACCTGTCCTAAAACATTGTTTATTTTATGGGAGCCTGTATGATTTAAATCTTCACGCTTTAAATAAATTTTTGCTCCCCCTAAATCCTTTGTCATTTTTTCTGCATAATACAAAAGTGACGGTCTTCCTGCATAGTTGTTTAATAAATCTGTTAATTCCTCATTAAACCCTTTGTCATTTTTATAAAATTCATATGCTTCTTCCACTTCGTTTATGGCTGTCATTAATGTTTCAGGAACATACTGTCCGCCATGAATACCAAATCTTCCTTTGCTCATCTCTTTTCTTCCTTTCTGCTATTTTGCCAATTCATCAAGTATTTCTTTTTTATTTTTTGCCCTCATTAGCGTCTCACCAATAAGAACTCCGTTAACTTTTGCTTCTTTAAGCCTTCTTATATCTTCGTTGGTTTTAATACCGCTTTCTGCAATAAACAATACATTATCCGGAACAAGCCTGCGAAGTCTTTCACTGTTTGAAATATCAACCTTGAAAGTTTTTAAATCTCTGTTATTAACACCTATCATCCTTGCACTTGCTTTTAATGCCCGGTTAATTCTTTGAAAATCTATGTATTTTCATATATTCTTCCACATACACGCTTCCGTACCGGGCAATCTTTCCTATATCATTATCATTTCTTGCCAAATCCACTAACATATTATGCTCAGCCAATTCCTTTTCATCTTTTATGAGGCTGTTCTCATTTTCTATATCCTCCGCCTGTGTTTTTCCCTTGGTCTTGTTCCTGCCACAGGAAATGTTGTAAGTTCCCTATCCACTAACTTAACCATGGTTTCCGGAGAAGCTCCAGCTATCTGCATATCTTCTGACTGTATAAAATACATATATGGTGAAGGATTAGTGGTTCTCAAAACTCTGTAAGCATTTAAAAAGCTTCCCTTATATTCCGCTTCAAAACGTCTTGAAATAACTCCCTGAAAAATATCTCCCTCTCTTATGTTTTCTCCACCCTCCACACTTTCTAAAAGAAAGAAGTTTTTCCCAAAGACCTCCATTTCCCTAAGTAATGAAATAGGTGTGATTACATCTGCATATATTTCCTTACATATTGGAATCATGCTGTAATCCTCAAGTAAATGTTCAATTTCTTCAAATTTCTGTGTGTTCATATGTCCTCCTCAAAAAATAATAATGATTTTGGGACAAAAGATTTTGGAATTTCTCATTGATAGGATAAACAAAAAGAAAAGGCCTTTGTCCCTTAAATATTAAGGGACAAAAGCCATAAAATACTTCTGCGGTGCCACCCAAATTAATGTATAACACATTCACTCACTGCATACCATCATATGCGCTCTCTTTTAACGGTGAGTCTCCGTCAGCGTCTACTTCCATCTAAATAGTTTCAAGCTGCCCTCCTAAGTCCATTCATCACTGATAGTCTATTGCCTCACACCAAACGGCAACTCTCTGAAAAACATCTCACATGACTACTTACTCTTAGTCAACGGTTTCCTTTATTCTAAAATTTATATTTCATATTGTCAAGGTGAGATTTACTCTTTCCCCTTGATTATTTTTAAGCATTGTCCTGTATCTGTTTTTCCTGAACATCAGGAGGTGCCTGTTCATAACGGGATACAACATATTCAAATTCACCACTTCCACCGGTTATGGAACGAAGGGATGTAGAATATCCATATAACTCTAACATAGGGACTTCTGCTTCTATTAACTGCTTTCCGTCCTTTGGAGTCATATTAAGTATTCGTCCCCGTCTTTTATTTAAATCTCCCATTATGTCTCCTGAATACTTATCAGGTGCCGTAACACTAAGTAAAGCAATCGGCTCTAACAAAACAGGTCCTGCCTCCAGAAATCCTTTCTTAAATGCAATAATGGTTGCCATTTTAAATGCCATTTCTGAAGAATCCACCGGGTGATAGGAACCATCTGTTAAAGTTGCCTTAACTCCCACTACAGGATAACCTGCTAACGGTCCTGCCTTAACACATTCCTGTAAACCTTTTTCCACCGCTGGGAAGAAATTCTTAGGTACAGCTCCACCAAATATCTTTTCTTCAAAAATATATGGTTTTGACAAATCCCCTGAAGGTTCAAACTCCATAACAACATCTCCGTACTGTCCGTGTCCTCCTGACTGTTTTTTATGTTTTCCCTGTACCTGTGCCTTCTTTCTTATGGTTTCCCTGAAAGCTATTCTTGGCTTTGTAAGTTCCACCTTTACCTTATACCTGTCTTCAAGCTTTGAGGCCACAATCTGCAACTGCTGTTCCCCGATTCCATAAATCAACGACTGTCTGTTTTCTTCATCTGATACGGTTTTCAGTGTTAAATCCTCAATGCAAAGCTTGGTAAGAGCCTGTGCCATTTTATCTTCATCACCTTTATTTACAGCACGATATGCCATATATGTATAAGGCTTTGACATTGTTGTCGGATGATATTCTATAGGCCACTGCCTTGTAGATAAAGTATCGCCGGTTCTGGTGGATGCCAGCTTTCCTATCGCGCCAATGTCTCCTGAATACAATCTGTCAACCTCAATTACATTCTTTCCCCGCATAACATATAATTTGGCAAGTTTCTCTTCCACATCCTTTGTGGCATTATAAACTGTATCTCCGGCTTTCAGTATCCCTGTACGAACTTTTACCAGGGAGTATTTTCCAACAAAAGGATCCATAATAGTCTTAAAAACATATGCTGAAACAGGCTTGTTGCAGTCAAAATCCGCCACTACCTCTTCACCTGTATCTACATTGGTTGCCTTTTTAAGCACCTCTGCCTTATTAGCACTAGGAAAATATTTTTCACAGGTTTGAAGAAAGCTGTTTACTCCCTGACAGCTTACACCTGAACCTATCTGAACCGGAACAATATCACAGCTTATTACACTTTTACGAAGAGCCTTTGATATTTCCTCATATGTAAACTCTTCCCCAGCAAAATATTTATCCATTAACTCTTCATCAGATTCAGCCACAGCCTCCATTAACTGCTCCCTGACAGGCTCTAACTTTGGTTTCACACTATCAGGAATATCTCTTTCAGTATAATTACCTGCATCATCTAAGAATTTTCTTCCTCCCATTTTTACCACATTAACATATCCCGTAAGTTTGTCATTTTCTAAAATAGGAAGATGAAATGGTGCTACTTTCTTTCCGAAATGCTCCTTTAACTGCTCTACAGTTTCCATGTATTTGGCATTTGGTGAATCCATGTTAGTAACAAAAAATATTCTTGGAATACGTCTTCTCTCACATATTTCCCATGCCTTAATGGTTCCTACTTCAACTCCTGCCTTACCGTTTACCACAATAACCGCCGCATCTGCCACGCTCATGGCATCCTCTAACTGCCCTACAAAATCAAAGTATCCCGGTGCATCAAGAATGTTAATCTTAAGTCCGTTCCACTCCACAGGTATAACCGACGCACTAATTGAGAACTTCCTGTTTATTTCCTCTTTATCATAGTCGCTAATGGTATTACCGTCTTCTACACGTCCTTTTCGGGTAATAACTCCTGTAGCATATGCCACGGCTTCTGCAAGAGTTGTCTTTCCCGCCCCACCATGGCCAAGAAATACAACGTTTCTGATATCCGATGTCTTATAAACATTCATATCCCGTACCTCCTTGTATTCAATTTTATATCCGATGGTGTACAAACACCCTAACTATATTTATATATTTTACTCTATAAAATATGACAATACAAGAAAGGTTAATATTTTAACAATTATCTTACAACAGAACTTTTAGAATACTCGACCTTAGTGTACTCTTTATTAACTAAAGTCAGTATATTTTCGTACAAATAATTGTGAGCTGATATATTATTCATCATACTATTTTTATACAATATATCTGCCACATCATAAGCACAAAATGTTTTTGCATCACTATATACATATGTCCCGTCAATTAACTTTGCATATGCCTTCACTGTCCATTTGTCTGTATACTCAGCTGCCTGTTTTGATGTAAAACACACTGTCATTGCATAACTTGAGGCTATATCCGAGTCGGAAGCATTTATTGACAGCTGTCCGTTTTTTGTTCCCTCCACGCTTTTAACATATTTACTGCTGCTTCCAACATGCATATCCTCTTCATCTGCATAGTCAGCTAATGAATAAAGCATACCATATCCTATAACTTCCTTTTGATTTATTACGGAATCTACTGAGTACACAGTTCTCATTCCACCTAATGTTGCACTAATCTGATATCCGTTTATTTCTATTCCCTTACTAATGGTATTGCCTGATTTTGGAATTCCCTGTGGGGTAATGGTTGGTCCATATACCTCCAAAACCGTTTTTCCAGCATCATCCTTTGTAAAATGAATCCTGTCTATACAAAGTCTTCTTGGTTCTGTTTTAGTAAGACTACTGTGGCAATGATATACAATAAACATCTCACTTCCATCAGGTGAAGACACTATTCCATGATGTCCTGCACCATGTACTAATGTATTAGACTGCATAATAGGATTATTTTCATATTTTGTATAATTTCCAAGCGGGCTGGTGGCAGTTGCATATCCACTTCCATAATAATCACTTTCAAAGTGGGAACCTGAATATGTAAGGTAATACACTCCGTCCTTTTTTAGCATAAACGGCCCTTCCGCTACCTTTGCCTTATTTGTTTCCCATGCTTCTTCCGGCGAAATAAGACATGTAATTGTAGAATCATCCATGGTTCTCATATCTGAATTAAGCTTTGCACCATAAATGTAATTACCGTCACTTACTCCGCTTTTTCCATAAAACCTTACAAAATATATATAGTATTGTCCATCATCATCCTTAAACACATGAGCGTCTATTTCTTTACCCTCATGCATAGGCTTCTGTTCCTCCTTCGTCTGGGTAAATGGTCCAAGAGGTGAGTCACTTGTTGCAACACTTAAATGTTCATTTGCAACGTAATACATATAAAACTTACCGTCTTTTTCTATTAAATCCGGTGCCCAAAATCCACTGTCACCATATACATCATTTTTAGATAATGCCCATCCTCTGTCTGTCCAATTAACTAAGTCAGTAGATGAATACACTTTAAATCCTAAATTAGCATTTTCCGTATTAGTTGCATATAAATAATACATACCCTTGTAATACAACACATCCGGGTCTGCGCAGGAATTTAAAACTGAATTGGTATATGTTTTTTCCGGTGTTTTTGGATTATATTCAAATACACTTAAATTTTTAAATGAAGCTCCTGAAAGCCAATGTCTAAATCCTACTGTACCGCTTGAAAAATCATTATCAACTGCCACTATTTTGGCATAATTTTCACCATTATAATTAACATATCCTTTTATTTCATTCCCTGCCACTGCTACAGATACACGATAATATTTATTGTATTCAATTGTCATTTTCTTCTTTGCAATTTCAGTCCATTTATTTTGATGGACTTTTCCCAAAATCACTTCTTTTTTCAGTGCATCTATTCCAAAATAATATCCGTCATAACCATCTGAAACACTACTGTAAGGATTGTTTACCCTAAAAATTATCCCCCCCTGATTGCTGTCTTTACTGCCATCTTCCTTTACGCTTATATCCGCCTCTACAACAAAATCAGTAAATTCATTTCCTGACACAACTACCTTGTTGGAATTTCCTCCATTAATGGACATAACATTTTCATTATATACAGGGGTATTTGAAACTAATCCCGGATAAAAATCAAGACCATATGAATCTCCAAAATTTGTGCTGTATAATAAATTTCCTGTTCCCGGTATTACCTCATAATTATTATTTTTTCCTAAAGTATCCATATGATAAAAACGTTGATTTCCCGAAAAATGATCTATGGAAATTAAAATGTTATTTCGTGAGGTTTCCACAATTCCCGGAGCATATGCTTTAGAACCTCCTGTCCATATGTCGGTTAAAAGCCCCCAGGTTTCAAAATTATCCATTGTTCTTATGTATTTAATATGAGTTCTTCTCTTTGACACATTCTCTGAAGATGAATCCGGTGTGCCTTTGAAATCCTCATCAGTGCAAAATACCACGCCTACAGGTCCGTTACCAACTCTGACAGCCATAGGACAATATGCATTATATCTTCTACCGGATTCCGAATCTATGGTTGACTGATAAACTATTTTTCTTCCTGAATAGTTCCACGTATATCCTCCATCATTAGACTGTATTGCCCTTACCACGTTAGAATACACGCCCCCCGATTTATTATCTTCAATACCTTCCGTCACAACCATGATTCTATTATTTCCTAAATCAACTACAGATGCCATTCCGTCTCTTACAAATTTAGATGAATTAGCATCTCTTGAAGCAGCAACTACGCCGTACTTATTCCATGCTCCCGTAAGACCATCTCTTCCCTGCATTGCAATCCACTGTGCACCGGATACACCATTTTCAGCAGCCAGAGGTTCCGAATCATAATAACACTGCATATCTCCATTTTGTGTCACAAACAGCCACGGAGCACCTACAAACTGACTACATCCTGAAATTACGGTGCTGTCATATACCCAGTTATACCCACCATTATCACTTCTACATACAACAACTGAATATTTACCCTCTGCATTTTTTTCACGAAATGCACAATACACCTTATCTGTCCCTGAAACAGCCATAAACATAACATCACCATAATTAATGTTGTCATTGCTTGCCACTGTACCTATTTTAGTCCAGTTTTCCCCTCTGTTTGAGCTTGTCCATACTTCTATTGTATGACCACTGCTCCTTCCGCCAATTACCGTTCCGTCATCTTTCATTGACATAGAACGTATAGCTCCTGAGCCATAGTATAACTCCTCAGGTGTGTTAGCATATGTTGCACTACCTGATATTAACAGTAATGTAACAACAAAAATCAAGCATAAATATTTCTTCAAAATAAATCCCTCCACTTATAAATATACTTTTATAGATTATTTATATCTAAATTATTTTCTCCCTACAAGTAGTGTAATTTTTTTATAAGGTATTATATTTTATATTCATCACATAAGAATGTTTTTCAGATTCACTTTTCTCTTGATTTGTTTGCTTTAAAGTGTTAAACTTTAAAGTGTTGAAGTAATTATATTCTAATAACAGGATAATTGATTATTTTATTTTTTCGTTTATAATTTACAATGTAAGTATCAAAAGTATAAATTAACTAACAACAGAATGGAGTTTTTATGAGAAATACAGATAGTTTAACATATGGATTTATTGGAATAGGATTAATTGGAGGTTCAGTGGCTAAAGCCCTTCGCCGTGTATATCCCGGCTGTAAAATTATAGTCTACAATCGCGGTGCAAAGCCAAGGGTAATGGCAATGAATGACGGTACTGCAAACATTGCCGTAGATTGTGTTGATGATACCTTTAGGGAATGTGATTACATATTTTTGTGTACCCCGGTGGAAAAAAATGTGGAATACCTTTCATTATTAAAGAATATTATTAAGGATGATTGTATTATTACCGATGTGGGAAGCGTAAAAAGTAACATTCATGCCGCCATTAAAAAACTGAACATGGAGAAGAATTTTATTGGAGGACATCCTATGGCCGGCTCTGAAAAGACAGGCTATGAGTTTTCCAATGACCGCCTTTTGGAAAATGCTTACTATCCTGTTACGCCTACAGATAGCGTTGATAATAAATATGTTAAGGAATACTCCAAAATAGTTTCTGACATAGGAGCCATTCCTATTGAAATATCCTATAAGGAACATGACCGTGTAGTTGCTGCGGTAAGTCATTTGCCGCATCTTATTGCTTCAAGTCTGGTTAATTTAGTAAAGCATAATGACAGCCCTCTTGAATATATGAAAACCTTTGCAGCAGGAGGATTTAAGGATATTACACGTATTGCCTCCTCTTCTCCTGAAATGTGGGAGCAAATATGTATGACAAACAATATTAACATTAGCGAAATGTTAGGACTATATATTGAGGACTTAAAGAAGGTTCAAAATGAATTAGATAAAAAAGACGGCAGGGCTATCAATAATATGATAGCCGAAAGCCGTGATTATCGTGATAATTTAGATGAGCATAACAATAGTATTATCCAGAGAAGCTATAGCGTTTTCTGTGATATTATTGATGAGTCCGGTGCTATTGCAACCATAGCTACCATATTAGCTACTAATGGCATTAGCATTAAAAATATCGGAATCATTCACAACAGAGAACATCAGGAAGGGGTCCTTAAAATCTCATTTTATGATGAATCCTCTGCAAATAAAGCTATTGAACAGCTTGAAAGACACAGATACAAGGTTTTTAAGAAAAAATAAACTAGAAAATATCTTTCAGCTCTGTGATTTTGTAAATAATTTTATCTGCAACACTTAAATCCTGATTTCCTGAATCAGGATTTCTAAATCCAATGCAGGTCATTCCTGCTGTTTTTGCAGCTCTGCTTCCATTTGCAGAATCCTCTACAACAGTACATTCCGCCGGCTTTCCACCAAGTTTTTCTGCTGCTACCAGGAAAACATCAGGAGCCGGCTTTGGTTTTTCCACATTTTCCGCACTAAACAAAAGTTTAAAGCATTTATCTATTCCCAGGGTTTTCATCTGGCTTTCAATATAATCCTGAGATGAAGAAGATGCCACTGCCATTTCATAGCCTTTATCATAAAGATATTTTATTGTTTCCACTGCACCCTCTATTCTCGGAATACCTTTTTCCTTAAGCATCTCATCCTTAACCTGGGAAAATCTTTCCGGCAAATCCGTATATACGCTTACATCCACTCCATATCCCTCTTTTATAAGGTTATACAAAAAGCTTCTTGTAGAACCGATACAGCCTTTATAATGTTCGTAATCAATATCTATTCCTTTTTCCTTAAATACCTTTTTCCATATTTCAAAATGCATAGGTTCGGTATTTACCAAAACACCATCCATATCAAATAAAATATATTTACCCATATTTTCTTTTCTTCCCAATCTTTGTTATTTTGTAATTTCATCAAGAACCTCAAAATAATTTTCAAATGTTTTTTTACAACATAAAGGATTCTTTATAACTATTCCCTCTACTAAAAGACCAATAAGAGAAAAACTCATGGCTACCCTGTGGTCATCGTAGGTTTCAATTTCTGCACCGTGTAATTTTCCCGGCACTATTTTTACATCAGTTCTGCCGTTTACCTCAATAATTTCCGTATCACAGCCTATCTTTTTCAGTTCATTGGCAATAACTGCTACCCTGTCAGATTCCTGCCCCCTTATATGACCGATATTTCTAATGACAGTTGGCGTTGAGGCAAAGGCTGCCACCACTGCCATTGTAAGTGCCTGATCAGAAAAATCCGACATATCAATGTCTATGCCTGAATATTCTTTAATCTGACTTCCGTCAATAATTACACCTTCTTCAGATTCCGCTACAATACATCCTAAGTTTTCTAACACCTTTAAAAATTTCACATCTCCCTGCATGGAATCTAAATGTATCTGATAAACTCTTGCTTTTGTCTTTAAAATAGCTGCCATGGCGTAAAAATAACATGCTGCTGACATATCAGGTTCAATATAGTAATCGCTACAGCTAAATCCGACATTTTCTATCACATATGTATCATCGGTTCTTAAATACTTAATTCCAAACTGTCTCATTAAGTTTTCAGTTATTTTAATGTAAGCACCCTTGGTTCTGGAGCCTGTAAGAGTAACTGTTAACCCGTTTATAACGCCTGCCATCATTAATCCGCTGGCATACTGACTGCTTTTGGTAGTATCTATTTCAACCTTTGTGTTTTTTATTCCCTTAGAATGAATTTCAAAAGGAAAATGACCTTCTTTTTCAAGACAATTAATAGTTACACCACACTGTCTTAAAACATTAATTAACTCTTCCATAGGACGTTTCTTCATCTGTTCAGAAGAATTAAGAGTATAATTTCCACCTGCCACTGCTAACAAAACAGTCATAAATCTTGCGGCAGTTCCTGCACTTCGTACATTTATACATGCATTTTTATTGGGAATATTTCCATTTTCCCCTTGTATAATTACCTGTTTTTCAGATTCATTAATATTAACGTCAAATCCTAAGCTTACAAGACAATCTAAAAACGCCCTGGAATCATCACTAAACAGCACCCCTTTAAGTCTGCATTTTCCCTGTGATAAAGCTGCCAACATAAGTGCACGGTTTGTAATGCTTTTTGAGCCGGGAACCACAACATCAATGTTTCTTTTATCCTTAATTCTTTTTACCTTATAAGTATCCAACTGGTTTTCTCCCATTCATCCTATTTTATAAACATAGCATCGCCAAAGCTGAAAAATCTGTATTTTTCCTTAACTGCAATTTCATAAGCATTAAGTACCTTTTCCCTACCGGCTAAAGCTGACACTAACATAATAAGTGTTGATTCAGGCAAATGGAAATTGGTAATAAGACAATCAATTGCCTTAAACTTATATCCCGGATAAATGAAAATCTGTGTCCATCCACTACCTTCATGTACCACTCCATTTTCATCTGTTACTGTTTCTAATGTTCTGGTACTGGTAGTTCCAACTGAAATAATGCGTCCACCATTTTCTTTACATGTATTAATGAGATTAGCATCTTCTTCATCCACCATATAAAACTCTGAATGCATATGATGTTCCAAAATATTGTCAACCTTTACCGGTCTGAAAGTTCCCAGTCCCACATGAAGGGTAACGTGGGCAATTTTAACACCCTTTTCCCTGATTTTTTCTAATAATTCCTTAGTAAAATGAAGTCCCGCCGTTGGTGCTGCCGCTGAGCCTTCATACTTGGCATATACCGTCTGGTATCTGCTTTTATCTTTAAGTTTGTGGGTAATATATGGTGGAAGAGGCATTTCACCCAACCTGTCTAATACTTCCTCAAATATTCCCTCATAATTAAACTTAATAAGTCGGTTTCCTTCCTCAACTACATCAATAACTTCTCCTGTAAGAATGCCGTCGCCAAAGTTAATAACAGTTCCCGGCTTACATTTTTTGCCGGGCTTAACTAAAGTTTCCCACACATCCTTTTCACGCCTCTTTAAAAGAAGAACTTCGATTTTTGCGTCTGTTCCTACTTTGTTTCCATACAATCTTGCAGGCAAAACCTTTGTATCATTTATAACAAGGCAGTCTCCCGGATTTAAATAATCTATTATTTCCTTAAATACGTGATGCTCCACATTCCCTGTTTCCTTATCAAGTACCATAAGTCTGGAACTGCTTCTATCCTCTAAAGGATCCTGAGCAATTAACTCCTCAGGCAAATCATAATAATAATCATGTAAACTCATTTTATTTTCGCTACACATAATATATCCTCTTTTCTATTTGTTCTTTATTATTTCATCACTATCTAACACAATGGTAAAAGGTCCGTCATTTACAAGGCTTACCTTCATATCCGCTCCAAATATTCCCTTTTCAACTACATCTATTTCTTTTTTGCACTGTGATATAATATATTGGTACATTTCATCTGCCATATCCGGTGCACCGGCGTTTACAAATGAAGGTCTGTTACCTTTTTTACAATCACTATATAAAGTAAACTGTGAAATAAGAAGCAGCTCTCCACCTACGTCCTTTAAAGCTAAATTGGTTTTCCCATTTTCATCTTCAAAAATTCTCATTCCAATTAGTTTTTTAATCATTTTATCAGCAATTTCCACAGTGTCCGTACCGGCAATTCCTATAAAAACCATAAATCCTTTTCCTATTTTGCCAACTACTTTTCCATCTACGGAAACATTAGCATCAGTTACACGCTGTATCAAAAACTTCACTTTTATCACCTCTTGTTTTATTGTCCGCCTACTAGTTTACAATATCTTTTAAGCTTTGTAAAATACTAAAGAAGTTTATCTGTTTCATAAGCTAAATATAATGGTGTTTTTTCACATTTTCCCCTTCTATTTTTTAGATTCTTATAAAAACAGACATACCATTGTAGTTTTCACCACTTATGATATGCCTGTCTTAATCAACTTACCCTTAAGGTTCTATCCTCTAAGCTGGATTCCCATTTCTTCAAGTCCTTTAAGAATCTTCTTCATTGCACTTGAAACATCATTTTCCTCTAATGTTCTGTCCTTTGCCCTAAATACTATTGAATAAGCAACTGACTTGAATCCTTCTTCAATCTGGTCTCCTTCATATATGTCAAAGAGACTGTAGCTTTCAAGATTCTTTCCGCCGCTCTTTTCAATAACTTCCTCTATCTGTCCCACTAAAATATTCTTTGGAACTACCATTGAAATATCTCTTGTGACAGCAGGGAATTTGGCAATGCCCTCATATTTCTTATCAAATGAAGACATTTCATATACATATGGCATGTCAATAACTGCAATATATGCTCTTGTTTTCATGTCATAATTTTCACATACTGTAGGATGAACTTCTCCTAAATATCCAATAACATTTCCGTCATAAACTATGTTAGCCTGACGTCCCGGATGAAGGAATGATTTACCTGCATCAGCATCATAGTGTACTCTGTCCTTCATTCCTACCTGCTCTAAAAATTCTTCCACAACACCTTTCATTGTAAAGAAATCACCATCACCATAAAATCCTAGTGTAAACTGCATTCTTTCATCAGGAAGCTCTGTAAGTGGTAAAGCTTTTGGAAGATAAATATTTCCCATTTCAAAAAGTCTTACGTCTTTGTTTCTTCTGTTGTAGTTTGTAGCTAATGATGTAAGCATACCTCCAAGAGATGATGTTCTCATAACACTGAAATCTTCTCCTAAAGGATTTGAGATAACAATGGATTTTCTCATATCAGAATCCATAGGAAGTAGCAATTTGTCATAAACCTTCGGGCTTTCAAATGAATATGACATTCCCTGTGAAAATCCACAGTAAAGAGCTACTCTTCTTGCAATTTCATCTATTCTTAATTTATAGGATAATTTTCCTGCTGTTGCCTCTCCACTTGGAAGTGCTGTAGGAATGTTGGCATATCCGTAAAATCTTGCCACTTCTTCAGCAATATCGCACATACCAATTAAATCCTGTCTGAATGTAGGTACCGTAATTGTCTTAGTTGCAGCATCATATTTCAGCTCAAGAGCAGGGAAATAACTTACCATCTGCTCCTCTGTAAGATTAAATCCAATAAGTTTATTTACATAATCAGGATCAAATTTAATAGTATGTTCCTCCTTCTTTTCAGGATATACATCTACCATACCTGCAACAACCTCACCGGCACCTAACTCTTCAATAAGCTCACATGCTCTGTTAATTGCATCCTCTGCATTATTAGGGTCAAGTCCCTTTTCAAACTTTCCTGATGCATCAGTTCTAAGTCCTACTCTCTTTGATGAAAGACGGATGTTGGTGCCATCAAAACATGCTGCCTCAAAAAGCATATCCTTAACATCATCATTTATTTTTGAATTTTCTCCACCCATGATTCCTGCTAAGCCTACAGGCTTTTCACCATCGCAAATCATAAGCATTTCGCTGTCTAATTTTCTTTCCTGACCATCTAATGTTTCAAATGTTTCTCCATCATTTGCACGTCTTACAACAATTTTATTTCCTGCTATTGTTGATAAGTCATAAGCATGCATTGGTTGTCCAAACTCTTCCATTACATAATTTGTAATATCTACAAGATTGTTAATAGGTCTGATACCCATTTTTGCAAGACGTCTCTGCATCCATTCCGGTGACGGAGCTATTTTTACATTTTTTACTACCTTTGCACAATATCTTTTACATAAATCCCTATCTTTAATTTCAACTGAAATGTAATCATTTACATCTCCGTCTTTTCCCACAGGAGCTGTTTTTGGTGCCACAAAAGGCTTTTTAAATGTAGCTGCTGCTTCCCTTGCAATACCCATTACACTGTAACAGTCAACTCTGTTAGACGTGATTTCGTATTCAAATACTGTATCATGAAGACCTAACACTTCTACAGCATCAGCCCCTACTTCCACATCATCATCAAATACATATATACCGTTTTCAGGTGCCTTTGGATAATAATCCCTTGATGAGCCTAACTCTTCAATAGAGCACATCATACCATAGGATTCTATTCCTCTAAGCTTGCCCTTCTTAATCTTAATTCCTCCCGGTGTTCTTGAGCCGTCATGTCCTCCGGCAACTCTTCCTCCATCTAAAACTACAGGAACTTTCTGACCTTCTTCAACATTTGGTGCTCCTGTAACTATCTGAATAGTTTCTGTTCCTATATTTACCTGACAAATAACTAACTTATCTGCATCCGGATGTCTTTCTATTTTTTCAATCTGTCCTACAACGATTTTGTCAAGATCAGCATCTAATCTCTCGTAGCCTTCACATTTTGTTCCTGATAAAGTCATTGCATCCATATACTCCTGATCGCTGCATTCAAGTTCAGGAACATATGCTTTTATCCAAGATAATGGTGTATTCATTATTGTAAACTCCTTTCCTTTAGAACTGATTTAAGAAACGGTCATCGTTTTCGTATAACAGTCTCATATCATCTATTTCATATTTTAACAATGCTATTCTCTCTAATCCTACTCCAAATGCAAATCCCTGATATTTTTCAGGATCAATTCCACACATTTCAAGTACGTGAGGATGTACCATACCACATCCTAAAATTTCAATCCAGCCTTCGCCTTTACAGAATCTGCATCCCTTTCCTCCACATTTAAAGCATGAAACATCCATTTCTGCACTTGGCTCCGTAAACGGGAAGTGATGAGGTCTGAATTTAGTCTTTGTATCAGGTCCAAACAACTCCTTGGCAAATTCCTGTAACGTTCCCTTTAAATCTGCAAAGTTAATGTTTTTGTCAATTGCAAGACCTTCAACCTGATGGAATGATGGTGAATGTGTTGCATCTACCTGATCTGAACGGAAAACCCTGCCTGGTGAAATAATTCTGATAGGTGGCTGTGTTTTCTCCATTACTCTTGCCTGAACTGATGAAGTCTGTGTTCTAAGAACGATATTTTTATTAATATAAAATGTATCCTGTTCATCTTTAGCCGGATGATTTGCCGGTATATTAAGTGCCTCAAAGTTGTAATAGTCGTATTCCACTTCAGGACCTTCTACCACTTCGTATCCCATTCCCACAAATATACGCTGCAATTCCTCTAATGCCAATGTGTTAGGATGCTTATGTCCTATTTTGTTCTTTTTAGCAGGAAGTGTAACATCAATAACCTCTGCCTTAAGTTTTGCTTCTCTTGCCTTCTCCTGTAACTGGGCTTTAACTTCCTCCATTTTTTCCTCAATGGCTTTTCTTGTATCATTAACCATCTGACCTACCTTTGGTCTGTCTTCCGGAGCAACATCCTTCATTCCCTTAAGAACTTCTGTCAGTTGTCCCTTCTTTCCAAGGATTTCTACTCTTATGTCATTAAGAATATTTAAATCTTCGGCATTTTTGATTTTTGCAATTGTTTCCTGTTTAATTGCTTCTAATCTCTCCTTCATGTTACCTGTCCTTTCATCTTTATTTTAATAAATAATTTTCTTTATTGCTAACGCAAAAAGTCCCTGCATCATACGATGCAGGGACGAAATATACACTTCCGCGGTACCACCCATATTCTCACGAATAATATCCGTAAACTCTCATTTATGCTTAACGCGCCTCTCACGTCACAAACTACTAAGGAATCCGTTCATAAGTGCGGCTCCTGTGGGAAATTCAACCACTGTCTGAACTTAAGAGACCTTTCAGCCGGTGAGTCTCTCTCTCTTAAAGAAAACAGCTGTCTACTTACACATTCATTGCCTTTACAACATTCAAATTTTAACATACAAAAATATTACTGTCAAGTTTGAAAATTATCTATAGGTTTAATCCAAAATTAAAATTTTAAATTCCACTCTCCCATCTCACAGTGGAATTTACTTT